>CAYSWX010000001.1:0-106186 GCA_964434965.1 uncultured Methanosarcinales archaeon
ATATAATTCAAGTATAAGTAACGGTTTTAAGTAATGTTTTTAAGTAAAGGTTTTAACTATCATCGATAATGAGATTTTTGCTCTTAAAGATGCAAATCAAGTAAACTTGTCCAAATTTAATAATTGTCACCTTATACTTCAACTAAAGAATAAATACTTTCGGATTCATTGCAGGTTTTGTTTACTTAATTTTAATGACTTCTTTATTTTCTGATATTTTGACTTTTCAATTTTTGTTTTCTTTCCTTTATTTGTTTCTTATTTTTGACTTCTACTCCGTTTTTATCTGCTTATTTTATTTTTTCTTTTTATCCTGATAGTTTCTGTGTAAAAAAGTGAATTTATCCGGCTACACTTCTTTTAAATAAGATCAAAACAATCTTTTTGTTATCGAAACGGGGAAAAAAGATCATGAAAGCCATGCTTTTCATACTTGTTTTATTTCTTCTATCGGTTCTTCCGGCCTCAGCCGCAGATACATCTCAGGTCGGTGGGACAGGTCCAGCCCGAATAGCTGAACTTTACAGCGATATTGAATCCTTTGATGTAACAGTCTACTCAACCCAGCAGGAAGATGATCTGACCCTGGAAGTGTCTCTGGTCAGGCCTGACAGGGATGAAGAGATCATCGCTACACAGAAATTCTCAACTGGCAGTCTTCCTGCGAATACGAGAGTTACAAAAGTTGGATTCTGGGATGTCAGGAATGCCGAACGAGGAGCTTACACTTTAAAAGCAAGGCTTATGAAACAGGGGCAGGTGCTTTCAGAATCGAAATATGATTTTGATTACGGCAGCAACTCAGCTTCCAGGATTAAGGTAGATGATCTCGTCCCTAACTCTGAAGGGATCACTGTTGCGCTCTCCCCAAATCAAGCTTCACTTTTTGATATAGAATATATGCTTGTAGATGGGCACGATGTGACATATACAACAAAAACCGAAAAGGCATCCCTTACCAGTGTTCCAGAGACTTTTTCTGCGCCGTGGGGCTCCCTGCTCGAAAACAATAAAGAGTATGCTGGAAGAGTGAAAATAAAGGTCTATTCCCCCAGCCAGGGATTTATAGCTTCAACAGAGAATTTTACTGCCAGAGACGATGCCAAAATTACTGATATCTACCAGGATGAGACCGGGGCAAGTGCAACTGTTTTAGGGCGTTCCCAGGTGCCTTTTAACGGAAGCCTGGTTTTTTCCGTATATAATGTGCAGGAAACTTCCGGGCCTGGAAATTCCGTTTTTATCGAATTCATCCGCGAGAGAGTCCCGGTGCTTTTGACTGATGATGACGAGACCGTTGAGGTCGCCTGGAAAGAGAGGCTCACGAAAGGAGTCTACAGGCTCGAGATTGAACTCATAGGCAACGATGGAGATGTTATAGAGCGCAGGGAAACCATTATTGAGTCTGACCTTCCTCTATCAAATGCTACTGGGGCAAGCACTGCCGCAGAAAACAATACCTCTAATGAAAGCGGTGGGAACGGCATCCCCGGTTTTTCGGTTTCGTCAGGATTTGCAGGGCTTGCTATTGTTTTTATTCTTTTCAAAAAGCTGCATTAACCAGTTTAAATAGTACAGATTCACCGATCAGGAAAATTTACTAAAGACTAAAAAAGCCGTGAGTCTCATGCATTATGAACTCTTTATTGCCCTGAGGCAGATACGGGCAAGAAAATTCCAGACCCTACTTTCGGTAGGCGCAATAGGCCTTGCTGTTATGATACTTACGGTTTCCCAGGCTCTTATGGTGGGTTTTACAGGGGAGCTTTACAACACTACCGTAAATAAACTTCCTCATGTCTCGGTCTCGCCGCAGGAAGGTGAAGACTATATTTACCTTTACGGGACTCTGATGGAAAGGATCAGTGAAATTGAAGGGGTCACTGCAGTTTCTCCTTTCCTTACAGGGCAGGCTTCTTTCAGGTTCAAGGACAATTCTCTTAATGCTGAGCTTAAAGGCGTGATCCCTTCACAGGAAAATGAAATCAGCTCTATCGAAGAAGATGTGGTTGAGGGCAGTTTTCAGGAACTCGATTTTTCGAGAAACACTGTGGTTATCGGCTCAAAGATGGCGGATAAACTCGAGGTTAATCCTGGGGACTCTATAGATGTGTCTTTTCCGAATGCAAATCCTCTCTCTCTCAGAGTTGTGGGGATATTTCATACCGGGTCTCCTCTGGACGAGTCCCTTGCCTATACATCCCTGGATACTGCCCAGCAATTCTATGACGTTCCGGATGTGGTTAACGGGGTTTCGGTCAGGTTAAGTGATTTTAATAACGATAGGGAAGTTGCAAGCGAGATCGAGGAATTAGGTTATAATGCAAAGGGCTGGACAGAAACAAACCCTGCAATCCTCCGTACCATTGCAATAGAAAGTACTTCAAACAACGTTGTATACGGGCTCATAATTGTAATAGCCTCTTTTGGCGTAGTAAGCACCCTGAACCTTTCGGTTATCGGTGCAACAGGCCAGATAGGTATGCTCCGCGCTATGGGTGCCACGGTTTCAAGTATTCAGAGGATTTTCATCCTTCAGAGCGGGATTTTAGGTCTTCTGGGTGCTCTTGTCGGTACTTTTGCAGGAGTCCTTATATCCCTGGCAATAGGACAGTATGAGATCCCGGCTGCTTCTTCCGATGTCTACGGAGGTATTTCCTTTATCCCGGTTATTGTGCGCGCTCAGGATATTATTATCATTATTCTTGCCGTTTTCCTGCTGAACCTGATTACAGGAATTTATCCTGCGCGGCAGGCAGCGAAACTGGACCCTGTAAAAGCGATAAGCACAAGGTGATTATGCTGGGAATATCTAATCCTTTATGCTGGAGACATGATCTGATGTGATGCATCTGAGATTCGATTTCATGCTAGCGTTCCGAATATCTGATTTGTACAGTCAAAAAGCATATAATTTGCAGGAAATAAAACTTGAATCTATATAGTAATCAGACTCAAATATTGAGTGTAGATAAGTATAAATAATCCAATAAGTGTTAAATACGACATACAACAGATGAGAAACATCGATTAAAGAGCTGTTTTTCCATCTACTGTTTCCTCTTACTGTTTTTCGTTTATTTTTCGTTTCATCATCTAAAAAAAATTATGATGCAAATAAAATTAATAATGCTCTTAAAATTATCGCTGGCATTAAACATTTCAACGCTAGTCAATACGTTATCGAAATTGAAATTTCAATCCCGGTAATTATATATCTTTTTTGACGAATAATTACATACTTAGTAAGCATAGCGAACAAATGTGAACAAAAACCTTGTGCAGGAATTCTCATCAATTGATCATTGCATGGGAATTCTCTTTTCCTATTTTTACATTCTACGACTTGAAATCGCTTTTTTACATTTATCCCTGTACCTTTTTCAGATATACTGCAGCCCTGGTCATGAAGCCTATCATGGATTTTCAGGAAATGTCTTTAATTACTTTAGGCTTTTAAGAAGAATTTCGTAAACTATATTTATGCGGGCATTATATCTTTGTACGCTAACTTGTAGCACAGACCGAACATTTGAGTGGGGGATTGCCAGCAGCTGATCACTGCATAACGGAAATTCCCTTTTATTTTTTCTGATTTTTTTTAAATTACGTTATCCTCTTAAGAATAACTAATTTTTTGGTTTATCAGAATAGTCCTTAAGTTTGATTATCTGGATGTTTTCTCCAGAATCCAAAATTTTCCTGTCTTCCAAAACATAAAATTGAATTTAATTGCAGTTTGTGGTATCACGGGCCTCCTCTTGAAAATCTCTGGATATTGAGGCTTCTGATGTCGGGCACAACTATTTATATTCTTTAGTAGATAATTTTAATGTAATGGATGATAGCAAAGAATACAAGCTTTATCTCGAAGCTCTTGATGAAGAAAGGTCTGCATGGGGAAGAAGGACTGCTGTAAAGAGGCTCAGTGAATGCAAAACTGAAGAATCTCTTTATTACCTGAATGAGCTTATCGTTGACAGGTACTTCCTGGTCCCAGACTGGCTTAAAAAAGTTGCAAGAGAATATTATGTATCTCTGTGCCTTGAGTTTCTGTAAAAGCTAATTTTCTAATACTGATTCTTCGTATATTTTTACCTTCCAATAGCCGTATCCAGGTTTATATTTTTCCAGAATCTCAAAAATGGCCTCTTTTGAGCCTATTCCATCCCACGCCAAAAACAGTTTTATCGACCACCTGCAGGGCAATAACAACCTGTTATTGTTAAAAGCGAGTACTTTTTTCAGTTAGTTCACTGCAGGTTTCAAAATCAAAAACTATAAATTTATTTAGAACCAGAAGGCTGTTACTTCTGTACATGTCTGAACATAATTGAACGTATGTTTCAATAACCCTATTCGTTAGTTTCAATAACCCTATTCATTAAACACTATAATTGCTACCTTATTCCTGGTGAATTAGGGTTTTTAGGATTTAAATGTTCTAAATGTAATTTACAAAGAGTAACTTGAAAGCGGTAAGTTGAAAGCTTATTTGAACGATAATTTGATGTAATTATCTCAGGAGGAACCGTATTTATGTCTAAGGATACTGAAAAGAGTTTGGGAGGACCGACAGCAATTCTGCTGTTTATTGGAGGAGTATTTACTGTAATTCTATTCTATTTTATGTTCCAATTTGCTGAACAGGAAAACCTGTTCATGGTTATTTTAACTGCGCTATTGATAGGTGTAATTTCAATGGTTGTAGCCAAGGGTCTGGTTTACATATCCAGACGCAAATAACTGAATTCCAGTGCATACTTGTTTTTATTACTACCTTTTTTACTCCATTTTTTCTTTTGTTTTCATAAGGACTTCCATAAGGTTTATTACGGAATTGCTGAAAATAATAAAAAGGTTAATATGACAGGTCGGTTCTGTATTTAGTCTGATATCTTGTCTGAAAATCTGAATTTTTCATCTGAGACCAGACCTCACCTCATATGTACTGCGTATGCTCTTAATATTCCCATATTTTTCCAGACTTTCTGTGGGTTTTTGGTGCGTGAAAAACTTTAGATTGTCAATTAAAGCGAAATCGATTACAATGACAAAATCATTATTTTATTGAGAATGAAAAGGATGGTGTTTATTCGATGCAGTTGAAGCTGGAACATTTTAATGTAAGAATTGGACAGCACAAAGTGTTGATCAATGTTGCCGATGCAAAGGAACTGGGAGTCAACCCGGGAGATAGGGTCCGCATCCGTGGGCATCAAAGCCTTTCTGCCATTGCAGACACAACTGATAATATGGTCCCTCAGGGAACCCTTGGCGTCTTTTCTGAAGTTTACGAGCACTTTGAGGACTGGGATAAGCCTGTCGAAGTTGTCCCGGCTTTTCGCTCAAAATCCGCGGCTGTTATCAAGAAGATGCTGGACAAAAAGCCTGTTGTCCAGGATGAGATCAAAATGCTTGTAAACGATATCGTTGATGAAAACCTGAGCGATGTCGAGCTTTCGGCTTTTATAACAGCTTCATATATCCACGGGATGACTGACGATGAAGTCGAATGGCTTACAAGGGCAATGATAGATACAGGAGATACTATCGAATTTGATACCCATCCTATCATGGATAAGCACTCGATAGGAGGAGTGCCAGGAAATAAGATTTCTCTCCTTGTTGTCCCCATAGTTGCTGCAAACGGGCTGCTTATCCCAAAGACAAGTTCAAGAGCAATCACGGGCGCAGGTGGAACTGCAGACCTTATGGAGGTGCTCTCTCCTGTTGAGTTCAGCTCTCAGGAAGTAAAGGAAATAACCGAAAAGGTGGGAGGCGCACTAGTCTGGGGCGGAGCCACAAATATTGCGCCTGCAGATGACAAGCTCATCAAAGTTGAGTACCCCCTATCCATTGACCCTTATTACCAGATGCTTGCCTCAATCATGGCAAAAAAAGGAGCTATAGGGGCAGACAATGTAGTAATGGACATTCCTGTCGGACCAGGCACGAAGGTTCCCAATGTTCAGGAAGGGCAGAAGCTGGCAAGAGATCTGATTAACCTGGGGCACAGACTTGGAATGAATGTTGAATGTGCCATTACTTATGGTTCGTCTCCGATTGGGAGAAGAGTTGGTCCTTCTCTTGAAGTAAAGGAAGCCATGAAGGTTCTGGAAAGCATGGAAGGTCCAAACAGCCTTATTGAAAAGAGCGCTGCCCTTGCTGGTATTCTTCTTGAAATGGGGGGTGCGGCCCCAAGAGACCGCGGAAAAGAGCTTGCACTTGAAACTCTCAGGAACGGAAAAGCCCTCCAGAAAATGAAGCAGATCATTGAAGCCCAGGGTGGAGATCCGAACATTAAATCCGATGATATACAGATAGGGCAATACACTGCTGATATTGTTGCTTCTGCAGACGGGTATGTTATGGAGTTCGACAACAAATGGATAATCGAGATTGCCAGACTTGCAGGGGCCCCTAATGACAAGGGGGCTGGCATTGCTATACACAAGAAAAAAGGAGAGCAGGTCAAAAAAGGAGATTCAATTCTCACCATATATGCTGAAAAAGAATTTAAGCTCGATACCGCATTGACAACGGCTCAGAGGACAAACCCTATCATAGTCGAAGGCATGCTGCTGAAGAGGATCCCTGGAACTTATGGGTTCCAGTGGTAACCCATATTTTCCTTTTTCAGCGAAACTTCAGTGAAACCCTTTAATACCTTGTAAGGGTTTTAGCCGAACATGAAGAGGATTGTATTACTGCGTCTGGGGCACCGCCCTGAAAGGGACAAAAGGATTACCACACATGTTGGCTTAACTGCCAGGTTGCTTGGAGCTGAGGGCATGCTTCTTGCTTCTGATGATCCCGGGATAGTGAAGAGTCTTGAAGATGTGGTCCAGCGCTGGGGTGGAAACTTTTACATTAAAAATAACGTTAGTTTCAAGCAGGAAATAAAAAAATGGAACGAAGAAGGCGGGAAAGTCTGCCACCTTTCCATGTACGGGGTCAACCTGCCCGACGTCACTGATGAACTCAAAATGTGCGACAGGTTAATGATTGTTGTAGGTGCAGAAAAGGTTCCGCCCGAAATTTACCAGCTCGCTGACTGGAACGTAGCTGTGGGAAGCCAGCCCCATTCCGAAGTTGCGGCAGTTGCAATCACAATGGACAGAATCGCTGAGGGTGAGCCGCTCAAAAATGAGTTTCCAGACGCCGAACTGACAATTGTCCCTGCTGAAAGGGGCAAACATGTGATCGAAAATATAAAAGAATAAGCAGGCTATATATTCAAACTATAATGACAGATTATAAATTTTCGTCTTTTATATTTTTTTGAAAAGAAGCCTATTCTTCAGGCTTCTGGGTTCTTAATTAGACATGCCCTGTCTATTATTACGAATTTTTAGAAAAGTGCTTAATATGAGTTCAACCTAGTATAAATAGCTACAGGTAGACCATTCTTCCTGCCGACTTCTGGATCCGTTTTCCCATTTTCGTTCCCGCCAGTAGGGGCTGACAGGCATGATTAAATTATGGACCCGGAAAATATATTTATAGGTTGGTTACAGGGGTGCATGTAGACAAATTTTTCTGGTCAGACACTTTATTTGTCGTGCATCCCTTCCAGCTTTTTCACCCATTTTATGAAATTACTTTGAAGGACTTTCATTTTTTTGCCTGATATTTGTAAAATTTCATGTGTTTTTTTCTGGAAAATGGACAAATTAAAATAATATTAAAAAGTAGAGTTAGTGACCCATATGGACTTAGCGGCGCAGGAAATGAATTTATTAGCTGGATCTGCGTTTCTTTTTGCGGCTCTTGTTCTGTTTTTTCACTATTATAAAATCAGGTTACTCTCCCATTCTCTCAAGCTATGCAACTGGGTCTGCGGGATGGCGATCAGTTCAGACAGCCCCTGGGTCAAAATGCTTGCGCTCCACCCTGGGTCAAAATGCTTGCGCTCCATCTTGTATTCTTCATAAGGCTTCTCATGTACCTTGCAATTATTTCCCTTGAACATGTGGATAAGCTTACGGCCCGGAGTCTGTTCAGGCATTATATCTCCGGCAGCAGGGTTGTCCTTCTTGAGTATATGTCGGTTTTCATTAACTC
Organism: uncultured Methanosarcinales archaeon; assembly: GCA_964434965.1. Taxonomy (GTDB): domain Archaea; phylum Halobacteriota; class Methanosarcinia; order Methanosarcinales; family Methanosarcinaceae; genus Methanosarcina. The sequence goes on from CAYSWX010000001.1 coordinate 8,068, forward strand.
TTCTGAAGAAGTTGAGAAGCATATTTGCAGCCGGAGTTATCAGACAGCAGGCAGGAAAGAACAGTTCATCAGGAAATAACTTTTTAGCGCCTGATGTGGCCCCCCATATCTGATATTATTTCTTAGATCTGATATTATTCTTTTCCCTATATCGCAATCAAAGGCTAAATGTCCAGAATGTGTCTGAAGTATTTTAGATACGTCCTATGAATTTTTTTCCCTTTAAAATATTCACATTGTATATTTTATATAGCAGAAGATTATATTTTGTCCTGACATCTACGGACTGCCGATCCTTTATCCCAGGAATTTTCGGCATTGTGTTCTTGATTTTACAGGCAGGAAGCGTGTGGCAATGAACATAACATTGATAGGTATGGCAGGAGCGGGGAAAAGCACCATTGGAAAGGCACTTGCAAAACGTCTGAATTATACTTTTATTGATGTTGATGGCCTGATAACACAGAGGACAGGAATGTCCCTTCAGGCACTGATCGATAAACAGGGTGATTCTGCTTTTATCAGGTTTGAAGAGGAAGCAGTTCTGGGGCTTGAACAGCTGGACAACTGTGTTATCTCGCCTGGAGGGAGTGTGGTTTATTCAAAAAAAGCCATGAATCACTTAAAAAAGATCTCTAAGATAATCTTTCTGGACGCCCCCTTCAGGAGCATAGTAAAAAGGATCCCGAATGCAAAAAAGAGAGGTATAGTAGGTCTCAGGGACAGAAGCCTTAAAGAGCTTTTTGAAGAAAGGTTAATTCTATATAACAAATATGCCGACTTTTCAATAAAAATTGGGGGAAGGGAAAATGTTCCGGGACTTGTAGAGAGAATAATCAAGCTCTGTTTTATGGCAAAACCCTGATCTCAGCATTAGCTTTCTCCGGATGACTTACTAATAAGGTTTTATTTTGTTTTATTCTACTAGCCGAATCTTAAACAATTTTTTAAGACATTTTCCTCCCGGAAATTTAGCTATAGCCGGATCAACGCATCTATTTCAGGATCTGAACTTTCTACTTTAAACGGTTTACTTTATTATCTATCAGGTCTTCAATCTGGACAAAATTCTTTGTTTACAATTTTCATATATTAACCTGCAGACAGAAGCAGGTTCAACAGGAGATATTTCATGACATCAAGCCGTTTCATTATCACGGTTATTGGCAGCGACAGAGTAGGAATTGTTGCCAGAATCACCACTGTGATGGCCAGTTACAATGTAAATATTGTCGATATAAGCCAGACTATTATGCAGGACATCTTTACCATGATCATGCTCGCAGAAGCCCCGAAGGAAAACTTTGACCTTGCAGCTTTCCAGCAGGCTATGGATGCTGAAGGAAAGAGCCTTGGAGTTGAGGTCAAGGTGCAGCATGAAGATGCTTTCCGTTTCATGCACAGGATCTAAGCTGTGAGGAAGCAGGAGGATTTTTCATGCTTATAAACCCAAAAGAAATTCTGGAAACAATACAGATGGTCAGGATGGAACATCTGGACATCAGGACCGTCACCATGGGGATCAGCCTCAGGGACTGCAGCCACCCTGATATTGATGTCTTTAACGAAAACATCTACGAAAAAATAACCTCCAGGGCAAAGGACCTTGTCAGGACAACGAACGAAATCCAGAGCCTCTACGGGATTCCGATCATCAATCGCAGGATTTCAGTAACTCCCATAGCCATAGCAGCCGAAAGCTGCAGGTCTCAGGACTTCGTTTCCATTGCAAAAACAATGGATGAAGCTGCAAAAGAAGCAGGTGTCGATTTTATAGGAGGGTTCAGTGCCCTTGTCCATAAAGGAGAAACCGGGGGAGACATCAAATTAATAAATTCCATTCCTGAAGCCCTTGCATCTACTGAGAAGGTCTGCTCGTCCGTAAATGTTGCAACCACAAAAGCAGGCATTAATATGGATGCAGTCGGCCAGATGGGAAATATAATCAAAAAGACTGCAGAGCTAACCTCTGACAGAGATGGAATAGGCTGTGCCAAACTCGTGGTTTTTGCAAATGCACCTGAAGACAACCCATTCATGGCAGGAGCTTTTCACGGAATCGGTGAACCGGAGTGCGTCATCAATGTGGGCGTAAGCGGGCCTGGTGTGGTTAATGCAGCTGTTTGCGAACTCGAAAACCCCAACCTCACGGAAATTTCTGAGACAATCAAAAGGACAGCCTTCAAAATTACACGCATGGGAGAAATGGTCGGAAGAGAAGTATCGAGAAGGCTCGGCGTGGAATTCGGGATTCTCGACCTCTCGCTTGCTCCGACACCGGAAATCGGGGACAGTGTTGCTGCTATTCTGGAAGCAATGGGCCTTGAGCGCTGTGGAGCCCACGGTACAACTGCAGCCCTTGCACTTCTTAACGATGCTGTAAAAAAAGGTGGAGCAATGGCTTCTTCTTCCGTGGGGGGACTCAGCGGTGCTTTCATTCCGGTAAGTGAGGATGCAGGCATGATTGAAGCAGTTAAAGCCGGGGCTCTTACTCTTGAAAAACTCGAAGCCATGACCTGCGTCTGTTCCGTTGGCCTTGACATGATAGCAGTCCCTGGTGATACGCCTGCTGCCACCATTTCCGCAATCATTGCTGATGAGATGGCTATAGGTGTAATAAACAAAAAGACAACAGCAGTCAGGTTGATTCCCGCGCCCGGAAAAGGGGTGGGAGATTCCGTGGAATTCGGCGGGCTGCTCGGAAATGCGCCTATTATGCCGGTAAGCAATTTCAGCTCAGAAACTTTCGTTAGGCGGGGAGGGAGAATCCCGGCTCCTATCCAGTCTTTGACTAATTGAAATTATCCTTAAAATAGAGAACCTCAGGAAGGTAACTGTTCAGCATATTCTCGTAAAGCCAGAATATGCTGATTTTAAGTTTTTACCTTCAGTTCTCATCAGTATTGTCAACTCAATCAAGGTTGAAAAACACAATTCATAGCTCTCAATTAATATGATTTTTTCACTCCTTTTGATGTGCCTTACAGGCATATCAGGAGCGAAGCCGAGCAGCGAACATTCAGGAAACACGGCATTTCAGGACTACACTGAAGGCGCAAACTATGATACAGACCTCGATGCCAGCTTCATGTCGGAATGGTGGTACCAGAATGGGAACATGCGGCTGGTTGGGGAGAATGGAGAAAAGAGGAACCTTGCTTTTTTATGATTCTGAATCAGGTATTCTGAATTCGAGTATGGTGACTTTCTACGGGCTTTATCCATATGAGGAAGATTCTTCTTACAATTATACATTCTTTGTCCTGAAATACAGCGCCCTCTATGAAATTATGACCGAGCGAAGAGAACCTCTTGCTATTGCGATCGCATTGCAACTACAAGAAAAACATGAATTTTTCTGTCCCCAGGCGTAATTTTGGAGAGTGGATTAGGAAAAGTCCAGAGAGTTTTTTACGGCTTCCCTGGACTTCTCCTTTTATTCCCAACCCTTGTTCTTTCTACCTCAGTGTGAGACCTTTCAGGGTCTCACCCCAACTTCTTAGTCAAATGTCCACTTGCTCTGGACATCTCATTTTTATCGGTATTGGATGATGTTTCTTTTGACCAGTGGCCTGCAAGGAAAGCTCCGGACAGGTTATGCCAGATGCTAAAAATGGCACCTGGAAGCGCTGCCGCAGCTGTGAAATGTTTTATCGCAAGAGCAACACTTAAGCCCGAATTCTTCATTCCTACGTCTATTGCCAGAGTTCTTGCTTCTTTTTCACTGAGTTTCAGGGCTTTTGCAACCCCATAGCCGCCTGCAAGCCCAAGCCCATTGTGCAGTATCACTGCAAACAGAACCAGGAGACCGCTTTGTTTAAGGTTCTCACTATTTGTCCCTATAATTATTGCAATTATTATCACAATAGCAGCGGCTGAAATTGCAGGAAAGATATCCCTGACTGCCTTTATCCGTGCTTCAAAGAAATAATTGATCGCAAGCCCGAGCACTACGGGAACAATTACGATATTTATGACACTTACAATCATACCTGTAACGTCAACCTCCACTGTCTGCCCTATAAATAGCCATGTAAGGAATGGTGTTGCAAGAAAGGCAATTAAAGTGGAGACAGACGTAAGCACTATTGAGAGTGCAACATCCCCTTCTGCAAGATAGCAGATGACATTTGAAGCCGTAGCACCTGGACAGCAGCCAAGCAGGATCATGCCGGTCATAAGGTCGGCAGGTAAATTCAAAGCCAGACATACTATCCATGCAGCCAGAGGCATAATTGTGTATTGCATTAGCGTGCCCAGGATAACAACATAAGGCCTCTTCAGTACTGAAAGGAAACTGTCAACAGAAAGTGTGACTCCCATTCCAAGCATGATCAGGCTTAAAAAGGGTACGATGAGATTACTATGGGGGGCGAAATATTCTGGATACACGTATGCTACAGCAGATAGGAGAACTGCCCATAAGGGGAATAATGAAGTAAACTTTTTTAACATTTTTTTGTACACCGTCTTATCAAATTGACAACCGAGTTATTAAACAAAGTAAGGTTGTCATTTAAATATATGTCTATATAATCCCAATTAATAATAAAGTCATAATAAATATCGAAATTGGTGAAATCGCAGACAGTTTTTATTTGCGAACCGATTGAAAAAAGGAAAAATTGTATGCTTTTAACCATTTTTCCGGAAAACAGCTCTTGAACCTGTACTTTCTGAAAGTTTTCCTTCATTTCTTATTTTGTTTCTTAGTTTACTGGCTGTTCTTACTTGCTACCTATATATACAGGCTCTACTGATACAATGCCCCATGAGACTGGATGCATACCTTGTAGAGATGGGACATTTCAAGTCCCGGGGACGAGCAAAGACTGCCATTCTTGCCGGAAATGTTAAGGTTAACGGCACTGTGGTAAAAAAAGTCTCAAGGGACGTCTCAATTGACGATATAATAGAAGTTGCCGAAGGCCTTGACCAGCCACAGGGATATTTCAAACTCAAGTATATTCAGGAAGAAAGCGGGGTACTTAAACCCGGAGATAGGGTTCTTGACCTTGGGTCCAGCGCAGGTGGGTTTCTTCTTTTTGCCTCAGAGATTGTAAGCCATATAAAAGGCCTTGAGTTCAGCCGGGATTTCAGGAGCGAGCTTGGAAAAATCGCATATGAGCGGGAAAATGTGGAAGTTATATTCGGGGACGTATTTACCATACCTCTTAAAGAGCTCTCCGAGGAACCCGTTGATGTTATTCTCTCAGATATGACTCTTGAGCCCGAGGATTCGATCAAAGCTCTTTCCAGAGTGCTTCCTCTCCTGAAGGAAGGAGGAAAGCTGCTTCAGGTAATAAAAATGCCAAAGAAGAAAAACCCGAAGCCTATCCTGAGCAAGATCGAAAACCTTGGGCTTGAAATCCAGCAGGTGGTCAGTTCCGAAAAACAGGAAATTTACGTGATTGCAAGAAAACCTCTGCCTGAAAATAAAGAACCGTCTGAAGAAAAAGAATAAAAAGGGATTCAAACGGATGACAGCTGATGAAAAAGCTGGCTCCTCTCCAGATAGGCATAAATGTAAGGACATTTACACGAAGGATAAATATGCTGATGAAATCGGACTGAAGGTTTCCGGAAACGGAAAACCTGTTCGTCTCTTTGTAGCAGGACTGCACGGAGATGAGTGGAGAGACACAACAGAAATCCTGTTGAAACTAAAGCCTCCTGAAAAAGGCACTCTTGCATTGATCCCCCTCGTCCAGAGAGGAGAATATACCTCCACTCTTGACCCGGCTTACTACCCTGTGATGGGAAAAAGAATACTTGAAGCCATTGAAGCCCTGAACCCTGAAATCTACATTGAGCTTCACTCGTATTCCAGAGAAAATCTTGAAAAACTTGCAGGAACGGATAGGCTGGAAAGAACCGGTGTACCTGCCTACAGTGTCCTGAAAGCAGGAGTGTTAATGGGTTCGGTTTCTCCTCATGTCCGGAAAAAGTATTTTCTAAAAGAAGATCTTTGCCTTTCCTTTGAGATCCAGAAAGAAAACCCTGAGTCAAGGGAGTTTGTTACAGGTGTACTTGAAGTCCTCAAAGAGACCGGCTCAAGGGATGAATTCATAGAATACCTGAAAAAAGAATTTCCTGAACAGGCAAGAAAAGCTATCGAGGATTATCGCCGCTTTTACGGGGAAATCTGAGAAGATTCAAAAGAAGGAACTGCAGAAAAAATCTGCAGCTTATCTTATCTTTAGTAATAAAACAGGTCTCTTCCTTATCTGCGCATGTTAAGTGCGGGTGCTGACATCCCGTCATAGGTACTTGCCATATGCTCGGGTCTGACATTCTGCATATCGGCACGCTGGGCGCGGAGCATACTGTCCACACGAAGCACCATTTCCGCAGCTTCAGAACCTGCTTTGATGGAGTTTACCTTTACCCTGAGAGGGTCAACAACGCCTTTTTCAAGCATGTCTTCAGCAGCGCCTGTCAGGACGTTTAAACCGGCATTTTTGTTCTCGGCGTGTTTTGCACGCAGGTTCAGGATAGAGTTGATAGTGTCCAGACCTGCATTTCTTGCAATGGTTCTCGGAATCTCTTCAAGAGACTCAGCAAAAGCTATAATTGCCATCTGTTCACGTCCGCCTATGCTTGAAGCATAAGAACGGAGCGAGAGTGCAACTTCCATTTCTGAAGCCCCACCGCCAGCAACAACCTTGCCGTCTTCAACAACGCACTTTGCAACCCTGAGAGCGTCATCAATTGCTCTTTCCAGATTATCCACCACATGCTCGGTTCCGCCACGCAGAACGATTGAAACCGATTTTGCACCTTTGCAGTCCCTCAGGTAGGTTTTACCCTGATCGCCATCCCTGTCCTGCTCAAGAAGTCCTGCATGCCCGAGTTCTTTTTCCGTAAGTTCTTTTATGTTCCGGATAGGTCTGCCTCCTGTAGCATCTGCAAGGTGCTGCATATCGTCATTCTTCACCCTTCGGGTTGCATATATGCCCCTGCTCTGGAGGTAAGCTGCGACCTTGTCGTCCATGCCCTTGGAACAGAAGACAGCATTTGCACCTGCTCTGATAATATAATCAGCCATCTCAAAGAGGGATGCTTCTTCCTGCTTTACAAAATTTTCGATATCACTTACGTTGCTAATCTGAAGCTTTGCCTTGTTTGCTGTTTTTGCAGTTTCCATGGGAGTGTCAATAAGCGCTATATTGGGCTTCACAATCTTTTGAGGGAAGTTTTTATCGAGGGCAACTTTATTAATCACAATGCCTTCCACGAATTCTGAATCTTCAACAAGCCCACCGATATCTTTTGCAATGATTACATTCTTAAGGTCGGCTTTACCTTCCTCATGAATGGCAAGAACGGCATCCACACAGATTTCTGCAATCAAATTGCTGTATTTTTCAGAAGCCTTGCCAGTGATGGATGTCCTTGCAGCTTTAATAAGAAGTTCTCTTTCTTTTGCGGGAACTGCCAGGTTTTCAACAACTTCAACGGCTTTTTCTGCTGCAAGTCTGTAACCTTTAACTATTACTGTCGGGTGAACTCCTTTTTCAATAAGATCCTCTGCTTTTTCCAGCAGGGCACCTGTGAACACAACAGAGCTTGTTGTCCCGTCTCCTGCAGAACTTTCCAGAGACTGAGCTACTTCTACAAGCATCTTGGCTGTTGGATGCTCTATAGACATGTCGTGTAAGATAGTAGCACCATCGTTTGTGATGGTAATATCTCCCAGAGGGTTTACGAGCATCTTGTCCATTCCCCTTGGTCCAAGCGTACTCTTAACTATGCTTGCCACTGCCTTTGCAGCTGCAATATTCATGCTGAGTGCATCTTTTCCTTTTGTTTGTTCCTTTCTCGGGTCTATTATATAGATTGGCTGGCCACCTTTATCCATCTGAACAAAACCTCCTGAAAATACATAGTACAAATTGAAGGACAAATAATTGATAATTTGAAATTGTTTTCTGGCTTCCGGCTTTTCAAACTAAAGCCTCGAAATCAGACACCCTGTTTTATGGAATTTGTTTGACTTACAGATAGTAATTGATCAGGAAATTACTGATAATACTTCTATAAATATATTCCGGTAAAACCGATTATTTTACAAAAAGAACACCGTTTACGCTTCCTGTTATCCTTTAAAGATGAAAAAGCACTTAAAAGAATGTTTTTGAATTTTCATTCTTTTGTATAAGATGTTATTCTTTTATATGAAGCGTTTTCATGTAATATATCCGGTTACGGCGCTGTTTTTCTGGGAATTCTTTATGAGTTTGCCAATGAGCCTATTCACTTCTGCCCTGATATAATTTTCACAGACCCGTCTTTTTTTCCTATGTAAAGCTCGTTCACATTGCAAAAAATCCCATGTTCAACTACTCCTGGAATTGCAGAGAGTTGAAGGGCAAGAGCTTCCGGATCTTTTATTACACCAAATTCCACATCAAGGACAAAGTTCCCATTATCCGTTATTACGGGTCCGTCCTTTTTTACAGCAGACCTGAGTTCTGGTTCTCCTCCGAGTTCCCGGATTTTATTCATTACAAGTTCTTTTGCAAATGGCAGGGCTTCAACAGGCACGGGTTTATCAAGCTGTGTGCTGGTTTTTGATTCATCTGCTACGACAACAAATCTTTTTGCAGATACGGAAACGATCTTTTCCCTTGTATGAGCCGCTCCTCCTCCTTTAATGGCACGGAGTTTGGAGTCGATCTGGTCAGCTCCGTCAATGGCAATATCCAGTACTGGATTCTGAGAAAGGGTGGTCAGCCGGATTCCTGCATCTATAGCAAGCATTTCGGATTGATATGAAGTAACAACTCCCAGGATATCGAGCCCTTCCTCCTTTACCCGGCGTCCCAGTTCTTTTATGGTGTATGCAACTGTTGAACCTGTACCTAGCCCTACAACCATTCCTGAGCTGACAAGCCCTGCTGCAACAATTCCTGCTGCCCGTTTTTCTGGAGAATCAGTAGAAATATTTCTTTCTGTCATGTTATGTTCCGCCTTTCAGCTCTAGAAAATTAATCAATAATTTAACAAATTTAATCACTATTTTCAGAAACAGGAAGTCCTTTTAAGCTTAAAAGTTAATGGGATCAGGGAGAAAGTCTTCTCCTGTCCCTCGGGAAGAGTACAGTATCCCTTATGTTGTCAGTTCCGAGCATTGTCATGACAAAACGTTCACAGCCCATTCCCCATCCTGCATGTGGAGGCATCCCGTATTCGAAGGCTTTAAGGTAGAACTCAAAACCGTCAGGGTTTAAGCCCTGTGACTCGATCCGGCTCTTGAGCAGTTCTGGAATGTGAATCCGCTGAGCTCCAGAGGACAGCTCCATTGTGCGGTGCATCATGTCAAAGGACTTGCTGAATTCAGGCCTGTCCTCATAAGGCATGGCATAGAAGGGTTTGATCTCCGTAGGCCAGTCGATAATGAAGTAGTGGGACTCGCCTGTAGTTTCATAGACATAATCCCCGACTGCGTGTTCTCCGAGAGTGCCAAGGTCATCTCCCCAATGCATTTTCTCTTCTGAGCGGCTGTTTATGATCTCGATTACCTGGTCATAGGTGAGCTTCAGGAAAGGAGTCTTTGGGACCTTTAAATCAATCCCGAGTGCTTCAAGGGAGTCTTTGCAGTTCTCAATTACACGGGTATAGACGTAAGCAACGAGGTTTTCCAGAATCTCCATTACATCGAAATGGTCGGCAAAGCTGACTTCGACATCGATGGAAGTGGCTTCGTTTAAGTGCCTGCGAGTATCGTGCTCTTCTGCCCTGAAGATGGGGCCGATTTCAAAGACCCTGTCAAACCCGCCGCTCATGAGGATCTGCTTGAAGAGCTGAGGGCTCTGGTTGAGGAAGGCTTCCCTGTCAAAATAGGTAATCGGGAAAAGTGCAGTTCCACCTTCGGTAGCTGTAGCAACGACCTTTGGAGTTGCTGTTTCAATAAAGTTATTCTTTACGAAATATTCCCTTATAGCCTGGAGAGATTCATGCCTGATCTTGAAAACCGCAGTTGTCTCGGCTCTTCTAAGGTCAATAAAGCGGGAGTCAAGCCTTGTGTCCAGTTCGGCTTCTACCTTTCCGGTGGTGTCCATTGGCAGAGGGGAAGCTGCAACATTCAGGACATTGATCTCGTCAGGGAGCAGCTCATAGCCGTTTGGAGCTTTTTCTTCAAACTTGACAGAACCGGTTACGGTAATTACGGACTCGCGGACGAGCCTTCTTGCTGCATCAAAGAGTTCTTTGTCAATTTTCTTCTTTACAAGTGTGATCTGGGCCTTTCCTTCCCTGTCCCTGAGAACAACGAAACAGATCCCTCCGAGGTCTCTGACCTCGTGGACCCAGCCTGCAAGGGTTACTTTCTGACCGTTATCAACCTTTTCAGGCTTGACATCGGCTGTATAATGTGTTCTAAGATTTGCTAAAGACATAAATTCACCTTAATTAGGGGGTAAATTAAACGTAAATATAAGAATGAAGCTGAAACGTAGGTGAATAGTCATAACTCATTATTAATGTATTTGTTCCCCGAGTTCCATTTCACCCGAGTTGCGCCTCGCCCGAATTGCGCCTCGCCCGAATTGCGCATTGGGATCACAGAAATTCGGAGATTTTCTGGGAGTTGCGATGTAATCGCAACAGTACGCGGTCCTTTTCGCTGCGCTCAAGAGGACTAATTTAGGGTTTATTAGTACTTTTACTTCATCAAGGATCATTTTCGATATTTTTCGGCAGGAATAACAATAAAAAAGGAAACGAAAAAAACTATGAACAAACTCTGTGCATACTTCATACTGTCTACTATAGCATCAAAAAGGAGAATTATCAATGATAACGAAACTAAATAAATTGGTAGAAATGAAGTATATCCTTGTGGCAGTGGAAAAAAATACAAAAATGCTGTATGGGAAAAGATTTAAATCAGCCATAAATGTATGAAAAAAAGAAACTCATCGAATATTTAAAAAGGAGATTTAATAATTGGACCTATCAAACAAATATCAATAATTAAAGTCAAAGAATTGGATTGCTCAGGTTAATGAGCTACTTGCTAAGATCAGAGCCAATAACCTGATTGTGGTCATTCATGAGGTATACGAGAATGGGATTGATCCAACATTCTTGAACCGATATTCATAGATGTTGTAAAATTTACTAAAAACATTTCTAATTCCGAAAAAGATTTTGCAATTCTTCCCTTTAACACTCCCATAAGTAAAGGATTGTCCATCTCACCCATCAACGATCTTGAATCCGATTTAAACCCTATGCATTCTTTGTCATAGGCATATGCAAGACCGACTTCTACGCAGGCCCCTTCATCAGGGACTCTTCCATCTAAGACAAATAAGACAACGTCACAACCTTTAATTTCTTCAACATCCTTATAGAAGATTGTGTCAATAGCATCTTTTTTGTCCGAAAATTGAGTCATAAGGTCAGCCAATAAATAACCATCTCTCTGTGGTAAAAACGTCTTGAACCCCATCGCTTGCACGTGTTTATCTATCTTTTCATTAAACTCTTTCTCTGCGCATGAGAACAAAGGTCCAGCAATATACACTTTCTTTCTCATTTATCATCCCTGCAGGTTATTTTGCACTGAAATCTCTTATCCTTTGGGGGGTAGTAATTTGTTTAAATGTGTTGTCAAAGTATCTATCAGTCATTCCTGCTAAGGAATCTCTGACTTTTTCAGCTGGTGTTGAACTTCCTTTATATTTCTCTGATACCCAATCCAAATCAATCATATGCTCGTAAATAAGGGAATCTTTTTTACCGTTTCACAAATCTGATAAATAATAATTAAATATTATCTTATACATATTTCTGATCTTTTTTGTTTCTTTAAGTAGCTGACTATTCTTATAAATATATTTGTAAATGTATTTACAAAATTCATTAAAAATATGAAAACTGAAATATACTCCATAAAAATATCGGAAAGAAAACTTGAATATTATCGGGAGAAAAAAGAGAAAAGGAGATCAAAATTATTATTTTTCAACAAGCCATAGCAATTTGACCAGCTTGCAAGTTCATATCGTTAATTCCACTCGAAACGCTTACTTTTTCAACATTAGCATTTCTAAATGTGGCGGACACAGTTATTGCCACTTTTATATCTGTTTTCGAAATGGTGACAAGGGATTTAAAACTGGTAATGCTACTCAACAAAAGCTTTGACACGCCAAAGTTTTTAGAGGCATTAAGTAATTCTACACCAATCGGAGATCCATCTATACCAAGGTATAATACCAAATCTCCTATTTCTTTCGGCGTAGTTCCAGCATTTCAAGAAAATGATTAGTCGTAATAAGATCATGTTTTTTTGCATGATACATTACAGTTTCAACAATATTCAAAAAGTGCCCTCAAAAGTTCCAGTAAAAGTGCCCTCAAAAGTTCCAGTTTCTCTAGGAAAGATAGATTAAATATACTAAAATATTTCGTTTCACGATGTTTTCTTGAACACAAAAAATCAAAAAATATTTATATATATGAAGGTCTGACCCCCTTTTCTAAAATACCGTCCCTCAAGATGGAATTCATAAAGGAAAATGGAAACCATAAAAAAGATAAATAAGGGATAAAACTGGAATATAGGCATAAAATGTGAGAGGTTTAAGAGGAGAAAAATAGCGTGAGAAAAAAACTAATAATTTTTTTGATAATTCTTGGTGTGTTTTTTGCTGCGGGTTGTGTTGAGAAAGGGGGTTCGGAAGAGCCTGTGCCTTCCATACCTGCGGAGGAAGTGGATAGCAGAGGAGTAGCAGGAAACGAAGAAACTTTTACAGGAATTAATTCTAATATTGTTAATGTCGAAATCAGGGAATATAAATTTGTACCCCAGAACATTACTGTTAAAGCAGGACAGACTGTCAGGTGGACTAACAATGATACTGTTCTCCATAATGTGATAGCTTCGGGTATAGAATCAGATTATCTTCAAAAGGGCGAGAAATTTACCTATACTTTTGAAGAGAAAGGAACTTACCAGTATAAGTGTACAGCACACCCCTGGATGGAAGGGGAGGTAATTGTAGAGGCGTGAATTACGAAGTAGCTCCTCAAATAAGCTCAGTAAAATCAAAAATAGATAAGGAACATTGACAGCATAAGTTCATTTTTCATCTCTTTTTTTAACCTGAGCAAACACTCCTCGTAGAGTTATTTCGTAGAGTTATTTTTCTACTTTTTAAACTTGTTTGATGGCTCTCAAAGGCTTATATATGGATAGGATACAGAGATTTTGTAGGGTCATTCATAACCCTCTACGATAAAGGAGTGTGACTGATAATGGGTGAAATAGGTATTAGTGAGATCGATCCAGCGTGTAGAAATGCACCAACCAGGACAATTAAAGAGGGTGGAGTAACAAAAATACTTCACAATATTGATTCTTTTATAGCAACCGGGGCAGTACCGGAAGACTGGAAACCAGATATCACTTTTGAGGATGAAATAGTCTGGAAAGGATGGCTCTACGGTCTCCAGTACGAGGAAAGCAAAAAAGGTGAGGTAACTAAACACTATGTTTGTCTGTTTCCTAAAGACTGAGGCTCTTTAGAGCCTCTAAAATATTTGGTGTAAGGAAAATGAAAATACCAAAAGTACAGTTAAACCCATAAATCTCGAGTTGAGTTGCATTTTTTACTTTTCTAAAAGTTTGATATGTAGATGTTTCCCTTACAAACTTTTTTCATAAACCCTTGGCCTGAAAAGTGGAATCTAATTCTAATTATTCAAGACCCAAAAAATGCTTTTTTGAAAAAATCTATTTTGCAAGCCCGGATATGGCGCAAGCCTGCGGATTGTATAGAGATCAAGGCTGAATATGCATGAAATGTGCATTCTATGCATTTTTAAGACATATTCTACATGAATGTATATTAAACAAATACTTATAAAGTTCAAAAAGGAATTGAGATTTAAGTCATTCTTTTTTAATGAATTATAATGAGATTTCAAAAAATATGTAGTTTTGTTAGATACATATATATAATTTGACTCAATTCTAATGTTTTGAAAACAACATTATTAGGAATTTCAGATAAGAAGGAGTAATAAATTATACAAATCGTACACCTATCAGATATTCATTTTTCAGAAGCGTATTTTGTCCCGGAAATTGCAGAATCCATGCTGCAGAGCATAAATCAGCTGGACCCGGACGTTGTGGTAATTACAGGCGACCTGACCGAAAATGGTTTTTCAGCCGAATATGAAGGAGTAAAGAGGGTTATTGACAGGATTGAATGTAAAAACAAAGTCCTTGTCCCTGGAAACCACGACTCCATGAATGCCGGGTATCTGCACTTTGAAGATCTTTTCGAAAACCGGTTCCAGACCCGGAACTTTGGAGATCTCACTATTGTGGGGGCTGATTCCTCACAGCCTGACCTTAATGAGGGGCATCTCGGAAGGGAAAATTATGGCTGGATCAAAGAAGCTTTTTCAGGAGAAAATTTTAAAATATTCGCCCTGCACCACCACCTTGTCCCGATTCCACTTGCTGGCAGGGAAAACACTGTCCTTGTCGATGCCGGCGATGTCCTTGAACTCCTTAACCGCTGTAAGGTAAACCTTGTGCTCTGCGGGCACTGCCACATTCCTTATGTATGGAACCTGAACAACATGCTTGTTGTAAATGCAGGCACTTTCTGTTCCTCCAAGACCAGAGGCAAAACCACACAGTGCTTTAACCTGATTCAGGCAGAAAATGAGAATTCAGACAAAAATAACTGGAAAGTCCGCGTATCCAGAGTTTTCCCACAGGGTAATCTGGAGCTTATAACCGAAACTGTAATGTGAAGGAAAAAACAGAATTCCTGATGTTCCTTTGTCGTCTTTTTTCCTTCACTTTTTCCTCCCATTTTTTCCTCCATTTTTTCCTCCTATTTTTTCCTCCATTTTTATTTTCCGATTCTTTCTAACTCTCCATCTGGTCAGCTTATCCGTTTCAACCCTCTCAATCTCTTTTCTTTCAGTCAGGTCCTGCAAGATTTCAAGAATTTCTTTTTCCTCTGCCTCAAGATTATATCTGTCTTTAAGCTCAGATCTTATCAGGGAGAAATCAAGAATCCTGTCTCCAAGAATCTTTTCCGTAAAACCCGCGAGGTCTTCATAACGAGCCCAGGGATAAATGATCCAGCGCCACCTGACTATTTTTTGAGCATAAAAATCCGGAACGAAAGCAGAGCAGATTTTGTGCTGGAGGACTGCGGTTTTGATCTCCACAGGTCTAAGGCTCTGCACATAACCAACAGAAATTTGCAGAGTTTCTCCGGTATCGGTTATGTCATCTACAATAAGCACTTTCTTTCCGCTAATGTCAATAGAAATCGGAAACTTGATTCTGGCTTCTGCCTTCATTTCTGCGCCCCGCAGGTAATGTTCAACCTTCATTGTCGTAAGCTCGTTAAAAAGTAAGAAATCCGAGACCAGCCTCCCTGGAACATAGCCTCCTCTTCCTATAGCAATTATCAGGTCGGGCTGGTAACCTGAAGCTTTGATTTTTTGGGCAAGAAGCCTGGAGAGGCGATAAACCTCTCCAAAACTTATTAGCTCACACCTGAAAGACCACTTTTCTGCTGGGGGAAATCCTGATTGCGGGACTGATTTTCCTGTATTCAGATAAATCGCCTTCTGCCTGCATGTATTTCAAGCTTCATTTGAGAATTTGAGTAAAAGGTAAGCCTGAGTAATTTCTAATTGAGATTTATGGGGAAGTTGTTGTCTTTAATCCTGGTATGAAGTGCGTATTTCAATCTGAGAAACCCCCTTACAAGAAATTGAGAAACATACTTGATAACCGTGTATTCTTGATTTTAACTATAGCTCCTTGCTATATATTTACTGTACAGGTATCCTAAAAACAGTCAAAAAGTAAGTAAAAAGGATATTAGAAAATATCTCCCTATTTCGACCCCATAATTATAATTTTACCCGAAAGCATATAAGATTAATTTAAGATTACTTCTGAAAATAAATATAGAGTTTCTTCATATTTCTAGCAAAAATAACCTTTCCATTGGTTTTTTAGGAGTCTTGAAGCCTTAAAAATCTAAATGATTGATCCATATACCTGGAAAGCCATTTTATTACCTGAAAATATTTGAACCAGGGAACGCATAAATATATAGCAAATAGGGGAAGAAATTGAAATAGGGGAAAAAATTGAAATAAGGGGGATTCAAGAAATGAAGATTTCCTGGGAAATGAAGATTTCCTGGGAAATGAAGATTTCCTGGGAAATGAAGATTTCCTGGAAAAAATAGACTTTAAAGCTCTTCTTGCAATTCTCGTTTTTCTTACATTTAATTATTGATTCCTATATTATTCATTTTTCTGGCCGGAGCCATGATTAAAAACAGAGGTAATAAAGATAAAAATGGATATCTTAAACAGCAGCGGATATCTTAAAAATGATTGCAAATAGAGAAGTGGAGATTATAGAATAGATTGCATAACTGCCGAAAAGGAGCTTCAATGCTATGCTTTCAAAAGATCAGGATCAGATAATACAGGAAGGTCTGGATTTCATTGATGAAGAGTTTGACGAAGGAGTCAGCCAGGCTCTTGCTTCTCTTACAGAGATCGGCAAAGGTTACCTCAGTGAAAGAAAGGAGCTGGAAGCTGAGCAAACGGTAGCTTCCATAAAAGAAATAGGAAAGGCCGCTGCACTTCAGGGGATGGAAAATGCAGCAGTAAATGCCATCAGGTCCCTGGATCAGATGCTACAGTGTTCAATGAAGCAGAATATGGAAAATACGACTATCAAAGTCCTGCTCTCTTTCGGGGCTATAGGCAAAACAGCTGTCGAACAGCAACTTGAGACTGTAGCCAAACTCGCAGCATCAATGCTCGGGAAAAGCGGAAACACGGCAGCTCTTCTAAACAAAGAAAAGGAAACTATCGCAGTTACAATCGGGCTTGGTGAGATAGGAAAAGCGGCTGCCAGAATAAAATTTCCCGATGTTTCGGAAAATTCTGCAATATGCATCTCCTGCCTTGGAGATACCGGAAAGCTGGCTGCCCAGAGAACTCTTGAAGAGGCTGCAATAGGAGCAGAGATCATGTTAGAAGAAATGGCGGCAGCAGCTATGGAAGAAAACCTCCTGAGCGCTACAGGAAGTATCACAGCTTCTATTGAAGAAATAGGAAAAAGCGCTGAGGAAGAAGAAATGGAAAACGCCGTTTTTCAGGCTGCTTCAGCCCTCCAGACAATTGTGAGCAGTGCAGGGAACAGGTACCTGAATGATGCCTCAATTGCAGCAAAGGTTGCCCTTGAAACTTTTAACGAACTTGACATCATAAATAGTGAAGCCAGTATAAAAAGAATAGAAGAAATAAGGGAAATGATGAGGGCACTATGGGTGAATATGAAATGAACCCCCTCATCTAAAACTGAGAGGTTTTACGCTTTTTCATATTATATCCCATGCTTTCTGTGGTAACATTCTTCGCTCAAGAGTTTCTTTTTCTCACTTCTCCAATCTTCTTCTTTTTTTCTTCTTCTTTCTATTCTCCCTCTGCGCATTTCTTTTTTTGGAAATCGCCCCCAGACGAGCTGGCGGAGTAGCTTCTCTAATTTTGAATATACAATCGGCTTTCAAGGGTTAAAGAAGGACTGCATCTTAATTTGTGCTGTCTTCATAGGTTCAGGCATTTTAATATTATCTGGGTGGCTGTACAGATGATCAATAATTAATTGGCTGGCAGACTGCTCCAGCTCTCGCGGCGCAAAAGAAAATGAAAGAAAACATTGACCCTGGCATCACATAGAATAGATATACATTGCATTAATCTGAAGTAATCTGAAGTATTTCTTGAGAAGAGATCTATAGATCTTTTTATGGATCGATGCATCTCAAATAAAGCATACACTTATTTCTATATCAAAATCAATTGGAACTGGTCGAAAACCAAATTCAGTTATAAATTCGGAAAATATGAAAGGAAGATATATTCATACAGGTGAGGATAGGCGAATTGTGAATGCTCATAGGAATTGATGTAGGGGGCACCACCACGGATGCGGTGCTTATTCGGAACGGAGAAGTATACAGCACAGCAAAGGTTCCCACGGAGTCCGGAAATCTTCTTAAGTCTCTACTCGGCGCCCTTGATGAGGTCAGTAGAGGAGTCCCCTCGGAACAGTTTGAAAGGGTGGTGTTCAGTACAACCGTAATAACAAATCTTATTGCTGAGGGCAAAACTGACCGTGTGGCTCTAATGCTTATTCCGGGGCCGGGAGTAAATCCTGCAAGTTATGTTTTTCCTGACAGTTTCTACTTAAAAGGAGCTATGGACTACAGGGGAAGGGAAATCCAGCCCCTTGACGAAGCTGAGGTTCGGGAGACTGTGAATAGAGTAAGGGAGCAGGGATTTTCCAGAGCTGCCGTGGTAAGCAAATTCGGGCAGAGGAACCCTTCCCATGAACTAAGGATCGAAGAAATTCTATGGGAGATGCACCCGGGCTGCAAGGTAAAACTTGGGCATAAAGTTTCAGGAAAACTGAACTTTCCAAGAAGAGTCGCTACTTCTATGCTGGCCTCTGCAACAGGGGAGCGTTACCAGGAGTTTGTTGCGGAGATAAAAAAAGCTCTGGAGGAAAGAAAAATCAGAGCTCCTGTATATATCCTTAAAGCCGACGGAGGGACTCTGCCAATTGAAAAATCAATAGAATTCCCTGTAGAAACTATTTTTTCGGGCCCTGCAGCAAGCACGATAGGAGCGCTTGCCCTTACCCCTGAAGGGCAGACATCTGTTGTGGTGGATATAGGAGGGACAACTACAGATCTTGCCCTTATCCTTTCCGGAAAACCGCTTATTGCCTCCAAAGGTGCCGGGCTTGGAAACTTCCTTACCCATGTCCGTGCTTTTGCAGTCCGGTCGATAGCTGTGGGAGGTGACAGCATTGTAAGGGTTAGAAGAGACGATGACGGTTTCAGGAAGGTAACTATAGGACCTGAAAGGGAAGGTCCGGCTTACTGCATGGGAGGAGAAGAGCCAACCCCAACGGATGCTTTGAGAGTGCTCGGGCTTGTAGAAGTCGGAGATAAAAAACGTGCAAATGAAGCAATCACAGCTGTAGCTTCCAGTCTTGGAATTTCCGAAACCGAAGCCGCTTCTCTTATAGTTGACACAACTGCAGAAATGATTGCACAGGCAGTAAATGAGATGTTTCTTGAATGGGAACAGGAACCTGCTTACAGGATATGGGAGGTTTTGCAGGAGAAAAAAGAAAGGCCTGAAAATGTGGTAGGAATAGGCGGTGGGGCAAAGGGCCTGATTGCAGGTGTTGCGGAAAAGCTGAATGCAAAACCGGTTATTCCAGACCATTCGGAAGTGGGAAATGCCATAGGTGCAGCCGTTGCAAGGCCCACTCTAACTCTTAATTTGCGCATTGATACACAGCAGAAGGTATATTCTGTAGCCGAAGAAGGAGAGATCGTAAGCCTTAACTCAGCCGATATCGGGAATTTCAATAAAATGCGCTCGGAAGATGCCGAAGCCCTTGCAACAAAACTCCTAAGGGAACGCGCAAAAAGTTTTGGGGTTTTCGAGTACACAGACGAAGCTGAGGTTGTTAGCAGCGAGGTCTTTAACGTGGTTGAGGGCTGGTTTACGGCAGGGCGGCTTTTTGATGTAAGCATGCAGATCCCAGCAGGCCTGATCCCGGAATGGAACCGGAGGGAAACGGCATGAAGTTCGGGCTTGGAAAAATTAAGGACGCACTCAAAAGTGGAACTGAAAAAAATATTGGGACCGGGGAAAAAGAACAGAATGAAGAGGAAATTGAGCCTGGAGTGGAGGAAGTTATAGTGAAAACAAATACTTCAGAGCAGAAATCTGAAGATGAATCTGAATATGAACCGGAAAACAAACATATGATCCCTGTAAATCGGACAGGAGCCAGAAGGACGGGTCTTATTTTCTTCCCCGCTTTTGACTGGGCAATTTCTCCTACCCACCCGGAAAGAGAGGAACGCCTTCTCTATACTCGTGACCAGATCTTTGAAGAAGGGCTGATGGATCTTCCGCAAATAGCCGAATATAAACCGCACCTTGCAGATTTTAAGGACATTGCAAGGGTTCATTTCTGTGTCCCTGATATAAAAGCCCAGGCAACAACTCCTCACCTGATTGCAGCCGGCAGTTGCCTTGTCCTTGCTGATGCTCTCATGAGGGGAGAGGTTAAAAATGCTTTTGCCCTTGTACGCCCTCCAGGCCACCATGCCATGACAGTAGCCCACGGAAACCGCGGTTTTTGTAATATCAATAATGAAGCAATCCTTGTCGAGTACCTGAGAAAAAAGTACGGGATCCGCAGGATAGCAATCGTGGATACCGATGTCCATCACGGGGACGGGACACAGGAGATTTTTTACAATGACCCGGATGTTCTTTTTATTTCTTTCCACCAGGACGGGAGGACACTCTATCCCGGATCGGGCTTCATGAATGAACTGGGAGGTCCAAAAGCTCTTGGAAGGACAATCAATATCCCTCTTCCTCCCGGTACTCCGGATGAGGGTATTCTGTACGTACTTGATGCTCTTGTGATGCCAATCCTCGAAGATTTCAAGCCAGAACTCGTCCTCAATTCTGCAGGACAGGATAACCACTATACCGATCCTCTTGCAAACATGCGCTTTTCAGCGCAGGGCTATGCAAAGTTAAATGAGAAACTTGCCCCTGACATGGCAGTACTTGAAGGAGGCTATGCAATCCAGAGTGCACTGCCCTATGTGAATACTGGAATAATCCTTGCCATGACTGGACTTGACTATTCCTGCGTAAAGGAACCTGATTTCAAGTCCGGGATGTTTGTGCAGGCTGCAAGGGACAGGCAGATCCTGGAAGGAGTTGTTGCAACTCAGCTCGAAAACTGGAAAAACCGGGACAGGCTTGTGGAAGCAGAGATTGCAAAACACGGGGACTTTTACCGCCGGAAAAAACAGATCTTCTACGATACCGATATGATTCAGGAGTTCCAGGAGGAAACTGTCAGGATGTGCCCTGAATGCCAGGGTTATGTAACCATAGACTCCCGTGGCCACAGTAGTATAAGCGATGCCAGAATATTCGGAGTTTCAGTACCTATTTATGCCTGCAACCGCTGCCAGGCAGAAGCTAAGGAAGAGTATAAGAAAAGGCTCAATTCTCCGGTATACGAATACGTTTACCTTCAGGATAAGAAAACAGATGAATACAGGGCATACAATATGAGAACGAAACAGGAAATAATCTATTGAAACACATACTCAAGAGAAACACATACTCAAGAGAAAACCATACTCAAGAAGCCTGTAAGAGACTTTGAGATGTATATGCATTTTTTATTTTAATTAATTTTTTCCTATTCTTTTCCTATTTTATTCTATTTTTCTTCTTTTTTTCCGAATTTTTTTCTATTTTTTTTAATTTTGTCCTACTATTTCCTACTTATCTGATATTTAATGTTTTTAATACTCAATGTTATTCTAATGTCTATTCTCTTTTTTGAGTAAAACATTTGAAATATATTAATTTTTCTCTCTTGAATTAAAATTTATCTGTTAACGGCGTAATTATTCGATTATTATGAAAATAACGCAGTCTAACAGGAAACATTTACAGTTGTAAAAAACATAATTGTTCAACTCTTATAATAAATATAGTTGAATTTTTATGAGATTAACAGCATGAAGCGCATTTATGTAATTTTTTGTATACGATAGATACCAGAAAGTCATATAATATTTATTCCGATAAAAACAACTGCACCTTGCTTAATCCCCTTAATTTATATTTTTTATTTATACTAATTTAAACCAATATGTTTATATTGTATTCGCAGTTAATGTCTAAGTAATTGTAGGAAGTATATTCAAAAAATTTCTTCTACTAAGGAGGAATTCAAATAAATAAAATAAAAATTTTACTACTAGCCACTCTCATAATAACACTAAGCTCCTGTGTAGGGGCCGCGGCTGAAATTCATGCTAATTCTGCGAATTCAATACAGGCCGCAGTGAACAGTGCGAGTCCAGGCGATGTGATTATCGTTGACCCTGGAACATATACTGAAGACGTCCTCATAAACGGCAAAAGTAACCTGTTAATCAGGTCTTCTAACGGTCCGGCAAACACGGTAGTTGCAGCAACGGCAATTGCAGCAACGAATGGCTCTAAATCACATATAATCACTATACGTAATAGTAATAACATAGCCATTCAAGAGTTGACTGTTACTGGAGCAGGACTTGATAACGCAGGCATTCAGGTAGAAGGAAGTATTAACTGTAGACTTGAAGGTAATATATTACATGACGATGCCCTTGGGATACAACTAAGGAATTCCCATTATACCATAGTCCGTAATAACATCGCCACCAAGAACCTTCTTTCAGGACTGGGCAGGGCAATCAACATTGAGCAGTCCAATTATGCTACTGTATCGGGCAATACTATCTCAAATCAGAGGTATGGAATTGTTCTTACTGGTTCATCGGCGAATACCATCTCTGGAAATACTATAACCCAGAGTATGAGCGATAGTATAATGGTGCAGGGCTCATCCAATAATAATATTGTCGAAAACAACACTGCCAGTTCGAGTGGAAGCAATGGAATTTATCTTTCAGAATCCAGTGGCAACAAACTGAATAATAATTCCGTGTCCACCAGTAATGTTAATGGAATTTACCTGGTATGGTCCGCTGGAAATACAATATTGAGTAATACAGTAAATTCCGGCAGTCAACATGACATTATGCTGGATAACTCAAGCTCAAACAATCTTACCAATAATATTGTTTCAGGTAGCCCGTACGGGATAGCTGTAAGATATTCCAATAATAACATTCTGACCAGCAATAACGCCTATAGCAATAATCAGGGCTTATACATAACTCTAACATCAACCAATAACACTCTTTCGAGAAATAAGGCGAATTCAAACACGGGTTCTGGGATCAGTCTTTACAGAGTCAGTGGTAATACTCTGCAAAGCAATGAAGTAATTTCGAACACTAATTTTGGAATCATTCTGGATAATTCTAGCAATAATAAGGTGTTCAACAACATCGCGTCCAAAAACTCCAGAGGCATTTCCCTAACTTCCTCGTCCAGAGAAAATGAACTTTCAGATAATTCTGTGAATTTGAATACTTATAGTGGTATTACAATTGATAATTCCAGCGATAATGAACTTATTCACAACACAGCAGGTTCGAACAATAATTATGGGATTTACCTGACAGGATCCGGCACTAATGATCTGACCAGCAATACAGTTTCGGGCAATGATAACGGTATCTATATATTAGCTTCAAACGGAAACACGATCTCCGAAAACATGGTATATAATAATGCGGTAGCTACCGATTCGATTGGAATACTACTCAGTTCATCCAATACCAACACTGTATACATGAATAAGGTGTTTAAAAACCCATACGGAATTTCTCTGTCTTCTTCCAGAGACAACAATATTTCAAGCAATAGTGTAACTTTAAGCACCAATGGTTTTGGTCTATCCCTGTGCCCTCAGAGTACTAATAACCTTATTTTCAACAACTATCTGAATAATTCACAGAATGTAGACACTAAAAACAATCAAAGCGAATGGAATGTACCACGTACTTCCGGTAAAAACATTATAGGTAGAACCGATATTGGAGGTAATTGCTGGGCAGATCCTGTTCTCAAAGACGACTACTCCCAGACTGCAACTGATGCAAATCAGGATGGATTTGCTGACTCACCATACTCCGGAGTAAACTTTATAGATAATCTCCCGCTTATGGAAGGCAATCTTATTACATTCCCTGATGCAAACTTCGGTAGCACACCCAGCGGCCTCTCAGTTGTCTTCACTGATCAATCGCAAGATGCCACGGAATGGAACTGGGACTTTGGAGATGGAACTACTTCATATGAGAAGAATCCAACTCACATCTACCCGGCAGCCGGGACTTATAATGTTAAACTGATAGCAATCAATACATATGGTATGGATGAAAAAACTGCTGTTGTAACAGTCCAGCAAGACCAGGGAGGAAATGAAGATCCTGGAAATGGAGGTAAAGTTCTTCCTGTAGCGGACTTCAGTACCAGCGTTACAGGCGGATATGCTCCCCTTTCAGTGACCTTTACTGACCTTTCGAAAAATGCAACTTCAAGAAGCTGGGATATTAACTGTGATGGGATACAGGATTCAAGCGAACCAAGTTTTACTTATGTGTATCCTGTCGAAGGAACTTACACTGCTAAATTGACTGCGATCAATGCAAACGGTACGGCTGAAAAAACTATTCAGATTATTGTAGATAGAGAGCGCAGTGGCGGAAGCGGCGGAAGCGGCGGAAGCGGTGGCGGCGGCGGCGGCTCGCCCGAACCTGCACGGAATGTTGAAGTAAAGGAGCTCTCACAGGCCTTCATTACTAACGGAAAACCCATAAAGTTTGATCTCACAAAGAATGCGACCTGCGTTGTGTATGTGGGCTTCGATGCAAAGAAGACAGTTGGTAAGACAACAACAATTACCGAGCAGCTGAAAAATAAGTCCTCACTGGTTTCCTCAATGCCTGAAGGAGAGGTCTACAAATACTTCAATGTCTGGGTTGGAAACAGCGGGTTTGCGACTTCAAAGAACATAGAAAAACCGACTATCTGTTTCAAGGTTGAAAAGTCCTGGATTCAGGACAAAAAGATAGATCAGTCTTCTATTGCTCTGAACAGATACAGCGATAAAAAATGGGAGCAGCTGCCAGCCAGCCTGTTAAAGGAAGATAGCAAATACCTGTACTTCACAGCCGATGTTCCGGGGTATACCTTCTTTGCAATAACAGGAAAGGCAAAAACCGCTCCTGAAGAAGCTGTGACTGATATAGAACCCGATAATAAGCCTGACAACTCTAAAGATAGCGCAGGAGATACGGGATCTGCAGCTAGTACGGAATCCAATGCAGGAGATAAAAACAGTATGCCGGGCTTTGAAATCGTTTGCGGAATAGCCGGTCTGTCTGCTGCATTCCTGTATAGGCGGAAATAATAAACTAAAGCAGAAAAATAGTAGACTTAGAATATGAACAAAATGGGTGAAGGTTCAAACCTCCACCCTGTTTTCCGTTTTTACATTTTTCTTTTGTTTACTATATCTACTTACTCATTTTTATTATACTCTCATCCTTTTGTGTTTATTCTTTTGTTTACCACCTTTCACTTACTCATTTTTGTTTTACTTTCATTCTTTTGACTTTTCTCCATACTGTTTTGTTCTTACTTTTAAACTCATATTCTTGACTTATCTTGCTCTTAAATTCCCTTTTTGAAAATCATAGGGGAAAAAAATCTTTAATCTGAAAGTAAAAAGATCTTAATGAGATCGATTTTACCGGGTGGAACACTCGCCTCTGATAAACAGCATATAAGGCCGATTTTGAAGGATCAACTGTTAGCTTGTTATTGTGAAAGCTAATCTTAAACCTCGGAAAAGAGAAGATATGGAAATTATTCAATCAGACTGAATTGATTTTCTTTTCTTTATGTACTTTTATAGCTATTATTCTGACATTATTTTCTAATAGATTTATATTATTTCATGTTTATTTCAGCATGGGAAATATAAATTTCAGTAATAAAATATCTGACGTGGGGGATGCAAATAAACAGAGCAATTGTTCTATTTTTAGCCTTACTGGTTCTTATATCTGGACCAGGTATCGGAACTGCGACTGAGATTACTGTTCAGCCTGGACAATCAATACAGGATGCATTGAATCGTTCGGTTTCAGGCGATGAGATTGTCATAAGCCCGGGAAACTATACTGAGAATCTCAGGATAACAACAAGCGGTCTGGTAATCAGGTCTGCCTCCGGGAATCCTGAAGATACAATAGTAACCGCAGCAAATAATATGGCGCCCATGAATAATCTGACGCCCATGAATTATCTGGGTAAGGATGTAATCTATGTTGAGGCAAATAATGTAACAATTACAGGGCTCAGCATTAATGGTGCAGGATATGACCGTGCAGGGGTTTATCTGACAAGATCAAATAACTGTATAATCGAAAATAACAAGTTTTTAAATGACGCTCTCGGAATATACCTCAAAAATTCAGCTCATAACCTTATTCTCAATAATACGGCAACATCGGGTAAGAGAGCAGTTAATGTTGAAAGATCAAACTATAATACGGTATCCGGGAACAATGTTTCAAATCAGAGGTTTGGAATCTATCTCCTTGTCTCCGAAGGAAATGTAGCATCAGATAATGTAGTAAGTACAAGCACTGATCATGGAATTGTACTGGAAAGCTGCAGTAATACCAGCCTTGAGAATAACATTGTAAGATCAAATGAGGATTTCGGTATTCATCTGGTTGGTTCAAGTAACAACAACCTGACAGGAAATTTGGCAGATTCAAATCTCGTCTATGGCATTCATCTGATGGGCTCAAGTGGTAACAACCTGAAAAACAACACAGCATTAAATAATACTGTTAGAGGCATTTTCCTGTTAAGGTCAGGCGAAAGCACACTTTCGGGTAACACTGTCTCGAATAACAGAAACGGTATCCTGCTCACATCTTCAGGAAACAGTAATGTATCAGAGAACACAGCTTCTCAAAATAGCGTTTCCGGAATATCTGTACTGAATTCTACTAACTGCAATGTAAATGAGAATATACTGTCTAATAATACACTTGGAATAGATCTGGCTTTCTCAAGCAACAGTACAGTTATTGATAACAGTATTCAGGGTGGGGGAAGAGGGCTTAACCTGCAGGACTCCAATTACAATAAGCTCTTGAACAATACTGCTTTGAATAATAGATACGGAGCCTATCTGCTGCGTTCAGGATGGAATACATTAGCAAACAATAAGGCAAGCGAAAGCAATGACCATGGTATTGTTCTGGAAAACTCAAGCAACTATAATGAACTTACCAGCAACATAGCGAGTTCTAACCGCGCTTATGGTATATACCTCACAAGTTCAAATAACAATAATATAAGCAGCAATGAAGCCTCCAATAATACCAGAGGAGTTTACCTTATGATGTCGAACGGTAATACTCTTTTGAATAGCACGGTCCTGAATAATGGAGAGTATGCAATCCTGCTGGCTTATTCTTCAGGTAACAATATCTCGGAAAATGAGGCTTCCAATAGCAACAGGGGCATTCACCTGAGCACTTCCAGCAACAATATGCTTACAGGCAATACTATTGTCTCAAACGGCGTTTCCGGTGTACATATGGCTTCAACAAGCAACAATAATACTTTCTTTAATAACTATCTGAACAATGGTGTTAATGCAGATGTTAAACAGGGAAGCACCGGAAACATCTGGAACACAACAAAAACCGCAGGCAAAAGCATAACAGGTGGATCATATATGGGAGGCAATTTCTGGGGCAAACCTGACGGAACAGGTTTCTCACAGACCGCAGCAGATTCAGATGGAGATGGTATTGCTGATGCAGCTTTCAATATTTCAAACAGCGGCTATATGGATTACCTTCCGCTTGTATCTGCCTCTGAAACACAACCGCCCACACAACAGCCCACAGCTCCAGAAGTAACAGATAATCAAACAATGGATAACCAAACGGCAATATTCACAGTTGAAACAGAAACAGACAATGACGAAACGGAAACTGATGTCAGTGGAACGGAAACAACTCATGAAAACGAGACAACTCATGAAAATGAGACAACTCACGAAAATGAGACAACTCACGAAAATGAGACAACTCACGAAAACGAAACCACTTAAATGAGACTACAATCAACAAAACTGAGTTAATTTAAAGTTCGGCTAACAGCCCATAACTGAATAATTCAATCAACGTTAAAAAATGGATGGGGGTATAGCTCCTTCATCTTATTTTTCCCTTTTTCTTATTTTTCTCATTATCTCTTTTTCATGAGATTTTAATTTCAAATTATCCTGTTTACTCCTTTCCTGTTAATTCAGTGATAACATCTACAAGTTCCAGCCTTTCTGATCCGCCTTTTACGGTTATTTCCAGAACCAGACCGATTTCAGCAGCATAATATTTGTTTTCTTCTATTCCAGGCTCAAGCGGAGTCCATTCTTTTGTTTTCAGGCAATCTTCAAAAGAGCCATAAGCAACAGTAACAGTTTCGTTAAGAGAGATAACTTCAGCCATATCTTCGGCTTCACCAGCCAGATACTCCTGCCGATAAGTATCACCTACCTGAGGATTCCCTTCCATGATAATTCCAGGCTGAGCTCCGTCAACTCCGGCCTCCCATGAGCCTGCGGTACTTACCACCTTGCCCTCATCATATTCTCTCGAATCTTCCCCAAAGTACCAGACATTGCCGTCTTTGTCCTGGGCATACCAGTCAAATGTCTCTTCGGCCAGCTCCCCGTCTGCAAATTCCCGGTCCCTGACAACAATTGTATTTATTCCCATTACCTTCTTTGTCTCATTGGTCACAAAAACCTCATCTCTTATCGTTTCGTCTTCAGACTCGCCTTCATAGACAAAAGTTGTGCCTGGGGTCAACGGAAAGTATGGGTTGTCTATAACCTCAACAAACTCATCAGGGTTTATGACAGGATTGTATCCACTTTCTCCGCCTGTTTCCCCTACTCTTTCAGTTGTTCCTTCAGATGATTCTTCAATTGCTCCTTCAGTTACCTCTTCGGTAACTTTGCCTTCTGTTTCATTCATCGTATCTTCTTCAGGTACATTTTGAGAGCAGCCGGAAGCAAATGACATTGCCGCAATAAGCACTACCGTTACAAAAAAACTGAATCTTTTAATGCTCTTCCCCCCATTTGTTAATTTAATAAATTTTGCACATATGCTCAATACTCAATCATGTAATTATGCAACCCATTCAATGGTGCAACGATGTATTTTATAAAATGTATTAAATTAAGCTTGAGTAAGAAATCTGGAGGTGAATAAGTTTTACCTTTTTCCCTTCAACTTTCCAATTACACCAGAAAAATCAAGTTCAGTTTCAGATTCAGTCCTATGCATCTCTTTTTCATGCTCTCTTTTCTCTACGCGTTGTGTTCTTTTCTCTATTAAATACTCTCCAATCGGTGTTACAAAACCAACAAGAATTCCCAGCCCCAGGAAAATATACATCACAGTGAAAATTTTTCCAATATCTGTTTGGGGTGTAAAATCTCCATATCCTACTGTCGCGAGCGTGATGACTGAAAAATAGAAAGAGTCAAGCAGGCTCCAGCCCTCAACAGAATGGTAAAAAAGAGTGCCCGTAATGAGAGTTAACGTAAGAAGATACAGGAGGGATCTGAACTTTGGGTCCTTAAGCAGTGTGCGTAATGCCCTAAAAAGCATCATTATCGTGAAAAAAAATGGTATTGTAACCTTTTCCCCCTCCTTCTCTCCTTTTATACTACTTTATCCCATCCCATTATTCTGAATCAAAGGATATAGAGCCTCTCCCCCTAATATTTCTTTTCTCAAGGATTTAATAGATATCTATGAAGGTGATAAACCCATTGTTTATTTCAGCCAAATACCCCGCTAGCGTACTGCGGGGTGCACCAGTGCAACTTTGATTCATTTATCGAATAAATGCCGATAATCAATAACTACAAGCCCTTAAAAATACCGGTAATTGTTACGATCCCATTTCTTGAAACCTTTTCCCAGGAGATACAGGGCGAAAGGAACCAGCAACAGGTTCATGAACGCGTAGTACGGGCTGAACATTGACATAACTATATTAATCATCAGGACTGGTACAACTGAAAGCGTATAAAGGGCAAACGTCTTTACATTGTAAAGGTTGATGGACGGGGAGAGCCCGGTCAGATAAATGAGTACTGCAACCATATAAAGTGAAATTATAAGGAAGAGTAGCAGGGACGGGATCAAAGATGAAGGTTCGTTTTTAAGGGCGAGCAGTGTAAGGATTATCAGTGGAATCAGATTGAGGATAAGATAGCTGTTCATTTTGCTCTTAATCATATCAGACACCTTCAGGGGGAGAAAGGCGTAAGATGAAAATATATCATACTCGGTAAGCCAGTTATACATTGAAGATGAAAGCACACCAAGTACCAGAGCAAAAAGCGTAAGTGTACTCAAAGACGGTATAACTCTCTCGAGAGAAGACAGCAGTATCCAGACAAGTAGAAGAGGAAGCACGAAAGAGAAAATAATTTTCCCTAGCCCTCCTTCACTTCTTTTAAGATCAAGAGAATCTTTTGCAACGAAGGCTGCATACCTGTATGAACCCATATACCTGCATATTTTTGAAAATGAATTGGAAAAACTCTTCTGAGACTGAGGGAAATCAATTTTAAGGAATATAAGCGATAGGGCTGAAGGGATAAAAATCAGAGCACCAGAAAACAGGAGCTGGGTTTTAGAAGGGCCCAGAAAAAAGGAGAGACTCGGCAGAGTATAAAGAGCGTGCTGGCTCAGATTTCCGGAGACATGGAGCAGGAGAATAAAAGAAATAAACAGGCAGAAAAGCGACATCTTCCCCGAATGAGCATAAATTGTGGATAGGAAAAATAGTATAGAGATTCCGATCCCAAAGGAAAGGGAAAGGGTCAGAACAAGAGTCAGAAGAGTCGAAGGATCACTGAACTTTCCAGCAGGGACAAATTTTACCGCAAGGGCAAAGCCTGCAACAAAGGGCAGGATATAGAGAATAAAATAGTATACGATATCTTTTCCAAGAAAATTGGCAAATATTAATCTTTCAGAAACCGGAAGCACCCGTGAAGAATATGCAATCAGGCTTGCCTGTCCAAAGCGGCGGTTCATGAATTCACGGCCAATGAGTCCAAAGGCACCAATCATAGCTCCCATAAGCAGGAAAAAGTAATGCATTCCGAGTGCGATCTGTGCATCGGTAACTATTTCCCTGAACACAGGCAGGACCAGGCTTACAAAAAATGTAAATAAGAAAATAAAGACAGGAAAGAAGGCAAAACCTCTGTGCCCAAAGAAACTTGAGTGCATTCGCCACTCTTCTTTGACCATATATTTAAAGACGTCAAACATAAAATCCCTGCAGCTCTTTGTTTTTGGTGATTACTGTTTTTTACTGTTTTTTGCACTTGCTATTTTTGCGCTTATTCTTTTATGCTCACCTTTTCCACACATGTTTTTGTACGCAGAGATAATAGTTTTCTCACAGTTTTTGCTCTTGAATTTCCATAGTGGCTTTGCACTGGCGCATTATTCAGAATTTATTCTGGTGTGGATATATGAGATTATGAGCAATATTATTTGGAGTGTGGAATTGTGAGATACTATGAAGTACTGTGAGGAGTCCAGCAAAAGAGTATAAAAGATACTTCAGGCTGGGACAGAAATTCCTTTTAAGGGCTTTTTGAGAATATCATTTGAGATCCCGTTCCGTCTGCTGACAAGATCCAGGAAGAAGCTTTCAAAGTTTCTGCCCTGAAGTTTGGGGTCATCAAGACGGCCTTTATAGACCAGCTTTCCTCTATAAATGATTCCTATGCTTGTGCAGATCTCTTTTGCAATTTCAAGTATATGTGTGGAAATGAAGATAGTTCCGCCGTTATTTACATAACTCCGCAAGAAATCCTTGACTTTCTTCTGCATTACAGGATCAAGGTTAATAAGCGGCTCATCGATAATGGCAAGTTCAGGCTCATGCAGGAAAGCCTGGGCAAACATAAGTTTCTGCCTTGTACCTCTTGAAAGATCCTTGCATAGTGAATTTCTATGGTCCTCAAATTCGAAGAACTCAAACCACTTATCACAGACTTCTTCATAATGTTCCATTTTTCGAATTTTTGCAACAAAATGAAGATATTCTTCTGCAGTCAGAAAACTTGGGGGGGTTTCCTGCTCCGGAATTACGCCTACAAGTTCCCTGACTCTCAGAGGGTCTTCCAGCACGTTTATTCCGTGCACTTTTAGAGTACCGGAGGTTGGTTTTATCTGCCCTGTAAGCATTTTGATCATGGTCGTTTTTCCGGAGCCGTTTGGACCCAGAAGCCCAAAAAGCTCACCTTTTTTGATAGAAAGGTTCACACCGTCTACTGCTTTTGTTTGTCCGTATGATTTAGAAAGGCCCTTTACTTCAATCATATTTCAGGCTCCTCAAGGCTGTAATGCTCCACAGTTAAATGTTTTTGATTAGATACTCTTTATATATTTTTAAACCTTTCTATTTTATAAGCATATAACTGGTTATGTGAACAAATACCTGTAAATCCAGGATTTTATACTTTATAAAGCCTTTATTTTTGAAAAGCTGGTGATTTCTGGAGCATAGAAGATAATTAATCTTTGTCATATATATTAATTAGTTCTCTATATGACTCTTTCATAATTATTTTATATATGATGTATATTGGAATTGCAAGTACCATTCCTAGAGGACCTAAAAGCTTGGATGCGGCTAGAGTCAGGATCACACTTAAGAGAGGACTAATATTAACTTTCTCCGAGATCATGAAAGGAATCAGGTAAAGGTTATCGATAGTCTGGGAAATAATAACCGTTATCACTGCAAAGAGAGCTGTCATTGGACTGTCTATATAGCCCACAATGATCGGAGGAATTGCTCCCAGAATCGGGCCAATATAAGGGATAATATTTAGAAAACCTGCAAGAATGCCCAAAAAAAGCCAACCTTCAAGGCCTGACAGATAAAATCCTATACAGCAAATCAGACCTACAAGGGCCGACTCAAGTATTTTAGCAATGAAGAAATCCTCTAGTTCACGACCGATGCTTTTTAGAGCCCTGATAATTCCATCCGCGTGTTCAGGAGGAGCGTAAGCCTGAATGTAGTCTCCTATTCTATTATAGTACTTGAAGTACATACCAAACATGAGAGGAATTACCAGCACTCCGGTAAAAAAATAATAAGATACCATTGAAACCAGATCTGTAATCCCGGAAAATATTGTATTTCCTATCTTTTGCAGGTCTTCAGGTTTAATAAGGCCGGAATCCGCAAGCTTTGAGAGCTCGGACTCATGTTCTGAAAAAAGGGCCGCAGCTCCGCTTGCATAGTCCTGCTGTATATTACTATAATCTCCTACAAGAACTCCAAGGCCCTGTATCTGGCTGCTAAGCAGAAACAGTAAAGCAAGCCCTGCACCTGTTAGCAGAATTAAACTCACTATTTTTCGATTGCAGTTTGGAAACCTTTCCATGCACCTGTTGAATATCTCTCTCACTTTTTCCACAATCAGGATAAGGATTGCGCCTGCAATAAGAACTATGAAAATGTCCTCAAAATAGAAGAGTATTGCAAAAAATAGTATGAAAAGTATAGTTGTCAATGCCAGAAACTGCCATATGTTTTTGTTAGTACTGAGAGGCATGCGGTTCTACCTTTAAATTTCATTCTGGTTATTGTTGATTTAAAATTTTTAGCCTCTAGATAGTTCCCCGAAATGTATATAATAGTTCCTTTGAGTCCGTAATTATTTACATATATATATTAAAAATAAGTTCTGTATTTACCGGAAAAAAGGGCTTTTTCTTCCATTTTTCTCTCTTATTTCTTTCAGGCTTTAATCCTACCTCCATAGAAACTTTCTGAAGCAAAGTTACTGCTTCCAGGGGTCAGGGAATTTAATTCACTGGCAGTTTCACTTAAAAAGAGCATAAAATCTGCCCTTATCCTTAAAATAAGCTCTTCTGGCTGGACGCAGCAAAAAAGGGTTGGTTCGCCTTCAATTATCCTGACATAGCCTTTTTTCTCCATCCCTCTAAGGGTTCCATAGATCTTGGGTCTTGGAACTCCCGCTTTTTCGGCAATTTCACTGGCTTTTGCCTGTTTCAGGCAGACAAGTGATGCATAGATTTTGGCTTCATTGACGGTAAAACCCAGTTTCTGAAGATTCTCAATAAGATTAAGAGTCATTCAGGTTTCCTCCATCTTTAGCGTCTTGAACTGCTCTATTTGACAGTTTTCATTATCTGACCATTATCTGACGGCTTCATTCTTTCAAGAATTTGATATCTAAAGTTCTCTATACATATGGATGCAGTCACTTTGTTCCTGCAGACTGGCTTTCATCTATTTTCCGCAGGATTTTTACCAGGATCTCAAGGCTTTGCATATAATCCTCAACGTCCCTATTATCAATAAAGTGAAGGATTTCATCAGCGATTTCGGTAGTAATTTGGCTCAAACGATTGTAATATTCAAGCCCCTTTTCAGTAAGAGAAACAAGCACCTTTCTCCTGTCACCAGGGTCAGTTTTCCTGAATACGATTCCTTTCTTTTCAAGGTCATCAACCATCCTTGTCAGGCTGCTTTTTTCCATTCCGGTGTACTTTCCAAGAGTGGAAGGCATAATTTCTCCTTCCAACCCAATGATTTTAATCACTATAGGCTGATTCTTGCTCAGTTCCCTGAATTTGCCTGCAATTTTTTTCTGAAATGTCTGCTCAAAAATCAGGTTATCGAGAGTGTCCATTTCTATAGATAGAAGAATTATCTTACTCAGTGTTTCCTCATCCATTTTTTATCATCCCTTATTGCCGGACTTTACTGGATCTTGCCCGGAAAATGATCTGTGATTTTCAGAACATAATGAGAAAATAACGAGTTACTACAAATAGATTGATTTTTCAATTATATTAAATCTTATTGTTGATATATCAATAATTGATAAATCAACTAATATGTGAATGTATTTAAATGTTCCGACATTTTTCAAACTGAGCTTAAAAATGAACTTAAAAGTCTGGCATATGCCTAAAAGTCTTCTCAAACGATATCGCTTTCAATTCACATGGTATTGGAGATCCTCCAGCTTGCCTGTAAGCTCTTTGGAAAAATAAAAAAATAAATCATAACGAAATTCAAGATAAATGTCTTTTTATCTAATTTTCATACCTTGCAGGTTTCTTATCGGTTTTCAAGTTGTTTGGACCATTTTTGAGTGTTATTATTATTATCTTATTATCCATTTATTCCTCCTTTTTGCAGGAAAGGTCGTCTCCTCCGTCTAACGTGCCAAGAAGGGTCAGTATGGTGAATAAAGTTTCACGGGTCAGAAGGTAAGAGATATTTGTAACTCGGTAAGCCTGAATGAAGTTCACTACAATAACCCACAAATTAGTTCTCTTGAGCGCAGCGAAAAGGACCGCGTACTGTTGC
This sequence comes from uncultured Methanosarcinales archaeon, assembly GCA_964434965.1. Lineage (GTDB taxonomy): Archaea > Halobacteriota > Methanosarcinia > Methanosarcinales > Methanosarcinaceae > Methanosarcina. The sequence goes on from CAYSWX010000001.1 coordinate 43,168, forward strand.
GATTACATCGCAACTACAAGAAAAATCATGGATTTTTCTGTCCCGAGGCGCAATTCGGGTGGCGCAACTCGGGTGGGAAAGAGATAATTGCAAGCCTTAAAATATAATCAAACTAAAGATTTAGAAAACAGCCATGGAAAAACTCTTTTAATCCTGAATAATCTCATAAATTAAACTACCTCATAACAATCACAAGACCTGGAGGCTTGAACCTGAAAGAAACTCTTCTCGAAATAAAATCTGAATTTGCAGATTACTTCAAAGAGCGTGAAGCCGAAATCAATGGCTCTCTCCTTGCCGTCCTTTCAGGAGAAAACCTTCTATTTCTGGGACCCCCCGGTACTGCCAAGACTCAGCTTGCCAAAAACATCTGCCAGTCTATTGAAGGCGGAAATTTCTTCAACTACCTCCTGACCAGCTTTTCAACCCCTGAAGAAATTTTTGGGCCCCTATCCTTAAAAGCCCTGGAAGAAGACGAGTTCAGGAGGAGAATCGATGGCTGCCTCCCTACCGCTCACGTCGCTTTACTGGACGAGATCTTCAAAGCCAGCAGTGCTATTCTCAACAGCCTCCTGACAATCCTCAACGAGCGCAAATATCACAATGGGAGAGAAATTGTGGATGTGCCACTGCTTTCGGTCTTTGGTGCATCCAACGAACTCCCTGAAGAAGACGAAAGCCTTGAAGCTCTCTACGACCGTTTTTTGTTCCGGTACAGGCTCTCATATATCCAGGACGACGAAAACTTTAGAAGCCTCCTTTTCAGAGAGCCTGAAGATTTCACCCCGGAAGTACAGGTTTCGGTTTCAGAAATCGAAAAACTCCGCAAAAGCGCAAACTCTCTGCCTGTTGACCCTGATGTTGAGGTCATCATTACAGAACTCAGAAAGAACCTCCAGCTTCAGGAAATAGAAATTTCGGACCGGCGCTGGAAAAGAATCGTACAGGTTTTGAAAGTTGCAGCCTGTAGCAGCGGCTGTCCTGCTGTTGACAGAACAATGGCTCTTTTGCTCCAGCACATGCTCTGGGACCTGCCTGAAGAGAGAGAGACTATCCGAAAAACTGTTTTTAAGCTCGTAGTTTCCGGAGGCACGAATACGGAAAAACTCCGTCTGGACGCTGAAGACCTGAAGACAGCCCTGAGTATTGCCCTGAAAAACGAACTTCCGGTAGGAGTAGTCTGCGACAGCTGCGGGGAAGAGTTTAAGCTGAGGGAAAAACTTGAGGTTCACCATGCTGCCTGCCCGAACCATAGCTATACCCTCAGGCAGGAGGGGAATTCAAGGATCTATCCTTATGATAATCTTGTAAAGGAAATTGATCTTCTTCATGCAAGTTCAGGAAAGAAAAACACCCTTTCTCAAACCCAGAAAGAAGTTTTTGAAAAGGAATTCGAAGCCCTTGCTGGCAGGGTAAATAGGGTAAAACAGCGGCTAGAAGAAGAAAAAGAACTGCTCAGAGACCTGATGAATGCAAACATCTGGCTTTCAACTGCTGACAGAAACGAAGCACTGCTCCTGCATGATACCGGATATTCGCAGATTTCAGGCACTGAAGCACTCATAACCGAAATCCGTGAATTTCTGGGCTTGCAGAATAAAGAAGCCAGGGATACGGAATCCATACCCTTAAAACCCTTCTCCAAACCGTTATCATCCGGGTCTCACTCGGACTCCCATGCCGCAAAAATGGAAGCAAAAGTCCAGGTGCCTGATTCTGGCAGCAATACCGGCGGTTTTATAAAGGGGCTCGGGTCCAGATTTAAACTCAGATGAGCAGACGAGGTGTTGATACGGAAGATTCAGCCGGTTTTTTGGACAGTCTGGATAGCACTTCTCCCGGGTCTTACTCTTTTTTTTCAAGAAACAGGCTCTGGCATGATTCTCTTTCTGTACAGAGACAGGCAGCTTTCCTGCTTGAAGGGGAATTGAGAAGCACTATTGCTCGTCCACGGACAATTCCCAGGTTCCTTCGCGAGAAAATAGCTGAAGTGATTGCCCTTGAAATCCTCTTTGGACAGCCTTACGAAATTAAAGATACTGAAAGGTTTATAGGAATTTTCGGGGCATTTTACCCTATCTTCCTGACTTTGAAAAACTCAAGGTCATGGCCCGAAATCCAGAAGATTGCAAAAAGAAGCAGAGGAGCCGGGGTTGCATGTCTGAAGCTTCTTCTCCCTCTAATCTACGACCTTATGGAGCGTTATTCAGCAATTCAGAACAGGGTTTCGGAAATAGGATTATTAAAAGAACTAGATGCTGAAACGGAAGCCATCCTGAGGGAATTTGAAAAAATCCTCAAACAAACCTTCCTTCTCAGGGAAATCAGTTATTCAGACAATTTTTCAGCCAGGAGTTTTCAGAACTCTAACCCTGTTTCCAGGCAGCCTGATATTTATGAAGCTGTCCTTGACTTCATGCAGCAGGACGGAGGCCAGGCTTTTCTTGACGGTATAATGGAAGGGCTGTACAGCAGGATGCAGGATTTCATCTCTGAGATGGAAGAAAACCTTGACCTTTTTGATACTCTCGCCCTTCTCTTCCCGGGCAGGAGCTGGAGTTATTCCGTAAAAGAACTTAAAAAAGAGCCTTTTTATGTCCAGCTCAAAATGCTGAAGAGTTACTCGGCTTTTTTTGAAAAAAATCCTGACCTGAGGAGGATCATAAATTTTATAGGCAGGCGGGAATTTGACCCACCGGCGGACCGCATACGTTATTCGCCTTTTGGAAAAAACCGGATACAGACTGTGCGGTTTTCAGACTCGATAAATAACCTCCTGCCCATGGAAGCCGCAAAGCTCCTTAACCCGGCTCTGAAGCGGAAATTCTATGCTGACATGCTTGAAGGAAAACTCCTGAGCTACCAGCTGCTCGGCAAACACTATACGGGTCCTCCCCGAATAAAGCCAAGAGGCCCTATGATCGCGCTCGTAGACACCTCGGGTTCTATGCACGGGACTCCACAGACCCTTGCCAAGTCCGCAGTGCTTGCAATGGCAAAGCTGATGCTTTCCCAGCAGCGGGACATGAAGGTTGTTCTTTTTGCCTCCACGAGCCAGCACCTGGAAATCGAGCTCAGCAATAGAAAAAAGATGTCAGAACGATTCCTTAACTTCCTCCTCTACACTTTTGGCGGCGGGACGGACTTCAATACCGCGCTTGCTTCAGGCCTTAAATCCCTTAAGGAAAAGGACTTTCAGGGTGCAGACCTGCTTTTCATCACCGACGGAAAGTCAGAAATCTCTGATGAACTTGTGCTGGCTCGCTGGGAAGAAGCAAAAAAGAAGTATAACGCAAAGGTCTATTCGTTGATAGTTGGAGGCAGTGGCGCAGGCGGACTTTCGCAGATTTCGGATTACACATATCGGGTTGAAATGGGGATGGACCGAGAAGGAGAAGGGGTTGTGAACCTTTTAGAAGTAAAAGAAAAGGATGATGAGCTTGATTGAGATGAATATTGCTTAGGAATGGTAAAAATATATCTTCAAGTTTTCATTTGGGATTTCTCTGCGTGCATTGATTCCATGCAATCTCAATAAAACACTGATAAACACAGATGAACACGGATAAGGTTGTATCTGTGTTTATCTGTGTCCATCTGTGGTTCGTGGCAGCAAAAATTCTTGCTGTTATCTTACTATTGCTTTTATTCTCAATATTGCTTTTTATCTCTCTTTTTTCTCAGGTAGTTGAATATTTATTTTCGCCAATTCATTGATCATGAAAAGATTTCGATAAACACAAATAGTTGGATCACACAATACTTTGTAAAATTTATCAAAGCCATATTTATGGAGATTTCATGAAAGTAAAGTGCTTGATGTTGTTTATTCTCATAATTTTTTGTATCGTGACAACGTTGGGCTGCTCATACTTTGAAGAGAAAAACGGAGAGGGAAGTAAGAGTAGCGTTTATGAAGAGAAAAAGTCTTCAGGAGATCGTGAAGAACTTTCGGGTTATAAACAATATCCTTCAAGTGAAGCACCGGTCTTTGAAGAGGTAGAATTCGACAAAAACTCCCTCCGCTTTTCCGAGATTTTCAATGATTTCGATACCGTGACTGCAAGCCCCGAAGCTTTCAAAAAGGCTGCCTCAAATGGGACTGTAGAGCTTTACCTGAGAGGGCAGGTTTTTGAAATTGAATTTGACGATGTTGAGACCTCTATCCCGAAAACCATTATGGAAAATGAAAAGGGCTTTTATACCATAGAAGGCGCTCCCATCAGCACTTACAAAGGAAAGGTTGCAGGTGTTGACGACAGCCTGGCTCTCATAACCGTTGGGGAAGATGTGATTCTTGGAAACATCGATGTGGGGAATATGGCAAGCTACTATATTGAGCAGACTAATCAAACCCTGAACGGCAAAGTTATTCATGTGATATATAGCTCAGCAGACTACAAGCCAAGGCAATTTACGGAATACGATGAGCTCTGAATTACATAAATTCTCATCTTATGATGCTTATATTCAGCATATACTGCTTATACCCAGCATGATTTTTTCAGCTTCAGTTACACTGATTGCAGCATAAATTATCGTTTTATGAAGCTTAATACCAGTCTAATGTTAAGCATATGATCACTTCATGATCTCTTCAAGGTGAAAAAATGGGAATCAAAAAAACAATTTCTGACAGGCAGCAAATGGAAGATATTCTTTCGAAAGCAAAATTTATCCGCCTAGCCCTTTCCGATGCCAAAACCCCGTATATTGTCCCTATGTCCTTTGGCTATAAGGAAAATGCTATCTATTTACACAGCTCCCAGAAAGGCAGGAAAATCGAGATCCTTAAAAAGAACCCCAGGGTCTGTTTCGAAGCCGCCGTCGAAACCGAACTTATCACTGCTGATGACCCCTGCAATTATAACGTCCGCTACAGGAGTGTTATCGGGAATGGGCAGGCAAAGTTCATGGAGGATTACAATGAAAAAGTAGAGGGTCTTTCCATACTTTCTGAGCATTACGGAAAAATGGGGCCTTTTGAATTTGAAGCAGGGAAAGTTCACAGTCTGTGCGTGATCAGAATTGAGATTGAGAAGATGAACGGGAAAGAGAGTGGGTTTTAATCTCATGTTCTTTGCCCCGGAAACCGTTTTTCAAGTCCAAGGTAAATAGAGGTGCTTCCGCCAGCTTGTCTGGCGGCCCTGCCCAATAAGAAGAAAGAAGTTGAGATTATATAAGTAAAAAGGAAGAAAAACAGGAAGAAAAAGCCTACGGATACAATAAAGAGCGATAAAAGCAAAACAGGGTTGTTATTTATCTGTTCTTTTCTTTGTCATTTTCTGAAGGCCGCTCTCCTTCGTCGAGCGGGACAAGAACGGTTTGTTAAGCCTAATGTGATTGTACGGGTCAAACTCTAATTATTATCTCAATATTCTTATTTGTCTCAGACACGTGCTATGAAATACCCTTACCCTTATGGTCTCTAAAAAATACGTTTTTTATTTTCGAAAACATGGGTTTGATGTTACATATAATTGGAAGCCCACGCCAGCTTGTCTGGCGGCCCTGCAAAAAAGATCACTAATATAAATAAAATCTTTTTTTCAATAATTTCCCGTCATCTTAGCAATTGTCCTGTGCAACCCATGTATGCTTAACCCGCTTCCGAGGTACATCATTGGGCAGCGTCCTGCCAGGTATTCAAGGTTCTCATCTCTGCAGGCACCAAGTGCTTTTTCGGTTTCGGTTTTCCAGTGTATCCAGACTTTCTTTGTGCCCTTTTCTTTCAGGGTGGGGATAAGATCAGCAGGCTCGGATTTTGTTATGCCGATGATTGCGCGGTCAAGGACTCCCGGAAGTTCTGAAACATTTTTCAGGGAGCCGGGGTCGGGTTTGTCTGAGAGGTCAACCACATACACTTTTTTGCCCCGCTTTTTTAGTTCCGAGGCAGCCCATTTCATGGCTGGCTTTGTGTTGTCAGTGATTACTGCAAATACATTTGCATTCCAGAAGTTTTCCCAATCTGAAGCTGTTGGTTCCATTTTAAATCCCCCTCTGATTAGTAATAAATTTGTACATTGATATATCACCTGAGTTATATATGTGTTGCAATCCTGATCTGCTGGCAGATTTGCCTTGAAAACAGTGTAAAATACTAAAATGCAGCAAAAGGAAAAAATTAAATGGCAGAAATTAAACGATGTGCTGCCTTAATACCAAAAAAATATAAAAATGAAAGGGAGCAGGATTTCGATTAATATATTTACTGTCCCTGAAGCCTCTGCCCTGCAGCCTGAAGGGCTCCGCCAAGTGCCTTTGCAAGTTCACATTTCTGAGAACACTCTGAGGGGCAGGTGCAGTACTTTGGCCCGTTTTCCATCATCCACTGCCCAAGGAAGCCAAAGGCTTTGAGCTGTTCTTCATTTGCGGTCTTTACAAAGTTGTTAAGAGCTTCCAATTCCATTTTTGTCACCAGGTAGCAGATTGCTGTATATATTTATATACTTGAGCGTCATAATTGTGTACAAATCGTGGAAGGTACAGAAAAATAACCTTATATGGGCCCTTTAAGATACCTTTCGCCTTTTGAGGAAGAGGAAAATGGAGACAGTAAACGGCAACCCGGAATCAAGTTACATACAGGAATTGCATTCCATAAAAGAAGAAGTTACGACCCTGAGAAGCGAGTTCTCCCGGTTTTTGCAGCGGGCAAACCAGCAGCACATTGATGGGATGCTTGGAGAGATGCGGAAAAATGTCATGAAACACATGGTTGACTACCTCTGTGAGGACGCAAACGAGAGGATGCACATCCAGATGACCGGGAATTGCAAGACGCGAGAACTCTGCGAAACGGCATTCAAAGACATCTTACAGGAAACAGCAGGTCTTGTTGGCAGAGGGAGGGTCGAGGCCGGTACTGTCAAACTGTACAGGGACAAACTTGAGGAGTTAAAAAAGGAAGCAAAAACTCCTCAGTGCAACAGGTGCTTTTCAGAAGCAAGCAATCTTTTTGAAAAACAGATAAAACTTATGCGTTCCCTCCAAATATATGATGATAGGGAAGAAAAGGACGAAAAAGGCGACATAAGTACAATCGAGCCTGACCGGATGGTTTCTGAAATCTGCGAGCCAGTAGCAAACAGGCAGAGGCTCCTTATGCTCAAGGCACTTTCAGGCGAGAGCAAGACCTTCTCCGAACTTTCCAAGCTTACCGGGCTTCGTGGAGGAAACCTGCTTTTCCATCTGCAGAAACTGCTTGATACAGGCATGGTTTTACAGAGGAGCGAGAGGGGAGATTATATCATTACAAGAAAGGGATACTCAACGCTTCAGGGACTCTCCAGAATCTATTCTGAAATAGGGCTACTAGAGTAAAGGATAGAGGACCCGCTGCATAAAAATTGTAAATAATTACAAACCTGTAAATATCCATAGGAAAAATGTTATAGTTAAAAAAGAAGGTGCAAAATTAAAGAATCATGTTTAATTAGAACTGGCCAGTTTAGCCATCATTTCCGATAGCATCAACCGGACAATTTTCAAGTGCCTCTTCACAGGCTTCCTTTTCCTCATCATTTTCAGGCTGCTTATATACAAATGCATTGGAATTGTCGTCGTTCATTTTGAAGTTTTCTGGTGAGGTGTCCACACATAAATTGCATGCGATGCAGCTATAGTCACAATAATAAGGTCCAGAAATATTTTCAGCAACTTTATCGGTCTTGTCAGCCATACTTTACTCTCCCTATTATGTTTATCTCATAATAGAGTTATTAAGAGGATTTATATATAAGTTAACATTTTAAGCTGCTTTTTTACCACATAGCTGCTTTTTTAGCATACATTTCTATAATTTGATATATGGTCCTGTATTCTTTTTTACAAAATACTTCTACTTTCATAGCTTAATAGTGCCAAATTATGCTGAATTAAAAGGAATTTTGATCTTTAAATCTCTGAAGAAGGTGAAACCCTGAAAAATAAACTCCAGGCAGCCAGAGTTCTAAACCGGATACTTTAAAAGGATCAAGTTCTAAAACAAATGCCCTAACAGCATTTAATTGAAAAAGAGATACTTCATAGGCTCAAGCTCTCTACCAGAGTTTAAAAAAAGACATTAAACGGGAAAAAGATGGTTAAGGAGGTATTAATTGAAAAAAGGAACAATCAGGCACAATTGGATACACTGTCGAAAGTGGATTGTGGCTTGGACAGTTTTGATTCTTATCCTTTCACTTATTTCACTAACAGCAGGATCTGGAAATAATACTGACAATCAAGAAAATGCAGGGGCTGACCCGGGTTCAAAAACGGTAACCGATAAAGATGTGCAAAGTGGAGAAGAAAGCACTGGAGAGAGCCTGGAATCAAAAGAAAAGCCCGACACAGATAAAGATAACCAGGAACCTGACACTGAGACTCTTGAAGAAAGAGCAAAGGAACCAAGCAGCACAGATGATCAGGAAAATTCCGAAAAAATTCAGAAAACAGAATCAGATTCAGAAGATGGTACATATAACAGGGAAAATACCAGAGAGGACCTAAAAACAGAATCAGATGCTGAAAAAGACACTGGAAGTCAGGAGAGTCTTGAAGAGAGCACTGGAACAAAAACTGAAACAAAACAGGACACTGGCGACCAGGAAAATCTTGAAAAGAATTCAGGAACAAAAGAAGTAGAAAGCGGTATCACCGATAACCAGAAGAGTTCTGAAAAGAATTTGGATACAAAAACAGAGGCCGAAAAGGATACGGATAATCAGGAGATTATTGAAAAGAGCCCTGATGTACAAACTGGAGAAAAAGATAAAATAAGTAGCCAGGAGAGTATTGAGGAGAATTCTGAACAAAAAATAAAAGCTGAAAAAAGTACAGAAAACCAGAATAATGCCAAAAAAGTCATGGAGAAAAAAACAGATGCAGTTGATGACAATGATTGTAATAAAAATGCCGGAAAGAGTATTGAGGCCGGAATAAAAACCGAAAAGGATGCAGATAATCAGGAAAAACCTGAAAAGAACCAGGACACTGAAAAAGTAGAACTCTGTAGCACAGATAACCAGGAAAGTGTCTGCAAGACTTCTGCACAGAAAGAAAAAATAGAGGAAAAACCCAAAAGCCAGGAAAATTCGGAATCTAACCTTAAACTAAAAACCTGTGCAGATAACAAAAAAGATAGTTCAGGAAATCCCGAAAAGAAAACTGAAATGAAAACAGGATCATGTGATGGGTCAAAAAACCTGAAAATTGAGGAAGTGAAAACTGAAACCAAAGAAGAGGCATGCAGCGGAACAAAAAATTCCCGGGGCGAAGGATTGGAACCTGAAACCAGAAAAGAAGCTTGCAGCGTGGAAAATAATCTGAACAACAACGATATGGAAGATCAAATAAATATCGAGAGAATAAACTGTTCATACATAACTGAATATAAGGAGTTAACACCTGAGTTTAAATCAGGAAAAAGTAGCTGGAACAACCTGAAATTCATACTATCATATCCCAGTTCCCTCCGCCCATTTTATACTACAAACGAGAGCGTGAAGATAAGCTATAAAGGTTCAGAAGATCTCAAAGGGCAGAAAGTAGACATCTATCTCGTCAAAACACGCAGCTCGAGTATTTCTGAAGAAGCCGTTAAAAATATTACGGACGGTACAATCAGCTTTGAAGATATCCTAAGCAATAATCCCGAGTTTTACATCCAGATCCCAGAAACTTTGAACGAAGGCGGAGATCTATCCCCTCTGACACTTGGCCCTCTTCCTGAAGGCAGTTACTGGGTCGTTGTAAAACTTGCCGAAAACGAAACGAAAGCGCCTGAACCGGAAGAGACGATTATTCTGGCACACTATTTTAACGTTTTTGAACACGAAATAAAAGCTGTAGCTCCGAATGCACTTGAAAAAGGCGAAAACTTTGAAGTGGACCTGAGCCTGAAAAATGCGCCTGCTCAGAAAAACTATACCTGCTGGGTTTTACTGATAAGAGAAGATGCCTGCAGAACAAGCACGGATATAAGCTCCGATACCAGTGGCACAAAAACCATTTTAGGGACTTTTTTACAGGGGCTCAGGCTTATAGAAAATTTCGGGTTCAATTCAACTGGTTATGAGTCAGAAAGCGGCAAAGACAAGCTTAAGAACGAAATCCAGGCTTTTACAGGAGAAGGAAACGGTACGATATGTATAGGTAAGGAAAACCAGAATGTACTCTCTCTAACAACCTCCGATCTTCGTCCTGGAAATTATATTCTCTTTGCAGGCGCCTATGAAAAAGGTAAAGGCTTCACAGGCATAGCCCAGAAAGAAGTATCTATTAGTAAAGCCAAAAACCATTAACGAAGCCAGAAAATTCACGGATAACAAAAAGCAGTAATCAAAAATCGATATCTAAATAGAGAGTCAAAACTCATCTAGCATGAAAAACGAGCAGCTGATTCATGATACTGCAAGCTCACTCGGACTTGAGGATTTCGAACCCCCGATAAGGGAAGAAACAATCCAGGCAGCAGTAGTCGTAAAGAACCCTTCTAAACTTGCTTCCTTCCCCATAGGTTTTGTGGGAACGCTTCTTATAGGGATTACAATGCTGAAAAAAAGAAGCTAAAGCCGGAAAACAGGAAAAAAGTTTCTGAATCGGAGAAAAAAACTGAAAAAGCAGACTAAAAAAAGCAGCTGAAAACAGTACCTGCATCCGGAACCATGAGCTGCATTGCACAGAGCCAGGCATTATTTATGCACAAACTAACACATTATCTACCTATAGCATACACTGTATCTACAGATATTCTACATATATTATACCCCGTTTACATATTTACCACATCTACCATATCTCAAACCCGGCCCTGTCATGCAGCTGATAAGTTTGAACTCTCTTTTTGAACAAACAGCTTTTGAATAATTTCACTGTTGGATATGTGTTTTCAAGCCAGAAAACAGCTTATATTGAAGTTCTGGGAAATTTCTGGGAAATATATTTAATTCTATCCGCCTTTTATTTAATAGGGAGCATAAAATTGCTGCAGATACACATCTTGAGGGGGAGGGTACCATCGTTACGAAAGAAGAAGAAGTGATTGAAGTTCTAAAGACCTGCTACGATCCCGAGATTCCAATAAACATTATTGACCTTGGACTTGTTTATGGGGTAGAGGTGAAAGAAGACCGTGTCCATATAAAAATGACTCTAACCATGCCTGGATGTCCTATGGGAGAGCTTATTATAGAAGATATTAAGCGAAAGGTCGAGGCGATAGATGGAGTAAAAGAAGCAGAAGTTGAACTTGTTTGGGACCCAGCGTGGACCCCTGACAGGATTTCGGAAGAGGCAATGAAGCGTATTACTGAATAATTAGTATGATGAATAATTAGTCTTGTGGAATAATTACGGAATAAAAATATGATACAAAAAATATGGGGGAAGTAAATATGGGAAATCAGGGCCTTACTGACATGCCAATGAAGATCAAACTGCCTGAGCCGGGTGCTTCGGGTAAAAGCCATCTCGAGGAATTGCTCGCAAAGCGAAGGTCAGTGCGCAGATACACTGAAAAAGGCTTATCCGAAGAGATCATTTCCCGTTTTCTATGGGCAGCTCAGGGAATAAGTTCAGGAGAGGGATTAAGAACATGTCCTTCGGCTGGTGCGCTTTACCCTCTTGAAATCCATGCTGTAGTTGGAGAGGGAAATGGGCTTGATCCGGGGATTTACAGGTACGTTGCAGAAGAACATGCCCTTACTCAGGAAGTTCCGGGAGATATGAGAAAAAAGCTCGCAGGAGCAGCTCTTTCCCAGCCCATGATCAGTAAAGCTGCAGTTTCGCTCGTAATCTCCGCAGTATATCCCCGCATAACAGGCAAATATGGAAAAAGGGGCATTCGTTATGCAGATATGGAAGCCGGACATGCGGCCCAGAACATCTACCTCCTCGGCGTGGAACTCGGGATAGGTACCTGTGCTATAGGAGCTTTTGACGATGAAGAGGTAAAGAAGGTTCTTAAACTGCCTGCAAACGAAGAGCCTCTTTATATCCTGCCGCTTGGATATGTCTGACCGCCCGAGTTGCACCACCCGAATTGCGCCTCGCCCGAATTGCGCATTGGGACAGAAAAATCCATGATTTTTCTTGTAGTTGCGATGTAATCGCAACAGTACGCGGTCCTTTTCGCTGCGCTCAAGAGGACAAATTTTTGGGTATTGCGGTTAATTTCACTCAGGCTTACCGAGTTACAAATATCTCTTACCTTCTAACCCATACAACTTTATTCGCTAGACATAACCGTTCTTGTCCCACTCGACGAAGGAGAGCGGTCTTTCCCGCAAAAAAGAAGAAAACGAAGAAGAGATGTTAAATGAAAAACTACAGAAAAAATGTATGAGTAAATTAGGCAGTGTCGTGAATTTGCTGTAAATTCTAAATCAATTTTTTGTGTGCTGTGTGTAATTTTGTTCTCCCGATAGGGATTTTTCTACCTTGTAACTTCTTGAGATCTGTGATTTTACAGAAAATTAGGCACACTGCCGTAAATTAAATCTGAAAATCACTCAAGAATATCCTTTTTGAGTTTCTTTTTATTTCTTTCATCCATTCTCGTTGTATTTTTCTTCTTTTTGGGCAAGCGCCACCAGACAAGCAGGCATGGGCACTTTTAATTATGCAGTTTGAAAACAAATGTCAAGGCTGAAACAATATCCCCAAATAGTAAGGAATCACCAGTAGTTAAAACCGGATATGAAAATAAAGCTCGATAATTGAAATAAAATAAGAGAAATAAACTCGGACAGAAGAAGAGAAAACCGGAAACAAAAGTATGAAAAATAAGAATAAAAAAGGAAATAAAAAGGAATACAGGACTTAAATATTTCTTTTCAGCTCAGGTCCAAGTTCTTCATTTTCCCTGATAAGTTTTCCTTCAGAGAAATGATAGATTGCAAGCTCGCCTGTGGAGAACCTTACTTCCTTGATATCTTCATTGGAAATTCCCTCTATGTATCTAACAAGAGCCCTTAAGCTGTTCTGGTGGGCGCAGATAAGTACATTTTTTCCATCTTCCAGGGCAGGCATGACTTTTTTCTGGAAATAGGGAACTGCACGCTCATAGACGGCTTTTAAGCTTTCTCCTTCTGGAGGGCCCGGTTCAAAGTTCCAGCGCCAGCTGGAGACCTGTTCAGCACCGTATTTTTCTTCCATTTTTTGTTTTTTCCTGCCCTGGAGCTTCCCATAATAGCGTTCATTAAAAGCAGGCGTTATATAAATGGGAATAAGGTCTTTACCGAGTTTTTCGGGATGGGAATACCAATCAAGTTTTTCCGAACTCTCCTTTGCTCCTGTTTGTTCGTGGACAACTACCCCGGTCTTTTTCTGTCCGGAAAGTATGATAAAAAGGGTTTCCTGTGTTCGGACAAGGTTTGAGGCAAAAGCAATGTCTATCTCTATACTTTCAAGAGTTTTCGCACATTCAAGAGCTTCTTCAATCCCTTTTCTGCTTAGAGATATATCGATCCAGCCTGAAAGCAGGTCCCCTGGCTTTAAACCAGGTTCTCCATGCCTGACAAGTATTAGATGACCCGTAATTACCACCTGTAGAATAATATTTTGGGAGCAATATTTGGAGAGAAATATTAATACTTTGTGAATTATACTGACGCGTTATTGGTTTGTATTTCCTTTTATTGTCTTTTTATTTCCGGCACGAAATCAAGTTTCATATTGTGCAGAAGGTGCCACAGGTCGCCTTTTTCACGCATTCTTTCAGCATCGATTGCGGACCCGTTGCCCTTAATTTCGAATATGATGCTCTGTTCTCCAAAAGTGACTTCCCCGATCTTGCTTTCCATCCGGCTATAGTCCAGGGCATCGGCAATTCTTACAAGGGCAGCTACTTTCAGGGTAAGGGCCTGGAGATCTTCAGGCATACTTCCAAACTCTTTTTCGCTAAGTTTTCTGAGTTTCTTTTTCCCGATCTTCTTTTTATGCAGGAAAGCTGTCCAGGCAACAACCTGCCATAGTTTCTCAGGTAGATTGGCAGGAGGGTGCAGGAGAAGGATATCCCTTCCTGCTTTATGATGGTTTTCTAAGTCCGTAGTTACTCCGGAATCGTGGACAAGAGCTGCAATCTCCACAAGCTTTCGGAATTCAGGGCCAAGCCCGTGGAAAGGAGCAAGGATGTCAAAAATCTCGAGCACATTCCGTGCCACATTGTCGGCATGGCTGCGTTCAATCCCGTACCTGTGGTAAAGAGCTTCCAGGTCAAGGGGCTCTGGAGAGGGCTTTTCTTTACTCCCTGACACAATGTCCCCTGCTGAAATTGTATTGTATTTCACCGAATCCCCCTTCTTCCCTTTCTTTACTTCTCTTTTCACTTATTTTTTTCTCTATTTTCTTCCTTTTTGGTCGGCAAGGAAAATTAAACTATTTTGCTTTATGTAATTATTGAAAGCAACAAAGCAATTTGTTCTACTATGTCTGCGATAACGAGTATATAAATTTATTTAAAAAGATCTGGTCAGTAACAGAAAAATACAGTCAGAGAGCCTGCTGATAACTGAAATATTATATATAATGTCTGGACTCTTAATAAACAATGGTCAAAATCAGCTTCAAGCAGGGAACTATTCTCATAAAAGGAAATATCAGGGTCCCAAACTCAGTGTGGGATGAAAGGAGCGGAGTTTTCAGGGCTCCTGCAATGTATTACAAAGACATTATTAATTACTTAAAAGAATCAGGAGTCGATTTTGAAGATGCTGTCCTTGACCTTCTCCCCTGTCCTGACTTTGCAGCAGCTTACGAGGCTTCAGGAAAGAAGCTGAAGTTAAGGGACTATCAGGCAGAAGCTCTTATTTCCTGGGGGGAAAATGAAAAATGGGGAGTACTCGTCCTGCCGACTGGAAGCGGAAAGACTTTAACCGGTATCCGGGCAATTGCGGGTTGCAACACCCCTGTCCTTGTGGTTGTCCCGACCCTGGACCTTCTTGAACAGTGGAAGAAAGAGCTTGAAGAAGCCTTTTCTATGGAGGTCGGAAAACTCGGGGGAAGAGAAAAAGAAATTCTCTCAATAACGGTTTCCACATATGACTCTGCCTATATTCACGCCGAAACCCTTGGGAACAGATTCGGACTCATAATTTTTGATGAAGTTCATCACCTTCCTGCAGCCGGTTACAGGAGCATTGCCGAGTTTTCAGCAGCGCCCTGCAGGCTCGGGCTTACAGCCACATATGAAAGGGAAGACGGGCTGCATACTGAACTCAACCGGCTTGTAGGGGGAAAGGTTTATGAGAAAAAGGTCTCGGAACTGGCAGGTAAGCACCTTGCCCCTTATACGATAAAAAGGATTAATGTGACGCTCACCGGCGAAGAACAGAAAGAGTACGATCAGAACTACTCTACATTCCTTGATTACCTCAGAAAAACCGGCATGATAATGAGAAGCCCGCAGGACTTTCAAAAGCTGGTCATGAAAAGCGGGAGAAACCCTGAAGCCAGAAAAGCCCTCCTCGCAAGAAATGCAGCAAGGGACCTTGCCTTTAACAGCGATTCAAAAATTGAAAAATTGAGAGAGATCCTGGCAAAGCACAGAGAAGATAGAGTATTCATCTTTACGGAACACAACCGGCTTGTGCACCGGATTTCCAATACTTTCCTTATTCCTGCAATCACTTACAGGACTCCGTCAAAAGAAAGAAATTCCATTCTCGAAAAATTCAGGCAGGGAAAGTACAGGGCTGTCGTTACCTCAAAGGTGCTTGACGAAGGGATCGATGTCCCTGAAGCAAATGTAGGAATTATAGCAAGCGGGACAGGAAGTAAACGGGCATATGTCCAGCGCCTTGGAAGGATCCTGAGGAAAAAAGAAGGAAAGGAAGCCATGCTTTACGAGATTGTTGCTGAAGAAACTACGGAAACAGGAACTGCAAAGAGAAGAAAGGAGGCTTTCTCTTCCAGAAAAGGTCAGGCAGGAAGTCAAGGGAAAAAACCAGAAAAAGAAAGGACAGGAATGGAACATCAGGGGACAGGAAAAGTAATCCAGGAAAGCCGGAAAGGTGGTTCTCATGCTGACATCTAACCTCCTTGTAACCCGCATCTCCAGAGGAAATATCCAGCCGGCATACGCTGTTTATGATTCCGAAAACCTTGAGCTTGCAGAGCTTCTTATAGAGACCTTCAAACAGCATGTCGGAAAAACTTACGGCGACCTGCTTGCAGAACTTGAAGGCTATGAAGAGATGAATTACCGCTTTATCCGGGGTCTTTCGCAGCTTTTAGGAAGGAGGGCTCTGGTTGAGACATCTTCAGCCGTTGACCCTTCCAGAGCCAGGGAAGCTGTCTTTGAAGCCTGTGAGGGAATGGCTCTTTTTCCTGCAGAAAGGCAAAAGGCGCTGCAAACAGCCGCAAAAAATCTCTCAATTTCAGTTCAAGATCTTGAAAAATCTTTATGGGCAGACCTTGAGGAAAACCAGGTCCTCAAAGAATTCAATCCTCCTGCCCCTGCAGAACTCATCAGGCAATATAATATCTCCCTGACTCAGACCCTGCTTTTCCGGGCTGTTGATCTTGATATCTGGATTACGGGCGATTTTCAGAGAGTCCTCTGGAAGATTCTCAGGTCAGGGCTTATGTATTCCCTTGAGGATACGCAGGAAATAGAAGGCGGAAATAGAGAATGTCAAAGAATGGATGAAACCATAGACTCTGAAAGGCTAAAAAGCGTTCACCTTCACCTTGACGGGCCCGCGTCACTTTTCAGAATGTCGGAACGGTATGGAAATTCTTTTGCAAAACTCTTTCCGATTCTCCTGAAATCAAAAGACTGGAGATTAAAGGCAGGTATTCTGCACAAAGGTTACCAGGGAAAGCGGGTCCTAGAATTTGCCCTTGACGGCTCTGAAGAAGCTTTAAAATTCATACCTAAAACCGGCTATCCAGAAAGAATTTCTCCCGGATTTAAGCTTGCGGAAGGACAGGAAGAATACAGAGCTGCAACCATAACAGAAATTGAAAACGAGCCTGAGTTTATAGACAGGGAAACTGAAACTCAGGACGCAGAAACAGGTACTGAAAGTGAATCTTTTGACAGCACTTATGAGCAACAGTTTGCAAGCTTAAGTTTCGGAGGATGGGAGGTAAAAAGGGAACCAACAATTCTAAAAGCAGGCAGATTCGCTTTTGTTCCGGATTTTTCCCTGCAGAAGAACGGAATAAAAGTTTATGCAGAAATTGTTGGCTTCTGGACTCCTGAATACCTTAAAAAGAAAACCGAGAAACTCAAAGAGGTAAAAGAACCTGTTATTCTCCTGATTAATAGGAAGTTAAAGTGTTCTGAAAAAGATTTTCCTGCACAGGATGTGATTTTTTTTGACAGGAAGATTCCGGCGAATGAAGTCACGCAGGTCCTTAGAAAATACGAGGAAAAAAAGCTTTCAGAAGACAGATCAAGGTTGAGTGAAACGGAGATTTCTCTTTCAGGGGAACTGGTCAGCCTTGAGGAAATTGCAGCCGAGAAAGGAGTTATGACCGGAGCTTTAAAAGAAGAGATTGCAGTTAGGCTTAAAAAGTCAGGGGAAACCGGAGAATTAAATAAATACGGAGATTATGTGCTTCTTGAAAATTATATAATCCACAGGAAACTGCTCGAGAGAATAAATCTTAAGCTCGAAAAGCCGGGAGCTGCGGAGACGTACGCCGGTGCGGTAGAAATCTTTAAGGGCTTTGGGCTTGACAGCAGCCTCTATTATCCTGTGCTCGAACACCTGGGGTATAGGGTAATATGGACAGGGCTGAGCGAAGAGAACGCAAAAATCAAAAAAGTTAGAGATGGTTGAACCGCAAAACCTCAGACATTAATGAAGCCCAAAGTGCTTTATATTCCAGTTCGCCATAGCCTGAATTTTCTTAATTTCCTCTTCTCCGCCTTCCATGGTGAAGAGGTGTTTGAACCGCTTCTGTGCCCTGAGGTATTCCTCGACGGGCTTCGGGTCCTTGACCTTTCTGACCTGGGTGATCTCACCATTTTCCATTTCGTACATGGGCCAGAGGCAGGTCTCGACTGCAAGCCTGGCAACCTCAAGGGTTTTGGATGTATCAAAGCCCCAGCCTGTTGTACAGGGGGCATGGGCGTGAATGTAGGTGGGACCCACGGTTTCTGTGGCTTTTTTGACTTTACGTATCATGTCTCTCGGAAAGCCTATTGAGGTTGTTGCCACGTACGGAGAGCCGTGGGCTGCCATAATAGCAGGCATATTCTTTTTTGGGAGCGGGTTTCCAAAAGAAAATTTACCTGGAGGGGTTGTTGTTGTGCTGGCATCAAAAGGAGTCCCACTGCTTCGCTGGACTCCGGTGTTCATATAGGCTTCATTATCCATACAGATATAGGTAAAGTCATGACCCCGTTCAAATGCGCCTGAAATGGCTCCGAACCCTATATCCATGGTAGCGCCGTCGCCTCCGATAGCTATTATCTTAATATCATCCTTTTTGCCAAGGGCTTTTAAAGCAGCGTCTATGCCTGACGCTACCGCTCCTGCATTTTCAAAAAGTGAGTGAATCCACGGGACCTGCCAGGAAGATGACGGATAAGGTGTACTTGTAACTTCCAGACAGCCCGTCGGATTAACGATGATACAGTTGGGCCCCGCTCCCATGAGTGCAAATTTTGCAACAAAAACGTCACAACAACCCGGGCAGGCACTGTGCCCTGAGGTAATATATGTCTTAAGTGCAGTTTTACTCATAGAAATTTCTCCAAATTCCTGGAACCGGCTCATACACAGCCGCAATTCCGGACTTTATATCTTTTCTATTTTCAGTGCTCTTTGCAACGGTCGGAAAAATAAGGATTGAAAAGCTGTCTGACAGAGTGTTGTTAACTGAACTAATCCGAAATAACTATCTGTGGACTTATCAGACCCTCAATGCCTTGATACATTCCCTTCCCCATCTTATAGTTATCATTGCCCCAATTATATAATATCTGCTGAATATCATATTGCCTCTGGGTCAAAAGGTATGAAACCACCAATCCAGCTGTGAAAACAGAAAAACAATAAAAAGAATATCAGATCAGAAAATCAATAAAAAGAATATCAGATCAGAAAAACAATAAAAAGAAAATTAGATAAAGAAAATTAAGGTTGACTTATCCGGTTGAAAACGGGCGATATAAGTCAGGTGTTAATCTTTATCAAGAAAAAAACGCTTTGTCAATTTAAGAGACGAGAAGAAAAGCCGGCGCGAGTTCACTTCAACCCTATCCCACAGAAGGGTATCTGTGAAACTCGCACTCTTGAAGTAATAAACCTTATACCTCAATCCCGTCAAGTTTTACAATGAAGCTTACCTCGACTTTCGAAATATCAAGGTTAGTTTCAAGGTCTGTTTCGTATTCTGCAAGTAAATTTTTAATGGCAGTTTCTAGCGAGCGTTTTAAGTCGGTAACGGTTTCATCCATTAATATCGTTTTTTCAACCTCGGTCAGGTTAGAAAGCGTCATCTTGTCCCACTCCACAAGAATTTATTTTTATATTTAATTCAATATTGCTCAGTCTCATTACTGTTTTTAACTTCCGTTTTTAGTTATATTCTGTATTTCGTAAATTTATTCTGAAACATTTATTCTGAAACACAAACACTTATTCCAGGCATGCAAATGTATGCGTTTTGTAACCCACATCCTCTTGCCAGTTCAGTATTCTCAAACACCTGTTGTAAGAGCTGTACTATTAACTGGAATTTATTCCAGACCCAAACGCTCATTGCTATCCCCCGGTAAACCATTCATCTTATTATTGTCTAATAGTATTATGTTTTATCAATAGTATAACTGATATAGTTGTATAAATACTTATTCTGTGTAAAATGGCCATCAATGAGCTCAATTTCTTAAAAATTAAGGAATAAATTCAAATATGAGTATTTTTTTAAAACTTATAATGTAATGAAAAATATTTATCAGTTGACAGAGAAACTATTTTAAAAAAATGAATATAAAATCCGAGGAAAAAATTTCAACTTTCAGTATTTTCTCCGCAGACTCCTCTCAATTTAGTACTCTCAGTTTAGTAATTTGCTTTAGATGTTAAGAAAACAATTGTTTACAGTTACAAGGTTGTGTTCTCAAATGAATTACGGTGGCCAGACGTTGCAGTGAACTTTACTAAGACGTTGCAGTGAACTTTACTAAGACGTTGCAGTGAACTTTACTAAAACGAGCTAATTTATAAGTAGAGAATTAAAATTGTTCTTCGGGGTCAAGAAAAGTATTATCTTTCTGACAGGCTGAACTTCAAGATACTATACTGAAAAGAGCTTTTAGATACTCTCCTGAAAAAGGGCTTTTATTCCTGTAAACAGATAGAACAATATGCAAATCGATATCCTGGGGTGTGAGTCCTTTGGAGCAAGGTCTCTTGCATGCGTTGTAAAAACCGGGGAGAGAAAAATTCTTATCGATCCTGGAGTGGCCCTTGCTCGCCTTCGTCACGGTTTACTCCCGCATCCTGTAGAGGTTGCAGCTGCTTTAAGGATCAGGAAGAAAATTCTTGCCGAATTTGAAGGCACAACAGACATAGTAATCAGCCACTACCATGGGGACCACATACCCATGAAAGCGGAAGACCCTTATCAATTGCCAGTAGAAGCTCTTCCCCCTTTGGGAGGGATCAGGTTCTGGTGCAAAGGTCCGGAAAAAATTTCGGGATTGTCTGCACGCAGGAGAGGAGAGCTTTCTCGTTTTTTGGGGCATTCTCTTCCTGCTTCCGAAGGTATAAGTTCTGACGGCATAAGTTTCTCTGCTCCAGTCCCGCATGGGACGAGAGGTAAGGGGTTTGGCACGGTAATGATGACCAGAATATCCGAAGGAGATGAGGTATTTGTCCACAGTTCGGATATCCAGCTTCTGGACAGGAAAGCTGTTCTGGAAATACTTGTCTGGAAGCCTGCAGTTGTCTTTTCTTCTGGACCTCCTATCTATCTCTCCCATCATGTTCCTGAAGCTACAAAAGAGGCTTTCGAAAATGCTCTGTTGCTTGCCGAAAATGTTGATACTCTTATCCTGGACCACCACCTCCTGAGATCTCTTGAAGGCTACAGGTGGCTAAAAGAGCTTGCAGGAAAGGTTGAGAGTACAGTCCTGTGCGCTGCAGAGTTTATGGGGAAAAAACCGGAATTGTTTGAGGCACAAAGAAAAGTTCTGTATGAAAAAATGCCTGTGTCCCGGGGCTGGCACGAAGCCTATGCAAAGGGTGAAACAGGGCTTGATGAATATCTTTTATAAACTCGGTAAAGATCACTTATTCTATTAAGAACCTCTTATAGCTGTAAAAGGCTCTACAGGTTTTTTAAGTACCTTTTACGGTTTACTGATGTAACTATTAATATCCTCAATCGGCTCCGATTTCTGCTCGTAGTAATCATAGAGTTCTTTGCCCCAGGCAAGAGCGCCGGGCTCAAAGCACATCACAAACCTTCGGTCAAAAGTACCTTCTTTTGGGAAAAGAGCTATTCCCATAAAATTGTCTGCTGCCGCGATGGTAGGAGTTTTTTCACAGTCTTTACAGACCATCAGTCTGGTGTTTTCCATTTTAAGAAACTGCATGGTTTGTTTCCTATAATCGTCTTCGACCCATCTTTTAAGGATTGATTCGGGAAAGATCAGAGATACCGATACACCTTTTTGTGCAAGCCCGAGATAATAGGAGGGAAAAAGGGGATGAAAGTAAGAAATCAGAGTCTCGAGCCTTTTAGATTTTTCAGCTTTTTCGACATATTCAGGGATCAATTCAAACATATGTTCTATATGGGGCTCGACTATGGTGCAGTGTCCAAGTTCACCTATGCGGTGAAGAAGAAAAGGCGGTATTTTACTTATATCCCTGTCAGCCCAGTAGGCTGCGTTTTCCTCAAGTACAGAAAGAGTGTCCAGTAGAGGTTTCATTTTTTCGACAATAATTTTACCTGTTTCGCTAAGCCTGTAGACGTCCTTGTCCTGGATTACAAGGTGTTTTTCCTTCAGCATTTTTATCTGGGGCTGGACTGAGGTTGCACTTGCTTTAAGAGTTTTTTTAATAGTATTGATGTCTTTTGGTCCCTCAAGCAAAAGAAGAAGTATATTCTTTCTTTTTTCAGATAGGAAAATCAGGTCGAGTAGAGAGTCTTCCATATTATACACCTTGATCTTATCGCCTGTAATTTCTTGCCCGCAATATAGGTTTATTGAATTCGATATTAAATGAAGAATCCTCCTGTAATATATATATATATTCATGGAAATATAAAAAATTGAGAACTAATTATGAGTTTATTTTTCGCTCCATCATAATACACATCCGTCATAATACACATTTACATACAGTCAATCCTGAAGATCGAAAATTGTTTCTCTCAATCGAGAAACATTATGAAATTATTTTAATGTCCTTTCCGGGTTCTCAGAGTTCAGGTACTGAAATGAAAGCTTCTGGTAAACAATAACTAAAGGCAATGTCACCCTAAATATTTTTGTTAACGTACACCTTAATAACGGATGAAATTCTTTGTGACATGCGACATAAATATAATTATAAAATTATGTGCGATTGAACTGGCAAATCAGCAGTTCTATCTTGAATACAGGAAGAGTGCATGGACTCATGAAAAACACGCAGATAGATTGTGCACGTGAAGGAATACTTACTCCAGAAATGCAGCAGATTATGGAGAGAGAAACTATTGATGAAAATGCCCTTCTTTCCCGTATAGCTGAAGGAAGCCTTGTGATAATGACAAGAGAAGGCTGTCCACCGATAGCTATAGGCAGGGGTGCAAGCACCAAGGTAAATGTCAACCTTGGCACTTCGGCTGTCAGGATAGATCCGGATGCAGAACTCGAAAAGGTGATGATTGCAGAAAAATATGGAGCTGACACCATTACCGACCTTTCCATGGGAGGGGATATACGTGCCATACGTGCAAGCGTTTTTGAATACAGCCGGCTTCCTATCACCACAGTTCCAATATACCAGACAGTTGTGGAGTGCGGTCTGAAGGACCTTACAGAAGACGACATACTCTCATGCCTCAAAGCTCATGTGGAAGAAGATGTAAGTTCTGTGGTGCTTCACTGTGTGGAAAAGGCAACCCTTGAGAAGCTGAAGGGCACAGGGAGGGTGATGGGAATGGTTTCCAAGGGAGGTTCCATGACCAGTGTCTATATGCTTACAAATGGTTGCGAGAATCCCTTTATAGAGCACTTTGACGAAGTAATCGAGACCCTCAGGAAAAAAGATGTAGTCCTTTCCCTGGGAAACACCATGAGGAGCGGCTGCATACATGACCTTCGGGACAAAGCACAGCTGATGGAGATCGAAACAAATGTCCGCCTTGCAAAAAGGGCAAATGAGGAAGGTGTGCAGGTAATTATAGAGGGCATGGGCGGGCATATCCAGGCAGCTGAGATCCCGGAATACGTAAATTTATACAAATCAAGGTCAGCTTTCCCTCTTTTTGTTGCAGGTCCCCTGCCAACGGACGTAGCCCTTGGCTATGACCACATCGCAGGTGCAGTAGGTGCAAGCATGGCAAGCGGGGCAGGGGCAGACTACCTGTGTTACATAACTCCTGCAGAACATCTCGCCCTCCCAAATCCTGAACAGGTAAGGGAAGGGCTGATCGCTTTCAAGATCGCTGCTCACATAGGAGATTCCATGAAATACGGACTCAGAGAAAGGGACCTGCTGCTTGCACAGAAACGTGCCCGTTTTGACTGGGGAGGGCAGATCAAACTTGCCCTTGACCCCGAAAAGCCATGGGACATGTGCCCGATGACAGGCCCGTGTTCCATGTGTGGAAAATACTGCGCCATAAAGATAATGGGAGATTACCTGGCAGGAGACGAATAACCGGAAAAGCTGGGACTTCTCTGTTTGATATTTATGTTTTCTTTAAGACAGAAGACATAATCTCAAGCTCCGCCTTCCTCCCAAAAAGAGGATTACGAAAAAAGTTGGTTTTTCAGGCATGGTATGCCCTTCGTTGCCTAAAAAAGGAATAGTCTCGTGACAGCTCCCACGAATAAATTCGCAGGCATCTATGGTATTTCAACCAATGCTATACTGCCCTAGAGCAACTATTTATTCGTGTCTCGCTTCCATCGTTTCAAGTTTTACCTTTGAAACTTCTTCAAAGAACCTCATACTTGGAGTTTCAGAGCAAAGTCAAGCGGCTTCAGTGGCACTTGCAGCCTCCTGAACAAAACTTGACAATAGAGTATAGTCTTGAATGTTTAAAAACGTCATCAGAGAATATATTATGGGAGAGATGACGGCTGTATCCCGCCATTTAAATGACGGGGATTAGCCTTACATGCTCCTAAAAACTACAGAACTGAGGTACGGGTCAAAGGCAAGAGACCGGATACCCTGGGAAAATGGAAAAAATATGGGGGGTGGCTACGGTTTCCTGGAAAAATAAGTTATTGACTCCTTTTCCCCTCAGTCTTTTTTGATCTTTTCGGTTATGTCTTCGATAATCCCCTGGAAATTGGTCACCTGCCCTTCCTGATTGCGCTGAATATAGGTTTTTTCTTTCACCCAGCGAACTTCTCCGGTCTGTGTCAGGATGCGATACTGGCGGTTGAACTCTTTTCCGCCTTCTTCGCAGTTTTCTTCGAGTTCCAGTTCTACAAGAAGAAGGTCTTCAGGGTGGATAATTTTTCCATAGAGGACTCTTCCAGAAATAAAATCATCTGGAGCATACCCAAACTGCCTGACATTTTCTGACACATAAAGCGTGGGCCAGTATTTTTCTGCTTTCCAGAGGAAAACTACCATAGAACTGTTGTTAATTACAGTCTCAAGTGCTCTCTGCCGCTCAAGAAGGGCTTTTTGTTTTTCCATCAGGGCTTTCTGGCTTTCAAGTGCGTCGCGCAATGCTCTTTCGTTTTTTATCTCGGAAGTGACATCCCTGACTATACCCTGGAAATTAACCACGTTTCCCTTCTTATCGCGCTGGATAAAGGTTTTTTCTTCTACCCAGCGGATCTCTCCCTGACCTGTAATAATCCTGTATCTATTGACAAAATCGTCTTTTCCCATATCACAGCATCTTGTGAGCTCCTTTCTTACCCTGTCTATATCATCGGAATGGACTATGCTCGCATACATTATCCTGCCTGTAAGGAAATCCTCGGCACTGTACCCGAGCTGGGTTACGTTTTCCGATACATAGCTGGCAGGCCAGTCTTCTTCCGGGGTCCAGAGAAAAACCATTACAGGGCTGTTGTTGATCACGGTTTCCAGAATTCGCTGCCTTTCGAGTGCTTCATCAAGAATTGTTTCGTCGCTTTCAGCTACATGATTAAATCCCATAGTATCCCTTATCCTCCAAGTTTTTTAGATTCCAGAGCTCTTATAGCACGGTAAAAATGTATTTATAAAACCCTCAAGCAATATACAATATATTTTGACATCTTATAAATTAATCCTTTTTTGCACAGGGGGAATGTTCTGGACTCTGAGATCTCAGCAAAATATCTAAAAAATGAAGACGCAGAAGGTAATAAACGCGAGATTATCCAGAGAGTCAGAGAAGAATATGGCAGGTATTTTGGGATATGCAGTTCATACCATCACCTTAAGGCCTGTCTCTGCAAACTTTGTCCCTCTTATCCAGGGGGCAGCGGGATGTTCTGTGCAAGGGGAGGTGCAGTCAAAGCAGAGGGAAAAAAAGAAGGCTGCCTCTGTGAAACATGTGAACTTTTTAAAAAGTTCCAACTTGAAGGGGAATACTTCTGCCAGCTCGGAGAAAAAGAGATTTTTGAGAGAAAACATGTTCATCCGGATATCTGTGAGGATTTTCAAACAAGCGCCGGAACAATTAGAGTTTGTGTAATGGGTGAGCAGAAATAATAGCATACGACATGTTCTGAGCCAACAAGAGCGCACAGATTTATTAAAGCAAGACCTTAAAAGATACTTTAAATTATGGCTTTTAAATATCGGATTTCAAAGAATGGCCTTTAAGAGATGAGTTATATCTCAATTTCCAAACCTGTCTTTTTTATCCTTGTTTTCGTTCCTGTTTCTTTGCTTTTGCCTCTGTTTACATTCTTTTGTTCCTGTTTTCATTGCCATTAAAAATTTTGGCTTTATTGAAAAATCTTACTCCTTGATCCCTGACCAGGGATACTGCTCTTTGCTCATTAGCCTTTACAATGCCTGATGGAATCTCTAATTCCACACCCTTATGAAATAACACTATAGGCTGGGCTATATAATTTTGCATGTATAATATGTATAATCAGAAATCAAGCTTCAGTAAGGCTTTTTTGAATACTGATAGAATTTTCTGACTAAATATTGGAGGTTAAAAATGGCAACCAGAGAAGAACTTATTCAGGAGCTTTCAAACGCGGTAATCTCCTGTAAAAGAGATGCAGTACTCGCTGCGGTTGAAAAAGCAAAACAGGTTATGAAGCCTGCGGAAATTATTGAAAACGGGCTTGCTGCCGGCATGAACCAGGTAGGAATTCTTTTTGAGAGAGGGAAACTTTTCCTGCCGCATGTAATGATGGCAGCCGATGCCATGACGGCAGGAGTCAAAGCCCTTGAAGCTGATCTCCCTGCGGGGAGCGAAACCAAGAAGCTCGGAGTAATTGTAAACGGGACAGTCGAAGGCGACGTCCACGACATAGGCAAGTCAATCGTCTCAACAATGCTGCAGTCTTCTGGTTTTGAAGTGTACGACATAGGCAGGGACGTTCCTATCAGGAATTTTATTGAGAAGGCAAAAGAAGTCAATGCAAACATGATAGGGATCTCTGCGCTTATGACCACAACTCTGCAGGGGCAGAGGGATGTAATTGAGCTCCTGAAAGAAGAAGGTATGAGGGACAAAGTAAAGGTCATGGTAGGGGGAGCTCCCGCAACCCAGGCATGGGCTGACAAAATAGGCGCGGACTGCTATGCAGAAAACGCAAGTGAAGCTGTGGCAAAGGCAAAAGAACTGCTTCTCTGAACCCCAGATTACAGTCTAAATTCAGCAGTCAAAGTTTAGTTATCTAGTTCAGTTATACTGAGTTCATTTATCTAGTTCAGGAAATTTCATTTGAGCAATGGAGGATAAAAATGGCAACTGAATATGCTTTGAGAATGGGGGACGGCAAACGCGTCTTTCTAACCAGAGAAAAGATCATAGAGGAACTTGAGGCAGGAATGGCGAATGCCTCAGACCTTGGAGAAATCCCTGATCTCAGCGCTGATGAAATTGATAAGCTTGCAGAGATACTTATGATGCCCGGCAAAGCCGTGAGTGTTGAACAGGGAATGGAAGTACCGGTTACTCACGATATTGGCACAATCCGGCTTGACGGTGACCAGGGTAACAGTGGTGTTGGTATTCCTTCCAGCCGTTTAGTTGGCTGCATGACACACGAGAGGGCTTTTGGTGCAGACACAATGGAACTCGGTCACATTGACTACAGCTACAAGCCAGTGAAGCCTGTAGTTTCAAACGAGTGCCAGGCAATGGAAGTCTGCCAGCAGAACATGGTCATCCCTCTGTTCTATGGTGCAATGCCAAACATGGGTCTTTACTACACCCCTGATGGTCCTTTCGAGAACCCTGGAGATCTGATGAAGGCTTTCAAGATTCCTGAAGCATGGGAATCCATGGAACACGCTGCAGAACACCTCACAAGGGACACTGTATGGGTCATGCAGAAGCTCTTTGCCTCCGGGGCAGATGGTGTCAACTTTGACACAACCGCCGCAGCCGGAGATGCAGATATGTATGGTACTCTCCATGCAATTGAGGCTCTCAGGAAGGAATTCCCTAACATGTACATCGAAGCAGGAATGGCAGGAGAATGCGTACTTGGTATGCACGGGAACCTTCAGTACGACGGTGTAACCCTTGCAGGCCTCTGGCCGCACCAGCAAGCACCTCTGGTTGCAAAGGCAGGAGCAAACGTTTTCGGACCTGTGTGCAACACCAACACCAGCAAGACCTCAGCCTGGAACCTTGCCAGAGCAGTTACCTTCATGAAGGCAGCTGTCGAAGCTTCTCCAATTCCCTGCCACGTTGACATGGGAATGGGTGTAGGCGGAATCCCGATGCTTGAGACTCCTCCAGTCGATGCAGTCACAAGGGCCAGCAAAGCAATGGTTGAAATTGCAGGCGTAGACGGCATATAGATCGGGGTCGGCGACCCTCTGGGTATGCCGATTTCCCACATCATGGCTTCAGGTATGACAGGAATAAGAGCAGCCGGAGACCTTGTAGCAAGGATGGAATTCTCAAAGAACATGAGGATCGGAGAAGCCAAGAAATACGTCGCAAAGAAGCTCAATGTTGACGTGATGGATCTCTCTGACGAGCACGTTATGCGTGAACTCCGTGAAGAGCTCGACATCGGTGTAATAACATCCGTACCAGGCGCCGCAAAGGGCATTGCAGCAAAGATGAACATTGAGAAACTGCTCGACATCAAGATTAATTCCTGCAATCTCTTCAGAAAACAGATCCGATAAACAGACGAATAGTAACCAGATTTGCACAAAATCGTGTCACAAAAATAAGGAAGGAATCAGGAACCTTATCCTCCCTGTAATCTTTCAGGAAGCAGGGAGGATTTCTTTGGGGTCTGTTGCAGGCGAAAAAACTGTAGTAGTCTCCATCTCCCATTCTGGCTCTTGAATTCCTTCCGACTATCTTTACATTTCTTCTGCTTGCAGGTTCTGCAGGTATATTTATGCTGCAAGAGCTGTGCGAATCATCAAACTACACTAACAAATAATCGATGGAGTGTATGTAAAATGAGCGACGAAAAAAGTGAATCCGGGGGACTTCAGCGGACAATTGACTGGAAGCAGGGGCTTGCAATCGCCCTTGGTGTTCCTGTGCTGATCCTTCCTTCTATCGGCTACTTTGCAAGCTATGTCTGGGCTTTTGCAATAATTGTGTGGGCGCTTTCTGTCTTCCAGGGCTTCATGCAGAACTTTGCTTACGGGGAACTTGCAACAATGTTTCCCAGGGCTTCCGGACTGCCCGGGTATGCCCAGAGCGTGTTCGGGGCAAAGGATGGAAACAAGCGGTATGACAAGAGCAAATTACTTGGAGGTTTCAGCGCCTGGAGTTACTGGTTTGCCTGGAACCCTGTGCTTGCTATCTTTTCAATCCTTATAGGAAGCTACCTAAAAGGGCTTGTCCCTGCATTTGCCGGAGTGCCTGACCTGGCTCTATATCTTGCTTCCGGTGCTATTGTATTTTTGTTCCTGATCCTTGTCAATTACCGTGGGCTTTCAGGCGGAGCAACACTGGGATATATCCTTGCAGTGCTTTCGCTTGCCCCGCTTATAATTATCTCTCTTGCACCTTTCGCAACCGGCCACTTTGAGCTTAGCAATATCACAGGTTCCTGGCTTCCGACTGACTGGAGCTGGGATATAAAGCACATCCTGATCCTTCTAGGGCTTTTTGCAATGGCTCAGTGGAGCGCCTGTGCCTGGGAAACCG
Organism: uncultured Methanosarcinales archaeon; assembly: GCA_964434965.1. GTDB lineage: Archaea > Halobacteriota > Methanosarcinia > Methanosarcinales > Methanosarcinaceae > Methanosarcina. The sequence continues at coordinate 72,607 of CAYSWX010000001.1, forward strand.
CGGCTATCTACGGGCCTGAGTATAAGCAGCCAAAGTCTGATGTGCCCAAAGCCCTCTTTATTTGCGGAGCTATCTGCCTTGTGACCTTTATACTTGTCCAGGCAGCCTGTACCGGTACCCTGGGGGTTGATGGAATCCTGGCCGAGCCATTTTCGCCAATGCTCCCTATGGCTCAGATGACCCTGGGTTCGATAGGAGGGTCACTTACAATCCTTATGCTGATCGCGGCAATGGTCCTTATCATCCAGACCGCTTTTCTGGGAGCTTCAAGGGCCATGTACTCCATGGCTGAAGAAGGAAATCTGCCGAAGTTCTTTGGAAAGATGAACCCGCACGGAACCCCGGTTAATGCGATGATTGTTATTGCTCTCTTTAACATGGGTTTTATCTTCCTGGGAACGCCGGCAGCCATTCTTGCAGCGTCTGCAATCGGATATGTCTGTGCCAACGGGATCAGCCTCTTTGCATACGTGAAAGCAAAATTCGATCCACGGTTCTCAACGCTTGAAAGACCCTTCAAAGCCCCTGGGGGCTGGCAGTATGTTGCTGCTTTCTTCGGGATCTTTAACCTGCCACTTTGTTTGATAGGGATTATTTATCTCAATAGCCTTGAGGTTGGCTGGGCCTCTACGATAGTCGGTTTCGTAGTGCTTTCCCTTTATATCCCGCTCTGGTTATATTCCCAGAAAGAGAGCGCGGTAGGAGTGGATAAAGAAAAACTGACATTGAGTGAAACTGTGGTATGAGTTCAAACAGGAATGCAGAAACATATCCTGCATTCCCTTTTTTAGCTTATTCTTCTTCTTGAGTCCTGAAATCGCGGCACTGAGATTTTTGGAAGTATTTAAATATTTTCAGTGCATATAAAATTAGTGCTAAAGACCCTGATGTGCCTGATTTTTTCTCAGGCCCATAAATTATTTCAATATAAATATGATCTTTGGTTAAGATTTCCTGTTAAAACTTCCTGGGTAAGAATAATTTCATATTAAACAAAAATACACAGGACAGGATATTTTAGCCGTTCCCTGTTGCATGTTGATATTCTGGTATTAGAGCTCCCGGCATGGTTATTAGTTGGTTTTTATCTATATATACGCAATCGGGATCAATCCTTGCGCGGCGAGTGAAAAGAAAGTACACGAGATACCGCCATTAAAGTCATTTCAGAATAATATCAACCAATTAATCAGAGAGCACCGGAATTTTCTGCAGAATTTTAAAGGTTAAAGGCTGTTTTTCTCCAGATCTGAGGTCATAGAAAATCATTCTCTTCCCTATCAGGCAGCTAAAAAATAAAAAAACCAGAATGAGAGTTAAAAATGCGAAGCGATACCCCGCTAAGAACAAAAATGATCGTTTACACCGTACTCGGGGTTTTTCTAATCCTTACGGCCTCTACAGCTGTGATCATTTCCACGGTCACAACGCAGGAAGAAAAACTGGCATACCAGCAGTCAGTTGAAATGGCTTCCAATTATGCAAACCAGTTCGATGCGGATATGAAAGCAAACCTTGCCATTGCAAGGACGATTTCCACAACAATGGAAAGCTACGAAACCGCAGACCGGGATGAAGCCCTCTTTATTCTGGAAAATCTCCTCCGCGACAATCCTCATATCCTCGGGACTTATGTTGCTTATGAGCCCAATGCCTTTGACGGGAAAGATGCCGAATACGTAAATGCGCCCGGTCATGACAAAACTGGGAGGTTTGTTCCCTACTGGAATAAAATAAACGGGACCGCTTCAGTTGCTCCTCTGCTTCATTATAATACCTCTGATTACTACCAGCTCCCGAAGTCTACTGGAGAAGACCTGCTTACCGAGCCCTACTTTTATGAAGGGATCTTCATAGTGAGTTATGTTTCTCCAATCATTAAAGACGGAGAATTTGTAGGGATTGGAGGCGTTGACGTTTCTCTGGACTATGTGGATGAGGTAGTAAGTAAGGTCAGGACTTTTGATACCGGATATGCTTTCATGGTGAGCAACACCGGGGTTATTCTCTCTCATCCTACGCATAAGGACTGGATTGGAAAAAAGGACCTTAATATTTTTGGAGGAGAAAAATTCAAAAAAGCTTCACAGGATATAAAAAACGGGATTAGTGGACACATTGAAACTATAGATCCTACCACAGGAAAAAACGTCATTCTTTTTTATGAACCCATTGATACAGGGAATTATGCTTTCGTGCTGGTCGTCCCTAAAGAAGAAATGCTTGCTGGAGTAACTGACCTGAGAGACCGGCTTCTTGTCATCTCTGCAATTTCTATCCTGTTCATGGGTGCCCTTGCTTATATGATTACAAGGTCCGTAACAAAGCCGATTAACAGGATTGTAAAAGATTTCAAGAACATTGCCGATGGGGCGGTTAAAGGAGAGCTTGGGTTAAGGGCAGATACGGATGTGGAGATTGATTTCCGTGAAATTCCTAAAGGTCTGAATGAGATCCTTAATGCTGTGGTTATCCCTATCCGGGAAACTATGAGAATTACCAATGCTCTTGCAAAAGGGGAATTAAAAGAAAGGGTCAAGGTGGATGTGCAGGGAGAATTCCGGGAACTTGAGGATACGCTTGACAAGTTTTCGGAGACCATCAATATGATTATTGACGACTCTAATGCTGTCCTGACTGCTTTTCAGAATAATGATTTTAAGAGGCCTATCCAAGTGCAGGGGCAGGGAGATTTTAAGCTTCTCACTGATGGAATTGAAGAAACGCGCCTTGTGCTTGATAGGATTACAATACAGCGGAAAGAGGCTGAAAAAACCCTTGTCGAGTATGCCAGGAAGCTTGAGCATTCCAATAAGTTAAAAGAAGATCTTGAGCGTGTAATCAACAACAGCCCTGTTATTGTCTTTTTGTGGAAGCACGAAGACGGCTGGCCAATAGAATTTGTTTCGAAAAACATTGCCAGACTCGGGTATGAGGTTGAGGACTTTACCTCAAAGAAAATCCTTTATGGGAACATAGTCTATCCCCCGGATCTGAGAAAAATTGAGTTTGAACTTGCAAGGAATGTGGAATCCGGGTGTGAGGATTACAATTCAGAATACAGGATATTTACCAGGTCAGGAGAAATCCGCTGGGTGGATGAAAGGACTTTTATACAGAGAGACGAGAAAGACGAAGTCCATCTTCAGGGGATTATCATTGACATAACAGAACACAAAAAAGCTGAAGAAGCCCTTTTGCGGATGGAAGAAATCCGCAAAAAAGAAATCCATCACAGGATCAAAAACAACCTTCAGGTAATCTCAACACTTCTCTACCTCGAGTCCGGAAATTTCAACGATGAAAAGGTAATCGAGGCTTTCAGGAACAGCCAGCACAGGGTCAAGTCAATGGCTCTTGTGCATGAAAAACTCTACCAGTCCGAAGATATGGTAAGTGTAGATTTCGCAGACTACATCCAGAACCTTGCAAATTACCTTTTTAGGGCGTATTCCGTAGGCGACAAAAACATCAGCCTGAAGCTTGACGTTGATAATGTTTTCCTTGGTATGGATACGGCTGTACCTCTGGGTATTATCATTAATGAGCTTGTCTCAAACGCCCTCAAGCATGCCTTTTCAGAAAGCGAAAGCGGTGAGATCTGCGTCTGCCTCAAAAAGGAAGAAAAAGAAAATTATTTTTCACTCATTGTCAGGGATAATGGAAGAGGCTTCCCTGAAGAGATTGATTTCCAAGAAACGGATTCCCTGGGTTTGCAGCTTGTGATTAATCTTGTGGACCAGATTGATGGAAGCATTGAACTTAATACAATGGGCAAAGGGACAGAATTCAGGATAATATTCAGGGAATTAAAATACAGGCATAAAATATAATTTATCTGCTGTTATTTGGCAAAGATGCTTGAGTACTTTTGAGTACTTTCATTTTTTGTGCCTGCTATTTGGAAAGTTTCATGCGAGTTTTTGGGAAGGGTCACCAGACAGGCTGGTTGCAGATGACTAAAGGCCCATAAGGCGCGGAAAAGAAAACTGAGAGGTTTCTCTCAGGCTCCAGAATGGATCTACCAATTAATAGAAACTAACTATCAAAATATCAAAAAATCACATAAGTTTAGCTGAAAAACAGTGGTACGAAGGTAAAACATTCATCAGGAAAGTGAGGACAGGAAGAGATTTCAGTACTTAAGCAATTGTTGATTTTTTGTACATAGAGGGAGAAAAAGAAATGCTGACTGCCTTGAATCAGGTAAGGCTTAATCTTTGAACCTGATTACATAGTTCATATGTTCATGATATGAGCTCATGTTTGCCATTTCTCAAGCCACTACTAAGGACAATGTCAAAACGCCGCAACCTTTACTTGAGACCCTGAGCCCTATCTGACCTGGCAGTCTGCGGATCTAGTTTCCTTCTCGAAGATATTCAGGAGGAATTTAATTACTTTTCCCACATTGACTGACTTCTTCTCTTAATCCATTTCCTGACGAATTGTTTTGATGAATTCCCAAACCTATATCCCAGTTTTATCGGAATTATTTTTTAAGTTCCCTAACCAGATATTTACTTTTAAGAGATTTTACTGAATTTACATATTTATACAGCGTCCTTTTCAGTAAGATCCCAAACTCATATCCCGTGTACTCATTGTACATTTTGAGGTTCTTTTTGACATATTATGAACTTGTATGTCTTCTTTGTTTGAAGCATCGGGGTTGTGTGTCGGGTTAAAATCTATTCTTCTTATTAGCCTCAAACCATGTCAGGTAGAACCTCCTTCCTGACACTTCTCTTTTATATATCTATTAATATATAGCCCAACCTATGAAGTTAATTCAGCTGGCTATGGCTGAAGAAATAGGCTATGGAAATTACCATTTGCATGAGTTTTTTTAATGGCTTTAAAAATTTCCCCGGCTTGAAATTGCAGACATAATTTCAGAAGGAATGATATATTCGGGAGTGATTCAGAAAACTCGACTTACTTCCCAAAATAAAGAAACTTAGTTCCCGAAATAAAAAAGAATTATAATATGATTTAGAAAAATTAGATCTAAATTCTAAAGTATAGATAGTTTTCGATATGCAAATATAAATCTTGAAAAAAACATATTTTTTGGAGATCCATGAGGAGCATAGCATTCCCACCTGCTATCCCCCTCTGGATATCTCGTAATGCAATTGCAGGGTGAGGAGCAGTATACCAGGCTGACCGCCATAATCTCAGCTATCGTTCTGCTCCCATTTTGTTCCAAAACAATTCGAATTTCTGGACTAAATTTAAAAATTCTGTCCATGCAGGTTTCTTATATATTGAGGATGCAACAAACCTACTCAATCCCTCTATAAATGTGCCGGAATAGTATCCAGCAAATTGGTTGTTCTGGATAGTTTTGTTTTGCGCCAGATTACTTTTATTGTTTCAATAATATTTAGCCCAACCCATAATGTTCTGTCAAAACTTTCAGGTAAAAGAAAGGATAATGGGAAGATTCCAAAGGTATGAGATTTTTTTACGTGGTTAAATTTTTTTAGTGCTTCAAATACTTCCCTATTTAATGAAATACTAATAACATCTTCCGTTTAACAGAATATTCCACTTAACTGGAAGTTCAAAAAACATAACATATTAATAAAAGTTTATTTATATATCGAAGCAGCAATGAGCTCATCTTTATGCGATACAATCTGGCTTTCTGAAAAAAGAAAAAACCTCCTCCTTTTGCTTATGGAAGGACCAAGGGACATCGAGCAAATAAAGACATCTCTCAATGTGAATTCTAAAGCGATGATGCCCCAGATCAAAATTCTGAAAAAGCAGGGGTTGGTTTTCCAGAAAGGTGACACCTATGAACTTTCCTATATCGGAGAACTGGTTGTAGGAAACATGCTCCCTCTCCTGAATACCCTCGAGGTAATTGAAGAAAACAAAGAATACTGGGGAAGCCGGGACACGAGTGCTATACCCCATGGTCTTTTTATGCGCCTGGGCGAGCTTGGGGAATGCATGGTTATCGAGCCTGACATGAACCATCTTTTTGACCTCCCAAGAGAGTTTACTGAAAACCTTACTAAGTCAAGGTGCATCCGGAGTTGCCTTTCATATTATCATCCTCTTTATCCTCCTCTTTATTCGAAGCTTGCAAAGAGTGAAGCTGAGGTTGAGCTGGTACTGACGGAATCCGTGTTTGAGAGGCTGAAAAGTGATTCTCCTGATGAACTCAGGTCATTTCTAGATTCCGAAAACACCACTATAGTAGTCTGCGAAGGAAGTCTTAATGTCCCTACCATTGCTGTCACGGACCGCTTCATGTACCTCTGCCTTTTTAACAGGCAGGGGAAATATGACCACAGAAAAGTGATGAGCTTCGATGAAAGTGCCCTTTGCTGGGGCAGGGAACTTTTCATACATTATAATAAGTCCGCCAGGAAAGTCACAGATATTTGATGCCTGACTCACCCTGTTCTTTCAACATGATTTGTTACCGGTCCATACTTAATCATTCCCAAAAACTCTTATTTGCGGGAGCCCAGTATAATGAGGTTTAAAAACGTCCCCCTGAAACCAAAACTGGTTATTTTTATTGTTGTCGGAGTCTTTCTTATTCTTGCTGTATCCACAGCTATTATAATCGGGACCGTGACCTCTCAGGAAGAAAAACTTGCCTATGAAAAATCCATAGAAATGGCGGGGAACTATGCAAATCAATTTGATTCTCAGATGATGGCTAACCAGGCTGTTGCAAGAACCCTTGCGCTTACCATGGCTAAAGATAAGGATTCAGATAGAGAAGAGGCAATAAACATTCTTCAAAATATCCTTGAAGAGAACCCCAGTTTAATTGGGGTCTACCTGGGTTATGAGCCTAACACCTTTGACGGCAGGGACAGCGATTATATTAATGCTTACGGGCATGATGCAACGGGCAGGTTCATCCCTTACTGCAACAAGATAGACGGTACTATGGCAGTTGGCCCTCTGCTTAATTATGATTCTTCTGACTATTACCAGCTTCCAAAAACAACTGGCAGGGACATCCTGACCGAACCATACTTTTACGAAGGAATATTCATGATGAGTTACGACTCTCCGATATATAAAGATGGAGAGTTTGCAGGGATTGCCGGCGTGGATGTCTCTCTCGAGTATGTTGACGAGGTTGCAAGCGGTATCCGGGCATTTGACACTGGATATGCTTTTATGGTGAGCAATACCGGTGTTTTTCTATCCCACCCAACGCAGAAATCCTGGATTGGAAAGAAAAAACTCTCTGACTTTGGTGTGGAAGAAATAAATAATGCTGCATCTGACATCAAGCAAGGAATCGGAGGGCATATTGAGGTTAAGGACCCGATCACAGGCAAAACTGTAATCATGTTTTACGAACCTGTTAAAACCGGGAATTTTGCTTTCGTGCTGGTAGTCCCAAAAGCGGAAATGCTTGCCGGAGTAACTGACCTGAGAAACCATCTCCTAATTATCTCTGCAATTTCAATCCTGTTCATGGCTGCACTTGCTTATATGATCACCAGGTCCATTACAAAGCCTATTGATGATATTGTTGATGATTTCAAGAATATTGCACGGGAAGCCGTTAAAGGGAAACTGGATGTCAGGGCAAATACCGATGTGGAAGTTGGTTTTCAGGAGATTCCAATAGGGTTGAATGAGATCCTTAAAGCTGTTGTTGTCCCTGTCAGGGAAACAATACGGGTAACCAATGCCCTTGCAAAAGGGGAATTAAAAGAAAGGGTCAAGGTGGACGTGCAGGGCGAGTTTCGGGAACTTGGGGATACTCTTGACAAGTTTTCAGAGACACTCAATATGATTATTGATGACTCTAATGCTGTCCTGACCGCTTTTCAGAAAAATGATTTCAAAAGAGAGATCACTGTGCACGGGCAGGGAGATTTCAAGCTGCTTACAGGCGGAATCGAAAAGACCCGCAAGGTCCTTGACCTTGTTACTGCTCAGCGCATAGAAGCAGAAAAAGCCTTGCTGGACTATGCAACGAAGCTGGAGCGGTCCAACAGGCTCAAAGAAGAAATGGAACGTGTAATTAACAATAGCCCTGTAATTGTCTTTTTATGGAAATATGAACCAAACTGGGCTGCAAAATTCGTTTCGGAAAATATTGTACGGTTTGGATATGAAGTAGAAGATTTTACTTCAAATAGGATTTTCTATGCAGATCTCATCCACCCGGAAGATTTTGAATATGTGCAGAAAGAACTTATAAGAAACGTGGAGTCCGGCTGCACGGTCTATACTTCAGAATACCGGATCTTTACCAAATCCGGAGAAATCCGCTGGGTGGATGAAAGGACTTTTATACAGAGGGACGTGTCAGGCGAGATCAACCTTCAGGGGATTATTCTTGATATAACCGAGCACAAGAAAGCTGAAGAAGCACTTTTGCAGATTGAAGAAATTCGCAAAAAAGAAATCCATCACAGAATCAAAAATAACCTTCAGGTGATCTCAACACTTCTCTACCTTGAGTCCGGAAATTTTTCGGATAAAAAGGTAATCGAAGCATTTAAAGAGAGCCAGCATAGGGTCAAGTCAATGGCTCTTGTGCATGAAAAACTATATCAGTCTGAAAATATGGTAAGTGTTGATTTTGCAGACTACATCAAGGACCTGTCCGATTATCTATTCCATTCTTATTCCGTGGGCAGCGGGAAAGTCAGCCTGAAACTCGAGGTTGATAGTATATTCATTGGAATGGACACTGCAGTTCCCCTGGGCATTATTACCAACGAACTTGTCTCAAATGCCCTTAAACACGCTTTTTCAAAAGGAGAAAATGGAGAAATCTGCATTCAGCTGCACAAAAACAGAAGAGCATCTCCCGATGGAGAAAATTATAAAAATGCAGAAGCTCAAGTGTCTATGAGTGAAAAAACAGGTTGTACCGATGTTAGCACGGTACAGGAATATAAGGAAGTAGAGGATAAACTGACCCTAGAGGATAAACTGACCCTAATTGTCAGGGATAACGGCAGAGGCTTTCCAGAGGGTATTGACTTTAAAAATACGGATTCCCTTGGGCTCCAGCTTGTGACTGCACTTGTGGACCAGATTAACGGGAGCATAGAACTTGATACTAGCAAGGGAACCGAATTCAAAATTATTTTTCAGGAGCTGAATTACAAACCAAGGGTGTGAGGAATGGCAGAAGGACGAATTCTGATTGTTGAAGACGAACATATAGTTGCTATGGGAATAAAGAGAATGCTAAAGGGCCTGGGATATACTGTTACAGGTGTTGCTTCATCTGGAGAAGATGCCATAAGCAAAGCCGAGAGCACTTTTCCTGACCTTGTGCTGATGGATATAATGCTGAAAGGGGAACTTGATGGTGTAGAGGCTGCAAAAGAGATAAAGGAACGTTTTGACGTGCCTGTGGTTTACCTGACCGCTTATTCCGACAGCAATATTCTTGAGAGGGCAAAAAATACAGGACCTTTCGGTTATATTGTAAAGCCTTTTGACGAAAAAGACCTGCACAGCAATATCGAAATAGCCCTGCACAGGTACAGGAAAGAAAAGGAAAGCCTTGAAGGTAAAAATGAAGAATAAAATATTAAAATATAGACGTTAACAATTGATATTAAAGAATGAAATAGCATAGCTTTTAAGAGGCAGAAATACGAAAGCATTGAATTCTGAATGAGTTTAATTTGGATATAAATATCCAGGACCTCATCCAGCTTTTGAAATTAAGGAATCCAAGAATGGAAAATATACTTTTCAATATCTTACAACGCAGTTTGTTCGAAACCCTCTGCGTCACAGGCGCTCTGATCCTTACAGGCATGGTCCTCGGGGTGCTTGAGCACAGAACCAATTTATATGTCCAGAGTGTCTTCGGCATGAGGGGGATAATGGTTACAGCCTGGATAGGCACTCCTGTTCATGAATTAGGCCACCTGCTTATGTGCTATATTTTCAAGCACAGGGTAAGCGGCTTCAAGCTCTTCAGCCTGCGGCCCCGGGACGGAGTCCTTGGGTACGTCAACCACAGCTGGAACTCAAAAAGCCTCTTCCAGAACATAGGGAACTTTTTCATAGGCATGGGCCCCATTTTCAGCGGAACCTGCGCCCTTATCCTTGGGATGTACGTCTTCTTGCCTGACTCATTTGCTATGTTTTCTAATTACCTGGCTCTTGATGCGAGTCAGCTAGATTCCCGGACTTTAGCGAGTATTCTGACATTGACAGCCCAGCTTTTTAAAAGCATTTTTTCGGCAGAAAACCTGTTTTCCCTCAATTTCTGGATCTTTTTTGCTCTTGCAATTGCGATTTCGTCCCATATAGCCCTGAGTAAAGAAGACCTTAAAGGAGCATCAAAGGGTCTGATTACAATTTTCTCCTTCATTTTACTGGTAAATGCATTTGCCCTGCTCCTCAATGCTGACTTTTCCGGCTTTTTTTCAGGAATCCTTACCTTAAACGTTTACCTGCTGGCTTTTTCAATGGTTTCTGTTGTGTTTTCTTCTATCAGGCTGGTTTTAAGTGGTTTTGCTTATACGCTTGTGCATAAAATAATGTGAAGCAGGCGTCGATTTGCTTTATTCGATTGTTAACAAGTTCTTTTTTAGGCTATGTTAGAGCTATCCCAAAACTGATTTATTCTGAAAAATCGGCAAAGTTTCAGAATTAGTTCCCATGATTTGAAACTCTATTGATTTTCAGGAATAAAGGATTCAGAGATGAATTTTTGAGTTTTGGGACTGGCTCTATATCAAAACGAAAAACTTTTAATCGTTTGTGAAGTATGATTTCTAACTAAAAAACGATGGGATCAAAATCTAATTTTTAAAATTAAAGATAGTAACAAGAAATAATTTTTAAAGTGGTTCTATGGAAATTCCAGTGTTTCTTAGTTATGCAAAACCATTTAATCGAAAACAAACAAAATTTATAAATAAAGTTGAGGGGCATTTAGTAGAAAATGGTTTCAAGCCGAGAACTCTAGGAATTACCGACTATAGCACTTCAGCACCGTTAATGAAAATAAGAGAGATCATGAATGAATGTCACGGGCTTTTATCAATTGCATTTAGACGAGGTTTTATAGAAAAAGGAGTTGGTAAACCCGGTACTAATCTGACAGGACATATGCAATATGACCTTTCTCAAACATGGATTACAAGTCCCTACTGTCAAATTGAACCTTCTATGGCTTTTCAAATAGACATGCCTATCTTAATTTTTAGGGAAAAAGGGGTTATTGATGATGGCATTCTTGAAAAAGGCGTTGTTGGCTCCTATATGCCTGAATTTGATCTTGATTCCTCAATTGATCAATATTTCAAATCTTCTGAATGGAATCAGTTAATCACTGAATGGAAAAAGTCAGTGTTAGAATATAAAAGGTGGAAACAGTTCAAGTCAGATGTGCTTGTTCATCACATAATAAGTTGCTGTATCTGTGAAGAAAAAGAAACATCATTTGATCACTTGTATAATGCATTTAAAATGTCTATAGATAAAGAAGGTTGCAATCATTATGAGAAATTTGCAGCCATTATCGGTGCGGATGGGAATTTTGAAAGTAGATATCAAATTCCTTATCACTCGCTACAATCTGATTATATCTTAATTTGCAATAATGTTTTCAAAGATTGACCATTATTTCAGCATCAATTCTCAAGCCTTATGTCTTTTTCTTGTTGCTTCTCATCCTAATATCAACAAAATATGGTTCCCAGTATCTATTGCTTGTTTTAAGTGTTTTTGCTTATACTCTAGTTTACAGAATTATCTGATGTTCAGCAGCTTTTCATCTAATTATCCTGTGAACCTCTCGTGTTTGATATAAAATGATCAAATGCGAAATTATAGTCAAAGCCTACCAGAAAATAGAAATAATAATTAAAATATATTGGTATGTTGTAAATAAAAAGAAAGAAAAAACTGGAAGACAGGAGGGGATATTGTGACAGGTCGAAAAATGCATATGAAAGCAGGATTATTGGTGTCTTTTATTCTTATCTGGGACCTGATTTCAAAAGGGCTTGTTCTCAGTTTTGTATTTCTTCCGATAGCTTTAGCCTCCTCAACTCTTGGAGCCATGTTACCTGATATAATCGAGCCACCCAGAAACCGGCACCACAGGAAATTTTTCCACTCTTTACTTTGCCTGTCGCTTCTGCTGTTATTTCTTAATCAGACCTATTTAAGTCTGCTAACAGGCAGCCTGGCAGATGAAGTTACATTCGGGCTCTTTTTTGTAGGGGCCGGGTATGCTTCTCATCTGGTGCTTGATTCGCTTACGCCTGCTGGGCTTCCGGTTGTGGGTCTTTGAGTGGTTTAGAATTTTGACCCTAACAACCATATTCATAATACTGAGTCGTTCTTGTTTTGTTCAATGCAGGAGAGTGGACGTCTCAAAAAACTGAAAAACAAAATTTTTAATCTTTTTCTTTAGTCTCAATTTTTCTATTTTTTGGAGGATCCCCAGACAAGCTGGCGGGGGCGTTTATAGTTAACTTTGGATTTAAAATCGTTTTTCAGGGTAAAAATATAAACTCAAAACAGAGAATGTTTCTTCAATATATGATCTTTCTTAAATGCTTTGCTGATTCCTGATTTTTTTTCGCACCCTGACAGGCTGGAACTGACCCGGCCCGGCACAGGGGAGTAAATGAAAGATTCCCCTCTCTGGATTCCTGATAGATCAAGCAGCTGATCAGATCCATCAAAAGTTAAGTCTTTCATTCTCCAACTTAAGTCTCTCAGCTCTACACTTTTTTGAAGTATCCTGTGAGGTTTTGTTTTGGTCTCTCAAATATTTGTAGTAAATGTTTTACCATAAACCTATAACCCATGCAAACAGATATTCTAATATGGCAGCCCCGAAGTACCTGAAACGATATTTTAAGGTGCAGGGAGATGAAATGCCTGCCCTCTCAAGGATAACAGAGAAAATTTCAGTCGACTTTAACCCGAAAATGGGACTTGAAGAACTCCAGAATATCCATAAGAAAAGCATCAAAGAATACAGAAAATTACGGAAAAGCCTTGATATAGAAACTATGGACGCCCTTGCTTATGCAGATAGTCCGGAAAGGCTAAAGCTGTATACTAAAAGTTTCCTTGAGCTACCTAAAGCCAGTCCTTCCCTCCTTGACCTCAAGGTTGCAATAGTAGACCGGATGCTTGAAAACTGCACCTGCTGCGAGCGCCGCTGCGGGATTAACCGCAAAGAAGGAGAAAAAGGCTTCTGCCGGCTTACCGACGTTTCCCGATATGCTTCTGAGTTCCTGCATATGGGAGAAGAGCCAGAACTCATCCCTTCACACACTATCTTTTTTACGGGCTGTGTCTTTGCCTGTGTCTACTGCCAGAACTGGGACATATCCACCTGTCCGGAATGCGGGACCGAGGTCGATCCCCGAAAACTCGCAAAGCTTGTTGATATCAGAAGGCTGCACGGATCAAAAAACGTAAACTTCGTAACTCCAACCCCACACCCTCATACCGTCCTGAAAATTGTGCAGGAAATGTCATCAAATACCCCGGTTATCTGGAACTCGAACATGTACCACTCAAAAGAGATAGGAGAAATTTTAGAAGGTGTGGTAGATGTCTATCTCGGGGACTTCAAGTATGGCAATAACGAATGTGCCCAAAAATATTCAAAGGTGAAAAACTACCTGGAAGTCGTCCAGCCCAACTTCGAGTCCGCCTACGAGACCGCCGAAATCCTCCTCCGCCACCTAGTCCTCCCGGGCCACCTCGAATGCTGCACACGGCCGATTGTAAAATGGGTTGCAGAACATATCCCGCAGATCAGGTTCAACCTGATGTTCCAGTACAGGCCCTGCTACCATGCGATGGAATACCCGGATATCGCACGCCAGCTTACCTTTGAAGAAGAGGCAAAGGCTATTGAGATTGTGAGAGAGGCAGGGATTGAGGATTTGCTGATCTGAGTAATGTTCAGTAATAATAATAATTACATGGATATATAAAATCAAATGTATACAAATCCATATGGGAGGATCTGGAGTAGCCCGTAAATTTTTCGAAATTTTCTTCATTTTAAGTCTGCTAATTCAGGGGGTTTGTGCAGCAGATGGAAGCAATGAAGCGAATACGAATTCTAATTACACAATAAACGATACAGTAAACGGAACAATACTTGGGACCATAAACGGCACGATAAATGGCACAATTAATGACTCAACAAATGACACAATAATTGGGACAATAAATGGAACCGTAAACGGCACGATAAACGGTACGATAAGTAACACAGAAATGTTTCCAGGGATTCTGTTGTTGCCACTCTTTCTTGGATCTCTTCTTTTTTTGTGCTGGCTGTGCCGGTTTTTCGATAGAATGAATTTCTGTTTTGTTACTTTTTTACTCTTAGCGTTATTATTGGGACTTCTGTGGTATTTCCAGCTTCCATTAATTTACTTGATCTTAGATAACGTTCCTTACATCCTCATTGATTTGATATTTATTTTTATATTAATCATTCTTTTTTATGAGAACAAAAAAAGAAAAGAAAAGAGAGGTAACAAAAATGACGAAAGTGATGAAAGTGCTAAAAGTAACCTGATAATGTGGCTTCACGACATAGCAAGAAATTTTATTGTAATTTGTGTTGTCTTTATATGGCCCACAGTACTTTTATATTTTGATTATAAGAAAATAGACTATATTACATTTTATGGAATAGAGAAATTACGGTTCCCGGTCTATATAATTGCTGCATCATTTGTTGGCATCCTCTCTTACCTTTTTTTAAGTATTGAAGACAGATTCAGCCAGCTCATTCCAGAATATCTGAAGATAAGTATTGCCTGGTCATTTCTCAAAAGAATCCTTACTGCGCCTTTTATAGCGATTGTAGGCTTCTATTTGCTGAATCACCTTCTAAGAATAAAAGAAATGAGTGAGATAAATGACTATTTTGTTTTTGTGTTTGCTTTTTTTGCCGGAGTATTCACCAAAACGATAGAGACATGGATTTTTGCCTGGGTCCAAAAACTTCTTCCTGGTGACAAAAGGGATGAATTCGATGCCAGAGTTGAGTACAAAGTCGAAAACTCCTGCTTTGTCACAAAATTGCGGCTTGACGAAGACCTCGCATATATGCTGTACAGTGTAAAAATAAGAACAATAGAAGACCTTGCAAGCTTCAGTGCTGAGGAACTTAGGAATAAAATTAATCTTGATACCCGAAACCTGGGAGAAGGAACCGGATGTCCACTTAGAGGAAGGGAAAACATGCTTGGAAGCTATACAAAAAAACAACTTCAACTGTATATAAACAGGGCAAAGTATTATACGGAAATGGATAAAGAAAATGATTTAGTCAAATTCCTCAAAATGGACAGAGATTTAGCGTTCGAACTCTGGCTCCGTGCCGATATAAAAGATCTGAATGGCCTGATAAATTGTGATCCAAAATATGTCCATAAAAAAATTTGTGATCACAAAACGGAGTCTCAGGAGGTTCATGACAGATTGTGTGAATGTTCAGAAGAAATAATTAGAAGCTTCAAGGAAAAAGCAAAGGCAGAATTGGAGAAAAATATAAACCCACTTGCCGTTTTTTCAGCTTTTCCTATCTCCGGAAAAGCTCCACTTGTTGTTAAATTCACAGATGAAAGTACTGGCAGTCCTGAATTCTGGGACTGGGATTTCGGAGACGATATCCATTCGATAGAAAAGAATCCTGAACACAAGTATGATAATGCAGGGAAATATACTGTCATATTAAAAGTGAAAAATGCAAAGGGTAGCAGTACATTAAGAACAGAAATTGAAGTGAAATGATATAATCAAGATATATATAAGATATATACAACAAATATAAACAAGATATATACAAGCTCGCCATTTTTTTGGATTTATTTTTCTTATTTTCGGACACATTTTTGGTACCTGAGAATCAAATTTAATCCCGGTTTCACGGTATTTGTGCACGAAAATATTGGGGTACTGAAGTTTCAAGTTTTGAATCAGGATCGTGTAAATAACGGCATGCTGACGTGAATAATAATATTTATAATCTCATTAAGTGTATCCACAGAGCTGATGGTAGAAAAACTGGCTGCAGATAAATATAGTGTGCCATATAGTGTGCCTGTTGAGCATATTTTCCAGATCCATGAATCGCCCTGCAAAGCCGTCCTTGCAATAACCGGAGGCGGGGCTGAGATTATAGGGGAACTGCTCCGACACGGCAGTGGCTCTGCAACTGTTCTGGATGCTGTTGTCCCGTACAGCACAGATGCAATGGACCACTTCCTCGGCAGGAAACCTGAAAAGTACTGCTCGGAAAAAACTGCACGGCTCATGGCTATGGTCGCTTATCAGCGGGCTCTGGAACTGTCAAAAGTCACCGGCGAAACTGCAGGACCGGACATGATAGGGATTGGAGCAACCTGCAAGCTCAGGGCGGCAAACGAGCGTGAAGGCAGGAAACACGAGGTCCACGTAGCTATCCAGGCAACCTGTAAAACAGGGGTCTGCACCCTTGAACTAACAGCGGACAGGACACGGGAAGAGGAAGAAAAGATTGCTGCGCTCCTTATTTTCAATGTGCTTGCTCGCCACTGCGGCGTTCAAGAAATCGATTTGCCGGATGGGATAGGAATGCCGGAAGGAATCGGGATCGAAGCCGGTATCGATGTCGGAGAAGGGGAAGGAGAAAAAGTTATTAAAAAATATGCTTCTGTTTCCGGGGCAATAGGAGATCTTCTGAAACAGCAGAGATGCAGCCCTGAGAGTCCATGCAAAACAGCTGGAATGGCAAGGATCAATCTTAATGAAGCAAAAGTTTCCGAAGAGATAACAACTGAAGAGATTAAGCTAGCAAAACCTGAAAAACCTGATAAACCTGAAAAATCTGAAAAAACAAAACTCGTATTCTCCGGCTCTTTTGACCCCTGCCACAAGAACCATGTTTTCATGGCAGAGTGTGCTTCAAAGAAATATAACGTGCCTGTCTATTTCGAGATTTCCCTGATGAATGTTGACAAGCCGCCCATAGATTTTATCTCGTTGGGCCAGAGGCTTGATTCTTTAAGAAAATACACAGATGAAGAATTCATGGGTGGCGTTTGCCTGACCAATGCACCTCTTTTCCTGCAAAAAGCCGACCTTTTTCCGAACAGCACCTTCATCATCGGGGCAGATACTTTCAACAGGCTTTTTGACGCAAAATACTATGACGGGGAAGTAGATACACATGTCATTTTAAGGAGTTTTAAGGAAAAGAATGTACGTTTCATGGTGTTTCAAAGGAAATCCGTTAAAATATCCGTCAACCCTGGGATCCTTGAGTTTTGTGAGATTATCCCGATGGACGAATACGAAGACGATGGGACGTCATCAACTGAGATAAGAACGAAGCACAAAAATAAATGAAATAAAGACATATAGTTATCTAATAAAGACGTATAGTTATACCTGAAATTCGTATGGTTATCCCTGTAATATCATTAGTTCAATAATATAACCTTAGACTAATAAACTAAAATTATAGAGATAATCTAAAATTGAGACATTAATCAAATATTATGTATTAAAAATATTATATATGATGAATGTATATTATAAATTGCGTTCTCATCTCTGAACACCCCACTAGCAAACACCCACTCAAAACCTACTCCATAGTAAAGAGATGAACTAAAACTCTCAACCCACAAATACTCAAACCTCTTCCCAAACTAAAAATATCTTAGTAACGTTCGGAACTTCCAGATATATTCAGATGGGAACGCAACCTTTTTTAAAATACTAAATCAATCTCAGAGGGTTTGCTGCCTCTTCTTAGCAAAGAATTCGATGAGTGCCGTTTGTTAAGCTAATTTGATTAATGAAACCATCTGTTTTATGGGAAGAATATGTAATTCCCAAAAATAGAATTGAATGGGTGGATTGAAATGTCTTGTTGAATTAAGGGAAAGAAAAAGGAGAACAACAAAAAAAAGTGAAACAGGAAGGTATTATTTCCTTATTGGATTCATAATTACTGCAACAATGATTGGATGAACAAATCCTGAAGTTGCAGGTACTAAGGTTCGCGGAAGTAATAGTGAAGCTATTGTTCTCCAAAAACAGGGATCCATTATTTGGGTATGTTATCTCTGACTGTTCGGGTAACGTTTGTATATCGTTGTTTCCTGTGTAATTTTCGAGGCTTAGTAGAAGGGGATCTTCTGAGATATAGGGTCCTGCAGGATATGTCAGCGCACCTTCCTTTATTACAGTCCCCTGCGGTTCAGCGCTGGCAGAGCTTGCTGTTATCAGTATGCCAATAGTCAGCATCAAAATGATATTAGTTTTTCTTATGCCTCTTCCTCCTCAGTTTTCGAAACAATACTAAAACTAAAAAGCAGTTTTTGCCTCAAAGTCTTATTGAAGAAATACATTAGGTACTATATATTGTTTTTTAAAAATTCAAATAAATATATTTCTACAGATTGTGTCGAATTGAGCAGGAATATATGCAGTTTGTCTGGTTGTATAAATGTTATATTAACAGTATTACATAATATCAATAAACTAACGGATATGCAGGTTAGATAATATTATTCATTGAAAATATTATATACAGTTAGTACATAGTATAATTTGCGTTCTCATCAAGCACCTAACTAGTAAAGACCTATTCCAAAAGACCTACTTCAACATCCACTCCGAAACACTACTCCACAAGTAAAGAGATATACAAAACTCACAGCCTATGAGTCAAATACCTCAAACCTCTTCCCAAATACAAAAGCATCTCTTATAAGTATTCGGAACTTCCAGGATCCAGATGGGAACGCAGCCTTTTTTAAAATAAATAATCTTTCAGAATGTTTTTACAAACATCTTAGCACTGTTACATATATTCGGGATAAATAAGATATAGGTGTAATCAAAACAGTTCCTGAGGCGGTATTGAGTAATTGCTATTTAAGTGTTAAAAAGTGTTAAAAATGTGTTCATGATAATAATGTAACACTTAATAGCGATTCTCTCTTAGTCTTATCTAATTCATACAGCTTTCTTTCCATCTTGCCAGGGGTTAACTTCCGGACTGAAAATGTGATCGCTGGAAGTCTCTAATGGCTTCTCAACCGATCTCTCAACCACTAATTCGATTGATTTTTCTACCGTTTTTTCTGCCGGACTTTCAGTTGAGCCTGTAGCTGAGTTTTCCTTCTGGACAGGAGAAGTCCCAATTATCTTCTTTGTCCTGAAGGCTGCAAGCAAAAAGCCGTATGTGAGGGGGCCTATAATAATGCCTATTGGGCCTATAACGAAGACAGGAGCTGCAAAGGCTATGAGGGTAATTGCCGGGTGGATTGCAGCCCTGCTACGGGCAAGTTTTGGTCTTATAACAAATTCAGGTATAAAGTTCAGGAAAATGATTCCAAGGAAAATCAGGGCTCCTGCTGTAATATAGTCCTGGATGAGGACATAGTAAAGGGCAAGGGGGACATAAACCGTGCCTGATCCTACAACAGGCAGGAGAGCCATTATGAAGGTCAGTATTCCCCAGATAAGAGGATAAGGCACTCCAAGTACCCAGTAAAGTACTCCCCCGATTATTCCGGTCACGAGACAGGTAAGGAAGTAAACTACGAAGAGATTCTGGTAAATGTGGTTTAGCTCCCCGAGGAACACAATCTCTGCTTTTCGGTCCGGAAAGATATTGGCAAGTTCGGCTGTGATAGTTTCGCTTTCTACAAGAAGGTAATAGGTCAGGACAACGATTACAATCAGTTCTATGAGCAGGACCGAAAGGTCGGTTGAGATCTGGACGATATTATTCTGGATATCAGGAACATAATTCGTGACAAGAGTGTTCAGGTATTCACCTATGCTCTCTGTCAGTTTTCCGGGATGAGTCTGGATAATAGGTTCTAAGAACCCGACTATTTGCCTGAGGTCCATACTTGCAAACCCGTTAAGGGTATTGGGAATTTCTAAAATTCTTGAGATCTCATTCATTAAGACCTTTACTATAATAACGCCTGAGGATGCTATCAGAACAAAGACCGCACCAAGAGGAATCAGAGCGCAAATCTGCTTGCTCTTTATGAATCTGAGGCAGAATAAGTACACGGGATAAATAACGTAAGCAAAAAGAGCACTGAGAACAATGACATAAAAAAAAGAGGATGTTATATATAAGGCATATATAGAAATCAGTATGATTATAACCGTATAAGTAGCTTTGACAGAATCAAATTTTTTCATACATTTAAAATACTGAAGAAGTAGATAAATAACTTCCCGTCAATATAAAAAACTTATTTCTCTAAAACATTAGATTTATTTTTTTAAAGGTATAACTATATTATAGTTTAACTGATCAAATTCGGAATTAGAGGTAAAAACATAACCAAAAAAATAGAAGAGTGTTTAGAAAATATTTAAAAAGTACCTCGTTACAGAGATATGGTCTCATTCTTTTTCCGTTTGAAAATTGCAGTTACTGTCCCCTCGTCATCAATATCATCTTTAACTAAAACCAGTTCCCAGCCCTCATTCCCGATTCTTTCGAGGTCGCTCATCAGTTGTGGCATATGCACACCATGAATCCTGCGAGAATCATACTCCCATAAATGTATCATCAGATTCCCCTCCTCACAATAAAGAGAAACTTTGTGATGTAAAATATTGCAATGAAACTATAAATAACCCGAACAAAAGAAAAAAAGTGACTGGATTTTTATCTCCTTTTTCATTATCCGATTTACAACATTTCCTTCTCTCAGATATTAGTTTCTGTTTCTGGAAAGTAAACGGATCAGTTCATTGCTCATCGTAGTCAGAAAGTTCCGGAACCGCAGACCGATAAAGTACCCCTTTTTCATGTTTTATCCTGCGGATTCTTTCACGTGTCATGAAGTCGAACACCAGTTCGATATCTTCAGGGTATCTGGCATTGACATATAAGGGCATAAGTGGTTCTGAGTTTTGCCCTGAAACATAGAACATATTTCCGCCGAAATAAGCAATATACTCCAGCTGATACTTTTCGAATACCAGGCGAATGAACTTTTTTGAGAGAGGGGGTTTTGAGAATTCAAAATCCTCTTCCGTTAATTCGATGCCTGCTTCATACATAACAGAAGGATTGGCAGGATTGGATATAAATTGCAGCTAAACTGTGGATCAAAATAGGGAGAAGACTACTCATCTTCCTGAAGCTCTTGAAGACATCTTTACTCTGGGAATCAGGCCTATTAACCTGCCTACCCGCCTGTAGCGTTCAAGAAGGTCCAGTTCCTGCCTGATATCTTCAAGATTTTCAAAAATAAACGTATTTTCAGGAATATAGGGTATCTGGGTTATGAGGATATTAAGCAGGGATTCAAGCTGCCTGTCCAATTTCTTTCTATCTTTTTCAAGATCCTGAAAAGTCCATTCCCTGACCTTTTGACTCACAGTGCATGCTATTTTTTCCGCAGGCTTGCCTTTTGCCTGAAAGCAGGCTGTCCTTGCTTTATACCGGATTCCGGAAAGAGCCTCTTTTAGTTTCTGTTCCAGAACTACTTTTCCGACTTTCGGATACTCTTTTTTCACGGTTTTTTGTGCACTGATCAGATCTTCTTCTACATCCCGGAAAAGTCCTGAATGTCTGTCAAAAGCTTCAATACAGGCTTCAAGAAGTTTCTCCCAGGCAGGCAGATCTCCGGGAGTAAGTTCTCCTGCTTCTCGAAGGAGCCCTGCAAGTTCCTCCTGAATTTCAAGAAGCCTCTGGTTCTCTTCCAGACCACTGATCTCACCGGCTACCTCAGAGAGATACCGTTCACTTTCGAGTCTTGAAGGCCTTTCCGCGAAAAGGATCTGTAAGAGAGCCTCATAAAAGGGATAGTAAAATTCAGGAAAAATAACAGTGCTAATAGAGGTTTCAGCAGCCTGTTTAAAGTATCTTACCGCCTCTTTAAGCCCAAAAAGATAAGCAGCTTCGTTTTCTGCCTTAATCGCCCTCCAGAGGGAGGCCATTCCAAGGGAGCGGATGGCATACCTGCGGACATAAATGTAAGGGTTATCGATAAGAACCTGCATGTCTCTCCACGCCTGTGTTTTATCAGGCACATAGAAGAAGGCAGGCCCAAGAGTTCGTGTAGCTTCCCGTTGCACGAAACTGTCACTGTGGGCAGAAAGCCTGATAAAATCACTCCAGACTTTTTCTTTATCCGGAACCTCCAGGTAGCCGGACGAGAGAGCAAGTACCGCCCCTTTCCTGACCTCCCTGTCTTCAGCAGACGTAAGTCTCAAAAGATCATCCCATGCCATCTGCTTATTATCTGTATATGCAAATGCGAAAGCAAGAAGCTCTGCCGCACTCTTTCTGAGCTGGGTATCCCGGCTTTCCGTGAGCCTGACAAGGTCAAAAAAAACATCAGGCTTTTCTTCAACTGCAGGAAAAGCCTGTGAAAGCAGTTCTGCAGCGCTCTTTCTGACACCTGTATCTCCAGAAAATTTCAGGATTTCGCTCCAGATCTCATGTGCTTTGTCTGATTTTCGTGAATAACGAGCGAGAAGGGACTCAATTGCGCCCCTTCTTATCTGAGGGTCAGGGTCAGAACTGAGTCGAAGGAATTCTTCAATAATTTTTTTATCCGGATGCCCGGAATATGCTCTTGCAAAAGGTTCTGCTGCATCTTTTCGCACATATTCATCTCTTTCTCCTATCATTCCTTTTTTCTTCACCTCCCGTTTCTCTTTTTCCTTTACTTCTTCGATTTCCGTTTTTGCTTCATTTGGCCTGTAATCTTCACAGAACTGAGAGGAAATAGAATCAAGAGTCTGTACAGCCTTCCTGAGTACATAACTGTCCTTTTTTTCAGCCAGATTTTTAAGGTCAGAATATGCCTGGTTTTTATTGGGTATATATGGAAAAACCTTACTGAGGGTGTCAGCAGCTGTTTTCTGAATATATTCGTCTTCGTTTTCGGTAAGCCCCATAAGTTCTTTCCAGGCGGTGTCTTTATCTTCAAGGTACGTGAACGCCCTAACAAGGGCATCTGCAGAAGTATCCTTTACATATCTGTCCTGTGCTCCTGCCAGCTTAAGTAAATCAGACCATGCCCTTTTTTTATCCGACATGTCAGGAAAGATCGAAACTAGAATGTCTACAGCCTGCTTTCGTACAGGTTCTCTATCGTCTTCTGTAATCCTGAAAATGTCTTCCCATACCCTTTTTTTATCCGGGACCGAAGAAAAGACGGAAGGCAAAGCGAGCAGGATTTCCTTTTGCACTACCTGATCCGAGGTTTTTCCTGCCAGCTGCAGCATCTCTTCCCAGCCCTCGTCTCTCTTTTCACCAGGCAAAAATGGAAAAACCTCTCCAGGGACCCTTGCAGCCTGTTCCCTAACATTTATGTCTACGCCTTCTCCTGCCAGTTCAAGCAGGTCTTTCCATGACTCACCTTTTTTTCCCTCTGGAAGCCCTGGAAAAGCCATGCTTAAAAAAGAAGTCGCCTTTTCCCTGACATATGGGTCGTCTGATGCTGTCATTTCCAGCAAATCCTTCCATGCCTGTCCCTTATCCGAAAATTCGGAAATCACGTCTGGAAGCGAACGAATAATCCCCCTGCTTACGTCCTCAAGGCTTGATTTTGAGTTTACCAGCTCAATCAGGTCTTTCCATGCTCTGTTTTTATCAGGCATCAGGGGAAAAACGATGATCAGGGCGTTAACTGCCGTTTTTAATACCTGTTCAA
Organism: uncultured Methanosarcinales archaeon; assembly: GCA_964434965.1. GTDB lineage: Archaea > Halobacteriota > Methanosarcinia > Methanosarcinales > Methanosarcinaceae > Methanosarcina. The sequence goes on from CAYSWX010000001.1 coordinate 96,273, forward strand.
CAGGATAAGCCGTCAGGTTTACAAACCTCTCCCAGACCAGTTCCTTTTCCGGCACATTGGGAAAAACCGTTTTAAGGGAATTAATAGCCTCTTCCCTGACCTCGCTGTTCCCATCGGAACAGAGTCTTAATAGATCTTCAAATGCCTGCCTTCGATCAGGAAATACCTCAAAAAGGCTTCCCAGCTGTCTTGCAGCTTTTATCCGTTCATCTGACATCTGACTGAAAGTTCTATTGTGTATTTCGGGCTGGCTACTCAAGAATTCCCACCAACTGCTGCTCTAATCCCTTCCTTTTATGATATATTTGAGTTTGGCAGGTTGATCTCTTATAACTATTGATTTTGAATTTTAGCTGGTAGTAAAAAGAGTATCATGCTGCGCTCTCATATTCCGGGCATTCAACTTTTCCCATGAAAAGGATGCAGTTTGTCCTCCTGTCCTCTATGAAGAACATGAACGGGTGGTCGGCTTTGAATTCCTTTGGCTTGGAATCCCATGAGAAATCCGTACCTACTTTCTCCATCTCAACCATTGTTGCTGCTGCAGCTTCTGTGCCTTCTTCCTTCACATCTATAAATGTTTGATGAATCACACTGGTAATTGATAATGGATCGTCATTAATTCCTGAAAAATTCGCCAGGTTCGGGTTGAAAGCATCCACAATGCCCATTCTGATTAAGGACTCGGAAAGCTCGTTTTTAGTCTCAAACTTAAATTTCGGAATTGTGGTCTCCACTTCCTCCACTAATTCCATTTCATTTTTAAGTTCAGTGTAATCGTTTAATGTAAATTTCGTTTCAAACTTCTCAATATTGTTGCTTTCCGGGAGCACGATGTACATGGATAAGTCGTTGCCTTTGTAAGGCAATTCTATAATTTTTGCCTTTGAGTTTTCACCATAATTAAAACTTTCAGACATATACATCATGTCAACAGAGACTTCTTCCCCTTTTGACGGATAAAAAGGTTTTTTGCCCGTCAGTTCCTTATCAAATTCATATACCCATTTCCCATCGAAGTAAATTGCATTTGTAATAATTATCCGAGTATCAGGTGTAATCAAACCTTTTGGGACCAGATCCTTGATTTTATCGTTTGTTTTATCTTCAGCCCATTCATTGATAGTATCTCTGGAGTCGTCCGGTTTTCTCACAAAATCGAGATTTGTCACTTCTCCGTCGTAGTATTTTTTCACGTTGAAAATATACGTATCTTTTACGGGATATCCTTCCTGCAACCAGAGAGCATTTGCAGTTTGAAGCTCGTAATCGTTATTTTCGGAATTTATCTTGTCGTTTATTCTCTCCAAACGAACTTTTAAAACTGTTTTGTTGGAGGGAAAATAAAATACGTTTGATATTTGGTCCTTTGTAGTGTTTTCAGCTCCCTCATAACAGATTGCCATGGCAGCAGAAATGCTGTGCGGCGAAAAAAAAATGTTTTCATAATCTCCGGTTTCCGGTTGCGTCAATTGTGAATACATATCAAAAGCAAAAGCATTGTTTGCAGCTGCAATATCATAATCTTCAACTGAGTCTGCATTTATCGTATTTTCCTCAACTGTATTTATTTTTTCTTTGACTACAGCAGCATCTTCGAGGCAGCCTGTGAACAGTAATATTAAAGTAAATATAAGAACAACAATTTTCATTTTGGTCATATCTCAAAATATTTAGAAGCACTATACTAAAACATATTTATATATTATTTAAAGTATGTTTGGTCCTTTGAAAATAATGTACGATATGGATTTTATTAGCAAAAATGGCGATTTGTCTGGTTGTATGATTTTTTCCCCCGGTAGTTTTTCGACAACCACTTGTCGGTGGTTTCTCGACAACCACTTAATACATCTGCAAATACGCGGGTAGCCCCCACTCATGGTAAATTATTATTATCTTATTATAGATTATCATATTGAGCTTTCTAAGCCTCCAACGAAGTATTTATCTGTTATCATATTTATTCAAGTATGAGCATTACATTTACTGATATCATTTTATTCTAGAACTAATCAACGAGAGAATACACAATATTTTTTAAATGAAGGATGAAATAATGCGACAACAGGATGTAACAATCATACAACTGGCACAAACAGTCACGGATTTTATTGAGCCTGTAATTCCCTATCTGGTCATTGGGTCTAAAAAGGCGGATGCAGAAGCCGGCAAAAAAGCAGGAACTGACGTATGGGCAGTTAAGAAAAAACTGTGGGGAAAACTTTGTTCTGGAGGACGGCATGAATTAATAGAAGCCGCAGGAGACATGGTTGTTGCACCTGCTGATCCGGAGGTAAAGCAGGTTTTGATTCAGGAGGTTCTAAATGCTTTTGAGCAGGACCCCGATTTAGCTCTGGAAATTTCATCTTTTGTGGAAGGGGAAGCAATACAGAGGATGATCGAAGAAGATTCTGCCAGGCTTAAAAAACAAAGTCCAGATGATAAATCTAACATATTAAAAGAATTTTATAATCTGCTTGAAGAATTTCTGGCAAAAAAGAGTACTGTTCAGGAGTTAGAGCAGTTAGAACTGTCAGATGCTGAAACAAATTCCTCTCTCCAGGGGTCCGAAGCAAATCTCAGTGTCAGAAAGCTGAGGAACCAGTATACTCACATTCAACTTAATCAGGGGATTAAAACTGAAGAAACTCCCAGTGCAAAAAGAATGTCACAAATCGCAGAAATGAATATTAGGGGTCAAAGTGAAGCTCAAAGGTTTCAGACCCGTCTTTCTGTTCTCTCTCAGCTGGAAGGGCCAGGAAAAGAGGAATTTATGGAAAAAGCCATTGATTTTGCCTCCAAAATTGAATATGGGGATCTAAGGTCACAGGCCCTTTCCTTGCTTGTTCCCTATCTTGAGGGACCAGGAAGGACAGTACTTATAGAAAAAGCCCTTTTTTCTGCATCCAGTATTCAGGATGAAGACGAAAGATCCCTTGTCCTCTGTTCCCTTGTCCCGCATCTTAGAGGGCCAGGAAAAGAAAGGCTTATTGAAAATATATTTTCCTGTGCCTTCCACATTCAATACAGTGATGCAAAATTCCAGATCCTTTCCTCAATCGTCCCGCATCTCTATGGTTCAAAAAATGAAAGAATTATGGAAAAAGCTCTTGAGCTGGCATACGGGATTCTTTCTGAGTATCTGAGGGTACAGGCTCTTTCTTTGCTTGTGCCGTACCTGAATGGGCAGAGAAAAGAAGAAATCACAGAAGAAGCCCTTCAGTTAGCTTTCAGCCTTAAAGATAAAGACGTAAGGCCTGAAGCTCTGTCGTTCATTATTCCAAATCTTGATGAAGCGAGAAAAAAAGAAGTTCTTGAAAAAGCCCTTGAGATAGCCGAAGGGATTCAGTCTGAATACAGGAGGGCACAGGCTCTTTTGTCGCTGGGTCCTTATCTTGATGAGTCTGCGGGACTGGCTTAATTTGCTGGTTTGTTACCAGAATTATGTCTAATACTGTTTTTGGATACAAAACAACCTGTCAAGGTTGTTTTGTTTTTTTGGGTAACCGGGCTCTCATCGGCCTGTGAAAAAGCCAGCCTTTTCCCGAATAAAGAAAAATGAGTTTGAATTCTAAAAAAATTCCTACCTTCTCTCCTTGTAATCTCGGCCTCTGTCTCTACAAGTTTGCCTGAAAACGCCTTTGCAAGAAATGGACTGCCTCAGTTTTTCAGTTTATTCTCTTGCTGCTGCAACTTTCGCTTCAATCGAAGCGGCAAAGGCAAAGAATTTACAAACAGAATAGATTATTTTATACGTTTTGGGGGAAGGTAGAGTTTATTTACACGTATGGTTCCATTGCAGCATACAAAATCTGGTTTGCTTTTGATTAAATCAGATATTTAGGGGGCAGGCCTGAAAGGCTACATTATATACTATATATATACTTGCGGAAAGTGAAATAAGGGCTTGAAAAGCGGTAAATCTTCTTGTCCTGCCTCTGGTCACTTCCCTGTATATAGGGATTCCGGGGATAAGAGAGATTTTTCTTCTCGAAGCTCCAAACAACATAGCTCCAATAATCAGAAGTATTAGCGAAGTTATCAGTGTCTTGAAATATAGGGGCTGTTCGGATGGGTGTGTCATTCCTGAGACCAGCCTGACATCCGTATCAAAATCTGCATTACTTATTTTTATCTGGTGAATTCCTGATGATTTTGGGGTAAACACAGTAAAGTCATCTATAAATTCTCCTGATTGATTGTGTCCACCAAAACCTTTTTGCCAAGAATATTCTGTGTTTTGCGGGTCAATAATATTGATGTTCAAAAGTTCTGTTCTGGCCTGTTCCTTTGTTGAAAAAATGAAAGTAACCTTTTCGTTTTCTTTAAACATGACACTTTCGCCAATATTACTTGACGGTCCTATCGGAGCACTTAAAACCTCTTCTCCTGTAATAGATCCTGCTACAAAGACAGATAGTATCAAAAATGAAAAAGTAAACATAGAAACCATTAAAACAATATTAATAATTGAATTGATGGATTTTCCAACCACTGACATTTATTTCGCCACCTGAACACTTGAAAATGGTTTGATATCCCTATATTAAATACTGCATCGACATTTAAAAATTTTGCATTGAGTCCATATTTGTTAAAGTAAAACCAGATAACTGGAAAATTTACCGTGGACTTCGTAACGAAAACTTTAACGGCTTTTCAACTTATCCATATCAAAAAGTTAATTAGCGGGTGGTCAGGTAGAAAGAGTAAAAGAAATATTACTGGAAATTTGCAGGATAAAACATAATTTCTGAAAACTAAAATTTTCGCTGTTGAAATAGGAACATTCTTCTGATGGTAAACATATTTTTTAATGATAATAGTATTTTTAATATATTACAACCATTTAATGCATTATCAGTTTTTAATACCTCATACCTCAGTTTAAATTAAATGCTTTCAGATTAATAATCCCGGATGCGTATTATACATGAAGGAATCTGTTAGAAAAATTGGGCTCATAGGTGCTGGCCTGTGGGCAATGACTGAAGAAAGAGTAAATGAGCTTGTAAAAGACCTGGTTGATAAAGGGGACATCAGCAAGGAAGAAGGCAAAAAAACTGTTCAGGACCTTGTTGAAGAGAGCAAGAAACAGAGGGTTGACCTCGAAAAGAAAATTAATGATAAGATACAGGATGCTGTCTCAAAGGCAGATGTTTTCACCAGAAAAGATATGCATGAGCTCGAATCAAGGTTAGAGATTCTGGAGGATGAAATTCAGAAAATGAAAAATAAAGAAAAGATGTTCTTCAAATGAAAGCATCTTTTTCTATCCATAAAGCTCTTTATTTTTACAGTTCTTCAACTACTATTTCTTCGCTTGAATTCTCAAGCAGATTTTCAAGGTCTGTAGCATTTTCTTCAAACTCCTGAACATCTGCTTCGGTTAACTCCTGTCCTGCTGAGGTGTTTTCTCCACTGTCTGTTCTGGGGATATCTGGGGCCATACTTGCCTCTTCTGTGTCAGTCTTGTTTCCAATGCAACCAGACCCTGCAAGCCAGAAAATTAAAATTGACATTACAAATACATGTGTGAATTTTACCATTTTTTTGCCCCCTTAACTCTCCAATCCATCCTCATTAGAGTTTTCGGATTCGTTGCCTGTACTGGCATTGTTTTCTCCTTCAGGAGATGTTTCCGTTCCATTCAAAGAAGTGTAGCTAGCAGATGAATTATTGACTGTGTTGTTTACGGCTCCGGAATTATTAAACTCTGCTTCCAGGGAATTTCGGGTTCTGTTTCTGTTAGTCTCCTCAATTCTATACTGCTTCAGCTCCCCGAAGATTTCTTTCAAGACCTGGTTTGCCTCTTTTATTTCTTTGAGAGAATTTTGCAGGTAACCATCTGCTTTTTGCAGTTCTTCCTCAGTGGCGTTTACATTATTGTAGATCTTTTTTGCTGCTTCATTATTCTTCCTGGCTGAGTCCATCAGGGAATTGTAATTTGCATGCTTTACCTCAAGTCCGGTTGTATTAACCCCTGTTTTGTTCAGGTTTTCTATTTCTTTATCAATTTTATTAGAAATGTCCTCAGATTTGTTAACGAAGAAGTCTATTTTCTCGCTTGCAGTCTGTCCTGTCTCTACAGAGGTTCTGTTTCTTACGTTGTTCCAGACGCCGCGCACCGATTCGGTTGCATTTTTGAAATCTTCAAGGTCTTTGGCTTCTCCTATAGCATTCTTCTCTTTCTCAAGCTCGCTTATTCTTTCTTCAATAGCAGCAACTCTGGTTTCCGTGCCATTACCGTTTGACTGTTCAAGGTTGTACTGAACTCTTTCAAGATGAGCTATCATATAGTCAATGCTTGCGTTCAGGTATTCCCTTGTAATTTCCAGGTCTCCATCATCGTAGTCTCCTGACCTTAGTTGCTTTCGGACTGCAATGAAATTCTTTTTAGCGGTTTGATAGTTGCTTTTATGGATCTTGAGCTGCTCTTTTAACTGTGTCCTCTCCTGAGCCTCTTCTCGAATATGTGATCGTTCCAGGGTTTTGTTTTCGGATTGATTTCTGGCACGAGTTTCTTCCCTGACCATGTCTTTTTTCTGAGGAGCATCAGAAGTCTTTTCATTTTTGTCATTATTACCTGCCCCAACCCCATTACCTGCAAGAGCTGCTGGTGACAGGATACTAAAGATTATAAGTATTAAAGTTAGATAAGAAGCATAATGGATAATTTCCCCTAATTTTGTCATATGACTTCCCCCTTTAAATTATTTAATTGTAATATTATTTGGATAGGAAACTATATAAGTATATTTTTTATAAGAGTGATAATTAACAGTTATATTTTAAATTTAAAGCTTGAAGTTTTTTCTATCCTCTGTATAACGTTTTAAAGGCTTCTATATCTTAGGAAATATTTAATTTTGAATCAAAGTTTTTGTACCAAAATTCAATTTCTGCTTGAATACTGACAAAAAATTGAATCACATTATCCTATCAGTCTTATTTCCAATATTTAGAGCGTAGATTAAAAATTGACAGGAATGTTGTGGGGAGGTGGAGGGAAAAACAGAGTGAAACTGGCAAATTAGAAGAATAATGGAACTAAAAGAGCAAAATTGAATAGAAGAGACTGGATACAATATTAATGCTTGAAAAGGAGATTTTGAGAAGACAAGAGTAAGAAAGGATATTTTTCGGCCTGGAATTATTTTTTAATCAAATTTACGTTATTTTACTTCTCATTCCAATTTTATCCCTTTATGTTTTTATTCCAATTTTATCCTTTATGTTTTTATTCCAATTTTATATCTTCTTTTGTTTTCTTCTCCTCTCTCAATTTTTCAGTTGCTTTTACCTTTCTTCGTTCACTCTCGTGGCTCTTCAAGTACTATTTCTTCCTCAACACTTGCATTGTCTAGCAGGTTCTCAAGTTCAGCCATGTCACCGTCAATTTCCTGAACCTCAGCTGAAGTAAGCTCCGCTCCTAAATCGCCTTGGACTTCATCTTCTGCCCCGGCAACGTCAGGGGCAATTCCTGCCTCCTTTACATCAGATGCATTATTTCCAATACAACCGGACCCTGCAAGCCAGACAATTAAAGCTGACAGTACAAACAGATGAATGAGTTTTACCATTTTCTGTCTCCTTAGTTTTAAATCTGCCCTGAGAGAATTTTTCAGTTTTTTCTCTGGGGACATTGTTTTTCTCCTTCGGGATAGAGTTCATCTTGTTCACAGGAGTGCCGTTTTTACAGATAAATTATTAGTTTATACAGATAAATATTAATTTGTACTTATGGTATTATTAAGTTTGGTTTTTGTGCTATTTTCATATCCGACTTTACTAACTTCTTTAAAGCCATATTCTTTCAGTTCGTCGAAAATTACTCTGAGTATCTGATTTGCCTTATTTACATTATTCAGAGATTCACGCAGGTAATTATTTGCCACTACCAGATTTTCCGGAGTAGCGTTTTCATCTTCATAAATAGAATCAGCGGCTGCTTTTTTCTCCCGGGCAGCTTTTATATATAGATTATAACTGGCAAGCCTTGTCTGAAGGTCAGCCGTATCAACGCCTGTTCCGTTCAGGCTCTGAATTTCAACATCGAGTTCTTCTGAGAGGTTTTCGGATTTGTCCAGGAATTTCCCTATTTTCTGGCTAACAATTTGTCCTGCACCTGCCAGGCTGTTTTTCTGTGCATTAGTCCATATTCCACGCACGGATTTGACAGAAGCAATAAGTTCTTTCTGGTTGGAAGCGTTTTCAATTTCTGCCTGTTCAGCCTCAAGCAGTTTAATACTATCTTCTATGGCAACTATTTTTTCCTTATTTCCATCGCCTTTTGATTCCTGCATGTTGGTTTTTACGTTTTTCAGGTGGGCTATCATATAACTAATGCTGGAATTTAGGTAGAGTTTTGTGGCATCCACAGCTTTTTCTGAGTTGGGATTAAGCTTTCCTGCCTGAATTTGACTTCTTACTTTAAGGAAATCCTCTTTTGCTCCCCTATATTCACTCTTCTGTAACTGAAGATCTTCACGTATCTGATTTCTTTCCAGTATATGTTCAGAATATTTATTCTGGTCCTGTGTTTTGGCTCTGTCTTGACCCTGCATACTTTCAGAATCGGAATCTTCAGTGCCATTAGCATCTCCTGCACTGTTCTTTTTTTCTTCCAGTTTTTGGTTTCTTCCTTGACCCTGCATATTTTCAGGATCGGAATTTTCAGTGCTACTACCCTCTACACTGTCTTTTCCGTTATTTTCTGAACCTGTAATGCTCTCACCTGCATACTGGACTTCATTTCCATGCTCTGAAGAGCTTTTGCCAGCAAGTGATCCTCCAGGCAGAATACAAAGTATAATTAATATAAATGTGATATAAGCCAGATATCTAACAATTACTGATTTTTTCATCTGACTGCCTCCTTTGGCAAGTTATGACACTGTGATAATGGAATAAGGACAATATAAGCATACTTTTTAGGATAAAAACTGATTAATTATAATAGATAGGTTTTTAAGCTTGATTGGATCTTTATTTCCTTTATAAACCTTTAATTTGCCTTCATGTATATTCTGCCCGATGAGGAGTCAGGATAAATTTTGCCTATTTCCGTAACAATTATTCAAAACTTCATTGATGTAAATTTAGGATTAAATATCGAATTTAGTTCTGGTGTCTGAAATTCACAGCTTAGTTTCATCCCAAAATCGATAGTATATGATCGAGAAAATTCCTTAATCGATGACCAATGAATTGATCTTTTGTATTTTTGAACATCTGGCAAGTAAAGTAAAAGATTTATGCTAAAAACCCATTTAAAGCTGCGTGAATTTTAGAAAGCTCTTCAAGATCGCCTGTGTATTTATTTTTCTGGTGTCTGTTCAAGGAAATGCACTTGCGGCGACTATTCACGGAACTGTATATGAGTGGTACAGCTTTAAACCCCTGGAAAACTCAATAGTTGAGATAAACTCTACTCCAGAGCAGTCTTTTGTTGCAACAGATGCCGAATACTCTTTTAACCTTACTCCAGGCACGTACAGGATAACTGCCAATTATCTTGAAGAGAATACTGTGGTTTACAAAACTGAAGAAAATGTTACAATTTCCGATGATGGCGAATATGTTCACGATCTTCTCCTTTTCCCTGTTTATCAGGAGGACCTTCTTAACCAGGAGGACTTTGAAAGTGTTGATCTGAATTTTGAGGAGGAAGAAACTCAATCTCAGGCAAGCTCACAAAATACGGTCTTGATTTTTGCTTCACTTGCATTTTGTATCCTGCTTCTGGCTGGTTATTTAGTAAAAAAGGAAAAAAGAAACCCTCCTGAAAAGGCAGCAGATTCCCCAGGAAAAACTCAAACTATTAATGCACCAGAGCCAGATAAATCAGAATCAAATAAATCAGAATCAAATAAATCAGAATCAAATAAATCAGAATCAAATAAATCAGA
>CAYSWX010000001.1:106286-390811 GCA_964434965.1 uncultured Methanosarcinales archaeon
ATAAATCAGAATCAAATAAATCAGAATCAAATAAATCAGAATCAAATAAATCAGAATCAGATATATCTGACCTGGATATATCGAACTCAGATATCTCGGAACCTGAAAATTTCACAATAGGAGCAAAAATGTCTGGATATTCAGAGCCCGGTGAAGCTGGTTCAATTGAAAAAGTTCCCCGGACAAATTACGAGCCTTATGCGCATCATATTGTAGAAGAAGATATGTCTAAGACAGAGACACCTGTGCAGCAAGAAGTGAAGTTGCCAGATGGTTCAAAAACATCCGTTAATTCCATGTCTGAAGAGATACCTGATTCGTTGAGCTCCAAATGTCCGGAAAACCCTGAGGCAAGTCTACCTGACGATCTGAAAGAAATTATGAATCTGATCCGAGCTAATGGGAATCGGATTACTCAGAGAGAACTCCGGAAAAAGTCTCCTTATTCAGAGTCCAAAGTAAGCCTCATGCTTTCGGATCTCGAAGAACGTGGATTGATTGAGAAGTTCAAAAGGGGTAGAGGAAACATTATTCGAATTCCCGATGGAGAGGCTCTAAAACAGGGAGAATCTATGGAATGAAAGGAATGAGGAGGATATCTACTTAGAAAATAATAATGATTTAGAAGAAAGTATCACTTTAACCTTTTTTAAAAAACCATAAATAGTAAACTATATAACTGAATTCATCTACTAAGCAGCAGGAAAGGTCAACAAAAATTTAAAAGATCTTGTATATGATATTTTCAACTCCCATCTTGATTCGTTATACCAGGATTACCTTTTACACTATTGGCCGGATTAATTACTGAATATAAATATTGTACGTTCATTAAAATTAATATCTCATTACTTGACTTATTTGAATCATTATAAATTGCATGAGGGACACTAATGCGAGTTTCCATGGACATTGAATTAAAAGATGTGCCCGGGCAGATGCTTTTAGCCCTCCAGCCTCTTTCGGAATTCAAAGCTAACCTGATAACGGTTTTACATCACCATCAGAAAAGAACCCCCAGAAAGACAGTACCTGTACAGCTTGTACTTGAGACAAAACCTGAGAGCATAGGAGCAATAAAAGCAAAGCTTGAGGAAAACGGGATAAGGGTTGTAAGGGTTGGAGAACAGCGTTTCAGAGAAAGCATAAATGTGGTTCTTATAGGGCACGTGGTCCATACAGGGATCCAGGATACGATTGACGAGATTGACAAGACCGGGTTTGCAGAGGTTGTGGATATCTCGCTATCCATGCCGGGCATTAATTTGCTTTCTTCCGCCCTGATCAGAATCGATGCTGTGGGTAAAGAGGATTTGCAAAAGGCACTTGATATCCTGAAAACAGTCTCGGCAAAAAAAGATTTGCTGATGGTGCTTCCAATAGACATCCAAGCCTGAAAAACAAGGAGATTAAAAAATATGAAAACAGTGCGCTGTTCTATTTTAGGATTTGGTGCAATCGGACAGGGTGTAGCCGAGGTACTCATTATGAAAAAAGAGTATCTGGAAAGTATCGGGCTGGAAATACTGGTGGTCGCTGTTGCGGACTCTAAAGGAGCTACTGTCAATCCCAGTGGTGTGGATCTTGCTGACTGCCTTGCCCGCAAAAGAACGAAGGGAACGGTTGCAATAGAAAAACTTACAGGTGTCGAAGTTATAAAGTCCGTAGAACATGAACTTGTAATTGAGACCACTCCTACAAATATCGTTACTGGAGGAGCGGGGCTTCAGAATATGCTTGCAGCCTTCGAGACCGGTAAAGATGTCATTACCTCCAATAAAGGCCCGCTTACCCTGAAGTACAGAGAACTGATGGAAGCTGCAAAAAATGCCGGATCAAAATTCAGGTTTGAAGCTACGGTTGGCGGCTCCATGCCCGTTATCAACCTGGCAAACGAGGTTCTTGCAGGAAACAGGATTAAAAGCATTAAAGGTATTCTGAACGGAACATGCAATTATATTCTTACCAGGATGCTTGAAGAAAGGGCAAGTTATAAAGATATTCTTGCTGAGGCCAAGGAACTCGGAATTGCCGAAACCGATCCTACGTATGACGTGGATGGGATTGATACCGCCTGCAAGCTTGTAATTCTTGCCAATGCGATCTTCGGGCTTGATGCAACATATAAGGATGTTGAGGTTACAGGAATTACGAAAGTTACACCTGAAGCCCTTGAAATGGCTTATGAAAGAGGGCATGTAATCAAGCTAATAGGCGAGGTCAGCAGGGAAAGAATTCATGTTGCTCCAAGGCTTGTGCCTATTAATCACCCCCTTGACGTAAGAGGCACTCTGAATGTGGCCTCTATGGATACCGAACTTGCGGGAGAAATTACGGTTACTGGCAAGGGCGCAGGCCCAATCGAAACAGCAAGCGCAATTCTCAGCGATCTGATTGCAATTTATGGAAATCGGTAACTGCTGGAAATATCGGCCTTCATAGATCAGAAGCCGAAAAACAAAAAATAAAAAAGGCTGTGTGGACTATGACAAGTTTCAGGGAATTTGCAGAAACATGCCAGGCAATTGAAAAAACATCGAGCACTATAGAAACCACAAATAAGGTTGCTGACCTTCTCAAAGAGGTTGACGTTGAAGAGCTGCCTATTGCAACTCATTTTATAATGAGTGAGGTTTTTCCTGCCTGGAGTGGAGAGCAACTTGGGATTGGCACAAGCCTGCTTTATGTTTCTCTCTCAAAAGCCTCAGGCATGTCTGTACACAGTATAGAATCCCTTATTCGAACCACCGGAGACATCGGGGATACAGCACTCCTTATTCTGAAAGAAAGAAGGAAGAATCAGGTTACATTTTCTTCTTTTTTTGAGGAACAGCCTGAGCTCTCAGTAACAGAGGTTTACAGGCGTTTCAAGACGGCATCCGAAGCTTCCGGAAAAGGTTCACAGGATGTTAAGGTCAAAAACCTCCAGTTTTTATTCACTTCATCAACCCCGAGGGAAGCAAAATACATCTCCAGGCTAGCACTTGAAGAACTACGGATAGGTGTAGGTGAAGGAGTTGTCAGGGACGCTATTGCAAAAGCTTTCTCAGTCCCTGCAGAGATTGTGGAACATTCATTCATGGTTACAAATGATCTTGGGATAGTGGCTGCAGCTGCCAAAAAAGGCGGGATAGAAGCCCTCGAGAATCTCGGGATCGAAATTAACCGCCCGATCAAGATGATGCTTTCGCAGATCAGCCCTGATATAGATGCTGATATAAGGGATATGAAGGAGGCTGCGATTGAGTGGAAATTTGATGGGGCGAGAGTCCAGGTCCACAAGAGTGGAGATACAGTTACTCTTTTCTCACGAAAGCTCGAAAACGTTACTAATTCTCTCCCTGACCTTGTTGAAATAGTCCGAAAACACGTAAAAGCCGAGTCAGCAATCCTTGATGGAGAAGCCGTAGCTGTAGATGAAGATGGAAAGCCCAGGGCTTTTCAGGAGATTCTTAAGCGGTTCAGGCGTAAGTACGATGTCAAGGAAAAAGCACTCGGAATTCCTATCCAGCTCAACCTTTTTGATATAATGTACCTGAACGGCAGAACTTTGATAGACCTCCCCCTTATCGAGCGGAGAAAGGCTCTTGAGTCCTGTGTGGAAAGTTCTGTTGAGGATTCCAAATCCATTTGCGTGGATAAGCAGGTGATAACTGGAGACCTTGAGCTTGTGGAGAAGATCTACAGGGAAGCCTTACAGGCCGGGCATGAAGGAGTTATGGTCAAAAACCCTAACTCTTTTTATTCCCCTGGCAAGCGCGGCAAAAACTGGCTCAAGAAAAAACCCCTCATGGATACCCTTGACCTTGTAATTGTTGGAGCTGAATGGGGCTTTGGGCGCAGGGCAAACCTGATAGGATCTTATACTGTTGCCTGCTACGACCCTGAGACTCTCCGCTTCCTGCAGGTCGGCAAGGTCGGCACGGGGCTTACCGACGAGCAGCTAAAAGAGCTCACAGAAATACTTTCAGGGTTAATGGAAGGCGGAGAAGCCGGAGGAGTATTTGCTATAAGACCGAAGGTCGTTCTTGAGATCGCTTTTGAGGAAATCCAGAAAAGTCCCAACTACGATTCGGGCTTTGCGCTTCGTTTTCCCCGTTTCATCCGCATCAGGGACGATAAAGACCCCGAAGAAGCGGATACTATCCAGAGGATAGGACGCGTATACAGCCAGCAGCTAAAAAGGCTCTAATTTAATGGTTTTTTGAAAAGGATTGAAATATGAAATAAAATTGACCTGTTTGAGACCTGATCCACAATGGAAATCAAATATACTTGAACAGGTCGTCCCTTTTCATTTCGTGCAATCTGTCTCGAAGGAGTCCTTTTAAGTTTTTCAAATCTCCTTTTTTGGCGCTGATAGGAGCAATCAGATGTTTCCAGTTCTTCCAGGGAGGCTCAAGCCCGAGGCGAACTGAGACTTCATCAAGGAGATCATCATACTCATCTGCTTTTAATTTGTCCATCTTGTTTGCAGCAACAATGGTATCGATCCCTATTTCTCTAAGGAAATCAAACATCTCAACGTCGATAGGAATCTGATCCCTTGAGTCCCACCGGTCAACAATTTCAGGAAATGCCGGGCCATCTATTACAAGGACACCGATTTTGATCCTTTCGGAATTCTCTTCTATATAGTGTACGGTTTTATCTTTTACTATATCCTGCTTTCTCTCCTTCACCCCGCTCATGAAACCGAATCCGGGCATATCCGTTATGAGAAGGTCCGAGACCTGTGCATGCGTGGGACGCAATGTGACTCCTGGACGTTTTCCTACCCTAACCTTTGCCCCAAATAGCTCTTTGAGAAGGGAGGATTTGCCTACATTTGAGCGCCCTACAAAGATAATTTCAAGATTTATACCGCTTTCAGCTACAGTTTTACTTGTTTCCATTGTGATTTACCTCATTTGCTTCCCCAAGCTTTTTATCAAAAGCTCTGAGGAAAGCCTCAAGGGAATTTTCAGGGATACGCGCTCCTGCTGCAAAAGGATGTCCCCCGCCGCTTCCTCCAAACTTTGGAGCAACTGCGCGCAGGAGGCGGTTCACATCAACCTGTCCCCGGGAACGAATGCTCAGGTCATAAACACCCTTTTTCTCCCGGTATTCAGCTGCAATTCCCACTTCCTTCTGGCCATAGGAGGCTGCATAGATCGCTGCCTTTGAGATGGAGTTATTCGTATTTACAATATACGCACTGTTTTTCAGGACTTTTACGTTTTCTTTTACAAAAAACCGGATTTTCTCTTCGTTAATTGCAGCTTCCCTGGCAAGCTCAAGCAGATAAGGAATATTTGAAGGAATTTTGTTCTTTGAGAGGGGTTCAAGCAAAGTTCTTTTAAATTCATATTCTTTTCCCTTATGGATTATTGCCTGAATCAGGGTTCCAGCCTGGAAATAGAGGCTTCTTTTATCCCAATCTCTTACCCAGTCCTTTACATAGGGGGTATTATCGCAGAAATCACCTATAGCTCCGTAGATAGCAACTCTTTTCATTTCCTCTATCAGAAAATCTTCAAAGACTCTGTACGTCAGCTCGGAAGAGCATACTCCGGTATCATGGTAGAACCATTCTTCTTTTCTGCAGCTTTCCGGAAGAGGGTGGTGGTCTATATAATAAAGGTTGCATTCTTCCGCAATTCCCTTAAGAACGGAATGGAGTTCAGAGCAGTACCTTTCGTCGATTGCAATATCACAGATAATGAGAGTTTCAACGTATTCAATAAGATTTAATTTTTCAAGAAGGCTTACAGGGCTTGTAAAGTATACATATGCATCAGGGAAAGCGCTCTTTGCAAGTGCTCCCGAACATATCCCGTCAGAATCCCCATGAGTAAGGATCAGGGTTTTTGCTTTAAGCCGGGTCTGGATTTCTTTCATGGTTTGATCCCTTTTTCTTCTGTTAAAGGTATAATTTCTTTTTGATATCTTTGTATAGTGTCTGATGTTCTCATTTCATGGTTTCAGGGAAATTCTATGTTTTAATTGTTAATCTGATCTTTTTATTCTAATATTCTTACAGTGTGCTCCCTGATTAATTGTTTGGTATTATTTCGAAATGACTGTAAATGGGGTATCGAGTTCGTTATTTTTCACTCGCCTCATAGGGCTTAGTCCCACCAGCGTAAAGTAGATAAAACGAGATCAATAGCCTTGCTTGAATTGACAATAAAACATATCACCACATGGGGACGGCCACTACAGATAAAAAGAAATTTTCATAATAGCAGGTAAAAATTAAATTTTAAGAAATCCCGATCCAGGAATGGAAAAAGAAAAATGAAAGTAAATTCATGGCAGCAGTAATGAAACTACAGAGAAAAACAGATACTGACTAGCTGATAGAACATATATAAAGAGAATGAAAAGACTCAGACCGTCGGATGATAAAAGTGTAATACAGGAAAATAATAACGACTGCGTATACTTGTATTTAGCAATCTGGCAAGCAGTGTTCAGGTCAGAAAAGGATGCTCCGGAAAGCCCTGAAGCATCCAGATTAATATTTAATTTCTTTAGTCTTTCAGTTGTTTCTCTTCCTAATTAGCCCTGTTACAGCCAGAAGCCCTGTTACAGCAAGTATGGAACTGAATCCAGGGGTATCTCCGTAATCTTCTTCCGTCCCATTGGTTTGTGCCTGGCCGGTGGTATCATTATTCTCCTGGTTGGATCCGGTTACCCCATCCGGCTGTGAGCTGTTCCCTTCAAGGGCCACTGGTGTTCCTACATAAACAACAGGAGTTTCTGAAATAGCCTCTCCTGAATACTCATCGAGATCGAAGAAAGTTGCTTTGCAGGCAGGAAGCTTGACTTCTCCTTCTTTATGCATCTGCATGATGTAAGTGGTTGTCTTTGAACTGCCGCTTCCAATTATCTGCTTGAAACTCGTTTCTCCACTTATGAGTTTAGCTTCGGGAGGTATGGTATCGGTTACTGTTACACTTGCATCAACATTTCCAGAGTTTCTTGCCGTGACCGTAACAGTCAATTTGTCTCCAGGATTTAGCTGTTGTTTGTCAATAGTTTTAGTGATTTCAATAAATGGACCGTGAATTTTTATTGTTTCAGAATTCTCGGAAGTCACTTCTTTGCTCTGCCCGTTTGCGAGGGTGAAGGTGGCAACTGGTTTGGGAAATGTATAATCTCCTGGTCTTTCTGGAAAAAGAGTATACTCAAAAACCTTTTCTGCCCCTTCTCCGGCTTTCAGGGAAATTGTCTTTTCAAGGGGGACACTTTCTTTAAGGCGCATTCCTGAAACAATCTGGTCTTTGATGACAATATTGTTTATGTCGCATATCCCTCTGTTCCGAACATTGACTGAAACATGCACCTTCTCATCAATATGGCGCTCCGGTGTAACACTCTTCGAAACAACGAGGTCCCATTTTTTTTCGACTTTTATAATTTTGGAACCTGTATGTTCATACTTATTGCTCTTAATATCCTCGCTTGTGGCATTTGCGGTTATCTTAAAATCTGTATCTTCCCAGGGAGCAGGTGTTTTCAGTGTGAGAGTAATGGGCTCAACAGTCTCTCCTTTAAGTACCTTTGTGTATGTATATTTTGTTTTTCCATTAAGTACTTCAAGCTCACCGGTATAAACAGTCAGCACGACATTTTGAGCCTTTGCTTCCCCTTTATTGTTAACTGTTATAGTTACATCGATTCTGTCATCCCCTGCAGATTTAGAATCGTATGTATCTTTATCAGTTTCAACCTTTATGTCAAAACTCGGCTTTCCTCTTACAAGAATGTCCAGTTCAGCATATGGATTCCAATTCCCTGTCTTGAATTCCTTTCCATCTTTGGTAAGAATTTCATAGTTTGGATCAACTTTCTGGGCATAAACCTTTATCTCATCATTATATTCAAATTCCATGCCTGCTGTAAGAGGAGATGTCTTCAATTTCTCGCCATCTTTTGAAATAGAAACGAATACCATCTTATCTTCGTTAAAATCCTCTGCTTTTATTTCATATCCGTCTACGGTTATTGTACTTCCCCAGGAAAGTTTTGCTCCGTTCTGTTTCTCCACCCACTCCATTTCATCTGCCGCAAAAGCAGTAATTGAGAGGCTAGAGAAGATAATAACGGCAAGCAATACGATCAATGCAATCCTTTTGGCCATGGTTACCTTCCTTGATTTTGATTCTGTTTATATCGGGCCAGGGCAACGGAAACATACATTTTGCGCCTGTTCATATTCACGGCTTGATCAATATCCCATAAATTACAATATATTTATTTTTTGAATTAAATGTTACAATAGCCGTATTATATTTATGCGCATGGTGATTTTTGCCCCCAAAATATCACCTAAAATCATCAATTTAGACCCCTATTTTCAATAATAAGCACATAATATGAATTTTATAGATATATCAATCTCTTTAAAATATCTTTATTAGATGTCTATGAATTATCTTCATATATTCTATTTTAATTTTTGCTAATGATTTAACAAATTTTGTTTGAAATTAGACCTCCTTGAGAATGGACTTTTACTCTGTTGATGAGCTTTTAATCCATGAATAAAGTTTTAACTCGGGGCTGGGATTAAATGCCATAAACACTTAATCTGAATTCTGACCGGGGAAAACCAGTATTTCTAAATTTTCCGGTTTCCTGAGGTTTTTTCATGAAACTTACAAAAATTGTGCAAACCCTTGAAGAGATAGCTCCACCTGAGCTTGCTGATGACTTTGATAAAGGTAGAATTGGTTTGATCCTCGGGCTTAAGGATGACGTGAGCAGGATTGCAGTTGCTCTGGATGCAAACTCTTACGTGCTTGAAAAAGCTGCTGAAATTGGGGCAGACATGCTGATTACCCATCATACCCTGATCTTTCATCCAGTAAACATAATTTCAAAGTCTCTGACTGCTTCCCTTAAGATCGCTCTTGAACACGGAATATCCCTGTACAGTATGCACACAAATTACGACAGAGCCGAGGGAGGAATTAATGACGTTCTTGCAGCCAGTCTCGGACTCAAAAATATCAGGGCATCAGAGATTGGCAGGATAGGGGAAATTGAAACCTGTTCTTCGGCTGAACTGGCAGCTCATGTTTCAGATTGCCTGCAAACTCCTGTCATGTATGCCGGGGAAAAGCAAGAGATAAGTAAGGTTATGGTTGTGGGAGGCAGCGGCTTCCAGAAAGAATTCCTTGAAATCGCGAGGGAAAATAGAGTTGGTGCATTTATTTCATCAGAGCTCAAACATGACATTCTCAGAACACACGAAGACCTCTGCCTGATTGACGCAACCCATTATGCTACTGAGAACCCTGGTATGGAAGCCCTATGCCTCAGACTGCGCAGGCTTCTTGGAGTTGAAGTGGAGTTCATTGAACAGCCTTCAGGCCTCAGGGCGATTGACTTCAGAGCTGAAAAAAATAAGGCTGCACTTAATGTGAAAGAAGGAAAGGAAGACTGTAATCCGAAAGAAGATGAGAAGGAATCGCTTGAGCTCATGCTTGAAGAGCAGGCAAGAAACCAGATACGCTCGGATTACCGTCGCAGCCTGGGTAATGAGAATCGAAGAAGATACTTTGAATAAGCTTTTGATCATTGATCTTTTTATGGAGAAGGCTTTGTTTCCATATTTTAAAGCTTTCTGTTTTCTACTCCGGCTCCTGATTCTATTGAATTCAAATAGTTTTCCAAATGCCTTTTTAAAAGGCTCGTTTCTTTTATTTCAGGCAGAGAAGACATTATTGTCTCGAGATAACCATATTCTTTGAGAAGAGAAAAAGTTGCAGGGAAATTTATGTCAAAAATCCAGCTTAGGCGAAGAAGTTTTACGTCATTTCTGTTTTTCATATCCACAATTTTTGCCATTCTGTTATTCAGGATCTCTGAGACTATGGGTTCTGAATATCCCTGAGTATCTGGCAGATTTAATTCTAGTGCCGGATTAAGATATTTGCCTTCTGAATATTCATCACTAGAAAGCTTCAAGATATCGATTTTATCTGCATCCCTTATCAGCCCGGAGAAAAAATGAAGTTTGCTGCACTTATCAATATCTTGTGGTATTTCCATCAGGTTGTGGAATTCTATAGCTTTCAGGATGTGATTTTCTTCCTCTGCTGAAAGGCAGGATAGAAGTTTTTCTTTATTCAGAATTTTAACACTAAGAACAGCGTGGTTTTCGGATTCAGAATCTCTAAACGTTTTATATTTCATAAACTGCTCAAAACGGCCAAGGTCATGAAATAGAGCTATTACTTCGGCAAGCATGCATTCCTTTTCACTTATTTTTTCAGATTTTGAAAGTAAAAGAATATTTTTGCAGACTCTACCAGTGTGTTCTATCTTTAACTCAATATTTTCCCTAATAAAAGGATCAGGAGAAGAGAATTGACTTACATATTCGAAAAACCATTTCCTGAAGAAATCCAGATTTTCCTTCCGCATGCTCCTGCAATAAGAAATATGAAGGTATTATACTTTATGCATATCTTGAATATCTTGTACTGAAAAGGTTTTTGCTGTTTTAATATAATAATACTTGCTTTGGGCAAGAATGAGATATTAAAATCTTCTTGATAAAAAGCCCTGTAATGTATTGAAACCGAACCATCAAACCTAAACAATATATATTACTATGATCATGTGCTATGAATCTAGCATTATCTTGTGGATTTAAGGGTCATATGTTAATTGTACATCTTTAGAAATATAATACTTGCATGGATTTTAGTAATCTTGCAAAAATGAAAAACTGATGGTCCTGATGGATCTGATAGTTTTCATAGAAACTCTGCAATTTCCTTAATAAACTGCATAAGTTATATATTGGAGAAGTTCCTCAAATTAAATAAGTATCTACTGGGAAATAGTAGGAAGAGATTCTGTCCAAACTGGATAGTTTGCCTCTGGGGAGGCAGGAAAAATTAATACAGTCATTTATATATAATTACAATTTGTAATTACTTCTTTGAGTAATGTATGGATGCACTTATTTACATCCTTAAAGATATGCTATAGTGATGTTATATGCTGACATACTACATATAAATAATTTCCACAGGAACTCATTAGAATAAATCGGGGTATTTAATGAGCTCAATTAAAAAAATCTGTTTAATTGTATGTTCTTTCAGTCTTTTAGCTTTTGCCTTATCTTTTACCTCAGGTTTTTTACCTGCAGCAGAAGCAGCTGAAACTCAGAAGGATGTTGTAGAAGATGGAGCGCCTGCTGCTCTGACTCTTGAAGAGGTACTTGCACAGCGTCCGGCTTCTGTAGAAGGCATGTTAAATAAAGGTAATGATCTCTATTCCCTTAATGAATATGAGCTTTCTATAGGATGCTTTGAAGATGCTCTTGAAATTGATCCTAACTTATCGATGGCATGGTATGGGAAAGGATGTGCGCTGTATTCTCTAGAAAGATATGAAGAATCAATCAGCTGCTATGACAGGGCTATTGCAACCTTTCCGGTTTCTTCCGGAAGCTTGTATGAAAAAAGCAATAAGTCCCTTCAGACGCAAAACTTTATAGAAGCAATCAACTTCTGCGATAAAAGTTTCGCGACGGATGATTATCTTTCCAGAGTATGGTTCCAGAAAGCTCTTGCCTATGAGAAACTCAGTCTTGACCAGGAGGCTTTAGCTTCTTACGAGAGTTCAATTCAGTTTGGCTCAAACTCCTCAAAAGCTTTGAAAATTCAGGGAAAGGCGTATGCTGGGCTTGCGAATTACGAAGAAGCAATGAGTTGTTTTGATAGAGCTCTTAATATTACCCCGGATGATTCTGAACTCTGGACTCAGAAAGGAATAATTTATGATATGTCTGGAGATTATGAAACTGCAATAAAATGCTACGATCAAGCCATTTCCCTTAACCCTGACCTTGTAGAGGCCTGGTACAATAAAGGTGCAGACCTTGAAAGGATGAAAATGTATCAGGATGCTCTGACCTGCTATGATTTTGCTCTCATTTCAGAGCCAGATAACCTTAACGCTCTCCAGAAGAAGGGGTTCTGTCTTGAACAGCTTGGTAGAAATGAAGAGGCTCTGCAGTGCTATGAAGAGATACTCGTTTACAGTCCTGATAACACAGATGCATGGTACAGAAAAGGTTTAGTGCTTAATGCAACGGGACAGTATGATGCTGCAATAATCTGCTATGAGAGGGCACTTAATCCTGATAACGGTATTGATGTCGAGGAAGCTGGAGATAGTCTTCTTGAAAATCTTAATGCTTACGACTCTACGCTTCCCATTTATTCTGAAGTTCCCGAGTTTAAATCTCCTGCAGTTAAAATCTGGTACGATAAAGGACTTGCTTTTGACAAGCTTGAGAACTACGGATCTGCCCTTGAGTGTTATGATAAGGTTCTGGAAACCGAGTCCGGATACGCAGTCGTATGGTATAAGAAAGGACAGAATCTTGACAGACTAAACAGGTCTGAAGAAGCTATTGACTGTTACGACGAAGCCCTTAAACTTGATTCTGGATATGCCAAAGTCTGGTATAAAAAGGGCTATGATTCTTTAAATATTGGGCAGTACAAAGATGCCGCAAAAAGTTTTGATAAAGCAACTGGTCTTGATGATAATTACACACTCGCATGGTATGGTAAAGCTTTTGCCCTGGCAAAGATAGAAAAATATGAAGATTCTATTGTTTGCTATGACAGAGTCCTTGCCGTTGCACCTGACAGTCCCGAAATCTGGTACAACAGGGGTCTTCTCCTTGACCAGCTCGGAAGACATCAGGAAGCTTCAGACTGTTACAGTCAGGCTCTCCAGATAAATTCAGATTATTCTATTGCTCGCTTCAGATTAAACAAGAATATGGAAAACGTATCTGGAAACTCAACTTCCTTATCGGCTGAAAGTAGTAATCTGAATGTCAGTCCACATAGGGCAGTTTCGGGAGGGTTCTGGTCTTACCTTTTGAGCCGTGGTTATACAAGTCCTGGAGATAACTCAGACCTTTCAGGAAACTTTGACGGCATGAATCCAGAATTCGGTTACGATGCGGCATGGTATGGCAAAGCTTCAACATACAGCAAACTTGAGATGTATGATGATGCGCTTAATTCCTACGATATGGTTCTTGCAATTAATCCTTTAAGAACCGAGGCATGGTATGAGAAAGGTTCTGCCCTTGACAAACTCGGAAGAAGCGAGGAAGCCCTTGAATGTTATAAGAAAGCCCTGGATATTGATCCTCAATCGAGTAATGCATGGTATGGTATGGCTTCTACATCGAGCGATCTTGGAAGGGTTCAAGAAGCAGTTGCTTACTATGACCAGTTACTTGCTCTCAACTCCAGTGATTCGGAAGCTCTTAAGGGAAAATCTCTTGCCCTTGTAAGCCTTGGCAGGTATGATGAAGCTGTTGCCTGTTTCAATCCTCTTCTTGAGCTTGAGCCTGAAAACATAGAAGCTCTGGAAGGCCGAGCTTTTGCTTTAGCCAGATCTGGAAAGCAGGAGGCTGCACTTCAAGATTATGATCTAATTATGAAGCTTGATCCTAATAACTCAAAGGTGCTCGCCGAGAAGGCTTCCTTGCTCGAAGAACTCGGCAGGTATGAGGATGCTGCTTCAACCTATGGGGAGATTCTCAAGATTACGCCTGAGAACAGAGAGATTATGTATCGGCAGGGCAAGGCTCTGGAAGCTATGGGAAATTTCGAAGCAGCAATCGCCTGTTATGATCAGATACTTGCGCTGGACCCTACAAATATTGATGCAATTAATAACAAGGGTTTTGCTTTATCTAAAATGGAGAGATATCAGGAAGCACTTGCAACCTATGATAAAGCCCTCGAGCATGCTCCAGACAATCCTGCAGCCTGGTATTTCAAAGGATGCGTGAATTTCGCAATAAGCAGTAATAAGGCCGCCCTTGATTGCTTTAATAAAACGACACAGTTAAAGCCAGACTGTATAACGGCGTGGTATAATAAGGGATATCTGCAAAGTGTGATGGGAGACGTTAATGAGTCGATAAACTCTTATGACAGTGCTCTTGCAATAAGTCCCAATGAACCTTCTGTCCTTTATAACAAACGTTTTGCTCACTACCGCATAAAGGAACATGATGAAGCTTCGGTATATAAGGCAAGGCTTGATTCAGTGGATCCTGGCTTTGAGGAAGCTCTGGAAAATAGGGGAACTCGTATCTTTATTCCCGAAACCTACAGAGGCAACCTTGATTACTCGTTACCTCTGAGATGGTATGGTGGAGAGGATAATGTTTCTCTAAACACCAGCATAAACGTGACTCAAAACGCCAGCATAAACACGACTCAAGCTTCTCAGCAGTCAAACAACAATTCCTCTGAACCTGAAGGGGAATATGAAGATACTTATGATAATTACTCTGAAACCGATGGAGATGCAGGGCGCTGGTATATTCCTGAGCCTGAAGATAGTCAGAAAAATGATGGTCAGAAGAATGATGTTCCTAAAAATGGAAATGACAGCGAAAACTGGTATGTTCCGGAGCCCGATGAGGTTTAAAATTAATATGAAAAATAAGCTGTAAAATAAATATTTTCGGTATGCTTTAATTTAAATGCATACCGAAGAACTTTTTTAAAGAAATCAGATGAATTATTTCTGTGAATTAATTTTTTCGGTAGTTCACTTCGCTAACTTAAACGAGCTATTTATGGATCTGTGCCGGTTCACCTGACTGAGGCATGGGCATCGATGGTATTAGATCTCTTAAAATTAAAATAATGTTTTTTAAAGCTCAGTGCTCGGATTTTTCCCAGTATTCTTCGGCTTCTTCTTCCATTTCTTCCAGTCTGTCGTAATAGTCCGGAAACTCGTTAAGATGAGCCAGAGCAATCTTTCCTGTCATTATAGGGTCGTCGTTTGTGACATTTGTTGCAGGGTCTCTGGTCCCATGTTCAAGCTCTACGTCCATGCCTCTGCGGAACTGGTCAACATCAAATTTATCCCATGTTATTCCAAGTTTTTCCCCAACTGTCTTTGCTTCTTCAGCAGTAAAATTTTTGGTTACCAAAATAATCACTCCAGATAATGGTTTGATTTGCTTTTGTACTTAAGGTTTGCCCTGCAGATTGTCATTTTTTCGTTCTTCTTTTTACAGGATGTTTTTATCCTTAATAAAAAAGCACTTCCTGTCATTAAAGGGTATTTTCTGTTATTAAAGGGCATTTCCTGTCACCATATTTATCTTATATATGAAATTATGAATGAGGGAGAGATACATGTCTGAAAAAGATAATTTGTTTATAAAGCGTGCTATCGAGCTTTCCCTCGAAAGCGTAAAAAGAGGCGGAGGGCCTTTTGGTGCCGTAATAACGAAAAATGGAGAAGTAGTTTCGGAAAGCAGCAACCAGGTTACAGTACTTAATGATCCTACCGCCCATGCCGAGATCAGTGCCATAAGAGAGGCGGCACGGAAACTGAATACCTTTGATCTCAGTGGGTGCGAGATCTATGCTTCCTGCGAGCCCTGCCCCATGTGCCTCGGGGCCATTTACTGGGCAAGGATAGATAGAGTTTTCTTTGCAAACACAAGAGATGATGCCGAAAATATCGGTTTTGATGACTCTTTTATTTATGAGGAAATTTCACGCCCTATTAAAGAAAGAAAAATCAAATTCAAACAGCTTCTCCGGGAAGAAGCCCTTGAAGCTTTCAGGGCATGGGAAGAATATGAAAATAAAGTGGAATACTGAGCTGGCCTGAGCACAATAACAGGTTTTACTTTTCTTTTTTACTCAAAACCGAGCTATTTAACTCAAGACAAAATTTCTTTGGGTAAAGCCTGATCCAGACCTGATCTTTTCTGTTTTTTCACTTTACACCGAACTTAAACATAATTTTTTCTACATAGGCAAACTGATTTCTTCCATCAGGACTTAATTACTATGGGGTATCGCATTAAGTTCTGGAACGTTTCTGTTCTGGGGCTTACCAGTTGCGTTTCTGGAGAACTTTTCCACAACATCACTAAACTTTAAATGTGTTGCGATACTTATTAAGTTCACATAAAATGTTATGAGGGGATTTAGGGGATATGCCTGGAGATAAAAACAAATACATCCGCTGGTTTGAGGAGACCACTATAGAGGACGTCCCAATAGTAGGCGGGAAGAATGCTTCTATAGGGGAGATGTACAGGGAACTCACTTCAAAAGGAGTCAGGATCCCTAACGGCTTTTCGGTTACTGCTGGTGCTTACTGGCATATGCTGGAGGAAGGAGGAATTATTGAAAAGCTAAAAAACACAATTGAAGGGCTTGACACCTCGGATGTATCTGACCTTGCAAAGAGGGGAAAGGCTGCAAGAGACCTTATTCTTGATTCTGGGCTTCCGGATGACCTCTGGCAGGAGATTAAAGGGGCTTATGACCACCTCTGTGATCAGTATGGGGAAAATACTGATGTGGCTGTAAGAAGTTCAGCAACGGCTGAAGACCTGCCAACTGCCTCTTTTGCGGGACAGCAGGAAACCTACCTCAATATCCGCGGTTACCCGGGGCTTAAAGATGCCTGCATACGCTGTTTTGCTTCTCTTTTTACGGACAGGGCAATTTCCTATCGTGTAACCAATAATTTCGATCACTTCAAAGTAGCCCTTTCCATAGGGATAATGAAAATGGTCAGGTCTGACCTCGCATCAAGCGGCGTAATTTTTACTCTAGACACCGAGACCGGTTTCAGAGATGTTGTTTTCATTACCGGGGCATATGGGCTTGGAGAGAATATCGTACAGGGTCAGGTCAACCCTGATGAATTCTATGTATTCAAGCCTGCTTTCCGGGCAGGATATAAGCCGATTATTCAGAAGAAGATGGGAAGCAAAGAAATAAAGATGATCTACGGCAGGGGAGACTCAAAGGTCCTCACGCGGAACGTGGAGGTCCCAGAAGCTGACAGGCTACGTTTCTGTATTAACGATGAAGATGTGCTCAAGCTTGCCGGATATGCAATTGATATTGAAGACCATTACTCTAATAAGTATGGGGAATCCAGGCCCATGGATATAGAGTGGGCAAAGGACGGCATAACAGGTGAACTCTTTATATTGCAGGCAAGGCCCGAAACTGTTCAGTCTCAGAAAGCAAGGGATGTTTTGGAGACCTATATTCTTGAAGAAAAGTCCGAAGTTCTTGCAAAAGGAAGAAGTGTTGGAGATAAAATCGCTTCAGGAAGCGCCCATGTAATCCCTGATGTTTCTGACCTGCCATCTTTCAGGCCCGGTGAGATTCTAATTGCGGACACTACCACCCCTGACTGGGAGCCGGTTATGAAAACCGCAGCTGCAATCGTCACAAACAAGGGAGGTAGGACCTGTCACGCGGCAATTGTCAGCCGGGAACTCGGAATTCCTGCGGTTGTTGGGGCTGAAAACGCTACTGAGGTCCTTAAAACAGGCAGAGAAATTACTGTGAGCTGTGCCGAGGGTGAAGACGGGCTTGTATATGCGGGCGTCCTTCCCTTTCATAAAGATACAATCAGCCTGAAAGACCTTGAACGTCCCAGAACCGAGATTATGATGAACCTTGGAAACCCTGAAAGTGCTTTTGCCTTTTCCATGATTCCTAATGATGGGATCGGGCTTGCAAGGCTTGAGTTCATTATCACAAGCTATATCAAAGTCCACCCTATGGCCCTTGTACATCCTGAAAAGATCAAAAATCCTGGAGATCTCAGAGAGATTGAAAAACTAACGCGGGGATATGAGAAAAAGGAAGATTATTTTGTAGATCAGCTTGCCAGAGGCGTGGGGATGATTGCTGCGGCTTTTTACCCGAAGCCTGTTGTTGTCAGGATGAGCGATTTTAAAACCAATGAATATGCAAGCCTTATCGGAGGCAGCTATTTTGAGATGGAAGAAAGCAATCCCATGATAGGGTTCAGAGGAGCTTCCCGCTACTTTGATAAGCGCTACAGGGAAGGTTTTGCCCTTGAGTGCAGGGCTATGAAAAAGGTTAGGGGTGAAATGGGGCTTACAAACCTTATTCTCATGATCCCCTTCTGTCGGACAGTTGAGGAAGCAAGAAAAGTCATTGCCGAGATGGAGAAAAATGGACTAAGGCGTGGAGAAAACGGACTTCAGATATATGTTATGTGTGAGATTCCAAACAATGTCCTGCTTGTTGATGAGTTCAGCAAATTCTTTGACGGCTTCTCTATAGGCTCAAATGACCTTACTCAGCTGACCCTCGGGGTTGACCGTGACTCAGAACTGCTTGCTGCAGAATTTGATGAGCGTGACCCTGGAGTTATGAAAATTGTGTCAATGGCAGTACAGGGAGCAAAACGTAATAGAAGGCACAGTGGGATCTGCGGTCAGGCTCCGAGTGATTTCCCCGAGATTGCAGAATTCCTGGTAAAAGAGGGCATTGATTCTATTTCCCTTAATCCTGACTCTGTTATGAAAATTACCCTTAAGGTCCTCGAGACCGAAAAGGAGTTAGGAAGACACTAAAGCCTTCCTGGAGAGTCTGTCAACTTACTTATTGTAAGTATGGCAAAACTTTCAGCCATTGATTGTATGTGACGTTTTATCAGCGGCTGTTTATGAGCATCAGTACCCCTTTGCGGATCTAATAACATATCTGTTTAATTTTTTATATAAAGGGGAAATCTATATATAAGAGTGTAAATATATATGTTTTATTCAAAAACTATGGGACAAGATCGACTATGCAGGAACTAAACAGAAAACAAATTGCCGAGGATACAAAAAAACCAGACCATGTGCTTTTTTTGAAAAGATGTCCGGAATGTCATTCCAAACTTGAAAACGATCTTTTCAGCGGATTCCAATACTGTACTGTTTGCGGGTACTGGACAAGAAAAGAAACTGCAAGACTTGAATCTCTGATGATTTTGGAGTGACCAGAGATATGTTTGACCTGACTTCAAAATGTGTCAAATGTAATACACCCCTTAAAAAACAGGTCATTGGCTCAAACAACTTTTACTACTGCAGAAAATGCGGATGCATATCCTCAGTTACGTCAGTTAGCGTCTCCACCCAATCTGCAGTCTAGGGAATAGCAAACACTTAATGTAATTAGCAAACACTTAATGTAATATTAGCAAGAAGACTTTAATTAAGCAAGAAGATTTTAAATCGATAACTGATTTTCAAGACTAAATGATATTAACATTCCTGAGTCCTGACAACCCTATTTATCAAATAGCGCCAGAAGTAAGATCTTATGTTCTTTCAACGTGCTGTGCGCCATTTGAACTGTCTGCTTGCAGTAAATATAAAAACAGAATTTTACTGCAGGAAGTTAGGGTAAAAATCTGGAACCCCGGATACCCGGATCTAAACCCTGACTTTTCCAGGTTTCAGGTCAAGCTTTTCAGAACCCTAACTTCAGCTTTTCTTAATCCGGAATCAGCCCTCAGAAACCTGATTACGGGTTTCAAGAGCTGAATTCTTTTTTATTCTGCAGAAACTTTTCCGTAGCTCCTTTAACAGTTCCGGAAACCCCAAGAACATGAAGAGTTGCCCTTTTTCCGTTAATCCTGGTAAGAGCAGCTAGAGAAGCTCTTGTTTCCTTAACCTTTGTGTGAGAGCACTGGATGATTCCCTTTCCGTTTTCAAATCCAAGAACCTTAATTCCACAGTTGCTGGCTGTAACATCTCCGAGCAGCGAAGACGCAGAAGAGATAACTTCTTTAACAATGTCACTTCTGCTCGCAGGTTCTTCTGATAGGAGTTCAAAAGCAAGATACCGCTTTCTAGCACGTAGAGAAGGAAGCAGGCGTTTCAAAGGATATCCTCTCCCTCAAGCACTTCAATGCCCTCCCTTACATATCCTGGACCGGGACGGTTCTTTTTTAGAATTCTTTCCGGAACAGTGCTTATGGCATCAAGAGCTTCGTCTTCTTCAAGCCCGCAGACCTCAGCAAAAGCAAGAGTTTCCATAGGTGAGCGCAGGTCAAAGCAGGACATGGCATCGCTGCATAGTACAAGAGAAACATCGTATTTTCTGGCAAGCTCAAGGTTTGCTCTAAGGTCGGACAGCATGCGGATGCGCCTTGAACCCCGGGAATGGAGAAGGGGTCTAAGAGTAATGCCTATTGCAACACCGTTTTCTGCGGCTGCTTTTGCCAGCACCTGGTTTAATCCACTGCTTTTGTCAAAGGCAGGGTGGTTAAGAATATCTACCCTGGGATTTTCAAGCGCAGCCCTGTTGACTGCTTCAGATCCACCATGCACAATCAGGACGTCCATTGAGTTCCTGATTTTTCCTATCAAACCGTGCAGTTTCGAAGGGTTTTCTTCCACAAGCTCAATTCCCCTGAAAACCTCAAAACCCTCTATCAAAGGCAGAGCCGGTTTCTTATCAGGGAGTTTATCAGAATGATTGGCAAGGGCAATCCCGCTGTACCCGAAATGCCGGGCAAGGGAAGCCAGTTCCTCAATAGTATTATCCCCGTCGGGAGCTGCATGAACACAAAAATCATAAAATTTAGGTTTACCCAAACAATTCCTCCACTATTGCTCCGGCTTTTTCCCTATTCTTTGGATAGGTTTCGATCTTGACCTTTGCAATGATAGCATCCGAGGAGTTAGTCAGTTTTACCTGCTGCAGGTATGCAGCCTGCTTGTCGAAGCGGAGGTGAAAGACCATATCATCGTCCAGCCTTTCAGGCATTTCTTCCCTGAGGATGTCCACATTTTCTTCAGAAAAGTTTCCCCGGACAAAACGGGCAAAGTTCAGGCACTCAGCCTTCTTCTTAAGCTGCACGCTAAGGATAGTAATTGGATTTCCATGGTGCCCTTCAGCCTGGAGTTCTTCTATGAGTTTACTCCCGTCCTTTACGCCGGCACCGGATAAAAAAAAATCCAGAGCCTCGCGAACTCTGGATATGTCTTCGGTTGCGTGGGCGATCACACGCATTGTTATGTGGTGAATCACTTGCCTCGACTCTTGTGTACACGGATGCTCGGCCTGGTCTTTTCAGTACCCTTGCCGCGTGTGGTCATGCCTCGGCCTTTCCTACCTGCACTGGTCTTACCCCTGGTGGCTCTGCCCTTGATAGACGAGTCGCAGATCCAGTTCAGATTCTTGTCGCTCTTTATTACAGGGTGGTGAGGGTCTACAAGGATGACTTCAAACCACTTGTGTTTTCCGTCTTCTCCCACCCAGTAGGAGTTAAGGACCTCAAGGTTCGGGTATTTGCGGTCAGCACGGGCTTCAGCGATTCTCTGGATGCTCATTCCACCTGAGACCTTGTTCTTCCCCATCTTCTGGGTCCTTCTTCCACGGTTGGGCCTTACATGACCAAGCCCTCCGCGGCGTACATTTACCCTGACGACAACAATACCCTGTTTGGCTTTATATCCAAGAGAGCGTGCTCTGTCGATTCTTGTGGGTCTTTCAATTCTGGTCACGGAACCCTGCTTTCTCCAGGCCTGTAAGCGCTCCCAGCGGAGTTCGTTCACATATGTCTCATCAGGGTTTTTCCATGCATCGCGTACGTATTCATAAAAAGATTTTACCAATTTAAACACCAGTTTCACTTATGTTTCACGGTTCAGCCCTGCCAGCAGGGCCACATCCCAACGGGACCTAATCCCGAAAATGAAACATGCGATACAACTGAATCATTTGATTTAAAGCTTTGCCCTTTCGAGGCTTTTCAAAGAAAAAAGCCATAAAATAGAGGAAAAGATCAGAAACAGGGAATAAGACATGCAGAAGAAATGAAGATTAAATTCAGGTCGAATCCAGAAAAACAGCAGATTAAGTTTCAAGCTATTTCCCTAAAACTTGAAAAATTAAACAGAATGAAAAATCGGGCGGATTTTGAAGCTATGGGAATGTATGGAAAGAAACGATACTGAACATAAAACTAAATATAACTTTCTTTATAATGCAGATTATAAAAACTATGATAAGACCTACGTTTTTGTCTCATAAACTAAAAAATCAAAGGCTGGATGTTCCCTATGTGTATACAAATTCCATTAGATTACTACAAAGAGCACGGAAAAATAACAAACCCGGGCTCATTGAGCTATTTGCTTGAACAATTGCCAGCCAATCCCTCACTTTTATGCCAGAATCTGCATGGGATAATAATGATTGATTTCTTTGTTGATATGGGCATAATCAAGTTACCACCTGAACGCTGCCAGGAAGTTAATATAAGAAAGGTTAGCGACAAAATCCAGAAGTTGGTGGAGCTTGATGATGGTTTACTTACCGAATCCAGAAGCTTTGAAAAACGTTTGCTCGGCAATTGCAGGGATTTATCCCTTGTCATTTGTGCCGTTTTAAGAAACCATGGAATTCCTGCTCGTGTACGCTCTGGGTTTGCCACTTTCTTTGATCCAAAGAAACTATTCGATCACTGGATATGT
The DNA here is from genome assembly GCA_964434965.1 of uncultured Methanosarcinales archaeon. GTDB lineage: Archaea > Halobacteriota > Methanosarcinia > Methanosarcinales > Methanosarcinaceae > Methanosarcina. Next base: position 128,623 of record CAYSWX010000001.1, read on the forward strand.
GAGTACTGGGCAGAGAGTGAACAGCGATGGATCAGAATAGATGCCTGGATGGACCAGATACAGCACGAACAGTCACTTCTTCCTCTTGAATTAAAAGCTGGTCTGGACAATTTAAAATATTGCCCTCTGGATGTAAAAGCAGAACACTTCATTACCGGCGGGCAAGCATGGTTGAATTGTAGAAAGCATAATTGCAACCCGAATGATTTCGGGACATATGGCGACCTCGAAGGTTTATGGTTTATTCGTGACAATATGATTCGCGATTTACTGTGCCTGAATAAAATTGAGGTTTTACCTTGGGACTGCTGGGGTATGATGAGTGGGAAAAGAGTTGATCCTGAAGGAGATGAGCTGGCAACTCTGGATCGTATCGCGGAAACAATACAGGCTGGAGACTCGGCATTTATTGAAATTCAAAAGATTTACGAAACAATAGATAGTCTTCATATTCCACCGGAATACCAATAACAAAGATACTATAAAGAGCTAAAGTTCTGTTCACAGACACCTGCTTTCTTCAGACCTGTAAGCGTTCCCCGTAGAGTTTCACATAAGTCTCATCAGGTTTTTTCCACGAATCGAGTATGTATCCTTAAAAAGATTTTTCCTATATTAATACCAAGTTTCACTTATTTTTCATGTTTTATCCCTGCCAGCAGGGCCACATCCCAACGGGACCTAATCCCGAAAATGAAACCTGCGATACAACTGAATCATTTGATTTAAAGCTTTGCCTGCAATATAAATGATCAGAAAAACCCGGATGGGGAATAGTGTGAATATTTTTATATAAGTTGGGGATTTATATTAAACTGTTTGGTGTAATAATCGGGGGATTACAGCAAATTTCAACTCATAAATAATTGGCACTATTACTGTATGTGATTTTCACTGTATGTGATTTTCATATAAGTATATGATTTTCATATATGATTTTCATATAGGTATGTGACTTTCATATCGGTAATTTTGGCTTCAGTGAGGATGTTTATGAAAAAAGGAATTTTGCATCTGGTCATAATTTTTCTCTTAATCTCAGCTATCCTGACAGTCCAACCTGCGCTGGCTGATCAAGGTGCTGAAGGGGAAACAGAAGGAAACCTTTCAGTATCAGACATGCCAAAATCACTCGCAGATAGTGTAAACTCCCTTTCCGAAATTATAAATTCAGTCCTTGTTCCACTCAATAACTTTTTACAGGCAACAATCGGAATACTGGATTTTATGGGTTCCATGCTGGAATCTTTAGAAAAATCCCATGGGGTTGTTTATTCGAATATGAATCTGACAAATTCAAGTGGGAATCAGAGTTTAGTCTTTGAATCAATAAACCGGAGTGAGGAAGGATTGAACATTAGCAAGGAAATGATAAGCTTTGAAGTTCAGGCTGTAAACTCTACTCTTGAGGACATAAATTCTGATCCAGGATCAATGGATTCCAACTTTAGTAACCTTCAAAAAACTCTGCAAGACATGAATTCTACCTACGAAAAAATGGGGTCTTTTTTCAGCCCCTGATTTCAGGCTCACAGCCTCAGAAAAGACCTTGTATGAACCAGAATAGTAAAAATTGTTAAGCAGAATTATAAAGGTTAACATTTTGAAAGTTGGCGCTGATATTTCCATTAAATTAAGGTCTCATGGGTTTTATGCTTCTTCCTATAAAATCAAAAAAATTATGTAAAAAATTGAACCAGATTTTATAGATAGAGGCAAAAAAGTTTTTGAGGCTTTTTTGAAGCCTGAATCTTAAAATGCCTTTTCCTTGCTGTTTCTTTTTCTTTTTTCTAGAACACCCTGCATCAGTATAATTGCTGCATACGAACTGAAAAACCAGACCATAAGGGAGATTGCCAGGGATAACCCCCACCTGTTCAGGTGTTCCATGCAAAAAGTGGCGGTGAGCACGCAAATCGTACAGCCTAGCATCCCTGCACTGGCTCCAAAAGCAATATCTGCGGCCTGATCAGAGCTCCCGAAGTGACCTGCCATTATTATGGCTGCAGCCATTACCGCCGGAAAAGCTGCAAAAATCCCTGCAAAGGATTTTGAGGGAAGGTACTGAAGCAGGATATAACAGGCAGCAACAGCTGTACCTCCGAAAACAAACCTTATTCCAAGATCCCGGAAATCCAGTTTCATTAAAAAACTCCTGAATGCATCGGTTTTATCTTTATTAATTATTTTTTCATCTGTTATTACGTTTTCTCAGCTTTCAGTTTGGTATTTTTCGTTAGAATCCAAGCCACATAAAGTAAATAAGCGGGGCAAGCACAGCCCAGAAGAGAAGAGATAGGCTCAGGCCTGTTTTCCACCCGTATTTCAGAATCAAGTAGCTGGCTGCAAGGGCACAGCAGATATCTGCTGCCATTCCGACAAGCGCACCTTTCGAAAGCTGTTCGGAAACAAACAGCAGTTCACTGCCTTCGTATTCCATGCTCAGGCCTACAACTGCTGCAAGGTAAACTGCTGGAAAAGCTGCAAAAATGCCTCCAAGCCTGCCTCCGAAACTCTGAGCAACCAATCTGGAAGCTACAACTGCACTCCCGCCGAAAAGGAAACGGAGAATTATTGGGGAAATATCAATATTGAACATTAAGTCCCGACCTGTTGCTGAAACACTATCTTTGTAGAAAGATGTAAAATGTTTGTAGAAAGCTATAGAACGGCACACTACGGCGTACCTGTGGGCGCACCTGCAGTATACATTTTTGAGAAATGAACCTTTTAATTTCCTGATTAATTCTCAATTCCGTATTTTTCCCGGATTTCCGATTCTTTTAAGACCTTAAGCCCGAGCTTCTCGAGAATTTCTGATATCCGCTTTTTTTCTTCACTTCTCATGGACTTCCGGTCAAAGTAAGCAAAATCAGCATTTGATTTCTCAACCGCCTGCCGGACAAGGTCCTCGTCCACGAATTCAAGCTGGTACTTGGGGAAGTTGTGCCCGAAAGATATGCCGGTTTCAAGCAAAAGCCCTGTCTGGCGCATGGCATAGTGCCCGCCTCCGAAGCCTACAGCTACAGGAACTTTTTCAAGTGAAACTGCAAGGATGGCTTTTGCAGCAACCTCTCCAGCCTCAGGGTCTTTCCACTGGATTTCGGTGCTGCCGATCTCAGCATAGATAGAAGGTACCGAGAGTTCGGTTGGGCCGTGATGGGTAACTTCAAGGGTTACATCGTACTTCAGCCCTTTTTCTTCGACAAGACGCTTCATTTCCTTAAGGATTGATTTCATAGCGGCAGGGGAAGCGACGGCAAGGGATTTCGCACGCCCTCCAAGCCTTGCTTCACCAGAGGAGTTCCCAGTACAATGGACGGTAAGGGAGTTGATTTCCTCTTTGCTCTTGTGTTTGGATGCAAAAATAATCAGGGAAGCCGGCAGTCCTGCAGCTTCGAGTTTCTTATCAAGTTCATCCTGAAAAACATGGATTTCTTCAATATCTACAAGCCTGAATTTTCCATCTGCGGATTCTCTGGCTGCTGAAAACCCGAATTCAGGCGGGAGTTTCAGGCTTTTCCATTCTCGCAGGTTCAAAAGATGAGTTTTGATATTCTGGCTGGCAAGGTCAGGAGCAGAACAGATGATGGTGATTTTCTGGGAGTTTTCGGTAATTTCTTTCTGATTTTCAGGTATTCCAGATTTTTCTTTATCGTTTATTTCTGGATTGTTTGCTTCTATCATTTTTGAATCAATCCGGTCTTTTTATTCTGATTTTCTGAACCAATATTCTATACATTTCTTTACAGTAGATAAAGCCAACCCCAGATCTTCGTAAGAGGAATGGGACAACAATCCAGAAAAATGGGTCTCAGCTTTAAGGTTTAAATGCTGCGCCAGATATGAACGGAATATAAGGAGGGATATAAGGATCAAGAAAACTATCAGGACAAATCCTTTCAAAAAATTACAGGAACCCGGAAGAAAATCGTTTTTTACAGGGACCCTGCCCCACAGGAGCAGAGACTCTGCTCTTTTTTCCTTCTGGAAAAAAGAAAAAAGAAAAGAAGGTTTGTTTTGAAATCTGTACAGTCGATATCAGGCGACGTGGATGTAAGTGTCCACAAGCTTCTTGATTTCTTCGGTCTTGCCGTAGAGTTTCTCGCTAAGCTGGTAGTCATTGAAGGCTTCAAGGCCGCCGATGATGCCGTCGAGCATACCTTCGGTGAAGACATCGTACTGAGCGAAGATGTCCTTCTGTTTCTTCAGGGCCTGAGCGGACTCGTAGCAGGATGCAGGCAGGTGCTCGAGCTCGGCAAGCCTGGCTTTGTGCTCTTCCTTGAAGATGTTCACAGAGATGTAGAGCTTCTTGGAAAGCTCAAGGGCATTGTCCATCTGGAGGCCGTGGCGGGTACCGACACAGAGACCTGCAATAAGGAGGTAGATGTCTGCAGAACCGTCAGCTGCACGGAACTCGTAGGTCTGCTTGCTGGAGTGATCCTTGAGTTCTTCTGCGTAGTTCGGGTTTGCGATGGTGATCATCTTGCTTGCGTCGCCGGACCAGCCGAGGGGCACGCGGATAAGGGATGAACGGTTCCTGTCTCCCCAGCAGATGTTGGTTGGTGCTTCCTGGTGTGGGACAAGGCGGAGGTAGGAAGTCGGGATTTTGTTTCCAAAAGCAGTGATTCCTGCAGCAACGTCCAGGCAGCCGACGATTGCCTTCCTGGCGGCATCGCTGAGCTTTCCGTTCTCGACTGTTGCGGTCTTTCCGTCCTTCATGAGCTTCATGTGGATGTGCAGCCCGCTGCCTGCCTTTCCGACAGTGATCTTTGGGGCATAGCTGACGGTGACACCGTACTGGGCGGCAATCATCCTGAGCATCCACTTTCCGACGATCAGACGGTCAGCAGCATCCTCGACATTTGTAGTTTCGAACTCGATTTCGTTTTGCTCGTAGTAATAATTGTCGTCAGTGAAGTTTCCGACTTCGGAGTGTCCGTACTTGATAAGTCCGCCGGCTTCGGAGATGGCCATCATTGCGTCTTTCCTGAGCTGCTCGAACTTGGTGAAGGGGCCTGACTCATGGTAACCTCTCTGGTCGACAGCCGGATAGTCGGTGTCGATCTGGTCCTTGTCGCAGATGACGTAGTATTCGAGTTCAGCCATTACATTGAGCTCGTATCCTGTCTCATCTTTCAGGACCTTGTGGGCCTTCTTCATGATGTTTTCAGGGGAGCTTGCGAGGGGGTTTCCGTCCTTGTCGAAGTAAGAACAGAGTAAGTCAAGGGTCGGGATTTCCTCAAACGGATTTACAAAAGCAGTGCGGTATTTCGGAACTACGTAAAGGTCGCTTGAGTCGGCTTCGATGTACTTGAAAATGCTTGACCCGTCCACTCTTTCTCCAGTGGAAAGCACGGTGTCAAGGTGTTCTTCGTTCCTGATGACGAAGTTGAGTGCTTTGAGCCTGCCGTCTCCGCCCACGTAGCGGAAGTTGAGCATCTTAATGCCGTTTTCTCTGATGAATTTTATGAGGTCGTCTTTGGTGAATTCACTTGCTGGCTTTTTAAGGTACTGTACCAGTTTGTTCGGATTCAGTTCTATTGATGATGTCTTCATAGATATCCCTTCATTTTGATCTAAATATTCGAGTATTCAAAGCCTCATTCCAATACCAATATTGTTCAGGCTTGAATGGTTACCGTATTAATCATAATTGTGTGAATTCTTGCCTGATAGGAAAGTGATAACTTACTGCGGTCTATATAAAGTTTTTCCTTTTTAAATTTTTCCCAAAGTATACAATAACGGGAAAGGCCATTGAGGTCTTGTTTTGTATAATTCTGATTTTCAGACAGCGCTGACAGGAGAAGATAAGGGTTTTTCCCGATAAATATATTTAACGATCAAATAAAGATATCCTTTAAAAATATTTGCAGACTAAATAAAAATATTCGATAAATATATTTAATAACTAAATAAAAATATTCAATAAATATAGCTACAACAAATATAGTTATCAGATCGGGGAAAACAGCCAGAAATTTTCGCCTGTTTTATATCAAGCTCCTGAATTTCAAGTTTCAGATGAAAAGAGGGTTTTCTTGTGGAAAGGGAATCTGAACTAAAAAGGAACCTGAGTTTTCTGGAAATTACTCTTGTAGGAATTGGAAATATTCTTGGAGCCGGGATCTATGTGCTTATGGGAAAAGCTGCAGGGCTTGCAGGCAATATGGTCTGGTTTTCCTTTCTGTTTGCAGGACTTACTGCTGCACTTTCCGCTCTCAGTTATATGGAGCTTTCTTCTATGTATCCCAGGGCAGGGGCTGAGTATGAGTATGCAAGTAGAGCTTTTGGGGAACGGGTTGGTCTATTTGTAGGGCTACTCGTTATCTATTACGTTGCAATTACAGGCTCTGCGGTTGCTCTGGGTTTTGGAAGGTACTTCAGTAACATTTTCGGGGGTGAAATTCTAATAGCGGCAGTAAGCCTGTTTATTGTCCTCAGTCTTATCATGGTTTACGGCATCAAGGAATCTGCGCGGCTGGCTATTTTCATGACTCTTATAGAACTTACGGGACTTCTGATTGTTATTTACGTGGGAATTCCTTACCTTGGTACTGTGAATTATTTTGAGGCTCCGGATCTCTCGGGAGTCTTTGAGGCTTCTGCACTGATTTTTTTTGCATTTCTTGGTTTTGAAGATATTGTTAGATTATCTCAGGAAACAATAGATGCAGAGAAAACAACTCCCAGAGCCTTGTTTATTGCCATCATGCTCACTGTTTTCCTCTATGTTTGTGTGGCAGTGGCTGCTGTAAGTGTGATTGATTTTCAGGTTCTCGGAATTTCAGATATTCCGCTTGCTGATGTTGCGGCTGTCTCTCTTGGGGACAGGGCTTTTTTCCTTCTTTCCTGGATCGCTCTTTTTTCCACAATGAACACCGTACTTGTGGTCCTGCTTGGAGGATCGAGAATAGTTTACGGCATGGCAGATGCAGGTTCGCTTCCGAAAAAACTCGCGCGTGTACACCACCTCTTCAAGACCCCCTGGACTGCAATTTTAGGAATTGCGTGCTTTTCGAGTGTGTTTGTCTTCCTTGGAGACATAGCTATGGTAGCAAATATTGCGAATTTTATGATTTTTATTGTATTTTTTGTGGTCAACATCTCCCTGATAAAGCTCCGCTACACAGAGCCGGAAAGAAGTCGCCCTTTCAGGGTTCCTTTTAGCATTGGGCGTTTGCCTCTGTTCCCAACTCTTGGTGCATTATCTGCTGTTTTTCTTTTTACTCAGATCGCCCTGGAGGTCATGGCATACGGTTTTTTCCTTACGGCAATAGGGTTTATTATAGTGTTTCTCAGGACCCGAAAAAACTCGCTGAGACTTTGAAAACTTGATTTTTTTAAAGTGCTTGATTTGAATTTCAGTTTTTCTGCCGTTAATCCCACACACTAGATAAATATAATAATTAAGTTTGCCAGAGACTGAGCAAATACGCTAAACAAAAAATAGTATCTTTTTTGACTTTTAAGCCATTTAAGGCTTTAATATTGCCTTAATTTACATTTATTCATTTAAAAACTGCTTTCTTGATCTATTCTCTCGTAAAGCCCTTTTTTCAGGTTTAAACGGCACATGTATTTTTTCAGGACAGATCAGAATTTATGGAGGGCTTTATGATAATATCTCGGCTTTAAATGAATTTAATGAGATAAAAAAGCTTATATGTAGTTTTAATTACGCAAAAAAACTTAATTATTCTTTTTTTTTAGATCTGACTATTTATATTGAATATTTTTTGATTTTGTTGGCTTTTGGGTCTGGATATTCAACAAGAATTAGTTTTATATACCTAAAATCCTATTTGATTCGTTTTATCTCAGGGATTATCTATATTATTAATTATAAATCCCATCACTAGAAATAGTTCAGTAATATACTAAAAATTTATAAACAGAACTACCTAAATATAAATCATAACTATTGTCAGTTTTGTTTATAAGTCGATCAGGTTAAAAAAGGGAGTAGATATGAGAAAAGAGCCTTATGATTTCCCGCTGGAAGATTATCTTTCAAGAGATGAATTTAACAAAATTAAAAAATTCTCGCGGGATAAAGAAACACCGTTTTTGATCGTTGATCTTCAGAAGATAGAGCGAAGCTACGACGAGCTGGTAGAGCACATGCCTTTTGCAAAAATTCACTATGCTGTTAAGGCCAATCCTATGGATAAGGTAGTGCTTGCTCTGAAGAGAAAAGGTTCCAATTTTGATATAGCAACTATCTACGAGCTTGATCAGTTGCTAAGGCTCGGGGTGGAACCTGAGAGGATAAGTTACGGGAATACGATCAAAAAAGAAAAGGACATAGCCTATGCCTATGATAACGGAATAAGGCTCTTTGTTACGGATTCTGAAAGTGATTTGAAGAAATTAGCCAGAAGAGCCCCAGGTTCCAGAGTCTTTTTCAGGATACTTACAGAAAGTGATGGTGCGGACTGGCCACTTTCCAGAAAATTTGGCTCACATCCTGACCTTATATATAAATTGATTTTAAAAGCTGAAAAGCTCGGGCTTGAACCCTATGGTCTTTCTTTCCATGTAGGTTCCCAGCAAAGGGACATCGGGCAGTGGGATAATGCAATCTCAAAGTGCAAATACCTTTTTGAAGCAGTAGCCGAAAAGGGAATCCAGCTGAAAATGATCAACCTCGGTGGAGGCTTTCCTGCAAAATATCAGTCTCAGGCCAACGACCTTGAAACTTATGCCAGTGAAATCCGCCGCTTTTTGCATGAAGACTTTGGAGAAGATCTCCCCGAAATCATGATTGAACCGGGGCGTTCGATGGTTGCCGATTCAGGCATAATCGTAAGTGAAGTTGTTATGATCTCCAAGAAAGCCAGATTTAACCAGTACAAATGGGTCTATCTTGACATAGGGAAGTTTGGCGGTCTTATCGAAACCCTTGACGAATGCATTAAATACCCAATCTTCTGTGATAAGAAAGGCTGTGCAGAAGAAGTTATCCTTGCAGGTCCCACCTGTGACAGCATGGATATCCTTTACGAGCACCATAAATATTCCTTCCCCCATACAATGAGAGAAGGCAACCGTGTATATATTTTCACAACAGGAGCCTATACTCAAAGTTATAGTTCCGTCTGTTTTAACGGTTTTCCACCTCTCAAAGCCTACATTATATGAAGGGCAGATGCCCTTTCTATTTTTTTGATTTTCGAGCAGAATCTTCATCTCTATCCGATATTTTTCTCCATTGAATCTGCAGCACTCATTTCCCGAATCTTCAGTTGAGGTCATAACCGCAGATATTTGAGTAATTCTCCAAAAACGATAACAAGAAAAATGTTATTTTTTGAAGACATCTGCGGTAGGTCAGATGGAAATAAATTGTGAAAAAAACTACTTTTGAGGTGGCATCTGCGGAAGGTCGGCTCAATTATAAAAAATAAACTGAATTTTATGGATGCTATTCTAGCGGCGCTCAATCGAGCGCCGCTATTATCCTGAGAAAGGAGCATTTTGCTGAAAAACATACTTTTTTCAGTGGTTAAAATTTACGAAATTACTTCCTTTCTCTGGCATAAGCAACGATTGCGTCCTTGACTCCGTATTTGAATGCTACCACGAAAGCAATTCCCCATGCAAGCGGCCCAAAGAAGAGGTAGAGGATACTCGTATCGATCAGCATTGTATCCAGGGCAACCAGAACCAGAATAAGAAGCAGGAAGCCTCTGAGAAGAGGGAGAATGACATCTGCCCCTTCTATTTCCATGCCTTTGACAGTACTGGTCAGATAGTCCATTACTATATCGATAGAAAGGATTCCTATCACCAGAATCAGGATACTTACAAGTACACGTGGCAAATATAGAGTGATATCTATCAGCAGTTGAGTTATCATGGTCTGCTGCAGGATATCTGCTGCTGCCGTGAGGAAAATCAGGTACCCAAATATTCTAACTATTCCGGCTATGATGACTGAAGCTGTCAGTCCTCCGGATTTAATTGAAGCTCCAATGGCTGTCTGCTCAAATTTCTCGTCCATTCCAGTTGAAAATAGAATTTTTTGGAGCAGGTCGCTGATGAAATCCACAATCAGCAAACCTACAAGCAGAACAACGAGAGCAGAGATCACAAGCGGAATGAAGTATATTACAAGATTTACGAAATTATTTACTACCTCAATATTCAGAAGGTCCAGGATGATTATGGCAAAGATAACGTAAATGAACCAGCGGATTACTGCATCAAAAAAGCCGACTGTACTCATCTGTGCTCTTTTTAGCATTCCACCTATTACCGTTTTGTCAACCAGATCATCAAGGCCTATTTTGTCCAGTATCTTTGCCCCGATTTTCCCCAGAGCTTTTCCCAATATTATCCCTATAATAAGAAGAAAAATTATGGCCACTAATGTTGGAATAAATGCTATTAACTGATCAAACATACTGTATACACTATCTAAAATTTCCGTTTGAACCATATTAATACCCCCATATCCAGTATAATTACTGATGACTTTTCCAAATTCCCCTGTATTTGAACTATTAATTATAATATCAATAATATTAAATTAATCAGATAATAGATATATTTATCGATGTATGTACATATAAATGCGTTGGAATGAGTTTTTATGCAGAGTTAGATTATGCTGAAAATTCTCCAGGCTGCTTAAAAGTTTAATAACTTATTTGGACAAGTGATACGCACAGGCTTAAATCAATGAAGCTCCAATAAACTAAAGTGTTTAATTTTATTACGGAGTTAGACAGAGCAATGAAATCGAAAACTTTCAGAGAGAAACAATCAAATCTCGGTCTTGCCCCCGGAACTCTCGTCCATGTGGGGGAAAAAAAGGCAGAAAAAGTCGTTATCAGGGCCTGGATATATAATACTGAGAAACTGATTGAAAAATACCTTCAAACCATAGAAGAATGTCAGGCACTTAAAGACCAGCCGGGAATGAACCTGTGGATAAATGTGGACGGGCTCGATCGGGTAGAGATTATAGAAAAACTTGGCAGTTACTTCGGGGTTCATCCTCTTACCCTCGAGGACGTGCTGAACACCGGGCAGCGCCCGAAAATGGAGGATTACGATTCTTACATTTATACTGTTCTGAAAATGATGCTCCTGGATGAAATAAAAGAAGAAATCATTATAGACCAGGTAAGCATCATCATTGGTTCCAATTATATCCTCTCTTTTCAGGAGAGGGAAGGAGATGTTTTTGAGCCTGTCCATGAAAGGCTCAAAAATCCTGCTTCACGCCTGAGAAAGAACGGGGTGGACCTTCTTGCATACAGCCTGATCGATGCTGTGGTTGACAACTATTTTTTGATTCTCGAACACTTTGGGGAAGAACTCGAAATCCTCGAAGAAGAGCTCATAAAGTCCCCTATGCCTGAAACCCTGAAAACGATCCAGAAATATAAGAGAGATATGATTACCTTCCGTAGATTAGTCTGGCCTCTCAGGGAGTTGATAAGTAACCTTCAGAGAACCGAATCAGGGCTTATAAAGGACATCACGCAGATTTACCTGAGAGATGTATATGATCATACCGTTCAGGTTATTGACTCCATAGAAGCCTTCAGGGATATCCTCTCTTCAATGGTAGACGTCTATCTCTCAAGCTTAAGCAACAGGATGAATGACATTATGAAAGTCCTGACTATCATTGCCACGATTTTCATTCCACTTACCTTCATTGCAGGAGTATACGGCATGAACTTTGACTACATGCCCGAACTTGAATGGAAATGGGGGTATCCTGCAGTAATGCTGGGGATGGCACTATTAGGAATAAGCATGTTCCTTTACTTTAAGAAGAGAAGGTGGGTTTAACCCGAGAGCGTGTAGGCACAGCAAAATCCCTGATTTTTCTTGTGGCTGCAATTGCACCGCAACAGCCCACTTTTAAAGTTTTTATTTCTTTCAAAGGGGAGGCCTCCAGATAGTTTTGAAGAATCGATTAAGAGGGTAGTTGCTCACGAGCTAATGTTGGGAATGGACAGGAAGAAGGGATTAAACCTATCCTTTTTGAGTAATCGTTTTGATTCTCGTGTGTGTGAAATGAGGCTTCTATTTATTCCCCCGTAAGCGACCGATATCTTATTACCGTATATTATTATATATAGTTTTTGATTAAAGGAACTTTGACTATTCTGATACACACTTTATCATATTTAGCAGGTTCAAGTAATTTTTTTCTCATCATAAAGAAAAAGTAGAATTCTTCAGCACCTTTCTTCCTTCCTTTATGACAAAGCTAATATCCTCACATATCTATACTTAATTAATAAAGAATATGGGGGCATGAAGGATTCTACCGCTTGATGAAGACGAGGCGTTAGAGATAGGGTTGGCTTCGGTAGATGAGAGAAATGAAGCCGGTGTAATCGAGATCCTTTACTACCTGTCAGGACTTGCAGTGAAATATGCAAATGAAGGACTGGAAAGTGATGCTAAAAGGTTAATTGAATACATAAAAAAGATAGGGACGGCATCAGCACTTGCCGGGCAAGAAACGGTTGTTACAAATACAATTCTTCTTTTTTCCCCTGTTGCAAAAGAAGCTTGCAGGCGAGGGTTGGAAAATGCCCTTGTCAGCATCGCACTTGCTCTTGGTGAAATTGGAAAGGTGGCAGCAGGAAAGAGAATGGAAGTCCCGGCAAAAACTGCAGCTTCATGTCTGGGAGAAATGGGAAATACTGCAGCCTTTACTAAAACCAGAAAAGAAATAATTGCAGTCATTTTTGCTCTTGGGGAGATTGGAAAAAGCGTAACAAAGCAGAGCTTGGGAGATGTTGCAAATAGTACAGTAGCTCTACTCGGGGAAACAGGGAAAGTTGCAGCAAGCCAGAAATTCGAAGATGCAACATTAAATGCCGAACTTCTGTTACAGGAAATTGGAACAGGAGCAATTGAAAAGAACCTGAAAGAAACTGCTGATACCAGTGCCCGTTTACTTGGGGATATTGGGAAAGCTGCTAACAGGCAGGGGCTTGAAAGGGCATTGCTTCAGGCAGTTTATTCCCTTGAAGCGATTAAATTTGATGCAGAAGATCGCTATCTTATGAGTGCATCCATTATAGCTGGAGTAGCTCTCATGAGGTTTGAGAGTCTGGATCTCGATAAACTGGAAGAAAAGCTGGATGAGAATATTAAGGGGAAGAGAAAGTTTACTGTATAGATTGATAAGCTTTTTGAGTCCGAATGAAGCAGTCCGGGCAAAAACCTGTACTTGCGCCTGAACCACACAAAACATGCTTCTACAAAAGAAGATGATTGAATGCCGGTAAAGTGATCTCTCACCGAGATAAACTTCCTGAAAATTAAATATCCAAATGAGGTGTTCAGAATGGCTATTTTAAATGAAGCCGGAGCAATAGACCTTGGCTTGAGCTCAGTTAAGGATAATAATGAACTGGGTGTATTAAAGTCCATAGATTTTTTAACAGAGCAGGGGACGAAGTATATAAATAAAGGGCTTGAACCGGATGCAAAAAGAACAATTATCAGTATAAGAGATATTGGAAATGCCGCTGCCCTTCAAAAAATGGAGCTTGGAGTTCTGATTTCCCTGGTTTCTCTGGGAAGGATGGCTGAGGTTGCCAGAGAGCAGAAAATGTTTAACACCGGTTTAAGTATCATTTACTCTCTCTGCGCAGTTGGAAAGTCCGCAGTTGGACAGGAAATGGAGGCAGCAGTCAGAATTGCAGTTGCATACCTCGGAGAGATTGCAAACTCTGCATCCCTTCATAACCTGGAGAGGGAATCTCTTGTGTCCTCTCTTGCCATAGGAGCTATAGGAAAAGAAACGTCAAGACAGCAGACTATCAGGGTTCCGGAGAATGGAGGGGTCTTTTCTCCCGGATCGGGCATTCTCCTGCCTATACAGGGCATGGAATCATCATTTTTGTCAGAAGAGCATCAGGGCACCCAGACTTATATTATGGAGCACAGGGGAGAAATTCGCCCATTTCAGGATATGCCTGCTTTTTCAGAAAATCATTTGTCGGATACTGGATTCCAAAATTTTGAGAACATAATTATGAAAGCTTCCAATGCACTTGGAACTATAATGCTTGAACCCAAAGAAAAGTTTCTTGTAAGCTATATGCTTATGACAAAACTTTCTATTGAAACTTTTAATGGTACTGAGTATATTCATGAAGCCGAATCCTTTGAGTAAGTAATATTTCCCTAAAAGACAAGCATCCAGCCCATTATTTTAATAACTAAGCTTTTTTTACAAGAATCTGCCCTCTTGAAGTTTAAAAACATCTTTTTGTCTCTATATTAAGACAGTCTTTCAGGCTTACTGACAGTTACAGTCTTTAAAAGTTACATAAATCGAAGATCTCCATTACAAAATAGCAACAATAATAATCTACTGATTTCATAGAGTAAACCAGAAAATATCCCAGAAAATATCCCTGCAATAGTTTATCCAGCTCAATAGCTTTATGCTGTGTAAAAGTTCTAAATTGACATAAACGGCATAAAAAAAATACATGATGGTTGTGAAAAGATGCAGGAAAACAGGCATGAAACTTTAAATACTATAGACTGACAAAAGGGGCAAAAAGAATGATCACATTAAACGAAGCAGAGGCTGTCGATGTAGGTTTATCCTCAGTTGAGGAGAGAAATGAGAGCAGAGTTTTCCAGGCCCTTGACTCCCTTACAGTAATTGCAGAAGATTTCCTTTCTGAAAATGAAGAGGCAGATGCTTCGAGGGTTATTCTCTCTATTTCGGATATTGCACAGGCAGCTGCGCAGGAAGGTATGGAATTTGTTACAATCAACTCAGTCCTTTCCCTCGGGAAACTGGCAAAAACAGCCGCAAAAAAAGGATACGGGTCAGTTCTGAACAGAGCAATAATAGCAATAGGCAAGCTCGGAAGAACAGCAGCATCTAATTCACTTGAAGCAGGCTCAAAAGTAGCTGCTACAACTTTGATGGAAATCTGGAACCTTTCCTCTCCTAAAAAGAAAGATCGGGAAGAAATGTTTGCTTTTTCCCTGCTCTTAAAAGAAATCGGGTCTGCTGCAGCAGCACAGGATATGGAAGAAGCTTTGCTTAACGCAATAACCTGTCTTGGAGAGGTAGGAAAAAAGGAAGCTGCAGAAAGCCTTGAGACTGAAACTATCAACACTCTTCTGCTACTTGAAGAAATAGGCGGGCTTGCTGCAGAAAAATACTTTGACGAGGCTTTGAGCTCGCTAGCTCTTTCGATAGAAGATACCGGAAAGCTCTCTTTAAAGAATGGACTTCGTGAGGCTGCACTCCAGAGCCAGTGGGCTCTTGAAACCTTAAAAGTGCAGGCTGAAGAAAAATCCCTGACCAATTCTCCGATTGTCATGGAAATGGCTCTTGACAGCTTTAAACTCAAAGGCGTCACAGAAACAGATGAAAACACAGAGAGACTTCAGGAGATAAAGGAGCTGCAGAGAAAAGTTTATTCAGATCTGTAAAGGGAAAAGCCCCTTAAAATCTATTTTTCATTTCTGATCTCTTTTTTCTTTTTTGACCATTCTATTTAAATAAATATATTCAGTACCAAAAACTATTTTCAACAATTGATACTCCAATCTTCGTTTTTTAATATCTGGCTTTCAGATAAATAAATACTCGCCAGTGAAATACGAAAAAGTAATAACCTTCAGATTCATAAATTGTAATAACAGCTATGAGTGGAGGTTAAAATTGGTTTTAACGGAAGAACTCCCTCTACTTGAAACCGGACTTGAAGCGGTCAGGACTCGAGAAGAAGCCCGTCTTCTCAGGATAATAGATGAACTTGGCGAACTTGGAATAAAGTTTTTTTCAGGTGATCTCCAGAGAGATGTAGCAGGAGGAGCAATCGAGTGCACAAAAACCCTTGGGTTAGCTGCGGCTGAGGGAAATATGAAATCGAGTGTCATTAGCGCGGCAGCTTCCCTCGGGCTTATAGGTCAGGAAGCGGCAAGAAATGAAGTTCATGAAGCAGTGCTTGAAACTGTTTTTGCCCTTAAGACCCTGGGGATAAAAACCGCTGACAAAGAAATTCTTTTTCCTCTTCGGCTAATAGCTATTTCTCTTAAAGAAGTCGGAAAAGAAGCTGTCAGGCACGGAATGGAGAATGAAGCTATTACAAGCCAGTTTTGTTTAAAGGAACTCTACATTTTTTGTAAAGACCTGGGAAACGAATTTGAAACTTTCAATGAAGACTTTTCTACTTTGATCAGGGATATTGGAAGGTGTGCTGCAGATTCAGACCTTGGAAAAGCTGCAATAAATGCAGCCGCATTGATGGAAGATTTTTAACTGCTCTAAAAAGTCGGCGA
Organism: uncultured Methanosarcinales archaeon; assembly: GCA_964434965.1. Taxonomy (GTDB): domain Archaea; phylum Halobacteriota; class Methanosarcinia; order Methanosarcinales; family Methanosarcinaceae; genus Methanosarcina. The sequence continues at coordinate 144,925 of CAYSWX010000001.1, forward strand.
GGTAATGTAAAGTAACTCTTATGGGTCTTATCAAGATTAAATCCAAAAGATACTTCTTCTTTTTTAATCCAGTCCATAAATCAACTTTTAAATAATTTTAAAAACTTTTGTAATGGAAAGGGAAAGGTAAGGAGTGGAACCCTTTCCCTTTCCATGGAGGTTGTGTTGATGTTACTCATGTGAGTAAATATGCCCGAAGCCCGCATGAGTATTTATTCATATGATATATATTATATATGTAATGTATTTAACTCTTTTCCTTTAATATAAATGTTTGACTGTTTTGATTAATTTTTCAGATAGTTTTTCAACCAAAAGAATGTATAAAATATGTATGAATATTTATGACTATATAAATTATTAATCTTAAAAATTAAGCGATTTTTCTGATTTGAAAAAATGATATTATAATTAATAAATAAACGTTGTTCCAGGTATCTACAATCTTTTCTATTTCCTGACTCTACCTCCTTATCTATTTGAAATTCCGCCTTCCAAAATAGTGCAACTTTAGCAGTATTTTTAAACTCACCCTCTGAGCAAAACTCACAGCTAAATCCAAAAATTAGCCCTCTTGAGCTCAGCTCACTGTTCTAATCCATAAATTAGTCTGCTTGAGTCCGGATTGCTCTATAACTTCTAAATTAGTCCTCTTGAGCAAGAGGAGCGAGAGAAAAGGACCTCGGAAAGGGCAGAATTTTTCCTGCCCGTCCTCAATCCTCAATTTAGATATTCCCGCCAAAAACATAAGTAGTGCCTACAGTATTGAGCAAGAACTTTTCTGGCATTTCTTCAGCAAACCGATTTATTGCTTTCCAGCCAGTGCAGTGCATGGGCACTACATAATCAGGATCAATTCTTTTCATTTCTTCAATTGTAGGCTGGATAATAAGGTCAAATACCTGCCCTGTAAGGTGAAAGCCTCTCCGAACTGCGTGGACCCTAATCCATACATGTGATTTTCTTTACATGTTCTACGGTATTGATAATCCTTGCATGAGTGCAGTCACTGATCACGACAAGCCCTTTGCCCTTCAGTTTCATCACAAGACCCTGTCATCCAGGAAGGGATCGGTCATCCATTTTCCGCCAACCTTTGCTTCAGCTCAGGGAACCCTTTTTCGAATGGGATTTTGCGCTCAATCTCTCCTGTTGTGTGGATAAGACCGTTTGCAATCGGAAGGGCTTTTTCAGACTTTACGATCTCAGCCCTTGCTTCTTTCAGAGCTCCTTCATCGAGTGCAGGCAGTAATACTGGGTGCCCGATTATGGGAATATTAAAGCAGCATTCAAGAAAGGCATCGGGGTGAAGGATAAGTGGGATTTCTTTATCCTGCTCTTTACTTACGAATTTCAAAAGGTCAAAGAGCCCAAGAAAATGGTCCGAATGCCCATGACTGAGGGCAACAGCTTCTATTCTGCCAAGATCAGCCTTCAAAAGCTTTGCATTGTTAAAAAGGCTGGCTGGCGTAATTGCTGCATCCATCAGCACGGTGTGCTCCTCGTTCCTGGTCCATACTTTGATTAAGCACGAAAATCCGTGTTCGGCAAAAAGCATCTGCGGGAAAAAAGGTATTTGAGTTCGTCTGCATACGTCGGTGCTTTCTATCAGAAATATATCCGTGTAATTATTCATGAGGACTGTTATTTCCAGCTGGTCAGCTTCCCTGATATTTGGTTCACTTATATCTTACACCCGTAGCTCTGTGCTTCTGGTCGTTTTTAGGCGATTGGATCATTAGTCAATCAGGCAGTTTAACCAATCAGACAGTTATGTCATATATACAGATTTTAATGCAAGATTGAAGGACGTTAGCTTTATAAGTTTTTCAAAATCAGCTGACTGATATCTGGTAATATTCCTGCAATCCGATATTTTTAATTCGCCTGCCAGGTGATTCGGTTACACTTTCCTCACAGCTATCGCTATCCAGTCTCCGCCTTTTCTGTACGTTTCTCCTGAAAGGCTGTTCCATACCTGCTCAACTTTAAACCCGTTCTTTTCAAGCACAAGGCTTATTGTTTCAAGGGAATAGTCATGCATCCAGAGCCTGTATGTCTTTACTGTTCCATCTTCGTCGGCGACGATATACTGGTTCAGCCAGGTGTCATCTTCCGGGTAATCGAATCCTTCTTCCAGTACAAGGTGTTTGCCGGCCCTCCAGAATCCGTCTTCTGAGACGTACCATCTGTTCTTAAGCCCCTCTCGCATTCGAAGCGCTCGTGTGGACACGTCAAAGATGAAAATTCCGTTATCTTTAAGCGCTCTATAAATAAGGCTCAGAAGAACGTCTCTCTTTTCATCGGAAAAGGTGCAGATTTCTCCGTAGAACTGAAGCACAGCATCAAAATTTCCCTCATATTCGATATCGAAAAAGTCTGCACAGATATAATTAATATCCAGCCTCTCCTTTTCGGCTTGACTGCAGGCATAGCCTATAGACCTTCGGGAAATGTCAATACCTGTCAGCTTCATGCCCTGGAGACACAGTCTGCTACTGTAAAGACCCGGCCCGCAGCCCAGGTCAAGAATCCTGTCTCCGGTTTTCAGGAAGCCTGAAGCTATAAGATGGCGAACTGTTTTTTCGATTTCGTCACTTCTCCGGCTTGCTCCGTCATGGGCCTGGTCAAGGTGGGCTTTGAGCATGCTCTTTGAGATGTGCGGGTCATCCCAGAATTCGGGTTCCCCAGGTTCGAAAAGAAGGGGTTTTGAAGTATGGGAGAAAATGCTGGGAAAGTAACTCCGGGTCATGTTAAATCATCATTAAAAATGGATATATGTTGATATATGTTATAAGTATAGAGTGAAATAAAAATTGCGCTGGCGCACCCTGCAGCAAGCTAGAGGGGTATTCGGCTGAAATAAACATCCTGTGAAATTAATCTGGTTCAAAAGTTAAAAAGCAATTTGGTTTTTATGGGTTTCAATCGCTTTTAATACAAGCTGCTCACGGTGCAGGAAAAAAGAAAATTTCCGGGGGAAAGGTTACACCGTGAAGCTTATCTGGAGGTCTGCTGAGCACGACAAAGCCGACAGTGACTTCAACTTCTTTGCCAGTGGCTTCTTTCAGTCGTTCTTCAGTTACTCTGGCAATATCCGGAGGAATTTCTCCCCCGGCTTGATACCCCACAACAAAACCCACAGTAATCGGTTCATCCAGCAAAGTGTCTGCGGGTTTATAGTCGAGATTCCTGATCCTGCTCAGTATAAATCCTGCTTCTACATATTCGGGTTCTTCAAACATTATTTCCAGTTCCTGGTTAATCTGCTGTTCAACCAGAGCTGCCTGGAAGGTGCTGTAAATGACAAGAACGAGGACTATGGAGAGGAGAACTATTTAAATGGCAAGGACTGCTGTGCGTGAGATCACCGCGGCATGGGCGTGACCAATAGCCTTTTCCTCAGCAGGGCGAAAACCAGAAAAAAACCTGAAAACCAGAAAAGGATGAGTGCAGATACGTTGATGGCAAGAAGGTTTACGAGCACCAGCACGGCAGCTTCTGCCGCCACGTCGTAGAGTCCCTAGGCAAGCCCGAGCCCCAATGTTGCAGCCGGAGGAACGAGGGCCACGTCAATTGCCACGCCCACAGGGGTAGTCCCGGAGCCCCGCATAATGCTGATTTCGCCGACAAGTCCCGAGCCCAGCGCAAGGAAGAGGGACAGAAAGTTCGGAGTGGTACGCTCGGAAATCTGACTTTAGCGATAATAGTGCTCAGGACAAGAAAAGCAAGAAAAGTAGAAGTTGCGGGTGCAAGGTCTTCGGCACGTGCAATGAGTTCTTCCCTGGAAATTCGGAGTCCAGAATAACGTTTTTTCAATGCTTCTAGACGTGAGGAAACAACCATCTCTGGTGACAGGACAATTGTGTACGCATTCTCACTGATTCCTGCTTCACGCAACCTGGCCGTCACTGGCTCGACACCAATCGGGGGAATGGGAAACTGTACCAGTGCTTCGAATTCCCTCCGTCCTGTTTCGTCCCACACCGCGTAATCGATCTGCTCGTCGTCAAGAACAGTCAGAACTGACTCCCGCTTCCCTTTAGGAATGAGTACCTGAACCAGACGCATAATAGTATTATGAGATCTTAATATAAAATATATTATCCATTTTTGAGTATAATAAAAAGATATATATTATATTAGCTGCACTTGTCTGAATATATTTATAACTGAAAAAGAAATACACCTGGACCTGACTTTTTAACCAGGTGAAAGGATATTTTTATACTCCCAGAAAGTTTTTGTCCCTATGAATATATATTTGTATTTTTAATCCTGTCTTGCCCGGTAAACTGTAATTTATAGTCATTATTTCAGGACAAAACATTCCGGATTTTCTACGCTTTCTAATTGAATATGAATTTTTAGAACCTGGGTCCATGTTTATATAAGGACGAATTAAATTATTCTCCAATTAAATTAGGCTAACAGGATCAGTTTGAAATAAGAGAACGGAGTTTGAAATAAGATTTCCCTGAGAATAAACCAAATTTTACCGCCCATCAGGGGAGGTTGGGTGTGTACTGATTCTAATTTACAAAAAAATCACTCTAAACCAATTACATGGGACCAAAAATATGGCAAACGATTTTAAAGGAAATAGAGGCGGAAAGACAGATAGAGCCGGCAGAAAGAGCAAGGCGGATAATATAGGCAAGCAAGATAGAGCAGCCAAATTGGGTAAAACTGGTAAGAAAGGCGGGACGGGCAGGAAATGTACAGGCAGGGCAGATAAAGCCGATGAGACAGCCTATGACCGCCTGAATAAAGCCCTGAAACCATATGAAAAAACTCTTGAGAAAAACCCTGATGATGCAGCAGCCTGGGCAGGGAAAGCATCAGTATTTCTAAAGCACAGGATGTATAAGGATTCTCTGAAAGCCTTTGAAAAAGCACTTGAGATAGAACCCGAAACTCCTGCCTACCTTTATGAAAAAGGTTTCGTGCTTTTGAAACTCAACAGGGATGAAGCTGCCCTGAAAGTTTTTGACAGGCTGCTTGAAATAAAGCCGAACAGCGACAAAGCCTGGAACCTGAAAACCTCAGTCCTCTGCAGGCTCGGGCAGCATGAAAAAGCCCTTGAAGCTTCTGAAAAAGCTCTTACTGCCAATCCCAGGCTTACAGGTGCATGGCATGCAAAAGGAACTGTCCTTGCTGACCTTGGTAGATATGAAGAAGCTACACAGGCTTACGACTCTGCTCTCAAAATAAACTCTAAACTGGCGAAAACCTGGGATGGCAAAGGCTTTGCCCTCTACAACCTGGATAGGCCAGTTGAATCCATAGTGGCCTACGATTCTGCTCTCAAAATAAACCCTGACAATGCAAAGACATGGGTTGGAAAAGCAATGGTACACCTCAAGCTCGGCAAATACAAAAAAGCCCTTGAACCCTGCAATAAAGCTATCTCAATAAAACCAGATTCTGCCGATGCCTGGTACTGTAAGGGTCTTGCTCTTTCGGGGCTAGATAAGGATGAAGAAGCCCTTGGAGCTCTTGAAAGAGCCCTCAGAATCAATCCGGAACACGCCGACGCTCGGAATGCCAGATATGCCGTAAGCTCCAAACTCGGATTCGATCTCGATGAAGAGGAAGAAGAAATTGAAGAGGAGAAGCCGAAAGTAAGAAAGAGCGTCTGGACAAGGAAAGAACCAACAAGTGAGATAATAAAGAGGACCAGAGAGCAGGCAGGAGAGCGGGAAGGAAAGCAGGGAGAAAAGCGGGGAGGAGAAGAGACAAAGAGGAGCAGGTGGACTGGAAAAGAATCAAAAGAAAAGAGAACCAGGGAAGATAGGGGTCAAAAAAGGAACAAAGAGGCAAAGTAACCAGGAAATATATCAGGAAGAAAGGAAAGAAGAAGTAATTAGCATTTTAGTATAATTCATATTTTTGTATAATGTGGTTAGACGTTCAACCAGCTTGTATATAAATAGCTGGTTGGATAGTTAACCAGATCCTTATAAATAACTGGTTAATCTGCTTTTCAGTGCTGAGAACTAAACTCTTCTTTGAGGGAAAGCTCCAGTTTATTGACAATATTTAAAATGGAAGTAATTAGTAGCGAATTTCTATATTTTACCATTCCATACTTTTTCCGCTGATACATTTTTATTCGCACCTGTTCCTTTAGATGGGTTTTTATATTTTGAAGTATGTTCATCCCAAAAAACTGGTCTAATATTAGAGGTTTGCAACAATTATCCAATTATCTGGAAGGCGATTTTATGATTCAAAACGTGACTCAAATGTGTGAAGCTACCCGCTCGGAGGTTAATCCTTTAAGGCATGGAATTTGTATTCTGTTAAGCACTTTTAAAGACATAGAATTTAATAAGCCTCTATACTGCTTCACTCTGCCAGGTTTAATCCTTATGACAGGCGGGCTGCATATGGCCTTTAATCTTATACAAACTTCAGGTCCTGGCGGAAACTTTAATTTCGAGTCTGCTATCTGGATATTTTTGCTGACTCTTGTCGGGATCTTTATGTCTTTTGCCGGAATTCTTCTGCATTCTATTACTGGGTTGCTCAGATATAAAAAATTGGATCTTGAGAGCTTGAGAATCCGGTAAGGAAGAGCTGGAGACCTTATACCAAAAAAAATACTGAAGACACTGAATACATGTGAGAAAGAACAGGTAAAGAGATTTCTGCCCCGAATTGCACTTTGGGACAGAAAAAATCCTGATTTTTCATGTAGTTGCGCTGTAATCGCAACAGTACGCCACTCTTTTCGCCCCGAATCGCGCATCGCCCGAATTGAGCCTCGGGAGTACATGGTTTTTTTTCGCTTCGTTCAAGAGAGCTAATTTAGAAGTTATAGAACGATCCGGACTCAAGCAGACTAATTGATGGATTTAGCTGTGAGTTTTGCTCAGAGGACTAAGCTACAAAATTTTACTTTTTGCATGTCCTTTTTCTCAAAAATTTCTTTTTTTAACTTCAAGCCCTTTGATTTTTGCATATTCTTCAAAGTCCCTGTAACCATTCCGGAGGTGAGGAATTTTAATATTCATGCTTTCCATGGGCCCTGGTTGTGGATTGACTAGTGTCGTGTCAGCAGTAAAATGTTAAATATAGTCGATTATAACTATTCAGAATCCTTTAATCCTTGAGGATAGACGCGACACCAGCACTTTTCCAAGCTATACTGCCATCTGTAGTTGGAGCAGAAAAAAACCTGCTTATACTTTTTCAATTTTGGTTTTGGGCATAGTTCAACAATTGTCCAGGATTGAAATAATGAGCTTGTTTCAAAACTACCTCTAATCCATCTTGTTAACGTTTCTGAGTAGGTAAACTAAGATCAGTAGAACTAAACGGAATACCGCTTTTAGTCAAAAATATGAATAGCCAGAATTTTGAAACCAGCTCAATGACAATTAACTGAATGAATCCCTTTCTATTGCTTGAATTTCCACTCCGGTTTATTACATAACCATGCTCAAAAAATTTGTACCCGCTTGCTTCAATATTCCTCTTACAGAATAGCCATATTTTTTGTATAGCTTTAGAGCTTCTTTGTTCTCGGATTTAACAATCAATGAGGTCCTGGAAATTCCAAGTTTATGAGATTTGAGGGCCGCTGTCTTTAGCAATCTGCTCCCAACCCCACAGGACCTGTACTGCGGATAAACGGCAAGTGAATCTATATAATATTCCCCAGGTTCTGCCTCTTTTGTTTTCAACATGGGAATTACTTTTCTGTGATAATCTGCGGCATTGGATTTATAAAATGTTGGGAGTTTTTCTACCAATAACTTACTCAAACGTGGAAAATTATCTGAGGGAAACGACAAAACCAAACCTGCTATACCATTACGCCCCTCGGCGACATCTATATTTTGATAGCTCAAAATATTATCAGGCTGTTTATAGAACTTTTTAACAACTTCTTGCACGGCCTTCTGATTAGTAGAGCCCGCAAGCACATGAGCACATTCTCCCCAGGCCATACAGATTAATTCTGCTGCTTCATCTGCATCCTCAATTTTGGCCTGTCGAATAAACACAATTATCAAACCTCCATTAATAAAGTTAATATTAGAATTTCTTTATTGTATTTTTTTTATATTGCATGAAAGTGCTTTCAGGTACTTTCATTTCTTTGTGCCTGTTGTTCAAAGAGTTTCATGTGCATTTTTCATATTTTGAAGAATGACCCAGACCTGTTTGAGGCTGTATTCTACATTAAACTCTTGAATAATCAGGTCTTGCACTTCTCGAACTAGCCAGTCATCCCGTTTTTTAAGCATATCCTTTAATTGTGCTTTCTGAATGTCTGAGAGTTTTGAGGGGCATCCACCTCTAAATTGAGGTATCAGGCCTTTATAACCCTGAGAGTTCCACCTCTGTTGCCAGAGGTTTCCATTGCTTCTGGAGACTCCTACAATACTTGAGGCCTCTTTAACACTTTTGCCTTCATAACGGGCTTTGATAAATATGAGACGTTGGACAACTCGAGAATTTTTCTCAGATTTGATCATTTGAGCAAGTTTGTCATAACTTAAATGACGGATTAAAGGAATCTGTTCAGGTTTGGACACACCCAGATAACGTCACCCATATGTATTAAAGTTTATGTAAACAACTACAAGATTTGCTTACACAACTACAGTGTCATGATTTTTTTTCAAAATTAGATGGCTATATCCCTACCTTATTTATTTGGAATTCGCTTTTTAATCCCTGTGGATTACGAAACATATGAGACGATTATATCATGGACAAGACAACCGGGTAATGAGCTGGTGAACTCTTTGTGCCCGAGATTTCTGTTTACTTCAGGGATTTTGCTCAGGCTTATGAAATTCTTATTAGATCTCATATGAAGAGTTTCTGTTCAAGTTTCAGGATTAATTTACTATGTTTAGTCATTTTCTAATTCCGTATTTAATCTTTTTTAATACTTTGGAAACAGTCAATAGTCGAAATATCAGGAACAATATCCTTAGTTTACTCTGGGGGATTTTTGCGCTATATGTATTGGTCCCTGGATATTGAATCATAATGAGTTCGAACATAAAATTCAGGAATCAGGTTATTTAAATGAAACATCAATTAACTGATATCGTAATCAAGGGAAATCATTGTAAATAAGTTCAATTGAGATATAACGTCCTCTAGAAGGACCGCTGCACCCGAAAAAGAAATTAGAATATATTAAAAATAGGCATATATAGATCTATAGATTATATAGAGCGGCTGGAAGTATATGGAAACTATAAAATATAATGAAATGGTCTGGAATACCATAATATTCATTGACTTAAGAAAAACATGTGCAGACTCCATAAATGATGCAGAAGTGGAAGAGATCTGAGGTGTCATAATATTTATAGCATTTTTGGAGTTTAAAATCTCTGGAGTAAGGAAAAAATGGATTTAATTGTCATAGCACTTATTCTTGCAGGCTTATATATGGCCTGGAACATAGGGGCAAACGACCTCGCAAATGCTATGGGGACTTCGGTAGGTACGGGGGCTCTATCGCTCAAGCAGGTCATTATCATTGCCGCTTTGTTTGAATTTCTGGGTGCCGTATTCTTTGGAGGACGAGTTACCGCTACGATTGCAAAAGGCATCGTCCCCATTGATAAAATCGGAAGTGTCCATCCGGATATTGTAGCGTTTGGAATGTTAGCTGCAATTCTTGCAGCAGGCTTCTGGGTAACTCTTGCGACTTTTTATAACCTTCCCGTTTCAACCAGTCATTCTATTGTTGGTGCTGTACTCGGTTTCGGGCTGATTGCAGCTCACAACGGAATAATATCTTATTCTGATGTTCACTGGGGAGAACTTACGAAAATCATTGCCAGCTGGTTTATATCCCCGGCTCTTGGGGCTGTTTTCGCTTACATTACTTTTTCTATCATAAGAAACCTATTCCTGCACAGAGCTAGCGACCTGCCGTCTGTTGAGAAAAAATTCATATCTTTACAGCTCATAACTGCTTGTTATATGGCATTCGCGCACGGGTCAAACGATGTAGCAAACGCTGTCGGTCCTATAGCTGCTGCTCTCAATATTATGGGCGTAATGGGAAACGAAATTTCCATATGGGTGCTTGTAATGGGAGGGCTTGGCATGGTAATAGGAATGGCAACCTGGGGTTATAAAGTGGTTGAAACCATAGGTTCAAAGATCACGGAACTCACCCCAACGCGCGGTTTTTCCGCAGAGTTTGCAACAGCCTCAGTGGTTCTGCTTCATAGCTACAGTTCCCTTCCAATCTCGACTACTCACACACTTGTTGGTGCGGTTATAGGTGTAGGACTTGCAGGCGGGATTGCAGCCGTTGACCTGCGCGTGATCTGGAGGATTATTTCTTCCTGGATAGCAACAGTCCCCATAGCTGCCCTTACATCGGCATTGATCTTTGTAGGGCTTGAGGTGATCTTTTTATGAAAGACTACATTCGTTCCGTCTTTGACATAGTCGGCGAATCTCCCTTTGTCCCGCTGGAAGCACATGCTAGAAAAGGAGTGCTTGCAGTTGAAAAGCTCGCTGAAGCAATGGACGCCTACTGTACAGGGAATCAGGCACTTCTTGATGAGCGTACTGATGAAATCGATATACTGGAACATGATGCCGATAAAATAAAACAGAAAATCAGAGCAAGCATACCTTCTTACGTCAGGCTGCCAGTGAACAAAAAAGATCTCCTTTCTTTCCTTAAGCAGCAGGACTCTATAGCTGACTATGCCCAGGCTTCAGCCTATTGGATGACTCTGCGTCCCTGCAAAGACCTCCCTGATGAAATCAAGGAAGGATTTCTGGAACTCATGGCAGCCTCTTTGAAAGCAGCCAGGATGTATGACCAGCTTGTGGGCGAGCTTTACAAGCTTCTTGCCACCTCATTCAGCAAAGAAGAAATTAAAGAGACCTTGAAGATCGTCCCTGAAGTCGAAAAGCTTGAACATGACGTAGATGTGCTGGAGACTGCCCTCTTAAAGAAGATCTTTGAACACGAGTCTGCCATAGGAGGGGCCGGAGTCTGCCACCTCATGGGGCTTGTCGAAAGGGTAGGAGGCATTGCAGACAAGTCTGCAAGTGCTGCTGACCGCCTGAGGTCCATGATCCTCAGAAGGTAAATTTTCTCTATTCGTTTTTTCCTTTTTTATTTCACAATTTTTCGGACTCTGAAGATATATTTTGATCAGCTTGTTGTTTTTTCCGGCTTGTCAGAAAATATTTCAGTTTTTTCTCCTCGCACCGCGCTAAACGAGGTCGGCTTGCTGGGAAAGAAAACATAACCTGCAAACTGGCACGCGATTGAGAGAAAGAAAATGCTGAAAACATGCCCCTAGGCTTGAAGTAATATTCTCTTAATTCTGAAATTCTCTTAATTCTGAAACTGCTTTATTAGTCATACAGCTCTAATGATCAGCTTTTTTCGTATTTCCGGTATTTAGTAGCTCTCTGCATTTTCCAGATAATCCGCACATGCTATAGAAGATTTTGAAGATCCACAGTAACTGACAATTACAGCTGCGGCAAGCACAAGAATACATCCGGCAAGTGTGCTTCCTGAAAGAGCAACTCCGAGGAAGGCCAGATCAAAAAAGACACCTGCAACCGGCTCAATTAAAGCAAGCAGACTCCCGGTTTGAGACTGAAGGTTTGCATATCCGATAGTCGTTAAAACTCCTCCTATACCCACGGAAACGGTCCCGAAAACAACTAGAGTGAGTAGGTTTGGGGCAAGTAACGAAAATGGAGTCTCAAAAGCAAAAGGCAAAATTAAGAGGCAGCTGATAGCAGTACCCCAGAAGGCAATCGCAAATTCTGAGTGGTCTCTTTTTAGAACCCTCACATTCATAATGATAATTGCAAGGACCATCCCAGCAAAGAGCCCGGATGCAATTCCCATTAAACGGATTCCGGAAAATTCAATAGTCCCAAACCCGCCTTCTGGACGGATCACCATATAAACACCTGCAATTGCAAGAAATAGAGCTGCAATACTCTCTTTCCCTACCTTTTCTTTCAAAACGAAGGGTGAAGCCAGCATAACATAGATCGGGGCAGTGTATTCAAGCAGGATAGCTATGGAGAAACAGGTATTTTTTACGCACTGAAAATAAAAGAACATGTTTACCATGACAAATATACCCTGCAAGAGCAGGCGAAACCTCCTTTTTCCAGGTCTCAGTTCTCCAAGCCTGTTTGTTGCCAGAAGAAATGTGAAAATAAAGATAAGGCCGAATAACAGGCGGTAAAATATTATTGAAGCTATGGGCAGGTTGTTAATATTGGCAAGAAATAAGCCGGTCATCCCGTAGAGAATACAGCCAAGCAGCACTGCCAGATGAGGACTTTTTTTTACCTGGAACATAAAACAGGTAAAACCCAGATTGCTTAAATAACTTGCTGGATAAAACAAAGAATTCAATTTTAAGCAAAAAACAATAACTCATAAGCAATGCATATTTTGCATAAGATCATATAAATATTGAATGTTTGCTCGCAGTGTTGGAGATCTTTTTCACAGGGTTTTATGCCTGTATGTAGAAAACCATTCCAGCCTTTCAGGTGGTTTGCCTCCGGCATATATCTTCATTTTTCATCTGCCTGGCGGCCGGACATAGGCTGCTTGAACTCATAATGGGGCCATAAAAGTCGCTGCAGCCAGGAAAATCCTGCATAAGGGAGACCTTGTAAGCCACAATCACAATATTAACGTACCACCCTCTTAAGATCTCAAAATGCTTTGATAAATACGTATAACGTTTTTTGAAAAGTAGAAACATGTTTTTTCAAATCTAACCAAAAAAAGGTGAGTTATAGTTTTCATGTCCTCAGATTAAATTAAGTCATCAGCGAAAATATATTCAAGGCACAGGTCGGGGAAATTCAATAAAGGGAAAAATTACTTAGTCATTAAAAAAATTAATAAAGATGTACCGCATTAATTATGTAAAAAATTTCCAGAGACCCCAGAAGGAAATTATTGGGAGATCCTTCACATGAAGCGAAAATTCAAATCCGGAAACAACTATCTTGTTTTGTATGATTGCGGTACTGCCCTCCTGCACTATGGAGATTCTTCTTCTGTTAAATGCGATTATTACGAAAGTGGAAACCTCATAACAATCAGGTTAGAGGGTGATATAATGCAGATGAGGATAGAGGAAGGGGGTATTAGTTCTGTCATAGGTGATAAATGGGAGGAAGTTTATCCTTTCGAGGTTGCATTGTAATCCTGTCCCAAAAATTGATTTAACTTCATTAATTAAAATAATTTTTTTCATTTAGCTTGATAAATATACAACATTTATATATTATGGATGGTTTTGTAGTTTTGTGTAAACCAGTGAACATCATTATTTTTTGGTGTTTAGCCACGGAGTAGTTTCTGTTCTTAGGCCAAACAAACTGAAGATTGAGTATTTATAAAATTCTTATTACTTTATACCAATCCTTTTTAATATACCTGAATATCTTATTACTGATTTACTGACCGGATAAATTTTCAGGCAATTTGGGTTTTAATAGCTTCTGCTTGCCGATATACTCTACTACGCACTATTGATTATAAAGAAATAAATGGAAAAAATACTGAAGGAAAGAAACTCCGAAACAACAAGATTCTCAAAAACGCAAGATTATCAAAAACATACCTGGAACTTGAGGAAAACAAATGCAGTTTAAGCCTACAAAACGTAAGAATCAGGAATATTTCGCTGCCTGGGATAAAAAGATCGAAAATACGTGGATGAGTATGCTGGCAGATATGGCAATTCCAGTTATTATTTTTGTAGTGTTGAATATTTTTACAATTGCCATACTGGTCAAGTTGAACATATATAACTTGAATTTCTAACCTTTTAGTGATTTTTGGTATTTAATATCCACGATTGCTGTGGGGTGTGACAGCGCAACTTTGATTTATACCTTCCAGTTCCTTTTTCGTGTCTCTCTTTTCAAGCTTTGCCGAATAATCATTTATACCCGGCGCTGACATATTTTCTATTGATCTTCCATGCTTGAGGAATATGCGAAGAAAAGGGATTTTAGAAAGACTTCCGAACCCCCTGTTCGCGGGGATGAAAAAAGTTCCAGCAAACCTATTTTTGTGGTTCAGCGCCATGATGCAACTAACCTCCATTATGATTTCCGCCTGGAGATGGACGGCGTCCTTAAAAGCTGGGCGGTCCCCAAAGAGCCTCCGAAAAATGCTGGCATAAAAAGGCTTGCTATCGAGACTGAAGATCATCCGCTCGGATATGCAGATTTTGAAGGAGAAATTCCTGAAGGACAGTACGGGGCCGGTAAGGTTGAGATATGGGACAGAGGTAATTTTGAGCTTCTTAAGCGTAACGAGAAGGAAATTGTTGTAACGCTTCACGGGGAAGAACTTGAAGGGGAGTACGTACTGATAAAGACAAAGTACGGAAAAGAGGATCGCGGATGGCTTTTTTTCAAGAAAAAAGCCGATTAAGCCAATTGAAAAGTTAATACAGTGCAGGAGTGATCAGGTGGGGGATGCTACGGAAGAGAAGGTAAAAATAAGAGTTATTGAGGCTGCAGGAAGCAACTGTTGTGTTGCAGCCTGTGATGGGCAGAAAGTGCACGATAGAATTGCAGACGCTTTCCGCAATAACAGGAAAATTGAGCTCTCTTTTGCAGAGACTGATGAAATCACGCCTGCCTTTCTAAATGCGGCTGTGGGACAGCTTTACGGAACTTTCCCTGTTGAACTGATTGAGAATAACCTTTCTTTTACGGACCATGACCCTGAAGACAAAGTTGTCCTTAAGAGAGTAATGGAACGTGCAAAAAGCTATTTTGAACATGCGTATTCCTGTAGAAAGGCATTCAGGGATGTGATAGGGGGCGAAGATGCCTAAGAGTATCCACCGCGCGGTGGTTTATCCGGTAAGGCGCAGTGTGAGGCTCCGCCCTGGAAAAACCCTTCCTGTAAAGCCGAGCTCAGTTCCCATCCATTCCATAGAGACCTATGATTTTCCATCAGAAAAGAGTTATTTTTTTGACACCAATATCTGGCTTTACATCTACGGCCCTATAGGCTGGCCTGACCAGAATTCGGCTGTCTATTCCAGGGCTTTAAGAGAAATCCGGAGATCAAACGGCACGATCTATATAAACTGCATGATTATCTCGGAATTTATCAATGCCTTCTCAAGGATCGAGTTCAAACAGCAGACTACTTATTCAAGGTTCAAGGACTTCAGAAACTCCATCAGCTTCCGCCCTGTTGCTGAAGATATTGCCTCAAACGTAAAAAAGATCCTCAGAAACACACTTGCCTGCGACCCTGATTTAAAAGTCATAGACCTGCCTGAAATCATGAGCTTTTTCGAGCAGGGAAAGTACGACTTCAACGACCTCCTCTTTGCAGAGATCTGCCGCTCAAGGGGGATGGTTTTTGTAACGCATGATAAGGACTTCAGCGAACTCGGGGTTGAGATCCTGACTGCAAATGAAAAGCTGCTGCGCAGGTGAGAAGGGAATTTGAGCCTTTTTCGGCGGCTCTGGTTTGGCTTGAAGGGTGGGGAGAGATTACTTATCCTCTTTTTCGGTTTTGACTTCGAGGTAAAGTTCAATTGCTTTTTTATTCTCCTGTTTAACTCTTCAAGAGTTTCTGCCTGCGTATGACACCCCTCGTCTTTTAGATAAATCACATCCAATTATTTTATTTATAGCTGTGCTAACATTCTCGTCTATCTTTGAAGGTCTGTTTCAGGTAGACGATTATATAGAAAATCTGATTTCAAAGAGGTGTTCAAATGTATTTCTGTAAAAATATATTTCCGCACGTACTGCTCTCCTCTCCCCCCACCTACCGTTTATTAGTTTTTGATCCTTCAACAAACCAACCCGCAGCAAAATCTCCAGAATCATGAAATCCTCAAACCGGACCCCTGTGTGCAAAATTTTTGATAGTGATTGGGGATTAGTTAGATGCCTTATTAATCGGATTCAGGAGGGGGTTATGGAGTTTACTAAGAATATCTGTTGAGGAACTGGATGGTATGAAGGAGGTTATTGGTGCGCTTCCTGGGATCAGAGATTTTTAGAATGCTCTAAGGGTACAAGAGAGGAAGAGGGAGGAGAGATGAGAGTTTGGCAGGAGGATTTTGCTTGTTGGGGTTTTGAGAGGAGGGAAACTATAGTTTGAAATACCAGTCTTTTGATTGAAATCTCTTGGTTTTTGGATTTAATATTACCAGTTTTTAAAAAGTTTAGTGTAATCGTTTTTGGATATGAGCAATGACTCACTATCAATTCTACTTTCAACAAAGTTTTCACTCTTATGATCTTATATAGCTCTTGGCAAATTTTTCAAGTATGACTGAACTTGGATGCGCTGATAAAGATACTAGCTTGTTTGCGAGTGCGACAGGAAACAAAGAATTATCGTACATATCGCATTTTAGCTGCTCTAGATTCTGTAGAATTGAATCTACATTCTTAAAGTTTTCTTTTTTTGGATCGAGGACAACGGATTCGTTTTCAACAGGTATGGTTACAACATACATTCTTTCATCACGAGATTTAAAAATCAATTTTCCCCCATAATAAGATGTCCTTGCATAGGGATTGTCTGGATCAGCTTTGCCAGGTATTATATATTTATATATGTAATTATTATTCATGAGTAGAAGTGTTCCAGATTCCATTCTATCTCCTATTTGAGCGGCGTGTTCAACAAAAGGTCCACTTTTTTCGACGCCTACTAAATTAAGGTCGTAGTTTTCCAATAAATAGTTAGACAAATCCCTCATTGGTTTATGCATATTCGCAGTGACACTAAAAAATGCTAAAGGCCCATCTTTGATAAATAACGTTTCTTTCAGCAGAGAGGGCTTTATCTTCAAGATTGTTTTTATATAATGAATCAATAATATGTGCTCAAGAATATTGGTAACGTACGCCAGAATTCCACCGGCTCCAAACTCATCATCGATGACCTCATGAAGTCTAAAAACATCTGTTAAATATATTTTTTCCCCGCAGTTATCGCAAAGGAAAAAATAATTCTCTGACATATTCCTTTTATTTAATTCGATTCTTTTATTGTCACACTTTGGGTTTGGACAACTAGAAAGCGTGTAAGAATTAATTTCTTTTTTATTGTCATATTCTCTATATAAAAACCATTTTAGAGTTTCAATGAAATTTTCTTTATTTTCTGTAAAAAACTCATAAAATGTACTTCTAACTGAATTGGTTAAACTTTCATTTTTGTAAGAAATATTTTTTGTAGGTAAAACAAATTTTAGACGTTCTATTTTTTTTAGATTTTCGATGTCTTCTGGATCTATATAATGTTTATCAGAAAGAGTTTTAAGAGCTTTAAGCTCAAAAATCAATGCTCCGAATTGAAAAAAGTTCAAAACACATGATGGGAATTCTCTTCTTACAAAAACTTCAGTATACCCCCCATCTATTGTGATAAAAAGGCTTATAGGGCTCTTTAAATCGTAATTGACATCAGCTATAAGATTTTCTTCTCTCAGATCAATTTCATCAGAGCTGCTGGGAAGGCTGCATTTATCTAAAAATTTTTTAATATCTTGATCCCATATTATGTTGCTATGTGATGACTTGCTTGCATATTCATTTGGTCTCCTTCCAGATTGGCTTAAATAGCTCATTCTGATCCCTCTAAGTCAATTTCATCAGCCAAAAATCGATCTACATGAACTGGTACCACAAAGGAATTTGAGTAAGTTTTCATTCTGATGAAACCCTTATCAGAGGTAGCATTGAACAAAATTAAATTTTCGGTAAAATCTCTGAAATCATAGTACTTTTTAATTTCTTTGATCTCATCTTCATTGTTTAAATGAGCAATAAACCAATTTTGGGTGTTTTTTAATATATTTGAGGATATTGAGCTAACTTCTTGGGTTGCATAGATTAAACCTAAGTTTAATTTCGCTCCTTCTTTTGCTATTCGGTTATATATATCGCTTAGATCTTTATCTTCTTTCTTTGGAAATAGATTGTGAGCTTCTTCAAAATAAAATTGTACGAAATTATTTGGTTTATTTTTGGTAAAGTTGCTCATCGAGTGGCTAAATATTTTACTACATATTCTTTCAGAGTACAGTTTTTGAATCTCAGGATCTCCTTGAGATAAGTCTATTATTATTATTTTACCTTGAGCTAATGCTTCGATGATTTCGTCTTCAAATGGTTTTTCATTAGTAGCAGTGTGTAAGTCTTTCATTTTCCTTAGTTTGAGGTAACCACTGATATTTTGCCTGCCAACTGGATTCTTTTTCTTAGTTAAAAAGATTAGTAAAGCCTTTAAGTCTTCATCTATCCAATCATGCCCCTTCTTTTTTTTGTAGTTTTCAAAAAACTCGGAATTAGATTGCTCCCAGATTGCAGTAAACCAACTAGTTGCTTCTTTAAGCGTAATTCCATTTTTTGGATTTATTTTTCCGTCTTCTTGAACTAATTTGTTTAGCTCATCATTCCCCTCAAAATAGACTTTATAATCTTTTGGTGGAATCAGTCCTGCACTGAATAAACAACATGAGTATGCTGCTTTTTTTCTCCCATATCTGATTTTATCCGAGAAATCATGCTCATTTTCAGGAGGGGTCAAATCGACCATTTTGAAACTGTTAACATAATCACTCGTGTCATCTTTTAAACTAGATTTTATTAGCTCAAAGCCTCCAAGAATATCTGTATAAAAATTAACCTTCATTATTTTGAAGTCTTCACCGCTTCTTCCTAAAAGACTGTATCTCTCCACATTTCCCTTATATAACTCAAATATTGCAGTTCCTTGATCCTGCATATTTGCATTTGCATACTCCCCATTTATATCAAAAATTATTTGTCCTACAGGGTACTTTGGGATCCCATCTTCTGCAAAAGACTCTGTATTATTATCTGATTCATTAAAATGTTTACACTTTGCTTTATTGCTTATTTTTTGAGTGATTTGAACTATTTTCTTTACAGTGTTAGATTTTCCAGTTCTTGTCATCCCAAAGAGCGCTGTTCTTTTGCCGAGGAAATCTTTTGGAGATACATAAACAGGAACTTCTTTTTCATCTTCTTGAAATCTTCTAGAGGAACTATATCTTACAAGACCTATTCTCTCATCGGTCCCATTTCCAGGAATGTTACTTCCATCTCTAAAATTTACAATTTGTTCCAGTACTTTCTCACGAGCTTTATATACACTGTAATTGTTTGCACTGTAAAAATTTTCCACATCTGCCCCAAAGCATATCGAACCATTTCTGTCTTTATAAAAAGTACCTAGGATACGACACTCCAGCCCAGAAAAACTGAATTCATATCTTGTAAAATCATCAAGTTTATTATCTTTACCTGATGTTTTTAGATTATCTTTATAATATTCCACCATGGAACTGATAACACTGATGTCTGTTGGCAATTTTACAGGTCTTAACACTCTTAAAAGCAAAGCTTCATGGACATCCTCTTCATTTTCATAGAAAGCGAGCAAAAAAGAGCCATGTGGAAGTCCTTTTATTTTCATTTTCCATGAGTCTGCTACAAGCATATGTAGCATTTCATAATCTATATAAAAGGGTCTACCAGCGAAATTTTCTTTTAATTTAGCTTCTTCAAAGATATCAATAGATACGATGTCTTTTATTGCTCGCTCTACGTCCATATTTACATCTCTGTTTATACTTTGTTTATATTAGTTTTTGACAGAAGAGTCTAAGGAATTTTCAAACCTTATTTTTGACTGTAATCCATATTCTTCTTTTGCTTCAATTGAAACCCATTTACGACCCATTTTTTCAGCACAGTAACCTGTGGTGTTGCTACCGGCAAAAGGATCTAATACTAAATCGTTTTCATCAGTTAAAAACTCTATGAAAAAACTTGCTAGTTCTGGAGGCATTCTTGCAGGATGAGGTCTAAAACCTCTCTCTTTGCATATCTTTAGATAAATATCATCGGATTTTGTATTTGCTATGCTAAAAATATTTGGTACTCTGTACTCTTTATTTTCATCTATTTGTTCTATTTCGATAACATTTGGCATTATACTGCCACCGTTATCTTTTAAGAAACTTTTATCTCCTATCCTATGCTCAGATGGCCTAAGTCCAGAATTATATTTTTTAGATTTCAATAGTTTTAACATTTGTTTGCTGTAGGGTCTTAGCACCTTTTTATTGTCGGCTTTAGGATTTTCAGATTTTGACATCCACCAAATATGAGTGAAACTATCAGTCATTCTTATTCTTTCTATTGTGACCCATTGAGCAGGAGAAGGAAGTCTTGATGGATTGTGACAAATGAATTCTTGGCATAACACAAGCCTAGCATTGGGATTTTTCACAAATCCTAATAAAGATTCGAGGTGTAAAAGAGATTGAACTGGTTTTTCTGGAACCCATGAGTTTCCCATTTCTATAACTATTGACCCGTCATCAGTTAGTAAATTAGAAAATATTTCAGCTAAACTGATAAACCAATTTTTATAATCTTCTCCCTGTAAATTTCCATATTTTTTTTTCTGATTTAATGGAAAAGGAGGAGAAGTTAAGAGTAATTGAACCTTATTTTTTAATTTATTTCCTAGTCCAGAAACTAATAATTCCTCTGAGTTTCCGACATAATACTTCCCTAATTCAGTTTTGTATAATTGTTTTTGCATGAGAAACCCTGCGTTTTGATTGAGAGTGAGGTGTTATATATATTAAATCTTTGTAAATTTTCCTTCCGTAAACTCGTTAATATATCAACAATTAAATACAACTCGTATTTCTTAGGTAATTTTTTTCTTTATAATTTATTAACAACATTCTCTCTAAAAAAACATATTCACTACGCGAAATATCTATAAAAGAATGTTTAATTTTTGTTTGTCATGAGAGCTTTGGAATTGAAGAAACGAAGTTTGTTTCTTGACTTCTTGTCACTTTAATTATTTTCCAATTTAAAAGACTGAATAAAACATTTGTTCAATATAGTTTTTATCCTCTTGGAAAAGTATGTGGTTCTTCTCATATTTGGAACTCAATTTCACGCGGAAAACAGGCTCAAGTTCACGTTTTGAGGTAACAGAAACAATGAAAGAATCGAGTTTCACTTGCTGAGTTGAACCCTGTTTCTGAAGCTTAGTGTTAATTTCTGCTTCTGTCTCTTTGATATTGTGGCAAAGCTTTATTTTCTCATCATTGAAACCATTAGTATGTACCAAGCCTTTTGGATCAACGAAGAGCAAATGTTGGCTATTGTCTCCATTCTTTATCCAAATTATGAAGTCAGGAAAGAAGCTGACGGTGTCGAAAAACTTGACTCCAAGTTTTGGAAGGTTACGTAGAACAAAGAGTTTTGTATCCTTGAATATTTCCGGATTACTAACCAAATAGGCTTTTAGATCCTCTATGAACTGTACTTCACCAGAATTGAGACCACTTGGATGTATCGAGTATTTTGAGGAGTCCTTTAACTTTTTTGCTATCAATGGCTGATAAATATGTCTATCAAAATAAACATTGGTTAAATACACATTGTCTGTATTGCCCCGCATGAAATCTTCTTTTAGTGCCTCAAGTTCTTGAAGAGCTTCTATGATCTCAACCTCTTTTTCGCCTATAGAAACCCGAAACTCCTCAAAGGAAAAGTTTCCGTTCTCTTCATCCAGTTTTTTGAGGTAAAGATTCCTATTAATCCAGATGTTTTTCTGTCGGTTATAGTATTTTTGCAGGTATTTCTTGAGGATGATTATTACAGCTTCTTCGAGTTCACAGACATCCCCAAATTTTAATGGGTGAATAATGTTTTCAGGGCATTTAAGGCTGTATGCATCATTTCCTCTTTCAATGATTCCTCTTAATGTTTCTTTAGAAAAATAAATGTTGTTCCAATCTTTTTGAATCCTGAACTCTAAAAGATGGTTGTATATTTTTGTCCAATCGAGGAGATCAATTTCGGGACTCTTGATTTCCCTTCTTGGTTTTTTGTCCTCGGCTCTTATTCCTTCAGATTCGGTACTTTCCAAGATATCAATTTTAGGATAAAGGTCAATCTCCACTGGCCCCTTTTGTTCATAACTATCAAGCTCGAAAATATGGTTCTTAAATTCCCGGCTGTTATAGTCAGGTACGAGTAACTCTTCCTTTATGTAGGAATCATTGATCTCAATTATTATTGGGATTTCTATTCTATTGTCTACAGGCACGCCCTCATTTCTGAGGTAGTCTTTGAACTGATCCATGTAGTTGGCTTCAATGCCGAAGATGTTCAGAGTTTCAAGCACAGGGATATATTCAGAAGGGCACTCATCAGTTGCAGTACTCCTTTTTAAGCTCATATTTTTACCTTTGAGCCGAACTCCTCTGCCGAAAAGCTGGATGATCTGGGAGCCTTCACTTTTACCGATATTCAGAAGCCCCATGTTAGAAACACGCCAGGAGTTCCATCCTTCAATGAATTTCTTTGCCCCTATGAGTATGTTGATGTTGGAGTTGTTTGAGTTGATATCCCTGAAAAGAGAGTAGCTTATATCATCCGAGTCAATTCGAAGGTTCAGGATTTTTGAGGTATCGGGTTCTTCGCATTCATTTTCTACACGCTTCAAAAATTGGACATCATCCCCGATGTTGATTATTCCAAAGTATTTTCCTGTTCCGCATTTAAGCGCGATTTCCCCACTTGCATTTTTAAGGTTCACAAGATAGAGAGGAGCAGGGCATGTAGTGTGGAAAACCTTTTTCAGTATATTGGTATAGATTTCTTCTGGAGATAACCCGCTCTCGCGGAGAAACTTGAGCTTCTGTTCAGGATAGTGGGGAGAGAATAGGTTCAGCCCTGTGGGGTCTTCAAGTCCTGAATTTCCTTCAAAGATTTCTTTGATATTATTTATTACCCAGTTATCTGCGTTTTTGAGGAATTTTCCGAGGAAATTGACCACTTGTAAAACATCAGAAGTTTCAGTGTTTTTATTTACACTGCTACCCAAAAAAATCCAGAGAGGCTCTGCAATATTATATTCCTGGGCTTCAGCATAGTCATCGTTGAAAATCTTCTTTTGCTGGTAGAAGGAAAGCAAGTTCACGAGCATGAGTTTGTGCTTTATTTCATCAGAATATGCCTTGTCCTTGAGGTTCAAGATTTTGTATTCTTTTCCATATCCGTCTCCAAAGAAGAAGCGATAGGAGTAATCAAAAAGAATTGATTTGCTGTATTCATGAAAAAGTTTCTGCCCCTCTTCGCTTCCTGAAGCTACAGCCTGCCCGAAAGTAGCACTGTATTCAATTTTGAACCCATCCGAAGTGAGCTCATTCCTTAAGTAATTCCATTTCTTTCCACTGCTACCTTTGTGTCCTTCATCCACAAAGACTAGGTTCTTTGTCCCGAAGTTTTCAATATCTACGGTGACTCCAGAGCCCTTTTTTTCATCGGTAAGTTTGTGGATGTCAATCACTTTTATGGTGTTCTCATCTGCAAATTTGGAAAAATCCCCAAGCTCTGTGTTTTCAAAAAGCATGCAAGGAATACGGCTTTTCTTCATCTCTTCGATATGCTGGAAAGAGAGATTTTCGTTTGGGGTGATGAGCAGGATGTTGTCAAATTTTATCTGGTATTTTCCTCTGTTGTGTTTTATGAACTGGAGATAATTGAGCTGAAAGAGAAAAGTTTTCCCGGACCCGGTTGCCATCCAGAATGCAAGTTTTCTGAGATCATTTCTGGAATGAATGAATCCACTATTCTCTTCTTCAACTGGACTTTTATGCTCTTTAATGAATCTATACTCAAAATCTGTTAATTCATTAATAAAATTAACATGACCAGAGAAATATCTATCAAGATAGATCTCCCCGAAAAGCATAGCCAGGTATTGGAAGTACTTGAGTTTTATAGGAGTTTCCCGGATCTGGTTGATGTGTTCCATATACTCTCTGATGTTGCTGTCATATTCTTCGAGCATGGGCTTAAGTCCTGGTTCCAGCTTCTTCAGGGAATAAAGAGCATGGAACATGTGGCTCCTTCCTTCTTCATCAAACCCTTCTTCTGTCTGTTTCAGGACATCTTTCAGTTCATTAAAACTTTTCATCCCGAAGAGATTGAGCATGTACGAGTTCAGGACGAGGTGGTTGTCAAGCGAAGCCTTCTTTTTACCAATGCTATTCTTTGTCCCGCTCTTCCTTCCACTCACCGTCATACCTCACGCCCCCATAAGCCTGGAGAAAGTTGGCTCAATCGGGAATGCACCTTCAACAGCAAAGTCCGAGTTTACATAAACCTTTGAATCAGGTTCCCTTTCCGAGAGAACGGTACTTTCAATGAAGTGCTTATCCTCTTTGAGATCAAGTCCTTCAGTGCACCGCCACACCACAATAATATTTTCCTTTCTCTCGTTCTCCCCTTGAACCTTAAACCCATAAATCACACGGTAATAGGTGCCATTATTTTCAAAAGTTTTAACTTTCTTCACATGGATTCCGAGAAGGTAGTTGAAAGTCTCTAAAAGGTCTACGACCTGTTCCCGAAGTTCATTTTGATCAGAAACCTTGAGAGTATAGTTGAAAGGATCTTTTATCTTGGTTATGTTTAACCTGCAAGGACTTTCAGCAGTTTCAAAGTCGAGCATGTAGTGCAGCATGTAGTCTGAAAAATCATCAAGTCTTCTCTGTACTGAACTCTTCTCTCTGAATTCTATGTTGTTAAGGGCGTCTTCATACTGCTCAAGTGTAATGTATTTGAAAATGTGGCTCTGTCCTTCTTTTGATTGAGGCTTTCCATCTTTCCAATCGCTTGAGTACATTACTTTCTGTATACGGGGTTTTGTAACCGAATCAAAATACTCTCCCATTTCTACAAGGATATATTTTCGATCGCCTTTGTCCTCTTTGTTGAGGTTTAGGACAGCGTGAGCAGTTGTGCCAGAACCTGCGAAGAAATCCATTATGTACGATTTTTTATCATTATAGGTTACAGATTCTATTGAATCATATACTGTATAAACTGATTTCGGATAAGGAAATAAATTTGATTCTCCTAAAATATTCTTTAATAAATTTGATCCATTAGTTCCAGCATTATATCGTTTATCTGTCCAGTTACTGAATAATATTTGACGGCGTCCTGTATGATTTATAATTTGATACAATGTAAATGAACTACTACATTTGATTTTACCTAATTTTACGGCATCTGCGCCAGATTCATATGACAAACGCCATACTCTTTCCGAACCATCCCTGCTAAGAGGATATATTCTCCTGAGACCATCGTTAGTATTTTCTTTAGGATAATCTCCTACAGGAGGTCTTTCGACTCCTTTGATTTCAAATGTATTCTCGTCAACGAGAAACGCATAAAAACTATTTGGTCTCCCATATCTAAAATTATTTTCAGCTGTTCCACTCCTCATCAAACTCCTTTCTTCAGTTCCATCATCTAATAGCGTCCCCAGCAATAAATTAACGCCCTTTGGTGTGTAAAATATTGCATACTCATGAGTTCTTGAAATATTAGCTCCCCCACTGCCTTGTGGGTGATGATTAACAATCACAATGTTTCTATCATAATTTCCAAAGATATAATCTAATATTTCAGTGAGATGAATTACTTCGTAATCATCTATTGCTACAATGTACCCAGAATCGGTTTTTAGAAATGACTTGCTCAATCTAACCCTGTTTTCCATTAGACTTAGCCAAGAAGACTCTTTGTAAATATTTTTATATATTATTTCTGAAGGTCCAGTATTATAAGGCGGATCAATGTAAATACACTTTACTTGTCCAGAATACTTATTTAGTAATAAATTCAAAGCCTGCCAATTCTCACTTTGAATCATCAGGCCACCGGTTACTTCATCGAGGTTATCGAAGCTTGCCAAGAGGCGGTCTTTGAAGAACTGGTCAAAGAATTTGGTGTCGATTACGAGATAGGGGTTTGCTTTGAGGTCTATTACTTTGGACTCGAAATCAGAGATACGTTTCTGCTTCTTTGCCCCGATACCATAGAGTTTTTCCCATTCTTCAAGCTGGGCTTTATTTTCAAGAATCTCTGGATAGAGAGATTCTTGAACATTGTCTACTGTCATGCAGTATTCAGCAGAGAGAATAAACTTCTTTTTCTCAAAGAGCTTTTTCTGAAACTCTTCAATCTGGGAGAGGAAGTCAATAATCTTTAAGCAGATTGCTTTGAAAACCTTTACTCTTCCTACGTAGCGCTCCATCTTTGCGTCGTTTCCTGATTCGAGAATGTTGTCGAGGTCGAAGATTTCATTTTTGATGTAGAAATCAAGTTCATTGGTTAGGAAGCGCTTGAGGTCCTTGTGGATAAAGTAATCAGTATTGTTTTCTCGCACATAGCGATTAAGGTGTTTTCGAAGGAAATTCTTTTTTTCGTCTATAGGTTTTGTAAGTACCTTTCTCAGGTCTGAATCTTTTATGCTAGCAAGAATTTTGGCTTCTGTTTCATCAAGAATTTTGTCCTGTACATTCTTTGTACCATACTTCTTCTCTTCTTCCTTTGTCAATCCCCGGTATTCAAAGAGGAGGGTAAGTTCTTTGTTCTCAGGATAATAAAAAATAGGTTCCAGAACTTCTATCCCATCTTCGGTTTCAGTCTTGCTTTTTCTTTTCAGTATGAAGAACCGGTTTTCATCTTTGTTGCTATTCTTTTCTACATGGGCATTTGAAATCCTGAAATTTGTGGTGTAGGTCTTGCCGTCATCTTTAAAAGTATAGTTCTGGAAGTTCTTTCCTGTTTTTATAAAGTACTGGTCCTTGTTTGCCCAGTGAAGCATGACCTCTTCACCATTATAGGGGATAGCGTATTTCTGCTGTTTTGAGTAGCGCTGGAGCGATATGAAATCTCCTTTGTCGTAGTAGCGTGAGAAAAAGTGATAAATGTGAGAGAAAATCTCGGCTTTGTGCTGTTCAAAGGTTGTTTCATCGTCTCCAAATTCTGAATCCCAAGTTTTGCCCTCTATTTCATTGCTTTGCACATACTCTTCTGAAGTTTCAATTCCGTATGCAGGGAAATCTCCGAGTAAAGGATTGATTAAAGGGTTTGTGATGGTCGTACCTGCAATCTCCGTAGCTGAAACTCCTAAATTATTCAAGGTTGCTGCTTGAAACCATTTCTTTGCCAAAGAAGGAGAGGCCAGAGCTCTCTTTTCAGATGCTCTGTAATTTTCAAGTTCCTCTTCAACTGCATTGATCAAATCCTCATTAATGAACTTTTCAATCTCACTGCGCTTCTGGTTCATTATGCGATAAATTCCAAAATCCAGATCTGTCGAATCGAACTGGAAAAGTATACGTAAGAGCCCCTGGAGTTTTTGTGTGTAATCATCTATCACTTGTCAAACACTGCCCTTTTATTTTTAATGTGTTGTAAATTAGTGTTCACAACTTAATAAATTTTTTTATTATGATAACTGTTTATTTTTTGTAATTTGGCAGTCTGTCTGAAAAATAACATCACAAAAACCTGAAATGTCTAAAACAAAAAATTAATCTCAATGCCTATTGAGTTCTATTTTTTTCAAGAGAGTAAGTCCTATAAAGTATTTTGGATAGTATCCCAAGATGAATGATGCAATAATGCGCTACAAATGTATCAGATTTAAGGAAAAAATAGAAATTGGATACAAAGAAGTTTCTATGATTAAAATTTTATTAAAGAATTCAAATAGTAGAAAATCCAACTTATTCTACAAAAAGCAAATTAGTTATTTTATCTACGTTTTCTTCTTTTATTGTCCGAGGCCTACTCCTCTGAATAGAACCTTTGAATCCAAAAACGGGCCTCATCTTTTTGGAAACTACATGTAGAGGTCTACCTATAGAATCGCTGCCTTTTTCACTGATCTTTATGGCTTTGTCCAGCAATTTGCTCCTATTTTTTTGACCTGTAATTATGACCAGATTCTTAAGAGTTTCATCCCCATATTTTTCCATCCTTTTTATGTGAGCATTATTTTTGCATCTCCTGCAATACTTTTCTTTTTCTTCGGGATTCAAAAGGTTAAAATCGACCACTTCATTAACTGTGAAATATCCGATGATATATAATGCTGCTTTTCCATTTATTTTATTGTAAGGTTTTAGTCCTGCATAGAAAACCAGCAAATCACCTTTCTGCAATTTCAGAAGAGAGCTTCTTTTACTTGTAGGGTCCCCATAAGTGTAAGTTTTAAACTCCGGATCAAAATGCATTCCGAAGTCTTTGAGTTTTTTAGGCACATAAGTGGATAATGGAAGACCTTTTCTACCGATCGTGTTTCCATAGTTTTTCTTCTCTTCCAAATCTTCAGAAATAGGGATGTATTCAAAAGAACCATCTCCAAAAATAGGTCCAAGTGTTCCCCCGCTTCCTGTATCAATACCAACACGTAATAACATGGCTTTCATACGATTCCCTCCAAACACTTATACAATCTTGACTTTTGATTTCATTATGCATAAATATAAAATTTGATAAATGTCTCATCCTTTTTTCCATCTACATATCTTTGTAAGTTCACACTTATTACAAAATTCTTCTGTACATGGTTTGAAGCTACGGCTTTTTATTCCCTCTATATGTCTTTCTACTTGTTTTTTTGTTTCTTCAAGTCTGGAATCATCTACTTCCACATATGCGACTTTTGCGTCGGAGAGATATGCTACAGAACCCTTAGTCACATTTTCCCCAAGCATTTTCATCCCAATTGAGTACATCTGGACCTGCATGGCAGATTCAGCTTCTGTGATAACGCTATCTGATGTTTTATAGTCACGAATTTCCAGCTGATCTCTATTATGAATTATAACGTCAATTTTTCCGGCAATTGTGGCTTTTTGGAGTGGAAATTCTATCCTTGCTTCAACTTCCTGTATATTATGCATGTCAGTTTCATGCATTTTCACAAAACTTATGAGCTTCCTCTTAGCTGCTTCCTTTATTTTTTCTCCCTGAGTTTTGTTCACAAAAGGCATATAGAAATTCTCATCGACTGACGTTGAAATTGCACTTATGGGGCTGTACCCTTCATTTTTAATCAGATCCACTGCTTGCTGTAGGCAGAAATGTAGAGTATTTCCATAACCGATTCTCTCTTTAAATCCAGGCTCGTAACCCCAAATTTGGTTTAATCTGTAAAAGTAAGGGCATTTCTGGTACAGGATAATCTCAGAAGGAGTGTATGTAAGTATCTCATCTGAAATCTTGGAACTTGTGAGGTCATGCAAAGGTAGTTCGTCTTTTGAAGACAGCTTTGTAGTTTTCGAATCTTTAAGCCCTTCAGTGACAAAAATACTTTCTCCTGAATTTCTGCCGTTCAATGTTCCAAAATAACTGATAACCAGCACGTCCTTTGCCCTAGTGAGAGCAACATAGAAAAGCTTCTTTTCGCTCTCTATATCTCCCTCATACTTCTCAGCATCAAACATGTTCCTTGGAATCA
Source organism: uncultured Methanosarcinales archaeon (assembly GCA_964434965.1). GTDB lineage: Archaea > Halobacteriota > Methanosarcinia > Methanosarcinales > Methanosarcinaceae > Methanosarcina. The sequence continues at coordinate 174,320 of CAYSWX010000001.1, forward strand.
GCCATTTTTGCTCTCTTCCTGCCATACTCGATGGAAAACGCCTAGTGTTCACAGCTGAGACAAAGACCAGTGGCCATTCAAGCCCCTTTGCTTGGTGTACTGTCATCAACTGAACAGCATCTACTCCACGAATGTCGTCTCCAGGCTGCTCTTCATAAGAGCCAGATGCATAACTATTCATGTACCAGCAGAGATTCTTCAAATCTCTTTCCCAGTTTCTCTGCCTGCCACCAAGCATATTTGCAGATTCAAAATCAGTTAATAGAGAGCTAAACCTTCCCAAGTTTGCCATTGTCACTGCATCATTTGGATCTTCTGAGTCAAGGTTAAGATAATTTAGCAGGACAAGGAGTTCATGATAAACTTCGGTAAAGCTTTCGTATTTTGAAGCAAGCGTATCTTTTTTCCAGTTTTCAAGCTTTTTAATTACTTCGCTATGTAATTTGCAGCTCGGAATTCCGTTATTCCAGCTTTCAAGTGCAGAATAGAGGAGCTCTTCTCCTTCCTCTTTATTTTCTCGATCCCATTGGCTTTCGTACCAGAATCCTTTATCGTAAAGCCAGGCGAAAAGTTTGCCCATAGTTTGAATTTCAGGCCTGCGGAAAAGACCAACTTTACCTCCTACAATAAATGGTATGTTTCTTTCCCTAAATATATCAATGAATGGAGGTGCTGATGTATTCACACTGCGGAGAAGTATTCCAATATCACCATATGAACACTTTCCCGCATCTACATATCTTTCTATCTGATCCGCAATCCACTTTGCCTCATGGATATTGTCCGAAAGTTTTGCAATATATACTGCGCCCTCTTCAGTTCTCACAGGGTCAAGATGGTCATATTCATCTTCAAAATAATCTGAGAACTGATTTGAAATTTCTATAATTTGTCTGTCACTTCTTCTGTTTTCATTAATAGGAATGGTTTCAGTATCTATGTGCTTCACTGCAAAATCTTCAAAACAACTCTCATCTGATCCCCGCCACTGGTAAATTGTTTGCCTGGGATCTCCCACAATAAAGATCTCGGAATTCAATCCTATTAACTGTATAAGTTTTTCCTGAGCCCTATTTATATCCTGGTATTCGTCAACAATCAGATATTTTACATCTGAGAGCACGTTTTGCTTCTCTTGTAAATTCGTTAGGGTCAGATTGATCATTCTATTAAATGTCAACCTTTTATGGGAATCTAAGATTTCTTCATATTTTTTAAAACACTTATAGAATTCTGGAGCTTTCTTTTTTAGATTGTTTTCTGGTATCAGCTCCCCATATACCACGTTAAGGTTTTTAAGAAATGTCCGGCAGTTCTGGGTATAATTCCCATTTTTACCAAGCCCCAGTTCCCATCCTACACGCATTAGAAAGGCAGTTTCTTGATTTTCATCAAGAATTCCATAGTCTCCAAACTTAAAATGGTTTTCTAGTAAAAAAGAGCAGTAACCATGTATTGTGCCAATGTACATTTTCCCAAGTTTGGCACATATCTCTTCACTACCAAGTTGGCGAACCCTATCATAAACCCGGCTTTTCATTCCCTGGGCTGCTTTTTCCGTAAACGTGAAAGCAACAATAAACTCTGGTTTAATTTTTTTATACAGAAGTAGGTACACAATTTTTCTTGTAAGTGTTTCAGTTTTTCCGGCACCAGCTCCGGCAATAATCCTAATATGTCTTCTGTCCGATAGAACGGCTTTTTTCTGACTATCAGATAATTCTTTCGGTTCTTTAATTATCAATTCCAGAAATTTATTATCACCAATTTTTTTCACAAACAGAGTATGTTTTTTTAACATATTACTCTTTCTATATACTGTGAAGGATGTTTTTATAGTTCTACGAATGTTTTTTATTTTTTCCAAATAAAAAATTCAAAATCTGTATTTTAACCTTAATTTGACAGAAGCATACATATTCTAATGTAAAAATGGGCTTTCTGCGTCTATTTTATTCATACTATTCTAAGTTTTCTCGTGTTTTGATTGATTTTTGCCACTATTATTTATTATAAACACCTTATGTAGAAGCAATGTGTTTTTTATAAGAAAATACTATACAAATTAGTAGAATCTGTCAAATTCAGGTTTTAATAGCATCATATATATAATATTAGAGCTTGTCCCAAAACCAAATTTATTTCTACATCAGTAACTTTTTCAGAACTATTTTCACGATCAAAAGTTTGATTGAATATTCAGAATAAGAGATTCAGAGAAGCCATTTTGAGTTTTGGGATCTGCTCAAATAGTAAACTCTCAAAACCAGCCGTATCCTGTCTTTCATATCCTGATCCAAGTCGAGCAGGAATTTTACTGCATCAGAGTGCAGCCTTACTTCAAAATCCAGACTTCATCACTGGTTACGTATTTCTCTTTTTCTTCCAGTTTTCTGTACTGGCGTTCCATGAAAGTCTCGTAATCAACTGCATCCATCAGGCGTTTGAGGATGTCGCTTGTACTATAAGAAGTTATAATAGATCATCCTTCATCATCGGGTAAAGAGCTCTCTCCTGAACAATATCGACCGGAACTCCGAAAATGTCTTCAAGATAATTACCAGGTCCTGTAAGATGTATAAGGTTTGCTCTTTCTCCGAATCTTACCATGACGGCAATATCACTTTCCTCTGAATTTTTCCACTATGTTCCATTCATTTTTTCCTTTTTCCGTTCTCCCTGCGATGCAAATATCAGTGCAGAACGTGTTTCTGACCGATTTATTTATATATGGAAATGATGTGTATAGTGGAGCCATTAACTAGTTAGTATCCGCTAATTTCTGAGAATATCTGGCCGATTTCCGGTCGCATTTTTGACTATCAGGAGCCTGTGGCTGTCGGCAGATGGGATGGGGCCCCAGTCCGGAAACGCTAAGAGGCTCAGAGATTTTTGTATTGCACGCAAAAGGTTGCAGAAGAGCGAATCCTGCGGCAGTCCAGAACTGTCCAGAAACGCCTGAAAACCTTTCACGCTCATTGATTATGGGAAAGCTCAACCGAGCATTCGGAAGATAAAAACCTGACTGCCCGAGGGCATCAGGACAAAGCAACACAAAACTACATACACGAGTTTACTTCGGAGGAATTACTTGGCAAGAAAGAAAGTACAGAGAAAGCTTGACGGATGGAAATCCAAGGAATGGTACAATATTGAAGCACCTGCTTACTTAAACAGAGCTATTGTCGGAAGCACACTGGCAGGAGACCCTGCACTTCTCGTAGGCCGCAATGTTGAAACCACAGTTGGAGAACTTACCAACGACATGACCAAGAACAACACAAAGGTCATCCTCAGGATCAACAACGTTGTCGGAGAGGTAGCTACTACCGACCTCATGGGCCACGAACTCACAACCGACTATGTCCGCTCAATCGTAAAGAGGCAGACTTCCAGGATCGATGCCAACATCGAAGTCAAGACCAAGGACGGTTTTGTGATCCGTGTAAAGCCAACCTGCTTCACCATCAAGAGAGCACGCTCAAGCCAGATGATGGCCATCAGGGAAATGATGGTTGACATCGTCAAGAAGAGAGCATCCGAAACCGATTTCGAGACCTTTATGCAGGAAGCAATCCTTGGCAGGCTCTCAGCAGCCATTTACAGACAGGCCAAGTTCATCTACCCGCTCCGCAGAGTCGAGATCAGGAAGACCCAGGTCGAAGCAATGCCCGCAGCTGCACCAGCCGCACCTGCCGCAGCATAATTCTTTTCGACTAAAAATTTAGAAGCAGGAGAAAATCCGAAAGGATTTTCTTATCTCTCTTTCTTATATCTCTTTTAGGATTTTGTTATTTCAGAATTTTCTTATCGCTTTTTAATTCTCATTATTCCAGGTTTCCTATTTCTTTTGCCCGATTTTCTGAATGAAGATCGAAAAAGCCTCATCCGGAAAACTGTGGTTGAATTTTCAATTCTAAAAACCGGCTTTAAATTCACCGTTAATACAAACGCCTCCGCCAGCTTGTCTGGCGGCTCTTCACAAAAAGCGGAAAAATTCTGACGGAAGGGAGAAGTAGAAAAATAGAAAGTAGACGAAGCTTGAAAATGTGATATGAATAGAAGTAAATTATTTTGTCTACTACTTTTTTCTTCCTTTTCCTCTTCTTTTTCTGCTTTTTAGGACAGGCCGTTCTCCTTCGTCGAGCGTAAAAGAACGGTTTGGTATGGCAAACAATGTATTACGGGTCTGACGGGTCTGAAAATAACATATTATCCTCAAGAAGGGCTTTTAGATTCGTATAATATCGTAAACCTCCGCCAGCTTGTCTGGCGGCTCTACCCAAAAAGCAGAAAGAAGCAGAAAGTGCGTAGAAAAAAGAAAAGAAAAGGAAAGAAAAGTAGTAAAATGAAACAAAAATGAAAAATATTTTTGACAGAATTTGTTTTTCTGCGTTTCAGGGGCTTTTGACATTCTTTTTGCACTGTGATTTTTATTTGCCACTTTTTTCTTCCTTTTCCTCTTCTTTTTCTGCTTTTTAGGACAGGCCGCTCTCCTTCGTCGAGCGTAAAAGAACGGTTAGATATAGCTAATACTGTTGGCAGGGTCAGAGGCTCAGAATTATTTGTAATTCAGTCCATCGGAGCGAAGCTCACTTCTACTCTTCAGAACTTTATTCCTTTTAAAAGTCCTTCACTTACTCTCTTTACTGCCGTCTGTAGAAGATGACGCTCTTGAAACTCTACCTGCTGCCGGTCTTTCCGCACCTCTTCCCGTATTTTTAGCTCCCGGTCCTGCTGCAGGCTCTGCAGAAATCTTTCTCTGCACCCTTGCTTCACTTCTGGGGCTTGCTTTTTTCCAGTATTTTATTCCTTCCGTGCAGCGCCGGTTTATGCAGATATCTTCTTCAGGGATCTCTTTTCCTTCTCCCTCTTCTTTGAGCCTGAAAAGCTTCCATCCACAGATCCCACAGGTTTTATCGAGAAGGGTCAATTTTCCTGTCTTGGGGACTGAATGCGTATACCCGCAGCGCTTTGTGCAGCCCAGGAAACGGCTGTCCTTGAAAGATATCAGGAACATGCTCCCGTCACATTCAGGGCACGAACCCACGGTTTCGGGGGGATAGCATTCCTTTTCAAGCTCACATTTAAAGCAGGGGCCTACACCGACAGCCCAGTTGTATTTGTTTCCTACCTTCAGGACAGCTGCTCCTTCCTTTTTGCACTCTTTGCTCCGAAGAACGGTCAATGCTCCGGTTTTCGGCAGAGAAAATGAGTTTCTGCAGTCTGGGTAGCCTGTGCATCCCACAAAACGCCCGGAGTCTGTCTGTATGATCCTTAGCACGTGCCCGCAAGCCTTGCAGGTCCCTATGTAATTTTTCTTGTCTTCAAGGGCAGCTTCGTCCTTGATTGTGCCTGCAATGTTTGAAGTCAGCTCTTTTTTGTTTGCTTCAAGCTGGGCATACATCTCTTTGATCAGGGCTGTACCCTCATCGAGCGCAGCTTCGAACTCTTTTTTCCCGTCTTCGACTTCCTGGATAAGGGCTTCAATCTTTGAGCGGATATCAGGCCTTACAAGGATCGGGACCGACAGGGAAAGCCCTTCCATCAGGGTAAAGCCTGTATCAAGGATTGAAACCGTCTTTCCTTTTGTCTCGAAATAACCCCGTTTTTTATTTGTTTCTATATGGGTCGGAGCTGTTGCTTTTGTCCCTATCCCATGCTTGTCCATAAGGGTCAGGAGTTCGGCTTCTGTCAGTTTCTTTGGGGGGCTGGTCTTGGACTTTGTGTTGCTCAGCTTTTTTACGTCTACCGTCTCTTTTTCCTCTACAAACGGGAGAAGCTTATCTTTTTTATTTTCAAAAGGATAGGCTTCGAGCCAGCCTGCATCTTTAAGCACGGTCCCTGAGGAGTCAAAGGGTTCTTCCTGGACCTGCAGGTGGAGGTGGGTTTTTTCAAAAACCGCAGCAGGCATCAGGTTTGCCAGAAAATGCCTTGCAATAAGGTCATAGACTTCTGCCGCCTGCGGGATATTTACTGCAGAACTGATTTCTCCCCTTGAAGCCGCTCTAATGGGGTGGATAGGGGGGTGGTCGTGTGCGTCTTTTTCTCCGTTTTTCGGCACAATAGGGGCAGAGAGGATTGATTCTGCAAAGGGCTTATACTCTTTCTGCCTTGCAAAATCAAAGACCAGGGACTTGAAATCGAAATCGTCTGCGTATTTGTTGGTCTCTGTCCTCGGGTAGCTCGTAAACCCTGCAAGGTAGAGCTGTTCTGCAGTTTCGAGTGCAACCTCCGGGCTGATCCCCAGGAATTTTGAAGCCCGCTTCAGGAACTCTGTAGTATTCAAAGGGTTCGGGGGTGTGGTTTTTGCCTCTTTTACCGTTTTCTTTACAACGAGCCCTTCTTTTGCCCCTTTTAACCGCTTGAAGATCTCAGCTGCTTTTTCTTTATCATGGATGTTTCCTGCCCTGTGAATACCCTCGAATTCTCCACCTTTTGCAGCAAAAATTGCAGTAATCTTCCAGAAGTCCTTTGCCTCAAAAGCCCGGATGGCTTTTTCCCTTTCGTACACAAAGCCGCAGGTAGGGGTCTGGCAGGGCCCTATTGAAAGGATATCTTTTGTCCTTGCTTTTTCCCTGACCGAGAGAGTGACAAAGCGTGTAAAAGCAGCGCCCATTTTCAGGTCAAGGATCTGCCTGGCTTCCGCAGCCATAGCAAGGTTGTGGTCAGGGTCTACAGGGCTTTCAAAAGCTTTTTTGACCTCTTTTGGGGAAAGGGCTGAAAAACGCGCCCTTGCAACAGGCACGTTTGTAACCTCTTCGGCAAGGGTTTTTGCTTCAAACCCTATGTTTTCCCCTTCTCTGTCATAGTCGCATGCAAGGATAATTTTGTCTGCTCTCTTTGCCAGGTTTTTTATTGCAGCTTCATACTCTTTCCTGGTCACGAACTTCTCAGGGTCAACCACAAGCAGTGTGCCCGGGTCAACCTCACTCCATTTGTTATATTTTTCGGGGAAATCATAGTTCATAATATGCCCGGATAACCCCATCACGAGCCACTCTTCCCCTTTCCATTTAAACTCATAAGCAGGCAGCCCTTCCACTGAAATTTTATCCACTTCCCCCTCGCCAAGGATACTGGCTATCTGGGCTGCTGCTTTGTTTTTTTCTGCAAATGCGACAACTGTCATATGAAGTACCTTAACCTCTGCTATTGGGATATAGAATTTCTTACGGAAACGTTAAGAAGATATTCAGAAATATTTTAGAAACATCCTATGAAACATTATATTGTATGAAATATTAAGGTGATATATTAAAGAAATATGTAACGGTATGTAATAAACCGTTTCTCCGGTTTGATTTTTTGACTCTAACTGATCAATTACTCTAAGATCAATTACTCTAACTGATTGACTTTAGCTATCTATTCGCGCTGTCTATAAAGCCCCTGCCCTCTGTAAAAACCCTTCGCTTTATATACAGCAGGTCTGTGTTTTCTGCATATTCTTGACCTGCTTACTTGGCTTACATTATTTATATATTTGTCTATTTATACATTATTGGTGGACTTTTCCGAATGTAAAAAGCTATATATCAGTTTACTCTCTGTTCTAAGCGACAAACTGGAATTCCCGGATTAATCATTATAGTTTTCTAACTGGGAAGTTTGTTCAACTAGAAAGTTAATCCAATCATATTGTTTCATTATCATTATTATTGGTACATCTACCGGTAGTTCCTGTTTTCTTTACTGGTATGTCCTTATCAGTACTTCCCTATTCATGACTGAAACATGGAGTACTTCAGGACTGAAATAATATCATCCACCTCACATATGGAGTAAAAAATGACGCTGATGGAAGATGCAAAGCGGGGAATCATTACCCCTGAAATAGAAGCCGTGGCAAAAGCTGAAGGAATAGATGCTGAAACTGTCCGTTCCTGCGTTGCAAAAGGGCTTATCGCCATTCCTAAGAATATCAGGCGAGAAACCCTCCCTGTCGGGATTGGCAAATACATGAGCACGAAAATAAATGCCAATGTAGGTACATCAAGGGACTGCATCGATATCGATGCCGAAGTCGAGAAAGCAAAAGCCGCAGAAGCCTTCGGAGCCCATGCAGTAATGGACCTCTCAACAGGCGGAGACCTGAATGAGATCCGCACCCGTATCCTTAAAGCCGTAAACATCCCGGTAGGAACTGTCCCTATCTACCAGGCTGCAGCTTCCCAGAAAATTGTTGTGGAAATGACTTCAGACGACATGTTCAATGCCGTCAGGAAACATGCCGAACAGGGCGTGGACTTTGTAACCGTACATGCCGGAGTCAACTTAAATTCCCTCGAGCGCCTGCGCCAGAGTGACAGGATAATGAATGTGGTCAGCCGTGGTGGTTCTTTTACCCTTGCCTGGATGCTGCACAACGGGGAAGACAATCCCTTCTATGCCGAATTTGACTATCTCCTTGAAATCGCAAAAGAATACGATATGACCCTTAGCCTTGGAGACGGTATGCGTCCTGGATGTATCGCTGACGCTTCCGATCGCCCGAAGTTCATGGAGTTTATCACTCTCGGAGAACTAGTAAAACGCTCAAGGGCTGCCGATGTCCAGACTTTTGTGGAAGGGCCAGGGCACGTCCCATTAAATGAAATCGAACTCAGCGTCCGGGGCATGAAAGAACTCTGCGATGGAGCTCCTCTCTATCTTCTGGGTCCGCTTGTTACCGATATCGCCCCCGGCTTTGACCACATTACGGGTGCAATCGGAGGTGCAGTAGCAGGGATGTACGGCACTGACTTCCTCTGTATGGTAACTCCTTCTGAACACCTTGCCCTCCCATCTATTGAGGACATTAAAGAGGGCCTGCTTGTAACGAAACTTGCAGCTCACACTATCGACCTCATAAAAGAAGGGCCAAGAGAACGTGCCTGGAAACGGGACACAGCTATGGCTTATGCCCGCAGGGATCTTGACTGGGAAAAGCAGTTCGAGCTTGCAATCGACGGCGACAGGGCCCGTAAAATCAGGGACGCCCGCAAGACCGAAAGCGATGCCTGTTCTATGTGCGGGGAACTCTGCGCAGTTAAAATCGTAAAAGAAGCTTTCGGGGAAAAGAAAAAGGAAGAGTAAAGGCAGAAGAAGCAATTTCTTTTATTTCCTTTTTCTTTCAATTCTCTGATTTTTTTCTTCTTCCCTGTCTCTTCTTCCCTTTTTTGGAAAAAACCCCTCCTACGCCGAGCAGACAGTCATTTTGGGTGAAGCTCCTACTTTGACCAATCAATTAGTCCTCTTGAGCGGAGCGAAAAGGACAGCGGGCTCCCGAAACGCAACTCGGGCGTTTGAGCGAATATACTTCAACCATATGGTGCGGGTGATATCGCAGCTTTGCTTCCCTGAGGCCGCCGACTCCGAGGTCGCTCTCACGGTTAATGTATTCCACTTCGCCTGCAAGAGCCGCTGCCGTACTCGCGTTGATTGCCTTATAAATGCCTTCGCAGTCAGGAAGCCCTTTCTCAAAATGGATCAGTGCTGTATCTGCATTAAGGCGCTCAAAAAGGGAAATGGCGCCAACCTCAGAATCAACCCGGAGCAGAAAGCCTCTCAGGGGAAGTTCGGCGAAATGCTCAACCGCATAGAATGCTGCCTCTACTTCGTGGGCAAGGACCGGGTTCTTGTCGCACCCTTTCCAATCGTGCCATTTTTTCAGGAGTTCCATAACCTCCTCCAGATTTCCGGATGTGACCGGCTCGACCGTATTCAGGCAGTTTTTCCGGAACCTGTTGAGCTGGCTGCGGATTTTTTGATATTTCTTTCCCGGGAGTTCTGCAAGGTCAGAAGCCCTGTAGACATACTCGAAGTTGTCCCTGTCTGGCACCAGCACGAGGCCTGGCTCGAGCTCCTGTATCCATCGTGCAGTATCAGGGTCTATGAGCACAACGGGAGTATCATCGCTTACTTCGAGTGCCAGCCGTATAACCTCACGCATAAGTTCGGGGTCTCGGGGGCCGATTGGTGAGTGGAACCGGGTAACTCCTTCGGTGGTGCACGAAATAATTACGTTTCCTTTCATGTATGCATATCGGTATGGTGTAACATGGTTCCAGCAGACCATGTTTGTGAATGTGTTGCTGCTGTGGGTTTGCGGGTAAAGTGAGTAGTGTTGCTCGAAAAAATCCCTGTCAGCAAGCGTGACAGGTTTGAAATCTTCCTGACAAAGCATCAGGGATCACCCTGATGTCCGTAAATGAAATGCTCTGAAAGTACAGTACACGGTATTCGCGGTTTCATCTATCTCACAATTTTTTACATTGATTCTTTCGATCGATCCTGGACCCTCTACAACAGTTATGCAAGATGATTATAATCAGGGCCTGTGCAGGTGCAGTTACTTCTAAGGTGTAATTACTTCTATCTCGATAAGGCGAGAGGCCTCTTCCTCGGAGTATAAGCAACAGGGAGGAGTAGTTCACAAATTACATAAAATACTATCTTCAATTTAATAGGGCTTGCGAATTTTACTTTTGAAATCAAACAGGTATGGCCTCTTAAAGGCACATCTATGCAAATTTTTTAATTATAATGTCTACTGATCAACTAATAAGGAATAAAAAAAATGATCGAAACCGATAAGAAATCTGGTTTGAATATCCGCACTGCAAAAAAAGAAGATGTCCCTCTTATTCTTGAATTTATCAGAGAGATTGCCGAGTTTGAAAAACTCTCTCACCTTGTCACAGCCACGGAAGAAACCCTGAATGAGTCAATGTTCGGTGAAAAGCCTTATGCTGAGGTTTTCTTTGCAGAACTCGATGGAGTGCCTGCAGGCTTTACGGTATTTTTCCACAACTTTTCCACATTTGAAGGAAAGCAGGGGCTCTATATCGAAGACATTTTTGTAAAACCCGAGTTCCGTGGCAAAGGGATAGGGAAAGCAATGTTTCTGCACTGCGTTAAACTCGCAAAAGAAAGAAACTGCGGGAGAATGGAGTGGGCAGTACTCGACTGGAATCCTGCAAGAGAGTTCTACGAGTACTTCGGGGCGGGACCTGTTGACGGCTGGCATATCTACCGCATGGTTGCTGATAAATTCGAAAGCGCTCTTGAAAAATAAATTCTGAAAAATTCTGGGAAAAAATCTGGGAAAAAATCTGAAAAATTCTGGGAAAAAATCTGAAAAAAATTCTGGGAAAAAATCTGAAAAAAATTATGGAATAATTCGGAGAAATTATGGAATAATTCGGAGAAATTATGGAATAATTCGGAGAAATTTACCTGGAATTTTCCTCTTTAAAGGTTTCAGGTCGTATCTTCCTGCCGGATGAAAGAGTGGTGTTCAAGGCGTTCGACTCTTTTTTCCAGCATTTTTATCTGCTCAGAAATTTCTTCTGATGCCTCCTTACCCTGAGCAGCTCCCATCCCTTTCTGTCCGGCTTTTTCAGTGAGTTCCTGAGCCAGCTGCATAAATTTGTCCAGTTTCATAACAGGGAATGTCTCGAACCTGCACAGCCCTATGAAAGGAAGAACTGAAGTTGCATACGTTTTCTCGTCATCAGTTTCGTAAATCACAAACGTGCGGTAGCCCGTAAGGTCAGTCCATTCGGCTATCACTTTTATGCCCTTCGGGTATTCATAATTCGCATAGAACTCTGCGACTTTTAACGAGTCTTTCGGCTCCCAGGTAATTATATCCATAAGCAACATTTTCTTGAACCCCCAACTTGAAATTATTTGAATTCAGTCCTGCTGAATTTGGATCTTCTTAAAACGTGTTTCATACATTAAGTATCGTTTCTCTTCTAAGGGCATATATCTTTAGGAATAAATGTTCAGAAAATCGTTCTGAATTGTTCTGTAGAACAGGACTTTCTAATACTCTTTTATTTTAAGAATCTTGAAATTTTAAGACATCGTAGGGTGTCTTTAATGCCAGAACGTGAACTACCCCGCCCTGCTTTCTGATGAAAGCGAGTACGGAGCTTCCTTCGAGTATTTACGTCATTTGAGGATAAGATTTTATGAATCTCATCGACATCGGTAAACCTGTCTGTCGAAGATTATCTGAAAATTTCTGACAGCCTGTCCACAAGGCATTCTGTGATAAGAAACTTGACATAATAGGGAGCATGCATACTTTGAACGCAAGCTTTCAAAAAAGGAATTGAAAATGGTCAGTAAGATCTCTTAATTTTTTATGCTGTTACTTTGACATCGGGAGTATTAAACGCATGTAAGCGGCTGATAATCGGGCCACTTATAAAGGATGTGACCAGCGCCATAAAGATTAAAGCCACAAACAAATGATCATCAATGAGTCCAGCATCCCTAGCAACCGTAGCCAGAATCATTTCCATTGCTCCTCTTGCATTCATGGCAAAGCCTATTGCAACTGATTGCCTCCAGCGCATCTTACTGATCATCAGGCCAAGTGTCACTCCAAGTACCTTGCCCATACATGCAATGACAAGAACTGTCAGCATCAGGACAGGGTCAAATGATTCAATGAAATTCGCTCTAAGCCCTATTGAAACAAAGTAGAGAGGGGCGAAAAAATACATGACAAACTGATAGATCATCTCATGTGCATCCTCACGCTTCTCAAGGTTCTGGGAAAAAGCAAGCCCCACTAAAAAAGCGCCAAATACGGAATGTATTCCTATCAACTCAGCACAGGCTGCTGTCAACAGTACAAGAACAGTCGTTATTCCAAGGAATGAACCCGGCCAAGGCAGGTGCGACTTAAACCATATTTGAGATCTTTGAGCCAAAACCCGGCCTATGGTGACCATGAAAACAAAAAGCAATATCACCAGAATGAAAGTAATATAAGGAGGGATATTCATGACGCTCTCGTGTGCGAAATTGCTCAATACAAAGGCAAATAAAGACCATCCTACAAGGTCATCAATGGTTGCAGCGCCGGTAATGATCATCCCTATATCGGTTTTCATCAGATTCATGTCCATGAGGGTTCTCACAATTACCGGAAGAGCCGATATCGACAGCGCCGTGCCCATGAACATTGCAAAATATAATGTCCTGCCATGAAAATGTTCTTTCCACATGTCAGGGAAAAGAAAGACCATCCCTATACCCATTACAAATGGCACCACTATGCCCATTGAGCTTGCCCAGGCTATATTTTTACCCTGTTTTTTAACAAGGCTCAGGTTCATCTCCAGGCCTGCAGCGAATAAGAAGAATAGCATGCAAATCTGGATAAGTGCGTCCCTGCTCTGAAATACAGCTCCTGTTTCTGGGAATAATAATTGATAAGTATCGGGACTGAGCCACCCCCAGACAGTCGGGCCGAGAATAATACCGCCAAAAAGCTCACCAAAAACCGCAGGAAAACCAAGCCTGCTCGTTATATGGCCACATAAAAGCGCCATAAAAAGCATCACAGCGATCTCAAGGAAAAAAATTACCATATCCTTTGGGATCATATAATCTCTCCATATTGTTTTTACACTTAGTCCGGCTATTTGAAAAGTATAATAGCCATGGTTCTCACAAATTGCATCTAAACAATTGTCAGGTACATTTTTCATCCGTGAGTTTGTCTGAACATGCAGAAAGAACCCACCAGCCGCTTATTGACTTATTAATATAAATTCTTTCTTCTCAGAAAATTAATTTTCTTACCTTTATGTTTATATATTCAAAGTCAAGTATTGGTTCTCAGGCTTTGAACACCTGACTAAAATCAAGATTTTGGTCCAGTTAAATATCAAGTACTGCTTTGCATAAGTTTAACAGAGTGAATATTTTATCATGAATCTTATATGAATCCTTGGTTCCTTATGACAAATAAATATCAATACTAAAAAAATCAAAAATAAAAAATCAGACTGGATCAATTCTAAGCCAATACAAATAAATAACAGGGATTTGATAAAAGGATGTACATGGGGAATATAGAGTATTTTGCAGACCTTTTTCTGCATTTTGACACATATTTAAGCGCAATAACAAGTGAATATGGACCACTTGTCTATTTACTGTTGTTCATAATTGTTTTTTGTGAAACAGGCCTTGTAGTAACTCCTTTTTTACCAGGTGACTCCCTTATCTTTGCAACAGGGGCTTTGGCTGCAACAGGTTCTCTGGATTTATTTACTCTATTAATACTTCTATGTATTGCAGCCATTGCTGGAGATACTGTCAATTATGAAATAGGCCGTTTATTAAGAAACAAGGTTTCAAGCAATGAAAATATGAGGTTCATTAAAAAGGAACATCTTGACCGTACACATGAATTTTTTGAAAAACATGGAGTAAAGACAATAATCATAGCTCGGTTTGTTCCTATCATCCGTACTTTTGCGCCTTTTGTTGCAGGAGTTGGAACAATGCCCTATTCAACATTCATTAGCTACAACGTCATCGGTGGAATTGGATGGGTAACTTTGTTCCTTTTTGGCGGATACTATTTCGGGAATTTGCCGTTTGTAAAAGAGAACTTCAGCTTTGTGATAATCGGAATAATTATTGTTTCACTGATTCCAGGTGCTGTCACATATATCCAGAGCAAACGCGATTCAAAAGTGATACCATAAAATAAGACTCTCATCTGGTAGCAATATCCTACCTATGCGTTTTACAGTTATTCTCTGCAGATCTGGTTTGGGTTAACATAATAACTCAGCCAGAGAGGCTTTTACGTTCTCCTTAGTAGTATTTAATATTTGTAGTATTTAATATTTTTAAAATCTTAATTAGATTTTAAATCAAGAATAAGATGTACTTTTTTTAGGGCAATTATTATCTGAGTTAATTATCTGAAAAAAGGAGTAACAAATTTCAGATTGATGGTAAATTAGAGAGGACACTATCTTTGTATACACGGCAGTTTCATAAGCCTGAAAAAATTTTAAGTTAAGTTTTAAGGTAGATTCTATGGATAAATTTGGAGACAAAGAATATCGAGGATATACCTGGGAGGTAACGGAGGAGGTAAGAGGTACAGAATCCAGGTATATTGTTAATGTAGTTCGGGTTGAAGAACCGGGGAAGTATCATTATGCTCTAAATTATTCCATTCCTAAAGTTAAGCTAGAAGACCTGGGCATTCCCAGAGATCCCCAAACTGGTGCACCTGCGGAAGGATGGATAAAATGGGAAATCGATAAGTATAAGTCTGGTTCTGATGGGTTCGGCATAGATGAATATAATTTTGGTATAAATAAGCCGAATAAATTATATCCAATTAAAAAAGACCTGACAACCCTGCGCCGTAAATTTATCAGTATACTTATCCTTTTAACAGTCCTGCAATTTTTCATAGCAGATATCGGATTACGTAAGCTCCACATAAATACTGATACTTTTCTTATGATTCTTGGAGGAGTCTGCCTATTAGAAATAATCGTGATAATTTATATTCGCAATAACAGGGTTCTGTAAAGAGTCTTAGAGGCAATAAAGATCTTGCTATATATTTTTGGTTGACTAACTCTCATAATACTGGATAGCTTACTGGATAGCTTAATAGTTTTCCTTCAGGATTCTAATCTTTGAGCGGATTCCAAAACTCAAAATTGCTTCTCCAAATCCTGAATTCCAAATAATCAATCAAGTACGTCTAAGAGCCTATTATGCAATCAAGCAGGACATAAGGCTACGTTTATATAAGCAAACTTTTGATAACAGGGACTTTTCTTAGCAAATGTCCAATTATGTAGGGAACAGGACAAACTAGTCTTCTGAAAGTTGACAATTTTATAGGTTTTATCGGGCGAAGAAAACTCTAAAAATTTAGAGATATTTTTGAAGCAAAAATATATAGGAAAAAGAAGATGTTTTATATATCAAACTATCAAAAAAAGATATTCTTATCTTTTGAAAAAGTTTGATTATTTCCAACAAGAATTCTAATCCCAAAAATGGTTGGTTCCAGGTCTAGTTTAGCTAAATACAAAAAATTTTGCCCTATCCGAGATTATTTTAGTAAGTTATTGGATTTATTAAGTCGTAGAGGGTGAAAAAAATGACAAAAAAACAAATTGCAATCGTTTGTACCTTCTTACTCATAATAGCCCATATATTCAGGCGATGGAAACAAATGCAAAAATCTCTTATCTGGAAGGGATTTTTAAGCGAAACCATGTGGATAGAGGGTTATAGGGATCTATCGCATTTCAAGAAATTGGTTTTCTGGGCGAGTTATCCTTTCTCTTACGCTAGATTTTCATATGATGTTGTATGGGATCGCATTGACAGATTGTATTTTATATATTCAAGAATAAGATTCACTAAATAAGGATTGAGTTCCAAAAGATTTGAACTTCTCAAAGTATGAGATATTTAGGGGTTAAAATACTTAAGTTCGGGGATGGCATGGGCGAAATCGATAAGAAATTCGCTGTTTTTATTATTCCCCTAACTTTTTTCTTTTAATCCTGGAGACGTCGACGGTAATTTACTCATATAAGTTTTCTCTTCAGATCATCATACATTGTCAACGTTTAAAATAGAGTAGTTTGCCTGTATCTTTTTTCTCCTTCTGAGTGTTCTTTCTTCTGGGAGTAATTTATAACATCAACGAGTCTGTCAATAAAGCCGATTTGTCCTTTTAGTATTTTTTTCTTAGCTAGCTCAATATCAAACCAGCCTGCTTTGTTGACCTCGGGGTACTCGTGTATTTTTCCTGAGTTTTTTGGCCACTCAAAAGTAAATGTATTACTTACAATATTGGTTACATCCAGGTCTTTTTCAAGAGCCCACACATGCACGATCTTCTTTCCGGGTTGATTTAACTCTCCCAGGGCAATAAACTCGCCGTCAACCTCAAGACCTGTTTCTTCTTTAAACTCTCTTTTTGCCGTTTCCAGAGGGGTTTCATGCTCTTCGGGCAGCCCTTTAGGTATTGACCACACGCCATAGTCTTTTTTTGCCCAGATTGGCCCGCCGGGATGAACCAGCATCACTTCGAGCCTCTCATCCCTGAACCTGAATATAAGAATGCCATTGCTATAAGTACTCACTTTTCTCCCCCCTCTCCAAACTGCTTTGACCTTCCGGCTTCATAATAAACTCATAGGTGCTGCCTTCCAAATGAAGTAGAATAGCCGTATAATAGCCATATAATAAGATCTGAAATAGCTTATTGGTTTACCTGCGTCTTACAATCGTAACCGCCCCAAGCAATGCTGCAAGCGTCCAGAAAGAGCTCATGAAAGGAATTCTTTTTGATTGAATAGTAGAACCGACTCCTTCTTGCTTACCTGCTATTTCTTTATTTGCTGTTTCTTTATTTGCTATTTCTTTATTTGCTGTTTCGTTATTATCTGATACTTCGGCATCATTTGTGTTGTTATCGGTTTGATTTATCGTACTCAACAATTCTTCCAGAGTAATGTTTTCATAAGGTGTTGTAGCTTTCCCATCGTCGGTTAATGTATATTTGCCGCGATAAAAATTTGTAACTATGAAGTGTTCAGGACCAATATCCTTAGTACTGGAGCTTTCATCTTTTCTCAAAAAGAGTAAAACCTTCTCACCCATTTTGAAGTCTGGATCAGCGTCTGTATTCATGCTAAAATCCCCAACCGTCCCACCTGTAACTCTTACAATAAGCTCTCTGGACGATAACGGGTTTTTAAGGTACTCATCTATACTTATAACGATGTCAGTGTAAATGATGTCTTCAGGATATTCAAGTTTGTTAAATAATTTCTTCGGTTTCTTTCCATCTGCCGTATTCCATCTGGGTGGGAGTATTTCTTTAACTGTGCCTGTTACAATCGTATCGGAGTTATCCCTTAGCTCCTCACGGGTGTATTGTATAAAGTCTATACATATGTTAATGCCAGTGGTTTCATTACTATTGTTTTCGAGTTCAGTGTTGTCGTTTGAAGGATTTGACAGCGCTAAAGCATCTGATGTCAGTAAAGAAAGAGCACAAACCAGGGAAAGAGCACAAACTAAAAAAATTCCACATTTTGCATATTTTGTAATACATCTCATTGCTTCGCCCCCATGGACGGAATAAAAATTAAATTTGACTTAATATTTTAACATACGTTAATGACTTCCAAATAAATAGTTATAGGTTTTTTCCGGGCAAATCGTCAAATTCAGTTTTTTGTACTCTTTCGAGACCTTAATTATTTCCTTATCTTTGATTGTTTGATGCTGTGGACAGAAAACTTATAAGGAGTTAACAAAAAGGAATTTATGGAGTTTAGGTGAATTTATCAAAGTATTGCATAAGGGAGAAACTAAAGTCTATCAATTTTTTGCGGTGAGTTTTTTATGATGAGAAGATCAATTTATAAAATATTGTTTGTTACTGCCCTCATTGCTTTTCTTATTCTTATAATACCATCGGTACTGTTTACACCAGCACACGTTGAATCTAAAATGTCAGTTGATACGGAAAAGGTAGTTAATAATTATTATTGCAGAAATGATCGTGAAGGGATAGTGTTATGACATTATCTTGAAGTAACAAAAAATATCTTAGAATTCAGTAGTTATATTTCATTGAGTATTGAATTGACGCTTTGTATTTTGGGGTGATAGAGTGGTTAAGAATGTTGAGTATAGAATTTTCCAGTTTTTCCTTGTTTTAATTCTGTTTTTACAGGCATCAAATGCAGCAGCTTCAGAAGCACCTGCAGAACAATGGAACAGGTCTTTTGGTGGAGATAATTATGATTATTTTAGATGTGTTGAACAGACTTCGGACGGCGGGTATATTATTGCCGGAACAATTCATGTTAATGAAACAGATGTTTATGATATCTGGCTCATCAAGACCAATGAATATGGTCAGGAACAATGGAATAAGACTTTTGGTGGACCGTTGGATGATTCTGCTTTCTCTCTTTCGGTGACTCAAGATAATGGTTATGTATTGACTGGTAAGTACACTGAATCCTGTTCTTATGGAACTGATGGTTCTTCTTTCATGCTCAAAACGGATAGTGAAGGGAATCAGGAATGGATGAAAGTATTATCAAATTGTACACTATAATCAAATTGTACACTATATTCAGTTCAACAGACTTCAGATGGTGGGTACATAGCTGCGGGCGTTAAAAATAATGATGCATGGTTAGTTAAGCTGGCAGGAAATGGAATAAATAATGAGAAAATGGATAATGAGAATAAAGAATCACCAATCAAAGAGAATAATACGCTGGATAACGTTTTTATCCAGGCATTAAATTACATATACGCTATTTTTCAGAGGAATTAAGTTATTTGGGTTTTATTTCCCCTGAGACCTTTGAATAGTATAAACAAGCATCACAAATCTTTTTCCGTCACTATGTCCTCGATTCCCCTTTAAGCGTTCTGGCTCTATAATTCCTACTTATATGGCATAGCAGGAGAACCTCTTAAGTTTGGATTCCGGAAGAAATGATCGAAATTCTTCTTGAGGAGGTTGCATTCATGTTTTTGGAGCAGGATTACAATCCTCAAACCGTTTACAATCTCTGGGGCACTCTGCCAGTTTTCTCTCTCCAGTTATCCCGAATAAATTAAGGAGTATTTCGATCCATCGAGAACGTACCTCACCCCAATCAACACCAAGAAGAATAAGAACCCTCATCCCATTGAATAACGACACGAGAGCAACTGCAATAGTTCGCGGATCAGTCCCGGAGGGGATTACGCCTTTCTGCTGCTGTTCTGCAATTTCGTGGGCAGGCTCCTCAATGCCTCGCTTCATGCCTTCAATCGACCTTTTCTGGACTTCAGGTTTGTGTGCTGTCATCCCGAGAATTTCCAGGTATAGTGCCTGCGTTTTAATATCAGGTGACATTACCTGGTCAAAAATTTCTATCCATGTGTCAACCGGGCATGTATCGGAGTTTTGGATTGTTTTTATCCCACGGTATTGTTTCTGAAGGTAATTTGCACTTTCTATAACCAGTTCATCCTTATTCTTAAAATAGCGGTAAAGGGCGGGTTTGCTGACATCAAGGCGGCGGGCGATATCTTCCATTGTGGTGCTACAGTATCCTTTCTCATACATTACCTCCAGCCCTGCTTCAACAATTCTTTTTTTTGCCTCTTCCCTGTACTCAGGAAGCATTTTCGACAACACGATCACCATCTCAGACTTTAGTTTCAACTCATATATAACTTACCAATAAAGTACTAAAGTTACCAATCAGTAACTTTAACTACTATCGCGTATTATTAATACTATAGGCCGGTCAACTATGATGAAAAAGTAGAAAAATTGAATATCAGGATCGGGAAAAACAGAATCAGGTTCCAGAAGATGAGATTTTATGGAAAAACCGGACAACACCGAAAACAAAATTCTTGAAACTGGCAAAAAGAAAAAAGGATCAAGTGTCACAGCCGAGAACGTAGCTTTCGTCAGAGCTCTCGAATCTCTCAAGCCAGAGGGAGAACGCATCTGCTATGACCCATACGCGGTCAGATTTCTTAGCCAGCAATATTTGATGTTCATGGAAATGGCAGCTCGTGACCCATCCAGAACCCCGTTCCCCGGAGTTCACAACTCACTTTCAGCAAGAGTCAGATATTTTGATGATTTTGTAAAAAGGTCTATTGATGAAGAGGTTCGCCAGCTTGTCATCCTGGGTGCAGGGTACGATACCAGAGCATACAGAATCGAAGGGCTCAGGGATAAGGTAAGGGTTTTTGAGATAGACCATCCCGGAACTCAAAGCGTGAAAATGGAAAAGATCAAAGATATCTTCGGCTCGCTTCCGGATCACGTAGAGTATGTTCCGGTTGATTTTGAGACCCAGGATTTTGGCCAGCGGCTGATAGAACACGGATACGAAAGGTCGCAGAAAACCGTTTTCATAATGGAGGGACTCATTTACTACCTCCCGCCGAAAGCCGTTGACGAGATGCTGTCCTTTATTGCAAAAAATTCGGGCATAGGGAGTTCCATCATCTTCGATTATGTCCACGAATCAAGTATTGACAGGACAGATGGAATATGCGGCGTGAAGTGTAAGGCATGTGACCAGAATGAAATTAAGAATGCTACAAAAGACATGGCGAAACAGGGAGAGCCTTATAAATTCGGCATCAAGGAAGGAATGTTAGAGTCATTCCTTGCTCATCGGGGTTTTTCCCATGTTTGCAATATAACCCGTGAGGATTATAAAAAAGCCTATTTCCATGGGGTTAATGAAAGCCGGCCAGTATGCTGCCTGTCATATTTCGCCCATGCAGTAGTGAAGTAAGACCCAATCATCTGTTAAGACCAGATCATCTGTTGCTGGATCTGTAAACAATAGAAAATGAGACATTCAGGAGATGAATTATGGAAAACACCATTGACGTAAAAAACAATTCAACTATTGCATTCACGGGCGGCCGGATACTCACCATGGACTCTGAACAAAAATATGCGGAGACCGTAGTTATCAATGGAGGCTGCATCGCTGCAGTTGGTGACATCAGTATACTGAAATCTTTTCCCGATGCAGAAATTCACGATCTGAAAGGTCGGGTTTTACTTCCTGCTTTCATAGATTCCCATAACCACCTGTCCTCATTCGGCTGCTTTTTCCCTAACTGGGCGAACCTGATAGGCTTAACGAAAAAGGAAGCCATAATGGAAGCTGTTCAAAAGCAAGCCCGAAAAGAATCGGGAAAAAAATGGATTGTCGGGTTCGGCTGGTTTGATGGCAGGATGGGTGGGGTTGACCTTACTAAAAAAGATCTGGATGAAGTCAGCTCTGAAAGGCCGGTCCTTCTCATCCAGGCCACCTTCCATCAAAGCGTAGTTAATACCCGGGCACTGGAACTTCTGGGAATCAACCAATCTACTCCTGACCCACGCTGCGGGATTATTCTACGCAAAAGTGACAGGACACCAACTGGAGTGCTTGTTGAGTCTGCTCAGGTTCCTGCGTTCAAACTGGTAATGGAAACTGACACCGACACGCTTGCAGACCTCATCGAGGCGCGTGCTAAAGATCTTCTCCAGTTTGGAATCACCGCTGTCCACGACCCTGGGGTCACACCGGATGCTGAGGCGGCATATAAAAAGCTCCATGATGAAGGACGGCTTCCTGTCTCAGTGCTTATGATGCCGCACGGAGAGACTCTTCTTGACAACCGGCTGGGTAATCGGCTTCAGGGAGCGGTCACTGGAATGGGAGACGAAAAGCTGCGTGTGGGTCCTATCAAATTATTCGCTGACGGTGCAACAGCAGAAACAGTTGCCTTTTCTCTAAAAATCGGAGGGCAGACTATAAACAGCGGCAGATACCGGGATGATTTTGAGGAAATGCTCTTTGCAGCGACAGAAAAGGGATTCCGGGTATGTGTCCACTCATTTGGGAACGCAACAACCGATGCAGTGCTTACTGCATTTGAAAATGCTGCTCTTAGTGCCCCAGCAGGATTTGAAATGCGCCCGCGCCTGGAACATGTAACTCTCATAAACGATCTACAGATCAAGCGCCTTGCTTCCATGGGAGGATGTGCATGTATCCAGCCTCAGTTTCTGTCGAGGGCGCAAAATACAAAACAGGTTGTGCTGGATGATGGAAAGTGGTATGCTTACGGTGACCTTGTGAAGGGTGGAGTAACTGTGGCTTCCAGCAGCGACGATCCCGGGGGATTTATGGATGCTCGTGACCCTATTCAGGGTTCTGTCATGGGTTCAACTATGAGCGACATAGCAGGCAATGTCATCTTTCCTGATCAGGTGCTTCCTTTTGAGCAGTGGCTCTGGATGTATACCGCAGGGGGTGCTTATGCAGGAGGGCAGGAGAATGAACGCGGCATGCTGAAAAAAGGTATGGTTGCGGACCTTGTAGTCCTGGAGGGCAACCTCGATCCAAAAGACCCTCCTGTTGTCGCTGAAACCTGGAAAGCAGGTAAGCGTGTGTATATACAAAAGAGTAAACGCGTCTCAGAACTCTGAAAGTTAGGAATATAACGATAAATAAAAAGAATTGCAGGAACTAAGGAATTAATATTATTCTGGAGGGCAGAATATACTGTCCTCAATATTTTTAAGAAGCTTTAAATAAGATTTTCTCAGGTAACTATTCAGGTATCCTTTTGAATGATACCCGTTTTCCTTTTATCAGGAAGTTAAGCCCCCATTTTTTCCGTCCCCTTTTCTGAGATTATATAATTATTTAAGACAATTTTTACACAGTACTGGACATATATAATCAGGTAGTCTCCTTAAGGATCAAACTATTTATACTTTTATTTACAGTATATCTCAACAATATATAAAAATTTATTAGATTTTTCATTTAAAATAAAATTAAATTTAGCGGACTGATTATATAATCCAAACAAATGGGGATCTAAAAAAAATGGGATTACTATATAAAAAAAATAAACTTCGATTTTTGACAGTTGCATTATTCTTCATTCTTATTATGAATGGAACCGCAGCCGCTGTACCTGCAGCTACCACATTATACGTGGACGCCCAGGGCAACGGAAATTATACAACTATTCAGGACGCGGTTAATAATGCAAGTTCAGGAGACACAATTCTTGTCTATCCTGGAACATATACGGAAAATGTGAATGCCAATGTAGAAAACATAAGCATTCGTTCCTTCTCTGGAAATCCTGATGATACTATTGTAAAACGCCTGTGTGTACTGAGCCATGCTTTCAAAATAACTGCCAACAATGTGACTATTAGCGGCTTCAATATTACCGGGGAAAAAGCCACAGGAATTTATATGAATGGAGTATCAGGGGCTAATATCACAGATAACGAATTTTCAGGAGTTGGTTGCGGTGTTCAAATGGAAAGGTCTAGCAGGTGCAGTCTGATCAATAATACCGTAAATGGTGCTGTTCAACATGGCTTTTATCTTTCTTCCTCAAGTAACAACTGTATACTGACAAATAATACAATCTCGCATACGGGAGAAGAGGGCATATCACTGGAGCATTCAAATAACTGTACTCTGACCGGCAATACCGTTACAGGCGCTAACAGCGGTATTTCTCTGTATTACTCCGATGAATGCGTCCTGAGAAATAACACGGCAAGATCAGGAAGATATGGAATCAACCTGTGGGAAACCAAAAACTTCACTCTTACTGGCAATATCATGTCTGGAAACTGGTACAATTTTAATTTTGATCCATATTACTATGATCTTGATAACGCAACCGGGAATATAATTGATACCAGCAATCTTGTTGACGGTAAAGTGATTTATTACCTTGAAGGAGAAGCCAATCCTTCAATTGGAAGTGATGCAGGGGTTGTCTACTGTATAAACTGTGGAAATGTGGAAATTAAAGATCTGGTGCTGCAGAACAATACATATGGATTTTTCCTGTATAATACAAGCTCAGAAATACAAAACAATACAATAAGCAATACTGAGTACGGAATCACTGTTTTATCTTCTCATGATGTCAAATTCTCGGATAACAGGCTTGAGCACTCACATACTGGAGCTGAGTTTTATGAGTCTATGAATATAACTTTCACTGACAATACCATTCGGGACTCTATATGTGGGTCTCTTATGGCCGATTCCTATAACTGTACTCTTACTGGCAATTCAATTCAGAGCTCAACGGGAAACTATAACCTTCTTGCTTCTGGAAACTCAGCTTTTGTTGAAGGCGGGAAAAATAGCTTCATAAGTAAAAACACTCACATGAACTCGAACTCTGTTCATGATCCGAGACCCTTTGAATTACTCGAGAGTTCTAACTATACTCTGAGTAACAATACACTGACTGACAGTGCAGTCTCATATCCTGATTCTTATGGAGCCTCTTTCTATGTTTACGGAATAGGAATATATAACTCCAGCTACTGTGCTCTGGCCAGCAATACAGTCTCAAACGCTTATGACGAGGGTATCTACCTAAGATATTCCAGCAGCTGTAATCTTACCGATAATACAGTATCACATACCTACGATGGTATCAGTGTACACTATTCCGACAGCTGTAGCCTGGACGGCAATAACATTTCGGACTCTTTTGAAAACGGTATATATCTGTCCAATTCCAGCAGCTATAATCTGACCGGCAATACCGTCTCAAACACTACTGACAACGGCGTATATCTGTTTAATTCCAGTAGCTGCAATCTTATCGGCAATGTGATCTCATATGCTGACTATGGAATTTATGTGAATGACTCAAGTAGCTGTACTCTGACCAACAATACAGTTACAGACGCTAACAGCGGTATCTCTCTGTATTCTTCTGATGAATGTGTCCTGAGAAACAACACGGCAAGTTCAGGAAGATATGGAATCAGTCTGCGTGAGATTCAGAACTGCACTCTTACTGGCAATATCATGTCTGGAAACTGGTACAATTTCGACCTTAAACTCTACGACTTTGATAATACAACCGGGAATGTGATCGATACCAGCAACCTTGTTGATGGAAAAAAGATTTATTACTTTGAAGGAGAGCCAAATCCCTCAGTTGGATGTGACGCAGGGGTTGTTTACTGTATAAACAGTGGAAAAGTCGAAATTAAGGATCTTGTGCTACAGAACAATTCATATACGGTTTTTCTGTATAATACAAGTTCCGAGATGCAAAATAATACCATAAATAATAGTGTGTGCGGAATCATGGTATTATCTTCTCATGATGTAAATATCTCTGACATCAGGGTTGATAACTCCATGATGGGAGTATCTTTAAACGAGGTTACTGATGTCATCCTGGCTGACAATGTTATCAAGAACTCCCTTTTTGGGATAGCCACAGGTGGTTGCGAGAACTGCACACTTACAGGCAATTATATTCAGGGCTCAATAAACAATAGTGGCCTTCTTGCCTCTGAAAATTCAAGGCTTGTTAGAGGTGGGGAAAATAGTTTCATAAAGGAAAACACCCTCATGAACCCGAACCTCGTACAGGTTTCGAGCCCCTTTATCTTTGGAATATATTCTCTGAATTCTCAGGGTCTCAAGCTTGAGAACAACAGTATTGACACAGGTCTGATAGGAATTTATCTTATTGAATGCCAGAATGCCAGGATTGTCAGGAACTCAGTAAGGAATATTGAGAATGTGGGGATTTATTCAATGGGTTCTTCAAGTGTAGAACTTCTGGAAAACACTGTTCAAAATATAACAGGTGAGATCCCAATATATACCTCTGGTAACTCCTCTCTTATTAGTTCACCTCTTGTCAGTAATAGCTTAGGATACTCTGGCCCGGTCAGCTCATCTCTTTTCAGCAGTCCAGCGTCAAGATATGGAATCTATTTTGGTTTTTCAGAGGATATCAGACTCAAGGACAATACCGTTAAGGACTCTTATCAGGCCTCGGGTATTTACCTCTCCGAACCTTTGAATGCAACCCTTGAAAACAATACTCTTCAAAACTGCCGGAGTGGAATTGTTACCTTACTTAGTGAGAATCTCAGCGTAAGTAACTGTTCCATAACTAACTGTACTGGAGGATTCCTTGTTGCTAATCCAAGGGAAGGCACAGGAAATGAATACACCATCTCGGGTTGTACTGTAAAGGAAAGTAACCTCGGGCTGCTGATAATGGGAAAAGGTATCCTCTCAGGCTGTAGTATTGAGGATAATAACATAGGGCTACTGGTCACAGGAGAAGGTACTTTTACGGAAAATACTTTATCCGGAAACTTATATGGACTGGTGCTCTATGATGCGAATAACAGTCTGATATGTGGTAACACAGTGGCTCATAACAGTCTTGCAGGAATTGCCGTTGATCCAGGGTCAGAAATTATGTCACACAGCGGACTGGTAGGGAGCATGGAGAATCCCAGAAGCGGAAATAACACAATTTACAACAACTATTTCAACAACACAAATAACACCCTGATTAACAGCGGGGCAAACAATGCATGGAACATTAGCAAAACAGCAGGGAAAAGCATAGTTTCCGGCCCGTACCTTGGAGGCAATTACTGGGTAAATCCTAATGGGACAGGCTTTTCCGAAACCTGCACAGATATGGACAGGGATGGAATTGCAGACTCTTCCTATAAGATCGTAAGTGGAACCTTTGACTATCTGCCTCTTACAAATGTTTCCTCTGCACCCATTTACACCACAACCCACAGACACAAAAGCTCCACCAATTACTTCCCCTCGATTGGAGAAAGCACCGATGTGACAGGTGTTGACAGTGCACAGAAAAAGGTTGTTTCGGGGTCCAAAACAAGTTTCAGATTCTCTGACCCTGTTTCCGGTGTACTGGGACTCAGTTTCACTCCGCAGGAGTGCTCTGGAAATGTCATTGTAAGGATTGAAATTCTTGGAAATGGAAGTTCTGTAGAGGTTCCCGAAGGAGAAGTCTACAGGCTGATGAACATCCAGGTAGGAAACGAACGGTTTGAAAGGGAAGACAATATCAATGGAGCATCCATTAACTTCAGGGTGTCCAGGAGCTGGATCGAAGAAAATAACATTGATGTTTCCACCATATCAATGAACAGGTTCCACGCTGAAGAATGGAATGCACTTCCTACAGAAATGACCGGTGAAGATGAAGAGTTCTATTATTTCAGCGCAGAAACACCGGGTTTCTCCCATTATGCGGTTACAGGGGATAAGGTCGGTACTGGAAACACACAGGGAACCGAAATAATTACTCCGGCTGAAGAGGAAGAAACCGCAGCCACCGGTGATGAACAGACAAAGGACGAAAAAGCACCCGGATTCGAAAGTACCCTTGCAGTTCTTGGTGTCTTTTCTTCTTTGTTCTTTGCAAAGAGAAGACTCTGAAATAAGCAATCGGAAAAATGAGCACTCAGGAAAATTAGGGAATATTATTAATTGGGGAATATTATTTTATGTCCCTAATTTTTCTATCTTTTTTTCTATCCTCCCCAAAAACACATATGAAATTTACCAAATAGCAGTATTTTTCCAAATAGCATGCATAAAATATGAAATGACTTGAAAGCATTTTCATGCAAAAAAGGAAAAGCAAAACTAAGAGAGTTTATAAGAAAATAATCTTTAAGTGAATCATGATATAATCAATACCTCTTTGAAAAAATAGCCATTTTATGCCAGTTTTGGCGCCTTATCTTTAGACCTGTTTATATTCTCCATTAAACTATTTTATAAGGAAATTCGTTTGGAGAATTAGCTCAACTTGATAAGTTATTATGTATTTTTCTAAGCTTTTATATAATTTAATGTGAATGTAACATACAATTGAATTTTATGCACAATTGAACCTGACATCCAGTTGAACCTAATTTCTGAAAAAGAAGCAAACTTTTGAACATCCAACCGATTTTGATTGTGATCCCCCCATGAAAGAAAAGGAAAACCATTATATCCCGAACCCGAGGGAGTTCGCGCAGGAAATCGCAGAGGAGACAAGGCTTCTTCGCCAGGAAATCACTGATGGGATTACGCGTATTTATTACCCTCTGGATTTCAGACGCAATAATTCCCTTAAAAACCTGAGTAACCAGCTTCATGATTTACTTGAAAAGAAGCTCTGGCTGAAGATTCTGATAAGTATGGTGCTTGGAGTTTTTATGGGGCTTTTTCTTGGGCCTTTTGGAGGATACGTTGACCCTATTTATGCGGAAATAATAGGGGAATGGATCGCCCTGCCGGGTTATATTTTCCTCGGGCTTTTGAGGATGATTGTAGTCCCGCTTGTTTTTGCCTCCATAATTCTTGGGGTGGCTGGTCAGAGCATGAGCGCCCTTAAAAAGACAGGGCTTTTAACAGTTGCTTATTTTGTAACAACAACTGCAATTGCAACTGCTATTGGCATTGGAATGGCGCTATATATCCATCCCGGCCAGTATATTAGTGGAGAACTTGTTGAGAGCGCTTTAGGGGGACAGGTTCAGACGGGATCCGCTGACCTGGGTTTTAACCCCTCGGCTCTTACTCTCCCTTCGCTGTTGATAGGAGGAGTACTACCCTCGAACCCTCTTGGAGCTCTTGTTAATGGGGAGATGTTGCAGGTCGTTATTATCTCGGTAATTATAGGTGTTGCCCTTGTATCACTGAATAAGGACCAGTCAACTCCAATGGTCAGCTTTTTGACCTCAGTGCAGGCTGTCTGCATGACAGTGGTCAAATGGAGCATGGCTCTTGCCCCGGCTGCAGTTTTCGGGCTTCTTACCAAGTTTACTATCAAGCTGGGAATCGAAGCTCTTCTCGGAATGGTGGTATATGTGGGCACAGTGCTTGCAAGCCTGCTGCTCCTTATGTGCCTGAACCTTGTTATTGTTTCTCTGGTTGCAAGGTATAACCCTTTTGAATTCCTGAAGGCTACCCGCGATGTTATGCTCCTTGCTTTTTCCACTTCCAGTTCGGCTGCAGTTATGCCCCTATCAATAAAAACAGCAGAAGATAAGTTAGGAGTAAAACCTTCGATTTCAGAGTTCGTAGTCCCTCTCGGAGCTACTATAAATATGAACGGGACTGCACTTTATCAGGGTGTAGCCACAGTTTTCCTGGCTGAAGTCTTCGGGATAGAACTCGGGCATTTCCAGCTCCTGGTCGTGATGGTCATGGCTGTTGCAGCCTCAATAGGAACGCCTTCAATTCCGGGAGTGGGAATTGTTGTCCTGGCCATGATCCTTAACAGTGTTGGTATCCCCACAAGCGGGATAGCTCTCATAATGGGAGTGGACAGAATTCTTGATATGAGCAGAACTACAGTAAATGTCGCAGGGGATCTTGTAACCTGTAAGGTTATGGACCGCTGGGTTGGAGGAGAGGTTAAAGAAGAGGTAGATGAAAGAGCCAAAACTAAAACCTCTGAAGAGAAAATTGATGACAAAATTAAAGCAAATACGGATCTTGCAGCTTCCGAAAGCTCGAATGTTTAATACTTGGAAAAAATCTTTTATCTGGCAAATCCGAATTCATTTTTTGAGCTTAACTTAAACAATTTTTCCTGACAATACCTTAAATTAAATTTTGATATTATGCAGGCTTTATTATACTTGATTCTCTTTTACGGAATCAGTGTCAGTGACTGGCTGTAACTGCATATTTTAAATAAATTTAATGATTTATATACTTACAAAATATATTGACATACTTGAATAAAAATCTTTTTATTCTTTAATATCCTATATTTGTTTGAACAATTTGTCATTATTTAAAATTACAAATTGTCAAATGCTCCTGTAACCTTACCTTGCCTATGTGTGAAGGCCGTGCTTAAAATGGTAGATGTGGCAACGTTCATTAAATAAGCACGAGGTTTCCACCAGGAAATGTGTGTCGGAAATACACTCCTGGACAATAAAATATGCGGCAATGACTGGAATTCAAGATATAATATATAAGATCTTTAACACCTCTTCAAGATCTCTCAGGCTGTAAACAGCTTTGAGAGATCTTAAACACCCCTCTTTTTTCTGTACATTTCTATCGCTTTTCTAACCCTTTCTTCTTCGAGCTTTCCCGTGGTGGTGGCAGTTTCAAAGAACCTTTTAGGGAGAGAAATGTCTTCAAAGCTGAACCCGAATTTTTTCTTTAGATCATACTTTTTTCTGAAAATATCCTTTCCCAGGTTCTTCAGTTCTTCTTCTGTCCTGTTTATTCCAATGCATTTGAGAGCCAGAACAATGTTTTCGTATGTATAGACATTCCGCGCAAAGAGGCAGGCAACCATGCAGTTCAGGACATTGCGACGGTTTTCTTCATCAATTATATAGTCAACAATTTTCTCATCCGAAATCGGCTGGTTGAATGCTTTCTGGTCAGCTGAATAACCTGCATTGTCAAGGTGGGAATGGCGGGAACCTACAGTAAGCCCGAGTGTGTTTCCAAGTCCTGTATGGTAGCCTGGAATCTCCAGTCCGCCCAGCTGAATTGCAAATTCTTCGCCTCCGTACTTTTTTGAGGCATAATCCACGCCTTTTCCCAGTGCTGCATAAAACTCGTTGGGGGCCTGGACTACAAGCTCTATTGCTCGCAGATAAGAGGCTTTATCTCCCCAGGATAGCTTGAGTCCCATTGTATCACCAGTGGAGATTTTTCCGCGCTGCAGCATCTCCGTAGCCCAGGCAAGTACTACTCCCATAGTGATTATATCGACCCCGGCTTTTTCGCATGCATCAATTAACTCAAGCACGGCTTCAGGGTCCGTAACTCCAAGATTTGAGCCAAGTGCATAAATAAGTTCAAAGTCGTAGGATATATTAAGGGTTTCATATTCGTGGGCTTTTGAGAAAGGCCGTTTGAGCATGGCTATATGGACGCAGCCTATGGGACAGCCTGCGCATGAGACCCTGCGTATCAGGTACTTTTCTGCGAAATTCTCTCCTGAGATATCATCTACACCCTCAATGGATGTTGCCTGCAGATTCCTTGTAGGAAGGCCTTTTAGTTCGTTCAGAACCAGAATATTTTCGCTTGTTCCAAGGTTGTGGTACTTTTCCATCAGCCCTGTTTTTACAATCGTTTCGTAAAGTTTTCCGTACATTTTCCTGTAGGCATTGTGGTCAGGGCTTTTGATTTCCCGGTTTCCTGCAACCAGAACAGCTTTGAGTTTCTTTGCCCCAAAGACCGTCCCGAGCCCGAGCCTCCCGAAATGCCTGTAGGTGTCAACGTTTACGCTTGCATACGTGACTCCTTTCTCACCTGCAGGTCCTATCCTTATAATGCTTCGTCTCCCAGCACCGGGTTCTACCCTGCGGAGGACCTGCCCTACATCAATTGCAGAAGAGAGGTTCCATATGGAAGACGCGTCTCTGAAAGTAACCTTATCATCATGTACCGTGACATACACAGGATACCTCGAAGAGCCTTTGATAACGATTGTCTCGTATCCTGCATAGCGCATGGACATGGCAAGGTGCCCTCCGGCATAGGACTCTCCAAGTTCTCCGTTAAGAGGAGAGCGGAACAGTGCAACTGTTTTGGTACAGGTAGGATACACACCTGAAAGAGGACCTGTGCTGAGAATGATGGGCATTTCAGGGTCAAGAGGTCCGGTGCCTTCTTTATATTCTTCAAGCATGAGGTTTGTGGCAATTCCTATCCCTCCCAGGTACTTTTCATAGAGGTCTGACCTATCTTCAATGTGAGAACTCTGGCTGTTCAGGTCGATGTAAAGTACATTTTTAAGACCAGGAATAGCATACTGCTCTGTTGTCACTTTTTCACCTCAGGCTCTTTTTTCTCGTAAAGCTCCTTATGTGATGCAGCAGGGCTTTCAGGGCCCGTATCTTCAACCGGGCCTGTATCCGTGACTTTTAATTCTCCACTGTCTTCTACCTCTATCATTTCAAGCACATCATGAGGGCAGAACTTTGTGCAGACCCCGCAGTGCTTGCAGATTACAGCTTTTTTTTCCGCATCCAGATGAATTGCCCCTACTATGCAGGCTTCGATACAGTTCCCGCAGCCATCGCAGATTTCCTTGTTGAAATTGACCCCTCCCCCTTTCCTTTTTGTCAGCGCGCCAACCGGGCAGGCCCTCATGCACGGAGGATCAACACAGGCATGACAGACAATCATAGCGTAGGGTGTTTCGATTCCACCGCGGGTCTGAATGTTAATTCTGCTGTTTTTCAAAGATATGGTATCGTACCAGGTCCTTGCGCAGGCCATCATGCAGGAATAGCAGCCTATGCAGCGGGCAGGGTTTGCAACTTTTAACCTCTTTGCCATTGAGTTCCCACTCTGGATTCCCTTTTATGAAAAATAGGCTCCCTCAGTTTATATAATGTGGCATTGAAATAAAAATACAATCTAACATGGAATTTATTGATTATTTGATAATTGGCAAAAATTCTGTGTAATGAATAAATCATAGTATCATAAATCGGAAACTGACAAGATATTTAGGCTGGAAAGTAGATTATTTTTAGAGCATTAATATACAGTGCGAAATTATTGTAAAATGCGAAAGCTATTTGGGGTAGTGGATTTGGGGTTTATAAACGGAATATGCTGGTTTATATGGATAGTTATAACTGTGGCAACTATAGTCTTCGGTGGAAACACAGATCCTAACGTGGTTCATCCTGAAACCAGCGAATTCTATTATGTAGGAGCAACCGGAGAGCCAATCGAACTTATAAACAATCCAAATTCAACTGATCCTACTTATCAAGAGATAATTAAATTCCTACAGTCTGATAAAACTGATGAAATAGAATATGATCCGGATAGTTTCATGTGTGGAGATTTCGCGGAGACAGTCCACAATAACGCTGAAGAGTCTGGTATAAAAGCAGCCTGGGTAAGTGTAGACTTAACAGGTTATACGGATGGACATGCCTGTAATGCTTTTAACACCACAGATAGAGGTTTGATCTTTGTGGACTGCACAGGGATTTATCCTTATGAACCTGGCAACCGTGATTGTATTGTAAATATAGAAATTGGGAAACTATATCAACCGAGCGAGCTGTTTAATTCCGGAGAAATATATGACCCGCTGGGAGTAGTTAAAAATTTTGAAATTTACTGGTAATTCACTCGTATATCGTTTCACCTTATACAAATACAGGCCTCAAGATTCAGACTGGAAAACAAATCCATCACGTTTTTATATCTAGATCCAATTCTTTTTGAGAGTGCTGGACTCAAAGAGGCTGGAAAGCCACGCGTAAAAAGAGAATAAAGAAGAAAAACTGGAATAAAGCTCCCAAAAAATAAGTGCGGAAATTAAGAGAATTCAATCCCTGTTGTGGATAATTTCATAGCTTACTTTTCCTCTGTTAATACACTCCCTGACAAGCTTTTCTCTCTGGGAAAGGGCTCCGGTCTTTCCGGACTTTACCTCGACAAATACCACCTTATTCATTTCTCCTTCGGAAAGGCCGTCAAAAACAATAAAATCCACAGGAGTCCCGAGAAACCTTGCATCTTTGGAGTTGTATTCAAAGTCCGGAAAATAAGGGATAAGATGTTCAGTGACTTTGCCGCGGATAACGGCTTCGCTTTTCTTTACCGCGTCCTGGCGGATTTTTTTCTCCTCATCAAGTTTCCAGGTCCGGAAGAGAGTATCGGCTTTTTCGGAGACCTGGCGGTCCATTTCCCGCGTCTGCCAGGCTTCATACATATCTCTTGCACGGGATTCGATTCTGCCTTTCAATTTGATGTATTTGACAAGCAGGTAAACTGTAAGCAGGATCAGGAAAAGGACAAGAGTTGAGATCATCCAGTCTTCCACAGCTATTTCTCCGGAAAGGATTGGGTTTTTAGATAGAGCAAATTAAGGGATAAGCCTCGAAGAACAAATCTCGAGAATAAATTTCAACAAATAAATCTCAGACTCTATAAATTGCTATAAATATTTAAAAGTTCCAGCAGGATTTCAGGAACTGACAATGTATTATACTTTCCGGGAACCGCTCTTGAAAATAGCTGTGCTGGCAAAGCATATATACCATAAATACAATCTCCGTTTTTCATTTTTCAAGTATGATTACATCAAAACGGTAATAGAAGAGATAGTATGAATGAAATGAGGGTAAAAAGGCACGAAAAAGAGGAAGGTAATGCAGATCTTTTCATGAGCGCCCTCAAAGCCACAGTTCCCGTATTCCTCGGATACATACCTCTCGGAATGGCTTTTGGGTTCCTGCTTGACGGTGCCGGATACCACTGGATTTATGCGTTTCTTATGAGCCTTCTCATTTATGCGGGGTCTGGCCAGTTTCTGGCAGTAGCCTTACTTGCTGCGGGAGCCGGGCTTTCGGAGTTTGTCATAGCTACTCTGCTCCTCAACCTCAGGCACGCCTTTTACGGGCTGTCCCTTCTGGAAAAATTTTCCGGCGTTGGGAAGGTCAAACCATACCTTATATTTGCACTCACGGATGAGACCTATGCCATTCTGACCACAACCAGAGTCCCGGAAGGCGGATCAAAGGCAAGGTTTTACTTCTACATTGCAGCCCTCGACCACCTCTACTGGATCATTGGGTCAGTACTTGGTGCAGTGCTTGGCTCCTTGATGGACCTAAACCTTGAAGGCATGGCTTTTGTGCTGACCTCACTCTTTGTGGTACTGACCATAGAACAGTATTTCAATTCCAGCGTACGCTTCCCTTTCATAGCCGCGGTGGGTGCAGGAATTATCTCCCTTATACTCTTCAGCCCTGACAACATGCTGCTGATGTCGATAATTCTGGGGACTCTTATCCTGATGGTTAGGGAAAAGATGGTTCAGAGAAATAAGATTAAGGGAAATATGATACAGGAAAATCCACATGTAAATACAGGAATCAAGGCTCATGCGGCAGTAAAGCCTGTTGAAAACAGCTTATGGGAGGAAAAATGATAACCGGTACTTTGCAAATGCTCGGAACAATTGTCGTTATAGCCCTTGCGACCTTTGCTACAAGGGTCCTTCCGTTCCTGTGTTTTAACTCAAGAGAACCGCCGGCAGTGCTCTCCACAATAGAGAAAAACCTTCCACCGATGATTCTCCTGCTTCTGGTCATTTACTGCCTGAAAGATGTGCAGTGGCTTGAAGCTCCATATGGGATTCCGGAACTTTTTACAATAGGTGTTGTTGCAGGGCTTCATTTCTGGAAACGGAATGCAATGCTCAGCATCTTTACAGGGACAGGGCTTTACATGGCACTTGTACAGTTCAATGTTTTTTCTTTTTTATAATTATTTTTTCAGTTAAATTATATTATTCAAAATCTTTATATATGCCGTCTATTATGCCTCTTAATGTGAAGTGACCTGCATGAACGAAAGAAAAATTGATTTGTCTTCCCTCAAAAGTAAAGGCTTCCTGCCCCAGAGGCAGGAAAACATGTTTTCAATGCGGCTTAAAGTCGTGAGTGGGAATCTGGACGCTGAAAAATTAAGGGCAATTGCAGATGCAGCCGAGAAATATGGCTCTGGCTATGTTCACATAACCTCAAGGCAGCAGATTGAGGTTCCTTTTGTCACACTTGAAGATGCGGAAGCAGCAAGCAATGAACTTGAAAATCAGGGCATTTCAGGAGGCTCTGCCGGAAAAAGAGTAAGAGCAGTGGTCGCCTGCCAGGGAGATAGGGTCTGCAGGAATGGGTTAATTGACTGCCAGGACCTGGCATGCAGGATCGACAAAAAATACTTTGGAGAAGCTGTCCCGAAGAAACTCAAGATTGCAGTAACAGGTTGCCCTGCAGCCTGTATGAGGCCTCAGGAAAATGATTTCGGAATCATGGGCACGGTAAGACCTGAAATCCTCGAAGAAAACTGCGTTGGCTGCAAGCGTTGCGAAAAGGCATGTAAAGCGGGGGCAATAAAGGTTCTTGAGGATAAAGCCTGCATAGATACCGAAAAATGCATTCTGTGCGGAGCCTGCATTGCAGCCTGCCGGAAAGATGCCCTTAGGGCAGAAAAAACCGGATGCACGATATTCGTCGGAGGCAAAGCAGGACGGCAGCCAAGGCAGGGGACAAAGCTCCTTGAGCTTGCAGATGAGGAGCAGCTTTTCTCAGTCCTTGAAAAAACCTTTGAGTATTACAGGAGAGAAGGCTTTGATGGGGAGAGGTTTGGAGACCTCCTTGACAGGCTGGGCTTTGAAAAATACAGGGAAGAAGTCCTTCCCTGAATTTTCCTTCCCTTAACTCCTTTAAGCTCCCGGAATACCTGCTCTGAAAGACCGGAAGGCTGATACTCTCTGAAAAGCCAGATGATTGCTAAACAGACTGATAGGTCAGCCGGTTAATTTTACGGCTTTGCAATATTTGCAATCCAGATTCCGATTGCTCCCAGCCCCAGAAGCAGGGCAATAAACTGTATGAGCCAGCCAAGGTAGGGGATTTCATACACTACTGCAAATATAACCGCTCCGGTGAGGTAAGATATCATATCCCCTGCTTCTTTTTTGAATACCCTGGAGTAAATCATTTCCCCTGCAAGCATTTTGACCGGTATTGTAGCTATAAGGGCTGCAAGGGCCAGGAGCAGCATCAGCAGGATAGAAAGGCTCCATCCGAAAATTGTGATTAGCAGGATAAAGGAGAGGACCGGAACGAAGACCAGGAGCAAAAAGCCCAGAAGTCCGGCTTTCAATGCTGAGTCCCTTACAATTTCCGCAAGTCCGGTTACAAAATCCGGGAAGGTATAGATAAGGATAAAGCCCAGGGCAAGAGATGCCAGCAGCCCTATAATGAAGGAAAAGATGCCAAAACCTTCTACTTCACCTGCATACTGGTTTTGTTCTCTGGTTACGGGTATGATGCTCAGGTTTCCTCCAACATTGTCTTCAAGGTCGGAAGGGTAATTCTCGGCTTCAAGCTCAAGGTCCCCTTTAAGCTCAAAGTTCTCCCCTGTTCGGAGAGTCCCGGCTGAGACCGAACCGTCTCCATTGACAATTCCGTTAAGAGTTACCTCCCCTCCAGTCAGCAGAATATCTCCTTCAACCGTGCTGTCTCTGGAGAGGATAATTTGCCCCCCGGCTACTACCAGATCTCCTCCAACATTCCCATTTACCCGGATAGTGCCTCCGGCAGCCATAATATTTCCTGAAACATCCCCGTTAACAACCAGTTCTCCACCAGCACCTGTGAAGTCGTCCATTACATTTCCATTTATCTCAAGCCTGCCTCCCCCAAGCACCAGATCTCCCTGGATATCCTGATTGATCTGAAGGTCATCTCCACCACCAAAAGCGTTTCCTGAACTTGTATATTTAAGGTAACTCTCTTCATCTGCGGCCCCTGCTGAGAAAGGCAGTACAGAAAAAAGTACCAGAAATAAAACAAGTAATAGCGACAGCTTCTTTTCCATAAAACCACCTTCTTTGGTATCGTTGAGTCTTTCCGGTTAAATTGAGTCTTTCTGGTCAACTACTCCGGATAAGTACCAGGTATATTGGCTGGTATATCCCCATTAAGGCTGTATATTCCCATTAAGGTTATTATATTCCCATTAAAATACAATAAAAAGGTTACAATAAATAGGTATGGAAATTCCTTACAAAAATAAAAAGGCACTTAAAAATTAAAAATATGAAGAAAAAGCCTCCAATCTATTCTCTTATCCTTATCGAGGGAGTCTTTACCAGGAATTGTCATGAACTCTCGAAATTTCGTATCTTGACCTTCCTGATTTTTCTTCTGCCGGATGACCTATTGCAATTGCAGAAAACGGAATCATATGCTCAGGGATGTTAAGCAACTCCCGAATTCCGGTGACAAGTTTTTCAGCCGGGTAAATTCCTATCCAGACAGCTCCAAGCCCCTGTGCATGGGCAGCGAGTAACATATTTTCGCTTGCAGCCGAGCAGTCCTGAACCCAGAAATCTTTAAACTTTGGAACATTAGGGTCTGCACAGAGCAGTAACACGGCAGGAGCATTCTTCAGCATCTTCGCATAAGGATGCATTTCCGAGATTTTTTCAAGCAGGTCATGCCTGTTGATTATTATGAAATGCCATGGCTGTTCATCCCCTGCTGACGGTGCGCTCATGCCGGCTTTCAGGATATTCTCAATCAGATCTCTGCTGACCGGCTCTGGAAGGTATTTCCGAATACTTCTTCGGGTTAAAATCGCGTCCATCGTTTCCATAAATATTATCCCCCATTTATTAATGTATAATTATAATGGATAAAAGTATTGTTAAGAATCCGGGTGCTCTATTATAGATTTGTTAAATTATGGTTACCCTCAAAACATCAACTAATTAATGAGAAAGCACCGACATTTTATAATTCCTCTATTTTCATAATTACATATAAATACATATTTTGCGTTGAATTAATGGGGAGATGGAAACATGTTGTTTATGGCAACCCTTACGCATACACCAGAATATTGTCTCGCAAGAGATGAATACAAGACCAAAGGAAAAAAATGGTTTGAGGAAATGAGAGCATCGGCTGAAGCACTGAATATAAAAATACACGGAGCGTATGTCAGCCCTAATGAGCATACTTTCTATTTTGTCCTTGAAGCCGATAATTTTGATGTGATCTCTGATTTCTTAAGACCGCCAATGCTGACGCATCACACCGGAAAGATATCTCCAATAATGACAGTTGAAAAAGCTTTTAAGCTCCCATTCATGATCAGTTGATGAGCAGACACTATAGAAATCCTTTAGAATCTGGTCCTCAGGAATTATTCTGTATCCAGAACGTGAATCTGAAAATCGAGTCCAGAAGAATCCTGAGATTCGACTTTGGATTTTTGAAAATACATCTGCCGCGAGTGCGGCAGAGTTTTCAATGATCGAACCAATATCTTCTTTTCCAACCTTCGCAAAGACGAATTCATTATCCAGTTAGCCTTAAAAATGGCTATTAAAGGAATGTCAATACAAGCAATTGCAGAAGTACTGGAGATTCAGCCAGCTACAGTTAGTAACTGGTTGTTTCGCGCAGCGAAACAATGTGATATTATAAATGAAAATTTAATGAAAGACCTCAATTAAAGACAGGAATGGCCCCGTAACCGAGATCTGGACTAACCTGATAACAACGACCATAGGTATTATCCTGCTTCTGAAGGTCGATTGGAAAATATTTTATCCGGAGATAAAAGAAGCTGACAGGAACGGAGTTCAAACTCAAACCTGCCTGAAATGTCAACTTTGCTCCCTATACCTTATGCAGAAAAAAATCAAATTGCAGGGTGTAATAATTACATGAACCTTTCAAATCTTTCCTTTTTTGCCTTGCAGATAGGACAGACCCCCGGAGGTTCGTCCATCGCACAGAGATACCCACAAACCTTACATCTCCATACCGGCTTTGAAAGTTTTCCTGAGAATTCCATAGTTTCCATCATCTCCACTCTTTTAGCTTCCTCGGCTCTTTCAGCTTCCCTTTCCTCGCGGGGAGGACGCCTTTCCGGGATAGACTCTACTTCTCTTTCTCCCCTGATGGCCTCGTCCGAAACATAGAGTGCACAGTAACAGGCACCATAATCATTCAGATCGGGGTCTCTGTAATCGCAGGGGCAGATTATATCCAGGTCGTCCTCTTTATTTCCTGATGACAGTCTGCACGGGCAGGACCAGTAACCATAGCGCTCCTCATTTGCCAGCAGCCCGCGCACAAGGTCTTTTGTGAACTCGACATCAGGGTTCAGGTGGTAGCCTGATCTTTCAGCCTCCTGTTTCAGCCGTTTATAAACTGTGTCCACTTTCTCTTCTGATATGCCTTCTCCAGAAATCTCTTCTTTCAACCCTGCTCCCCCCTTAGAAACCAAGACTTTCCCGGATTTCTTTTTCCTTAAAACCCACAATTGCTTTTTCGTCGTTTATAATAGTTGTTGGGAAAGAAATTGAAGGATTAAAACGTTTGATTATCTCAACTGCGTTGTTTTCTTCCTCTCCTTCCAGCCTGTCTACATAAATATAATCAAAGTCCACACCCAGATCGGTGAGCAGTTTTTTTGTTTTTTTACACCATACACAGGTGCTAAGCCCGTACATTACGACCTTACCCCTATCAATTCCGGAAACATGGTTTCCTTTCTCTTTATTCTGGCCAAACAGATTCACTTACATTCCCCCTGGAAATAATTAAGTTAGCTGTACTTCCATAGCGCTTTATCAAGATTGACAGCGCTTACCCAGGATAAGTCCTGATTTGGATTCTTGATATGGAATTTGACAGTAAATAAAAAACCCGCCAGATGGCAGATGCTATAGATGATACTATAGATCGTAGATTTTATAAACTCCCTTATCAGGAAATGTCATATAAAGTATATAAAATTGAGATATACTCTGGTTTTATTCACCTTACGGACTTTTTACCATTTTCAGGTATTCCACTGTGGGTAGGCCCTTTTTTTCCTCTGACCAGAGATGCAAATGCCCCGATAATGCAAAGTATCGTAAACAGGATAAATGCATAATGCAGGCTTGAAATAAACCGGGCATAATACTCCGGTGTGATTTCTACAGGGCCGATAACAACCGCAAAAATCATCATTGCAATACCCATAGAGAGCATCTGGCCAAGTAATCGCATAGTTCCGTTCATTCCTGATGCAACGCCGTAGAACCTTTTATCAACTGAACTCATGATGGCATTGGTGTTAGGGGAAGAAAAGAGGCCAAAGCCTGCGCCGAGCACCAGCAAACAAATAATCAGGTACCATATTGGAGTGGTCTCTTTAAGGAAGATGAGCAGGAAGAGCCCAAAAGAAGTGAGTGCCATCCCGGCAGATGCAACGATTCGCGGTTCGATCCTGTCTGAAAGCCTTCCGGCAACTGGTGAAATAATAGCCTGGACAACCGGCTGCGCTACGAGAATAATTCCGGCATGCTGCGGCGTGAAGCCTTTTGTGTACTGGAGATCGAGACTTAAAAGAAAAGTCACTGCAAAGGTTGCGCTGTAGTTGATAAGTGCTGATAAATTCGAAAGAGCAAAGACCCGGTTCTTTGTCAGGAGCCGGATGTCGAGGACAGGGAAAGGTACCCGCATTTCATAAAAGGCAAAAATGAGAATTCCGGCAAGTCCTGCTGCTATGAGAATAGCCCCTTTAATTTCAGGAAGAACTGAAAACCCGTACATGGTGGCAATGACTGCTGCACCATAGATGATTGAGCCTGCCAGGTCAAATTTCTCTCCTTCGCATTCCAGCCAGTCTCTTTTCAGCTTCCACAGGATAAGGGTAACAGCTATGATACCTATGGGGACATTTACAAGGAAAATGCTCCTCCAGCCGAGATAATGTGTCATCATTCCGCCAAGGAAAGGGCCAAGAGAAAGCCCGAGATAGACTGCAGTAACATATATGCCGAGAACTTTCCCGCGCTCTCCGGGCGGAAAGACAGAAGTGAGAATAGCAACTCCGGTCCCGAATATCATAGCACTCCCTATGCCCTGCAAAACACGTATTCGTATAAACATTTCAGTTGAAGGGACCATGGTCATTAACAGGGACGCAAGGCTGAAGATAATAATGCCGTAGAGGAAAACCTTTTTCCTCCCGTAAATGTCTGCAATTTTTCCAAACGGGACAAGACATACTGCCGAGGATAAGAGGTAAGCAGTTGCAACCCAGGAGAGGGCAATTGCATCCATATGGAACTCTTTCCCTATTGTAGGCAGGGCAATATTTACTGCCGAACCGTCAAAAGGAGTAATAAATCCGGCAAGTATCGCAATAATGAGTACAACCCGTTTTTCCGCGGTATTATCAGTAACAGCATCAGTGCGGAAGATTTTCGGAACTTCATCAGGTACTCCGGTTTTTTTCATTTCTTTTACCATGTATATCACTGATCAGAAGATAGTAGTTTTCTATTCGAGGCCGGAGATCCCGGAAGATTATGTATGTTTCAGGGAGTTGTATGTTTCAGGAAGCGGCTTTAAGCTATAATACACTTCCCGGGCATTCTTCGCTTTCAAGACTGACTGATTAAGAAACTGTATTACCTGCTTGTTATTAAATATTATACCATTTAGCCGGTTTTTGAGTATCCTCGATATTTGACTCTTCAACTAGCTTGTCTGGCGGCTCTGCACAAAAAGAAGAAAGAGGTTGAAGGAAGAAAGAAAGAGAAAAGAGAAAGGAGAAAAGTAGAAAAAGCTTGACAATTTGATAAGAATGGAGCAGATTACTATTTTCGGATCTCTTCTTTTTGTTTTGGCATGAAAGTGCTTTCAATTACTTTCATTTTTTGTGCCTGCTATTTGGAAAATTTCATGTGCGTTTTTTAGGAAAAGCCGCTCTCCTTCGTCGAGCGTGACAAGAATGGTTCGGTATAGTGAATGACGTTGCACAGGTCAGAAATACCCTATTCCTGAAAAAAGTTTTAAAAATCATTTTGTATTGGAAATTCAACCAGCTTGTCTGCGGCTCTGCACAAAAAGCAGAGAGAGGTTGAAGGACGAAAAAAGTAGTCAAGGAGCTGATACCAAAACTCAAAAATCACTTCTTTGAACTCTATTTAGAAATAATTATTAGAGCTGCTGATCAGAAAACCTATTCTGATACTTATGAGTTTGGAAATAAAAGTTGGTTTTGGGATAGTCTCAATATCAATCAAAACATTATGTGATTAAACTGATTGAAGAAAGTTTGGGATGGAAATAAATGGAACAGTTTTTAATAACCCCGGCTGCAGGGAAAAGATTAATAGCAAAAGCTATAGCAAAACATCCAGCAGTAAATGAAGCTCTTGCATCTGGAACCATTGTTATAATTGCTGGAACTACAAATGGTTACGTGGCTGAAGAAATATTGTCTTTTATAGGTCAAGTAGAAAAATTTTCAAGAAAAAGATTCTTCAGGGGTGTTGTACTACCTCCTGGTGGTCCTGTAACCAGTTCAGGGCGTATTAAAGATGAAACTGGTTTTCCAGGAGATGTAGTAATTAAAGATGGTGTCTGGAAGCAGGGAGAAACCATTTTTGACGTTGTAGATGATTTGAGGGAAGGAGACGTGATTTTAAAGGGTGTTAATGCGTTGAACCTTCCAAAAGGACAGGCAGGCATTTACATTGGAGATCCACACTGCGGAACTATTGGTGCATCGATTCAGGCAGTTGTAGGTCGACGTGTCAGACTGATACTTCCTGCAGGACTTGAAAAACGCGTTTACGACGATTTAAACGATTTAGCACGGAAATTAAATGCTCCAGGTTCGCATGGGCCCCGTTTATTACCTGTAGCTGGTGAAATTTTCACCGAAATAGAAGCAATTTCACTTCTTACAGGCGCAAATGCAGAACAGGCTGCAGGTGGTGGAGTAAATGGCGCTGAAGGCGCTATCTGGCTTGCAATAGATGGAAATGATGAACAGATTAAATCTACAAGGGAATTGTTAAATTCTGTTATTAGAGAGCCTAATTTCAGGCTTTAACTTGAAACAAACTTAACTTAAAACAAACTCATTGATCATCTTTTAGGGGTAACACCAGAGTTATTTATACCAGGTACAAAAAACTCATGGAATTGAGGTCTTAACAATTCTAATTCTCCATTTTTGGTATTATAGGGTATGGGAAATGTAACCTTTTATGTCAGCTTTATGAAAATCAGTCCTCTTATAACGTTGTGTTTCAGCCTGAAGGAGAGCTTCCTCCTCCATTAAAAGGTTTAAATATCAGGTAATTAACTGACGAGTTCCAGTTTCATGATCTACAAGATAATTTTTTGTGAGTGAGAATAGATTTACCATTGACTCTACATCCTGTTTTTTTGTAGTGAAAGAAATAGGGACAGGATTAATAATATTTTACAGAATTTTCGCTCACTGCCGTTAAGAAAGAGCGAAAATAAAAAAATTAAAAAAATAACCAAATCCCATCAATAGTTTGTACGAAGAAAAAAACAAAAAAAGAACAACACTAATTTACAAAAAACTAAAGCGATGATATTAAGCTAAGGTAATGAGATTAAGTTTATAAGAGATTAATTGATAA
This sequence comes from uncultured Methanosarcinales archaeon, assembly GCA_964434965.1. Taxonomy (GTDB): domain Archaea; phylum Halobacteriota; class Methanosarcinia; order Methanosarcinales; family Methanosarcinaceae; genus Methanosarcina. The sequence goes on from CAYSWX010000001.1 coordinate 218,504, forward strand.
AGGATTCGACTATGTTTATACAGAAATTATCGAGGTTATAGATTCTCAATGAATGAAATCATTACCTGGATACTGATTGTACTTTGCCTGGCTCAGTCTGCTCTTTTCTCAGGTCTGACAATCGGTCTTTTAGGTCTTGGAAGGCTGAGGCTTGAGATTGAAGCCGAAGCAAACAATAAAAATGCAATTAGAATCCTGCAGGTCAGGCGTGACTCAAATTTCTTGCTCACTACTATGCTCTGGGGGAACGTAGGCGTAAACGTTCTTATTGCTCTACTTACGGAATCCGTAATGGCAGGAACCTCAGCTTTTCTCTTCTCTACCTTTGGCATTACCTGTTTTGGAGAGATTGCCCCTCAGGCTTATTTTTCCAGGAATGCACTTGAAGTCGGGGCAAAGATGATTCCTTTTGTCCGCTTTTACCAGATGCTGCTCTATCCAGTGGCAAAACCGACAGCTCTTGTGCTTGACTGGTGGCTGGGCAGAGAAAAACTTGAGCTTCTCAAAGAGCAGTCCATGAGAATTATGCTTGAAAAACATATCGAGTCGGGGAAGACTGATATAGGCACTTTTGAGGGAATAGGAGCCCTGAACTTCCTTTCTATAGACGACGTCAGCATTTCTGATGAAGGATCTATAATAGACTCGAGAAGTGTCGTTTCTCTTCCTGTGGAGAATAACCGTCCTGTTTTTCCTCCATTCAACAGGGAACCTTCTGATCCCTTTTTGCAGAAAATAGAAGCATCCGGAAAAAAATGGGTAATTATCACCAATCCGGCAGAAGAACCTGTGATGGTCCTTGATGCTGACGGCTTTCTGAGGGATGCGGTCTATAAAAAAGGACCTTTCATCCCGCTTTCCTACTGCCATTTTCCTGTAGTTGTGAAATCCCCTGAAACCAGACTTGAGAAAGTAATCCGGCAGTTCAAGGTATATCCGCAGTATCCTGAAGACGATGTTATTGACCAGGACCTTATTCTATACTGGGGCGAAGAAAAGCGCATAATAACAGGGTCGGATATTCTGGGCCGTCTGCTCCGTGGAATTGTTGTGGAATGCGAAGTGGGTTCAGGATGTGAGATACCTATCCCTCCTTCAAAATCTGGAATCGTGAGAAGGACAGTTTTGAGGAAAGGAAAGAGAAAATATCAGGGGCTGAAGAAATAATAACAAAAAAGTAAGTTCAGAGCAAACATTTAGTTTATTTGATGGGTGTCCTGTTATTTTGTTCTTGCCCATAAATCTCGAAGGCAGATAAGATCAATATATTTCGTCGGAAGATAAGACCAATAAAAATGTACTGAAAGATGGAGGCTTATTTTTTATTACCTCACATCTTTTCAGTGACTTTGCCTTCATTTTTCTTTTCAAAAGAATCGGAAGAAGGAAGAGCCACAAACTACTTTTGCCCTGTAAAGGTGCCGTAACTCTTTTGCTTGATATCTCTGACCCATTGATCAATTTAATTCTCTTTGTTGCTGGGAAAAATGCTCTTCGGTAAGGTTTGAAGGCTTTAGGCTCATTTCAGGAAACCTGTACTATAACTGTCTTTCCGCAGATGTCTTCAAAAAAATAACATTTTTCTTGCTATCGTTTTTGGAGAATTATTCCAAAATTTGCAGTTATTATCTCAACTGAAGCTTAGGAAAATGGCTGCTAAAAGTTTTCAATGAAGGCAAAAAGCCGCAAATTTAGAAAAATATCAAAAACATACGTTTGGTTAAATATGGAGTTTTTTCGAAAAAACGATGGCAGAAAAAATTGTGAAAATTGGAAGGACATCTGCGGAAAGCCGGCTATAAATAGCTTTAAATTATAACCCGTCTTATAATTGAAAAATGCCTAATTTCTCTGAAATTATCATCATCCTCGTTCTTATAGCGCTTAATGGCATCTTTGCCATGTCAGAATTTGCCCTGGTTTCAGCCAAGAAAATCCGTCTCAGGCAGAGAGCGGACGAAGGAGATACACGGGCAGCCACTGCACTTAAACTCGCAAATGAGCCCACTCCCTTCCTCTCAACGATCCAGATCGGAATCACCATGGTTGGTATCTTTGCCGGCGCATTCGGTGGAGCCACGCTAGCAGAAGAACTGGCCAGGTATCTTAGAGAAATCCCTGCTCTCTCTCAATATAGTGATGCGCTCAGCATCACTCTTGTAGTACTCGTGATCACCTATCTGACATTAATATTTGGGGAACTTGTTCCAAAACGGCTTGCGCTCAATAATGCGGAATCAATTGCTTCTCACGTCGCAAAACCTATGTTTTTCCTTTCTCTCATAGCAAAACCGCTAGTATTAATTCTAAGTTACTCAACCGAGGCGGTGCTCCGGCTAATGAGAGTCCAAAAGATAATCGGGCCACCGGTAACAGAAGAAGAAATCAAGATCATGCTTGAGGAAGGAACCGAAGCTGGAGTATTTGAGAGAGCCGAGTTGAGTATGATAGAAGGTGTTTTTGATATTGGTGACCGCCGCGTTGAATCACTGATGACACACCGCACTGACATTGTAGCGCTCGACCTTGACGATCCCGATGACGAGAACCTTAGGAAGATGATTGGAAGCGGCCGGTCCAATTTTCCGGCATACGAACGAGATCTGGACAACGTTTTAGGGATGGTATCAGTAAAGGATATCCTGGCAAGGTTTGTGGAAAGCGGTACCGCCAATATTAGAGCCGCAGTCACGAAACCGCTATTTGCACCTGAAGCTATCACGGTCCTGAAACTCCTGGAATCGTTTAAGGAAACCGGCGTGCATGTTGCCCTTATCACGGATGAATATGGAAGTATCCAGGGTATTATTACCCTGCATGATATCCTTGAAGCCATAGTGGGAGACGTCCGTACTCTTGGTGAGCCGGTAGAAATGCAGGTTGTGGCTCGAGAGGATGGCTCCTGGCTTATTGACGGGGACACGTCTGTTGAAAAGTTAAAGGAAGTCTTATCCGTAGATTCCTTTCCAGGAGAGAAAGAGGGATATTACCGGACTATTGCCGGTTTTATCATGTTCATCCTGCAGCGGATTCCTAAAACAGGAGATCATCTCGAATTCAGGGGACTGCGCTACGAGGTGGTAGATATGGATGGTAATCGAATAGACAAAGTGCTGGTCACGCGAGTTCCCGCTTCAGAAAGAATAAACAAAAATACGGAATAAAAAAGAAGTAACGGACAAAAATCAAACAATAAAAAAGAGTAATTGTATAAAAGAAATTACGACAAAATGAAGCTGAGATTACTCATTAAGCTGAGATTACTCTTTAGTTACTCCTTATATGCAGGGAAGGTCGTAACGCCAATTTCCTGAAGAGGTGAGCCTACTGCAAAATGGTAGAGATCCTGGTACTCAAGCCCTTTAAGCCCCAGAGTTTCATGCAAGGGATCATCAAAAAAACACCCTATCCCGCAGCCTCTGAAACCGCGAGCTTCTGCCTCAAGGTAAAGGAGCTGGCCCAGGATTCCGCATTCCCAGAAAAGGTAAGGGTACATCCAGGGACCAAACATTTTCAGAGGCTCTTCGAACTCAGAAAGCATGCAGGCAGTAAAACAGGCATCTGCTGCTTTTCTCTGCGCGCAGGAAAGCTGGGCTGCGAAATCGTAAAGTGTCTCTTCTACGAGCATGTATAGTTCAAGATCATAAGGGCAGCTTTCAGGCTTTTCCCAAAGAAAATCCGACCTGAATTCGGCTTTAAACTCCTCTTTTTCTCCGGTTTTTCTCAGAAAAATATAAAGACCCGGCATAAGCCCTTTTACCCTGTTTACAAAAAGAAGCAGGTTTGCAAAGGGCCCAAAAGCAAGCGTATTGAAAACCGGGTTTTTATTGGGAAGGGTTCTCCGCAGCATGCCGTAGAAACTCTTTTCGTCCATATAAGCACTGTTATTCATTTCAATAGCACTTCTCCGCCTGTGAATTACACTACGCAGAGAGACTGTCTCCAGATAAGGATGGGTTATATGGATGTAAACTGCACCGGACAAACCTGAAGCTCGCATATAAGGCTTCATTTCAGGCTTTTTTTCATAGAAATAATCAGTCTCTTCCTTTCTGGTAACTGAAGCAGCTTTTTCAATGTCAATCCACTCTACATGTGCAGGACTCAGGCGGTTGGGAACACCGTTCCAGGAAAGTTTTTCAAAATCAGAAAGTGCGGATAAAGATACCTTGCCAGAATGACATTCTTTTCCTGCTGGATAAACTGCAAGCAAACAGGCAGGGTCTTCTTTTTCGGGCCCCTGCCTTCCGGAAATGCCCAGAAGTTTTGCTATGTCCTCAGAAGCCATATCCACGAGCAGGCATGTTTTCCAGCCAAGTCCTGCCGCAGCAAAAGTTAGAGCAGCAATAGCATGTCCTATGTCATGGTTTGCATACCTGAAAGCCCGGATGCCATATTTCCAGGCAACCCGCCAGTAAATTGAAGTAAGCCCTATGAAAATTGTGCCTTCCGGAAATCCAGAACTCATCTTTTCCCAGGTTTCTCGGGATAATTCCGTTCGTAATTCGAGTGCATGCGGCAGAGGAGCGTAATGGCAGACAGAAGGTATTTTCAGGAGCTCCGGGACCGGACCTGAAATAAGGTATGCCTCTGTTGGGTGAAGGTTTCCGCTTGAAGGATTGATGCGAAGAGCCCATTGCGTATTTCCTGCTTTTTTCCATGCCGAAAGAGCAAAGCTGTCAAAAAGAAGCTGAGAAATGCTGTTACGGTTAAGCCCTGAAGGTCCAGTTTTCTCCGGACAAAATGCCTGTTCATAGGTGGGAAAAAGTTCGGATTTTATGTCTTCTTCACTCCAGGTATCCAGCTTTATGACCGGAGCTCCTCTGTAGTTAAGAAAAGGGTCTGGCTTGATTTCCATTTCAAGGAACCGAGGGCCTGAAGCATAGGCTTTAAAGCCATGCTTGCTAGCCTGATGATAGGAAAGTACGGCTTCAAGTTCTGCGTTCATAACAGGCACCATCTTTGCTACCGAATATCTCACAGTGAAGAAATTATGGTTTTCATTGTTGGAATTCGATGTTGGAATTCGATGTTGGAATTCGATGTTGGAATTCGATGTTGGAATTCGATGTTGGGATTCGATGTTGGAATTCGATGTAAGAATTCAATGTTAGAGTTCAATGTTAGAGTTCAATGTTAGAGTTCAATGTTAGAGTTCAATGTCAGAATTCAATGTTAGAGTTCAATATCCCGTTTAAATCTTTAGACTTATGACCATATTTAACTTCTCAGACTTACAACCCATGATTTGATTTCTGCATAACTTTTAAGTTTGAGGCATCATGCTTTTTTCAGGACTCTAAGGACAGCTTTCCCGAAGGCTTCCGCACTTTTTGGGTCTCGCCCTGTCACTACCCTTCCCGAAATTACAACATCCCTATCCTGATAGACAGCCCCATACTTCTCAAGTTCATATACGGTATCCGGGCTGTTAAAAACAGTGCTCTCTTTACCCATTAAAACGCCTGCTCTTGCCAGAACAACAGGAGAGATACAGATTGCAGAAACTATCTTTTTCCGGGAGTCAGCTTCCTTTACGAGTTTATGCAGGGGCTTATTGTCCCAAAGGTATTTTCTTGAGCCCGGTCCTCCGGAAATAACAATTGCATCATAATCATCTATTTTGGCTTCGGAGATCCTTATATCCGGTGTGATAGTACCTCCAAACACCCCTTTTGCGGTTTTTTCAAACTCGGCTGCAACCGTAACCTTTGCCCCTACATCTTCAAAAACCTGCTTTGGAATAAAACACTCTTCATCCCTGAACTGTTCCTGGGCAATAACAAGTAAAATCTTTTTACCTTCATATTCGGGTTCTGTCATCTGACCACCTTTCCTTTAATCTAAAAAGTAAGATCTCCGTTTATTCTCATTGAGAACCAATAATCTGAAGAATGATAAATTACTGAGAGACCGAATTCTCTCTTATTTAGTTCTTCAATGGATCTAAAAACACAGAATCCAATCCCTATACTGGTTTTCATGCCTGAGAGATGAAATGAGCGTGAAATCTTACCTGGATATTGACTCATTTATTTTATTAAAGAACACTGCAATAACCCTGCCCAGGTAAGAGTATATCATTGAAGATATAAAGGGATGTCTTTCAGAAGTAAAAATTTTGCAGAATAATCAAAAACCGAAATATCTGGAAAGAAATCAGGATTTCAGTGGTATCTGAATATTAAGTGGTATCTGAATATTAAGTGGTATCCGAATATTAAATACATTATGCTGTTTAATACATTAAGCAATGATTTGGACTGAAATTATAATTGTTATGAATTGAAAATTTAAATTTTCAAATTAAGCGTCCTTATTCAAAATGCAGATACCAGAAGATATATCCCTGCCGAAACCCCTGCTCCCGCAAAGGTTGCAACAAAATTTACCCCGCTGTTTGAGAGCAGACCTCTTTTTTGAAGAGTTGCCCCTAGCAGGCTGTCTATGTTCGTTCCGAAAAATCCTCCTGCAGTGGTGATGAGGACTGAAAGCAAGAAGTCGCTGGAAATTCCAAGAGAATATCCAAGAATCCCTATAACTGCAGAACCGAAAATTGCGGCAAGTTCGCCAAGCGGGGAAACAGCTCCATCAGCTCCGGGTTCTGAAATCTTGAGAGTTGTTATCATTCTGGGTTTTCCTTTTGCCGTGGTCCCGATTTCACTTGCAAGGGTATCACCTGTAGCGGTTGCAACAGTACCCATATAGGCATAGATGATAGGAAGGCTATGGTCCTGGAAGACGCCGTATGCTACTGCCAGGGCAAGGGCTGCTGTACTGTTCGAGAATACGTTTTCATAGCTCCGGATCCCATCTTTAGCTTGTGCAATTCCTATGGATTCCTTGTATGCATACTTGTATCTGGTAAACCCGCCTCCCAGAATGAAGAAAGTAAGCAGGAGCAAAAACCAGGGAAGCCCGCTGAAAACAATAATCAGAACCCCGAGCAGGGCAGCGCTGAGAAGAGCGGAAACGTCGGCAATTTTAGCCCTGTAAGCCATTGCGCCGAGGAAAAGGGAGAAGACAAGGGCTACCAGCATTTTCTCAGGAGGTACCCAGTATCTAAACTCCTCAAAAATCCACATCGTCATCCCTGCTCCCAGAGTCACCGGGATGTTACGGTCTATCTTTGAGGGAATGGATTCAAAAAGTGAACCTGTAACTGCTCCAATGACCGATATGAAAAATATAAAGTTATACGGGATTGGAAGTTTTTGCCAGTAGACTATCCAGCTTGCTGCAAGAAATGCTGCAGTAATCCTGAGAGCGAGGAAAATTGAACTCCATATTATTGAGAACCTTCTCTGCCTTCTCCTGCTCTTTTCAGAATCAAAATCAGCCGTGAAACCTCTCTCCGAAAAAAAAGAGCTGTGGTTTCCGACTGCTGCGACTGCAAAAGCTGCAAGAGCTATATAAAACGGAAATGTGTATGGAAGGTTTTTAGAAATGGCAGAAACAAACAGCATCAGTGTAAGGGAAAAAGAAAGGCTGACAGCATCCCTGCTACAGGAAAGAAATTTTTCGGAAAATCTCAGTCCCAGAAAAATACCAAGGGAAAGAAAGAGGAGGAGATCTACCCCTGCAAAAGGAGCTATTAGAATAAGCAGGAGATATAATACATGCATCACAGGAATTCCATGATAGGAATACCCATTTTCGAGGAGGGGGGTAGCTCTGTTCATTCTAGGACATCTTTTGTTTTTAGTTCTTCCTGAGAATCTAGATAGAATAGGTTTTTCTTTATAAATAGATAGTTGTTTTTCCTTCCGATTATTGCTTAAAATTGAAACAGAATTTAAAATTTTTATATATTTTATTCCTTACGCTCAGCAAGATTCTTAAGCCAGTTCTGACGGTTATTCAAAAAGCAGAATAACTTTTTTGTCAGTCATCTCACTCGACAGACGCATGCTACTAATTTTTTATTTTATAAAGTATTCCTTTACCGCGTCCGCTAGAAAAGATTTTCGAGAAATCTTTTGCGTTAGCTTCCTGGAGTGAGCTTCTATATTCTTATTCTTGAACCAGGAATAAATGTAATTAGCAAAACAGACAGATAACTATTGCAGTTAACAAATCCAGAATGGTTGATATCTATTTTGCTCTTGTGAGGAGAAGGAATGAAAAATTACGATCTGATTGTGATAGGTACGGGTTCCGGAATGAACTATGTGAACCCTATTATTGATTCGAATCCTGAGATGAAAATAGCTGTCATAGACAAAGACGAACCCGGAGGGATTTGCCTGACAAGAGGGTGTATCCCTTCAAAGCTTCTGCTTTACCCTGCGGAACTTGTCAGGGAACTTGAAACTGCTTCTCTTTTCGGGATCAAGCTCGAAATAAAAGATATTGAGTTCCGCACGATCATGGAGAGGATGCGCAGAAAAATAGGGGAGGATATCGAGATGATAAGGCAGGGGTTAACCCGGAATTCTTATATTGACTATTACCCCGAAACTGCTGAATTTATTTCTCCATATACTCTGAAAGTTGGAGGAGAAATCCTTCACTCTAAACTGATCTTCCTTTGCACGGGCTCAAGGCCTTCAGTCCCACCTGTTAAGGGCCTTGAAGAAACAGGTTACCTTACAAGCGATACCATGCTTAAACTCAGTGAATGCCCAAAAAGTTTTGCCATTCTTGGGGGAAGTTACATCGGAGCTGAGTACGGTCACTTTTTTTCAGCTATGGGAGCTGAAGTCACTGTCATAGGGAGAAATTCACGTTTTCTTCCCCAGGAAGAGCCCGAAATCTCTGAACTTGCCAGGATGAAGATGTCGGAATACATGCGGATACTTACAAACCACGAAGCCATAGAGGTCAGAAAAGAAAACAGCGGGCAAAAAACAGTTATTGCAAAGGACAGGGATTCGGGAGAGGAGACTAAAATCACTGTAGACGAGGTCCTCGTGGCAACAGGCAGAGCCCCTAACACTGATATTCTCCACCCCGAAAGGGCAGGAATTAAAACAGATCCTCAGGGCTGGATTTTAGTCAACGAATATCTTGAGACCTCCCAGCCAAACATATGGGCTTTTGGGGACGCAAACGGAAAATACCTGCTCAAGCATGTCGGAAACTATGAGTCCGGAATAGTTTATCTGAACGCAATAATGCATGAAAAAGTGAAAGCAGATTACCACGCTGTGCCGCACGCAGTTTTCTCCTATCCTGAAATTGCAGGAGTTGGGATTTCGGAAAAGGAAGCCATTGAGGAGTTTGGGGAAAAAAGAGTGGTTATAGGCTTTAAACTCTTTGAAGACACTGCAAAAGGAGCAGCCATGGAAGCCAGTGATTATTTCGTAAAGGTTATTCTGGACGGACTGGATGAGAGAATCCTCGGCGCTCATATTATAGGGCCCCATGCCTCCATCCTGATCCACCAGATAATTCCTCTCATGTATACGCCATCAAGAAGCGCAAAACCGATTATGCAAATGATGGATATCCACCCATCTCTCAGTGAAGTGGTCAAAAGAGCCTTTTATTCCAGGCTGTCCCCGGAACATTATCATCACGTAATGAAACATCTCGGACTTGAAAGAGGAGACTCAGTTAAAGGTTGATTTTTGAGTCAACTATCGATGAGCTGGGTTCAAAAGGATTGATTAAAACTCTAACCCATACAGCATTATTAAGCTATACGAGTCATTCTTTTCACGCTCGACGCAGGAGAGCGGCCATCTCAAAAAGACAAAAAAGAAGAGAATCAACAAATTAAGACCTAATTGAAAGAAGAAAGTTGACAAATTACAATTCATTTCTGCTTTTAACGCTCTTTGTTGTTTTTTCAAGCGTTTTCTTCTTATTTTTTTTCCTCTTTTACTTTTTGCTTTTCCCTCAACATTTTTCTGCTTTTTGGACAGAGCCGCCAGCCTGTCTGGCGGCTCTGCCCCGGCTCTGCTTAAATGCTGATTTTTTCAAGAGAAAAACTCATTCGCAAGAGCTCCTGAAACAGAACAAGTTTAACCATATATCTATTCTCTCAGTTCTGAAGGATCAACCTAATCATGAACCATAACCTAATAGTTAGCAGAAAACATAGGTAAGATTATACTTAAAGCCCTGAAAAAGAAGCTGGGGAGGAAGTAAAATGACCAGGATAACAGACGAACTGGTGATTCGTGGGAACTATATAAAAAATCGAATTGTAATGGCTCCTATGGTTACTTTTTCTTTTCATGGAGACAATGGATCTTATTACGGCAAGCAGCACATCGAACATTATACGAAGCGGGCAAAAGGTGGTGCCGGTCTTATTATTGTGCAGGCAACTAGCGTATTCGGTGCCTTATATTCCACAGGCATGTGGTCAGCAGATGATGTTACGGCTTTAAAACAAATTGCGAGCAATAGCCATGAATATGGTGCGACAATAATGATGCAGCTCCACTGCGACAATATGGATATTAACGAGTTGTCAGATGCAGAAATTCATTCAATGCAAGTGGACATGAAGCAGGCAGCCATCCGCGCCTGTGAAATAGGTTTTGATGGCGTTGAATATCATTTCGCACATGGATTTACCTTATGCAAGTTTCTTGATGCTACTTGCAATCGCCGAACAGACCAGTACGGTGGCAATGCTCTAAACAGGGCAAGGATTCTTACAAAACTTCTACCGGAGGTTCGGAACAATACTCATAAACATTTCATTATCAGCGTGCGCATGGGTGAGTATATGCCGGAAAGCAGGGATGGCATTGAAGCAGCCAGAGCCTTTGAAAAAGCCGGCGTTGATTTACTTCACATTTCATTTGGCATGCAGCCTCCGACATACCCGGTCCCGGAAGGTTTCATATGCAGCCCTATAACCTACAGCGGATGCAAGATAAAAAGAGAAGTAAATATTCCCGTTATTGCAGTTAATGAGATCCGCACGGAAGAACAGGTACGGTTCTTAATTGAAAACGATTATGTGGACTTTGCTGCTATTGGCAGGGGAATGTTAGCTGACCCTGAGTTTGCTAACCATGTAATAAACAGCGAGCCTGTAAACACGTGCTCCGGATGTAAGAGGTGTTTCTGGTTTACTGACGATACGCTGTGTCCGGCAAAACGAGAGGTGTAGCCAAAATTCAGTAACTTCTGATCGACCTTATGCCCTTAACAATTAATGAAACAAAACAGTACCTGTCGCATGTAAAGTTGCAGCGGCTCATGACACATCTCGGCTGGTATATTAGTCTACTTCGAACATAGATTGTGAAAAATCTAGCAATTACGGAGAAACAGCCAGTTTACCTTCAAGTGCCGTTTTTTGTAAAATTAAACAAGTAAATATTATTTTTAACAAACTATAACTGATATTTATATCTGTAGTTAAATGTTTATACTATCAATCAGTATTAATTATTAACTTAAGTAAAAATATTTTTAAAGTTGAAGAAATGGAAACGTTTTCTGATAGTTATAGGGGGTCAAAATAATGGGAAAAAGTAAAAAAGAAATCAAATCGACAGATACACTGTCTCGTGAGAAGTTCAAGCAACAGGTCATCTCTAAAACAGAGACGAATCCGAATGTGAAACTTAAAGTTGTTGAGGAATCTGCTGATGTTGTCCACCTGGTGTTGCCTCAGAAATTGAAGGCCGCCGCAGGCGGGTGTGTCGGATGCGACGGTGTAGGGGGTTGCGGATTCTGTGAGTGTAATAGCAATATCGGTGATCAGGTACAAATTAGGGATCAGGTACAAATTAAGAATAAAGGACAAATTAGGGATCAAGTACAAATCAAGAATAAAGAACAAATTAAAAATAAGTTACAGAGATGAAACCGTCAGTTTATAACTTTGTCTGGTCAGCGGATGACCCGGACAAAGTAATGATTTTTAATAGTCTTACTACGGCACTGGTTGAAGTGAGAAAAAACCGTATAGATTTGTTGAACGTTCCTCAGTTTGATTACGCTCTCCTGCCAGAAAACGAAAGGCAGTTCGTTGACGAGCTACGAAAAGGAGGATTCGTCGTAGACGACACTGCTGATGAACTGAGAATGGTCAAATTTAACTATAACAGTGACAAGTATGCCAGCCCGATAGTCAGACTGGTTATCGCTCCCACTTTAGCCTGCAATTTTGCCTGCTCCTACTGCTTTGAGCAATCGGATAAAAGCCAGAGCGAGAAAGGTCATCAAAACGCATTCATGCCAGACGATATACAGCAGGATTTACTCGACTATGTTGAGGAGATAGTAAAGGCAGGAAAAGATATATTCGTAACCTGGTATGGCGGAGAGCCACTTCTGGCAAAAGAAATTGTTTTTGATTTATCACAGAAAATAATTGCCATTACGGAAGAGCATAAAGTCGGATATTCTGCTGGCATGGTTACTAACGGCTATCTGCTTTCAGAAGAGCTTGGCACAGTGCAGAATCTTCGGAAGAACAGAATTAAGTTTATTCACGTTACCCTGGATGGTCCCCGGGAAGTGCATGACAGCCGCAGAATGCTTAAAGGAAGCAACGGTCCAACATTCGACCGGATCCTTGAAGGAATTAAGCTTCTGAAGGCAAACGACCTTGAGACATACATTCGCGTAAATATTGACCGCTCAAACATTGATAATATAAGTAGACTCCTCGACGTGTTAAAGGAGAACGACCTTAGTGACGTATTCATTTACCTGGGCCACGTTATACCCTATACCACAGGATGCAAGTCGTATGAGAGTTCTTGCATGTTGACCGAAGAATTTTCGGCAATAAACCAGGAATTTTATAAAAACTTAAATCTGATGGGATTCGACGCAGGTAGAGAGTCCTTTTATCCGAGGTTTGCCCGTGCCTGCGACGCCAACCGGACGAACGCTTTTGTCCTGGACCCCGACGGCGACATGTACAAGTGCTGGACCGAAATAGGCAACAAAACCGCAAGCATCGGAAAAATCGGAGACCTGACACGTCAAAACGAGGAGAAAGGGAAACGCGAGATCCGGTGGCTTACCTGGGAACCTTTTGAGTATCCGGACTGCGTAAAATGCAAAATGCTGCCAATCTGCATGGGAGGCTGTGCCCACCAGGCTATGTTCATTAACAGGGACCGACCAGAATGCAAGGAATGGAAATATGGCCTGGAACATTACGTTCGGACTAAATTTTCTTATTTAAAGGCTCAGAGAGCAGCTATAGATAAGTCCTGCTAATAAAGCAGGGATTGAAACATCAAGGGCTGCCGGAGATTGTAAGAAATTTGCAATAGTTTACAAGAAATTCGGGGAACCTGTACTCACGAATTTGGTTAGAGGAACTCAAGCCCACGAATACCTCGTAATCGGCTCAGTTTTCCGGTCAAAAGTAGTATTTATCTGGCTGGCAGGTCTGTTACATCTTATTCCGTCATTTTTTAAACTACGATTTCATTTTTTTACCAGGTCAAAAACCCACCTGCTGACGCCTGGAGCAACGTTTCCTGTGCGCCTGTAGAATTCGACTTCGAGGCCCATTTTTTTGTACTCTTCAATTAATAACGGGATCTGAGGCTCGGTTTTAAAAGTATAAAAATGGATGTATCCACCTTTTTTTATAAGCTCTGAAACCTCTCCTAGAAAATGGTCCATGCCGTAAGGGGTTGGCACGATTGCCCTATCAAAGCCGTTTTCCGGGACCTGGAATCCTTCGTTTTTAAAAGAACCCGGGTGGCGGAGAATAAGATCGGCATCTCCCTGGATAACAGTCACATATCTTTCAAGTTTGTTCAGTTTGACATTTTCTTTCAGGCAGGCACAGGCGTCAGGATTTATTTCGATTGCACAGGACGTTGTCCCTTTTCCAGCAGAAGGAAGCACAAAAGGTCCCACGCCTGCAAAAGGAACAAGAATAGATTCTCCTGGAAGTACTTTTGAAGCTACACGCGCCCTTTCCCAGTAGAGCCTGGGATTGAAAAAAACCTTTCTTACATCCATTTTATATGTGTAGCCGTTTTCCCTGTGGAATGTTTCTGCGGATTCCCCGGAAAGAAGTTCGAAGTGAGCTACCCTGCGCTCTCCCTCAAGTTTGCTGATTTTGTTTAGCACGGCCCGGGTATTGCCTCTCATGGAAAGAATCTTTGAAACAATAGCTTCTCTATAAGCCCCGAGCTCTGCGGGAATTGAAATTACTGCAATATCCCCTATATAGTCAAAACGTTTAGGAACCAGGGGAAGCAGAGGCTCTTCAACTATCCCTTTCATCGCATCTCGCAGGGTTACTCTATTTCGAAAACTCATCTCAATATACCTCTATCTGGAAAAATTGCAGGCTTTTAATCCGTTCAGTTGCCATTTTAGGATACTTCTTTCAGGATACTTAAGACATTAATTATTCCGGCGTTTCATGAATTCAGACATTAATTATATTTGACTTTCGCCCTCTACATTTCAGAGCTATCAGTTTCAGCTTTTCTCTGTTGAAAGCAATTAAATATACAGAATCATACAGGGCCATAAGGGCCACACATATTCAAAAAAAGATTGAAATAAAATGATTGAATTTTAAAAGTTACAAAGGGAAACAGAGCTTTAAAAAGGAAGACGCAAAAAGAAATAAAAGCCAATCCTGAGCACGTGCAGGAAACTTGCCATGAAAATAGTTATAGAAACTCCAAAATACAGTTTTTCAAAATACAGAAAAACAGAAACAGGCTATGAAAGAGCTTTCATTTCTCCCCTGCCCACCATATTTAATTATGGTTTTATAGAAGGTACAACAGGTCCGGACGGCATGGAAGAAGATGTGGTCGTACTTGGTCCACGCCTCCCCAGAGGTAGCACTCTTGAAAGAGAGGATTTTGATGGGATTGTGAAGTTCCTTGATAACTCTATCCGGGATGATAAGTGGCTGGTATATATTAGCGGCTTCTGCTCTCCAACCCTGCTGGCGTTCTATTTCAGGCTTTATGCCCTTTTTAAAGTCTTTCTCTATGCCTGTCGTGATAGAAAAATCACAAAATGTCGTTTTGAAGGGATTATACTCGAGAGATTTAACTGATAATTACCCGAGAGATTAAACTGATAATAATAGACTGAACTGATAATTAGAATGAGACTTCAGTTTTCCTTTTTTCTCAGGCTATTTCTTCAAGTACAACAACTCATCCATGCGATACCAAACCATTCTTTTTCTGCTTTTTGGATAGAGCCGCCAGACAAGCTGACGGAGGCTTCAATACCTCATGAAATTAAAAGCCCTCTTTAGAAGATAGATGGAGATTTTCTGACCCGTAAAGCCTGTGTAATGCCAGCTGAGTTGTTCTCATAACGCTTTGATGAAAGATAGATCTATCCCGAAGAAAGAAAGAGAAAACAGCAGATAATAAGTTTGAAATGAGGCTGAAGAACTATCCAGCAGAGAAATCCTGCAAACACATTTAATATATATCAGAGGAAAATACTTAACAGCTGACCAATAGAAGGGATGACTTTTAGAAAACTACTAATAATTAAAAGAAGCTTAAAAAAAAGGTGTTTTAAATATGCCTTTTCATGTGATGCTGATCCCTACTCTGGGCTGTCCCGCTAACTGTAATTATTGCTGGAGTTCTGAAGAAAAGTCCCCTATCATGAGCATTGAAACCATTAAAGAAATGGTCGAATGGCTTAAAGTTTTCAGGCAGGACTCTGTTACCTTTACTTTCCATGGTGGAGAGCCGCTCCTTGCAGGGGAAAAATTTTATAGGGAAGCCTTACCGCTACTGGCTGAAGGTTTAAGTTCCAGACATATTGCTTTTGCCATACAGACAAACATGTGGAAACTTACCCCGGAAATAGCCGAGATATTTGCAAGGTACAATGTTCCCATTGGTTCAAGTCTGGATGGCCCTCAGGAGCTTAACGACCTGCAGAGAGGAAAGGGTTACTATGAAAAGACCATGAGAGGATATGAAATTGCAAAGGCTCACGGGCTTACTGTGAGATTTATCACTACTTTTACCTCTCATTCCGTAAAGTTCAGGGAAGATATTTTCAATTTTTATCTGGATAAAGGTTTAACTCTGAAGCTGCACCCCTGCCTGCCATCCCTGAAAGGTGACAACCCTGAAAAATGGGCACTTGATCCTGAAGAATACGGAGAACTTTTAATTTACCTTCTTGACAAGTATCTGGAAAATATGGGTAAGATAGAGGTCATGAACATTGACCACCTGTGCAAATGCGTATTCACAGGCAGAGGGACTGTCTGCACCTTTGTAGACTGCATGGGAGATACCTTTGCAGTAGGCCCCGATGGAGGCATATATCCATGCTATCGTTTCGTAGGCATGCCTGAATACGTTATGGGGAACGTCTATGACCGCCCGACCATGGCAGACCTTGCCCAATCCAATGCCTGGAAACTCATGCATAAATATAAGGAATTTGTGGACACCGCATGCGGCAAATGCGCTCATATAAAGTACTGCAGAGGCGGGTGCCCGTACAACGCAATAGTTCCCACGGATGGGGAGATAAAAAGTGTTGATCCCCATTGTGTTGCTTATAAGATGATATTCGATGAAATAACAAACCGTGTAAATCAGGAAATGTTCGGGTCTGGAGATATGGATATGTTTATGCCCCAGACAATGAGACCTTCAAAGCCCGGAATAATGTCTCTCATGCTTAAGAAAATTTGAAAATCAGACCATTCTAAAGTTGAGTAAAATTAGTTGAGTTAAATTAACTCAACTCTCAGGTTTTATGAGTTTTCAGTTTTCAGGTGGGCAGCAGGTTTTAGATTTGTTTAGCTCAAGCATTTCTTTTGTTTTTGAGATAGTTTATATATATCCACTCTCTAAACTAAACATATGAATGAAGGCAAGATTAAGAACACTATAACTCGAAGTTTTGAGCTTCAGGACTACAGGATAGGAGGGACAGAACTTTCTGGTTTCTGGGCTGACCTGCTCAATAAGGAAGAACTGACAATTGAAGTAAATTACAGACCTGAAAACAAAAAAACCTTTAGCCCTGCAGAAACTGAAGCTCTTATCCGTGAAATCTGCAGAAAATGCAAAAGCTTTGAAAGCCAGCTTCCCGAAAACATAAAATGCGAGGTCACCTTCAAAGATTTCGGGGAAATTGTTTACAAAACAAGCCAGTCTAACTTTGAACTGCAGCCAGAGGAAATAGATGAGGTTAAGGTTGCTTACCGCTTCTATGTAGCTTACTACATTTAATTTATTATTTTAACTTTTTATTGTTTACAGGTTGTGTTTAACATTCAATAATTCCATCGCTACTGGCATGAAGATATCCACCAGGTATATTGTGCCAGTACCTTCGTCACATATCACACTGATGTCTACCGTAGATCTGTCTTCTACATTATCATAGATCTGTCTTCTGCAGTATTAGTGTATATTCACTGATTGTATATTCACTGTAAAAATTTTGATATTTGAGTTTTATAAAATTATATGGACAATATCTTAAAAAACGTGGAGGAACTGTGGCCTACATCCAATCTTGAATCTTCACCCAATACCTGTGGCCACATGATCAATATGATACTCGTCTTTTTACTTGCTTCAGTTATATTGCTTATAGCGATATTTACCTGTGCAAAATCTAGTGCAACAAAATCGCAAGAATCAGAATGGGGAGACTCAACTGGAAGGGAACTCATGAAAACAGAAAAGGAAAGAGAAAATGCAAGAAGAATCGAAGAAACAGGATATTCAGAAAGAGATGAAAGAGAACATGAAGAAGACTCTGATGATTCTGATGATGGGGAATGAAGGGCAGTCTGGATTTTCAGTCTGGATTTTAAATCAGTAATCATTTCAGAGCATACTGAATTTGTTTGTGTGCGTGAATTCTTCTTTTATAAGATAGAAAATATGTCTGTTTCTGAAAGGTAATTCTATAATCTTCGTGCGGGGATGAAGATTTGTGATCTACTTACAATTTGTGATCTGCTTATATTCTGTATATTAATACAATTTTTACTAACTATAACATCAAATATTAAATAAGGTGGAAATAATATGAGTTAACTCTGAAATTCTGAGGTGAGTATATGAGGTTAAAACCGAGTAAAAGAGAACAAATTTTCCCACTGCCTGTTGCCCTTATTTCCACGGTTTCAAAGGAAGGTATCCGGAATGCTGCTCCTTGGTCTAATATAACTCCAATTCTCCGTCCGCTGGAAGAAGTAATGCTTGCTTCCTGGATCAAGCGCGACACTCTCACAAATATCCGTGAGACCGGGGAATTTGTTATAAACATCCCCCCTGTCGGGATGGAAAAAGCTGTTATGGTGTGCTCCCGTAATTACCCTCCAGAAGTGGATGAATTCGAAATGGCTGGACTGAAGCCCCATTTCTCTGAGATAGTAAGGGCTCCAGGGATTGAAGGAAGCCTTGCCTGGGCAGAATGTACCCTTGAGGAGGAGATCCTGAGAGAAAAGTTCTCCCTGATCATAGGAAAAGTCATAAACCTGGAAGTTGATGAGAACTTCTTTGATGAAGAAGGCAGGATGGATTTTGAAAAAGCAAAACCTTTGTCCTGCATCCTGGGACCAAAAGGCCTTACGTTCACCTGCCCCAGAGATACAGGTATATCGGCAGACTACTCCGAAATGTTTCTGAAAGGAAAAGAGGTTTTAAGCCCGATTTCCTGAGTTCCGACCTTACTGGTTTATGAGATGAAAGAAAAATCAGATGAAAAAGATATCAGATGAAAAAAATCGTTTTCCAGAAAATAGAGATAGCCGGGTTTATTTAACGACTCAGCTATCTCAACTACTTCACGCCACCTTAACCTCTTTTTCGAGTTTCTTTATGAACTCTCTGAGCTGGATCGCACGCTCGAAGTCAAGCCTGTCGGCAGCTTCCCTCATCTCTGCATCCAGTTCGATAATCATGTTGGGGATATCGGTCTTCGGGATATGTCTGGTATCCGTTATATCCACGACTTTTTCTCTGATGGGTTTTTTGATAGTTGTCGGGACAATGCCATGTTCCTTGTTATATGCGATCTGCATTGTGCGGCGGCGTTCGGTCTCCTGTACTGCTTTTTTGATGGAATCTGTCATGTTGTCTGCATAAAGGACGACTC
Source organism: uncultured Methanosarcinales archaeon (assembly GCA_964434965.1). GTDB lineage: Archaea > Halobacteriota > Methanosarcinia > Methanosarcinales > Methanosarcinaceae > Methanosarcina. The sequence continues at coordinate 237,521 of CAYSWX010000001.1, forward strand.
TTGAACTGGAGTTCCGGGCTGCACGGCCTATAATCTGGATGAGGCTCTTTGAGTCCCTGAGGAAGCCTTCCTTATCTGCATCAAGGATTCCTATGAAGCCAACTTCGGGGATGTCAAGCCCTTCCCTTAGAAGGTTGATCCCGACAAGCACATCGAACTTGCCAAGGCGCAGTTCGCGGATAATTTCAGTCCTTTCGATGGTCTTGATATCCGAGTGCAGGTAGCGGGCTTTGATCTCGTTTCTTGCAAGGTATTCAGTCAGTTCTTCTGCAAGCTTTTTGGTAAGGGTGGTCACAAGGGCACGGTCTCCCCTATCCACTATTTTCCGGATCTCCTGCATAACATCCCTGACCTGGCCCTCAAGGGGACGCACTTCAACCTCAGGATCAACAAGACCTGTCGGGCGGATAATCTGTTCCACGATCCGGGAGGAGTGCTCACGCTCGTAGTCTGCAGGGGTTGCCGAGACGAAGATCACATTTTTCATATATTTTTCAAATTCGTCAAACTTAAGGGGCCTGTTGTCAAATGCACTTGGAAGCCTGAAGCCATAGTCTACAAGGCTCATTTTCCGCGAGTGGTCTCCATTATACATCCCGTGAAGCTGGGGAATGGTCTGGTGGCTTTCGTCAATGACCAGGAGGAAATCTTCAGGGAAATAGTCAAGCAAGCAGAAGGGCTGCTCTCCGGGCTGCCTGTGGTCAAAATGTCTCGAATAGTTCTCTATGCCTTTGCAGCTGCCGGTCTCCTCAATCATCTCCATATCGTAGAGTGTGCGCTGCTTTAACCTGTGAGACTCAAGCAAACCGAGTTCGGGCAGGCGCTCTTCAAGCTCTTCAAGGATGAACTGGATGGCACTTTTCTGCTCCTCTTCCGGGATAACATAGTGCCTTGCAGGGTAGACGAAGAAATAGTCCATGTCTTCCTTCCGCTGCCCTGTCTGCTTGTCCACCTCAGAAATCCGGTCCACCTCGTCCCCGAAGAGTTCAACCCGGATGATGTCATCAAAGTAACCGGGTATGATATCAATGGTGTCCCCTTTTACCCGGAAGCGCCCTGGCATGAGTTCAAGGTCGTTTCTTTCAAAAAGGATATCGATAAGTTTCTCAAGGATTTCCTTTCTCTGAATCCTGTCTCCAACCTTCAGTTCAAACCCCATCTTCTGGAAGTTCTCTGGGTTTCCCAGGCCGTAGATGCAGGATACGGAAGCCACCACAATCACGTCCTGGCGCGACATCAGGGAAGCTGTGGCTGCAAGGCGCATCTGTTCGATCTTCGGGTTTATCTGGGCATCTTTTTCAATATACTGGTCTTTGGCAGGGAGATAGGATTCCGGCTGATAGTAATCATAATATGAGACAAAATACTCAACGCGGTTTTCAGGAAAGAACTCTCTGAACTCATTATATAGCTGGGCAGCGAGGGTCTTGTTATGAGCAATAACAAGGGTAGGTTTTCTGACCTGGTTTATGACATTTGCAACCGTATACGTCTTACCGGACCCTGTCACCCCGAGCAGGGTCTGGAACTGCTCTCCTTTATTCAGCCCTTCCACAAGTTTTTCTATTGCCTGCGGCTGGGATCCTCTGGGCTCAAAATCGGAAACCAGTTTAAACTGAGGGCTTTCCCAGTACCGTGCATCGTGTATCGTTTCGAACTTTTTTTCTGATAACGCCTCTGGTGTCTGGCTGGAACCTTTCATGGAATCAAGACCTTCTTCAGTAAATAAAACTGATCACTGTACCTATTCTATACCTGAACTGATTACTGTATCAACGATTTCTGCCTTAGCAGGCGGTTGTAGGTAATTGCAAACCTGTGAGCTTCGTCCCTGATCTCCTGGACAAAGAGAGAAGCTTTCTCATCTTTTTTGATAGGAAGAGGCGACTTAAGCCCCGGAACATAAATTTCCTCTTCGCGTTTGGCTATGGAGATAATCGGAACCCTGAGCCTGAGCTTCCGGAGTTCCTGGAAGGCCGAAGAAAGCTGCCCTTTTCCCCCGTCAATAATTATCAGGTCAGGCATCTCATGTTTGTCCTCAAGCAGGCGGGAATAGCGCCTCCGCACAACCTCGGCAATGGAAGCAAAATCGTCAATCCCTTCCACATCTTCAATTTTGAAGCGGCGGTAGTTGTGTTTATCAGGCCTGCCTCCCCTGAATTGCACCATTGAACCGACCGTAGCCGTGCCTGAGAGGTGAGATATATCGAAGCACTCGATAACGTTCGGGAGTTTGGGGAGAGAGAGTTTGTTCTGCAGGGCTTCAAGCTTCTTTCTGTCTCCGAAAAACCCTATCTCAACATTTTTCAGGACAAGCTCAAGAAGTTCTTTTTTCTCTCCCTGCTTCGGGACCGTAACCTTCACTTTCTTTCCCTTTACATGCGCCAGGAATTCGACAAGAGACTCTTCAAGCGGTTCTGGAACGATAAGTTCCTCTGGAGGCTCATTTTCGGAATAATACTGCACAAGAAACTCTTCCAAGAAATCCTCCCCGAAGGCAAAGACAAAGTCCTGTTTGTCTTCCAGCGTCCCTTTGTAAACCTTGAAAAGCATGAGGTAGACAGTATCTTCCCTGACAATGTAGTTCAGGATATCCTCGTCATGTTTCTTCTGCCTCTCCATATTTTGCTTTTCCTGGAGGTATTCGAGGGCTGCAATCTCGTCTCTGAGTTCCATTGCCTGCTCAAACATCTGTTTTGCAGCCATCTCTTTCATCTCTGTTTCCATGGACTCGATTAGTTCCCTGATATCGCCTTTCAGGACAGAAGCGGCTTTCTTTACTTTCCCTCCGTATTCCTCAATAGAGATTGCTCCTGCACAGGGCCCGCTGCATACTCCTATGTGGTAGCGAAGGCAGGCACGTGAAGGCATTTTCTTGCAGGTCCTGAGCTGGAAGGTTTTTCTCACGGCCTCAAATATATAGTCCCTTTCCTTTGCAGAAACGAAAGGTCCGAAGAACTCCCCTTCTCCTGTATTATTCCGGGCAATCCTGATCCTTGGAAATTTATCCCCAGTGAGGTGAATGCAGGCATACCTCTTTGAGTCCTTGAGCATGATATTGTATCTGGGCCAGTGCTTCTTGATAAGCGTATTTTCAAGGAGGAAGGCTTCTACCTCGGTATTTGTCACAATGAAGTCAAGGCCCCGCACAGCCTGCACAAGGCTCGCTGTTTTAGGGTCGTGGTCTCTTTTCTGGAAATAGCTGCTCACCCTTTTTTTAAGGTCCTTTGCCTTCCCCACATAGAGTATGGTTCCGTCCTCATCTTTAAAGAGATAGCATCCGGGAAGGTGAGGAAGAGCTTCAAGGTCAATCATTTTTGAACCTCATTGCGTTCAAATCCGGTTTTTTCAAACTTAATTTGTTTAAATATAGGTTTTTCGAACTTAATTTATTCAAATCTGGTTTTTAGATTTTCAGGTTTTCTGGATTTCAGGGAATCTCTTAAAGTACCTGCCCTTAAAATACTTCGCCTGCTCTATCTTCATATTCCTCTGGCTCTTCCTCAAGACCTTCATCAGAGTCCTCTTCGAACTCCTCAAAATCAGTCTCAAACTCTTCCTCTTCTTCAAAAACTGCCTCTACAGGCTGTCCTCCCGACTCAGAGTATGTATTCGACTTTGTTAGGAGCCTTGGAGCAAGGAAATGCCCTGTATAGCTTTCCGGGACCAGGGCAATCTCTTCTGGCGTACCAGTGGCAACAATCTCCCCGCCAGCATTTCCGCCTTCGGGGCCGAGGTCGATTATATGGTCTGCTGATTTGATAACATCAAGGTTGTGTTCGATAACAACCACGGTGTTTCCTTTTGCGACAAGGCCGTTCAGGACTGAAATCAGTTTTTTAACGTCATGGAAATGCAGGCCTGTTGTAGGCTCATCAAGGAGATATATTGTCTTTCCTGTACCCTTTTTAGAGAGTTCCCTTGTAAGTTTGATCCTCTGGGCTTCCCCTCCGGAAAGGGTGATTGAACTCTGCCCGAGCTTGATATATCCGAGCCCTACGCGCGTGAGGGTATCGAGCTTGCCTTTGATTGCAGGGATATTTTCAAAATGCTCTGCAGCCTCTTCCACAGTCATGTTCAGGACTTCGGCAATGGATTTGCCTCTGTACTTTACCTCAAGGGTCTCCCTGTTATAGCGCATACCCTTGCACTCCTCACATTCAATATAAACATCGGGCAGGAAGTTCATCTCAATTTTTATCAGCCCGTCTCCCTGGCAGGCTTCACAGCGCCCTCCTTTTACGTTGAAAGAGAACCGGCCGTTTTTGTACCCGCGGATTTTGGCTTCCTTTGTTTCGGCAAAAGCCTGCCTGATCGCATCAAAGACCTTTGTATAGGTCGCAGGGTTCGAGCGGGGGGTCCTGCCTATGGGGCTCTGGTCTATAACAATTACTTTATCGAGTTCGGAATCAAATATCAGCTCGTCATAATCTCCGGGCGTTACATTTGATTTGTTGATCTTTTTCATCAGGGCTTTGTAAAGGGTATCGTAGATAAGGGTAGACTTTCCTGATCCCGAAACTCCGGTGACAACTGTGAGCAGCCCTATGGGGATATTTACATCCACATCCTTCAGATTGTTTGCCCGGCAGCCTTTCAGCCGGATAAAAGCATCGCTATGCCGGCGGAGAGCTGGAGGCTTTATCTGCTTTTCTCCTGATAGGTACTTTCCTGTCAGAGACTCAGGATTTCTCTCTATTTCTGCGGGCGTCCCTTCGGCTACCACATGACCTCCATGTACCCCTGCACCCGGACCGATATCGAGTACATAGTCCGCAGCCCGGATGGTATCCTCGTCATGTTCTACAACTATGAGGGTGTTCCCCAGGTCCCGGAGTGTCTGCAGGGTCTGGATAAGCCGCTCGTTGTCTCTCTGGTGCAGCCCTATGGAAGGCTCGTCAAGCACATAGAGTACGCCCATAAGGTTTGAACCAATCTGGGTTGCCAGCCTGATCCTCTGGGCTTCTCCACCTGAGAGGGTCCCTGCACTGCGGGAGAGGGTGAGGTAACCAAGCCCAACATGCTCAAGGAAGCCGAGGCGGGAACGGATTTCTTTAAGTACTTGTTTTGCAATCTCCGTCTCTTTTTCGGAGAGTTTCAGGTTTTCGAAAAACTGAATGCACTGGAGAATGGAAAGGTCTGTAGTATCCACTATTGACTTGCCGTCTATTTTGACTGCAAGGACTTTTTCTTTCAGGCGTTTTCCCTCGCATTCAGGACAGGGACGGACCTGCATGAATTTCTCAAGTTCTTTTCGCCGGTACTCGGATTTCGTCTGGTTGTAGAGCCTTTCAGACTGCGGAAGGAGCCCTTCCCATGTGCCTTTATGGGACCAATGTGCATCCCCGTTTTTCATGCTCATGTTAAAGTGGATGAGTTCATCCGAGCCGTACATGAGGGCATGATATTGTTTTTCAGAGAGGGCTTCGATAGGGGTAAAGATATCAAAACCAAAGTGCTTCGCAACAGCAGCAAGGTGCTGGCTGCGGTAGCCGTCAAGGTAGTTCCTGTAAAGAGCAACAGCCCCGTCGGCAATGCACAGGCTTTTGTCAGGAATTATAAGGTCAGGGTCGAACTCCATCTTAATCCCGAGCCCATTGCAGGCTTCACATGCCCCGAAGGGACTGTTGAAGGAAAACATCCTGGGCTGGAGTTCCTCAAAAGCCATCCCGCAGACAGGGCACGCCATGTTCGAGGAATACAGGTGGTCTTTTCCTTCCGCATCTACAGCAATCAGGAGCCCTTCGGCTTTTTGAAGGGCATTTTCACAGGCTTCGACAAGCCTTGACCGGTCTTCAGCAGGGTTTAAGCGGTCGACTACAGCTTCAATATCATGTTTTTTGTAACGGTCAAGGGAGATTTCTTCATCTGTCCTGTGGATTTCCCCGTTTACTCTCACTCTGGTAAACCCTTCACTGTTCAGGTCCCTGAAAAGCTGCTGGTAAGTCCCTTTCTTCTGGCGGACTATGGGCGCGAGGATTGTAACCATTCCCTCACACTCCCTTCTGAGGCTGTCTGCAATCCTTTCCGGAGACTGTGACTCTATTTTGATATCATGGATAGGACAGTAAGGAGTCCCTACCCTTGCAAAAAGCAGCCTGAGGTAATCATATATTTCAGTAACAGTCCCCACCGTACTGCGGGGGTTTTTGGAGGTGGTTTTCTGCTCTATTGAAATTGCCGGAGACAGCCCCTCAATGCTGTCCACATCCGGCTTATTCATAAGCCCGAGGAACTGCCGCGCATAAGCAGAGAGCGATTCCACGTAGCGCCGCTGCCCCTCGGCATAAATAGTGTCAAAGGCAAGGGTCGATTTTCCCGAACCTGAGACTCCAGTAATTACAATTAGCTTATCCCGCGGAAGTTCCACGGTAATGTCTTTCAGGTTGTGTTCCCGTGCCCCTTTGATAATGATATTTTTCATATTCCGTCTCTCGGTTTTTTTTCGTAATTGGAGATATGTCAGAATTTAAAATTTTGGGTTAGGTTTTGAGGTTAAGGCAATATCTGAAATCAGATGCGTGTTTGAAGAAATCTGTTCTGTGTCAAGCAGCACAGTTTATCAGGGTTGACAGTAAAGCGGATGGATAGATAATTCAACGGACTTATAGTTTGGATTCACCTGGTGCGATTAAATGCCCCGAAATTCAACATATATAGCAACACGTAGACTTTTTATTTATATAGTTATATAGCGGGGTGAAAGTATTAAACAATGGTCTGCAGGAGAAATTCGTAACATTTAACTTCCAGTCATCGAATTTTTAATCATTCTATCTGCTTCTTTTTAACAAAGTCTTTTAAATACTTTCATTCTCCTATGCTCAATATCCGCCGTATAACCTTTAATTTCAACAGTAGCCCCATTTAATAGTGTTCATCGTTTTGATATCCAAGCAGTTAAGGTTCCCTCTGAAGCCCGGAAAAACATTTCAAAAAAAAGAGGATTCTGAGGTAAAGTCCTGTAAAACTGCAATCAAAAATGTCAGTATTTGGATTATACAACGATACGTAAATCAGGATTATGGTATAAATAATTATCTAATATATTATATTTTAGTACCAAGATACAATAAAAACGTCTATCCAAAACTTAAATTGTGATCTTCATCGAGCTGGAAAAAAGCATCATCTATCACTTTGAGAGACGTGTTTACAGGCCTTCCTTTGTATCCTAATTTTGAAATTTTTAGTATGGGAATATTAATCGTTAAAAATAGGGCTCTGCAGGACTTACGGCCTGCTCGAAGGTAGCAGGTTAGGCATGCGGAAGGTTAAAAAGAATCTATGCTTGATTCTTGGCTTTAGATATGCATTATGGTAAAAAACTTCCTTCCAGGGGTAATAATAACATCAGCAGCCAAAAAAGTAAAGAGAAAAGTACTTTCATTTGCTTGTGCATATTATAATAATAATTTCTAGCTTTGGAGGGAAATGTCATGATGGAACTTATGAAGGGTTTGCCAGACAATGTTCTTGGTATTATTGGTAGTGGAACGATAACGGGAGAAGACTACGACACCGTCCTGATTCCTGCAATGAAAGACAAACTACAAAGGCACAAGAAGATTCGTATGCTTTATCAGTTGAACACGGACTTTAAACATTATGCACTCGATGCTTACCTGGAAGATTCAAAGGTGTCATTGCATATACTTTCATTCGAGAAAGTTGCGGTTGTTTCTGATGTTCACTGGATAAACGATTCCGTCAATCTATTTAAATTTATTATTTCTGTTCAAGTAAAAGTTTTCAGTAATAACGAATTTGATAAAGCGAAGGCTTGGGTCAGCGAATAATATTCTTTGTACAATAGTCGTGGGCAGGTGCATGGGTATGTGAAGGATAAGCGTACCAAACCATCCTTCTACACGCCCAGAAGCTGGATTCGTATTACTTGAACTGCTTTGTGGGTTCGGGACATATTTGTTCCATCCTTATCTATAGCTATAGCCTTCGTCTTTGTATGTGGCTGCCAGGTATATGTGTGTGTATTTATGGAGTCACTAAATAAAAAAAGATAAAAGTGATAAGCTGTTCACCCTAACAGCCATGTTTTGGAGAGGGTTAAAGCTTGAGAAAACCTGGTTTTGGAGGAGAGGAAAGCTTAAGGAAAGGTTGTTTGAGGTTAATGATTAAAGAGCTATTTCTGAGATTATGAGAATTAAGTTTGCTTTTTATCCTGAATTCCGTCTTTTTGGGTGCATATATGCTTTTCCTCAAATCTGAGTTGCCAGTTGGTTACGATTTAAACATATTACCTTGCATCTTATGTGCTTAAGTTTAAGCGCATGAGTCAGTATCAAGCGACATTTGTGCGCTTAAAAATGCGGAACTAAGGTTTGTAAGAATGCTTGTAATTGACATCAACAGACCAAGATAGGTCCATGTAGATAGTTCTTCAAGATCATTCAATCACAAAGACAAATTCTCAAATTTATATACAAATTTCATACCACACGAGAACAATGCCAAACCAATTCCAACATAAAAGAATCCTATGTCAAAAGCTGGCAGAAGACTAAATTTCCGAATAGTAATTCCACCTAATACCATTACCACCATAACCAGATATGACTTTTTATCAAAAAATTCCATAACAAACATTTTCTTTCTATTATCCTTACTTATTCGAATCGTGTGCTTTTCAACTAATTTAGAGAAAATGAAAAAATAAAATACTGAAAATACTGAAGCAGCTAAAAAAACACTAAAAATATATTTCCCTTGATTTATAAAAAATGATAATCCAGTCTTTATTACCATTATTCCAGCAAACATCCAAACTACGCCTGCAATCAAAATTAAATATTTATTAGGAATCGATAATTTCTGTTTGAAGCTGTTTTTCATATTTACTATTTAACCTTGCATTCATGACATAAAAACTTTGAGTCATTTACATAATGATTAAGCTTTAAAGCACTCTACAAGCATTTGCTTATCTTTCATCCTGTTTTCCAGGCACAGGAAAAATCCCTAGCTGCTGCATCAGGCCGAAAAGGTTAGCCTCACCCCACAATTCAACAATCTTACCTTCCTTAATACGGAAGATCTCTATACCAGTCATGGTTATTTGCTTTCCCGTAGCCGGCAGACCCATAAAATCGCCTTTATGTATGCCATGGGCTGTGAAACGAGCAGCTACCCTATCATCTTCGGCAACCATATCTTCAATTGTAACATTGAGGTGCTCGAAGGCTGCCCTGCATGTGGTAATCACTTCATGTATACCCTCAATTCCTGGAGACGCAGGAAGAGGCGTGTACATCGAGAAATCAGGTGATAGCAACTCGTCAGCAGCTTTTATATTTCCCTTAGATGGTCCTTCTTCAAAGAAGCGGCGAACTATTACTTTGTTTTCTTCTTCAGACATGTTCTCCTCACTTATTTTCTTTTTTGTTTTTTATTTTTTATTTTGATTAGAGAATTCATAATTGCTACCAATCCATTAGCCTGGTATATAGCCATTATACTCAGTTTGCAACTTACATTGGGAGTATTTCACATCACAAATATCGAAACTGGAAGACAGGATATTGATTCCAAAAGAAATTTCTAGTTTCAGGTAAGAAGGAGAAAAAGGACCTCTTTCCAATGACTGATGCTCCTTGTTTAGGAGGTCAAAGAGAGATACTGGAGTCCATTAATATATCAAATTTAAAAAAATCGAGTAGGTAATATAAGGGATGTCGCAGATTTCAGTTATACTCTAAAAGAGATCTATGCGAAATCCAAATGAATTATTCATTCCTCAACATTTTCTCCCAGATCAAACGTCTTTCCTACTTTCCACATTACTTCGAATTCTTTCCTAAGGCTTTTGGCAAGATCAGTATCCCATATTTTCACAACTGAAATAAGTCTGCCTCTATCCAGAGGATGAGGTTGAAGCAATATCACCAGGTTATTGTCAACTATTCCAAAATAAGAACTGGTGTTTCTGATTTCTCTGATTTCCAGTTTTTTGTTCAAGATATCTACAGTTTTCTCATCTTTTCTGGAAAGAAAAGAAACGAAGTTATTAAACTGGGGGGAAACTAGCATTTTGACTTTGACCCCCCGTTCAAGGGATCTCACAAATTCATCAAATATAATGGTTAGTACCGGCATTCCAAGAGAGTGAGGAATAACACATATCGATTCTTTTGCTTCGCTGAAGATAGAAACCACAACTTTTTTAATTTCGGTTTCAGTGACTTCAGTTGTCCAGAAGATCTCATCTTTTGTTTTAAGAGATGGGGTAGACATTAGTATATTTTTCAATTCATCAACCTTGAGCTTCAAAGCCTCAAGTTCTTTTTCAACCTCAGATTCCTTTTTTTTAATAAGCTGGTCCAGAGCGATATCTGGCTTGACCCCCCTGAACTTTTTGGGTCTTGAACGCTGGACTTCAACAAAACCCTTTTCTACCAAAGAATCAAGGATGCTATAGACTTTCCCATAGGGTACCTCTGCATCCTTATGGATGGCACTTGCTTCGGAAACGCCTAATTTCAGAAGAGAAAGGTAAACAGCCGATTCATAGGCACTTAGGCCGATTTCCTTCAGAAGCTTATTCTTTTGCATATCGAAATTTAAACCTTGATTCCTTAAAGTAGTTTCTTTCGAAACTCATGCATTGCAGGTATGAAAATCTACAAGAATTGTAAATAACACACATGAAATTCTTCAAATAAAAGGAATAAAAAATGAAAGTACATCAAACATTTCCATGATAAAGAAGAAAGGATTTGAAGGGAGGAAGAAGTAAAAGGAATCAAAAGCAGAAGAGGCTTGGAAATATGATGTGAGTAAAAGTAGATTATTATTCTCTTCAGTAAATTATTATTCCCTTTTTTTCTTCTTCTTTTTCGTTTTCTTTTTCTTCTTTTTTGAGAAAGGCCGCTTTCCTGCGTTGAATTAATGAAAATAATTCTGCGTTGAACAAGGTTTTACAGGTTAGAATATATTCTATCCTTAAAAGGGCTTTTAAATTCACATGGTATCGGAAATCTCCGCCAGCTTGTCTGGGGGTCCTGCAAAAAAAGCAGGAGAAAGCTGACAGTAGTGGAATGACGAAAAAAGGCTTGAAAAGTAGTAAAAATGAAATAAATGCGAAAAAAGTATCTTTTGTAGTTTTTATTTCGGTTCTTTGCCTTTTAATAGGTTTTTTACGTCACTTCTACACTATAACTTTATTTTTGGCTTTTTTCCTGTTATTTTTATGCTTTTTGGGACAGGCCGCTCTCCTGCGTCGAGCGGGACAAGAACGGTTCGGTATAGATAATGCGGTTTTTCGGGTTCAAAAAAAATTCTGCTCCAATACGGTTTTTAATTCACATTTTATCAAATTTCTCCGTCAGCTTGTCTGGCGGCTCGACACAAAAAGTACATGAAACTCTTCAAATAATAAGGCCAAAAATCAAAGGATAGGATCTGAAAAACGAAAGTACATCAAGTATTTTAAGTGGTTGAATTATATTCTTTTTTTTGTTTCATACTTTTTGAAATCTTAATGCATATAACGGTAAACTAAGGATTATCTACGATAATCTTCCTTCTCTGTTATTTTTAGTTATCAAATTCTCCTTTGTGCCTGTTAAGTTGTATTAGTCAAAATTTCCATTATATTTGTTAAGTTTTCTTTCACATCCGTTAAGTTTTCCTTCACATTTGTCAAATTTTCTTTAACATCTGTAACATTTTCTTTTATTTCCCCTGATTTATTAGTTATATTTTCTTTCTTACTGGTGATGTTTTCCTTTATATCTGACAAGTTCTCCTTTTTCTCGGTTAAATTCTCCTTTATATCTTCTAGTTTATCTTCGCCTTCAGATGTTTTTTGAGAACAGCCGGAAGCGAATATCATTATTGCGATAAGAATCACTGTAATAAACACAACACCATAAAATTTTATTTGCCCTATAATCTCTCTCCCCTTTCAGTATAAAGCATAGATAGAAAAATATGTCCTCAATTGATATTATATTCATATTTATATAATAATTTCTTTCACGTATACAATCTCTTTTACAGTCTTTCTATGATTTGTTCACTGGGAGAATATATCAAAATTTCTTCGAATTAAAATGCGCTGTGGGAAATATGTTTAAAAAAATAGTTTTGCCGTGGAGTCTGTCCAGCCTGTGATATAAAGGATAGCAGTGAAAACAAAAGAAAAAGTCAAAACCGAAAAAGTAGAAGCAAATATAGAAGCAAATATGATAGTAAACAGGTCTCAGAACAAATAGTAAAAGGTCTCAGAACATGCGGACCTGTCTGCCAAGCCCCTCCTGGATAGCTCTTTCGTAGACCAGGTGTGCAGTTGCTACATCCTGAATCGCAAGCCCTGTGGAATCGAAGATTGTAATTTCATCTTCACTTGTCCTGCCGGGTTTGAGATCTACCATGACTTCTCCAAGCTGGGCATGGATATCGGTTTCAGAGATATAGTGTTTTGAGAGAGGGACGTTCACTTCCCCTGAATGAAGTGCCTGTACCATGTCGTCTACAATAATTTTGGAACGGAGGAGGATTTCAGGATCAAGTTCTTCTTTTCCTACAGCATCTGCTCCTATTGCATTTATGTGGGTACCTTCTTTAATCCAGCTGGATTTCACAATTGGTTTTCTGGTGGGGGTTGTTGTAACAAGGATGTCGCAGTCGCAGACCTTTTCAATACTTTCTTCGTAATGGATTTCACAGGGCACGATGTCTGCCATTTCCCGGATAAACTGTTCACAGTTTTCTTTTGTCCTGGAATTTACCTTGACAGATTCGGGCTCAAAAACTTCACAGAGGGCTTCAAGCTGGGTCCTTGCCTGGTTTCCTGAGCCTACGAGCCCGATTACTTTTGAGTCTTTCCTTGCAAGGTATTTTGCGGCAATTCCACCGGCTGCACCTGTCCTGATGTCGGTCAGGTACGTCCCGTCCATAATTGCGACAGGAGCTCCGGTCTCAGGAGAAATGAGGATGATCAGAGCCATTACTGTAGGGAGGTTACGCATGGGGTTTCCAGGGTGGACGTTTACAATCTTTACGCCTGTAATATCCTCTTCTTCAAGGTATGCAGGCATTGTCCGCAGGTCGCCATTGTAAGCAGTGTAGTATAGATAAGATTTAGGGGGCATCTGTACCTTGCCAAGCCCGTGCTGCCTGAAAGCTCTTTCCACTACCTGCATATCAGAATGCATGTCCATAACACTTTTTACTTCTTCCTGAGTCAGCCACAATACTTCCATAACACAACCCTCCACCGGAGCCATAGCCCTTCATCACATCCTGACCATAAGCAGGCTTCCGGCTGAAAACCAGCCTTATTTAAATAAACCGAAATAAAAACTGACAGACTAACAGGCAAATCAACTGCCTGGTAGTATAGATTGCCATTATTATTCGTGTAAATATGTATATATAACATATCTTCACTCATTTAAAGAACTTCCTTTTTGAAAGGAGAAATTATGCCAGAGAGTCCTTATGATTTTTCCAGACAGGTTCCGAAAGAAAAATTGTTAAAGCCTGCCAGAGATATCCGGAGCATTCTGAGATGGGACTACCCTAAATTTGCAACAATACGTTTTGTGGCTGAACATTACCAGCTCAGCGTAGAGGAGCGGCATATCCTAACAAGGGTAATTATGCCCCCGGAGAAGGTAGTTTCCAGAATCAAGAAAAAAATAGCCTGTGATGGGATAAGTAACAGAGATCTTCTCCTTGACGGATACAATGTCCTGCTAGGCGTGGACAGCCTCCTGAAAAACGAACCCATGTGGTTCTGCGACGACGGATATATCCGGGATACCCGCTATTATTTCAGCAAAACAGGTCAGGCTGAAGATATCGATAGAGCCCTTGATGAAGTCCTCGAATTTCTCTCCAGAGCCGCCCCGAGGTCAGTAACCTTCCTCCTTGATTCCCAGATTAGCCGGAGCGGAGAACTTGCCGGCTTCATCCGTCGCAAGCTTGAAGAGCACGGAATTCCGGGAGAAGCGCATACTTCAAAGACTGCCGATTTTGACCTGAAAACAGAAGGTGGAGATCCCGGAAAAAACCTTATCGTCGCAACCTCAGATGGAATTATAATTGACTCGGTCCTGCAGGTACTCGATATCCCTGCCTGCCTTATGGAAAAAATGGGGATTGAGCCTGTGAGGCTTTATTGAATCAGGACTTTAATGGCCTGAAGCCGACAAACAAGGCCCATTAACTTATTACCATGCATCCTGTCTGAAACATTCTGCCTGCCTGTAAATCTTTTCAGCTTCTGCGTACTGCCCTTTTTCTTTAAGCAAATCTCCATACCCAGAAAGGCTTCCGAAATGCCCTGGATCGAGTTCAAGGGCTTTTTTGTACTGGACTTCAGCCTCGTGCCTGTGCCCAAACCTGGCAAGCAGCTTTGCATATTCGCAGTGAGCTTCCACATTCTCAGGGCTAATTTTAAGCGCATACCTGAAGTGCACCCTTGCTCCATAGATTAGACCATGTTCCGCAAGCAGACGGGCATAATACAGGTGGAGTTTATAACTTTCAGGGTCTGCTTTTAGAGCTTCTATGTAATGGGTTTCGGCTTCAAGTGGTTCCCCTTTTTCAATAAGCAGGAGGGCGTAGCGGAAATTTGATTCGACGTGTTTTGGGTCAAGTTCAAGAGCCCGGGTATAATGGTAGCTTGCTTCGGTTTTCTGACCGCGTCTGTAAAGCAAAATTCCATACCCGCAGTGCGCTTCTACATGCCTCGGGTTAAGGAGAAGAACCTTTCTGTACACTTCTTCGGCTCTGTCCAGTTCATTGAGCCTGTAAAGCAGGCAGCCATAGTTGCAGAGAGTCTCCACGTGGAAAGGATGGAGTTTAAGGGCTTTTTCATACTGAACTCTTGCATTGTCCAGTTCCCCCATCTCAGCAAGCATGGCTCCATATCCACAGAGAGCTTCTACATTTTCCGGGTTTTCTTCAAGAATTTCTCTGAATTCTCTGGCAGCAGGGGCCCTGAGTCCCAGTAAAGAAGCTGTCTTTCCTGCTTCCATATGGGCATCTTCCCGAATTTTTCCTGAAAACAGTGACGTGCACGCCCTTGAGATCACGTACTTTTCTCTGTACATCTTATCGTTGCCGAAAATAGAGGAGAGTTTCAGCAGGGTCTCTGGCGAAAGCAAATTCTCACGTGAAAAAGAAATGACAAATTCAACGACCTTGTCGAGGTCACATTCATCTTCAGAAACCTTCTCGATTACATGAAAAACCAGCTTGTCTACGGCATCTATTTCCATGCTCAAAAACCTCCTGAATTTTATGACTATATTAGGTTTATTTGGCTGGCTATAAATAATTAGCTATATTAAATTGTCATAATAATTTAAAAAAGATGGGATTGAAAGAAATTAAAGCAAGAAGAAAACAGAAATAACAAAAATCAAGTTGCTGGCGGCCACTCCACCCTAAACAGACTGTCCGACAATTTCCTCAAGTATTATAAGAATTCCTTCTTTTTTGATTTAAAGGGATTATTTGTTTTTTTCAACACTTTTGTATTACTGCCAGTAATTGCTGGGCCGCCTGTAAAGGACGGGATATTCGTGACTCTCTGTGCTCCCTTAGTAATAATTTTTAACTGAAAAATTATGTTTTCGGCTCTTGAAATTATTTTATATAATTTGGCGCTGCAAACTGGTTTTTGTAAGTTAATTTTGCAAGTTAGTTCCACTTAGTGCCTTTGAATGCCCGGGATAAAACTCCTCAACTTAAAGTATTGATTAAAGGGTAGAGTATACCCCGTATCCATCTCTTAACCTCTCTCTATTTCCTTCATTATCTTTTTTGCTTTATGCTCTTTCCTGTTTAGATAACGAATTCAAAACTATCACGAAAGTGGCTATGAATATTATAGCGATTATTGCCATATTCATGGGGCTGCTTATAGCTGTAATGACAAAAGGATTGATAATTGAATAAG
Source organism: uncultured Methanosarcinales archaeon (assembly GCA_964434965.1). Classification (GTDB taxonomy): domain Archaea; phylum Halobacteriota; class Methanosarcinia; order Methanosarcinales; family Methanosarcinaceae; genus Methanosarcina. The sequence continues at coordinate 253,452 of CAYSWX010000001.1, forward strand.
ATGCGTTACGCAGCCCGTAGTAAGCCGATTCCAGAATAACTGCTAGAAGTGATATTAAACCAGCTATCAGAAAACTGCGGATTATGGTGTCAAGTTTCATTGTATATCATCTTTTACAAATGCATCCTGAAATATAAATAAATTTATTTCTCCCGAGTTCCGTCTCGCCCGAGTTTCGCTTCGGGAGCACGAGGTCCTTTTCACTCGCTTCGCTCGCTCAAGAGGACTAATTTATGAGTTAATAGTGAATCTCATTCAAGAGGATTGAATTATAGATACTCTAATCCATGAAACCTTATTCACTATATTAAGTCATTCTTGTCACGCTCGACGAAGGAGAGCGTCCTGTCACAAAAAGCAGAAAAAGAATAGAACAGACAAATAACAACCCTATTTTGCTTTTATCACTTTTTGCTTCTTTTCCAAAATTTCTTTTTCCTACCTTCTTTCTCTTTTTTACTTTTTTCCTTCAACTTCTTTTTTCTTTTTGTGCAGGACCGCCAGACAAGCTGGCGGAGGCGTTCTATATTTATTCCCTATAATATTAAAAAGAGCTACCGGTAAAGAAAGCAATTTCTTAGACCTGATTATGACAATCGAAAACTCTAAAAGTTAATTCGCCGAAGTTTAATTGATCTCCCATGAAAATCCGCGTCCTCCAGCACTCTGCCCTTAATACCCTCGGCAGCATAGAAGAATACGCTAAAACCAGAGGCTACCCCCTTGAATCAACCCGCTTTTACCAAATAAAAAACCCGCCAGCTATTGAATCTTTTGACCTGCTTGTTATTATGGGCGGTCCTATGGGAATCTACGATTACAAAGAAAACCCCTGGTTGAGAGACGAAAAAGCCTTCATAAAACAGGCAATCGAAGCAGGAAAGCCCGTGCTCGGGATCTGCCTCGGTGCCCAGTTACTTGCTGATGTTCTTGGCGCGCGCGTCTATGAAAACGGGCACAGGGAAATGGGATGGTTTCCCGTAAAGGTGGTCCTGACTGAGGAAAATAAACCTGAATTTCTCAAAGGGCTGCCTGAAGAAATTACGGTTTTTCACTGGCACTTAAGGACCTTTGACATTCCGAAGGGAGCTGTACAGATTTTCCGGAGCGAGGGATGCAAGAATCAGGGTTTTATTTACGGTGGCAGGGTTGTAGCCCTCCAGTTTCATCCCGAAGCTACGGATGAGAGGATTAAAACCATGATCGGAAAGTTTGGTCCTATAATTGAAAACGGACAGTTTATCCAGAAAAAAGAAGAGATGCTCGGACAGAAAGAGTATCTGACCAGCACGAAAGAACTTATGTTCACGGTGCTGGACAGGTTCGAAAAAATTATGCATTCTTAAAAGACGTCTTTACATCCTTAAAATTAAAAGAGGTCTTTAAATGGATCTTTCACTCCTGAGATAAGGGTTGCAATATCTTTCAGCGCAAGGCTCTTTTTAAGCCCTGTGGGGAGAGCAATGTATTTTGGGCTCCAGACAGGGTTGAACTTTTCCTTGAAATCCCGCAGGCCTTTATAGTTATAAATATAGTCGCCGTTGGCAAAGATCAAAGACCCTACTTTGTGCCAGAGAGGGGCAAACTGCCTCTTTTCAAGGCCTGAAAGGGGAGCCATTCCTAGAGAGAATCGCGCATATCCGTTCTCTTTACCCCAGAGCATTAGTTTGCTAAAAAGATATTCCATAGTCCTGTCAGGGGCGTTGGAGCTATAACGCATGAGGTCAACACTGAGCTCTTCTTTCTTTCCTCCTGCCCAGATGTTTGCAAAAGCAACTATTTCTTCATCATTTCTGACAAGGGCAAAGGGGAAATTGCTGAGGTATTTTTCGTCAAAAAAACCCACTGAGAATTTCTTTTCTTTTCCGGTTTTCAGTTCCAGCCAGGAGTCAGAGACTTTTTTAAGTTCGGGCATCAGGGCAGTTACCTCTTCTGGAGGGACAATCTCAAACCTGTACCCTTTCTTTTCCACGTTTCGCACTGAATAGCGTAAGTCTTTGCCTGCGCTGCCTTCCAGAGTAAAAGATTCCAGGGGCACTTTGGCGTCTTCTCCTATTTTGATGAGGGTTAAACCGAGGTCAAGGTAAATTGGAATATATTTCTCGCTTATTTCGTAAAACACGGCTCTTCCCTGATGCAGCTTGCTCATCTCATAAAAGTCCCATATCAGATCTTTTATCTGGTCGTTCTGGCCTACAGGGTCTCCCATTGCAATCCAGCTTTTTCCAGAGACTCCATACATCAGAAATGCCTCTTTTTTGTCATCAAAAAGCAGGTGTTTGTCGCCTGTAAATACCAGGTTTCCCCAGGTTTCCTGACTGTCCTTTACAATCGCTTTTGCAAGCTCTATCTCATCGTTTCCAGGTAGGTGGATGTCTTTTGAAAAAGGGCTCAGCATCTTCGTGATTCCGAGGATAAGAAGGATGAAGAATATTCCTACTACGGCTCTTAAAAAGCTTGAAGCCTGGGAATTAACCCCAAACTGCCACCAGAGCTCGTTTGAATACTCCACATTCCGGTATGAAAAGAATCCGAGCCAGACAAAGCTTACCAGCACAATAATTATTGCAATTATATTTTCCCTGCTAAACGACTGGTGCAAAAGCGAGGACTTCCTGTAAAAGTGTTTCCTTGAGGGGAGCAGGAGAACAAACATCGTAAAAAGCACTGCAGCTTCATGATAATCTAAGTCCTTAAGGAGAGCAAAGACTCCTCCAAGTAAAAGGACTATGAGGGAAAGTAAATAAGCCCCGTCAATCCTGTTCCAGAGCCCGTTTGCCAGAAGCAGGAGCAGTACGCCTATTATGCTTCCAAAAAGCCTTGAAGCCTCAATTAAAGGGAGAGGGACAATGTATGCTATCTCGCGCAGGTATCTGGGGTCTGAAGGCAGGGCTCCGGAGAATAGGAGGGTAATACCTCCAAAAAAGATTAAAATAGAAAATACCTGAGGGGTTATTTCCGATAGGCTGGAATAGGTGACCTTTCCGGCTTTTTTAAGAAACTCTTTTTTTGATTCGAATTCGTGGAATATAAGGGTCAGGAAACCCAGCAAGAACGGGACAAAATAGTAAATAAGCCTGAAGATTACAAGAGCCCTTATAATATCCATGGTGCTGAAGTAAGGTTCCAGCATAAACAGCATGATTGTCTCAAAAACCCCAAGCCCTCCAGGGACAGTGCTAATCAGCCCTATCAACTGCGCCAGTGCAAAGAATACAAGCGCATGCAGTAGAGTAAGCTGTGGGTTTGGGGGCAGAAGGAGATATATTATGCATCCCGGAAGCAGGTAGTCCCCTGAGGATAATGCAAGCTGCATAAAAGCAATTTTTGGCTCAGGGATCCTTATCTTATACCCCTTTACCTCAAGTTTCCGTTTTTGGAATGAGAGATAGAAGTAAACAGCAAGAAGCAGCAGTAGCAGGACTCCTATGATATTTAAGGGGACCGGGTTCTCAGGAATATATTCTGACAGTTTCAGGGGATAAAATGTGAAAAGTAATCCTGCAATAAAGCAAAACCCAACCCAGAATGTAGAGATACAAAAAACTATGATTTCCCATATCTGAGCCAGGCTCAACCCATACCCTGAATATAACCTGTAACGAAGGGAACCTCCTGTCAAGAAATTAAAACCTACACTGTAACTTATGGACGTACTGATGAAAGAGGTCTTAGCAAGCTGTTTATAAGGTAGTATCTGGTTTATGTGGCGAGCTGCAAGGTAGTCGTATCCAGTTAAGGCAGAATAACTTAAGATAGTTAGACCGATAGCAATCCCTATGTGGCTCAAAGGAATACTTGTAATGTTTTTCAGAATGTAGATCAGGTGCAAATGGTGCAGCTGCTTATCCAGGGTCCATATAGCTGTAGCAAATATGATAACCGGTAAGAGATAACTGACAAGCCTCTTTAATTTAAGGGCTTTTTCCTGTATGGTACCGTTTTCTTTCATCAGGATCGAATATCCTTTTATTGTTGGATCAGAGTTCAGTTCAGATTATGAATTGGAGTTAATGATTAAAAATTTCTAATGTTGAACCTATTCATTTAAAGTAAATATATTTTTTGTCAGTTTTCAATTGGAGGCTGTGTGTTCCAAATTAATGATTTTTTTACTCAGGAATGAATGTGCCCACAATACTCCGGAAAACTAAAATTGTTCCTATTATCAACAGAACTATCTGCCACCAGGTAAGATATTTTTAGGGCAGTCCCAAAAATTGCTTTTTCCAATGGCATTTGTGGCATTCAGGATAGGGATATACGCGAGAAAAGATGGGGGCGAAACCAGCCAAGATAGGGCTTGTAGATATACTATCCATAAAAGGTTTGTGCCTATCCAGAGAAATGCAAGTAATGGCACAGGAGAACTTATATGATAACCTTAATCTATCGGATAAATCTAAATATAAATATACTGCAGAGCAAAAAAACTCCAGATTAAAAATCAGCATACTCCCGGTTTAAAGTACAACTTACAGGCCATTTCACGGAGAGTAAAGGGCAGAAATGCCCCTCAATCATAAATCAAAACCGCAGACACATATTGTGCCTTTAAGGATTGATTCACGAGGTTTCCCTATTTTCAGTATGTCTGTAAGTAATATACCCTTTACCTTCTTCATTCCCTGCTTTTGCATTGCTTCTGGAAACTGATGCCACATGTTTTGTATCTGCTGGTTGCTTGAGCTTTGCCTTTTCGTTGCTTCTGAGAACTTTGAACTCCCTTGAAAGCATAAACATTACCACTGCCGTCATAAGGTATTCCGTAGTCGGCGATGCGGCCCAGACTCCATTCAGGTCGAAGAACTGAGGCAGAATGAACAGCAGCGGAAAGAGGAAAATGAAGATCTTTCCAAGATGGATGAAAAGTGCTGCTCTGACCCTGTTAATTGATTGATAGTATACGGCAGTAAGAAGTACAATACCTTCAACAAGCAGAGAGAACTTGAAAATACTCATTCCATGCAGTGTGGCATCAAGCAGCTCGGACTCATTCTGGCTGAATATCTGTACCAGGCTCTCAGGGAAGAGGCAGATCACTGCAAATCCCAGGGCTCCTATCAGGATACATGAGAGCATTGTCAGTTTCAGGGTCTTTAAAACTCTATCATAGTTGCTGGCTCCGTAATTGAAGCCTATTATCGGCTGCACTCCAATGGTTACTCCTTCAAAGAGCATATAGAATATTGAAAATATGTATCCTATAACGCCATAAGCTGACACTGCAAGCTCAGAGCCATATCTGAGGAACATGTAATTTTGCACAAAGAGTACGAGAGCAAACGACATTTGCATAACAAATGAAGGGACACCAGCTTTAAAGATCTGCAATGAGGTTGCTGTTTTGATTTTCATGGCTTTTATCCGGAGCCTCAACTTTGCCTTGCTGCCGAAAAGGTAATGCATAAGCAGTATTGCCGAGAGGGCAAAGGAAAGGATTGTCGCAGTAGCTGCGCCAAACATACCCATTCCCAGCTGCATTACAAACAGGTAGTCAAGCAGGAAGTTTGCAACCACGCTTGCAACCATGATCTTCATGCACAGCTTTGGTTTTCCGTCATTCCTTACAAGGGGCTCGAGGGCAATCGCAATGATCATAAAGACCGAACCTGCGAAGATTACCTGGAGGTATTCATGAGCAAGGGAAAGGGCAGGTCCACCAGTCCCTAGCAGGCTGATAGAGGTTTTACAAAAAATTAACCCGCCTGCAGTTAAAATGGCTCCTGCAAGGAGGCATAACGGAAAAGCATTGTTCACAATTTCCGTGGCTTCCCTGGTGTTTCCCTCTCCAAGTTTCAGGGCTATGAGACTTGACGAGCCGATTCCTATAATTATGCCTGCTCCAATTATAGCCAGATAAGGAGGGTAAGCAAGGGTAATACCTGCAAGCCCATGGCTCCCCACTGCGTTTCCTATAAAGAAACCGTCGATAATTCCCTGGATTCCAGCAACGACGACTCCCACGACTGCCGGGAACGTAAACTTCCAGAACAGGTTCAATATATTCCCGGATTTCATTTCCTTATCGCTTATCATACCCTGGCCTCCGCAGGCTGCAAAGGCATTAATTTGGGAGCATGCAGCCGGATCTTAAGTCCTTTCTTATTGAAAAAAGCCCAGGCTTCTCTTACCAGGGACCTGTTCAAATCGAAATAGTTTAGATTATATTTTTGGGGTTTTTGTTCTTTTAAAAAATTAAGACTACCTCGACCAACTTTTTTAAATGGTTGATTTATTGACATTTTCCGTTCCGGATGAAGCTTCGGAAAATATGCAAACCAGAAGCGTGTTGTTTTTTGCAGAATTCTTTTCTGCCTTCACTACCGGTAACTGCATATATTCCTGGGGTGGTTGTTTCTATGATTGGTTTTCTGAGTAACTTTGCATTACATCTCCACATCATTCCTCAATTCTTTACTTTACAAAGCTTCATCATTGTTAAACCGGTAAAACCGGATCCAATCTAATTAGTTAATCTTCACTATGATTTATGAATAAAAATTCCAACTTGAAATTTCAATGTATATTTCTCAGATTTTCTCAGATTGAAATTCTGATTAGAGATGCCATAATCTGCAAATAAAATAAATTAGCTAATGTATAGATGGATATACTGACTAGTTAATTTTTATTTGTTACTTGTTGATATTTCACCACTAATAGATATTAATGTTATATTTATACATTCACATTATCGTGTATTTTTTTATGTTACCCAGTCTTGAGTCAAAAATGCAGTGTCTTGCCTCAATTGAGGAGCTATTCCCATAATTTTTGAGACTCTCCTGTAAGCTGATCTTCAAGATTGTTACCAAAAGCAAACAAAACGACTTTCAGGCAGGGAATAAAGAGAGTCAGCTATTACCTCTTAATTTGCAATCTCCTGCCCGTTATCACTGGTATTGTATTTTTCGAATTTCATGTACCTGTTATTAGATCACTTTATGACCTGGCATTAGGTCACTTTATGAGATATTTTCAGAAACAATTTCAAGCCAGGTATGAATGTATTCGATAGATTTCAATTTCCATAAATATATATAAATCTATCTTTATAAATACAAAAATATTCTCCTGAAGTTCAGACATAATCTATGAAACTCAAAACGCACTGTGTTATAAAACCTGTTAATTACTGAATACCTTTAAACCCTGAATACTAATCGCCAAGTCTGGACTTCATTAAAAAAAAGAATGAGGAGATTAAAACCCGCAGATAATCAAAATCTGAACATCTGAGTTATAGGCTTAAGGATTTATATGCATTGTTTTTGATTTTTTATCTTCTGCCCTGCTAAGCATACTCAGAAGTTCTTCCCGGTTTATATTTACTTTCTTCATAATATATGAAACATTTCTGTTGAGCAGCTCATTCTCTTCAAAGCTCAAGTCCTTTGCAGTACAGACGATAACAGGGATATCTATGGTTTCTGGATTCTCTTTAAGAACCTTGATAACCTCAAAACCTGTGAACTGTGGCATCATCAGGTCAAGAATTATCGCATCGGGGTGGCCGTTTTTAATCTCATCGATTGCTTCTTTGCCTCCATATGCGCAGATAGGCTCGTATCCTTCCTGCTTGATAATGGAACTGAAGAGTTCGACTACAGCCGGTTCATCGTCTACAATTAAAACCCGTGAGGAGGATTTCACATTTATTGCTCCTTTTACTTTCTGCAGGCTGGAGAGGAGGCGTTCCTTTTCCACAGGCTTGATCAGATGGTCAAATGCTCCCCATAGGATGCTGTAGCTCCTTTCATCGTTCATGGAAATTACCAGGACAGGAATATCGGATGTTGAAGAATCATGCTTCAGGTTTTTAAGGACATCCCAGCCACTGACTCCGGGAAGCATTATATCAAGAGTAATTATAGAAGGTTTCAGTTCACGGGCTAGCAAAAGAGCCTCTTTTCCGCTGGAAACAGAAGCAACCCTGTATCCTGCCTCAGAAAGCGTAATAATCAGAAGCTCCCTTGCCATTTCATCATCTTCAACAACCAGCACCAGTTTTCCGTTTCCAGTGGCTTTGGGAGGCTCTATAATTACCGGAGTCTCAATTTCTTCATGTGTCTCGATTTCTTCATTTGTTTCTGTCTTTAAGGTTTCTTTTTGTTCTTGCTATCCAGCTGATAGAGGAGCTTTTTTTTCGGGAATGCCAGAATCATTTATGCACGTTTCGGGAATTTTTCTGTATTTCAAAGGTAGTTCAAATGTAAAAGTCGATCCTTTTCCAGTTTCGCTCTTGACCCAGACCCTGCCCCTGTGGAGTTCTACGAACTTCCTGACCAGTGCCAGCCCGAGACCAGTGCCATCATACTGGCGATTGATACTGGAATCTACCTGTTTGAATGGCTGGAAAAGAAGTGTCTGGTCTTTTTCAGAAATCCCTATTCCTGTATCTGAAACACTAACTCTGACAAAATCTCCTGCTTTTACAGCCGAAACCTCTACCGATCCACCTTTTGGTGTAAATTTTATGGCATTGCTCGTAAGGTTGTAGATTACCTGCTTAAAACGTAGCCTGTCAGCATAGATCGCAAGCTCGGGGTCCACACTGGATTTCATTGAGATTTCCTTTTTCATGGCAAGAGCCGAGGTTACGGCCCTTGTGTCGGTAAACACCTCGGAAACTAAAAACATCTCCGGCTCCAGTTCCATCTTGCCGGCTTCAATTTTGGATAGGTCAAGAATATTGTTAATGAGTGCAAGCAGGTGTTTTCCGCTGTTAGCTATGTTGTTGAGAAACTTTTTATTCTGCTCACTGAATTCTCCGCTTATTCCACTGAGCATCACATCCGAAAACCCAATGATTGAGGTAAGAGGAGTCCGCAGTTCATGGCTCATGTTTGTCAGAAACTCGCTCTTGGCACGGTTTGCACCCTCAGCAGCAAGTTTTGCCTGCATCAATTCCCCTTCTGCTTTTTTACGCTCTGAAAGGTCGATGAAACTTTCTATTAGGTATTCTTTTTCCCCAATTTTCACAGGGACCACACTTTTCAGGACAGGCAAAAGTTTGCCTTTTCCATTGAACATGCTTTCAGACTTCTCAACAGTCTGCCCTGTGTCAGTTATCTGGCACTTTATTATCTCAATGGGACAGATATCTTTATGGCAGACATTTCCGATCAGTTTATCTCTCGAAAAACCTAGCGCTTCTTCAGCTGCCGAATTTACCTCCACTATTTCATGTGTAGCGGCGTCTACCAGCAAAATCCCACAGAGAGCGTTGTCAATTAATTTATTCAATCTCTCCTGGATTTCCTGTTCCATTTTTTCGGCTTTTTTACGTGAAGTTATGTCTCTAACAACAAACTGGATTTCTCTATCCTCAAGGCTCAGGAAAGAAGAGCTGATTTCCACATCAATAATATCTCCGTTATGTTTCTTAAATTTTGATTCAATACGCGCAGTTCCATTTTCAAGAGTTTTTTTCAGAGCCTCCTGGAATGGCGGTAGATATTCTTCGGACATCAGCGACTCCAATGATATGTTCTTAAGCTCCCCTGGGCCCATTCCGAGAGCTATGCGGCCTTTGTTATTAAGGTCCAGGACTTTTTCCTCGTTCAGAATCACGATTGCGTCATTTGACTGTTCAAACAGAGCCCTGTATCTTTTATCTTTCTCCCTGATGCTCTCTTCTGCCTGTTCCTGAATCACCAGGACTTTTTCAAGTTCCATCCAGCGCCGCAGAGAGAAAATTCCGAGCGCAAAGGCGAGGTAGACCGAAAGAGTAAGCAGCCCTCCGATCTTCCTGTGATTGTATTCTTCAACAAAAAAAACGATGGATTCAAATAGGCCAAAATAGGAGGCAAGGAATGTAAACAAAAGGCCCACTATTAAAATAATCAACAACTCATCTGATTTTTTCCCAAAAGTCCTTCTGAAAAGATCTAGCATATTATAGTCCTTATATATCAAAAATAAGACCCCACTCTCAATTTTTCACTTCATGTGATTAACTCTGCTATGATCGATTTGAACCTTGGAATGTCAATCGGTTTGGAAACGTAGCCGCTGCATCCTGCTTTTAAGAACCGCTCCTCATCTCCCTGCATGGCATGAGCTGTAAGGGCAATTATCGGGATTACACGTGTTTCAGGGTCTTTTTTCAAAATATTTATCACTTCAGTCCCATCAATCCCTGGCAACTGTATGTCTAATAATATCAAGTTCAAGTAATTTTTTTTACTAAGTTCAATTGCCATAACCCCATTAGAAGCTTCTATTGGTTCATAACCAAATGAGATTAATAAAGTCTTGACAAGTTCCATTATTAAAGGATTGTCTTCCACGACAAGTATATTCTTCATAGGCGACGACCTCTAGATTACTTATCCCCCTCACTTTCGTAGCCTTATATGAATGATCTTTTAACTGAAGTAAATATATTCTCAAAATAACTAATTTTGTCAATCATACTAATATTTATTAGTATATTTAATTTAGTTATTTAAATAAGTTTCAGTATTCTTTTTACTAAATATATTTATAAAGAAAACATTATTACATTGTTGATATTTTGTATTAGAGCTCCCAGCAAGGTTATTGGGTTCGTTTATCTGCACTGTACACTGACGGGATCAAGTCTTGCGCAGTGGATGAAAAAAGAATACGAGATGCTGCGACATGTGTGGTCATTTCTAAGTACTACTTGACACCTGCGGAACGCAGGGAAGAGCCTGGGGACTTGCTCTCAAAAGAGAGAGGGATGAACTAGGAAGCCCGTTAAATCTTTAGATTTAGTGGGTAGTTCACCATCCATTTTTTATGCGAGAAGCACCTTTAAGTTTTAAATCGGCTCTGAACTGATTTGCGTAAGCCTTTTTTTACAGTTACCATACTTTTCAGCTACCGATATTTTCCATTCACCATACACAATTACCTGAAGAAAATACCCCTGATCAATATGTCTGATAACAATTATTCCTGCAATCCCCCGGAAATTCTCTCCCCGGTCGGCGACAACGAAGCCCTGCTCAATGCAATCAAAGGAGGAGCAGATGCCGTTTATCTTGGAGTTGGAGAATTCAATGCCCGCCAGGGAGCCAAAAACTTCACCATTGATGACCTTGAAGCTGCAGTTGACCTTGCTCACTCACATGGAGTCCTTGTTTACCTTGCACTGAATATCCCGATTAAACAAAAAGAGCTTCAGCAAGCCCTTGAGATCGTGGACCGCGCATACGCAGCCGGAATAGACGCGATTATCCTGCAGGACCTCGGGCTTCTCAGGCTTTTAAACGAAATCTATCCTGACCTGAGCCTTCATGCAAGCACTCAGATGACCATCCACAGCAAAGAAGGAGTGGACTTTGTAGCAGGGCTGGGAGCAAAAAGGGTCATAGTTTCCAGGGAACTCACCACTGGTGAAGTAAAGGATATTGTAGACCATTCAGGAGTGGAGATTGAGGTCTTTGTTCATGGAGCTCTCTGCTATTCTTACTCAGGCAAATGCCTCTTCAGCAGCTTCCTGCACGACAGAAGCGCAAACAGGGGAGCCTGTGCCCAGCCATGCAGACGCAGATACCGGTTCCTTGTAAACGGCAGGGAAATTGACGAAAGGCATATCGGAGGCAGTTACCCCATAAGCTGTGCAGAACTTTCCACGCTCACAGGGCTTGAGGATATAGTAAAAACCGGAGTAGTAAGCCTGAAAATAGAAGGCAGGATGAAAAAGCCTGAGTATGTGACTGCAAGTGCTGCTGCCTATAAAGCAGCAGTCGAAGCAATCTGCAGTCCCGGAGCTAACCCGACAAAAGAAGAGCTTGAAGCAAAAGAAGCTGAGCTTGCAAAACTCTTTTACAGAGGCTTTACGCGGGGATTCATCCTCGGTGAAAAAGGCGTGTCTCACCCAAAATACAGTTCCAACTACGGAGCCTTCCTCGGCAAAGTCCTGGATATTTCCCGTTCGAAAGGGAACACAAAACTTACAGTCAGGCTTGAAGAAAATCTTCAGGTAAAAGATGGCATAAGCATTTTTACGCGGGAAAGGATGCTTGGCTCTGCAGTAACGGGTATAGTAACGATTGCAGGCGAACATGTGAAAAGCGCAAAAAAAGGCGAAAAAGTCGGGCTTGAGATAAGCTCAAAAACAGGCAGAGCAGTCCAGAGGGGAGATGAACTCTACCTCACAACAGACACGCAGCTCCTTGATACCCTTCAGAAAACAAAACTGAAAACTCTCCCGGTAAGCCTGAAGGCAAAAGCCCGGAAAGGAGAGCGGTTTACGGTTGAGATAAGAATAGAAGACGAAAAAAGCGAAAAAAGCAGCATAATACAAGAATCCCAATCTGCGGAATTTACAGACGAGTATATTGTCCAGGCAGCCGAAAAAGCTCCGACAACTGAAGAGCAGATAAGAAAGGCGATGGAAAGCCTTGGAGATACTCCTTTTGAAGCCGCCTCAGTTGAGATCGAAGCTGATGAAAATATCTTTATCCCCGTTGGTGTGCTCAAAAATACGAGGCGAAAAGCTGCGGAACTCCTTCTCGAAAAAACCCTGAAGGAAAATAAAAAAGAGCAAAAACACCCTGATCTTGAGGTTTTCAATCGCCTCTGCTCTGTAGAAAGCGATTCTGAAAGCAAAAATGAAGCAGCCCTGATAAGTGCAGCCGGCATGAAAAGGGCAGGAAGAGGGTTAAGAGACACAGCTTCAAAGAAACTCCTTCTGAGCGTTGAAGTGCAGAATATTCCTTCTCTCTTGCAGGCAGCCTCAGCCGGAGCAGATATAGCCTACATCCCGATTTCATTTTTTGAAGTACTGATGTCTCCCAACAGTGCTGACAGGCTTGAAGATTTGAAAGCAGAAAAAATCGAACTGGTTTTCAAGGTTCCAAGAATTACCCACGAATGGGAACTGGAGGAATTAAAACCCCTGCTGGAAAAAGTAAGGGATGCCGGTTTCACAGTGGCATGTTCAAGCCTCGGAGCATCACAGCTTGCAAAAAAGCTTTCCATACCCTTTGTCGCCCAGAAAGACCTCAATATCTTCAATGCTTTTACCGCCAGCACCTTCTTCCAGGCAGGAGCTTACAGGGCAACCCTTTCAAGCGAACTGAACCTGAGCGAAATAAAACATGTTTGTGAAGCTCTTCAGGCATGCGGAGTTTCAGGCCAGACCGAGATCTTTGTTTACGGCAGGGAACTGATGCTGATTACGGAAAACGACCTCTTAAAGCCCCTCGTTGACCGGAAGATCGTAAGAAAAGAAAGCGAAGTGCTCCTTGTTGACCAGAGCGACTCCGAGTTTCCAGTCCAGCGCCTTGGCACCCGCACCCTTATCTATAATTCAAAAGTACTTGACATGCTGAAATATGTTAAGAATATGAAAGGGTACGGCGTGGATGTGCTCAGGCTTGACCTTTCGCTCAATACCGATGCCGAGGTAAAAGAGATTACAGAAGCATATAAACAGGCGATTGCAGGAAAAGAGGTAAAGCTGAAACCTGCAAGAGATATTGAATATTCGACAGGGCATTACTTTAAGGGAGTTTGATAAGTAAAAATAAGGAGATTTCAGTCACTCATTTTCAGTGGGGCTGATATGCGATAGAAGAAAACAGGAGCTGGTTTGGAATTCAATTTCTGAATTCTAACCCAGGCAACGTCATTCGCTATACTGAACCGTTCATCTTCCTCTTTTGAATTTCTCCCTTTTGATATCCTGTTTCATCTTCATACATCTCATCCTTTGTTATCAGATGCCATATTATTGTTGCAATTTCCTTTCCAGTGCAATAATCGCCTTTGTATATCTAATCTTCTTTTTTCTGCTAAAAAACTCTTTTAACCTGTTATTCTGGCAGTGTCGCGAATTTGCTGTAAATTCTAAGTCGAGTTTTTGTATACATTAGGAAAAATTGATATTTTGATATGGAATTTTTGACTCAAAAATTTCTTGAAATTTGTAATTTTACAGAAAAATTGGCACACTGCCAATTCAACTGCTAAAGTGGTATTTTCTTATATCATATTTAAATTATTTATACTATATTTAATTAATTATATGGAATGCAGATAAATAAAAGTTTTATGATATTCCAATCTAAGTTACAATGTCAAAAATCAATATTTTAGAGATGGAGGAACCTTTCATATGAGAGAAGAAGAAAAGATATTTTCAGGCAAAATGTTTGATCCTCGCAAAAAGGAACTGAAAGATATCAAGCATAAGGCGCACATTGCATGTCAGAGATACAATGCAATGGACGAATATGATCCCGACCGTTTGCCAATTATCAAAGAATTCATCGGTGGCATCGGCAAGATTTATTATTTTCAGGGATCTATTCAGTTCAATTATGGCTGTCACACCTTTATTGGAGAAAACTTTTTTGCAAATTTCAATCTAATGGTGATGGATGACGCTCGTATTTATATTGGCGATAATGTATGCTTCGGGCCAAATGTTTCGTTAATGGCCACTTCTCATCCTCTTATTGCTCAGGAGCGCATGGGAAATGATGAAAACGGAAATACAACAATGGCCGAATACGCCGAAGAAATCCATATAGGTAACAACGTGTGGATCGCATGTAATGCTGTTGTATTGGGCGGCGTACATATTGGAAACAATGTGGTAATCGGTGCCGGCAGCGTTGTAACAAAAGACATTCCAGATAACTATCTTGCTTTTGGCGACCCCTGCCGTCCAGTTCGGCCGATCACCGAAACCGACAGTAAAAAGCATTTGATTTTGAAAGAAGATATCAAGCATTTTGAATCTAACATTAAATAAAATCTAACATTAAGCTCATTAAATGCAAAAAATTACGTAATTATTCAGCCTGCCAAAATCCGTCGATTGATTTCGATTTTGATGAAATCCATGTATTTAATTACTAATTCGTGAGATTAAAAAACGCAATCAATAGCCAATAATCAAATAAAATTTCTGGAATTTGCTAATTGAAATTGAGCTCATCCCAAAACCCAGTTTTAATCTCATATCAGAATTATTCCGGATTGCTTCCGTAATCAGAAGCTCGATTGATCACGTAAATTAAGAGATCCAAAAAAGCAAATTTTGAGTTTTTAGATAGGATCTCTAATTAATATTTCAAAAAACATTGAATTTTATTGAAAAGTACTTAAAATCCTCTTCTGTAATTTTTATCCAAAAATACTGTTTTTTGTGTATTTTTTTGGGAAAAATTGTAAATTACTGCATTAGAAAAAGAAATCAGTTACAGGTATTCTCAAAGTAAAGAAATAAAGAGTCTGATAGAAATTATTAAATAATAATTAATATCATTTAGTATTAAATATCATATATATCTGAGTAAACCTGCTTTCACAGGCAGTTCAGGTGGACGGCAATGAAGCCCACAGAAAAAGCTGACATAAAATACACAAACCAGAGAGTAGAAATACTTACTTTCCTGCGTGAACACGATGGCCATCCCACTGTAGACGAGGTTTATGATGGGGTCAGAAAAAAACTGACGCGCATAAGCAAGGCTACCGTATATAAAAATCTCAAATTTCTTACAGAGAAAGGATTACTGGAGGAGGTAAATGTAAAAGGGGTCTCAAGATTTGAAGCAAATTTCATTCCTCACCACCATCTCATCTGCCGTGAGTGCGGAAAGATGGAAGATTTCAATTCAGAACAATTGCTGGATTACTCGATGAAAATAGCTGAGGAAATAGAAGGATTTACCATTGTTTCAACAAGCACCAACTTTTACGGGATATGTGAGAAATGCAAAGAGTGTGAGAAGAAAACATAACCTGAGCAGGACACCAGGATGAGACAATGTACTATCCATGTATATGCAGTAAGTAATAAATGAGGGATAATGAATGGTTGAATTGCTTTTATTAAGCCGGCTTCAGTTTGCTATAACAGTTGCATTCCATTTCCTGTTCGTTCCACTAACACTGGGACTCGCATTGTTAGTTGCAGGCATGGAAACAATGTACTACAGGAACAAAGATGAAACCTGGCGAAAGATGGCCGATTTCTGGGGCAGGATATTCAAGATAAACTTTGCAATAGGTCTGGTAACAGGGCTTGCAATGACTTTCCAGTTTGGTACGAACTGGGGTGCCTATGCTGAATTCATGGGAGATGTCTTTGGGCCGCCTTTGGCGATAGAAGCATTACTTGCTTTCTTCCTTGAAGGCACTTTCTTTGGCGCATGGATATTTCTTGACCGCTCCCGTCAGAAGCTAAAGGCATTTTCCATGTGGATGGTAGCTCTTGGTACCAACATATCTTCATTATGGATTATCACTGCTAACGGTTTTATGCAGAACCCCGTAGGCTATGAGATGGCTGCTGATGGGAGCAAGGTGCTTATGACCGATTTCTTTGCTCTACTTACAAACAGCTATGTGTGGTACATGCTTGTACACACCCTGCTTTCAGCTTACCTGCTTACAGCATTCCTGATTATGGGAATCTGTGCCTATCATTTCCTTAAAAGGAACAGAAACGAGGTGTTCAAAAAGTCTTTTGGCATAGCAGTTGCCATAGCTCTTGCCACTTCAGTCCTGCTTCCGGTTCTTGGTCACGGTTATGCACAATATGTTACTGAGCTTCAGCCTGCCAAAGGAGCGGCAATGGATGCAATATGGGAAACAGGTTCCGGAGTGCCAATGTATCTGATACAGATACCTGATTCAAGCACCTGCTCCAACAGTGTTCAGTTACTTGGGATTCCAGGTCTTGCGAGTTTCCTGTATACGGGAAGTTTCAGCGGAACGATAACAGGGCTTAATCAGCTACCACAGGATGAATTACCGCCTGTAGGAATGATATTCTGGAGCTTCAGGCTGATGACAATTCTTGGGTCCCTCTTCATAATAGAGGCTCTTTCAGGCTTGTACCTTCAAAAGTCAGGCAAGTTGTACACATCGGATAAGTATCTGAAGCTGATGATGTGGTCGATTCCACTCCCATATATTGCCATCACTGCTGGCTGGATCGTAGCCGAGGTTGGAAGGCAGCCATGGATAGTACATGGACTGCTAAAGACTGCTAATGGCATATCATCGGTTCCCATATCAGATGTATTTTTAAGTATTGTCCTTATCTGCGCGCTCTATATGACCCTGATAGTCTTTGAGATATACCTCATAAAGAAAACCGTGGTAAATGCAACAGGAGTTGAGTGAAGATGTTCGATTTCCTTACTCATGATATGCTTGCTGTTATCTGGTTCTTCCTGTGGTGTGTAATATGGGGAGTTTACTTCATTGTAGACTCATTTTCCCTTGGAGCAGGTCTTCTGACACCCTTTATTGCTTCAGATAAGGCACAGAGGGTACAGATCCAGAGCGCTGTTGGTCCTTTCTGGGGCGGTAATGAGGTATGGCTCATCCTGGCTGCAGGCGGAACTTTTGCTGCATTCCCTCTGGTATTCTCGAAAATGTTTACTTTCCTGTATCTTCCTATGATGTTACTGCTAATCGGCCTGATCGCAAGGGGCATTTCCGTGGAATATCTCCACAAGGACGAGAACCCACAGATACAGAAGGCCCTTATGTGGGGATGGTTTGCTGGAAGCCTGCTGATCTCTCTGATCCTGGGAGTTGCATTTGCAAACTTCTTCAAGGGGCTTGAGATCGCTTCAGGAGGAGTTTATACAGGTACCCTTCCTGGACTTTTCAGCCCGTATGCACTGATAGGCAGTGTCCTGTTCGTGCTTATGAGTGTTACTTCAGGCGCACTCTGGATCAATGTCAAAACAGAAGGTGCCGTAGCTGAAAAAGCAGGTGATCTTGCAAAGAAGAGCACTCTTATTGTGTTTGCACTTGCTCTGGCCTATCTGGTATATTCCTTTGTGGGTATAGAAGGCTTTACAAACAACTATTCAGCTATACCAGTCCTGTACTTATTGCCAGTTCTTGCGGTAGTTGGAGCTGTCCTTGCTGTATTTTTTGCAAAAAAGGACAGGTGGTTCCCGGCCTTTTGCAGCAACCTCCTGGCGTTTCTTTTCGTAGTTCAAAGCGGGCTTGCAAGTATCTATCCTTATATGCTCAAGTCCTCCGTATCTACGGAATACGGAATAGATATCTTTGAGGCAGCATCAAGCCATATGACCCTGAGCGTCATGCTGGGAGGAGCACTGGTATTTGTGCCCATAGTTATCATCTACCAGCTTTGGGCATATACTCTGTTTAAGGAAAAGATAAAAGAAACAGAACAGGTCGATTACTGACCTGTTTTTTTCATCATCGAAGTTTTAATAGATCAGGACTTACACACATGGAGTACAAAACCATAGCAGTAAACTCCTAACTTTAAAAAAGTTCAATTTTTAACTATGAAGTTTACTGAAGTTTACTGAAGTTTATTGTACTTGAGTTTGCATCAGAAGCGCGTAAGTCCTGTAGATGTAAAATCTAATTCTTTAAATCACTACGGTCAATGGTAAAATCACATGCAGTACTATGTCAGCAGAGAAATGCGATATCATGGCTGATTCTAAACCCTTTTTCCAGTAAAGCCACCCAAATATAATTCCACCAGCACAATTTAGAATAATGGTACGGACAATTAACAGCGGAGTGGGTGTTGTTATAGCGAATACAGTTGGTAGATGGCCGACACCAAATATAACTGCTGCCAGAATAATAGCTAACCATATCCCGACCTTCGTTGGCTTTCCATCCTCTGTTTTTTTAATTTTGAAGAATATCCAGACAAGTAGAGTCATCAAGAATAATCTTAACAGGATTTCTTCGTTTATCCCCCCGTAGAAAGATGCAAGGAAGCCCTGCCATGCTGGAGGATTTATCTGACCTTCCTGAGCTACATTAATTGTCACACCCGCAAGGGAAAACAGGTAGTCAAGTCCAATTATCAGGATACCGGCTAATACTCCAAGCCCAATGGATATTCCAGGTATTGATATTAAATAGCTTTTAACCTCCCTGCCTTCAAGCCATCCTTCAAGGATTGGAAGACCAAGTCCAACTTTTTTTGCAAGACGAAGGCCAACAATGATAGCAACTGCAAACAGGACTATACTCTGGATAAGCTGAGCAGCCAGGACGACGTATAAAGGTACGGGCAAATTTTGAAGCAATTCTCCCTGAATGGTGACGGTATAAGGAAGTACAAGTATAACTCCAAAGATGCATGCAATTAGTAAAATTAAAAATAATTTCCCCTCTGTTCTCATTTTGATCTCCATATTACTTTGTTTGCTTAAAAGGAGTTATTTACAGCGTTTCCATGTACCAGAGATGGCGATTTTTTCTCCAGGTTCAATTATGCCAATCCAGTTGTAAGTAGCAGGCTATCTGTGAAATGAAAGTACCAATCGCGTGAAAATTCTGAAATTAAGTGGTAATTTTTATGTTTTACAATATTTAATGACATCAATTTAAACTTTTTTTATTTATTGAACAATTTTTTTCTTTTGGCTTAAAAGAGTTAAATCTAAAAAATTCCATTTTTAAGGGAGTTTCTAAAAATTAATCATTCAGATTCAAATTATGGACTGAGGCTCATGCTAATCAGTTTCTCCCCGGAAATCATATTTTGAATGACCTTTAACGAAACCGCGGATGAGTTTAAATGTTGGTATGTTAGGATACAGGGCTAAATTCGGAGTTTGCAATTCTCATAACAAGCTTATTTTCTTCCTTACTATTCACATTTCTCCTTTTTAGGGTTCAGGTAATGAAAGAAGCTTTCAGGTTCCTTGTTGATCTGGCAGTTATCAGCCTGGTTGAAAGTGAGGTTATGGAAAATAAAGACTTTATCAGGACTGAGAATTACAATTTGAGGCTAAAACCTGCAGGAGCCAGGAAGATTGTTAATGAGTTCTCCAATATGCAGAATCAAAGTTGTGCTGGCACATCCCGCTGCAAGCAACGGAATATGTTCGCGCAACTGATCAAAATTTTGTTAGAGTAGACAATAACCCTAAACAATTTAGTTTGAGCAGAAATTAACAGCCTGAAAATGGAATTGATACATCATATTTTCATTAACAGTTATCGGGGAAGTTTTCCATCCCCGTAGCAAGCTAGTATTATGGCAATTTAATTCTTGCACATAGTCTTTGGCAGCACCCATCAGAGCATAAAGATTCAGAGTTTAATAGGTGATCAATAACTAAACTTTCTTGACACTAGAGGAGTATTCGACTGAAATAAGATTAAACCTTTAATATTTTAGGGTCCTTCCAAATCGGCGCTAAATCTAAGGATGTTGGATGCTTATTTTGGGTAATAGATATACGTTTAGAATCTCCCCAATAAAGGTACACTCTAAAAACAGATATTTTAGAAAAATATCCCCTAATACTCTTTATAATCGATAAAAAATCAATATAAAACTTTTATTTGTTCATAATTTAATCTATTTATAACTAAGGCGGCTGATGGTATTTTCATCTATTTAATATATAATGATAAAATCGAGGAAAAATGAGCTTTAATCGATTAAGCGAAGCATATAAGCCTTTTAAACAGCAAATAGATTGTTTAATGAATGTACCTTAGCGGGGGAAGGACTGGCACTATACTCAATTGGGCAAATAAAGCTTAATAACCCTTAAAATGTTAATCATTTTTTGAGGGGTCTATTAATATTTTTATAATAGATATCAAACCACAAAGTTTATTGTACTCGTTTTCATGTCTCAAGTGTGTGTATACTGTTTAATTTTAAATTATTATTCCTAACATTTTTAATATTTCTACCAAGAAATATCATGCTTAGGATTTTGGATTGCCTTAGGCAAAATGATAGCATTAAAGACAATAGCAAAGATATTACTATTGTACTAATAATTCTAAAAATCCCTTCTCCTATTCCCCAGAGGAATAATTGGTGGCTCACGTAGATGTCCAAAGTACATGTTCCCAGCCAGCTGAGTAATGAAATATTATATCTTTCTAACTTTTTAATGATTAGTGCAACAAAAGAGATTCCGGCGAAAGCTACTAGATATTTATAACCCACGTCTATCAACCTGATGTAAGGAACTATATAAGAAAATTCATATATAATAGAGTTAAAGCCTGGCTCCTCTGTTCTGTGCCAGAAATAGACAAGAATAGGGAAAGACATAGCTAAGAATATACTAGAATTTTTTATTAATCCGGAAATTTCGGTTTTGTATTCATTTATAGTATAACCTATTGCAAAAAAAGGAAATAACCACTTGAGCCAAAAGAGGCCAAATACATCTATCGGGATAGAGTATAAAATTATAATTAATATCAGTTTTGCCCCTTTGAAAGCCTTATCTGAGAGTAGTATTATGCTTAAGATGCAGCAGTTAAGGAACAAAATCCAGAGAAACCACAGCCCTAAATCTGGATGTTCGAATAAGTTTATAAAATATTGAGTAAAAGATTCGGAGTTATGTCTTAGAATCTTATATATAAAAGCCCATCCAAAAAATGGCAAGACTAATCTTTTAAATTTATCGAAAATCCATATATGAAGAGGGTTTTTGATATGTCCAAATAGTATATATCCACTTAAAAACATGAATAGAGGCATATGAAAAGAATAGATGACTCTAAATACTACATTATTATCAAAATTTGGAACGTTTTCTTGAATTGAGTGACCTATGACAACTAATAAAATTGCTGCACCTTTAAGAGCATCAATATATTGATCTCTATGTCGATTTTTTTGAAACAATGAGTTATCCATTGCTGATTCCCCCACATTTATATTATTTTAAGCATGTATGGAGACTCAAAACTACTTTTCATAATCTTGTATTATGAACAATTACGTTTTGATCATGAAAATTCCGAGAGTTATTGATTCGAAAATAAAATAGCTTCTGAGGCGAGTTAATCAAATATTGAATAAAGTTCGAATAAAATAATATAAAGTTTAATAATATAAGAAAGGCGAAATGTGTATAAGTATTTTTGTACTGTTACTGTGAATACATTAGTTTTACGAGTGTTGCTTCAATCCTCAAGAATTTAAGGATTATGAATAGCTGTAATAGGCTATATGCGACATTTTATTGCTGATGCGACACTAGGATAGATTAGCTTACAAGAATTCTACTTACTTACAAGAATTCTACTTATATCCAAACACTCTAATAGATAAAAATTAATTTTGGATTTAATAAGTTTTGAAAAAGAGATTGTGCATAAACTTCGCACTAGCGTACAAAAAATCCCAGATCCCTATGTCCCCATAGTTTTAGTGCGGGAGAAGGGATTCGAACCCCTGAACGTCTGCACGAACAGATCTTGAGTCTGCCACCGTTGACCGCTTGGTTACTCCCGCGCTTTTTGGAAATCCAATTATTAAAGTTATAACTAACATATAAAGCTAATCCTGTGAATAGGCTAACCCTACTAATTATTGAGCCATCGGATAGTCCCTATCGGATAGTCCCTGATACTTTAATACAATTTCCGGCTCAAAACTTTCCGTTTCAGGCTTAAAGTTTATGCAGGTCTAAAAAGCCTCAGTTTTTTTCTTGCGAGCTGTTAACATGCACCCAGTCAAGGTACTCCTGCTCCCCTTTAACCTCCCAGAATTCGATAGCAGGCAGGTCGTAGGTGTGAAGGGACTTCACTGTTTCGATAATTTCATCAAGGCGGGAAGAGTCTGTCTTTACAATCAGGGCTGTCTCGTTCTGCTCTTCTACCTGCTCGTTCCACCTGTAGATTGAAAATACCGGAAACATATTAACGCAGGCCGCAAGTCTTCTTGCGACAAGCTCTCTTGCAATTTCCGATGCATTTTCCTTACTTCCGGCTGTGATATATACGACTCCGATCATGAAACAGGCACCTCGTAAAAAGATATTATAACAAATAAATTACTGGAAATATCGGATTAATTCAGGCAATTATTATCTACTGCCTCCGGGCATAAAACATGACCCCTCAATGATCCTTCGTAATGTGACCTGTGAAATGTTTTTATGACTTGTAAAATTAGCCTGTCAGCGCATCAAAAGATGTAATTCCATGTACCTTTTTATATAATTATGATGTATTATTACAATGCAGAGTTTCTTACTATGCACAGAGGAACTAAAACGTATTTATAATAAGATATACTACGGGGTTTTAACAGCATTAATAATTTGAATGTATGCCGGCTCCATGTAACTGCTGCTTAAAAAGGCAGCCTGAAGCTTGCAAACTGCACTAAAGGGTTGCTTGCGGCGCTAACCTCTTATTAAAGATGTATTTTATATACAGTTATATCTGATTAACAGCAATCTATAGACAGTTAACCTGTTGATATTTAACCTGCTGTATTGGTCACAGGCAGTTAATCGTAAGGCAGTTAATCACTAACAGCAATCAATTATCAATTGCAGTATGCAATATATCATTCAATCCAATCAACAACCGATTAATACAATAACTGTCGATCATTATTTACTTGATTATTACTTGATTAATATTCACAATCCAGAACCTATAATGGTTCATCTTAATCATTTCGGAGAATTTCCTTGAGCGGCACAAGCATTGCACTGAGTATTTTTTTAATGTACTGGCTCCTTGTCTCCTTTCTTGAGAGAAGGGGCATTCTGGAAAAATATAACATAAGTACTTTTGGACCTCTTCCAATCCTCATGATCAGGACCACAAAAGGTCTTAAGCTGCTGGACGTTCTTGCCCGTCCAAAACGTTACTGGAGGGTTTTTGCAAACATTGGGATCCTTATGATGTTTGTGGGCATGATTGCCATGTTCCTGGTCATTGCTATTTCGGACCTTGCTCTCTATACATCGTTCCTGAACGGCAGCGTGCCAGAGCCGGGAAAGTACAATTCACCCCGAAATATCTTTCTTATCCCGGGTATAAATGAATTCATTCCCTTTACCTGGGGAGTAATCGCCCTCATAGTCACGCTTGTAGTACATGAGTTTTCCCATGCAATCCTGTGCAGGGTTGAAAACATCAGGGTCAAATCCATGGGGATACTGTATGCCCTTGTCCCTATAGGGGGTTTTGCAGAACCTGACGATGAACAGCTCTTCGGCAAAAAAGAAGAAGTAAAAAAAGAACTGCCACTAACAGCGACAATTGAAGAAATCGAAGCCTGGGAAGAGAGGGAAAGAAAAGAAAAAAAGCAAAAAGAAATGCAAGAAAACGAGACAGCTTCCCTTACACCAGAAGAAACAAAGACTGTCCCGGAAGTAACAACAAAGACTGTCCCGGAAGTAACAACAAAGACTGTCCCGGAAGTAACCGCCACAAGAACCCAGAGAGCCCGTATTCTTGCTGCCGGAGTTATGGCCAATTTCTGCGTTGCATTTGTAGCCCTGCTGCTCTTTTTCGGGCCTGTACTCGGAGCAATTGCTCCTCTAAGCGATGCCATGATAGTTGGCATAAACGAAAGCTCTCCGGCTCAGGCTGCAGGGCTTGAGAAAGATATGGTGATTACGCAGGTCGATGATACAAATATCACTACAGGCATGGATCTTCTGTCTTATCTCGAGAACGTTGAACCAGGAGACACTTTACGCATTTATGCCTCAAAAGACAATAACGTTTCAGTCCATGAGGTAAAGGTTCCTTCCTCTCCTAAAAAATGTTTGAGTGGGGTTCCTGTAGGAGGAATTGTGGAAGGAAGCCCTGCAGAGGCGGCAGGGATTAAAACCGGAATGACAATGATCCGGATTAACGATACACAGATGCAGAGCATTGCAAGTTTTGTAAACTTCATGGAAGGTACAGAGCCAAACCAGACAGTAGAAGTAGAGATGCTCCCTTCCGCAAACTATACAGGTGACCTTACCGAAAACGGTACTGCTATCTTTAATGTCAAGCTTGCTCCCCACCCAACAGAAGGTGAAGACGGCGGTTTCCTTGGAGTGATTTATGGTGGGACCGGAGTGCTGGAGTGCCAGATGCTTGGAATATCAATCTGGATGCCACAGGCAAAGTTCTATCTTGAAGCACTCAAACAGATCCCCTCCCTGCTTACAGAGCCAGTAGGCTGGATTATCCTTTTTGGGCTCCCCATATATGGGTTTGCAGGAGAGGGATTCCGCGGCTTTTCAGGCACGATAGCTCAGTTTTACCAGCCAGTAGGATGGGCAGAACCCCTTGGGGTTGGGATTTTCTGGATTGCAAACTCCTTGCTCTGGATTGGGTGGCTGAACTTTTACGTAGGCCTGTTCAATTGCCTGCCTGCGGTTCCCCTTGATGGAGGACATGTATTCAGGGACTATACCTATTCCCTCATATACAGGTTTACGAGGAATGAATCCGTTTCAGAAAGGGTCTCTAATTCCATAACAGCAGGTTTCTCTATGTTGATCCTGTTCTCTTTCCTCTTCATGATATTCGGGCCTTTCATAGGGCAGTGGATGTGAACAGCTTTAAATGAGAAACTCTCTGAATGGAACAGGATTGATATATAGCTATATCAATTCAATTAACCCGGAAATCTGCCGGAAAGCTGGAATATACTTATTTTTCCGGCTTTTCCGATTCTTTTTATGATTTGATTGACCAATTCTTACCGACATGACTGTTTTTTGACTTCTGACACGACTGTTTTTTGACTTCTGATTCTTGCTGCTAATCGAGCCATTTCTTACTGCCTATTTATCAGTTTCTTATTATAAATGGCCTTTAAGCGAAATCCTATAAACAGGGAGGGATATAAAAAAGAGAATATAATAAATATTATAAGGTATTTTGACCTAATTCAGCAGTAAAACTGAGTCTGGTACTGAATATGTTTTCTTCAGATAGAAAGAAGAAGCGCAGATCATGGTTTAAAAAACTCATGCGCAAAAAACCCGTTCTGGCATATGAGATTATAGCTGTGTTCCTGTTCATTATCTACATTCTGCTTTTCAAGCATATTATGATCCTTGAGGGCCAGCCCGAAAACGCAAATGCTATTACTGCTATCTACTGGGCTACGACTACCGTTGCAACGGTAGGATACGGAGATGTGGTTTTCACCTCACTTCTGGGAAGGGTCTTTTCAATAGTGGTGCAGGTTATGGGAATTCTTCTGATTTCAGGCTTTCTTGCAACTTATGTTGTCGCTCCCTGGATGGACAGGGCGATCAAGTTCAGGCTGCCCAGGAAAGTACCTTCCAGTACAAGGGACCACATTATTATCTGCGGGTACAACCAGCTTGTAGAAACCCTGATTGATGAACTTGCAGAGCAAGAAATAACATTCATAATAATCGAAGATGAGGAAGAACTGGTCAAAGAACTTGTTTACAGGGACATTCCCTGCATTTTCGGATCTCCGAGTGATAAACAGGCACTTGTGAATGCAGGTATTGAAAATGCCAGGATTCTTGTTGCCAATAAGTCCGATGAAAAAAACGCAAACATCGTATTGACTGCAAGAGAATTTCAGCACCTCAATATTATTGCGATTGTTGAGGACCGGTCAAACTCAAAATACATGAAATACGCAGGTGCCGACATGGTTGTTTCCCCAAAATCCATGTTCGGGCAGTTTATTGGAAGAAAAGCTATGGATAGGCTTGTAAGCAGAGTGACGGGGACGACTGAAATCTTCAAAGGGGTGCACGTCACGGAATTTCCCGTATACCTGAAAAGCCCGCTTATAGGCAAGACCATTAAAGAGGTTTCCAGCCAGCGGCTGACAGGCGCAAGAATAGTTGGAATCTGGAAAAGTGGAAATCTCTCGTTTGATCCTGAAGAAGATGACGTTATTCGCGGAAATTCCGTTCTGCTGGCTGTGGGGACACCCGAGGAGCTCTCAAAACTCAAGAAGCTTACACACTGATCCCCAGAGCCTGACATGCAGCTTGAAGGATACGCTTGCATCATTAATCATCAAAACTTATCTAAATACCTGAGGATTCAAAATGGATACAAAAGGTCATCTTGTCGTACTGGGGTATGGAGACGTTGGAAAAAGCATTGTCAATGAACTCTCTGAAGGTCCGTTTCGTTTTGTGGTTGTGGATTCAAATGAAAAAGTTTTTGAAAATGTAGAGTTTGAACACCTTGTAGGCAACGGGTCGGACGAGGAAGTCCTTGTTGCAGCCGGAGTAAAGAGTGCATCTTTTGTGTTTGTAGCCCTGAATGACGACACAAATGTTATTTTTGCAACCCTTATTTCCAGAAGCCTTAACCCCGGAGCTACTATTGTGGCAAGGGCAAACTCCGTAAAATCAATTGATAAGATATATAAGGCGGGAGCTGATTACGTCGGGTCCCTTTCTATAGTTGCAGGGCAGATGCTTGCGAAAATGAGCGCAAACTGCATTGGAAAATCATGCAGGATCGATGAAGACATAATGCTTTATGAAGGAATAGAAATTGAAAAGCATCATATTGAGAAAGGCTCTTTTCTTGACAAAAAGTCAATAGAAGAACTCGACCTCGAAAAAGAAATCGGGTGCACGGTAATAGGTATTGAGCGTGAAGGGTTTGTTACTATTAACATAAATAAGCAGACAGTACTTCATGCAGGAGACATAATTGCAGTTGGTGGAAGCAGCAAGCAGATTTCGGAGTTTAAGGAGAAATATCTCGACTAATTTACCGATAAACGTTTAAACTTCTATTTAAATTTAAAAGTATATCCTTTTAATTTCAGATCTATCTTATTTGTTTTTTCAATTCTGTTTTTTGTTTTCTGTTTGACTCCACGTTCATTCATCTGCTTTTGCCTGGCTCTTTAAGTACTGATTTCTTCTTGAATTTTTATTTATTTCAGTAATTAGGAAGCTCTGGTTTCCCGGCAAACTTAATGCATTTTTTGAGAAATAAATATATTGGTTGAAACATAATACAATAAAAGAAAAAATTACTTTTTATAGTAAGTAATTAACTTACTATAATTTATTTAAGATTATTTGGTTAATTCAGTTTATTCGCATTTAAAATATATTTATCGTGACTAGAGATGTGATATTATGGAAAGCTTGCCTACCGGAGTTGAAGGATTGGATTCACTTATGGAGGGAGGATATCCTAAAGGAAAAAGTATTCTTGTTACCGGCCCTCCAGGTTCAGGAAAAACAATTCTCGGACTTCACTTCCTTCACAGGAGCTGCCAGGATGGAAAAAAATGCATATTTGTTCTTACCAGAGAGCTTACCGAGGATGTACTCGCTCAGGCACACGGCCTCAAACTTGACCTTGAGCCTTTTCTTGAGAGCGGGCAGCTCAGTATCAGGAATATATTCGAAGACAAAATAAACAAGATCAAAAGCATCTCTAAATTCGGAAAAGGGCTCTGTGCCGTGGATACGGACATAATCGAGTACTTAAGTTCCATGTCTTCGGAAGTTGATGTTGTAGTCATCGACAATATCGGAGTAATGGCTATACATCACGACATGAGGGAGTTTGCAGAGGAGTTCAGTTCTATAAGCATTATCCTCCTGAAAAACGGATGTACAAGCCTCTTCATTATGGACGAGGACTCTTACAACCTGACCCACAGGCTTACGGGGTATATGGTTTTCGGACTGATGAGACTCATAACACAGGAAAATTTAAGTTCTGGAAAAACAAAGCAGTATCTCTACATTGAAAAACTGAGAAACAAGCCAGTTCCTATTAAGTATTCGCTGTATGACATCACTCCTCATGGAATAAGAGTTATTTCAGGCATGAAATCACCGTGAAATGACCTTTATAATCCCACTTCTTTTATTACCAGAATGAGAACCACTTATATAAAAATACAAAGTAAAAGGAATCAAAAAGTGTTTTCATAAAAGAGATTTGCGAAAAATTAGATCGGATAATAATCAGGATTCAAATGGAAAGGAAAAGAAAGGAAAAATAGGTTATGCTGCTCTGATGAGAAATTCACAGCAGTCATTTTTGTTTCCTATGGTTTTTAGAGCTTCAAGCCTACAGCCAGAATCTACTTTCAAAGTAATGTTTGAAAAAATTTTCCTGGTAAGTGTGCAGAGGATGGGATTTTTGCGGGCTTCTTCTCCTTTCCAGGGGCATTTTGTACCTTTGACTATCCAGAGCTTTCCATTTTCATCCATTGTAGAAGAAAAACTTCCGCCCAGCTGGTTCATTATTTCGGCACAGACACTTCCCGCGTAAGCCAGATCCATTTCCCTGTCTTCGAAGTGGTACATGTCAAGAAGTGTCTTTTCCACCATCCCTGTCATCTGGTTTATTATTACTTTCTTTTCTTCATTTGAGACAGACTGCAGGAGGGTAGGAATTACGGCTGTAAGGATACTCTGTACCCTGTTTTTTACTTCAAGGCTGTCACGTTCAGCAACCAGCCTGTCATGGAGGCACTTTACTCTGAGCAGAGATTTCACTCGGGTCTTTATCTCAAGCCGGTTTATGGGCTTTGTAATGAAATCATCGGCTCCTGCTTCAATCCCTCTTATACGGTCTTCAAGTTCCGAGAGAGCTGTAAGCATAATGATAGGAATAAACTGGGTTTCGGGATTTTTCTTAAGAAGTTTGCAGACTTCGTAGCCGTTGACTTCAGGCATCATGATGTCCAGAAGGATAATATCGGGTTTTTCTTCTTTAACCATCTGGAGTGCTTCCTTTCCGCTGTAGGCGCAGATAACTTCATAAGGTTCAACTAAAAGGTAGGCTTCCATCAGCTCTACATTTTCCTTCATGTCATCCACGATCAGGATTTTTGGTATGTTATCCTCATTCAACAAGGTTTCCTCCCTTAGCATCATGAATCTTGATCCCTTCAGATGTGATTTCAAAAACCGACATATCGGGAGAAATTGGTGTGCTTCGCATCTTGGGTATGCACAGGTAGCGCTCCATTTTTCCCAGGTAAGCATTTTCTTTTACAAGAAGGCGAATAGAACCGTAGACCGAGTACTCAGCAAGCTGATTGGTTAGATTGTATGCGGATTCATCCATGATTAAAAGGGTGGTGCAGCCTTTTTTTCTCACAAGATAGTTCAGTCCGTCAAACTGGTCCCTTAGCTTTTTTCTGGAAACCCTCAGAGCAAAGGTTCCCAGGTTATCTATGACAAGGCATTCTGTTCCTTCACGTATGAATTCTATAAGGTTCGGGATCTCAATGTCAAGGCTTTCAGGTTTAAATCCATACCTTGTCTGCCCTATGATTTCAGAGCGGCTCTCAAATATGTTTTCTATGATGAGCTGCCCACTCTCATAGTAAGGTTTAATGTCATGCCCAAGTAATTCTGCCTGGTAGAGAATATCTTCAGGAGTTTCTTCAGTTGCAATCATCAGGCATTTTCGTCCTTCAACACAGTTCCTGTGAAGGAAATGGATCCCATAGATGGTTTTCCCACTCCCTGCTACACCTGTAATCAGGGTTGCTTTATTCACAGGATAACCCCCGCTTAATTTTCTATCCAGTTCCTCTATGCCTGTTGAAACTCTCTCCATTCTGGTAAGCCCTCATTCTTCTATTATACTATGCTTCTGTTATACTATTCCCTGGCTTCTCCATGTTCTCAGGAGTTATTTTTGCAATTATTGTGAACTGCAGAAGGCATTCTAATAATTTTGATAGATTCTTACCTTCTTAACGTATTAATTTATTTATGGTCAAAAATAAAATAGCCATATATTTTAATTATTTAAGTTAGATAAGGACAATATTGATTCTTCAATTGATAGATATATCATTCAATGATATCGAAAGTTACTTGTATATATTAAAAGAACTTTTGTAATATAAAAGTTATGTTTGAAAGACAGTTAATTTGTTTTTATCAAAGTTTTTAATGATTTTGATAGGGTCTAAAATAAAAATGCCTAATATTTGTGATTGTATGTCAAATATAATTTACTCTGATAAACTTAAGATATATTTTTACAGTGGGGTTGTTTTTAATATTTTCCTTTTCTTTCCTGTCCTTTTTTCATAATTTTGACAGAAAACTTTAATATGGATAGTTACTATCAATACAGATGCACCGCGGGCTCGTAGGGTAGCCAGGATATCCTAATGGGCTTCGAAGTAAAGCTTTTTACGAAGATACCCATTGACTCGTGTTCGAATCGCGGCGGGCCCGTTAATTATTCTATTACCTGACACCCTCAATTTTACTATATGTGCTCTTCTTTGCAGTCTTTTCTTTAGCCTGAACTCACTCATAAAAAGTTTTTTGCTATGTGTTTTACGATATTTTTTCACTTCATAAAGAATCCTTTCATTGCGCGCCAAAAAATATTTATTAGCGGGATTTTTTCCTGCAGGAAAAGAAACCGCCTAAATTGAAAAAAAGAGGCCCCACATGGAAAAGAAACATGAACCTTTATTCAGAATCGAATGGATTGATGCAAAAAACTCTGAAGCTCTAAAAGACGCCTTCAATGTCCGCAGAGAGGTCTTCATAAGAGAACAAAACGTACCCGAGGACGAGGAGTTTGACGAAGCCGACTTAATGTCCCATCATGTTATTATATATGAAAATTCAAGACCGGCAGCTACAGGCAGGCTTTTTAAAGATAATGAAACGTGGATTATAGGAAGGATTTCCGTCCTGAAAGAATATAGAGGTAAACATGCGGGTAAACTCGTTGTAAGAAATCTACTGGAAAAAGCTGTCGAACTTGGAGCAGCAGAGGTTAACATTCATGCACAGACCCATGCAGTAAGTTTTTACGAAAAGTTTGGGTTTGTTGCATTTGGAGATACTTTTCTTGAAGCTGGCATAGAGCATATCTCAATGGTAAAAAGAATCTGATATCTTGATGTCAATCGAATGCAGTTAAATATGTAAAGTAGTAAAGTCAAATTAATATAATTTAATGATTATTTCTTTAAGGGGAAGGGGAAACAAAGCAGTAATTAATTTTTTAGAATAAATACTACAGTATAGTAACAAACATAAAAGTTCCTTTAATAGCAAATGTAGTGATTCCCTTTAAGCAAAGTAATTACTTTGCCAGCGGCGTTACTTCAAAAGCAATAAACTTCTGTTTTCTCTTCAGAATCTCCTGCTTGTTACCGCTTTTTGCGGCATTAA
The DNA here is from genome assembly GCA_964434965.1 of uncultured Methanosarcinales archaeon. Lineage (GTDB taxonomy): Archaea > Halobacteriota > Methanosarcinia > Methanosarcinales > Methanosarcinaceae > Methanosarcina. Next base: position 285,335 of record CAYSWX010000001.1, read on the forward strand.
GCTGGATGTGAATTTTTGCTATATCCACTAAGTTTTGCGGGTCGAATCCCATATAAAAAAACAGACATTTCCAGAAGTGTAAGGATGTAAAGCATGAAAGGATCTGTTAAAGGTCATATGGATAAAAAAGATAAATCCTCTAACCCTGGCGTAATAGTCTCAATACGCGGCAGTATTGTTGATGCAGGGTTTGAGAAAGATTTGCCTTCCATATATTCATTGCTGCGCACAGGAAAGGAGGGAAATGTTGCCATTGAGACTTTAACCCAGCTGGATGCGCATCACATCCGTGGAATTGCACTGACTCCTACTGAAGGTCTCGCCCGTGGCATGATCGTAGAAAATACCGGAGGCCCGCTAAAAGCTCCTGTTGGCAGGGGAATTCTTTCAAGAATGTTCGATGTTTTCGGCAATGCTATTGACCGCAAACCTCAGCCGTCAGATATCAAATGGCATACAATCCATAGAGCTCCACCTCCACTATCACGCAGGTCCACCAGATCCGAAATCTTCGAAACCGGTATTAAGATTATCGATGTGCTTGCACCGCTTGAGCGGGGAGGCAAAGCAGGGCTTTTCGGAGGGGCAGGTGTGGGCAAGACGGTCTTGCTAACCGAAATGATTCATAACATGGTCAAGCAACATCAGGGAGTGAGCATATTTTGCGGAATTGGGGAACGCAGTCGTGAAGGAGAAGAGCTTTACCGCGATATGAAGGAAGCAGGTGTGCTCCCAAATACTGTCATGGTTTTCGGACAGATGAACGAGCCTCCAGGTGCACGTTTTCGAGTGGGACATGTGGCGCTTACAATGGCAGAGTATTTCCGTGATGATGAGCATCGAGATGTGCTGCTTCTTGTCGATAACATTTTTCGGTTCATCCAGGCCGGTTCTGAAGTTTCCGGCTTGATGGGGCAGATGCCATCGCGCCTTGGCTATCAGCCGACAATGGGTACCGAGTTATCGGAGTTAGAAGAGCGTATATCCAGTACCGATTCTGGCGCCATCATGTCAATTCAGGCAGTATATGTGCCGGCTGATGATTTCACGGACCCCGCAGCCGTACATACATTTTCTCACCTTTCTGCATCTATTGTCCTCTCGCGCAAAAGGGCAAGTGAAGGGCTTTACCCGGCTATTGATCCTCTACAGTCAAATTCGAAAATGTCCACACCAGGCATCATCGGTGAAAGGCATTATCGTCTGGCCCAGGAAATCAGGCAGACGCTCGCACAATATGCAGAACTCAAAGACATCATCTCCATGCTTGGCCTGGAACAGCTATCGCAGGAGGACAGAAATATAGTTGCCCGCGCTCGTCGACTTGAGCGTTTCCTTACTCAACCATTTTTCACCACTGAGCATTTTACCGGCATTAAAGGCAGATTCGTTACTCTCTCAGACGCTCTCGACGGCTGCGAACGTATCCTGCACGATGAATTCAAAGCCTACCCGGAAAGCGATCTTTACATGATCGGGACAATTGACGAAGCAATAGCCGGAAAATCAAGCAGGGATCAGACATGAATTCCCCATTCATGAATCTTAAGATTCTTCTGCCGTTTCAGATATTTGCCGAAAAGAAAGACGTATCACGAATAGTCGCAGAGACCCGCGAGGGTTCATTCGGACTCCTGCCGCACCGGCTCGATTGTGTCGCGACTCTGGAACCCGGGATTCTAATTTATGAAACCGAAGCAGAAGGCGAGGTTTATGTGGCTGTTGATGAAGGCGTATTAATCAAGGCAGGTCAGGACGTGCTGGTCTCAGTTCGCAGCGCCATTGTCGGGACTGACCTTAGCCAGTTACGGGAAGCAGTGGAAAGAGAATTTTTGACCCTGGACGAGAGTGAACAAAAAACGCGTTCAGTGATGACAAAATTGGAAATCGGGCTTGTTCGTCGCCTAGCGGAGTTTCGGAATGACTGACAGATTGAGAGAAGAATCCCCAGAGGAAGAGATGCCCCTGGCCCGCAAGGTAGGGACAAAAGCTGAACGCAAACTAAAAGCGCAGCGTAATGTGAACCGGACTGTCTGGCTTGGTTTGGGCATGATGGGGCTTATTGGCTGGTCGGTGGCAGTTCCAACACTGCTTGGTGCGATACTTGGGCTCTGGCTGGATGAACACTATCCTGCGAGCTTTTCATGGACTCTTACGATGCTGATTACCGGCCTATTTATAGGCTGTTTAAATGCATGGCACTGGGTAGCCAGGGAGCATAAAGAGATGCAAGAGGAAAAGGGGGACAACAATGAATGAAGTTTTGAATCTGATCTCGGCACTGGTGTCTGGCTTTTTGCTGGGAGCTTTTTTCTTTGGAGGACTCTGGTGGACGGTTCAGAAGGGACTTTTATCCAGGCGACCTGCATTCTGGTTCTTTGGCAGCCTGCTGCTGCGGACTGGAACTGCGGTTGCTGGATTTTACTTTGCATCAGGAGGACATTGGGAGAGGCTGTTCATGTGCTTGCTTGGATTTTTCATTATGCGCCGCATAGTTCTCAGACTCACCCGACTCCCGGAGGAAGCATCGAATCAATCGACAAAGGAGGCAGGTAATGCGACTCAGCACTGATGAGCTGATTTTCTGGCAGTACGGTTTTATAAAGCTCAATGCTACGATCGTATACACCTGGGGGCTAATGCTTATAATGGCAGCAGGTTCAAAAATAATTACAAGCAAACTTTCAATTGATCTCAAACGCTCCCGCTGGCAGAATATTCTGGAAATTATTGTAACGGGGATTTTAAAACAAATTGAAGATATTGGCCTGGATAAGCCGCAGAAGTATCTTGGCTTTCTGGGCACTCTCTTTCTGTTCATTGCCATAGCCAACCTCTGCATCATTATTCCAGGCTATGAGCCTCCAACAGGCTCTCTTTCAACCACGGCTGCACTTGCACTATGCGTATTTGTGGCCGTTCCACTTTTCGGTATAGAGGAGCAGGGGATAAAGAACTACCTCAGGTCGTACACAGAACCGACAATCCTTATGCTGCCATTTAATATCATCAGCGAACTTTCCCGCACACTGGCTCTGGCAATCCGCCTTTTCGGTAACATAATGAGCGGGTCTATGATTGTCGCCATACTGCTGACAATAACCCCATTCTTTTTTCCGATAATTATGACTGCTCTCGGCCTGCTCATTGGCATGGTGCAGGCATACATCTTCAGCGTCCTGGCTACAGTATACATTACTGCTGCCACACGAACCAGTAAATATAGACGTGAAACCGGAAAATGAGGATTGAAACAACAACTCCAACAACAGAAGACAACTCCAACAAAAAAAGACAGCTCTAACAACAAAAGACAACTCCAACAGCAGAAGGAAACACTATGGCTCTGGATAATTATACAACTATAATTGCAGTGGCATCAATTGTCACATCTGGCATCACGATAGGCATTGGGGTTATCGGGCCTGCAATTGGGGAAGGGAGGGCTGTTGCGACAGCGCTTAGCTCACTGGCACAGCAACCTGACGCTTCTTCGACCATTACCCGAACTCTTTTCGTGGGCCTGGCTATGATCGAGTCTCTATCAATTTATTGCTTCGTGGTCTCGATGATTCTGATCTTCGCCAATCCGTTCTGGAATAAAGCAATTGCCTGAGCTAGAGGAAAATAGCCTATGCTGATCGATTGGTTCACCGTCATTGCGCAGGTGCTTAACTTTCTCATACTTGTGTGGCTGCTGAAGCGTTTCCTTTACAGACCTATTCTAAATGCCATCGATGCGCGTGAGAAGAAGGTTGCAGCTGAACTTGCAGATGCCGATGCGAAAGAAGCAGAAGCGCAAAAAGAGAAAGAAGAGTTCAGGCGTAAGAACGAGGAATTCGACCAGCAACGTGCTGAGCTTCTGAGCAGGGCAAAGGATGAAGCGAAAACTGAACGGCAGCGGCTTCTCGAGGAAGCAAGGAAGGAAGCCTCCGATTTGAGATTGAAACAGCAGGAGGCGTTAAGGAATGACAAACAGGATTTAAACCAGGCAATAAACCTCCGGACTCAACAGGAAGTCTTTGCCATTGCACGAAAAGTTCTGAAAGATCTGGCTGGAACGAGTCTGGAAGAGCGCACTGTTGACGTGTTTGCTAAAAGAATGCACGAACTGGACCGGGATGAGAAAGAGCAAATGGCTTTTGTTCTTGGCACTTCTTCAAGCCCGGTGCTAATTCGCACGGCATTCGATCTTCCAAAGGCACAGCGCGACCTGGTAAAAAAGACAATTAAAGAAACTCTTGGCATTGAGGTTCAAGTCAGTTTCGAGACAGTTCCGGATCTGGTCAATGGCATTGAGTTAACCGCAAACGGGCAAAAAGTGTCATGGAGCATCGCAGGTTATCTCTCATCTCTGGAAAAAAGCATAGATGAGCTCTTGAAAGAGCAGCCTCGAAGTGAAGCCCAGACTGAACCTGAACTTAAACCAGACGAACTTGAGTTAAAAACCAACCAAGAAGCCAGAGTCAGGTCGGAGTCAACATCTAATCAATCTGAAACTGAACAGGGATCTGAGACTTAAATCGTCAATTTCGAACTGAAGCCCGAATAAAGAGTCAATGAACATGGAACCTAAAAGTCTAAAGGATGTTTTTGACAGCACTTTTAATAAAATAAGCAAGGTACGTGAATCATTTACCTCTACGCTCATTCCGCGGGAGATTGGCACTATCATGACAGTCTCCACTGACATTGCCAGGGTTTCCGGTCTTCCCAATGTGGGTTACGAGGAGCTGGTAAAGTTTCCCGGCGAGGTGTTTGGGATTGCGTTTAATGTGGATGAAAACGAAGTCGGCGTTGTTCTGCTGGGCGAATACTCACATCTGCATGCTGGGGACGAGGTCGAACGCACTGGTCGGGTTATGGATGTGGCTGTAGGTGAAGGATTGCTAGGGCGAGTCATAGATCCTCTTGGCCGGCCGCTAGATAGCAAAGGACCTGTGATCTCAAGCAAGCGCCTGCCTATCGAGCGCCCCAGCGTGCCAATTATGGATCGTGCTCCAGTCGCGGTGCCTCTCCAGACCGGCATCAAAGTCATTGATGCATTAATACCAGTTGGACGAGGTCAGCGAGAATTGATTATGGGCGACCGCCAGACTGGAAAGACCGCAATTGCAATCGATACCATCCTTAACCAGCGTGATTACAATGTCCTGTGTGTTTATTGCGCAATAGGTCAGCGTGCATCAGCAGTTGCCAGGGCAGTAGCAACCTTGCGAGAAAAGGGTGCAATGGATTACACTGTTGTCGTTGTGACCGAAGGCAACGACCCTTCCGGTCTGACTTACATTGCTCCTTACTCAGCAACCAGCATTGCAGAGTATTTTATGGAAGCGGGCCGAGATGTGCTGATTGTTTACGATGATTTAACAAATCATGCGCGTGCCTATCGTGAATTATCCCTCCTGCTTCGCCGTCCTCCGGGGCGAGAAGCATATCCCGGTGATATCTTTTATATCCACTCACGGTTACTGGAGCGTGCAACCCACCTGCTCGACGAACTTGGAGGCGGTTCGCTTACTGCCCTTCCTATTATCGAAACTGAAGCCCAGAACATTTCAGCCTATATTCCAACTAACCTGATTTCTATCACAGATGGGCAGATCTATCTTTCACCTTCGCTTTTTGAATTGGGAGTGCTCCCTGCAGTTGATGTCGGCAAATCCGTTTCTCGCGTAGGCGGTAAAGCACAGCTTGCTGCCTACCGTGGGGTGGCTGGGGATCTAAAGCTCGCCTATTCTCAGTTTGAAGAACTCGAAGCATTTACCCGGTTTGGTGCCAGGCTGGACGAAAACACAAGAAAGGTTATCGAGCATGGAAGGCGGATCCGCGAGATTCTTAAACAACCGGAATTCTCTCCTGTACCCGTGCCTGACCAAATCTTTATTCTGCTTGCGCTGGACGCAAAACTCTTTGACAGTGTGCCGCCTGACCAGATGAAAGAAGCTGAATATTCCCTGCGTAAGGCGGTAAAGGACATCCCCACAGAAGTCCGCGAGCGGTTCGATGCTGATGAAGAATTGAGCTATAAGGACCGTGAAACGATCCTCGAGATCGCACGCAGAACACTAAAAAGCTTCCAACCTGAGCCCAAACCCGTGTCTGATCCGGAAGTCAAAACTGAAAGTAAATCAAAGCCAGAAGACCAGAATGAAGAAGACAGAACTGCGAGTGAATCAAAACCAGAAGACAGAACCAAAGACAAATCAGGGCGGGAAAATAAGGATAAGTTATGAGCGAAACCACGGAGAGCCTGCGTAAAAAGATTGATAGGGCAAACGATCTTCAATCCGTAGTACGCACGATGAAAGCACTTGCGGCCTCAAGCATAGGACAATACGAGAAATCAGTGAGTGCATTGTCTGATTACTATCGTACAGTGGAACTAGGATTGGCAGTATGTTTCCGGGAAATTGCACCCTCTGCTCGTGTAGAGCGAACGAGGCAGAAGAGCACCGGTTATATTGGTGCGGTCGTGTTTGGTTCAGATCAGGGGCTCGTGGGCCAGTTTAATGATATGGTAGCCGATTACGCGGTCAAGGAACTGGCAGCTTTGCCAGGTAAACCTCAGGTTTGGGCTGTAGGAGAACGTGTTTATTCGCGCCTCATAGGTGCGGGTCTGCCACTGGTCGGGCTCTTTACAGTGCCGAATTCCATCAAAGCTGTTACTCCGCTTATAGGGCAGATTCTTGTAGAAAGTGAAAAGCTCCGCAGCCAGGACGAAGATGCCGAACTTTATCTATTTTACAACCGCCACAAAACCAGAGCTACCTATGAGCCCGTCAGTCAGCGACTATTGCCACTTGACGAAACATGGCAGCGTGATCTGGCTAGACTTCCCTGGCCAACCAGGAACCTGCCTGAGGTAATGGGGGACAGCACAGAGACGTTGAAGGCACTCATCCGCGAATATCTTTTCGTTTCGCTTTTCCGGGCATGTGCTGAATCCCTTGCAAGTGAAAATGCAAGCCGCCTGGCAGCTATGCAGCGCGCTGACAAAAATATTGATGAATTGCTGGAAGATTTCAGAGGGTCGTTTTATCGCCTGCGCCAGAGCGGGATTGACGAAGAACTGTTTGAAGTCGTCTCCGGCTTTGAGGCTCTATCAAGATCTCGCAGCATTGAACACAGTAAAGATGGCAAGCATCAGGACCTTATCCGTGCGGAAAATGAAAAGTGACAGAACCTGAGGGTTTGCCTGAAAATATTATGGTGATTCTTGAGAGCTAAAGGTGTTGAAAAACTAAAGATGTCAATAAAATATGCTATAATGAATGACTCTCAGAATTTCTGGCACTCAAAAAGCTCAAAAATGACAATCAAAGGCTAATTATAGAATATTCAGTTTTTATTTTTTAGATAACTACTTATTTTACTAAGCAAAATTATGTATTATGAGTTGGTATGCAATAGATGCAATTGATAGAGCTTTTTCAAGGACAAGAAAAGCTCTTTTCGAGCCTTTTGATTTCTGGAAATGGGTAAAACTCGCAATCATCATTTTTTTCATTGGTATCGGATCCAATTACGGAGGACCGGGAACCAGTTATCAAACGGGTTCCGAAGATTTCGTAAACGATTATCAGAATATTGAACCTGGAGAGATTCCTTACATTCCTTCCGGAATGTCCGATCTTGGACTTAGTTATATGGATTCCGCATCATTACTGGCAATTATAGCTGCAATAGTAATCTTCTTTATTCTTTTCATACTGGTTTTTTCTTATATTTCCAGTGTCATGGAGTTTGTTTTTGTGGAATCCCTGGTAAAGAATGAGGTACATCTTTGGGCTTACGTAAGAAAATTCCTGGGAAAAGGATTCAATCTCCTGCTGATACGTTTAGCCCTGGGGCTTGTTTTTTTGATACTATTTGTATTGTCTTTGCTGCCTTTTATCCCAATATTTAGTATAGAGTCCTCTGACTTTGGTGTGCCTGCTCTCATAGGTGGAATTTTCTGGTTTATTGGCGCAATTATTCTGCTTGCCCTGATCGGATCAGTAATAAGCTCTTTCTTAAGCCTTGCAATCCCCATTTCAATTTACAGGGAGACAGGAATTCTTTCGGCTTTCCGCATGGTCTATCAAAATTTCAGGAAGAGCTGGCAGGAAGTGCTGGTTTACTGGTTTATCAGGATAGCTCTGGGAATTGCAATCGGCATCCTTGCATTTATCCTGTTCATGCTGCTGGCGCTGGCGTTAGTTATTGCTTTTCTAATTATTGATATGATACTTTATTTCCTCTTCTCGACATTTATATCAGAACCCCTGATCTGGATACTTCTGAGTCTTTTTGTCCTGATAGAACTGCTGTTTATCTTTGGCACTCTGCTGCTGCTGGGTGTACCCATTGAAGTTTTCATGAAGTACCACCTTTTGAGTTTCCTTGAAACATGGTTTGCCGATGCCAACATTCCATTTTTCGATAAACCTTCAGAGGAACCGGAAACAGGATTCGGAACAGAGACTGGGAAAGAGTTGAGCGAACCGGAAAAAAACGTATCGGAACAAAACGTATCGGAACATCCGGTCTCGAAACAAAATGTATCGGAACATCCGGTCTCGAAACAAAACGTATCGGAACATCCGGTCTCGAAACCGGAAACATCGGAATCAACCAGAAATGTGGCAGATATTTCAGACGGTTCAGAACCAATTGTTGGTCATGATTTCTAACTTTTGGAAGCCTGCCTGAGTTTTATGCCTGGTAAACTCCTGGCAGTTTCAACGAGAGGCGCAGGATAAATCCTTGCATCTCGTTTTTTTATCCTTTTACCCTGAACTTTGTTCAGAATCCATGTTTTTTAAGCTATAATATATCTTCCTGATACTAACTATATTTGAAAATTGTTTTTCCGGAACTCTGCCGGAAAAGTTGATTCTGGGAGTTGAAAATAATGAAACAGGCATTCATTGAAGAGTATTATCTGGACAAAGAAGTTGAAATTGACATTGGAGGAAGAACTCTGTACAAAGGGGTTGTTACCGAGTGCAGTGACGGTGTCCTTAGCCTCAGGTGGGGTACAAAGGAAGAAGGCTATACGCATATAGACATAGAGAAAATTGCTGTAATTTGGAGAACGCTGAAGTAAATGTAAAACAAAATATAGATGTATACTCACAATACGCTTGAGTATAGGGGTTCTAAATCTCTCAAAATCAATATTTATTTCTTCAATTAGTTTTTAAGGAGGGATAAAACCCTCCTTTTTGTCATTTGTTTTCTGTTCAAACTGCCAGTAGTCTCATTCTTCCGCCAGCTTGTCTGGCAGCCCTTCTTAAAAAGATAAGAAATAGAAAGAAAAAAGGAGTAAATGAAGGAAACAGAGAGAAGAGGCTTGAAAAATCAACAAAAAATGATAAACGCAGAATTTGGTTGTTATTTGCCGATTCTCTTCTTTTTAATCTTTTAGAGAAAGCCGATCTCCTGCGTCGAGCATTACAAGAAAGGTTAGGTACAGCGAGTATGGTTATATGGGTTGAAAGATATCGCAATTTGATTTTGAGAGAAGATAACTGCTATTAACCCCAAAATTTGTCCTCTTGAGCACATGTTACTGATATTAACCCCAAAATTTGTCCTCTTGAGCTCAGTTTACTGTAATTAACCCAAAATTAGTCCTCTTGAGCTCAGTTTACTGTAATTAACCCAAAATTAGTCCTCTTGAGCGCAGCGAAAAGGACCGCGTACTGTTGCGATTTCATCGCAACTCCCAGGAAATCTCCGATTTCCTGTGATCCCGAGGCGCAATTCGGGGCGTACTCCCGAGGCGTAATTCGGGCGAGGCGCAATTCGGGTGTCACAACAAAGCTTAAATTAAGTACAGTAATACTGAATAAACTGATTGGCGTGCAGCAGTTCCTCTTATTCGCCTGAAAAGTGTAGATTTGCCTTTCCGGGCAATAATTTTTGTACGTCAAATATTTGACTGAGGTCAGTATTATACATGACCGGTAACGGACATTAAATATACTTTAATAGATTCGGTACCTTACCTGCCAGATGTTTGTTATTAGTTAGATATTTATTATTCACTGACCAGTAATTTGCTGAATCCGGCTCACTTACATTGGCTATCAGTATCAGCCGATCAGTACTAAAGGTGTTAGCACCAGAATCATACTTACTGATTAGTAGATTATCAAGAGTTGGTTATAAAAAGTTATTTATAAAGACTGTCTATAAGCTGCAGGATAGGATTGAATAGACAGCTTACTTTAGCTAATTATACAGCTTACTTTAGCCAATCTTTCATCAGGGAGATCCCCATATGATAAAAGAAATCACTGCCAAATACGATGCAGAAAAAATAGAAAAAGAAGTAACGCAGTTCTGGGAAGATAGCGATGCCTACCGGAAAACCCGGGAGCACCGTAAAACCGGAAAAAGGCTTTTCTTCGTAGACGGTCCACCTTACACCACAGGGCACATTCACCTGGGGACTGCCTGGAACAAGATTATTAAGGACTCCATTCTCCGCTATTATTCCATGAACAACCGCTATATCATGGAGCGCCCCGGCTGGGATATGCACGGGCTGCCCATCGAGGTAAAGGTAGAGGGCGTTCTCGGCTTTAAGTCCAAGAAGGACATTGAGAGTTTCGGGGTAGGGAATTTCATTGAGAAATGTAAGGAGTTTGCCATAAATCAGAAGCAGGCAATGACTGAGCAGTTCGAGAATCTGGGGGTCTGGCTGCAGTGGGAAGACCCCTACATGACCCTGAAAGACGAGTACATCGAAGCTGCCTGGTGGACCCTCAAACAGGCCGAAGAAAAGAACCTGCTTGATGTGGGCAAGCGTGTGGTCAACTGGTGCCCCCGCTGCGAAACCGCTATTGCTGATTCCGAAGTCGAATATGCAGACCGGACCGACCCGTCCATCTACGTCAAGTTCAAGATCAAAGGTGAGGAAAACACCTTCATAGTAATCTGGACCACAACCCCCTGGACCATCCCCTCCAACATTGCCGTTGCAGTCCACCCGTCCTTCGAATACGCAAAGTTCAGGGCAGTCCGTCAGGACGGAAAGGAAGAAATCCTTATCGCAGCCACTACCCTTATTGAGAATGTACTCAAGAAGGGCAGGTACACAGACTATGAAATCCTTGAGACCATGCTTGGGGAAGAAGTTGCAGGCCTGGAGTATGAAAGCCCTCTTGCAGACCTGATCCCACGCCAGGCTGAGTTCAAGCATAATGTCTACGAGGCCGAATACGTAACAGCAGAAAACACCGGCTGTGTGCACATTGCACCCGGGCACGGGATGGACGACTTCGCCGTAGGAGTTAAAAACGGCCTGCCGATTTTCTGTCCAGTGGGACCGAACGGGGCTTATACCGAAGACGCCGGCAAGTACGCAGGCATGAACATAAGGGATGCAAATGCCGTTGTCATCGAAGACCTCCTTGAGCGCGACCGCCTCCTTGCCGATGAGAAGATTACACACAGGTACGGGCACTGCTGGCGCTGCAAGACCCCCATTATTTACCTTGCAACCGAACAGTGGTTCCTCAAGATCACTGAACTCAAGGAAAAAATGCTTGAGGAAATCGATGCCGTGGACTGGTATCCAGAATGGGCAGGCTCTGCCCGCTTCAGGACCTGGGTGGAAGGCGCAAGAGACTGGTGCATCTCCAGGCAGCGCTACTGGGGAATCCCTATCCCGGTCTGGAAATGCCGGAAATGTGGCAAGCTTGAAGTCATCGGGACCAAAGAAGAGCTCATTGAAAAGTCCAGCAACGCTGGCGGAGAAATCGAACTGCACCGCCCCTACGTGGACGAAGTGCTCATCCCCTGTGAATGCGGAGGAGAAAAAAAGCGTGTGGCAGACGTCTTTGACGTCTGGTTTGATTCAGCAGTCGCCTCCTGGGCAACCCTGAAATTCCCCCAGAGCCGGGAAGCATTTGACGAATGGTGGCCCGCAGACTTCATCACCGAAGGGCACGACCAGACACGGGGCTGGTTCTACTCACAACTTGGCGCAAGCATGGTGAACTTCGGGCACGCCCCATATAAGAGTGTGCTTATGCACGGTTTTACTCTTGACGGTGCAGGAAAGAAGATGTCCAAAAGCCTTGGAAACGTCATCACACCGCAGGAAGTTATCGACAGGTTCGGAGCCGACACCCTCAGGGCCTATGTGCTTTCCTCAAGCGCACCCTGGGAAGACCTGAAATTCAACTGGGAAGAGGTCGCAACCGTTAACAGGTCAATAAACATCCTCTGGAACGTTTTCCGCTTCCCGCTGCCCTACATGGCCCTGGACGAGTTCGACCCAATGAAGGTATCCTTAGAATCCGTTAAGGACGCCCTCCGAGAAGAAGACCGGTGGATCCTTTCAAGGACCCAGTCCCTGATCAAGTCCGTGGACGAAGCAATGAGCGAATATCTGCTCCACAAGGCAGTTCGCGGGATCCTTGAGTTCACCCTCGAAGACCTCTCACGCTGGTACATCCAGCTCATCCGCCCGAGGACCTGGACTGAAGCCGACGACCCGGACAAGCTTGCAGCTTACTGTGTGCTTTACGAAGTCTACGTGACCCTCACAAAACTGATCTCACCTTTCATGCCCTACCTGGCTGAAGAGATGTACCAGAACCTGATAAGGAACGCAGACCCGAATGCTCTCGAGTCGGTCCACATGGTCGACTGGCCCAAAGTCAACGAGGCTTACCTCGACACCGAACTTGAAGCTGCCATGGGCACTGCCCGCTCCATTGTGGAAGCCGCCTCAAACGCCCGCCAGAAGGTTGGAAGGAAACTCAGGTGGCCCATATCCAGAATTGTTGTCTCTCCTGAAAGCGAGGATGTGGCAAAAGCTGTCGAAAGGCTGCGCTCAGTCCTTATGGACCAGACCAACTCAAAAGCCATTGTGCTTACAGGCGTAGGCGAGAGCTGGGACGAACTCGGGCTTGAGGTTATCCCTGACCCGGGCAAAATCGGACCTGTCTTCAAGAAAGACGCAGGAAAAGTCGTCCCTGCCCTCAAGGAAGTCGACGGAGTCACCCTCAAGAAAGCCTTTGCCGAAGCAGGCGAATATGCACTCACCCTTGCTGACGGCAGCACGGTGACTGTTACACCCGGTATGGCAAACTTCAAAGAAACCCTGCCCGAAGGCACAGCAAGTGCTGAATCCGATGCAGGCCTTGTTTATGTGGATGCAAACCTTACTCCTGAGCTTGAAGCTGAAGGATATGCAAGGGAAGTCATCCGCAGGCTGCAGGACATGAGGAAGGAACTCGACCTTGTAGTGGACGAAAACATCCGCGCTTCTGTCCTGATCGAGGACGAAAGGGTCTTAACGCTCGTTGAAACCCTGAAGGACCTGATTGCAGAAGAGGTTAGAGCCGAAGTCTTTGACCTTGGAAGCGGCATAGAGGTTTCCGGAGCCCTTGTAAAGGACTGGGATGTTGAAGGCATTGCCATGAAGATGGGAATTGCAAAGAAATAACTCTATAATTAAGTTTAAGAAAGAAACTGGATAAGAAAATCTAAGTTCAGGAAAAAAAACAGGAAAGGAGTGATTCATATGGATTTTGCTGCCTGGGAGCCTATCTACGAACGAATTTTAGAGGACTTCGGGTTCGACAGGAAGGGCGATGAAGAGGCAGCCCGATTCCTTTCCCTCATGCTTACTGAGAAAAACACTTCGAACCTTTCCGAAATTAAAGATAAGATCTCAGATAAGCCTGTTCTGGTCTGCGGGAATGCTCCGGCACTCAGAAACGAGCTTTTGAAGCTCGACCTTTCTTCTTTTGTGATTATTGCAGCCGACGGAGCCGCCGCCGTCCTTATGGATATGGGCCGCGTACCTGATGTCATCTGTACCGACCTTGACGGCAATTCCGAAGCTGACGTTGAAAAAGAGATCCTTGCCTGCACACGGGGTTCAATAGTCCTTATCCATGCCCACGGAGACAACATGGACAAGCTGGAAAAATACGTTCCGCGGTTCAGGCGCTTTATTGCAACTACCCAGGCACAACCTATAGATAACGTTTACAACTTTGGCGGGTTCAGTGACGGGGACCGCTGCGTTTTTGTAGCCAGGGAGTTCGGGGCTAAAAGCATCAGGCTGGCTGGATTCGATTTTGAAGACCCCAGCGTAAACCCGATTAAGAAAAAGAAGTTGAAGTGGGCGAAGGAATTAATCGGGATGTTGGGGATTTGAAGGGCTAAACGTTTATGTGGATTGTCAGTGTATGGGGATTTACATAATAAAATATTTTATATATTATATGTATCAACATGCTTTATACAAAAGATTTATACTAAAAATGTTATCTTTGTAAAAAGTATAATTCAAACGTACTCAATAACCGTGCTGAGAGCTCTAATGCATGAATATCGACCATGTAAAATAGGATCTCAACAAATTTAATATATCTATTTGATGACAAATAAATTATTCAAGAACAAATATAATTATTCAATGAGAATATGAAATGCTCATTCCTTTTTGTGGGGGCAAAAATGAGGGGCGATTTTACAATCCGATTTTTTACTTTTCCGTAAAAAGTACTTCCAAGGATTTATACAAAACCAGATCTCATTAATGACGTGGGGTAATGTAAAATGAAAAGGGGAAAATGTCCAAAATGCGGGAGCGAAAATCTCGATACAGGCCATATAATTGGAGAACGTATAGGTTATGAGTCAGATAACGAATGCTATTTTACCGGCCCCATGCATGAATTTAAAGTGCATGTTTGTTTAAATTGTGGATATGCTGAATTTTATGTAGAAATCAGAAAAAAAGTTGAAAGTTGAATCAAAAGTGTAAATATGTGTTTTGCACTGCATAAGTGACAGATATAGTAACAGTTCAGAATTCGGCAGAAATGGTGGAAAGGCCAAAAAACAGCTTTAAGGCAGATATATCGTCAGGTATCGCACAAGGTTAAGGCATGTAATGCGATACATATGTAGTATCAATCGAATCGATACTATTCAATACTATTCGATACTATTCGATTATCCGTCTTTTGCCTTCCCACCACATACAATATAAGGCTTTTAGCCTTATGAGCCTGGGAACTTACTTGAACTTACATATCATAGAGGTTTCAGGTTAGATAGGTTAATTGATAACGCAGGAGTGATTACCTGGCTTATAAGGCTCCATCGAGAATTTCTGGAAAAACTCCACAGAGAAATATTTTGTGCCTCATAGGGCTTCACAAATGGAAAAGAAGTGGAGGACTAAATATTTATGGTTCAAATATAATGGAAAAATATTTTGTATGCACAAGATGCGGGAAAAAGAAAACAGTATATGAACCTAAAAAAGAATGAAAAATCCAATTAAAATTCTCGGGCTAAAATTATTAGGGAAAGAGAATTAATAAAAACTATATAAATTATATTTAGATTATTGTCTTTCTTTTAAGTTATACATATTCGTAATTGATATTTAAAACATATCATATATACAAAAAAGTTTTACTTTTACCGCCAGATTTTCATTATATGTGCTTCAAATCCAGTTATTAGATTGCTAAATATGAAATACGATTGCGTCTCCTCTTTTCAGGATAAGTATATGTCCAGATTTTTCAGAGATAAAGTCTCGGGCAGAATAACTATATAGTTTTACTTCACAAACTATTCTGATCATATGCAAAGACTTGAACTTCTTCCCCTGGTTCTTGACCACCAAACCTTTTTCCAAAACTCTTCCGATATAATCCCTCGCAGCGTTCCAGTCTTTCCTTACCTGGATGAGCGTGAGATCAATTTAATCTGCGGTCCGCTCCATGCAGGCAAGACATCTTTCTTGAGACAGGTTGCGGGCCTTATGCCTGGCTTTAAGTTTTACATTAATTTTGAAGATAGCAGATTTAGAGGTATGGGACCCGAAGGTCTTCAGGAAATAGAGGAAATCGCAACTGAGTTTTGCAGGAAAGGACCTGAATATGGGGATGGGGTTGAAAATGAAGAAAAAGCTGATAAAGAAGGTCCCGTAGGACCTATATCTTATTTCCTTGATGAAATCCAGTATGTACCTGGTTGGGAGGACTGGGTTGACAGGCTTCAAACAGATGCGGCACGAGTCTTTATAGCCTCTTCTTCTGCAGGTATCATGAATCAAAATATCTCTTTGCGCTTTGCAAACAGAATAAGAATTTTAAAACTTCCACCTCTTTCCTTTAAAGAATATCTCACCCTGAAAGGGCTCAGGGTTCCAAAACCTGACTTTCTTACACCTTCCCGGTGTGACGAAATTTTATGTCTGTTCCTGAGTTATTTTGAAAACGGTGGCTTTCCAGATATAATTAAAAACAACGATTATAGGCTTTCCAGGAAGTATTTTGAGGAAATCCTGAAAAAAGAAATCATTGACAAGCACAATATTCAGGATACTGAAGGGCTGAAAAAACTTGCAGTTTTCCTGATCTCGAACATGGCATCGGAATATTCCCTTGATACTCTGAAAAGAGCAAGCGGGATTGATGGTGAAGATTCTGTCCGCAACTATATGGACTATCTGGAAGAGGCTTTTTTGCTGTACCGGGTCCCCATGTTTAATCATCTATCTGAAAAACCGGAAAATGGAAGAGAAATAGAAAAAGATAACGGAAAAGAAGTCCCGTGTAAAGTATACGCTGGAGATACGGGTTTCTTCAAGTCAGTATTTCCCAATTACCCGGACAGCCTTGGATTAAGATTTGAAAACCTTGTATTTCTTGAACTTCTCAGGCAGGGCAAACAGGTCTTTTATTTCCGTGACAGTAGAGAATGTGATTTCCTTATAACCGAAAAAGACAATCGGGCTGTTACGGCTGCCGTTCAGGTCTCGGTCTGCTTAGGAAACCCGGTAGTAAGGGAACGAGAGGTTCTTGGGCTTTTGGCAGCTATGGAAGAATTCGGGCTTAACGAAGGGCTTATCCTTACCATGGACGATG
This sequence comes from uncultured Methanosarcinales archaeon, assembly GCA_964434965.1. GTDB lineage: Archaea > Halobacteriota > Methanosarcinia > Methanosarcinales > Methanosarcinaceae > Methanosarcina. The sequence goes on from CAYSWX010000001.1 coordinate 302,239, forward strand.
AAGGAGTTATGGAAATAGAAGGAGAGGACGGGGAAAAGAAAAGAATAATCATTAACTCGGTATGGAAATGGATGCTGGAATAACTATTCTATTTCTTTTCATTCCTATTTTACCACTCCTTAATCTGAAATCAAAGTTGCGCTGGCGCACCCCGCTGCAAGGAGGCTGTCCGACAATTACTGTTAGCTGTCCAACAATTACTGTTAGTAATGAAATAATATCGCATGCTGGTAAATTGGAACTTTTGGCAGATTGGAACTTATTATGAGATTTGATTTCTATTCCTTTATTACTCAAATCTTAAAGTGAAAAGTTCCATTTATTACTATTTTTCCTTCCACGGATCTCATTTTTGTTTGAGTAAATCCATATTTTCCTTAAGTTAACTGCAGACCACGGCATTTTCCAAAATGCTCATCTTCAACTTTGTCTATTTCAATACCTTTTTTAATTCATTCTTGACATATTCTTCAATTACTTCCAAGACATTTTTCATAACCGCACTTTTTCTTGACGCAGAAGCTTTTACTTTGGATCCATCAATGCTTAATTGTTCAAGACCTATTCCTCCCAGATCTTTGGCTGCCCTAACTGTGTTTTTGAACATTGCAGTAATCAATTTTTCATTCTCTTTTCTGAAGTCACTGATTGTTCTAAAATCAGGTTGTAGGTCTTCAGCTAAATACATGTAAACTACATTTTCTCGAACATTGCGAGCTATCGCTCGCGATGATCGAACTCTATCAAGCATTAATTGAATCAAAATCTTACACATTATGCAAGGATGATAAGCAGGGTGTCCAGAACCGTCAACATGGTTTCAAATTCACTAAAATCCATCTCATCCACAAAAGACTCAACCAAATAGCAGATATGATCTGAAAGAATAAGGTCTCGGATATCTGGAGGTAAAGTCCAAACTTGATTCTTTAAAGATTTAATAAAAACCATAAACCAAAAAATTGATAATATTATATAATAATTGATACATTTAAATCGGAAACCTCAATTACCCCAGGTAATTGTCGGACAGCCTCCAAGCTGCGAGGTAAGCCAGCACAACTTTGATTACTAATGCTTCCAACTGCGAATTACTTATTTCTCCGGGTTTATTTATCTCCGTTTATCAGATAGCATCATGCTTTCTGCACTTTCAGGCTGTCTCCGGTTCAGGATAAATTTCTTGATGCCATTACTTAATGCGTGTATTGTATGTATGGTGTAGAGATTACTTCATGCGTGTATTGTATGTATGGTGTAGAGTATAGAGCAGGTATATCAGGAAAGCCAGGGCAAGGAGGTATTTTGTATAAAATACTTTTGTCAGGATTTTTTTCTTTGTACTGGTTGAAGAGTCTTCTACTATCCTTGAGTAAACGTCTCCTTTAGTATAGATTTTCCCGCCGTTTTCAAGTATTGCTGTCCTGAAAAGAACGTTTTCTCCTACATACGTATATTCATCAGGACGGTTTACGGCAGCAGGCCTCCAGGATACGTCCTTACCGCCAGCACTTTCAGACATTAACTCCTCGGTAAGATTTGCTTCAAGAGGAGTTTCAGAGATTTTATGGAGCCCAAATGAGTCGGCTGTGACATATGATTCATACATATTGTTTCCTATGGACGTAATTTCCATTGGTTTTTTGTCAAAATAAAGTTCAGGGGCATCTGATTTTCCCGTAGTTATAAGGATTCTACCTGGCTGACTCATTTTGAGGTCAGGAACCTTCAACTGGATACCTTCGGACATCTCTGTATCTGCAACTGCCCAGTTCAGGGTTCTGGTAATTATCAGGCTGTCGTTTCCCGAATACATGGATGCCGCCCATGGGACTCCGTTTCCGTTTCCGTTGTCAGTTGTAATCGCAGCAACCCTGCCCAGTCCAAGCCTCCATACTGAAATTATAGGTTTACCCAGCCTTGTTATAACCAGGCGGTTTGCTTCGGGTTTAGGGGTGGCCTCATTATACCCATAAATATCGTTCTGTATGTCGGAGATGTTCCTTGTAATAAAATGCTTGGGGTCATAAACAACAATAGACCCGCTTGAATATTCATCATCCCGATCTTCGGACTCTTCGGGATTTTCAGAGAAACTGACTTTAATCCTCTCACCGGGCTTTATTCGGTAATAATTTTCTGACAGACCTAGTTTGTTCATGAAAAGTTCTGCATAATAAGTTCCCTTGGGTGTTACCTTAGCATAGTCGACTTTAGGGGTGTATATGTGGACAAAATGAATGTCAATGCCGCTGTTATCGTGAAGATTTTCCCCACACCGTACTGCACGCTCAAACCTGAGCCTTTCCTCGTCGTTTACGCCGCCTATTCCACCGTCAGAAACAATTATGATTTCAGCGTCGGCACTACTGTTCTGAGATTTAAGCAAATTATGTGCAGTTAACAGTCCCCGCTCAAGAGAAGTAAAATCTCCTGAAGGTGCAATTTCACTAATTTTGGTTTCTAGCCATAATCTATTAGATTCCTTTGACAGATCAATAAACCCGTCTGTAATGTCCCGCCCCTTGCTATCGAATGTGATTACATTGACTCTTGCATCTTTAAGGAGATCGCTTTCGAGAAGGACAATTGCATTTGAGAGAATATCGTCAAGAACACGCCCTCCTACATCATTGCTCTCCAGAGTACTGGGTGAAACATCAAGTATGAGGACAACGTTTCTGCCCCCTCTCCAGCTCGATGGCTTTGAGGTAACAGGAAGGAGCTCCTCAAACTCTGTATTCTGATATGTATCTTCTGCGGGGTAATCAAAAGAAGATCCACCTCCAACCACTACCATGCCGCCCCCATTAATGATATAATCTTTAAGGGCTCTGACCTCGGTGCCAGAGATCGTTGATGCAGCCTGATTATCAAGAATTACAGCATCCGTACTGTTAAGAGAGCCGAATGATTTTGCCACTCTTACGTCGTAGATCTCCTTCATCGTGCTTGCAAGAGGAGAGTCAGGCTCATCCGTAACAAGAAGGACTTTTGGCTTTGGGGTCACGTATACACTTTTCATATACTGGTTATTGTTCTCGAAATAGTCCAGGTTTGTAACACTGATGCTTGCAGGATGGAGAGTCGCCTTTACGGTATGAGGCCCAAGCGTTTCAAATGTATGATTGAATTCTATACTTTCGATTCTCCCGGTCTGGGTAATTTCCCTCTCCATCACTTTCTGGTGGTCGATAGTAACCCTTACCTGGTAACTCATTTTGTCTTCAATTGATTTCCGGACATTGACCTTAAAAAATGCCTCATTATCGATTACAGCCTCATTTTCCCCTTCAATTTCCACACTCAGATCCTTTTCAATAGTCCTGGGGATAAGAGCCGAAACAGGAAAATTATTTTTGGAACAATAAGAGAGAGCATCCTCAACCGGCGTCCCTGAATTGCTCTGCCCGTCCGAAACTACAAGCACGTAGTTATCAGGTGAAGCCTGTTGAACGATAGCATCCCCAAGAGAGGTATGTATCCCTGAAACCGTTGTAACTGTAACAGGGACTCTGGCATTGAGCTCATCTGAAACCTCTTTTGAGATCCCTTTTTCCAGCAGGTCCATGCTTGCACTTTCATCAGAGATTATGGTTATCCTTGACTGGTTGGTCTTTGGAGAGCTCATCTCCACAGAATAAGGTGCAGCAAGAGCCAGAATAAGAAGAAAGATCACAAGGGAATGGATAAACATATGTCTTCTGTCGATTTTTCTCCATAGTCCTAAAAGCACAAGAAAGGCAAGAGGGACCAGCAGCATCAGTTCGCTCATGTGTAAAAAATTAAAACCATAAGGCAAATCAAAGGTCATATGATCCTCCTCCTTAACATAACCGCACTCTCAACTATAAGGAGCAGCAGCAAGAGGTAAATAAGGTATTTCCTGGGCTTGTCAGGAGATACCGTATGGAGATTCTTTTTCTGAATGGCTCCATTCTCACCTGTCAGGTTCAGCCTTTTTTCCGTAAATGTATTTGATTCGCTGGAATCATACAGGTTGGCAGCAATGGTTTTCTGGTTAAGTTCATACAGCCCGCATTCATCATAATAGACAAAATCACTGCTGATAGTTTCAGTAGGTGTTTTGATTTTGATGGCCTGGTCAAATGCCTGGTAACGGCCCGTGTTCACATTTGTTTCGCTTATATCCTCAACTCCCCACATATACCTGAGGAGTTTTGCCCAGAATACAGGGTAGGTAGGAGTAGTTGCAAAATTGTTCCATGCATCTTTTTCAGTGGTATCACTAAACCCAATGTAGGCTACTGTCCCTTCGTTTATATTTTGCATGCAGACTAAGGGTCCAGCTTCTCCAGCCGCTATAAGGACTGAAGCATCCTTTTTAGGGAGAGTCGAAAGGAGTTTGCGCAGATAGACCTCACTGAAGGAAACATCATTAAAAATAGTATTTCCGCTTCCCATAGTCTCTATTATATGGATGCCTTCTTTTTCGACTGAGTTTATTTCTACCGGAAGAATGGAATAAAGCCCTTGCATCGCCGATGAGCTATACAGACACTCATTTCCTATAACTATCAGGTCTTTCCCGCTTTTTGCATAAGCTACAATTTCTTTGACATTGCGGGAAGAGAGAGGTTTGTATTTGGAATTGACGACTATGGTATCGTACCCTTCAAATTCGTCAGGAAGATCCTTTCGTACATCAACATCAACGTCTGGAAGCAGGGACATTGCTGTTATCAGTGGGGATTTGCTGGCATTCTGATCGGTATCTGTTAATACCAGGATTTTTTTGGGCTCGATCTCCGGGATTGAAATGTGGGCAATATTGTCGCAGGGTATTGTATCCTCATTAAGAATTTTCACGGTTGATATGCCCTGAGGGATATTTGAAAACTTAATCTGCTGTGATCCATACTCTTCAAGCTGTACAGAGTTGCTAACTTTTGTGCTGGAAGCTGTATCAGAATTGCTCTCCAGCTGGACATCAAGTTTTGTACTTCTGTCATTAAAGTTTCTTATAGTGCAGGTATATTCATATGTCCCGTCATTGCTGTCTTTCAAATAACCATCTACAATTGCATAGTTTGCAGTTTTATTGCCTACCTGCCTGAATTCAAGCTCCATATTTTTCGCGTTTGCAATTCTGATATATGTTTCAGGAGCCCTTCCTTCCCAGGTTTCAAAATCAGATATGACTACAATTTTCCCGTACTCGTTTTCCTTCTCATTTATAGCTGTCAAAATGGCTTTGGGAATATCCGAGGGGGTATTTCTTGCCTCCACGCCGCCAATTACTTTTTTCGCATCTTTTTCATCCAGAGCTTTTGCTAGCACCACAGGGATGCTTTCTGCTGCAGTAATTGTATTTTCCTGACCAAGGCTGTCTATTGCTATTGACCTCGCTTCAGCTATGCGGTCAGGAGCTGTCATGCTTGCAGACGAATCCATTATAATTATTACCTTTTGAGCATCTGCTTTAACATCATCTATAAGAGGGCCAGCGACTGCTATTGATAGTAAAATAAGAGCCAGTAGCTGCAGGTAAAATAAAGGATCTGTAATTCTTTTACTGAGAGTGCGCCTGGAATCAAGCATATTCTGGCTTATCCTTCGGACAAACATAAGGGAAGGCAGAATAATGTTTTTTGGGCGGGGCCTGAGCAGGTATATTATCGTAAGGGGAATTATCCCTGCAAGTGCAGCGAGACCCTGATAGAATTCAAAGTCCATAGGCAGGATCACCCTTCACCTATGATTTTGAGAACAGTATCAAACGGCTGATTTTCTATGCTGGCACGGAAGTAAGGAATTTTAAAGTCGTATGCGATTTTCTCCAGTTCAGCCATATGCTTTGCGTATTCGGAAGCGTATTCTTTTTTAAAGTTAGGTCCCACTGTAAAACTAATTTCTTCGTTTGTCTCGCTGTCAATAAATTTTACTGTCCCGTCCACGTTTTCAGGCAGGTTTACTTCATTCTCATCGAAAATATGTACAAGTACAAGCTCGTGCCTGGACAGCCTGTTAACTGCATTGCGGACCGAATCAAGGTTATCCAGGAAATCTGAAATTATGAGGACCATTGATTTTGATTTGATTCTTGGGTACATAGAGTCGGCGCAATCTGCGAGTTTTGTATTTCCGCTGACCGAAATCCGGGTCAAATTATCTATTGTCCGCAGGAAATCGTCCCTTCCTTTATGGGCTTTTGTGTAGTCCACGTCGTCTGCAAATGTTGCAATTGTATACACATCGTTATGTTTCATTATAATGTAAGAAACTCCTGCGGCTACTGTTGCTGCATATTCAAACTTGTTTGGAGTATTGTCGGGAAAAAGCATGCTGCTGCTGGCGTCAAGCAGTATGACCATGTTAAGGTTTTTGTCTTCTTCGAACCTGCGTATGTAGAGCTTTTCCGTGCGGGCATAAAGGTTCCAGTCTATTCTTTTTAATGAATCTCCCTGATGGTATTTTCTATGATCTATAATGTCAATACCTGCACCTGTCCTTGTTGACTGATGACTGCCCGTGTGAACTGCTGAAACTCGCCTGCTGAGCGGAATTGCATATCTGTCAAGTTGGGTCAGGAATGACGTATCGATCGTATGTTTTGCGCCAGCCATGTATGCTCATTGCCTCCAGCCATTTTTTCCGCTGGCTGAATCAGATAATTGTTTTTCTGTCCTCCAGGATTTTTTGTATGATCTTATCACTCGTAATGTTGCTTCTTGCAGCATCAAAAGAGAGAATTACCCTGTGGCGGAGAACAGGAAGAGCCATGGAGTCAATGTCCTTTTTATCAACATAACCTCTGCCGTCGATAAACGCGTTTGCTTTTGCGCAGAGAATAAGTGCAATTGAAGCACGTGGAGATGCACCTGATTCTATCATATCAGGCATTTTTCTAGTCTGGTTTACGATATCAATTGCATATTTTTTGAGTTTATTTGATATCGGAATCCTGCGGGTTATCTGCTGCAGCTCGATAAAGGTCTGTTTTTCTATGCATCTCCTTACAGATGGTCTGAAAGCTTCTGCATAACGGTTTACAATTTCAAATTCTTCATCGGGGTCAGGGAAATCCAGGCGGATCTTCATCAGAAACCTGTCAAGCTGGGCTTCGGGCAGGGCATAGGTCCCTTCCATTTCAATAGGGTTCTGAGTTGCAAGGATAAAGAAAGGTCTGTCAAGCATGTATGTCGTACTTGCCACAGTCACCTGTTTTTCCTGCATTGCTTCGAGCAGGGCAGACTGGGTTTTTGGGGAGGCGCGGTTAATTTCATCCGCAAGCACGATGTTTGCAAAAACTGGCCCCTGCTTAAATTTAAAGTGTTTTGAGCCTCTTTCATCTTCTTCTATAATGTCGGTTCCTGTTATATCTGCAGGCATAAGGTCAGGAGTACACTGGATCCTGCTAAACTTCATGCTCATGATCTGAGAAATAGTGGATATGGTAAGGGTTTTACCGAGACCGGGGTTGCTTTCGACAAGGACATGCCCTTCACATAGCATGGCTATGAGAATCTGCCGGATCATTTCTTTCTGGCCGACAATTGAATTGCCAATTTCTCTAAAAATAATTTCAAAAATTTTAGGGGCTTGCTCATAAGTGGGTTTTAAGTTAAGTTCTGAATTTTCAAGCTGGATTTCCTGTAATTCTTGCATATTGCCACTCCCTATTTTTACGTAAATCATGAATTTACTGCAAATCTGGACATACCTGATGCTTTGAAGGCATTTACTTTGATGAAAGCTTCTCAAAGTATTGTTTAATCAAAGGTTCATACTCTTCAGGAAGGTTTTCAGAGTAAGTCTGACTCTGCTTGATATTTTCATTAAAACTTGCCGAACTTTTATTGAATCGTTGTTCTGTATCTGCATCTATCTGGCTTGTAAACCCGAGTCCCATGGTAGGGTTGATTTCCATTTCGACCTGCTCTCCATTCTTTATGATGACAGCTTCTACCTTATACCTGGAATCCGGGACTACAACCTCATTTTCGTCATAAGAAGCTCTGGCATTCATATTGTGGACGTTGTCCCACAGATTATCGAGTAGATGGCCCGGGGAGACATTAAAGCTGAAGCCCTCATATATACAGAAACTAGCCGCTCCTGAAACCAGGAGAAATATTATAAATGACCTGAAAATCTGGTCTTTCGGGATTATTTTCCTTACCTTGATGCCTGCAAGTTGACTATGCACATCCTCAAGCAGTTTCTTTGTAACTATGTTGATATTCTGGCTGTTATCATATGCCGTACTTAATCTTGTCCTGAACTCTGGAAAACTTGTTTCGAGCATATTTATCAGATTAAACTTGCTTCTCCTGTCAAATAACCTGTAAATTAAACTTATAAAAAGAGTCAGCACAAGTGCCCCTGCTGCCATTAAACAGAGATTAAACCAGTAAGTATTCAGATAGGCCTGCGACATGCTCAGTGTGTCCACACCGGGAACATAGTAAGCAAGTTCATACAGATTGAATAAGATCATTAATAAGAATAAAAATACGAATTTTCCTGCTGTTTGTAAGAACCCAAGGGTACGATAGGACCACATGAGGTACTTTTTATATTTTTCCAGAAGAGGCACTACAAGCATATAATCTCGAACCACATTTGTAATTTTTAGTAATTATATTGCGGGTGTTACTAATAAAACTTTTCCAATATTTAATTTTAGTTCTGATGAATTATTCAGCAACATAGTAGAAACTACCCGGATAAATCAAAGGAAAATAAGCAGGATATATCCCCAGAAAATTCCCTTTTTAATCTCCTGCACTATCCTGTATAATCAAAAGTCTATATAATTGTATGAGAAGCATATTTTTCATGTTGTCTATTTACATTACATTTTCAGTAAATAATATCTGATAATATCTGATTTCAGTGCGGTAAAAATAGAAAAATAAGTCACATAGTCCAAAAATCCGTTAAAAATATATTTATGAAAATATGCCCTGCCAAATTAAACGGTGCCCTGTCGAAATGATTGATTTTAAGTGAGCACAAAATGAAAATAGTTAAGATTAATTCACCCTACAACAATCCCATCCCTTAATCTTATCACCCTGTCGGCATAAGCCGCATGCCAGTCCTCATGTGTAACCATTACGATTGTCTGGCCGAATTCCTGGTTAAATTTCTTGAATAGGTCAAGAACCTCTTTTGAGGTTTGTGAATCAAGGTTGGCACAGGGCTCGTCTGCAAAAAGGACTCTTGGGTTGTGGGCAAGGGCACGGGCAATTGAAACACGCTGCTGCTGGCCGCCGCTCATTTTGGAGGGCAGCTGGTGAAGTCGGTCACCAAGCCCGACTGCACCAAGGATTTCGGCAGCGGCGGATTCATATTTTTCTTTTGATTTTCCCTGCATCATGAGAGAGATATAGACGTTTTCTGAAGCATCGAGTTCCGGGAGAAGGGCGTAGTCCTGAAAAACATAACCCAGATTGTGAAGGCGGAATTTGCCTTTTTCTTTTTCAGACATGAAGGAAGTGTCAGTTTCATTTATAATGACTTTTCCTGAACTGGGTGTATCGAGAAGACCAAGCTGGTTCAAGAGAGTTGTTTTTCCAGAGCCGCTGGGACCCATAATCGCAACAAATTCCCCATGCCGGATTTTTACATTTACGCCTTGAAGAGCTCTAACCTGCACCTCTCCCATTTTGAAGGTGCGGACGATATCTATTCCTTCGATAATGAAATCGCCGGCTTTTTCAGGAGTTGTTTTTATTTCAATCCCGGACTCAGAGGTATTTATCACTTTTTTGGGCTCACCCCTGATTCCATTTTTCATTTCGCTTTTCATTTCATTTTCCATTATTTCACCTACCCTCACTTGCCCCATATAAGGTCAAGAAGATCTTTCTGAGCCAGTTTATAGGCAGGAATCACTGAGCCAACTACAGAGGCAAGAAAAAGAAGGACTGCCCGGTTTATGGCTTCGGCATTATCAAGCCTGAGGCTTATAGTCCCCAGGGGCATTTCTAAAGGATGAGAAACGGTATAAGGCACAAGCCCGAAGTGCATAAAGGCATAGCCAAGTATGACCCCTGTGCCGGAATAGAGCATTGCCTGAAGCACAAAAGAAGCAACAATCACATTCTGCTCTATCCCGATTGCTTTCTGGACCCCGATCTGCCGCTTCTTATTCACTATGTTTACATAAATAACCACAAAAATAATCACAAAAGCTATCAAAAGCCCTATTGCATTCAGGAGATTCCTGACAAGGCCAAGAGTATTTTCGATCAGGCGGAGGATGCCTGCAAACTCGTGCCAGGTACGGATATTTTCCCTTACACCTAGGGAGAGGAGGGCATTTCTGGTTTCGTACTCGTCCGTGCCGGAGGTAGTTTTTATAGCTATTTCCTGGGCAAGGTCTCTTCCTTCCACGCCAAGCATCTCTTCCATGTCGGCCCTGCTAATGTATGCACCTGCATCGACCACGAAAAAAAGGGTGGTATAGATCCCTTTGACCCTGAACTCCCGGGTTTTGCCGCTGACGGTAAGTTCGATGGTATCGCCTACCTCAACGCCCCCAAGAGACCTTGATTCCATCAGTGCCCCAAAACCTCCCGAAACCTCCCTGCCCAGAATAATCTCTCCCCTATCAGGCCTGCTCAGGAATTCTCCGCTTATCACGGCATCTTCAAGACCAGTTACAAAGGCTTCATCTGCGGGGTCAATTCCGTAAACAGTACCTCCGATTTCTTTTTCCTTATATCGAAAGTTACCTGTGGCCTTCAGGCGGGCAGAAGTCCCCACTACCTCGGGAAGACTTTCTATCTTCTTCTGCAGGGCAGATGCATTTTCTATATAACGTGCTTCTTCCTCTGGCTCGATCACCACGTTTCCTGTCTGGAAGTCCACCATAAGCTCGTTGAACTTGAGTGTAACTCCTGCCATGACACTTGAAAAAAGCACCAGCTGAATAAATATCAGAGCCAGCACGAAGACCGTAAAGATCGTAATCCCTTTATTGCCTCGCTTAATTGAACGGCTGGCAAGAAAAAAGGAGACTTTAACCTTTTCAAGCATAATAGGACGTCCTTAACGGGTTATTGAAACATCTCTTTTCTCCAATCAGAGTTTACCTTTCTTTTTCAGATAGAAGAGTGCAGATGCAAGGGCAAGGACTGCCGCCAGTACAAACGGAACTATACTGTCACGCGTTCTGATAACATTGAACGTCAGGTCCTCACTGAGCCGGTGGTCTCCAAAATCGTCCTCGTACTCTACAAGCAGGGTAACATTCTGTTCTCCTGACTTTTCAGGAATAAAGGTAAAGACCGCAGGTGCATCATCGTCCTTTTTGAGCCGTCCCAGAAAAGCGTCTGTGCTGCCGCTTCCTTCAAGCCCTTCGAGCCTTGCTTTCACAAAACGGGCTTCCCCTTCCCCTACATTTTCAAGCCTGAGGATCATGGAAACCTGCTGTCCTTTCTCAGGCATTTCAGGATCGAATTTAAGGCTCGCAATATTTATTTTAGCCTGGTTAAGAACATTTACCCCTACTTCCTGGGACTTATTGATCTGAAGGGTTTCAGCTTCATTTGAGGCGGTTATGCGAAGAGGGATCCTGTAAGGCTGAACGCCTGCATTGCTCCCTAAAAGGAGTTTGAAAGACAGGTTTTTAGAACTTCCTGCACTCAGGTTTCCAAGGAAAAAGACATTGTCCTGTAGAGGGATCATAGGAGAAGAGCTGTTCAGGTCAAGCATAACGCGGACATTTTTTGCATTCCCATTTCCTGCATTCTTAACAATAGTCCTGATGTAGAATTCCTCCCCCGGCACGAGAGCTCCTGAAGAGGAATTATCAACATTTACTGGAAAGATTTCGGTGCCAATAAGTACAAGATCAGGGTTCCCCTCCACCCGGATAGGAATTCTTTTTGAAAAGCTTGTTCCGTCATCATCTTTGATGGTGAACTCAAGCTGGTAAACTCCCGATTTTGCTTCCGAGCTTACACTGAAATGGAAGTCAAGTTCTACTTTCGAACGCTGCCTCATATGTTCAATTTGAAAAGTGCGTTCTGTATTTGTCCCGGAGCCGTACACGTCTGATGTGCTGTACTTAAAGATAAAAGGGTCAAGTTCTTCAATCCCTATTATTACGTTCTCTGCCGGCTCGTCACCGGTATTTTCTACATTGATTTTTATAAGCAGGTCTTCTCCGGGCCTTGCAGGATTAGGGGTTATTTCCGAGACATCAACTTGAAGATGTGTATCTCCCGAAACGACAACCGCAGATGCAGGAGCTGCCAGAAAGGTAACTATTAGCAGTACCATTATTAGCAGTGCCATGGATACAAAACATAATTTTGTATTTCCTGTCTTCATAATCCCTGATTTTCCTGTAAAGGTAAACTTCATGGGTAACAACCCCTGTCTGATCCTGTGGACTTTATGATTATGATTAACAATCTCTGTGCCTGACTTATAACCGTTGCACTTTGTTTGCAACCTGCATCAGGTTGTATGTTTTCCGGCTATATTCTTTATTTATCAGGATTCACAGAAATTCAGTATTTTTTGGCCCCTGGTCTCCTACTCAAGTTTTTCAAAGTATTGTCTCGTCTCTGCTGCAATAACTTTTCTCAATGCCAGGAGAGCTATGAGGTTTGGAATTACCATCAGTCCGTTTACAATATCTGCGAGAACCCAGATTACATCAAGTGTAAGGAAGGCGCCTGAGGCAACAATGAGAATATAGAATATTTTGTAGGGAAGAATCCCTTTTACCCCGAAAAGGAATTCCATACAGCGTTCACCGTAATAATTCCATCCCAGAATGGTGGTAAAGGCAAAAAGTATGAGCCCGACTGTTACGATATAGCTCCCGACTTCCGCAAGTACGGTCGAAAAGGCGTAGTTTGTCATGTATGCACCTGCGAGGTCCTCTGTCCAGGAATCTGTCATAATAAGCACAGTTCCGGTCATCATGCAGATAACAATAGTATCGAAGAAAGTTCCTGTCATGGAAATCAGACCCTGCCTGGCAGGTTCCCTGACCTTTGCGGCAGCAGCTGCTATGGGCGCACTACCAAGACCTGACTCGTTTGAAAATATACCTCTTGCAACTCCCATCCGGACTGCAAGCATTACGCCTGCCCCAAGAAAACCTCCTCTTGCTGCAGTCCCTGTAAAAGCCGAACTTATTATCAGGGCAAAGGTTTCCGGAAGCTTTTCAAGGTTCATCCCTATAATCACAAGGCAGCTCAGCACGTAACCCACTGCCATAAAAGGCACCAGAAGCTGAGCAGCAGCCGCAATTCTCTTAATCCCGCCAAGTGTCACAAAAGCCACGAGCAGGCTTATTACAGCCGCGCTGAGGACTTCAGGGATATTAAAAGCAATTCTGGCAGAGTCAACAATGGCATTGACCTGTGGGAAGGTCCCTATCCCGAAAAGTGCCACATTTACCCCGAAGACGGCAAAGAGCGGGGCAAGAATCCTGCTGTACCACCTGCCAGCAAGTCCGTTTTTTATATAATACATGGGACCCCCTGACATTTGACCGTTTTCGTCCACGGTTCTATATTTGACTGCCAGCATAGACTCGGAATACATGGTCGCCATCCCGAAAAAAGCCGCAAGAAACATCCAGAAGAGAGCTCCGGGACCTCCTGCCTTGACTGCCGTTGCAACCCCCACAATGTTCCCTGTTCCGATTGTTGCCGACAGAGCAGTACTGAGCGCAGCAAAACTCGAAACGTCTCCCATAACCCCTGATTCATATTTTCTCGAATTAAGGACATATTTGAGTGCAAGGGGCAGCCTGAAAACCTGGATCATCCCAAGGCGCCATGTAAGAAAGACTCCTGTACCAACAAGTAAAAACAGAAGAGGAAGTCCCCAGATAAACACATCTATTCTCGTAAGGGTGTCAAGCAAGTCCATACCCAGCAGCTCCATCGAAGCCAGTTTCGGTTAAAAATAAATTAAACTTAAAATCCAAAGACCAAAAGATAAGGAAATGATTTTGAATTAGTATTTATTTGAGGTTGGTCTTAAAAGTTGATGCTAACACCTCATAAGATCAGGAAAATAATTTCTGGACCTGCAGAGTACTATATAGAGCAGGAATCCAGTAAAGCATGAGTCTGAGGTAGAATATCAAAACAAAAAGGAATCCTGTATGAAACAAAAAAAGCTCACTTTAAGCGTCCTTGAAGGCATCTTCGGCATATTAAGGCTGGAGAACGACTCTGAAGTGCCTGAATGGATATATGAAAGTAATTTCTTTTCGATTACCCGAACTCCAGAAGAACTTTCCATTGTCTGCCAGGAAAGCAGTATTCCTTTAAACATTCCTGAAGATGTCCGGGCTGAAAGGGGCTGGAGCTGCCTGAAAGTTGAAGGACCTCTTGATTTTGGGCTCACAGGAATCCTTGCAGGAATCAGCAGGATTCTGGCTGAGATCGGAATCAGCATATTTGCCGTTTCAACATACGATACCGACTATATTCTGGTCAGGGAAATAGATCTGGAATGTGCAGTAAGAGCTCTTATAGAAGGTGGTTATGAAATCCGAAAAACCCCAAATTGGAAGATGAGAGATAACCTGCAACAGTAGGGTCAGGATCTAATTCGGTAACACTTTACTGAAGTTAGAAACTTCTACATGAAAATATCGCTTTAAAAAAGACATGAAATTAATAAGTAAGGTTTAACTCCATAATATAGCATTTTTCATTCTTGCCACATATGTCCTCGATTTTTTTGATGATCTGAAAACCCATTTTTTCGTACAGCTTTATAGCAGGTGTGTTCTTTACATTTACATACAGCAAAATAGAATATATCCCATTTAGCTTCATTTCCTTTATGCTTTCTTCAAGAAGCTTTCTTCCATACCCTTTTCCACGAAATTTATTGTCAATTGCAATTGAGTGAATCACAGATTTTTTTTTCAGCCCTCTGAATGAAAGTTCCGGTTTCAGGTAGTATGTGCAGTAGCCTGCAATTTTATCCTGGCTTTTAATTACATAAAAGATTTTTCTTAGCTTCCTTGAGTACTTTATGAGATTATCCTTATTCTTACTATCAAATGACTCTGCCTGAATTCTAAGAACTTCCGAAAGCATAGTTTCATCTACAGAAACAATATCTTCCTTCTCAATATAGTTCCATTCTTTTAGAAGATGAGCCCCGATATTGTCACGCAGCAGTTTCTTAAAACCTACTGAAGACGAAACTAATCTCATATAAATTGCGTTGGGGTTTATAGAATCACCTTTAAGCGGAGAGTCGATTCTATTTTTATATAAATATATCCATCGAATTAGGGAATGGTGCTTCGATTCTTAATTGATTCGTTTTTAGTAACGATTTAACATGGTCAGATCCTAATTCTTATAAAGTGGATAATAATTTGGACGGTGACCAACACGAGGCACAAGATCATTTTATAGAAAAACCAATATATTTATTTATGGATTGAGATCTGAATCGAAGTACTTGAAAGCCTGATTTATATAATATCAATTATTCTTTTTTCTCTTCTGGCACAGTTGTCAGTCTTGAATGCTTGACTCCTTTTATACTCAGGATTTTCTGGGCAAGATCTACTATTTGTTCTCCTTCCCCTTTCAGGATTATAGCTTCAAAACAGAGATTGCCATCCATATGGAAATGTATAGAAGAATTTATCATATCCATGTACTCATGCTGTATCTCTGCCAGGGTGCTTGTTATGCCTTTTTTTGAACAATCGTATACAATAGATATTGTTGCAGTCCTTGGACCCTTTATCTGCCGCATCCATTCATAGTGCTGGTTGTATGACCTTATGGCATCCCTTATCCCTTCTGAACGAGAGGAATATCCTCTCTTCATAAGGGTTTTATCAAATTTATCCAGAAGCTCACCTGGAAGTGAAACTCCTATTCTCATAAGTCTTTTTTCCATATGCCCCTCCTGAAATTGAAAATCCTTTCTGCCAGGTTTTTATGGTTTCAGCTATCCAGCTTAATGAAAAGCCAAAACAAGTTACCCAAACAGATAAAATCCACTATGTATTTCCCAATCCCTAATTAATATAATATTCAAGGATATATTTAACGTTTTATCGCACTTAAAAGCATAAAAAAATAAGAGAATGAGCATAAGAGGAGTGCTAATGAATAGATTATATAAGCAGGTCCTGAATCGGATTTTTGATTCAAGAATAAGAGTGGTATGAATAGATTGGTACAAAGAACTTAATTCACGAGATACGCTTGATAGATCTATACAGACAAAATCCCTCCTATCTGACCTTATCCTGCCCCACAGTAATGCGAGAAAAGCGACTTTGCCCCAAATGATAACTTTCTAAAGTAAAAATGAAAATGATTTTTCCTGCATTATCCGAGATAAATTAATTATAGAAGTTCCTTTTAGTGGCGATAGGTACGGATTTGAAGATAATTTAGTACAAACAAATATTTTTACAATGACCTGTGAGGTTTCAAGCAACTTTGTTGATTCCCAAAAAGCTTATTAAAGCAAGAGTTCTATAGCGTGGAACGCGTTTACATTGAATAATCCAGAATTTAGCTAAAAAGGCTAATTTCCTTGCTTATCACGTTTAATTAATTAAATAGAAGAGTTGAGAATTATGGCAATCCAGAAAGGCGATTTCATAAAGTTAAACTACACAGGTAAGTTTGAAGACGGCAGGATTTTCGATACAACAGACGAAGAACTTGCCAAAAAGGAAGATATCTTTAACCCCCGCGGACTTTACGGCGGAGACGTTGTTATTGTCGGGGCAGGGCACACCATTGAAGGTCTTGATGAAGACCTTGAAGGAAAGGAAGCTGGTTATTCCGGTACAGTGTCAATCCCACAGGAAAAAGCATTTGGCCCAATCGACTCCAAGCTCATAGAAACCGTTTCCATAACAAAGCTCCAGGACAGGAATGTTCACCCGGGCATGCCCGTAGAACTTGACGGCAGGAGAGGAGTTGTCAGCAGGGTTATCGGCCGCAGAGTCACTGTAGACTTTAACAGCCCTCTTGCAGGCAAGACCGTTACCTACGAGTACACCATTGAAAAGCTCCTTGAAGGCGATGTGGAGAAAGTACAGGGTCTTCTCGCCCTCTACACCGGCATTCGCGACATGGAAGTCGAAATAGCTGATGGTGTCGCAAAAATTTATATCCCCACAGGCCTGACCTTCAACCAGCGCTGGCTCATGGCAAAGAACAGGGTGGCATCCGAACTCTTCAAGTATGCCGACCTTAAAGAAGTCCAGCTCATCGAAAAACTTGCAGCAGAATCTGAAGCCCCTGCACCTGCAGAGCCTGAAGCTGAGGCTGAACCCGCAGCTGAAGAAGAAACTTCAGAATCTCAGGAATAAATAAATCTGTACTTTACAGAAAAGCGAAGAGTTCTTTCTCTTCGCAAATTTTATATATAATAATCAAGTTCTTTGTATACGCTCTCCGGAATGCCCGGGCAACTCGCCAGGTCCGATCCGGAAAGCCAGAAGAATTTATCATTTCATTGTGCTGAGGTAGCCAAGCGGACCACGGCGCCGGTCTTGAAAACCGGTAGCGCTACGCGCTACGGGAGTTCGAATCTCCTCCTCAGCGCTAACTTATTTACAGTTTTATTAAAAACTATTTTTTTGTTCGTTTTTAGAAATGTTTTCTCGAATGGTTGCGGCAGTTAAGACTTTTTCAGAAATATAAGATATGATTGTGTGTTCCCAATAAAGGGAAGTGGGTATGAAAAATATTTTTCCGCCTTCCAACAGCATTTAAATATTTTCTTTAAAGAAAATTGAATAAGAAAAGAATTAATATAGTATTTCAGGTCTTTTCCGATATCCAAATATCTAATTTTCTGAAAATCCGTTTTTCCGTTTTTCCAAGTTATATATAACTTGTAATTACTTAATTAATTTTATAATATTTAAAATTTTCTGACAAAGTAGCGGACAAATTTGTTTAACCAGTCATATATTCAGTTAGAGCCTAAGCTCCGCATTTTTAGCGCATAAACGTCTCCTGATATCGGAGTATGCGCTTAAGATTAAGCACATGATTTTAGTGACAGAATTTCAAAATCGTCATATATTGAGCTCATAGATTTTCATCACCATACATATTCGCTTAATTTTTGGGAACTAAAGTTAGAGATAGATTAGATTGATACTGGTATTGTCCCCACCAAAAAACCAGACCACTAAAATATTCAAAATCAGATTCTCCAGAAGCTTTCTGGAAAATCTAATAATAAATAATTTTTACAGTATCCGAGGTTGATACACTCATTCTGAAATAGACCTTTTATGGATCTTTCTATTTCTTATTGAGCTGATGTGCTCTATTCACTTGATCTCATTTTATTTTCATTTATTTGAATGCATAATAAATCTTGCATTAGGCGATTTCTTTCCTGGAAATTTCCTCAGCGAAAAATTATTCTTCAATTTTAATTCTATTTTTTGAATATGATAAGAAATGAAAAATAACAGGGGAATAGTTACAAACAGCATAATGACATCACGTAAAATTGGAGAGCTTATGAAATTTGTTCCCGAATTCCATAGAGCAAAAAACGGCCTGTGGAATAAATAAACGCAGTAAGAAGATGTAGCGATATACGTAAAAAACGAACTTAAAGAACTTGAGAATCTATCATTGATAAACCTCATGGCAAGCGAATACTCAAAAACACAGAATATTAACATAAAAACATTGAGAAGCGCCGTATCAATGATAAATTGTAAAAGAAGCGAGTTGACACCCAGCAAGCCTGCTATACTGTCAAGCATAGACCTTACAGTGGAAGAGCCAATTACCCCGCTACTGGCATCAATAGTAACGGAAATTTTTGGATCAAGAAACATTGAACTTCTCAACCCTAAAACAATTATCAGCACAAATATAACCGGAAGAACTGCCAGCAGGACCTGAAAAAAGGGTATCTTTCCGAGTATTCTTACTGTTTTTTCAAACAGGCATTCCCTGCAAGTAATGATTCCAAACATAAATACAAGGAAGAACATGAAAAACCTGTGATCAATAACATTGAAAGTTTTTGAGATTAAAAAAAAACCAGCATATACAATAAATGAGGAAATCAGGAGGCTTTTTGTACTCTTTGAGTACATGATAATAAACGGATAAAGGGCATAGAAAATAACAATCAAACCCACAAAATAGAGCGTTAACATAGGAGTAGCATAAGCCGGAGCAAGCAAAATTTGCAGTCCCAGCAAATGTACAAGTACATTATAGAAACTGAACACATTCTCGGAATTAGGAAATACAAATCCTGAATCTAACCAGGGAGCAAATATAAAAAATACCAGAATAAATACGGCAAGTGCAGCCCAGTAAAGAGGATAGATTCTAAGAAGCCTTTTTTTGTAGAAATCAAATACATTTTCAAGCGAGTTTATTGTGTGATTGTTGTAATATATCAGGTACCCACTCATAAATATGAAAAGTCCCAGACCCATATTCGCAAAGTAAGGATCAAAGGCATAGAGTGCTAACTTCCCATAAGTAGAATACAAAAAATTACTCAGGTGAGCTGGAATAATCATAATTATTGCTAAAGATCTTAGAAAATCAAATGCAATTATTTTGTTTTTCATTTATATCTGCCCTACATATGTGTCGATTTGTCCCAGAAATTGATATTATATAGAAAATGGAGCTAGCCGATGACGGATGACAGTTTCAAGCTCTCATTTTGGCACATAATTACAATAAAAATATATAATAATAACGAGATGTTATTTATTCAAAATAGTCTTAAAAATACTAATATTCTGTGATAGGATTTTAATAAATTTCAATATCCTTTAATACCGAGTTATTTAAAACTCGTTTACATAGAAATAGAGTCAAAATTAAGACAGTAAAATTGCAGTATCCTGACACACCAATACGGAATAAAAAAACCAAGTTGAATTTAAGGTGTTATAGGCGTATTTGAATTAGTTATTTACTTTAAAAAATTCAAAAGTTACAGGCTACACCTTTTTTCTAAAAATTCAGAAGCAATGAAGAGTAATTTTTTCTAAAAATTAAAAAAATAGAAAAAAAGGTATTGATTTAATTTTAATATGTAAATATTATGCACTTTTCAATGCACTATGGTTTTCTGTTTATTCTTCTCCCATTTCCTTGAGGAATTCCACGTAATCCCTTTCGACTTCTTCGAGTTCATATTCCATTTATATGCCCCCATATTTAAGACATTAACAATCAATATTTGTTTTCCTAGTCTATACACTGAATTATTCTCATTTAAATAGTACTTTATCCCCATTTTGAGAAATGCAGTACACTTATATAAAGATTTCCGTCAACCTGGTTATCCTTTCACTAAATACATAAAGTTTACATTTCTTACCTTAATTTATGAGACTGATAAACACATGAAATTACAAAATGCAATAAAGATATTTTTAAATTAGAGTTCAGGCATTCCCTCTCTCATGCATAATAGTCCAAACCCGGAACTCATAATGGGCATCAGAAACCTTGCAGGGCTTGAAGCCTGTTATAAGTATGCTGATGCAGTCTATTTCTCAACTGATAAGCTCAGCCTTCGGGCAAAAGCAAAAGCGATTACTCTTAAAAATCTAGAAGAGTTTGTTTCGGAGGTTAAAACACGGCGGTTAAAAGCCTATTTGACTGTGAATTCAACAATAAATGAGGACAGGCTTGATGAAGCAGAAAGTGTGATAACCGCAGCCTCAAAAGCCGGAGTAGATGCAGTTATCGCCTGGGACCCGGCTATTATCCTGAAAGCACGCAAAGCCGGGCTCAGGGTCCATATCTCCACGCAGGCAAACGTTACAAATCACGAAACTGCAGAATTTTACAGGACCCTTGGGGCAGAGCGTATAGTGCTTTCAAGGGAGCTTTCCCTAGATGAGATCCGGAAAATCAAACAGCAGAGTGGGATAGAAGTCGAAACTTTTGTTCACGGTGCAATGTGTATGGCAGTTTCAGGAAGGTGTCATCTATCAGCATATGCCCTTGGAAAATCAGGAAACTGCGGAGAATGCACCCAGCCCTGCCGCTGGGAGTGGGAACTTCACGGAGAAAACGAGCTTGTCATGGAAAGCAGAGGGAAATACCTCCTCAGTGCAAAAGATTTATGTATGATAGGACATATTCCTGAACTTCTTGAAGCCGGGATAGATTCATTTAAGGTGGAAGGCAGGCTGCGTGACTCCGGATATCTGGAAGTAGTCTCGCGCTGCTACAGAGAAGCAATTGATGCCTGTAAAGAAGGCACTTATACCCGTGAAAAAATTGAGGCATGGATGTCCGAACTGGCCTCAGTGTATAACAGGGGCTTTTCTACTGGTTTTTACTTTGGAGTTCCCGGTCTGGAAGGTTTCTCTCCTGAAAAAGGCATGAACGCCTCAGAGAAAAAACGCAGGGCTGTGGGAGTTGTTGAAAACTATTACCCCAAACAGCAGGCTGCGGCAATAAGACTTCTTGAAGAGGGGCTTGCAATAGGAGATGAGATCCTGATAGAAGGAAGCACTACATATCTAAAGCAGCAGGTCCGCTCTCTTATGAAAAAAGGCATTAGCCTGCAAAAAGCTGAAAAAGGAGATGAAATTGGGCTTGCCGTTGACAGCACTGTCCGAAAAAATGACCGAATCTTTATAATCTGATTGGCAGTATTAGTAATACCTAATATTACACAATTAAAATATTATAACAGTATCTATATATTGGATTCTTCCTTATACGGATAGCAAATTAAGGAAATAAACTGAGCGAGTTGGCTCAGTTATTCGGCACTGAAATTCATTACCTGGTTATTCGGTACTTAATTATTCGATATAGTACCCAGTTATCCGGTATAATACTCATCTGGCAGGGCAAACTTCCAGCCGGCAAAGTTAGCTCGGTTGGTAGCCAGCCATCTGATCAATAATCTGCTTTACAGTCAAATTTTTGCCTGTAAAAATACCAATAAACGATTTCGATAAATTTCGACAAACAATTCTCGGACAGATAAGTAAAGGTGATACTTTGATAAGCGTCAACGAAATGGGCTCATACGTCATCGAAGAGATGCTCGACTGGAGTGAAGACCTGAAAACGGAAGTAATCAAGCTTGAAAACGGCGCCACAATAATTGACTGTGGAGTTAAAGCAGAAGGCGGATATGAAGCAGGAATGTACCTCGCAAGACTCTGCCTTGCTGACCTTGCTGACCTTAAATACAGCACCTTTGACCTTAACGGCATTAAATGGCCTGCTATTCAGGTAGCAACCGACAACCCGGTAATTGCCTGTATGGCTTCCCAGTATGCAGGCTGGAGAATCTCAGTAGGAAATTACTTCGGAATGGGTTCAGGCCCTGCACGTGCACTCGGCTTAAAACCCAAAGAGCTCTATGAGGAAATCGGGTACGAAGACGATTTTGAAGCTGCGGTCCTTGTAATGGAATCCGACAAGATCCCTGATGAAAAAGTTGTCGAGTATATCGCAAAACACTGCAGCGTAGACCCAGAAAACGTCATGATCGCCGTTGCGCCTACAGCCTCCATTGCAGGTTCTGTCCAGATCTCAGCCCGTGTCGTTGAAACCGGTATCCACAAATTTGAATCCATTGGCTTTGACATCAACTGCATAAAGAGCGGGTACGGCATTGCCCCTATCGCCCCTATTGTTGGAAACGATGTCCAGTGCATGGGCTCAACCAATGACTGTGTGATCTACTGCGGCGAGACCAACTATACAGTCCGCTTCGAGGGCGAACTGGCTGAACTCGAAGACTTCGTAAAGAAAGTCCCATCGACAACCTCAACCGATTTCGGAAAGCCCTTCTACCAGACATTCAAGGCAGCAAACTTTGACTTCTTTAAAGTTGACGCTGGCATGTTTGCTCCTGCAAGAGTGACCGTAAACGACCTTAAGAGCACGAAAACAATTTCGAGCGGCGGGCTCTATCCCGAAATACTGCTTGAGTCCTTCGGAATCAGAAAAGTTTGAGAGGGCATTCGCCTTTTCTCATACTCCTTTCTTTTTTACTGCTCTTTTTTCCGTTATTTTCTGCATTTTCTTATTTTGTGGTGATACCTGGAATTTGAAAAACTGAAGCAGTCTTGTCTGCCAGGTAAGAAAAAAATAACAAGTGAGTTCATGCTAAAATTGTTCGGGAAAGAGAATAAGGTTGTACGATTCAGAAAATATCCTGTCTCCTAAAGGGCTTTTAAATTCATATAGTATTCAAACATCCGCCAGCTTGTCTGACGGCCCTGCAAAAAAAGCAGGAGAAAACGAAAAGTGTGGAATGAAGAAAAAAGGCTTGAAAAATAGTAAAAATGAAATAAATGCGGAAAAAAATATCTTTTGTAGTGTTTATTTCGGTTCTCTGCCTTTTAATAGGTTTTTGACATTACTTTTACACTGTGAATTTATTTTTGGCTTTTTTCATGTTCTTTTTCTGCTTTTAGGGACAGGCCGCTCTCCTTCGTCGAGCGTGACAGGAAAGGATAGGTACATCGAGTATGGTTGTACTGGTCAGAATAATTTGTAATCAAATTGTTGTAGTTCTGGTTCTTACTCAAATTATTTATGGGAATGTCCCCAATCATATTATGGAAGTAGACGACACTATAAGATATGATTAAAAAGCAGGATTTTAATGAAGAATTGATAAAGGAGAAGAGTTTTATGCAGATAGTAAATACTTCGAAGGGAGTAGGAGGCATCCTGAACAGTTTCAAGAGTCTCATGGACGGAGTAGAAAAGGTTACGTTTGTTGGGACTCCAGGCTTTTGTACGCCTTTTGCCGAACTTCTGGGTTTTGTGGTAAGGGATAGAAAACTTGCTTTTATTCCCAATATGGACTTTGAAAAAGCCAGGTCAATCTCAATGACTCCTGAGGGAATGCAGCTTGGAGAAAATGTAGACGCCCACGCAGACGCCGTTGTCCTTCTCGGCGGGCTTGCGATGCCAAAGACCAGTCCAGGATCTGAAAAAGCTAAAGAAATTGCAGAGAAGGTCCTCGAAGGTTCTGCGAAAAGAAAAATTATAGGAGTCTGCTTTCAATCTGTGTTTATGCAGCAGAAATGGGACGAAGTTATCAGTTTTGATTACATCATTAATGCCGATCTTGCTGTTGAGATGCTTAAATGCTGAAACCGGAAACTGCAAAAAGCAGAAAAAAGAATGATCATACTGCTTGAAAAGCAGTTTGATTTAATGCTTAAAATGGTTTTTTAAATTATTATTTTACATTTTTTTCATATCGAATCTAGATATTTTTGCTTTTCAGGTGATTTCTAATTATTCAGATGATATCTAATTTTCAGGTGATCATTCGTTCAGCATAACCTAATTCATTTCTCGATTTTTTCCTGATAGTATCCGGGAGAAGTAGTTTAGAAGTGATAAAATCGTGGCTGATCGGCAATTATGTAAAAGGTTATTATTCAGGCAATAATAGTTTACACAGCAATACTAAAAAACATACATGTGTTTAGATATGAGGACCTGGTACGGGCTTGCATTCGTCATTCGGTGCTAAAGTATAAACTACAACTGCAATCAAGAGGGCAGGAGATGTAAGGAACCATAATAATATGCTGAGTAAACTTTCCATAAATATAAAATCTCCAGCAGGTTCAGCTCTTTCACTGCTATCTAGCAAAAACGGAAACGTAAAATCAGTCGTCTTTGGGAAATTAAGGTCCAGGTAATAATATGCATTAAGTGGGATTCCAAATGTTAATTCAATTACTATAAGAAATAATTCAGATGCAGCGAAACTTAGAATGGAAGTTTTAATTTTAGACATACAATAAAAGTTTACGATCAAACTTTATAAAACTTTCCAATGTACGGGTTTTTTCTGGGAAAGTCAATAATTTCCAATCCTTTTGATCTGGTTTCCCATTCATCAGCCCATACATTTTAATATCCCCACTGCCGTAATTATGCAGAATTACGTACTGTAAATTCATATTCAGGTGACTTTTCCAATGTATTCAGACCGCATAAACGCATTACCCCCATATCTTTTTGCAGCTATCGATGAAGCAAAGGATGAAATGATTGCCAAGGGAGTGGACGTAATAGACCTTGGAGTGGGAGATCCCGACCTGCCGACACACCCTCACATTGTAGAGGCTATGCAGAAGGCTGTCTGCGACCCAAGGACGCACCAGTACCCTTCTTATGCCGGGATGCCCGAATTCAGGAAGGCTGCGGCTGAATGGTGTAAGAAATATAAAGGAATTAAGCTTGATCCTGCAACAGAAGTCCTTTCCCTGATAGGGTCAAAGGAAGCTGTAGCCCATATCCCGCTCGCATTTATTAATCCCGGAGATATAGTGTTATATACAGACCCGGGGTATCCTGTATACAAGATAGGGACTCTTTTTGCAGGCGGAGAACCATATCCACTGCCCCTGAAAGCTGAAAATAACTTTCTGCCCGACCTGGACTCAATCCCTGCAGATGTCCTGAAGAAGGCAAAGCTCTTCTTCTTTAACTACCCAAACAACCCCACTGCAGCAACTGCTGACATGGCGTTCTTTGATAAAGTAGTAATGTTCTGCAAAAAGCATGACATCATTGCCGTGCATGACAACGCATACTGCCAGATGACCTACGACGGGTATGAAGCTCCTTCTTTCCTTGCTGCTGAAGGGGCAATGGATATCGGTATGGAACTTTACTCCCACTCAAAAACCTATAACATGACCGGCTGGAGGCTGGGGTTTGCCGTAGGGAACAAAGCTCTCATAAAGGGGTTAGGGAAGGTCAAGTCCAATGTTGACTCAGGCGTCTTTGATGCTATCCAGATCGCAGGCATTGCAGCTCTCTCGTCCTCCCAGGACTGCGTTGATGAAACAAACAAAATCTACGAAGAGAGGAGGGATGCTCTTATCGAAGGTCTCACTGCCATGGGCCTTGAAGTAAAGCCGCCAAAAGCCACCTTCTACATCTGGGCTCCAGTCCCGAAAGGCTTCACCTCGATCAGTTTTGCAAAAGTCCTTCTCGAGGAGGCAGGGATCGTAGCAACTCCGGGTGTTGGCTTTGGAGAAGCCGGCGAAGGCTACATCAGGTTTGCCCTGACAAAGCCAGTTGAAAGGATCAAAGAAGCTGTGGAAAGAATGAAAAAACTGCAGTTCTGATCCGAAATTTCCTGAAATCGAACTCAGAGTTGAGCAGCATTGGGTTCAAAGCAAATTAAAAAAGGTCAAAAAAGGCGGCATACCTGAAAAAGCCGCCAAAAATCTTTTTTTAAATCAAATTCCTTATGTCTGTTAGCTTTTCAGTTTTGGGTTACATTTCCAGAAACCGGGCAGAAAAGCATTTCTTTTTTGAGCAATAAATCTCAGGTGAACCAGCATGCCAGATCCCACGAGAGAAAACGCAAAAGAACCAGCCAGGACACCGATCAAAGAGCATTTCCAGCTCAAGGAAACCATAGTTACTATAGCAGCCTGCGAGCAGGCTCACATAGAAGCCGCAAAAGAAGCTATCAGCACCCACAGGGCAGTTCTTGAGACTTACATCCTTTCCGACCCTTATTTCCAGCTCACCCTCGAACCCTACGAATGCCCGGAAAATGCCCCTGAAGTCGTCAGGAGGATGATAAAAGCAGGAAATACAATGGGAATAGGGCCAATGAGTGCAGTTGCAGGCACCATCTCTGCCCTGGCAGTAGAGGCAATGGTAAAAGCCGGAGCAAAATATGCCATAGTTGATAACGGCGGGGATATTGCACTTATAAATGACAGGCCTGTTGTGGTCGGGATCTATGCAGGGCAGTCTCCTCTAAAGAATCTGGGGCTTGTTTTCGAACCGCGTGACTCTATAACAGGCGTATGCACTTCAGCAGGGACGGTAGGCCCTTCAATCAGCTTCGGGATGGCAGATGCGGCTGCAGTGTTTTCTGATGATGTGTCTCTTGCGGACGCAGCTGCAACGGCACTTGGAAATGAAGTAGGAACAGGAAAGGAATCAGTAGAGGCTTCTTTTAAAGCCGTTAAAGAGATTCCGGGAATAAAAGGCGCACTCGTGATCCAGGGAAAATACATCGGAATGTGGGGAGAATTGCCAGAGATTACGAGGGCAGATGTCAGGTACGAATATATCACCAAAGCGTGAGTAGTCACCTGAAGCTTTTCAAAAACGTTTTGCAGGATTTCATCCCCGCCTGCCAGATCGAGAAATCCGACCTTTCGAGGAAGGGACCACCCGCCTTGGAATTAAATTTCGTCCATGAATTTTAACAGGATGTAGGTCGTACATGTTACAAACAGAATTGAGAACAAAAGAGACTGAGCAAAACTTACACTGAACTGGATGCCAGCTGGCAGCATGAAGTAAAGGAAGAATGAGGATACAAGCAGTAAAAACCCTCCCAGAGCCAGTGTCAGTGGAGATCTTTCGTTTGGTCCAGCACTTTTTCCTGCCCTTTTTCCAGAGGAGGTTGAAAACCCACCTCTTAAATTTTTGAGAGCTGAAGATGAGATCCCGCTAAACCTGCTTCCTCCTGATATCCGGGGGCGAGAAGCTTTTTTTACAGGCTCTGCTATGGAAATCCCTGAGGGTTTTAACTCTTCAGAGTCTTCTTCCCATTTACCAAGCTCATCTTTTGGAGGTTCCTGTGGCATTGCCTCTACTTTTCCCAGCTGGACTGGAAAACCTTTCTTCTTTGAGCCGTAACCTGCAGTAATATAGATTTGACCTTTTGTAAGTACCCTGCCTTCCTGCGGGATTCTTGCAACTGCGGAAACATACTCTTTCTGGAGCACATAGGGGTTGTCCCTTAAAAATGTGATCTGGCCTTTCAGTTCATCACTAACAGAAAGGTGAATATGCGTTGGAGACCCGTAGTTTGTAATGAGGATTTCGAAGGTCTGCTCTCCGCCCGGGTAAAGAGAAATTTCAATACTTTCTTTTTCGAACTCAATTGAGTTTATTTCCTGCCTATTGATAATAACATTCTGGAATATCTGCTCCAAGTTTAACCCTCACATCAGTTCCTTAGGTCTGCAGGAAGTAAGTTCGGAATCCCCTCGTCTATGGGGTAATGTTCTTTACATACAGGGCAGTAGAGGGTTCCGGATATGACCTCTTTTTCATTCTCTTCAACAACGTTCAAAATCAGGTCGCCCTTACACACAGGGCAGGCCAGAATATCCATAAGATCTTTTTTCACAGAACTTCACCATCAAAGCCACTTTTGCGATAGGAGAGACAGAATTTTACTGTTTGCCGGAAAAATTAAAGGTTCTATTTTCATAATTTCCTGCATCTTATTTTATTCATATTAAATATGAGAACCATATTAAATATGAAAACCTGAACCTGCTATTTACGTTTAATTCGGACGTAATTTATGGATTTCATTGGCTTGAATTCCATTGGCTTATTTTTATCCATTGGTCACTGTTACGTCAGATACTTAGTATTCAATAAATCTTTCTTCAATCCCTCTTCGTATTTTAATGTAATCTAAGTAATTGCAGGTAACCTATCATATTGTACTCTATTTATGAGTTGGGATTTAATACTCTACTGAAGGAATGACTTTATATATATATTAACACGTTGCTTTTTTTAAAAAGGTATATAAAATAATAACATTTGATAGTCTAAACAATATGATTAACTGGACAGGTTGAGTCTCAAGGAAAAAACACGTTAACTCAGTTTATTGCAAGATCTGTTGGTTTTAGAGACCCCTGCTATTACTGATTCTGCACCTTGAGTACTAGTGGCTCAGTTTATTGAAACCTATGAGTTTTAGAGATGAGTTTTAGAGAGAGTTTTAGAGATAATCCTTAAGCCAGGAAACAATACCTGAAATTTTGGTAATCTCTAGAAGTTACAAATGAAGATGTGGGATAAGAAATGAAACGGACGGCATTAGAGAAAAGTATCGACCCTGCAAGCCAAACCATGCTTCAGAAAGCAGAAGCCGAAGGCATAGAAACTGCCTGGGACAGGTATGAGCAGCAACTGCCTCAGTGCAGTTTTGGACAATTGGGGATCTGCTGCAGGAATTGTAATATGGGTCCCTGCAGGATAGATCCCTTTGGTGAAGGAGCTGAAAAAGGGATATGCGGCGCTACAGCAGATGTTATTGTTGCTCGAAATTTTTTAAGGATGATTGCAGCAGGCGCAGCTGCACATTCCGACCATGCCAGGGATTCGGTATTAACTTTTAAGAAAATGAGCGAGGGAGAAGCAGGAAGCTACAGGATAAAAGATGAAGCAAAACTGCTATCACTTGCCTCAGAGTACGGGATTTCCTCACAGGGAAAGAGCAATGAAGAAGTCGCAGCCGAACTTGCAAATGTGTTGCTTCTGGAGTTTGGAAAACAGAACGGACCTCTTTTGTGCACAAAAAGGGCACCCGAACCAAGACTCAGGCTCTGGTCGGATCTTGGGATAGAACCCAGAGGGATTGACCGGGAAATTGTGGAATGTATGCACAGGACCCATATGGGAGTGGACAACGATGCAACTCATATTCTGCTCCAGGGGCTGCGTACAGGGCTTTCGGACGGCTGGGGAGGTTCCATGATCGCAACCGACGTCCAGGATATTCTCTTCGGGACCCCGGAACCAAAGAAGAGTACTGTAAACCTTGGCGTGCTCGCACTTGACAAAGTAAATGTAATTGTCCACGGGCATGAACCAATTCTTTCTGAAATGATAGTGGAAGCTGCAGAAGACCCTGAACTTCTTGAACTTGCAAAGGAGAAAGGAGCATCAGGGATCAACGTTGCCGGAATTTGCTGTACGGGAAACGAAACCCTGATGCGCCACGGGACCCCTATTGCCGGCACCTTCCTCCAGCAGGAACTTGCAGTGATTACAGGAGCTGTAGAAGCCATGGTAGTGGATGTCCAGTGTGTTATGCCTTCCCTTGGAGGACTTGCCGGCTGCTATCACACGAAGTTTATATCCACATCTCCAAAAGCCGATTTCCCCGGAACTTTGAGAATGGAATTCCATGAAGAGAAGGCTTATGACACCGCAAAAGAAATTGTAAGAACAGCTGTAGAAAACTTCCCTAACCGGATCCTCGAAAAGGTAAATATCCCGGAAGAAAAGCAGGAATGCATGGTCGGTTTCAGTGCGGAGGCAATCCTTAAAGCTCTTGGAGGAAGCCCTGACCCGCTCATTGAAGCGATTGCCGGAGGTGTGGTGAAAGGAATAGGAGCAGTTGTCGGATGCAATAACGTAAAGATCCAGCACAATTACGGGCACGTGAACCTTGTAAAGGAGCTGATCAAAAATAATGTCCTTGTAGTGACTACAGGCTGCAATGCTATTGCCTGTGCCGAAGCTGGGCTCCTTGTGCCTGAAGCTGCTGCTCTGGCAGGAAACGGACTTAAAGGTGTCTGCGAAGCCCTTGGCATTCCTCCTGTCCTTCACATGGGTTCCTGTGTTGATATAAGCCGCATCCTGGTACTTGCCTCGGCAATTGCAAACCGCCTTGGAGTGGACATCAGCGCCCTTCCTGCCGCCGGAGCAGCCCCTGAATGGATGAGTGAAAAGGCTGTGAGTATAGGAGCTTATGTTGTTTCATCAGGAGTATTTACCGTGCTTGGCACTATCCCTCCTGTCCTTGGTAGCCAGGCAGTTACGGCTCTTCTGACAAAAGGCCTGGATGGTGTTGTTGGAGCAAGTTTTGCAGTTGAGCCTGACCCCTTCAAAGCCGCAAACCTGATGCTTGAGCACATTGAGGGAAAAAGAAAAGCTCTGGGTTTGAAATAAGGGAGGTAATTCGTAATGAAAGACGTGGTTATCCGGCCTGAACGCTGCATGGGTTGCCGCTCCTGTGAGGTTGCCTGCGCTGTTTCCCATTCAAAGAGCAAGAATCTTTTTTCGGCATTAGGAGAAGAATCAGCCCCGAAAAAGCGCATCTCTGTTGAGCACGTGCCTGCCCTTGAAGTCCCTTTACCGATCACATGCCGCCACTGCGAAGATGCACCCTGTATTTCGGTTTGTCCTACAAAAGCTCTTTCTAAAGACACAGATACCGGCACTGTAAATCACAACCGTGAACTTTGCGTGGACTGCTGGACCTGTTCTATGGTCTGCACCCGTTTTTCTAATCTATATCGGTTAATCCTTGTTTCAGGGTGCTGGACCTCTTCCATGGCCCACAATTATGGGGTAATCGACAGGCGGACCGAAGGAGGGACCGTCATAAGATGTGATTTATGTGAAGACAGGGAACTGCCCGCCTGCGTTGAGGCATGCCCCACACATGCTCTTGCTTTTTTGGAGATAGAGAGGCAGCATGGAACAAATGCGTTGAGAATCTCCTGAAACCTTCAAGACGAACAAAACTGCAATGGCAGGCCCCGCTGCAGGTTGCGGGGCTTGTTCAAGCTCTAATTCAGTATTGTCAAAAAAGAACATCTGTGCACACAGACTTTTACTTCTGTCTTTTCTTCTTTCCTGGGAAAAATCCTAAAAGGAAGCTAGCTGCCTTTAGCCAGTTAATTTTTCCGGGAAAATATTATATAAAGGATTATCGCGCTATTAACATAAAGAGCTAAAAAAGAAAAGGGGAGTCAGGTTTGAACAGTAATCTTTACAGGAAAATAATGGTTGCAACCGATGGTTCGGAACCCGTCAAAAAGGCGGTTGATACTGCGATTGAATTTGCAAGACTGAGCGGGGCACAACTCTATGCAGTATATGTCATCGCTGCCGAGCACATGACTGGTCATCCTAAAGATGTAGGATGGGAAAGGGCAATGAAAGAGCAGCTCAGTACTGAAGGAAAGGAGGCAACAGCTTTTGTTGAAACAGCCGGAAAAGCCGCGAATGTCCAGGTAGAATCCGTTCTCCTTGAAGGAAACCCTGCAAACGAGATTGTCGATTTTGCAGAAAAAAATGATATCGACCTTATCGTAATGGGAACACTCGGAAGGACTGGAATTCAGAAATTTTTGCTTGGAAGCGTGGCTCAGAATGTGGTAAGACATTCCAGAAAAGCCGTAATGGTTGTAAGAGGATTCGAAACCGAGTAATGCAGGTAAAGCACCAGATGTAAAACACCGGATATAGAAGCAGACACCAGAATAGGTAAAACTCCAGGTGTAAAATTCTGAGTGTAAAAATGTTATGTATAAATGCAGAATGTTAAAATGTTAAATACGAACTTGAAACCTTTCTGGGCAGGGGTTCAGGGTTGTTTCCGGATAGATTGATTTACCTGCCCAACAAAAATACATTTCAATGATAGGACTCTTCCTCAAAGTACTGGATTTTGCGCTTCCGGTGCTTGTAATGATTTTTGTAGGGCTTGTGGGTACCAGTGTGCTCGTGGAATTAGGCCTGATGCAGAGGTTCTCAAAACTTGTTAGCCCTGTTTTTGCCTATACTAACCTGCCAGAGATCTGCGCTTCAACTTTTGTTGTGTCAATAGGATCGGCAGATGCTGCAAACAGTATGCTTCTTCAGGCAAAAAAAGAAAACTGCCTTAATGACAGGGAAGTCCTTTTAGGTTCAATGATGAACACAACTCCTGCCTATTTCCGTGAACTTTGTACCTATCAGATTCCTATCGTACTGCCTGCACTCGGGCTCGTAGTGGGAGGATTTTACTCTCTTGTTTTTGTGGTCACTGCAGTATTAAAGATACTGATAATTGCAGTTGCAAGCAAGCTTTTTCTTAAAGGCAATTCCTGCAAAGTCCCTGAAGCTCATAGTAAAGAAAAACAGAGTAAAGAAAAAGTATCTCTGAAGACCGCATTTACGCGTTCATTCAAAAAAGATTTCAGGCTTTTTTTGAAGATTGCAGGAGTTTACCTTATAGCAACAACGGTCATCTTCGTCCTTCAGGAAGAGGGAGCTTTTGAGATTTTCAGTGTGCTTCCCCTTGCAGAAATGTTCAGGATACCTCAGGAAACAATTGTTCCTCTGACAAGTTACGTGGCAAGTCCTATTCTCGGAATTTCACTCCTGGGCCCCATGATCCATTCAGGAGAGATGACAAATGTACAGGCAATGATCGTGCTCATGCTGGGAAGTATGTTTATGCTCCCGATTTTTGCGATCCGCAGCCAGGTCCCAAGAAAAGTAGCTATTTTCGGGACGAGCCTTGGAGTACAGATTGTTGCATATTCTACGGCAATAAGCATACTTGTAAGGCTTGTAATTCTGCTAATACTGCTCAGCATGGTTTCGTGAAAACTGACAAGGTTCTAAGAACTGATAAGGTTACAAGAATATAGAGATACCCTGTTGAAGAAGAGAGATTATAATGGGCGTTATTCAGGTTCAGGGCATTTTTGGTCGGACACTGATACATGGTTGATATTTCGATATTAGACCCCCAGCACGGTTATTAAGCTCGTTTATCCACTGTACGCAGGTTGGCTCAAACCTTGCGCGGCGGGTGAAAAGAAAGAACAAGAGATACTTTCATTTGCAGGCATTTCAGACTAATGACAACCAATTAATCAGGGAGCATCCATTTTCACAGGTTTTGTTTATTGATTTCCAGGTTCAAGTCTTTTAGATAGGGCAAGAACGGTACATTGGATCCAAAGCAAGAATAATTTTTTTGGCCAGTACAGGAAACTCGTATCGATTAAGAATTTTTTGAGAAAAACTTCTTTATACAGATACTTTTAAAAAAATATTATACGAATGTTTGGAAGGAAAGAGATACCGACAAAATGAAACTAAAGTTTAGTTGTATATTCATAAAAAGATATTATGAGCAGATTAGTGAACGGGGTTTTTGAAGGAGGTTAAAATATGTTGGATTCAATTATGAGCAATAATACTTGATATTGAGCTTTACCCGTTCACAAGTTAACAGAAGATTAAGTAATATATAAAATTTATGCCACATAAAAACTACAATCCCTTTTGTACCAGGAAATAGAAAAAAAATCTTAGATTTAAAGATTTTCTTTCCTCTTACGTCCAGTTGAACAGAGAGCAAGCATACTTATTGTAGAAATCTCATTGCCTGGCTGGAATAATAAGATCAGGATAAAACAAAAATGTGTTAAAGATTATTTTTAATGTTTCACTATGCAACAGCCATTTATATTTTTCAGATAACATGAGGAGATTTTAATCATATAAGATTATGTGAAAAAGAGATTTAAACAATAATTACGATATTATAATATGGAGCAAATATGCACACACAGGCACATATGCCCCGGTAAGAAAAAGAGGATCTGTCAAGGGTATTCTTCAGAAAACTGAAGCTGTTACAGGCTAACAGGAGAATAAAAGAGAGGGATATGGCATGAGAGAGGAAACTTATAAAAAAATAATGGTTGCAACCGATGGCTCGGAGCTCGTGAAAAAAGCGGTTGATACTGCTGTTGAAATTTCCAGGCTTAGCGGAGCTAAACTTTACGCTGTATATGTTGTTGTCCCGGCAACTCATTCTCCAAGGGACTTTGGCTGGGAAAAAGCTGCCATGGAGCACTTCCGAAAGGAAGGCGAATCAGCTACTCGATATGTGGAAGACCTCGCAAAACCTGCTGGAGTAAAAGTGGAATCTGTACTGCTGGAAGGACACCCAGCAGATAAAATTGTAGAATTTGCAGAACAGCAGGGCATTGAAATGATAGTGATGGGGACGCTCGGGAAAACCGGACTCGACAGGTTTCTGCTGGGAAGCGTAGCTGAAAACGTAGTGAGGCATTCAAAGACGCCCGTAATGGTGGTCAGGGGAGAAGCCCACAAGCAGGAATAAATAACCGTAAACCTACAGGTAAAAACGACGGGTGAAGACAATAAGAAACAGAGGAACCAGAGAGAAAAAGCAACCTGAAAAACCTGTACGGGTACAGACAAAACCAGCTCAAATTAAAAAAGATAAAAAAGAAGTAGACCTCAGAGTTTAATCCGAGGTTAAGTTTCTAGCATCTGAGCCTTTGAAGCAAAAAACCTGTTTCAGTGGCTCAGACATTAACAGTCCTATTTTACCCTATTACACTCATACCGGAAACCCGGATTGAAGGTGTGATTATGCCTCCTACTTTCCTGACATCAAAGCCTGCGCCTGTGATGTTCTTCAGGAGTTCGAAAGCATTGCCCGAAATCATGAGAGATTTTATTGGCTTATCCAGGGCTCCGTCTTTAATTGTGAAGGCATTTCTGGCTTCTACGGAAAAGTCCCCGGAAATCGAGTTTGCGGTATGGGCACCGATAATTGTGTTTACGAAAACTCCGGAGGTAGTATTTGCGATAATATCTTCCTGGGGGTAATCGATAACGAAGTTCCTGAGCCCTACTGAGGGAGGGCTTGTATAGGAAGACCTTAAGCCGTTTCCGGTACTTTTTACACCAGCTTTTCCTGCAGTGTAGCTGTCATAGAGGTAGGACTTAAGCACTCCGTTTTCAATAACTGTGGTGTGCTGCGAGGGAACACCTTCGTCATCCGAAGCGGAGGTCTCTATGCCTGCTTCAACCAGCCCATCATCATAAATACACAGTTCAGGGACAGCGATTTCTTCCCCTAGCTTCTCTATCAGGCCTGACCGGCCTTTCTGCACATTGTCAGCATCAAGCGAAGGAGAAAGGGCTTCTTCGAGAATGTCAGAAAAGGCAAACGGATGAAAGATAACATCGGTTTTCTGCGGCTCGATTTTTATTCCGCCTCTGGATTTCAGGGCAAGATCTGAAGCATTCTTCCCGATTGCAAAAAAATCAATATCAAGAGACCGTGAAACAGCGAAGTCATAAGCTGTAGAGGTATCTCCGTTTACGGTGATCACATCGACAAAACCTGAAACGGCTGTGGACTCTTCTTCAATTTCGATCCCATTTGTATTCAGGATAAGCCTCTTGCCCTTCGAGCGGGTAAAACCTCCTGAAGTAGGAAGCGTGCCTGGTGCCTCTTTTGTACCTTCAACGAGTTCTACGGCATAGCCAATGCATTCCTCAAGTTCAAGAGCCTCAACCTTTTTATCGTAAATGCCTGAGACCTCAGGGTATTTCCCGTTGGAAGGAAGTCCCACCCAATCAGGGTCATTTTCCCTGACGCGGGCTTCTGCAACTGCAATATTTACGGTGTTCTCGAGTTCTGCTGCAGAATTGGTGCTGGCAAAACCCACTGCCCCATTTACAATGGCACGGATTCCCAGCC
This sequence comes from uncultured Methanosarcinales archaeon, assembly GCA_964434965.1. Lineage (GTDB taxonomy): Archaea > Halobacteriota > Methanosarcinia > Methanosarcinales > Methanosarcinaceae > Methanosarcina. Next base: position 338,296 of record CAYSWX010000001.1, read on the forward strand.
CTTCCGAAAAACGGTCCTTGGCGTTTTCAAGAGAATCCTTTTTGAAATTGACACCTGTAGAATGGTTTGCATCATAATAAATTTCAGCTTCTTCAGCTCCTGCCTGTTCTGCCAGTTTCAGGGCTTTTCTTGCAAGCTCGTACATTTCAGGCACCCCCTACAAGAGCTTTTGATATGGCAATATGCGGAGACCCATCAGAAACAGGCACAAGCTGCCCGGCTTTCCCGCATCTTCCGGCAGTCATTTTCAGGTCATTGCCAACAAGGGTTACATGGTTAAGGATCTCAAGAGTCTTTCCTGAAAGAGAGACATCTCTTACGAGCCCGGTAAGTTCTCCGTTCTCTATAAGATATCCTTTTTCAGCATTGAACTGGAATATACCCTCGCCGGTGTTTACCTGCCCGCCTCTTGAACCTATAAGGTACATACCGTCCCGGACTTCCTCAAGCATCTCTTCAAATCTGGAATCACCGTTGTCAATGAAGGTGTTGCTCATCCGGACAACAGGCATGGAATAGCCCTGAGCCCTGCAATTTCCGGGAGTCCCTCCAAGTTTGGCTGCGGTTTCCCGTGAGTGGAGATAAGAGTTAAAAACTCCATCCCTGATAATCTCAGTCCTTTTTGATTCGGAACCTTCGGCATCAAATGGGTAATATCCAAACTCATGGAGGGTAGGATCATCAATGATGGTAATAAGTGGGGATGCGATCTGTTCCCCTATCCTGTTTTCAAGAATAGAGTCTCCTTCAAGAACAAGGTCGGCTTCCGAGGCATGCCCCACGGCTTCATGGGCAAATACGCCTGCCAGCTCCTGATCAAGCACTACAGGCATTTCTCCGCCTTTAGGAGTTTTAGCTTTCAAAAGCTCAAGTGCGGTCTTTCCCGCTTTTCCGGCAAGTTCGAGGACATTTTCTTTTTCGAAAAGCTCATAACCATATCCGAAACGGCTTTCCCTGCCTGCCTGATAAACGCCGTTTTCCGAAGCAACAGCAGAGACTGCAAAACCGACATTTAAAAGTTCATATTCGCACTCCAGACCTTCGGAGTTCCGGTACTCGACCTTAAACTCTGACTCGAGATACATTACCTTTGTACTGTGAACACCTGCAAGCTTTGCGTGTTCTTCAATACTCTTCAAAAGGCTTACTTTTTCTTCAATCGCAATATCTCTCGGGTCAATCCTGACTTCAGGAAGGTTTTTTACTTCAGGAGAGCCCACGGCTGCAAGTTCTACTTCTTCTTTAGGGGTGTTCGCATTCATAGAAAAAGCAAGTTTTGAGGCCGCTTCGACCCCATGTTTAAGGTTTATATCCCCTTCAACAGCCGTATAACCCCAGGAGCCTCCGCAGAGGGCCCTTATTCCGGCCCCCTTTGCGAAGTTTCGGGATATTTCTTCTATCTTTCCGTTATCCAGGACGACAGAAGTGGAACTGCCTTCTATCACCCTGCAGTCATAAAATTTAATGTCCTGCATAATACTATTCATGATCAGTTCCTGCACCCGAAGAGATTCATAGCCTGAACGGAAGCGGGTGATACTTCCGGGATATCGAAACTTAGTTTTGTAATATTTCTGAGTTTTTCGATAATGGTATTCTTTCTCGGGCCCACAAGGCTGTGTTCCATTACTTCTGCAATAGAGGAAACAGGAATGATCTGGATCTTTTCCCTATATGCCTTTTCGATAAGAACATCTGCCTCGTTTGCTTTAGGTATAATGACTTTCTTCATGCCGGCCTGGGCTGCTGCCTCGATCTTGTAGGTGACCCCACCAACAGGCAGGACGTCTCCCCTGACAGAAAGCGAACCAGTCATTGCGACAGTTTGATCTACAGGAATCTTTTCAATGGCAGAAATTACAGCCGTTGCTATGGAAACAGATGCACTGTCTCCTTCCACACCTTCATATGTTCCCACAAACTGAATGTGGACATCGTGGCGGGAAATATCCGTGCCGGTCATGTTCTTGATGACCGCGGAAACGTTCTGCACAGCTTCTTTTGCAATGGTCTTGAGTTTGCCGGTTGCAATAATCCGACCTTCGGCCCCTGAGAGTGACGGTGTAACTTCGGATACTATAGGAAGCACAATTCCTGAATCTCCACCCATAACTGCAAGCCCGTTGACTCTACCCACAGCAGAACCTCTCCTGAGGAAGGACTCGTAGTCCCTGCGCTGTTCGAGATAGCTGTCTGCAAGCTGCTGTTCTATGGACCTTGCGATCCTCTTTGCCGCAAGCACATGCTCGGAAGTTGTGATTGGAGCCCCCTCGGAGTGGGCAATATCTCCTGCAACACGCACAAGCCCGCCGAGGTCACGGAGCTTAAGGGTAAGGTGGCCTTTCCTGCCTGCACGCCTTCTGGCTTCCCTGATCACTTCTTCTACTGCACCTTCGTCAAAGTGAGGGATGTGTCCGTCCCTGACGACTTCCTGTGCAACGAAGCGGACCAGTTTCTTCCGGTTTTCAGGAGTGTCTTCCATGGAATCCCGCATGAAGACCTCATACCCATAACCTTTTATCCTTGACCTAAGCGCAGGGTGCATTTTCTGCACAGCGTCGAGGTTCCCTGCAGAGACCATGATAAAGTCGCAGGGAACGGGTTCGGTCTTAACAAGAGCACCAGAACTTCTTTCGGACTGCCCGGTAATCGGGTATTCCTTTTCCTGAAGCGCAGTCAGGAGGCTCTGCTGGGACTCCAGCCTGAGAGTATTAATTTCGTCAATGAAAAGCACTCCCTTGTGGGCTTTGTGGATGTCTCCAGCTTCTACCCTGTCGTGGGCAGGGGTTTCAAGCCCTCCGGACTGGAATGGGTCGTGCCTTACATCACCGAGCAGAGCTCCTGCGTGAGCCCCTGTTGCATCGATGTACGGTGCGTGTTCCTTGTCATAATTCGAAACCGCCATTTTCGGAATCATCATTTCCTCTTTGGGAAGGAACTGGCGGGTTAACATGAGAATCATTATGCCTGCAATGATACCCCAGAGCAGCTGGGAGACAAAGTAAGAATAGATAATAATACCCACAACAAAGAGCATCATAAGCATGTTCCGGGCCTGGGCTTTCTTTCTTGCCTCCATCTTGTGAGCCATGACAATTTCTCTGCCCTTTCCGGCTGGAACCTCTCTTATCTTGGGATTGTTAAGGTCTTCGAGGTTAGGATATACAAGGATATCCTTGAGCTCTTCTTTAGGAAGAAGTTCTGCCATTGCCTTTGCAAGCAGGGACTTTCCTGTACCTGGAGTCCCTATCATCATGATGTGACGTCTCTGGCTGGCAGCCTTTTTTACGACTTCCACTGCATGTTCCTGTCCCAGTACCTGGTCAATAAGGAGTTTTGGGACCTCTATGTTTGAGGTGTCTTCAAAATGGAAGCCGATATCGACATCTTCATCTAAATCTTCATGTAACTCAGACTCGGCCACAACCTTCGTAGGCTCATCTTTCGTCTGGTCGGCCGTAGACAGATCGACTTTCGGAACAACCTCCCCCACATCATGGGCTTGCCTGTTCGTATTCTCCGAAGATCCGTCTATGTTCTGATTATTATTATACACCATGGTTAGCTCACATATTAGAACGTTATTGGATAGACGTTATCTGATCGAGATTATATACTTGACGCTTTTGGAAAAATAATAACTGAATAGTAGAATAAAGGGCAAAAGCGGTTGTTACAATAACGTACTCCTGAAGTTACTGTAACCCCATCCATACTTTGACTAATTATATATACTTACAGTATATAAAATTAACCTGCCACTGTATATACAGTATATAGAAGCCTTTCATTATATACTATTTGCTGACTGATATTTAATCCGGAAATTTGATCAGAAAATTAATTATCAAATTGATATACTGGAGAATTTACAGATTTTTTACATACCTATGCTATATCCCCTATATAAAGTTAAACATCCCCCATCCAGGACTTTTTTTAAAGGATTCGTACAATGCCTGTGAACCGATATCGACAGCTATTTAAAAAAACAAAAGGGAATTTTCTCCATGTCCAGAAACAAGGTAAAAAATCTTATCCTTCTAAAGCAGATTCACAGTGCTGTAAGCCAGATTAAGAAAGGCAAACTGGATAAAGCTCTCGAAACCCTTGATAAAGCAGAAAAGTCTGCAAGGCAGGCGAAGTCAACAGATGCTCTCTATTATATCCTCTTTACTCGAGGAGGTATTCTCTACTCAGCAAAAGAGTATGACCAGGCTCTTGAAACCTATGAAAGAGCCCTTGATGCAGGTTCGGACCTCCTGAAAACCGACCCGGAAAATATTGATTACCAGCATTACATGGGTACAACCCTGAGCAACACCGGAAACCTCCTAAAAAATAAAGGTGAGATTGATAAAGCTGCAGAATACTATTCTCGCGCCCACAAAATCTATTCAGAGCTAACCGCAAAGGATTCTGAAAATGCTGTTTTCAGGTCTTATGCCGGAGAAAACCTGAATAATTATGGTGCAATGCTTGCAGAATCCGGCTCTCTCGATGAAGCCTGTGAAGTTCTGAGAGAAGCAGGTGAAATTTACCAAAAACTTTATAATGAGAAGCCAGACAACCTTGGTTATCAGGCAGAACTCTCAGTCGCGCTCAGCCAGTTAGGAAGTTGCCTCAAACAGCAAGGAGAAATAGAATCTGCGAAAAAGAGCCTTGAAAAAGCTCTGGAAATGCAGGAAAATCTGCTTACCCAGCAGCCTGAAAACGAGAAAATCAAAGAAGCCATCAGTCTGACAAGGGAAAGGCTGGAAGGGCTTTGAGAGCGCTGTCACAGGTTTTTATTAGAAAACAACAGCATATGAAGGTAAAGCAGGACCATCAACCCGACAACAATTCCCCAGATAAACTGATAAGTAAAATACGCGTAGACTACAAGCCCGAGCACAAATAAAGTGATCAGGATATTTGCCATCCTGATCCTTTTCTTTGCCCCAGAGTCGTGGGGAGTTCCGGCTTCGTCCTCGTTAAGGTCACACTCCATGAAATAACGCCGTTCCTGCTGCATTAGGAAGTAAAGCCTCAGGATGAGAATATCGATAACTATGCCCCAGAGGAGCTGACCTGTGTAGAGGGTATAGAAAAATATAGCTGCGAGCAAGATACCAATGAGTATAATGAAGAATTTTTCGTACTTGCTTTTTCCAGTAACTCTACTACTTCGGTCCAAATTTTTGCCCCTTTTTTCTTTCTCTGCTTCTCGGTCCATATTGCCCCTGCCTGTACATACCCCTTAACGTTGATAACAGCAAAATATACAGAAAAAGTGGGTTAAAGAAAGATATAAAATTTCGGACATCTATAATTAAGCTTTTAGTAATATATAATGAAGCTGGGAAAATCAGAGGGCAACATGTATAAAAACACGAGCAATAACATAATCTATAAGACAATAAAAGCCCTTTTTTTAATATGCCCGAGAATCCCGAGAAGCTGAGAGTAGAAGCAGTAAAATATTTTAACAAAACCATTGACCTGATGCAGGAAGGAAAGCCTGAGAAATCCCTTGAGTATCTCCAGAAAGCTGAAAATGCCGCGCAGAAAGCAAAAAACGGAGCGATTCTGTTCCACACCTTAAAAGCGAGAGGACAGATCCTGCAGTCCCTGGGCAGGCTTGAAGAAGCCATGGAGACTTATGCCTATACCTTAAAAGCCAGCGAGAAACTCCTCTTGGATGACCCGGAAAATAAACTCTATACAGACACCCTCCACCTGAACCTCAACAACATCGGAAACCTTGGCAATATTTTCCAGAGAACGGGCAACTTTGCTCTCTCAAGGCAGTGCTATGAGACCGGGCTTGAAATCTGCCAGAACCTCCTTTATTCCAACCCGGAAAACGCCTTTTATCAAATGTATGCCGGAAATACCCAGAACAACCTCGGAGAACTGCTTTTCTCAATGGGCCAGCCCGAAGAAGCAAAAGAAAAATACGAAGAAGCCCTGAAAATATATGAAAAGCTCCTTCAAACCCACCCTGAGGACGCAGAATACCTCTCAGATAAAGAAATGACCCTCAATAACCTCGGAATCCTGTATTCAGAAAAAGGGCAAAAAGCAGAAGCAAAAAAGAACTTCAAAGAAGCTCTTGAGATCCTGGAAACCCTGAGCAAAAAAGACCCAAGAGATAAGAAGCTCAAAGAAGAAATTGTCCTCAGGCGGGAAAAGATTGAAAAGATTTGAAATTTTGATTCTGGAGAAAAAAATTAATTATCTTCCACAAAAAATAAATCGCTTTTCAGGACTTCAAGGTTTTTTCATAAAAGACCGCTCTCCTCCGTCGAGCATGACAAGAAAGACCCTACATGGCGAATATGGTTCTATGAATCAGATTATTAGTAATTCAGTCCTCTTGAGCGAAGCGAAAAGAATCTCGTGCTACCCGAGATTAGCCAATTATTAGTTTAATCCTCTTGAGCGAAGCGAAAAGGACCTCGTGCTCCCGAAGCGAAACTCGGGAAGCGAAACTCGAGCGTTGAAAAATCCCTGACTCACCGATTATGTGAACAGGTCGAAAATGTTCCCGAGCATGCTGCTGTCTGCCTGATAGAATTCAGTGTATTTGCAGCGCTTGCAGGTAACGTGGGTGAATTTTTTATTCTGGAGATCAAGAAGTTTGCTGATGAAGCCGCCGGTTGTGCGGATCTCACCAGTTTCGAAGGAATTATTTCCGCATTTGGGGCAGACGAAATTAATATTTTTACTCATATTTTACCTCACTTTATCTTTAGATAGTATGAAGGATGAAATAGCTTCACTCTTACGCTATTTAACACTATTGGAAAGACAGGTGAAAGAGAAATCCCTTAATAAGGAGCAAAAATCTGTAATAAATAAATATATTAGAAAAGAAAACCAATACAGCGTTAGACACATGAAAATAAAAGCTATAATTGTAATCGCCCTGATCATTTCTGCTGCTTTAATGGCTGCAAAAGTCTCACCAGGAATTAATACTGAGCAGTTCAGGGAAGGAAAATATATCCATATTGACAGTATGGTAATCAAATTTAATAAGACGGACGCAGATGTCCAGATAAAATACCGTCTCAGTCCCTTCGCCCAGGTTTATATGTTCATGTTCGGGAGCAAGCATCTTGAGCCAAAAATAGAGGAGATCTTCTATGATTTTGAAAAAATAGAGGTCCAGAATATAGGAAGAACAAGTGCTTTAATCCATGTAAAGGACATTTCCAGACAAAACGACGAATATTATCTTCACGACTCAAGAGATTTAGGGATGAGTCCAGACCTTCTTACCCTTGTTTACCCTGACAAGACCAGGCAAAATATCGAGCACGCCAAAGCTACTCGAGATGTTTTTTACGAAGATCCGGCAAAAAATTAATACGCTAAGGCAGCCCTACATGATATTTATGGTTGAGAAGTTAAATTAAAAAACTTCCAAATACTTTCTTAATTGTTTCGCTATATATTGTTTCTCTATATTTTCGTTATCGTTTTCTCTGCATAAGTTTCTCAGTAATATTCCTATTCCGGATTCCTTTTCCTTATTCCTGTTTATGTCATGCAGTTTCAGCATCCGATTTTGGCTTAATCCTTTTCAGCGATCTTCCACTCATTATAACCAATTAACCCAAAATGGCAACCTCGTCATATAAATAATACAAAAAGGAAAAGAAGTTAGGATTTCAGGAATATATATTTAGCAAAAGAAACCCAATTTTCTTTGATAGCAATGGGAAGATTCACATTAAAATGTCTGAAATGCGGAAAGGAATACGGCCAGGAATACAGGCTAAACTGCGAGAATGACGACTCCCTTTTGCGGGCGGAATACTTTGAAAAAAGGCTTGAGCTCAGAAACCAGCCTGGAGTAGGAAGGTTCCATTCCTGGCTTCCGGTTCAGGAAGAGCTTACTACCGAAGCAGGACCCATCACATACAAAAGCGAAGCCTTTGCAAAGGAACTCGGGCTATCTAACCTGTATATAGGGTTCAGCGGATACTGGCCCGAGAGAAGGGCTTTCATTAAAACATGCAGCTTCAAAGAACTCGAAGCCCACCCGACAATGCAGCTTCTCAAAGAGTCAGGGGGAAAAGCCATAGTTCTTGCCTCTGCAGGCAATACTGGAAGGGCTTTTGCATATGCTTCAGTCCTTACAGGCATGGACGCTTACATAGTAGTTCCGGATTCAGGCGTTTCAAGCATCTGGCTTCCGGAAGAACCGACTGATTCAATACATCTTATCAGCATGACTCCGGGTAATGATTACACTGATGCTATCAACCTTGCAGGCAGGCTTGCAAAACTCCCGGGCATGGTCCCCGAAGGAGGAGCCAGGAATGTTGCCAGAAGAGAAGGTATGGGCACTGTGATGCTGGACGCAGCCGTAACCATTGGAAAAATGCCTGACCACTACTTCCAGGCAGTGGGAAGCGGTACAGGAGGAGTTTCAGCCTGGGAGGCTTCACTGCGGCTCAGGGCTGACGGGAGTTTCGGCTCAAAGCTCCCAAAGCTCCAGCTTGCTCAGAACCTCCCCTTCGTTCCTATGTATAATGCATGGAAAGCTGGAAGAAGAGAGATCATACCCGAAATTGACATGAAGGACGCAAAGAAGCAGATAGAAGAGACATATGCCACCGTGCTTACCAACAGGGCCCCTCCATACGCAGTAAATGGAGGGCTCTATGATGCGCTCGTTGATACGGACGGGATAATGTATGCAGTTACAAAAGAGGAAGCTCTTGAAGCAAAAGCCCTTTTTGAGTCCCTTGAAGGAATAGATATACTGCCACCTTCCGCAGTTGCGGCTGCCTCCCTGTTAAAAGCTGTAGAAGCTGGAAATGTCGGAAAAGACGACGTTATTCTGCTAAACATTGCAGGCGGGGGTTTCAAGCGGCTGAAAAAAGATTTTGAACTATTCCAGCTCAAACCTGAGGTTACTGTCAGCAGCTCTGATGTTCCGCTTGATGAACTGAACATCTGAATTTCCATCGCGGTTAGGGGCTGAACTCCAGTAAACCGGCATAAACAGTATTTAAACCAGTAAGAAAAAGATTAAGCAAGCTCAAAATATATGCATGGTAAGAGGTATATGCATGGTAAACCCGGAAGAAGAAGTAATATCAATTATGAAAAAAACAGGTATTGACCTTGCTGCAACGCTTCCCTGTGACAGGATCAAAAACCTGCTTCCCCTTGTCTCGGAAAATTTTCCTGAAATCAAATTGACAAGGGAAGAAAACGGAGTGGGAATCTGTGCAGGCATCTATCTTGCAGGCGGGAAGCCCATGATGCTCATACAGAGCACGGGACTAGGGAATATGATCAACGTCCTTGAGTCCCTGAACGTAACATGTAAAATACCCCTGCCTATCCTGACAAGCTGGCGCGGCGTGTACAAAGAAGCCATAGAAGCGCAGGTCCCGCTTGGTGTCCATCTTCCTGGCATTCTGGAAGGAGCCGGGCTCGCATACACAATAATTGACGAAGCTGAAAAGCTCCCTCTTCTTGAAAATGTAATTCTTGACGCCTTTGAAAACTCAAGGCCCCATATCGCCCTGGTCTCTCCTAAAGTGTGGGAAGCTTCGGAATGCTGTGCCTGGGAAACCCAGAAGTTTCCGGACCTGCCGAAGAAAGAAAAGATCTGCAAATTCCGCCTGACCCAGAAAGTCCTCGAACCCCGCATGATCCGAAACGATGCGATCTCTGCCCTGGCAGCCGAACTGGACGACGAAATCACCGTAACAAACCTTGGAGTCCCCTGCAAGGAACTCTACGCTGCCAGAGACCGTGACCTTAACTTTTACATGTTCGGGTCCATGGGGCTTGTTTCCTCAATAGGGCTCGGCCTTGCCCTGCGCACGGACCGTCAGGTTGTGGTCTTCGACGGGGACGGAAGCATCCTGATGAACCCAAACGCCCTCCTGGAAATCGGCAAGGAAGCTCCTGAAAACCTGACCATCATCGCCCTTGACAATGGTGCCTACGGTTCTACAGGCTCTCAGGAGACCTGCGCCCTTCGCTACATTGACCTGGAAATCCTGGCAAACGCCTGCGGGATCCAGAATACGCATAAGGTCAACACGGCAGAAGAGCTAGTATCCCAGTACAAAGATTCCCTGAACGCCAGGCAGACCTCATTAATCCATGTGGTCCTGAAGCCAGGGAACACAAAAGCCCCGAATATACCTATGAACCCGGAAGAAGCCACAAAACGCTTCAAAGAAGCACTGGAAACAGAAAAACTTTGAAATTAAAACTGTTAGAAGAAAATAGTATCCAAAACTCCAAATAGTAATTTAAATTATCGGACTGAAAAGCGAGGCAAATAAACGGGAGAAGCAATAGTTTTGCTATGCCCGCCTTTGTTTGCCACATTTTTAATTTAATCCTTTAATTTTTCATCTTTAGTTTCATTCTGATTTCATTACTCTAATATTCACTTAAGCCTTATTCTCTCCAGCTTATTTTTTCTACAGGTTCTTTGAGCCTGAATTTCCCATCAAGGACCTGTTCTTTAAGTTCTTCTGCTGCTTTTACTGCTCTTGCACGGTCCGACTGTCGCAGGGTTACTTTGATATCTCTGAGGCAGCCTCCGGTCGCGCATTTGACTGAACCCAGATTTGCAGTGAAAGCTTCACCTCTGCATCTCGTAATACATAACCCGCAGTTGAAGCAAAGTTCAGGCTTGTGTTCAGCTCCATTCTCACCTTTGCTTACGGCACCCATAGGACACGCCTCGGCTACCAAGCAAGCTTTACAGTTAACGCATTTTTCAGGTTCGTATTTTACGTCCATGTCTGCATTATCCCAGACATCCCCATAAGTGATCTCGCAGAGGGGGATCCTGCCTGCAAGGTCTACAAGTTTGAGTGGGATCTGGCTGTCCAGCTTAAGGATATTTTTTAGCATCCCCTGATTGAGGACAGGAATGGGGACTGCCCACGTGTTAATGATTTCGGATCCTGCAGAAGTTACAAAACCGCCCATATACTCGGGAGTCATATCATGAAGGTCAGCAAAACCTGCAAGGTTTGGATTATCCGGAGCACTGCGGGTGCCCTGACCCGTAACGAACCCCTCGGCCCCATTGATAAGGACTCTTGTCCCTATTCCTATTGTCTCGAGTTTGGGGTCATTTTCAATCGGGTTTAACTCGCCGCAGCCGCAAAAGGTCATCTCCCTGAACTCGCCTTCAAAGGGCAGGGCATGGAAAATAGTTTTGATTGGATCTTTTCCGGGGTTTACGAATGCCCGGTAGTTTTTAAAGGCGTGCCTTGTTGCATAAAGCCGTGCGAATGGGATTTCGGATAGTCGGGTTTCCACGGAAAAGCGGTTGCCTTCGCTTGTGGTTACATCAACAATAATGATCTTCCCTTCCACCATGTCCCTGAAAAGGTGTCCTCCTCCATAACGAGGATCTGATTTACTGTGAGCTGTCCCGAGTACAATAAGGTCAAGGATTCCAAGCCTTTCATTGGGACAGGGCCCGACTACTGCCGGCACTCCGTTCAGCAAAACTTCAGAAGCCTTTATAAATGAGTCAGGTTCGGAAACCTTGAAAGAGAGAACTGCATAGGTTCCGCTCATGATCCCGCGGGTTGCTGTAGTTACAACGTCAACATCTTCTAGCCCGACTTCCTCCCCTGCCCTGACCTTTACGGCGATTTCCTCAGCTGTAAGGACGACAGCCTCTCCGGCATCTATTTTTGCCTGAATTTCCGGGATTGTCCTGCGTTTTTCTGTATTATCCGATGATCTGTTCATATTGCCCTCAGCGGAAATATTGTGTTCATTCTATTAAGAGAAGAAGGATTACCTGAGAATTAAATAATTTTGCTGCAAGAATAACCATGGAATTAGCGAAACTTTGAAGGGAAGGATTTACTCAAAATTCTTCTTCATGGCTTTCTGTCCTTTTTTTATATGAAGCCTTCAGTTTCTGGAGAGTTATGGGTTTACCGTGACCCGGATAAAATGTCCTGCAGCCTGATGCAATCAAAATCTTCCAGCTTTTTAGAAGCTCGGGGATGTCATTTGCATAAGGGGGAAAGGCGCTCCAGGGCATAACACTGAAAAGAGTGTCTCCAACGAATGCGGCTTCGTCTCTGATCACAAGACTTATCGAGCCTGCAGTATGACCAGGGGTGGAAATGACTTTTGCACCGGGGATGTATTTTCCAAGGTCATAGTCCTCCTTCACAACGATATCTGGATTAACGGGCTGATATTTAGATCTGGACACCATCAGGATGTTTCCTATTCCAGAAATGATTTTTGAGAACCACATGGTGCCTTCTGGAAAGGGAGTAAGTCCTGTTTTCAGGTATCCTTTTTCTGATGCATGGACCAGAACTTTTGCTCCAGTTCGTTTTTTTATTTCGGCAAGACAACCCGTATGATCATAATGAGTGTGGGTGAGTATGACCAGAACTATGTCCGTAAACATGAGATTATTTTGTTCAAGGGCAGTCTGGACATTTTTGATTTTGCCCTGACAGCCCGTATCCACAAGGAGTCCCTTACCACCAGAAATTATCAGATAGGAATTGGAGCACCCCATTGGAACGCGAATTACGGTATAAGACCTATCATATTCTGGCATGTCACATCTCGACCTCTTACAATTTAACTGGTCGTTTTTACTGGAAATCATTAAGAATTCTCCATGATTATGGAAAAAAATAGAGTACTATCTTAACTGCATATCGAGCTGATTTTTGAATATTGAGTCTTTATTTAGCTTTATTTTGTCATTCAGAATTTAAGATATGATGTTCATTGATCTGATACGACTAGTCATATTTTTCATGTGAAAATGGATATGGAGAGGAGATTTGCAGAGTTGCATAAATTGAGAGTAAAAATAATGAATTTCACAATGATGGTTAGAAAACAGAATCTCTAAAAAATGTTCCTCTTTAGAACCAAGATTAAATAGATAGTTTGATATAAACGGTAGAAAATTTTTGTATTTATTAAGGCTTATTCGAGTAGAAAAAGCCCGAACCACCCAAAACTTATATAAATGATGATGCGTACTATGGTGTTGCACTTCCGTGCGAGAAACGGAAGCAATACGCATTATAATAGAGGGCTCGTGGTCTAGACGGTTATGACGTCGCCTTGACATGGCGGAGGTCCTGAGTTCGAATCTCAGCGGGCCCACTTAACATTAATCTGGCAATCAATCTAGGTCAATATTATTATTGCCAAACCTGCCTGCCCAGGTAGCTCAGTGGGAGAGCGCTGCCCTGAAGAGGCAGTTGTCCCCGGTTCGAATCCGGGTCTGGGCACCATAAAAACACAGCACATCAGTAGTGTAGCGGTCATCACCGGGCGTTGCCAACGCTCGAACCCGGGTTCGAATCCCGGCTGGTGTATAACTTTTTTAGTGCCTTATTTCAAGCACATTCATTGAAATAAGGAGCAAAAACAACACACATCACAGAGGGCTCGTGGTCTAGACGGTTATGACGTCGCCTTGACATGGCGGAGGTCCTGAGTTCGAATCTCAGCGGGCCCACTTAACATTAATCTGGCAATCAATCTAGGTCAATATTATTATTGCCAAACCTGCCTGCCCAGGTAGCTCAGTGGGAGAGCGCTGCCCTGAAGAGGCAGTTGTCCCCGGTTCGAATCCGGGTCTGGGCACCATAAAAACACAGCACATCAGTAGTGTAGCGGTCATCACCGGGCGTTGCCAACGCTCGAACCCGGGTTCGAATCCCGGCTGGTGTATAAGAATATTAAATTAACTGAATTGATATATTTTAACTATCTTTTTCTATATTTTATTAAATCATTGCGTTGATATATTTTAACTATCTTTTTCTATATTTTATTAAATCATTGAATTGATATATTTTAACTATCATTATCTATATATCAGTTGACTTTTTTGTTAATTTGTATGCTTTTTGCCAGTTTATCATAAAAGTCATTAACTATAATCAGCGAGAGCATATAAAATTAAAAACATTTAATAAATGTCAGTTTTTAATAAGATAACGGATCCCTGATTAAATAATTATAAAGTTAATTTCAGATTGAAATCTGCAAATATATAATATTAAAGATTCAAACGGGACCTATAGGATTGTTAACATAGGAGCCATTTTAAAAACAGAAAAGAAATACAACACAGGAGACATAAAATAAAAAAAAGTTAACCAAAGAATTCGTTAACCAAAAAGTTAATTAAAACAAAAGATCATTATAATTATTGGATATACATCTCTAAAAGACAAAAGGGTTTGTTCGAAGAGATTATACCCACTAAGTTGCAACCTGAAAAATCGTGAGGAGATTTGAACATGACAGGAAAGTTCCAGAAAAGAAATGCAGAAAGGAAAGGCATCAGAAAAGAATATGAACTGGAGCAGAAGTTAATAAAGGAAATCGTAGACGAAATTCAGGTAAGCGGCGGTGGATCACTAGAGTGAGTAAAAAAGTACACATAACAATTCAAGCTGGAGATATTTCCGAGCAGACCGTAGAAATGGCGGAAACTGCTACCTATGAAGACTTGCTTGATAAACTGGACATAAATCAAGAAACAGTACTTATATTAAACGGAGGTAATGCTGTTCCCCTTGATGGAATCATAGGTTCTGATAAACTAACAATCCTTAAAGTTGTTACAGGTGGCTGACCTGCCTTTAGGCAGGGTCCTTTCTTTATTACAACTTCTTTTTCCACTCCTCTCTTATGAGAATATTAAATCGCTTTTTTGTAAGATCACTTTTGTAAGGTCACTTTCTGGAAGCTTATCCTTCTATCGAACATTATTTAATGTGCAGACCTGTCTAGCCCGAGTTTTTAATCCAGATCTCAGAATATCGATTTCTGGATATCGATTTCTGAATGATAAAAGGTAAAACGTTGATTATAGCCGTAAAAAAGTCTCGAGATTAAAGGAAGGAAAATTCTGAAAACCAATGAGAGAAAAATCCAGAAGAAGTAAAATAATAAGACGGATTAATTATGGAAGGATTTGATTTCCATAATGGTGAATTCCTGAAGGACTGTCAGCCATTATGGACTAACCCTTTTGAGATATTTACTTGGGAGTAAGAGGCACCTTTTTGCTCATTACCTTCAGTTTTTTAATTGCTGAGATCGTTGCCTGAGATTCCTTATAGATTTTATCTTCGTAATAGCTTATGATCTCATCAACAGGGGCCGCGAGGGAATAGATCTTTATCGGGCGCCCTTTACCGGGTTTCTTTTCAGAACGTACATTGACCCATGACTGATTGCGCATGAGCCTCATTGCAAGACTAACTTCGGGCTGTCTCAGTCCGGTACTAATTTCAATTTCACGGGACGAAGCTTCGTCAACATTCATGAGATATGCCATAGTTGTAGCAACATTTCTTGACATCCCAAGATTCCGTAACGTTTCAATAAAAATGTGGTCGTTTTCGTCCAGCACTTTTACTTCATAGTCTTTCATGATAACCCCTCATATTCTAATTTTTATAATATAATTTGCCAGCTAGATAATATAACGGCAATTATTATTCAGACTTTAAGAGGTAGTTTCATAATCACCTGTTAAAGCTGAATCCAACTTCCAAATCTTTACACCATATAAATAATTATACGGTGACCTGTCCCGTTTTAAAACTTTGAATGAAATAAAAATCGTTTTTTCACAATCTAGCGGATTGTTTACGTTTTAAATCCAGCAACCGGTTATTAAAAACAAACGCAGTACATTTTCATAACCAATTACCAGAGAACCGTTTTGTGAAATTGATGGGAAAAATACGTATTGATTCAAGAATTAAACCTATATACGTATATAATTAGAAGGTTATTCATCTCCAACATTTAATAATGTACTCATACTATTTAAAGTTGTATATATTAAAAAGGAATTGAAAAACTTTCAATTACACCTGACATTAGGAAATATGAAAAAAATAATCAATTATAAGAGACATAATAATCCCATGATCCAGATAAAAACCTGAAGGCATCACAACAAAAATATTATAATTGCACAGATCAAGGAAATTAAAAGGGGAAATCCGGACAATAAAACGTCGAGAGTAATTTAGAAATGTTTATATCCCCACTTCAGTCAGATCAGACAATTATCCTGAAAAACCTGGTAAATCTGCAGCATCTTTCCCGATCTTTAAGAGATTTTATCCTGAAAGCGCCCAATTGGGGCAAAGTTGAGAAAAACTAAAAGAGATCTGGAAAAATAAGAGGCTTAGAAAAAACAAAATAATGAATAAAGAGCTGGCGGAAACTAAAACTTCAGGAACTCACCTTTTTCAGAGAATCTCCTTTTTTCAGAGAATCTCCTTTACCCACATATCCGCTGTACCTGTTCGGTATCAAAATTTAACTAATTGCCTGTAACCGACTCTAGTTGCAGATTTAAATTTACTGACTTTACCCACTGATTTTAATTCACCTATTTAACGGAATTATTCCTCAATGAAATACCTCCTCACCAGAAGAACCGTGCTTGAGCCTGTAAGAATAAGCAGGAAAAAAGCAATGACCATCCCCTCTGTTGTGAAATCCTGCCAGGAATGGACAGATGCCCACAGCCCGCTTCTTGTGACAAAGGTGGAGAAAATGACCAGAATAAAAGAAACAAGTGCAAGCATGGGAAGCATGAAGCCGTATTCTCCCTGGCGGAACCTGAATTTTGCATGCAGGTAAGCTGTTGCCGTAAGCCAGGGAATAAGGGACGAAGTCTCCACAGGATCCCAGGTCCAGTACCATGCACCCCAGCCAAGGACCTCATATGCCCAGAAAGCTCCAAATCCGATCCCGAGGGTGAGGAAGAGCCAGGAAACACGCATCCACCCTGTTGCAAGCTCGGACCACCTGCTGTCCTTGAGGACAAGGCCTGAAATTGCAGCAGCAAAAGGAATGGTAAAAGCTGCATAGCCAAGGAACAGAAGAGGAGGGTGGATAGCCATCCAGAAGTTTCTGAGCAGAGGGTTCATCCCCTGCCCGTGAGAAACAACAAAAGGTTCCGCAAAGATGTTCCAGTTTGTAACTTCAGGTATTCCTGTACCTGAGAAATAGTACATCGAAAAAGGGTTTTTCAAAGTAAGGAGCAGCAGAAATACAGAGGCTATAAAGAGCGACACCGACCTCATAAGGGCAAAGAGCTCAGTTTCCCGGAGTACTTTTCCTGCAACTGTGAAACGTGTAATTGCGAGCATTACAAAGATAAAGCCTGTCCAGACCAAAAAAGACCCTTCCTGACCCGCCCAGAGTGCCGAAAACCTATACTTCCAGGCAAGATCAGTGCTGGAGTGCTGAAAAACATAACTGTATTCCGCATCCACTCCAATCAGGTGATAGGCGAGCAGGAATATCGCAATTATTACTCCCAACCCTCCTGCAAGTTCCAGCTTTTCTGAGAGGACCATAAACTTTCTGTCCTGCCTTAAGAAGTAAAGCAGGGATGAGAGAAAGGCAAGCAGCCCTGAAGCTCCAGATATCCAGATGAGCCCCATTCCAGTATTCATACGATCACCACCTGTACACCTGCCTCATGTGTTTTTTTGCCAACGCGATTCCATTTTGTTTTCATTTTGAATCTCATTTCCCTGAGGACCTCTTTCAAAAGGACGGTTTCCGGAAAACTCATTTTCTGAAGCACCTCTTTCCTCTGGAAGAAAATCCGAAAGGAAAAGGATCAAAATTCCCAGCACCATCAAATAAAACCCGCCCCAGAGAGAGGTCATAAAAGGTACCTTTCGGACATAAAGTTCCACAGTATGGGCTTTTGTGTCTACGGCTTTTGGGGCGATAAAAAGTTCTTCCAGAAGCCCTCTGTGGATGTAGGTTTCAGTGTAGGACTGCTGCCACCTAAAATCGCTTATATACTTGACCTGCCCGCTGTCAAAAGGCTGCCCCCATCTGTAAACATCAAAATAGATTGTGGTTACGTAAGAAGAACCAGAATAGCCTCCGTAAGGTTCTCCTTCGATCCCCGATGTTATGTCGGTTATAAGGACGCTGTAACCCATAGACTTAAAAGTGCCCACTTCTCCGACTGAAATCACCGAAGAATCCTCAAGGTTCATATTGGTGCTGAAGATTATACCAACAAGAAGCAGGACTAATCCAAGGTGAATAATATGTGAACCTGCCTTCCGCAGAGTTCCTTTAAGTCTCTTTTCCTTCAAAGAAAGCAGCCTGTATATAACTGCGAAAAAAGCCGCCACAAGGAGCGGAAAAGAAATATTAACAGGCAGACTTGAAAACAGGGAGAATGAAACCGAAAGTATGGAGCCTGCAATCCCAATCCCGAGTACCAGGAGACTTTCCTTTTTCCCTGCACTCCCCATCATGAGACATAGAGTGAGCAACATCACAAGGGAAAGGGTGGGCAGAGCTGCACGCAGGTTAAAATAAGCAGCATCGAGAAGGATTTCCTGTCCTGTACTGAGTCTAATGATGAAAGGAGTTAAAAGTCCCATCACTAGCAGAGCAGCAAGCAGTGTCAGCACCGAAACTGTGGCAAAGATAGTGTTGCGGACCGTGAGAATGTTAGTCAGACTTTTCATGCCAAACCTTGAGAATGTGAATAAAAAATATAATTTAATAAAATAAATACAATTAAGTAGAGACGATATTTACTTAAGCCCATTATTTGGACGTACCTGAAAATAAAGGATTCCTGAAGAAAACAGCAAGAACTTAATTATTCCATCTTTTGCTGGCAGTGACAGAAAAAATAAAATGGATAAGGGTGTTGAAGGGAGCTAACTTCTGACCCTGAATAAAGGAACTAAGAATTAAAGAGATGATACCACGATCGAGCTGATAATCAAAGCATTCTGGCTGATGATCCCTGCATATCTTCCCAATCCCTTCGCAGCTGTCTTTGGGGGCGGAAAACCAATTGATGGCGGCAGGACTTATAAGGACGGGAGAAGGATCCTTGGAGACGGAAAGACCTATAGAGGGCTCTTTTCAGGCATATTTTGCGGGTTTCTTGCAGGATGTATTGAGATCTGGCTGAGTTTTAGAGGATTTGAGGTTATGGGGATCGAAATGCCCACCTTTGGTCCGGATTACAAAAGCGCTTTGATAGTTGTGCTTGCCCTCGCTTCAGGCGCTCTGTTTGGAGATATGTTCAAGAGTTTTTTCAAGCGCAGGATGGGCCTGAAAAGAGGAGCGTCACTGCCTCTTGTAGACCAGCTTGACTTTGTGGTAGGAGCATGGGTATTTACATACCTTGTAGACTCCGAGTGGTTCGTAAGCAATTTCACCCGCGAGATCATGCTTACTGTCCTTATAATGACGCCTCTCCTCCATCTTACGACAAACATAATCGGATACTTAATAGGTGTAAAGAAAGAACCCTGGTGAAAATTACACTGGAAATTCATAAGACTCAACACAGAAAGAAACTTAGAATGCATTTAAAGCGCTAATAAGGCTGCAAATATGGTGAGAAAATGAGCAAAACAAACACAGAAACAGGAAATAATTTTGAGATACAGAAAGAGGAACTTATCGCAGCCCTGAAAGCCTGCGGAGCTGTCCGCTATGGGGACTTCACGCTTGCTTCGGGAAAGAAAAGCAAGTATTATATAGATATCAAGAAAGCCAGCACCGACCCCAGGACCCTGAAAATAATTGCCAGGCAGGCAGCCCTCAGGATAAAGGAGATGGATGTGGATACAGTTGCAGGTGTGGAGCTCGGAGGTGTTCCTCTGGCAACAGCGGTTTCTCTGGAAACTGAACTTCCCCTTCTTATAGTAAGGAAATCTGTCAAGGAATACGGTACAAAAAGCAGATTCGTAGGAGACCTGAAACCAGAAGACAGGCTTGTAATGCTTGAAGATGTAACAACCAGCGGGGGCTCGGTAAAAGACGCAATAAAAGTTGTCAGGGAGACCGGAGCCAGTGTTAAATATGTAATCACTGTAGTGGACAGGGAAGAAGGGGCAGGAGAAAACCTGAAAGAAGTAGATGCCCAACTTGTGCCTCTTGTAAGTGCAAGTGACCTGTTAAAGTAAGGAAAGTGCTGTAGCACTTTCCAGAATCTCTATTTTCGTAATGATTAAAATTCACCTTCGAATCCTTTAATCGCAGCAGGAAGGCAGTAGAAAAACGTGCTACAACTTCCGGACATTAGTTCCGGAAAATTTCATAAGGGTTTTGATTTATAGACATCGTCTCTTAAAAAGAGATCTCATATATTAAGAGGACTTTACTCATTCCCGCGTATGGAATGAATAAATTTTTATATTTTATAGAGATTTAAACTGTTTTTACTTTTGCTTCAGGCTAAATGTAAATAAAGTGTGTTGATTTGGATTTTATTTTGAAAAAATGTGTTAAAATGAAATTTTTAAGAAGGATAAAGAGCAAAACTCTAAAAAGAAGTTAAGACCAACTGGATTTTTATATAAATCCGAAGCTTAACAATGAGAAGATATTTATCAGAAGAAATAGAGAATTAGGAAATCCTTTATTGCGTTGTTTATTAAAAATATCACCTATAAAAATAAAAAATTTTTGAATTGAAAGAAAGGTCTTGTGAGCCCCATAGTCCATTACCTTTTCTTCACCTTATTTCCTTACCAGGTATTTAAAAACAAATTTCATATTAAAAAATAAGTTTTTTTGAACAAGGAGAATGAAAATGAAGATTTTGCTTATCGGCGGCGGCGGAAGGGAACACGCCATTGCCGAAGGAATCAAGAAAAGCAAGCATAACCCCATTCTTTATGCGTTAATGGCAAAGAAAAATCCGGGAATTGCAGCCCTCTGTGAGGACTTCCTCCTCGAAAAAGAAACAGATGTTGCAAAAATTGTCGAATATGCAAAAGCCAGGAATATAGAGATGGCTTTTGTGGGGCCTGAAGCTCCTCTTGCAGCAGGAGTTGCAGATGCCTTATGGGATGCCGGAATCCCTGTTGTAGGTCCTAAAAAAGCCTGTGCGGTTATTGAGTTTGATAAAGCCTGGGCAAGAAATTTCATGAAAAAATACGGGATCGAAGGCTGCCCTGCCTATGAAGTTTTCACAGATGAAGCTCCTGCGCATGCTTTCATTGAAAAGCTTGGCGATGTTGCAGTCAAGCCCTCAGGACTTACAGGCGGAAAAGGGGTAAAAGTTATGGGTGACCAGCTCCCCGACCTCAAGGCTGCCAAAGAATATACAAGTGAGCTCCTGGAAAAGGGGCCTGTGGTTATTGAGGAGCGTTTCATAGGAGAGGAATTCACCCTCCAGGCTTTTGTTGACGGAAAGAACCTTGCCTTTTTCCCTGCAGTGCAGGACCATAAGAGGGCATATGAAGGAGACCTCGGGCCAAATACAGGCGGCATGGGTTCATACACCGATGCAGGAGAGATCCTTCCTTTTATGCTTTCCGAAGATATCGAGAAGGCAAAAAAGATTATGCAGCATACCGTAACAGCCCTGCGTGAGGAAACAGGAACAGGATATCAGGGCATTCTTTACGGGCAGTTTATCCTTACATCCAGCGG
The DNA here is from genome assembly GCA_964434965.1 of uncultured Methanosarcinales archaeon. Classification (GTDB taxonomy): domain Archaea; phylum Halobacteriota; class Methanosarcinia; order Methanosarcinales; family Methanosarcinaceae; genus Methanosarcina. The sequence continues at coordinate 359,755 of CAYSWX010000001.1, forward strand.
TCCCAAAGTAGTGGAGTTCAACGCCAGGTTTGGAGACCCTGAAGCCATGAATGTGATCCCCCTTATAGAGACTGATTTTGCAGAAATTATGTCTGCTGTGACAAAAGGAACCCTTGGAAACCTGCCTGTGAAGTTTAGCAGAAAAGCGACAGTGTGTAAATACGCGGTCCCGGCAGGCTACCCGGAGAATCCTGAAAAAGATAGCGAGGTAGTTGTAGGAGATATAGGAAAAGCTTCGGTCTACTATGCAAGCGTGTATGAAAAAGAAGGGAAAATTTACACAACCAGCTCCCGCGCAGTTGCTGTTGTCGGGTGCGCAGAGACAATAGAAGCAGCAGAAAAAATCGCTCAGAATGCTCTTGAAAACATTCAGGGTAAACTATTCTTCCGGAAAGATATAGGCACTGCCAGTCTTATCCAGAAAAGAATAGACCATATGAAAGAACTTAGAGGCTGATTGTTTAAAAGCTATGCAGGAGTACTGCGTGAAAATAAGTACTATGCAGTAGTATAGAGTTTAAATTCAGCCAGAAATAAGTCGGGGTTGAGACGATGAAGAGAGATGTACTTTCTATAACTGACCTGTCCAGGGAGGAGATATACGAACTCCTTGAATTGGCCGTGGACCTGAAGAAAAAACGTAAGGCAGGAGAACCTACCGAGTACCTGAAGCACAAAAGCCTTGGGATGATTTTTGAAAAATCTTCCACAAGGACAAGAGTATCCTTCGAAGTTGCAATGACAGATTTTGGAGGGCATTCCCTTTACCTGAACTCCAAGGATATCCAGGTAGGAAGAGGCGAGACCATTGAGGATACAGCCAGGACCCTTTCAGGTTATCTGCATGGGATCATGGCGAGGGTCTTGAGCCACGATACTGTTAAAAAGCTTGCCGATTTCTCGACCATACCCGTGATCAATGCCCTCTCAGACAGGGAACACCCCTGCCAGATCCTTGCCGATTTCATGACCATCATGGAATACAAAAACAGGTTTGAAGGCCTGAAATTCGCCTGGATAGGTGACGGGAACAATGTCTGTAATTCTGCTCTTCTCGGTTCGGCAATCATGGGAATGGAGTTTGCCATTGCCTGCCCTAAAGGCTACGAACCCAAAGCCGAGTTCCTTGAACAGGCAAAAGCCCTCGGAGGCAAGTTCACGATTACGGATGACCCCAAAACTGCCGCAAAAGACGCAGATGTAATCTATACTGATGTCTGGGTCTCCATGGGTGACGAAGCAGAGCAGGAAAAGCGCCTGAAAGATTTTGCTTCTTTCCAGGTCAATGCCAAACTCCTTGGGTTTGCAAAACCTGATGTAATAGTAATGCACTGCCTCCCTGCCAGGAGAGGCCTTGAAATTACAGATGAGGTAATGGACGGCCCGAACTCGGTTGTCTTCGAAGAGGCAGAAAACCGCCTTCACGCCCAGAAAGCCCTTATCCTGAAATTGATGAGATGAAATTTTCATCAATTTCACCAATTATTAGTAAGGAAAACACAGAAAAATAAATATATTTTTCAGGTTAGAGGGCTTTTTCACCCTCCGAGAGGGCGTTCAAGGAAAAAGTTTAAGAATAAAGAGTACTACTATGTGCTGCTACAACACAAGCTACATCATGCGAGAGTTGCCCAGCCAGGTCAAAGGCGCTGGATTCAGAGTTTTACATAGAGGACTATATTTTATTCAACAGTAAACAAACCAACATGCGAGAGTTGCCCAGCCAGGTCAAAGGCGCCAGATTCAGAGTCTGGTCTTGTAGGAGTTCGTGCGTTCGAATCGCACCTCTCGCACTAAAACTCTTTTTTCAGTGATTTATTTTAAGCCATTCTAAGCTATTTTCTCAATGCCTTGATGAACAGGCACTGCGTATAAAAAATTGAACTATGAGCTTCTTAAAGCCTGCGAATGTGCTATAAATTGATCACCGGTATTTCGTAGGTACGTCCTCAAGTATTCGATGTTGGCAAGCAAGGTCAACGGTAAACGACTCAAGAGCTTTTCGCGAAGGCGTTCAGGTATTCGAGTCTCTTCTCCCACACTAAAAGTGCAGTTGAAAACCAACCTGCTCTGCACCCTTCTACACCAACAAATACTTTTTTAACCATAATTAGGGTTCGCAGTTTACACATATAGAACCTTTTGGAGGAGTTTGGGATGGAATTGTTTGTAAACATTTAATGGGTGTCTATTTCCACTCGTGGAGCTGCTTCCTGTCCTAAATGCCATAAACTTTCCAGTGAGTGCATACAACCGATGAAGCTCCAAGAGAAAAGACCATCACCTGTAAGGTATATAGTCATCGGTTGCGTAAAGGCAGGGTGGGTTGATGGGTGCCAACAATGTCTATCAATAATCTGTGAATTTATTGAAACCGTGGGACACAGGTGGCTTAAAATAAACAACATTATACTGGCTGAAAATAATAACCGATTTATAGATAGTGCTGCATTCTAAGATCATGAAACTTGAGGAGCGTCTAGAACTCTTTAAAGAAAAGATAAAAACAACAGAGTTTCTGGAATGTAAGGGATTGGGAAACGAGATCCCATACTGGATATTTGACTATGAACCGGAGAAAGAGCTCCTTGTAAGGGATACAATTGAAAAAATGGTCTCAAGCTTCGAGAGTAAATATTCTGTTAAAATAATTGAGATCAATCTGTACAACCTATGTCTCAAAATCCTGAATCAGAAGCTTAGCGATGAAAAAATAATCCAGTTTGAAAAGAAAAAGGGGTCAGACGCCTTACTTGAGAAAATAAGATTAATTCTGAATCAAGAAGCCACAAAAAAAGAAATCGCAGAGATACTTAAACTTGATTACGACCTGATTTTTCTGACAGGAGTGGGAAATGCATGGCCAATGACCAGAGCTCATTCCGTACTTAACAACCTTCATTCCGTTACAGGCAAAAAGCCCCTTGTGATGTTTTATCCAGGAAAATTCAGTGGACTTGACCTGAGCTTATTTGGCGAATTTAAAAGCAAGAATTACTACAGAGCTTTTCGCTTGATGCCAGAGGTATTGTAATTTTTAAAAATTCAAGAAGTCTTCTCAGGGTTACTCTATATGGGAAGTTTTAAGTTTTCAGGTTTCATTCCGAATCATCTTTATATAATTCACATTCAAATGTAATTCACATCCAAATTCAATTCAGACTGATATATACTCAGAGTGCTAAACATGACAGCCACAGAAATAAAAATAGAAGATTTATTTGAAAAAGATATCCGAAGGGATATTAACGGAGTAATAAAGGTTGATCAGGAAGACGAAACAAGCGTCTATACTGAACTTGACGAGTACGTGGTGACAGGTGAGTCCCTAAAGCACTTTGATACATTTTTCAGAAATTATACTGTAACACTGGAAGAACCCACAGATAAAATAGGAGTCTGGATCTCAGGGTTCTTCGGTTCTGGGAAATCACATTTCCTCAAGATCCTGTCGTATTTACTGTCAAATAGAGAAGTTCATGGAAAGACAGCACTCGAGTTTTTTAGGGAAAAGATAACAGACCCTGCAATTTTTGCCAATATCGAAAAAGCCGTTACTTCAGGCACTAAAGATGTTATTCTCTTTAATATAGATTCCAAAGCAAACACTGCAAACAAGGGCGATGAACAGATTGTAAACATATTCATGAGGGCTTTCAATGATATGCGCGGGTATATGGGAGATGTTTTCTGGATCGCAGATCTTGAGGAAGACCTCGCGGATAAAGGGCTTTACAAGCCTTTTAAAACCGAGTTCGAGCGCATAAACGGAAAGACATGGGAAGAAAGAAGAATCGTTTATGATTTCGATCAAGACGATGTTATAGAAGCCCTTGCAAACTGTGGCTATATGAGCAGGGAGGCTGCTGCCAGGCTGTTTGAGAACGATGGGGCAAGCTACACTTTCAGCGTTGAGAAGTTTGCAAAGAAGCTCGATAAATACTGCAAATCGAAAGGAAAAGACCATCAGGTAATTTTCCTTGTGGACGAAATCGGACAGTATATAGGAGAAAACAGCGAGTTGATGCTCAATCTCCAGACCATTGTAGAAGACCTTGGGACTAAACTCAGGGGAAAAGCCTGGGTTGCAGTGACTTCACAGGCTGATATCGATACCGTCACAAAAGAACACGTAAAAGGCAATGATTTTTCGAAGATTCAGGGGCGCTTTAACACCCGTCTGGGCCTTACCAGTGCCAATGTGGACGAGGTAATCAAGAAAAGGATTCTGCATAAGAAGGAGGAATACAGGGAAGTCTTGGCCTCTTACTATGCTGAAAAACAGACAATACTAAGGAACCTGCTTGCTTTTTCAAACCGGGCGGAAATAAAGGTCTACAGAAACGAAGACGACTTTGTAAATGTATATCCATTTGTCCCCTACCAGTTCAATCTTGCGCAGAAGGTCTTTGAGAAAATCAGAGAAACTGGGTTTACTGGCAAGCACCTGGCAAAAGGAGAACGGTCGCTCCTTGGTGCTTTTAAGGAGTCTACAGTGAACTACGGTGAGAAGAATGTGGGGCTGCTGATTCCTTTCCATGCATTTTATGAGACTATTGAAGGTTTCCTTGACCCGATTATTGCAAAGACGATCTCTCACGCCCGGAAAAATGATTTCCTTAATGAAAAAGACTGTGAGCTTCTGGAAATCCTGTTTATGATAAGGAATATTAAGGAAATTGAGCCAAACCTCGATAACCTGATAGTTCTCTCCATCTCCTCGGTTGACGAAGATAAGATAAAACTGAAACAGAGAATCATTGAATCCCTGCGAAAACTCGAAGACCAGACCCTGATAAACAAGTCCGAAGACAAGTATTATTTCCTGACAAATGAGGAGCAAGATATCAATAGAGAGATCAAAGGGATAGATATTGAAGAGCACCAGATTCTTGAAGAAGTCCATGGGATGCTCTACGAGCAAAAACAGGGAATCTGCCCGGCTTCCCATAAGGACTACAAGTTTAACAAAGCTATTGACAATAGGGTAAAAGTCGTCCCAGGTGCAGACCTTACAATCAAATTCTTGACCCCTCTTTCAGACCAGTATAGCACTAAAAAAGGAAACCAGCAGTCCCTGAGTGGCGAAAATTTGAGCAATATCGATTCGACGGACACCCTTCTTTTCGTACTTCCGGAAGACGAATTAATCGACCAGATCAGATCCTACCTGAAAATAGAGAAATACCTCAAGCAGAACTCTTCAAACAGGAACAACTTGGAAATCCAGAATATTCTGTCCACAAAACAGCAGAATGCCAATAGTGCAAGAGTAAACGCAGCAGAGCTAATCCTTAAAGGAGTCTCAGGTTCGAGGGTATTTGTTGATAATAAAGAAGTAACACCTGGAAAATCCAGCCCGAAAGAGCGCATAAAGGAAGGGCTCGATCTCCTTATAGAGAACGTCTACAAAAAAGCCGGATATGTCACAAAGGATTATGAAAACGAAAGCGAAGTGCTCAGAGTCCTGCGCTCGGACGATCTTGAGAAGTTCGGGGTTACAGGCAGCGACATAAACAGGCTGGCTTTAAAAGAGGTGCTTGACTACATCCAGCTAAAGTACGGAAGAAGCGGCAGAGTTCTTTTAAGTGACTTAAAGGAACACTTTACGAAAAAACCCTTTGGCTGGAAAGAGATGACGATTTCAGGGCTTGTGGCTATTCTTTACCTCAGAGAAGAGATCAAACTCCGCTACCAGTCCGAATACCTGTTTAATGCCGAGGATGCTACGGCAAAGCACCTGACAAGAAGAGATGATGCTGACAAGCTTATCATAGAAATCAGGGAGAAGACTGGAGAAGAAGACCTGAAAGCCGTAAGGCTGATCCTTAACAACCTTTTTGACAAACTAAGCCTGCCAGAGAAAGAAGGCGAACTCTACGAAACCGCAGAGAAAATATTACGGGAAGAGCTTTCAGCCCTCCAGGTAATCGAAGGAAGATATGAAGAAGAAGGAAGCTTCCCTGGCAGAGCACGGATTGAAGCCTACAGAAAATTCCTGAAAGAACTGACAGAAAACTCAGATCCTTCAGCTTTTTTTAGAGCTGTAGCCTCACAAAAGATCGAATTTGAAGAGCTGCATGCTGATGCAGAGCCTGTGAAGAACTTCTTTAACGGCGCCCAGGTTGAGATCTTCAGGAGGCTTGCCCATAAGTACAAGGATTACTCCAGAAATATCCAGTTCCTCAGTAAAGAAACAAGAGCAGATATTGAGGAAGTAAACAGAATTTTGAACCTGGAAGAACCCTACTCTCAGATCCGCCAGCTCCCCATGCTGGAAAAGAAGATAGAAGCTGCAATACAGGATGCCCTTTCTGCCCGAAAAAAAGAGATCAGAGAAAGCCTTGATGTGGTCACGAAAGAGCTTGAGGGGGAACTTTCAGACGAAATCTTTTCCGATGATTTCAAGGAAACAGTGCTCAGGCTCTTCAATGTAATAGAAAGGACGATAGAAGACGCTGAGGACTGTGCTCTTGTCCAGAGCCAGGTTCAGATTATAAATTCCCAGAGGGTAGAAGCTTACAGGCAGATAGACCGGGAGAGGCAGACTATCCGGGAAGAGCAGAAGAAGAATGAATATAAGACAAGATCTGAGACCACAGATAATCTGGGAACTCCGATAACAAAACCTGCAGATCACGACACAGGAGCAGAAACAAAAACCGTTCCTCCGGTAACCCCTCAGAGAACTACTGAGGTTATCGGCAATATAGCATTTTTCAGATGCGGAAAAATGATGGAAACCGAAGCAGATGTTGAGGAATATATTACACAGCTTAGAGAAAAATTGATGGAAATTCTCAAGGAAAAGAACATAAGGGTCTAAGAAAGGGTCGGATAAAAATGGACAAATCAGCAATAATCGAATTCTCAAACAAAGTTCGGGACAAGTTAAACGCAGAAGTAAGAAGCCAGGCAGCCTATTACGGAATCTTTCCCAAAGAAATCCATGCCGTAGAAGAACACGTGGACTCAGTTGTGATCAACGGCAGTGTCTTTAATTCAAAAATCAAAAACCAGCGCTCCCAGCTTGTAAAACAGATCAAGGAGAAAGGCTACGAACAGGTCATGGAAGAAGTAACCTATACATGGTTCAACCGCCTTGTTGCCCTCAAGTTCATGGAGATGAACGGCTGCCTTCCTGACCAGATCAAAGTTTTCACTTCAACAGACCCGAATAAACCTGAACCCGATCTTCTCACAAACGCCCTGAAACTTGACTTCCTGAACCTTAACCGAGATTTAGTCCTTGACCTAAAAGCCGAAAATAAAGATGAAGAGCTTTACAAATACCTGATTCTCAAACTCTGCAACTACTTGAACAAAATAATGCCCTTCCTCTTTGAGAAAATCGAAGACTACACCGAACTCCTTTTCCCTGACAAGCTTCTCCATACGGGCTCAGTTCTGCACGACCTGAACTCAATTATCCCGGATGAGGACTGGCAAGAAGTAGAAATCATAGGCTGGATCTACCAGGACTACATAGCTCCGAAGAAGGAAAAAGTCGATGCAGATCTCAAAAAGAATATTAAGGTTAGTAAGGAAAACATCCCTGCTAAAACACAGCTCTTCACTCCTCATTGGATTGTCCGTTATCTTGTGGAAAACTCTCTTGGTCGTCTGTGGATGCTAAACCACTCGGAATCCAGCCTTAATGACAGGATGGAGTATTACATAAAGCCTGAACAACAGGAAACCGATTTTTTGAAAATCAATTCTCCTGAAGAGATCAAGATATGCGACCCTGCCTGCGGTTCGGGGCACATGCTTGTTTATGCTTTTGACCTGCTGTATGCTATTTACGAAGAAGAGGGATACATTCCCTCCGAAATTCCGGAACTGATCCTGACCCACAATCTTTTCGGGATAGAGATTGATAAGCGTGCAGGAGAACTAGCAGGCTTTGCATTGATTATGAAGGCAAGAGGCAAAGACCGCCATTTTTTCAAAAAGCAGGTTCAGCCCAATATCTGCATGCTGGAAAACGTTGTTTTTGAGGAAGGAGAACTCAATACTTACATAGGCGCAGTTGGACGTGAGCTTTTCACTAATGCTCATAGAGCTACTCTGTCCCAGTTCGCAGAAGCCGATAATTTCGGTTCCCTTATACGTCCGGTTGCAAAGGATGTATCGGGTCTCTTACACTCGCTGGGATCGAAAAATCTTTCCAGCAACCTTTCTCTGCTTACAACTCATCAGAAAGTCCTACTGGCTCTGAAGCAGGCAGATTACCTCTCAAGCCCGCAATATCATGTGGTAATCGCCAATCCACCTTATATGGGCGGTAAAGGGATGAACAATGAATTAAGGACTTTTGCTCAGAACAATTATCCAGATAGTAAATCTGATCTTTTTGCAATGTTCATAGAGAGAAATCTGAATCTTGCAATGCAAAAAGGCATGATTGCCATGATCACCATGCAGAGCTGGATGTTCCTTTCGTCCTATGAAAACTTACGTAAAATCATCCTCAGCAATGAAACTATCCTGTCCATGGCTCATCTTGGATCACGAGCTTTTGACAGCATAGGAGGAGAAGTTGTTTCAACAACGGCGTTTGTTGTCGAAAATGCTCGACACTTAGAGTATAAGGGAACATATCTACGACTAGTTGATGGAAGCTGTGAGGCAGAAAAAGAAAACGACCTGAAAGAAAAAATATCTGAACCATCCCATGCCTCCGCCGCCGACTTCAAGAAGATTCCGGGGAGTCCAATTGCTTATTGGGTGAGTGAAAGGGTTAGAAAGTGCTTTAATCAATTTAGTCGTCTTGGTGATATTTTCAAAGCAAGACAAGGAATGGCTACTGGTGATAACGAACGGTTCATACGCCTTTGGTACGAAGTTCCAATTGGAATGATAGCCTTCGGTTTTGAGTCAAAAGAAAAACTATGGAATACGTCTCTAAAATGGGTGCCTATAGACAAAGGTGGAGATTTTCGTAAATGGTTTGGAAATAATCTTAACGTTATTTCTTTCGATGAACGGAACTATGTTATATTAAAATCAATGGGAAATCACTGTCCTTCAGAAGACAAATACTTTTTGCCCGGTGTTACATGGAGCAAAGTAAGTTCAGGCAATTTTAGCACCAGATTTTCAGAAAAAGGAGCAATTTTTAGTGACGCAGGGATGAAAGTATTTGCTAAAAATAATGAAGAATTAACTCATATTTGTGGATTATTTAATTCAAAGGTAATCCCAATTTTTTTAGACGCATTATCTGAGACTATAAATTATGAACAAGGTAACATATCGAGACTTCCTTTTGTTAAGTCGTCTAATTCAGTTATAAGTAATATCATACAAAAAAGTAAAATTGATTGGGACTCCTATGAAACTTCCTGGAACTTCACTATTCTACCACTATTAAAATCAAAGTACCGCCAGCCAACATTGAAAGAAACCTACATGACACTCCGCACCCACTGGAAAGAAATGACCCTTGAAATGCAGCGGCTGGAGGAAGAAAATAACCACATTTTCATCGAAGCCTACGGCTTGCAAGATGAATTAACCCCAGAGGTTCCACTTTCTGAAATTACGCTGACGTGCAATCCATATTATCGCTACGGTAACAGCAAAACCGAAGAAGAACTTGAGGTTCTACTGCTGACCGATACAATAAAAGAACTGCTTTCATACGCTGTCGGCTGCATGTTCGGACGTTACTCTATTGATAAAGAAGGGCTTATACTTGCAAATCAAGGTGAAAAGCTGGCTGATTTTAAAGAAAAAGTACCTGGTGCTTCTTTCCTGCCTGATGAAGATAATATCATCCCAATCCTTGATGACGAGTATTACACGGATGACATTGTAGGCAGGTTCAAAGAGTTTTTGAAGCTTACTTTTGGAGCGAATACGCTTTCAGAAAATCTGGACTTCATTGCAGGTGCGCTTTCGAAGAAAGGAGAGGCTCCTGAGAAGGTTATCCGGAACTATTTCCTGAAGGATTTCTACAGCGATCATCTGAAGATGTATAAGAAGAGGCCAATATACTGGCTCTTTACTTCTTCAGAAAAAGGAAAAGTGTTCAATGCGCTCGTTTACATGCACAGGTACGATAAGACTACTCTGGCGAAGATGAGGATTGATTATCTGCTGGACTTTGAGTCGAAGCTGGATGCTCAGAGGACGCTTCTGGAAAAAGAAATTTCCGGGAGTAAGGAGAATCGGGGAAAAGCCGAGGCTGAGCTTGTGAAGCTTAGAAAGAAGATCGATGAGCTCATGAAGTATGACGAGCTTCTCCAGCATAAAGCGGATCAGTTGATTGAGATTGATCTGGATGATGGGGTTGTAGAGAATTATAAGAAATTTGAGGGGTTAGTTGGTAAGATATAACGAAACAGAACCGTGAAATCAGCAGTATATTTTCCCAATACAATACCGCAAAAACCGCATAAGAAGGATAATTCCCTCAATACTCTAAAACAAATTAATCATAGGATATGGATTTTCATGGTCAACGTGGAAAAAACAAGCCTAAGTATACTCAAGAAATTCTCCCCTTCAGAACTGAAGGACTACGAGAAAAGAAAAATCGTTTTCTGGTACGACAGGGACAAAACCGCCTGGGATCAGGAGAAACAGGCCCCCGGAGAAGAGCTTGAAGAACTAATACAGATCCTGGAAGGACAGGCAATCAAATTCCATATCCTTGAGAATAACTATTTTGAAACCAAAAAACTCCTTGAAATCGAAGACCAGGAGTCAAATTACCTTATCTATTGTCCTGACAAAGAAAGAGCAAACGAATCCAACTGGCTTTTTGATATCCAGCTCTATTCGTCTAAATTTGAGAACAGCCGGATTTCAGACATCAAAAGTGAGTTTGAAATCAACGGGCATGAGCTGGACGACTTCTTCACTAAATACGAGAAATTCTTTGGCAACCAGAAAGAGAGGGTTCAGCCCTTAAAGAAGCTCCACCAGCGGGACTGGCGGGAAAAAGAGTTCATTCTGGGGATGCTGGCTGTTTTTTCAAAGACACAGGCCTTTGATTTCAAACAGATTGTAAGGGACACCATGCTGAAATCCCTGGATGAAGCTGAAAACCCTGTCTGGGAGAATATCTCAAAGTTTGGGCTGGAGGAAAACTTCTGGGAACTTGCAGAAGAAGACTTTGGGTTTTCGGCAAAGAATCCTACCCTGAAGAAGCTTTTCCTGAGTTTTCTTGTCACACACGTAAAGAGGTATTCCGAAATTTCCCTTTCAGGCTATGACCAGTATGTTGACCGGAAAGAAAACGAGTGCCAGATCTTCCTCAAGCACTGGATGGACAGCTCACGGGATTCCAAAACGTTTGAGAAATATACCAAGGAAATGCTTGCAGAAAATGGTCAGGATCTGGAAAAGAACCTGCAGGCAGAACTTGATAAACGTGATGTCCAGACATATCTTGAAGCCGAAGCCGTGGAAACCTTTGATAAGGCTGTAATCCTTCACATACTCAAATCCCTGAACAGTCCTGTAGATTCGACTGAAGAGGACTTCAAAAGCCATCTTGCATGGATAGATACCCGCCGGACAAAACACTGGTTCCCCGAATATGAAAATATTTACAATGCGCTTGAATATGCGGTTAAGCTCTTCCGGTTTTCCAGGGAATACTATGATAATCCAAAGGCAACTGATGCGCTTGAAAACACCCCCAGTTTGTATGAGTTATTCAAAGCGTATGCTGAGACTTACTACCAGATCGATTATCTCTACAGGAAATTCTACTATTACTATGATAAAGAGCAGGAAAAGGATATCCTGAAAAAAAGTCTCAGGCCTCAGGTCGAAAATCTCTACAACAACAAGCTACTCGGAAAACTGTTACTGAAATGGGCCAGCCTTATTGACTCCAAACTTAAAGGGCAGTGGAAGATTGAGCTTGCAGACAGCCAGAAGGATTTCTACAAATGGCATGTAAACAAGATTTTGCAAAAAGATGACAGGAGTAAAGTTGCAGTTATCATTTCCGATGCACTGCGCTACGAAGCAGCTGTAGAGCTTTTTGAAACCCTCAACAAAGATACCTGGGGACTTTCCGAACTCAGCTACATGGCAGGAGTCTTACCCTCATACACGAAGCTCGGAATGGCAAGTTTACTCCCTCACAACGCTCTGGAATACAGAGGAAAAGAAATCTTTGTGGATGGCATAAGTTCCGAAGGGCTTGAAAAAAGGAACAAAATCCTACAGAGTAAATGTGAAGACTCACTTGCACTGAATTATGAAGACTTCATTAAACTCAGCCGGGAAGAGGCAAGAGAACTGATCAAAGGAAAAAGAGTCCTTTACATATATCACAATAAAATAGACTCAATTGGTGATAAGCAGTCATCGGAAAACAGTGTTTTCAATGCAGTAGAGGAAACTGTTATAGAAATCAAGAAGCTGGTCAAGTACCTGAGTGATCGCCTAAACACAACCAACATAATTGTTACTGCAGATCATGGTTTCCTGTACAGAAGAGACGATATGGAGAATGTGGATAAGGTAGAAACCTCATCGTTTGACAAAACCCGAATAATTGATACCACAAAGAGGTTTATCTTGAGTGACCAGGAACTTGCACTCGATAATTCACTGGATAATATACACAGCTTTGACATGAACTATGTACTTGGACAAGGACACTCCCCCCTCTTTGCCTATGTCCCGAAAACTGACCTCAGATTCAAACTCCAGGGAGGTGGGCTCAATTTCGTGCATGGAGGAGCTTCTCCTCAAGAGATTGTCATTCCAGTTCTGACATATAACCATCGGAGGAATGAAAAGACCCTGGAAAAGAAGGGCATCAAATACGGCAAAGTCAACGTCTCGGTAGTAAATGACCGGAAAAAGATCACAGGCAGTAAGTTTAAAGTAAAGATTTTCCAGACCGAAAAAGTGACTGATAAGCTGAAACCTCGCACCTTTAGGGCTTCACTCTGGGATATTGACAACGAACAGGAAAAAATGGTCAGTGACGAAAAAACCGTTATTGCCAACAGCGAATCAGATGAGCCTGAAGAAAGGCAACACACTGTTATACTTACCCTTGGCAATGGTCTCGAAAATAAAACATATTACCTTAGATTGATTGATGAAGATACAAATGAAATCAAAGATATTGCCCGGATTCCATTTGAACTTGACCTTTTAATTGGCGACTTTGATGACTTTTAAATTAAAAAAGGGAATCCACAACGATTCTGGGATAAAAAAAGTTTTTGGGACAGGATAAAATGGTTGAAGAAGATCTTGAAACAGACCGAAAATTAAATCAGTACTTCTCCGGCAGGGTTGTGAGAAAAGACCTGACAAAACTGTTGAAAGTCGGGCACAACGTCCCTGTTTACGTATTGGAATACCTTCTAGGCTCTTACTGCGCAGATGATGACGAGGATGTAATCAAGGAAGGCGTCCAAAAGGTCAAAAATATCCTGTCCCAGAATTATGTAAGGCCTGATGAAGCCGAAAGAATAAAGTCGAGGATTAGAGAAACAGGCTATTACACAGTCATTGATAAAATAACGGTCACACTCAATGAAAGGAGAGACATCTACGAAGCTGAGTTCTCCAACCTTGGACTCAAAAACATCGAGATTGACTCTGATTATGTCATAAAATACGATAAGCTTCTAGGTGGTGGAATCTGGTGCATGATCAAGATGGAGTACTCCACAGAATCAGCTTCTTCCCCCTTCATCATCTCCAGCCTGAAGCCAATCCAGATCCCTAATATGAACCTTCAGGAGATCCTGGTGGAAAGGAAGAACTTTACTAAAGATGAGTGGATTGACGTCCTGATGAGAAGCATTGGGATGGAACCCACCCAGCTTGAAACTTCCATTAAATGGCATATGCTCGAAAGGCTTGTTCCTCTTGTCGAGAATAACTACAACCTCTGCGAACTCGGCCCGAAAAGCACCGGGAAATCTCATGTTTATAAGGAAATATCCCCAAACACCATCCTGATCTCCGGGGGGCAGACCACAGTTGCAAACCTCTTCTATAACATGTCCACCCGACAGGTAGGACTTGTGGGGTTCTGGGACGTTGTGGCATTTGATGAAGTTGCAGGAATCCGCTTCAAGGATAAGGACGGGATACAGATTCTCAAAGACTACATGGCATCTGGCTCTTTTGCAAGGGGAAAAGAGCAAAAGAATGCTAATGCGTCCATCGTTTTTGTAGGAAATGTCAACCAGAGCATAGAGTCCTTATTAAAGACTTCAAACCTCTTTTCTCCCTTCCCGGAAGCTATGAACAGCGATACCGCCTTTTTCGACAGGATGCACTATTACCTCCCTGGCTGGGAAATCCCGAAGTTCAGGCCTGAACACTTTACAGACAGATACGGATTCATAGTTGACTATATTGCAGAATTCTTCAGGGAAATGAGGAAGAGGTCTTACGCTGACAATATAAACAATTTCTTTAAACTCGGAAACAACCTCAATCAGCGTGATGTGATTGCGGTTAAAAAGACCTTCTCCGGTCTTATGAAACTCATTTACCCGGATGAGAATATCACCAGAGAGCAGGCTCAGGAAATCCTTGAATACGCGCTTGTAGGAAGAAGGCGTGTGAAAGAGCAGTTGAAAAAAATAGGAGGAATCGAGTTCTTCGATGTGAATTTCTCCTACATTAACAATGAGAACCTGACAGAAGTCTTCGTATCCGTGCCAGAAAGCGGCGGAAACAAAATTATCCCCGCAGGCATCACAAAGCCTGGAGAAGCCTACACTGCTGCTGCTACCGAATCTGGCAAGATTGGCGTATACAAGTTTGAAGTCCAGATAGTATCCGGATCAGGTAAATACGAAAAATCAGGCACAGGTTCAAATTCTCAGGCAAAGGAGTCAATTAAAACGGCCTTCAATTACTTCAGAGCCAACGCAAAATCCATAAGTCAGAGCATCTCTGTAAAAGAAAAGGACTACTTTTTGCACGTCCAGGATCTATATGGTGTCGGCGTGTCCGAAGAACTTGCTCTTGCAGCCTTCATCAGCCTCTGCTCTGGAGCATTGGAAAGACCGCTTCAGGAACAAACTGCAGTCCTCGGAAGTATGACAATAGGAGGCTCTGTAGGTGTACTTGAAAACCTGGCCGGTCTTTTACAGGTCTGCCTTGATGCCGGCGCAAAAAGAGTACTGATTCCAATTGCTTCTGCAGGAAAGATAGCAACAGTACCTCCGGATCTTTTCAGTAAGTTCCAGATTTCTTTTTATGAGGATCCGATAGATGCCGTTTATAAGTCGATGGCGCTGATTTAAATCAATAAGTAATTGGACAGAAAAATCCACTTGGAAATAACCAAACTTTGCACAGTTCACAAAATTGACTTTGAATTTACAGTACGTTTGTGACACTGTCAACTTAGAGGCTGTCTTAAAATTCAAAACATTTCTACACTTGGGTACTGGCATTGTTGATTTTATATTCAGATTGTAAATTTATTACATCGGACTTGTTTACTCTATATATGAGATCAAATACAATAGACATCATGACTAAAATTTACATTTTAGGCATTTAATGTTTGATGTACCATTTTACAGTTCAAATGCGTAAGTCCTTGTTCCAATTGTAGAATTAACTTATTTTTAAGACACGCTCTTAGAGATTTTCCGTATTTCAACTGGGGCGAATATTGATCAAGTATGAAAATCGATTACATTCTCATGCTTGTGGTAAATGTAGAGATCCGCATGCTGACGGTTTTCAAAAACTAACCCCCAAGACCAGTTATCGTTATAAAGTGATAGTTTACTTTTTTCATTTTCATGTACTATAATAGTAATATCCTTTCCCGCATTCCCAATCCCCACGGAAGAGGGAGTACCAATTGAACTTGTCTGGCATGAGAAACACCTCATCTTCTGGAGAAATCTCCACAGAAAGACCCTGGTACTCTTCTAGGCTCATGGATAAAACAGTCCTGACAACATACTTTCTCTATTTCTTATGCTGCTAATTGATACTCCTGCGCTTCAATCATAGTTTTAAGCCAGTTGTTTAGAAAATCGTTGAGCTCCTTCTTGAGTTTCGGATAGTATTTCCCAGGCTCTGGATATACTTCTTGATAGATCCCCATGTAATCATTTCTAAATGTGAGAGCTTCAGCCATTTTTAGATCAGGATAAATTCTTACTTCCATATCAGGGTCAGCCATTACATCCCCGTTTTGCTTCCCGTTGTGTGCCAGTGCGATTGTATCAGATGTGAGCTTATCCACATTTAGAGGCATTAAACCGCGGCTTACAAACTTCATATAGTCAGCTTGCATTTTTCCGGACTCGTCAATAATTCTCATCTGCTGAAGTCTTGCGAAAATCATCTCATAAACTGTTCTTCTCATTTTTATTCACCTTTCCAGAGCACAACATAAAAAGAATTAAAAGGCCTGATTAGAAAGGCCTCAGATAACCGATTTCTATAAACTCGTCTGCTCCGTCTCCCTCAAAGACTACAACTGCTTCATTGTATGAAGCTCTAATGCCTGTTACTATGCCTTTCCACTTCTGGTTTTCGTATCTGACAGCCATTCCAACTTTAAGGTCTTCAATTCTCATTTGTTGCGCTCCTTTTATGTTATTACAATAAAGTAATTTGGCTTAAAGTATATAAACTTTATTCCTTTAATATAGAATAAGAACTAAAATATGAATATGAGATAATAAAGGTATTTCTAATGTTGATTTATAAAGAATTAAATATGATTATATGTCACAAACTATATATACTTTAAGCCAGACTTAGTATTGTACAAGAAAACCCGGATAAGATAGAAGGAGTAGTAGAATGATTCAGAGAAAAGGAAGAGCAACAAAATGGCAGAAAATTCAGAAAAATCTCGAAAGAGCAACAACAATATCCGAGGCTTACTTAATTCTTGAGCCTTTCAACCTGACAAATGAGGAAGTTTGCAGGATAGCACAACAATGGCAGATAGGAAGGCAGATTCTTGCAAGGCATGGGGTGATCTAAAGATCCCCTTTTTCTGGACGTGGGGAAGAGAACGCACCTGCGAAAAAGAGATGAGAAGTTAATTAATCCCTGTTTGGCGTCATAAAGTTTATAAAGTTTAAGTCTACTATATAAAGAATATGACTGGAGAATCTAATAGGCCATCTAATACTGTGCCCATGAAAATAATGTGTAATATAGTGCTGATCCCTAATAGAAATGATGAAGTAGAATATTTCAAAGTGGATTCTAGGGGATACCCTGTGCCTAAAAAAACAGCATACGCAAACAAAGAAGTAACTATTATAGTTGGGCACAAAGAGCGAAATAACCTTATGGTTACGCCTGATGACCGTGTATTTACTGGCGTTTTTGGAAATAATGGGCGCCTGTCTTCTGTGGGAAAGGAATTAGAGGGTCAGGAACTCACAGTAATTGTACACATCCCCGAATAAACTTGTTTTCTTACTGCCTCTCCATTTTCTCTTTTGATCTAATTTCTCGATTTTCATATGCGAACTTACCTCTCATTCTAAACCTTTACTGGAAGCGATGAAAATAAATATGATTCCAGCCATGCACCGAATGCCTTGTAGATAAGCTTGTAATAAGTCCAGTTTTTTCTGTGAGTTCAAAGAGTCTAGAGTTATCAAATTGACTAAAAAATAATTAATAACAGTAAATTTGCCGCTTGTAAGTGTTACGGTTCCTTACAATTTCTTATGAAAATAATATATTACTTTCTTATAAAATGTTACCCTAATCAGGACAAGCCTTTACATATTGATTATTGGCTGTTACCTAGTCATACCTGCCAATTACAGAAATTAATTGATAGGACAAAAAGGGATAAAAAAGTAATTATATTTAGGCAGTTGATGTGAAGTATTGATAACCATAAACAGTGGATCTCTTTTCATTTTCTGCAAATACTGGGGGATACACTTGTTTTTTCGGAATTGACCAATAACTCGCGTACACTACCTATTTTTTTAGATAAGCCTAGAATTCGGTATAAATTGTTTATCTGTAAATTCCGGTTTAGATTCTTCTATTTGTTTTATACATTCTTCACGCACTAGTTTTCTGTCTTCCGGAGCTGTTTCATTTAGGTACTTAGTAAACGCATGTAGCTCTTTAGAACTGTCCAAAACAGACCCAAGCACATAAGTGATTGTAGGCAATGTACTATTTTTGTTTTTTAGCCATTCGTTATACATAGCCTCTGCAGCTACTATATCGCCTGACCAGCACATATAATCCAAAATAACATCAATGCCAAGAGCACAAGGTCTTATCATAATACCATGATCTACCGACATCTCAAAAGGATAACGTTGGCATACCATAGGACGATTATTATAGATACTACATTTAGTCCCCTGCAAAAGAGGGCATATTGGGAGAAGTACCCTATAATAATCCGGATCTGACGCTGGTTTAATTCCATTTTCAATTATATTCTTACTGTTTGAATCAACCAGATTAAGGATTTTAAAATACTCATCTTGTTCAAATTGGATAGTGCTATATTTGCAACAAATTGAAGCACAAGAATCAGGACACGTATAATGTCTTAAAATCTGATCAATTTCATTATAAATATAGTCAATACGACGCCTCGCTTCAGCCTGAGCCTTGTTAAGCGCATTATTATACTTAACCGGTTTTTTAGTCATTCTTAATTCCTCTTTATTACTAAGGGAGCGCAGAGGGTCACGAATACCGCGTCCTTCAGGTCGGGGATAAAGTGAACCCTCGCCTCTTCGTTTTTCATTTTTAATATCTAAATCCTTACTCTTTTTGTAAAATAAGCTTGTTTTTGGCGCCATAGCCACAGATGGTGCCAGCCATCTATGGCTAGGATGTGATATTAGTTGGAATTACACAGTTTTAGCCATGGCTATGGTCAGATTACCTACCACATCGTATTGGTGCCTAAGTATCGATACAGTATGTTCTACAACAAGAGAATTAAAAAGGCTTGCGAGTTGATTCTCAGTAACATTTGCACTATGGCTATAAAATACATGCAATGGAAGTAGTAGACAACCATGTTCACTTGTTTCTAGAATTCCATCCAAGCAATTCTCTGTAGAGGTAATTCAGTATTTGAAAGGAGGCAGCTCTTACAGACTGTTCAAGCTCCATCCTGATCTTGAAAAACAGTATTGGGGTGGAAGTCTATGGTCAAATGGGAAGTTCTATCGATCCGTTGGAAACGTAACTGCTGATACAGTTAAGCATTACATTAAAGAATCGCAAGGAAAACCGAGTCAAGAGTCTCGATCGCATAGGTTCATAAGATCCGAGCAAAGAAGACTTGATGATTTCTAACTAACAGAACAACCAGGCGGGCGGCCTGAAGCATACCCCATCCTTTACAGGCTGTCCGACAATTACCTTCAATAATAGAAGAATTCCTTCTTTTTTGATTTAAAGGATTTATTTGCTTTCTTTTTAGCACTTTTTATTACTATCAATAATTGTCGGACAACCTCTTTAGGTGGGGTGGCCGCCCGCAATTTGATTTGCTTCACTTGTATTTTTCATTTCTTTTTTATCGACGCTCATATTGTCGTAGATATATTATATATTTTAAAAAGTTAGCCATGTGGTCAATGTCAAACCCATTCCGGTATTTTTGGAAGTCAAATGCCTGTGGTTTCTCACCCAATTTTTTAAACAAAAAAACAGGAAGATTTACAAAGTTGTTGAAAAAGGTATGAAGAGAGGTTTTTAAATCCTGTGGATCTTCAAATATTCGGACATGCCTGAATTACATTTCTCTAAATACTCATTTGCTGTCTCTTCCTCGATCTAGCCTGATTCTCCGTAGTCCATAGCCTGAGTATTTACGCCCTCACATGCCATTGAAGACCATGCTTTTTCCTTCCAGCTGCATAAAGTCGCAGATGAGCTAAATAATTCTCGTAGTTTGCTTTCACTTCTTGCAGGTTTGGGCTTACTGTAGCCTGCTGGCTTATCCCTGCTGCCTGCAATGCAATATTTTCAACATCTACCGCCTTATAATATTTGCTTTGATATGTTGCTCCATCTTGCTCACATTCGTTTTTATAAGCGGTGTCTGTCTGCTGGACTACACTAATATTATTTTCGGTGTTGTTGATCCATTCCTTATCCTGGGGGATGGTACCTGTTAGTGTCTGGGCTGCTGTGATGCTGTCCGTTGGCTCTGGATCTGGTAACATTATACCAATAATTGAGTACTGCGTGTAATCACTTGGGCGTATCAGTCCTTTTCTTTTCAAGTAGAGAAGGATTTCATCGCTCATCTTTGTCCTTCTGTCCTGTTTAATCCTCCGTACATTCCGCATGACATCTGCCTTATCCTGCTCGTCTGTAAGCGTGCAGCTCCTCTCGCACGTCCTAGAGGGGAAAGAACAAACTGTGAAAAAAAGAAACCTTAAAAAGTTTGCATCCCATCTAGGAGGGGCGAGAGTTCTGCTCACTAAATGAGAATATAATGCTCAAAATCTGGCATAACCTGCATGAGCATAAAGCTAGATGGGGTATGCAGGCAGGGTATGAGAGATTGTCGGAATGATGCCTGCACAGAGGAACCAACCCTACAACCTCAGTTATGATTACTCGAATCCCAGTGGCAACTGTTTCGGAGTTAACCGCGATAATATGTCCTGCCGGATCTTATCTGCATCCTCTGCCGTCATTGCAGCATTAACGTTCAGGGTAGTATTCACACTTTCATTTTTTACGTTAACCTGCGCAGGCTTTCCCCAGTCCTCTGCATAGCGTTTTTCTAAAATCCATTTTATTGTATTGATATCGCCAATGTCGGCTGCTTTCTTCAATTGGAAAAGACACTTCTTTAAAAGGCTGCTCTCAGCGTTGTTTATTGCAGTATAGAAAGCGAAGTAAGGTGCTTTAAATTCAGATCCCCATTTCATCCAGTTAGCGAAGGTCTCAGGGCTTATGGAAATCGCCTTTGCAGTTGCCGCGTGGCTCATGCCTATTGAAATACACTCTACTGCTTCTTTTATCATTTCATCGTTTAATTTTGGTCGTCGTGCCGTAAAAATCACCGTTTTTATTAAAAAGTACAATTCCCAACTATAAAAAATTAATTAAGGGGTGCATGTTTCTTGCTCTTCATTTTCCGTGGAAATTCCTGGATTGTTCCTGTTATTTACTGCTCAAGTGAGGGAAAAAGGCGTAATTGATCACGCGCCCTGTATACTATTTCCGCGCGTTTAGACAGTCCGGAACTCTTAAAAACAACTTCCTAAAAACAGGCTTCCAGTGCTAAAAATACAGTCTAAAAAGTATAGTTAATCAGGAGAGGAGACGTTCCCAAACTTGCTTAAATTACTTTTACCTATGGTTAACAGAAAGAGTCCATGCATTATTATTGCTCCTGAAAGCCTCCTCCTGATTAATGCATTTAATCAGGGACCCTGCGCCAATGTCATAAATTAAAGGTGTCCCGTCCTGGCTGATTCCTACCTGAAGGAATACTAATACCTTATGTCCTGCTTCAGATAGCTTTATCAGTCCTTTCCTGATGGTCTGTAACTGCTCATCTGATAGCTTCCTAGTCATATAGAGTTCTTTAATTTTGGTCTCAAAAGAGCTGTGCTGCCGTCTGAGAGAGTCACAATTTCAGTAGGTGCAATAATGTCAAGGTATTTGAGTTTGCTATAAGTGGCAGCTTCTAGAGAAAGCATTCTCCTGGAAATATCATTCCTGGGAACTTTGACCACTAAATCAGGCCTGTTTTTTACTGCGTATACTGTCCCTATTCTACCAGATCCCAAACTATTTTCACTTAAGGTTATGTCTTTCATGTTTAATCAGATCTCTAGGGGGGAAAGTCTCGCGCTCCGCCTGGTGTGCGTGCAGGAATACCTCAATCCCTCTAAAACTCCCTTAAAAGATATTCGTGCTCGCGCTTTGCTTTCCTAGACTGTGTGGTAATTATTCTCATGTGGTGTTTTTTATGCTTTTCCTAAGCCAACAGTATTAATTTTTTACATTTCAGGTTATTTCAGGTTATAGTCAGATGAGAATCAGCATCAGTGTCAGATAAGTCCGATAAGTCAGGTAAATAAAAAATAGTGTTGCAATTTTGCAGAACTTTACTAACGTGAAATTAAATTGGAATCACGGTATGGAGACTCTATATAAAAAAATTCATAATGAAAAAAAATGGTTCTCTTGATAGCGTAGTCAGGTTAATTTTATCTTATCTGACTTTATCTGACTTTACCTAAAAATGGTTTATGATGGTGATTTTTCGGAATCACGGTTAACACTATGCTATAAAAAAGAAAAGTAAGATCATTTATAGTCTAATTTTTTGGAAACTCTGTAAATAAAGTTCTTCAGATGCTACATAAACAGGGTTGCTTAATTTCCTGTTTAAACATCTTGCATCAGGCTTGCATACTCCGAATGTTACTAAATCGACTTTTGGGTATTGGCTGCCTTCATGCATCAGGGTTTTACATCCTGCACACTTCATTTTCCCAAACCATGATTCAAAGATATTCGAGGTTTCTGCCTTCCATCTCTTAGCTGTGGCGTTCCATAAGGTATAGGCATCTTCCCTGCTCCATCCTATGTGCCCAAGGAAAGCAGCAAGGGCAGCAAGGGCGCGGGTTTGTCCCTCTCCTCCTGTTGGCTTTTCTATGATATTTTTCATGCAAGGCGGAAATTTCGATATCTCTGGAATGTCCTTTACTTCTGGCAGGCTGCAAGGCTCATGCTGGTCTGAATATCTGTATTTAACTTTTCTTTCTTCTTTTAATTCCATCATTATTGGGTGCAGCATTTCAAGGAAACTGTTTTCACGGTCTCCTCTCTCATACCATTTCTCACATCTTCGGAGCACACTTTCCTCCAGAGGGATTCTCGCAGCTTCAAAGTCAATTACAGGGTTCTCTGTATCAAGAGGTATGACTGCGTAAGGCTTCCTTTTGTGGATGCTTAGAAGAGCTTTGACTGCGCGTTTAGGCTGGTTAATAGCATCGATCTTTACACACTTTCCTTCCTCTGGGTGCTCCTCCCTGAATCTCTGCACTAACTGCGTAATATAAAGGTTGAGAGCATCAGATAAGAGAACTATGCTTTCTATCTGGTTGTCCTTTCCTGCAAAACAATCAATGTACTCCTGGAATACATCATGATGCAGCAGGACATAAGCTCCTCCGCCTGAGAATGCAGCATAGACAGAATTAGGAGCATACTGCTTAAGCTCATCACAAACAAACTTTACCATCTTTTCTACTGCTGCTTTTACTTCAGGCTGCTCGATGTTCGTGCCGTGTCCGTTTATCTCGTCCACAGTGTCAATGTCAAAGAGTGCAGTGTATGCAGTGCAATTGCGCTTGCTGAATCTGTTAAGCTCGCTTTCTACTGCTTTATCCTGTCTCATCTCTGTATAATCAGTCCCGAATACCTGTGAATTAAAGAAACCTGTTGTATAGTGCAAGGTTCTATATTTCCGAGTAACCTGGGCGTAGTCTCCGGAGTCTCCCTTATTGCCGTAACACTGATCTTTTATGTGTTTGTACCATCCCTTTGAGCCTCCTATAAGCCATCTATAACCGTCCTGGTTAGTGCAAATTCTAAGTATGGTACTCTTTACTTCTGGTCGAGAATAGTGCTCTCTCGTAAGCTCTGAGGCAGGATTGTCTCTTTTAAAAGTGGAGTGGGGGCAAGTCATATTGCCTCCCATCCGTTATCAGGGTAAGGAATTTTATACTTATTCCCTGCACTTGCAACTACATAGAGGTTTTTTAAAGATCTGGATACTCCCACATACCACACAAAAGCCTCTTCTGATGCCGTTTTACTACTCAATAGTCCCTTCTGCACAACTGCCGGAATATCTGTATACAGGAATACTGTTTCCGCCTCAAGTCCCTTTGCTGCATGGATTGTTAACAAACGAACCTTAAACACATCTAAAAGAGATATTCTCCTACATCCTCTGTGTGCAAGTCCTTCAACCATCTTTTGCATTAAGTTTCCGTTGTTATCATCGTGTATGACTGCGTGCATTGATCTTGTGTTTAGATTCCATATTGCATCGGTCATAAGGACTCTATAGTTCTGTGTCCCATCTTTCGTCTTTGATTCGTCTTCTATGCGTTTTATGGTCTGCAAGGCTGCAAGCGGGTTGAATATCTTTGTGTACTTCCTGAGTGCTTTAATTTCGCTGTAGTATAGGGCTTTACCTTCGATTATCTTATTAAGTCCATTAAACAGGTTTACTTTCTCTTTATTCCAGCCTAAAGAGTCTTTTACTCCACAAAAGAATGGAATACCATTATTAGCTAGGTTGTGCGCTACTTGTGCCCGCAGGTAGTTAGTCCTGCACAAATGAAATACCATGTTACCATCGGTATGGTACCTTGTAAGGTCTGCGGCTGCTTCTGCTGTCACGTAATATATTTTTCCACCTGTCCCTTTTGTATTGACATCTGGAGGGATGTACTCGGTATTGACAGCTATTATTTTTTTAGCCAGGTTGTAGTGTTCCTCGTGGAGTCTCCGCGTTTCGCTAAGAGTAAAGCTATTCGGAAAATGAATTAAGTAATTAGGTGTTGCTCCATAGAAAGGATAGATACTCTGGAATGGATCTCCAGCTAATCCAACATATTCAATCTTTCCTCTGAAATTATCAATCATGCCCGTCATTAATGGGTTTAAGTCCTGAGCCTCGTCTATCAAGACCATGCTTGCATGTGGGACATACTTGTCTCTCGTGGCATACTCCAGGCAGTCATTGAACTCTATTAGGTTGTGTTTTATTTTAAATTCCTCCAAATCCTCTGAAACCTTCAGGATGTGCTCAGGGTCTGGATACAATCCCCTTTCAATAACCTCATCTATGTTTCTGCCAGTGCTTCTAAAATAAGTATAGCCTGTTGCTAGCTGGGAGTTTGTTTCCGGACTGTCAATTCCTCCAGGTCTCATATCATGCCCGTATTCGTCTTTAAACTCGTTCCAACATTGCCAACTCTGGTCTATGTACTCAGGTCTCTTCTTTGTGTCGTCAAACTGACTCCAGTAATATCGGCTTGCAAGTCCGTGGAGCGTGCAACACATATCTTTTGCATCAGTAGATGATACCTTAAATTTAGTCTGGAATCTCTCTTTTAGTTCTTCTGCTACTGATGCTCTATATGTAACTACCTTAATTTCGTGAGGGGGTATGCCGAGTTCGTTTATAGCATGCTCAACTGTCGCTTCTAATGCTGTTGTTTTCCCCGCTCCAGGTACTCCAATAAAATTAAATTCGGAAGGAAGAGGCATTAAAGTTCACCTCTACATTCTCCGGTTCTGCCGTCTATTATTTCAGGCTTCTTGCTTGAGTTAGTGAAGGTGAACACGTCATTAACTTTCGATATTGCTGCACTCTCATGGGTTACTTTCTTTTTTGTAATTACCTTAAAACCATAAGGCTCAAGCTTATCGACTGGAAATGACCATATTCTTACGCCTCTTCCTTCATGCTGCCATGTCCTGCGGATCTTCAGCTTTTTTTCATGCAGCTTTGCTGCCAATATATTTATCTTTGGTAGAGTCTTGTTTGCTTCCAGTATACTATCAATAGTTGTTGTTTTCACACTCAGGCATAGAATACCGTTTTTTTCAAATACTGAACCTATGGAGCTGTTATCGGTATAGAAAAATTCTTCGTCCCTCTGTGGTAACTCACATAACTTACATACAAACGTTTCTAGTACAGTATCAAGCGGGTCTTCTTCTACAATAGCAGGGTCTTCGAATTCCACTATTGCGTATTGCATAAAATGTTCCCATAAGAAACCTTTTCCTTTCTTGGAAAAGATTGCCGGGAATCCTGCAAACCCTACTCCTTGAAATGCCCGCATGACTTTTAAAGGGGAATAAACAACCGAGTGCGGCAACTTTATTATTTTATGTTTTCCGATATCCGTGTTCGGTATTGCTAGATTCCATATCGGTTCTTGATAGTTCCCGCTCTCTATTGATTTGTGTACATGTAGCAGGCTGAAGAACGTATTACACATTATAAGATCTTTTTGAGAGAATTTGTGTGTGTTCTCGTCTTCATCTTCGTATTTCTCCTCGTTGTACCTGTACTGTACATTCGGGGAAATATCAGTACCATCATTAGCAAAAATTTTATTATTTTCTGTGGATGTCATTTTTCTCATTTCCTTTGTGGAGGAAATCAGACAACCGCTCGCAGTAGTGCAAAAAAGCTTTTATATACCCTTAACTATAGTATATATAGAGTTGCCCGTTAGGAGATGGGCATTTCAAACTTTTTGATCTACAGGCAGGCTCTGGAGTCTGGACAACGAACAGAGGTCTGTCTGTTTACTACGCTTTTCTATTACGGTTGTACTTCAAGGTTTTTACTTAATCCCTCTTTTGAGTTTTTCTGCTTCTATTGTTGTTTTGCCCGCTTTCACATTCTCTATAATTTGTAGAACCTCTTCCACTGCCTCCTGTCGAATCCGATGAAAAAGTTGTAAACTTTCGGGCATTCGGGAAAGAATTTCCGGATCAATTGGAGCTACTGCGGTATCTTTGTGCATGCTTCTTCCCCCTTCACTCCTGAGTAGACCATTTCAAGAAATGTGCTTCTTTTTATTCTTCCGCGTTCATCTTCAAGCTTTTTGAAGAGATCTTCATTGAAATAAACCGTAAACTGAATCTTATCAGTTGTTATGCCGTTTTTAGCCATGTAAATACCATGTAACATTTATTTGTGTAGAGCTGTAAGTTATATACATTATAATATACATTATGCCCATTATATAAAAAGAACTCGACAAGGAAAAAATTGAGCTTTTTCAAAAAATACATTATAATTTGGCAGATCAAATTGGAAAAGATATTTAACTTGTAATATTTTTATTTAGAACTCACTTCTGCATAACTCTGTATATTGTTGCTTATTTTCTGAAAAAACCAATAGCTAAAATTAATCTTTTCTTTCTGAATAGTAACTGAAGAGTAACTGAATGGTAACTTAAGGTAACTGAAAAGTAACCAAATAGTAAATTCAAAACAGGTAAATCTCAGATTTCCTTCTACAGCATATACAATATAGAACTTACGCGGTTAAACTAAGAAAATAATGCTCCAAACCTTCAACTGTTTAAACCCTCGATTTAACAGCAAAGTCTAATAATCCTGATTTTGAACTGCAAGTGCGTAAGTCCTACAATAGTAAAAAAAGTGTTAATCAGGAGAATTTTTTCAGCATTTCTGCTATTATCTCCTGTTTGAGTTTTTCCTTTAGTTCGTCATTTGCCATGACTGCCACAAGGTCTCTATCAAGATCACTTGATCCTTTCTCCATCTCAATGGCTGTAGCCTGATCTAATACAAGTGAGCAGGTCATACAGTACTTAGCTCCAACTGGATTCTTTGTCTTGCATCTAGGGCATTCTGCAGGTTTAAGTTCTTCTTCTCTTTCTTTACTATCATCTTCAATAATTCCGTTCTTCGCAAGCAGCTTCTTTTCGATGTCTGCACCTGAAAGATGCAAGTAGGTTGCAGGCATGTTGCTCTCTTTAGTCCACCCTGCAAATATCCTTAATTCCGACTCATTAAACCCTCTTTTAGCAAGGTCTGTTAACCGACCGTGTCGAAAAGCATGAGGATAGACTTTCTTTCTTACTCCAGCCTTATCTGCGAGGCTATTTAGCATATTGTTTACTGTTTGTTCATTGAGCCTCCTGTAATTCCCATTATATTTCCTATCCGTAATAAACAAAGGAGCGCTGGGATCGTCCCTGAGGGGATGAATATTTAGATAAAGTTGCAAGTCTGGAACGCTATCAATAAGTCTTATTCTTCTTTTCCCGGTCTTTCCGTCAACAATAACTGTAGCTCCGTATTTATCAGGCTGGATATGTCCTATATTTATGTTCAGTAGTTCACCTTTTCTTGTAGCGGAATCCCAGAGTACCATAACTAAAGCCCTATCCCTCTGATTGTTTGCAGCATCCCGCAGAGTAAGGACGTCTCCAGGTAAAAGGACTTCATCTACAGGCAAGTTATTTTTGGGTTGCTTACTTTTGATTCCCGTAAAAAAATCATTACCGGGCTTTAGCCATTGAAAGAAAGTTCTTAGGGTCAAGAAGTTATTATGCACAGTTGTCTTACTGCATGTCTTTTTGCGATGAATTATGAAATTCTCTATATCTTTCTTTTCAACTGTATTAAGGGGTTCATTTTTGATGAACTCGACAAATGCTTTTAATCTCCACTGTTCTCCAAGAATTGACTTCTCTTTCTTCCCAGCTAAGATAGCATAACGGATATAATCGTCAATAATCTCTCTGTTCTTCCCTGTAAACTCCGGAGGATTCTTCATAAATATACTACAACGACTTTATATAAAAATGTAACTAAATCCAGTATCGTATTGTAAATAGGATTCAGAGTCCAGTTTCGTAGGAATTCGTGCGTTCGAATCGTACCTCTCGCACTCAAACTTTTTTTAATAAATTATATGTTTTTATCTAGTTTTTTAAGATTCCTTTTACTTTAACAGTTTAAAAGCCAGTAATAAAAATATATAACTCTATAATAGATTACTAAATCACAGAAAAGATGGTGGTACACAATGGCAAAACCTATTGAACTCGGATTGGTTCTTGAAGGAGAAGATGCAAAAGAGTTCTTCAGGAACGAGAAAAATCCGGTGGTATCAAGGGAATTAGTAGGATTATTTAAACGTGGAAAGAGAATATACGAGAAAAACAGGTTTTAATTTTGCCTTCTATTATTCAAGATTCTGAACTTTCCATGGTACCCCTTGGCAAAAATTATAATCTTTTTTCTTTCAAATGTATAAGTTCGGAATTGAATGACTTTTTGAAAAATGACGCTTTAGATGATCAGTATAATATGATCAGTAGAACCGGGTTATGCTTTTGGAAAAACGAATTAGTAAGGATTTGTTGCTCTAGTGGCCGACACAATTGAAGCTAAAGCCGTAATAAACAGACATTGATTAATTGGAAAGCTATCCGGCATTTATTAATTATTTCTTTTTATTTAAATTCTGGAGGATTGATGCGACAATAGCCTGTTCATTTTCTCAATTTCAAGTAATATTTTTTCTTCAAAGAGATGTTATCTAAAATCGAATGAAGAATCTTTGATTTTTCTTTAATATCATCAATTCCATCGGATTCTTTTTTTGATAGGGCCAACAATTCCTTAAGTTCTTCAAGTTCTAGAACGGTTGCAGCAATACAATAATAGCTTTTTGAACGACCTTCGTTAAAGCCATTTAACATCTCTTTTAGTAAATGCTCTCTTTGCTTCTGTATATTTTCAAATTCATTAATGCCATTCTGATTTATAAACAAAATATCTTTCTCAAGTGTTTGATAACATTTAAAAGAATCATGTATTTTACCTGCTACTATGTGTTTCTTCCATTTTTCACAATTATTGCTTTCTTTACACTTCCAACAAAATTCAATTCCTTTTTTCTTTACAGAACATGTAATAAATGGGCAACCAACAGCCATTCTGGTTGGACTCTTACATCCTGAGCATCTGCTCTTTGCTTCGGTATTGTACATGGGGCAAAGTCTACAAGAAAGGCCACAGACTCCAATCTCAGGATAGTTAATGTGCATGCTTATCTTTTTAGCATAAGCAACTCACTACATATATTCTTAGTTCTATGCTGGTACGAAGTAAAAGAAGCCATGAGGGCAATAGCAAAGGAAGCACAGAATCAATTTTAGGTTGGTAGCCGCTATGTTGTATCCTGAAATGATTTCGCAGATTCAATTCCATTTGAAAGTTCAGTACACAATACAACAGCAGGCGACGTAAAATATTAAACGTTAATTAAATTTCATTCCATTTTTGGTACTACGGATGATCATGTAAAATTAAACAAATCCGAAGTTGAAGTAAAATAATAGGTCACCTGTATACGATATACAACTACAATAAAAGAAATTAAAAAAGCGAAATAATTTTGGGATAAAACAGGTTGGTAGCCGCTACAAAATCCTGAAAATCACTGGAAACTAAATTTGAGTGCCTAAAGATCTAATTTTATATTACAGATGTGGGTTTAGAGGTTGGTATGCCCTGCTACTGACAAAATTACTCATTCAAACCATCGTTCGTGACAGCTCCCGCGAATAAATTCGCAGGCATCTATGGTATTTCAACCAATGCTATACTGCCCTAGAGCAACTATTTATTCGTGTCTCGCTCGTACCGTTCCAAGTTTTACCTGTAGAACTTCTCTACAGAACCCTATACTCAGAGTTCAATAGCAAAGTCAAGTGGCTTCTGTAGCATTTGCAGCTTTCAGAACAAAACTTGACAATAGAGTATAGGTTGGGAAGCACAAGAACGTTATCATGAAACATATTATGCGAGAGTTAACGGATTCATCCAATATCTAAAGACACAGGGATTCTCCTTCGTTCTCCTAAACCTTTCTCTGTCTGTATGTTGAGCCAGGCTTAAACATCATATACCTATTACAATTTCAAAAATTTTCTCAAAACGCTAGCAGTACAAATTGCCATAATTAAATAAGGTAATCTTTATTTGAATTTAAGTATTATTATATAGGACAGGTTAGAAAGAAAAGTTTTATTAATTATTTATAAACTAAGATATCTATTCTATGCCATTTGAAAAATATCGTAAATAAAGGATGAAAATACAATGAAAACAAAAGAAAAATCATACCCAATTGCTTCAAAAATTCTTCTTTTTACTACTGAGCGAATCCTGAAACTCAAAATCCCTTCTCTGAATGACGAATGAATATGAAATGAACAATCAAGTTTTCGATCATGAAAATAGTCTGAAAATCTTATTGATCTGGAGTAAAGAATGTCCGAAAAGTATTCCGATTATTATCCACATAGAAATGAAGAAGGTTCCAAAAAGCTCCATGAGAATATCCGCAAAAAAGGAGTTTTTGATTTCCTTTTTCGTTTTCACGCTCATTCTTATGAGCACTCCTGTACTCATTCCCAGACTCACTCCCACGGGCACAGTCATACTCATGGGGCTGTAGATCCCTCTATAATTGCTACCAGTAAAGGGCTCTGGGCTGTCAAATGGTCCT
>CAYSWX010000002.1:0-342010 GCA_964434965.1 uncultured Methanosarcinales archaeon
AACACTCATGCGCTATTTTTTAGCTAATGACTTATATTTTTTTCCAAAAAACACTAACTTTCTAAAGTTAAGATTCTTTTTTCTGCCCGTTTCCCTTTTCTTTGTCTATTTTTCTTGGCATGAAAGTGCTTTCAGGTACTTTTATTTTTTGTGCCTGTTATCACTGCATCAAAAGTCCCTGCTTCGAAAGGCAGGGCATATGCGTCACCCACTCTGAACTCAACCCTATCCGAAATGCCCTTCTTTCTGGCTCTCTCTTAGAAAAACCTGTCCCACAGCCGAGTTTACGCCTTTCTGGAAGTTTATTTTTCCTCCTGGGAAGGAATAAAAAGTAAGTTAAGCGAGAAAAGTGAAGTTTCTATAATAATTCTCAATATTAAAAAAGAAATCTCCTCTGCTCAAAGCAGAAGGAGTTCACGATTTCTGGATGTTTTTGATGCTTTTATATGAAGAGCCCCTCAGTCTTTAGTTGAAGGGATTCATTTTGAGGCTTTTTTCACAAGGGCAAAAATCCCCTGTAAGATTTCTTTTGGAGAAGGTGGGTTTCCGGGAATTTTCATGTCCACAGGCAGGATTTTGTCAACTCCGCCGAGTACGGCGTAAGAACCCTTATAGATCCCCCCGTCACAGGCGTCATCACCAACTGCTACCACAAACTTAGGGAAAGGCATGGCTTCATAGGTTTTTTTCACGGCTTCAGCCATGTTAAGGGCGACTGATCCTGTTACCAGAAGGACGTCAGCATGCCTCGGGGATGCTACAAAAGAAATTCCGAATCTCTCAACATCATAATAGGGGTTTCCGAGGTTTGAAATTTCAATCTCTGTAGAATTGTCACTGCCCGAGTCCAGCTCACGGATGGCAAGGCTGTGCCCGAAAACTTTCGGGATTTCCTTTTTGATTTCTGCCCCAAGGGCTTCCAGTTCTTCGTCCCGGAATTCAAAGGTCTCCGTAATTTTTGGGCGGAGGAAAAGGGATAGCGGGTTTACCATAATCATACCTCAATATATTTCTTTAGTTTTCCTGAGTTCAAAGGTCGGTCCCTGCATAGGAAAGGTTAAGGCTCTTATTTATCAGGGGGAAATCAGGGACAATATTCCCAAGCACTGCATGTTCTATAGCCTGCCAGTTGCAGAAAGATGCCGTCCTTACCTTATAACGGTCAACGTACCCGTTTTTAAGATATACCCAATGCAGGCTCTGTCCCCTTGGGGCTTCTACGAGGGCAAGGGAATATCCTGTGGCTCCGGAGCTGTTTCCTGATGAGTCATTTCCAGCATATCCGGTATTCTCAGCAAATACAGGGCCTTTTGGACGGATTTCTGTGAGATGCAGAATCAGGGCTACAGATGCCCGGATCTCATCGGCTTTTACCTCGTAGCGGGAAAGAACATCTCCTTTTTTCCTTAGTGAATTCTGAGGAGCAAAGTCTTTATATGCTCCATAGGGCCGGTCAAGCCTGGTATCGGCAGGACAGCCTGAAGCTCTGGCAAGAGGGCCTGTAAGGTTAAGTGGGGAGATCAGTTCCTTTTTTATTACTCCTGTCGTTGCAAACCTGTCGATAAGAGAAGAAGAGGAGATTGCCCTTTCATAAGCAGATTCAAAAGCCCTGGTAAACTTCTCAAAGAAAACAGGCAGCTCTTTGAGAGCCGGGTCGGGAATGTCTTTTTTCAACCCTCCGGGGGTGGTAATTCCACGCAGGAACCTTGAGCCTGTAAGTTTTTCGTTCTGCCTGAACACCTCTTCTCTCAGCACCAGGAAAGGACTTGCTACAAGAGCAAAACCCACGTCTACAGCCATGCCTGCAAGGTCTCCGAGAAGGGAATAAATGCGTTCGAGTTCAAGCATTATTGCCCTCAGGCGTTCTGCCCTCTCAGGCACAGTTATTCCGCAGATTTGTTCTACCGCCATGCAGAACCCTGCTGCATTTGCCATACTCTCGTCCCCGCTTACTGCTTCGGCAAGAGCGACGCATTCTGAAGGGCTTTTCCCTTCAGCCAGTTTTTCTATTCCTCTGTGCTTGTAAAATAGCCGGATTTCCAGGCTAAATATAGGCTCCCCTATTACACTGAACCTGAAGTGCCCGGGCTCAATTATCCCTGCATGCACAGGCCCTACAGGGATCTGGTATACCCCTTCCCCTTTGACCTGCCTGAATTTGTATTCAGTATGTGGAGATTCTGCCTGACGGATTGGCCCGTTTTTGAAAGATTTTTGCAGGGGATGGAAATCTTCAGGATAACACTCATGCAGGAAAAGCCTTCGCGTATCAAATGCTCCAATAAATTCAATCCCGAAACCGTCCCTTACCTCTCTCTCAAACCAGGATGCTGAAGGGAAGGTTTCTGCAATTGAAGTGGTCTTTTTTTCCTTTCCTGTCTCCCGGACAAGAATAAGGACAGGTGACATGCCTTCCTGTTTGAAAGCATAAAAGAGGGTAAAGCCGTCACTTTTTTCAAAGGCTTCTGCACAGAAGAGCCCTATCAGGCTGAACTTCCTTTCTTCAAGTACAGGATAGACCTCCTTAAATCCGGTGTCCGAAATTTTAAGATATATCTCGTTTTCACGGGCATTGAGCAGTTCGGGCTTCTCCTGTGAAATACTGGTGACTATTAAAAGCAATTCTTTTGTATCCTCATTCATTTTGATGTCCATACATACCGCCCCTTAAACATACCCGAGTTCAATAATTATCGCATCAAGCAGGTCTCTTAGCGAATCCGGGAAATAAATACCCAGGGCAAGGGCAAGAGCCAGCATGAAGACCGCTGGAACCCTCATTCCGCTCCTTACCACATATTGATTCGGAAGCCTGATTTCATCATAGTCTGCTTTTCCGGTTGTATTTTTCATTTCAGCTCTTCCTGTTTCTACATGAGCCCTGTTCATGTGCCTGTCTTTTATGTTTTCTTCCTCCAGGGTCACTTTTGAGAAAGCTTTGAAGAGGAAGTTTGCAAAGGATGCAGCTGCAAGGATAAGCATGAGCAGCAATGCAAGGGTAAGGTATGGTGAAATTGCCGCACTTTCCAACAGGATGAAAAACTTTGCAGGAAAGAGTGGAAAAGGCGGCATTCCTACTATTGCAATGCTTCCAAGGATCAAACTCCATGCTGCCCTGGGCTGGAGTTTAAAGACATCCCACATGTTTTCACGCATATTGCTTCTGTACTGTCTGTGCAGGACGCCTGCGGAAAACAGCAGGGTTTCTTTTACCAGCACATGAACAAGCATGTAGAAAAGCGCCCAGAAAAGGGCAAGAGGCGTACCTATTCCTATCCCTATGAGAAGAAGGCCCATATGCTCGACACTTGAGAAAGCTATCAGCCTCTTCAGGTTTCTCTGCTGGAACATGCTGAATGAAGCAAGAGCTATTGAGAAAACCCCTGCCGCAAGCAGGATAGAAGATGCCTGCGGGGCTGCACTGCTTTCTCTAAGCAGGGCGTACATCCTTATTATACCATAAATCCCCAGATTCTGCATCAGTCCCGAGAGAATCGCACTTACTGAAGGTGCCCTTGCATAGGCATCTGGAAGCCAGGTGTGGAAAGGAGCTACTCCTGCTTTTGCTCCGAAACCTATGAACATGAAAGTAAAGCTCGTAAGGAGGAGGGCAGGTGAAAACTCAGAAGCATGAACTGACAGCTCTGTCCATTTCAGGGTTCCTTCCCCAAGGGCCTGTTCCGAGAGAGTGAACAGGAAAATCAACCCGAGGAACGCAAAGAGCATGGACCCAGAGACTATAAAGACGTACTTTAAAGCGGCATCGATATTTTCCCTTGCAGAAAGGATTGCAACAAGCATAGCGGCGCAGACTGTTGTGAGTTCTGCAAAGATCCATAAGAGTGCCAGGTTATCTGAGGAGAGCGCAACAGTGGCTGTAATAAGCAGGAGGTTAAAGGCAAGGTAGAATGTCTTCAGGTTCTTGGGGTCAAGTTCTCCTGCTTCCATAAGGCTGTCAGTGTACCCTCTGGCATAGAAAGCTGCAGCAGTGAATCCGAGTGCTGTTATCAGTTCCACGTAAAGGTTAAGGTGGTCAAGATAGAGTAACTCTCCTAGCCTTACTGGCAGATCAAGCATTGTAAGGGCCATGCAGCTTGCAATAAGGTGCAGCAGGCCGTTTCCTGCGGCAAGGGCGTTCATTAGTCTGTGGGACTTTGGAATAAGTCCAAGTGCCAGGAATATTCCCATTATTAACAGATAATACCGGATCACAGGGATTCACCTCCAGTCCAGATCCGCAGTTTCCGGAACTTCTCCCTGTACTCTTCAATGCTGGAATCCATTCCCACAGCCAGGATTGTGGTCAATATGACCAGGATGATAAGGTCAATTATGATCAGGACTTCTATAATGAAGGGAAGCTCTGTAACAAAAAGGCCGAACATCAGTACCCCATTTTCCATGCTGAGGTAACCAAGAGCTTTTGTTATGACTCTTTTTCTGCTGAACACCACAAGCATGCCCATCAGGGTCAGGGAAAGCCCTATCACAGCTCCAAAGAAGAAAAGCTTCGAGAGTGGCAGTCCTTCGAAGACTTTTGAAAGGAAGGTGTAGGAGAGGATTATAAGGCCTATGCTTAGCAGAAGGGAGGGTGTAGGCTCCAGATATGTAAATTGGAGGTCTCTCCCTATTCTGATTTTCTCTTCTATCCTGGAGATAAAGTAAGGAATCAGAATTACCTTGCTTGCCAGGGTCAGGACTGCCAGCAGCAGAAGCTGACCTTTTCCGTCTATCATGTAGAGGAGGAATGAGACTGCAGCTAGCAGGAAAGATTGGATTGTATATGCGGTAAGTACCGAACTCAGGTTGCGGGTTGAGATGATCAGCCCTGCACTGATAAGGACAAAGACGAAAAGGATCTTTATTATGCCTTCAAGGAAGAGCGGGTCAATCATGCAAACACCTCTATAAGGATTGTAGTGGCTGAAAAGAAAAATGCCATGACATAAAATGCAGGAAGCCTGAATAGCCTCATCTTTGCAAGGGTTGATTCAAAGAGCCCTATTATTATTGCAAGTAACCCTGCCTTCAGAAGGAAGAGGAGGGCTGAAACCGCAATTTTTCCGGCATCTATCTCAGTACTGAGCCCTACTGGAAGGATTGTGTTAATCAATATCCCCATCAGCAGGAATTGTTTAATGGCATGGGCAAGTTCAAGCAGGGCAAGGTTCTTTCCTGCCTGTTCAAGGATCATTGCCTCGTTAATCATGGTAAGTTCAAGGTGAGTTGCCGGGTTATCCACAGGCAGCCTGCCGGTCTCAACTATAAGGATGATAAAGAGAGAGATTGAGACAAGGACAAGTGTCGGGCTGATGGGGAGAATCGTGCCTGCAGTAAGTGCGAACATCTGGTGCAGGTTGAGGCTTTTCAGGACAAATGCCAGTGCTGCAAAAGAAATTACCATTGTGGGTTCGATCACAGCTGCAAGGCTCATAGACCTTGAACTGCCCATGCCTCCGAAGGCACTTCCTGCGTCAAGTCCGCCAAGGGCGGTAAAGAACCTCTCAAGTGCCAGAAGGTACAGGAAGACAATAATATTCCCCAGTCCCCCCATCGGTTCTGGGACAAAGACCAGGGGTACGAAAAGGGAACAGACGAGCAGAGTCGAAAGGTTCAGGTATGGAGTAAACCGCATGACCCATGAAGAAGTCGGGGAATAAACCGCTTCTTTTTTCATGAGTTTTTTTAAGTCGTAGTAAACCTGAAAGAGCCTTGGGCCCTTTCTTCCCTGGGCGTATGCCTTCACCTTTCGGATAAGAGCCATGTATAGAGGGGCTGCCAGCAGGGCAAAGAGGGGGTTCAAGAGGACAAAGAGCAGGAACGAGGTGTTCATACAAAGCCTCCGGTTGCTATTATTAATACAATGACTGCGAGAAAGGCGTAAAGGACATAACTGTCTAGTTTTCCGTTCTGCAGTTTTGAAACATATTTTGAAAAAACATCTATTGCCCTTGCAGGCGGGATGTAAAGGTATTCTTCAAAGAAGCGAAGCAGACGGATTTCCACTTTTCCGTTCTTAAAGAGGCTTTCCTGTTCGTCGAAGTACTCAGTTTTGTTCAAAATCTTTGTCCTGTAAACGCTTTTGAAGATCATCACCAGAGGCTCGGAAAAGCCTGCAGAGCTGTATTCCATATAAGGCGCAAGAGTTGGAATCCCGCATCCCCAGGTCTCGCTAATCCTGGCAGGTCCTGTTTCCTTTGAGCGGATTATCAGGAAAAGGACTGTGTATATTAATCCGAGAAGAAGCCCCAGCAAAAGCAGGTCCGGAAACTCAATCTCCAGACCTGCAAGAGAAAGGAGTTGTTTTGAAAAGAGCCCTGCAAGTATACAGAGGGCTGCAGGCACTGCGGGTCCTATCAACATGGGTTTCTGGACTTCTTCAGCAAGCCGGCTTTTTTCCGAACGCGGGATGGCAAGACAGGTTATTCCGAAGAGTTTTACGAAAAGGGCAGCTGCCAGCGCTCCTGTTAAGGCAAAGCTTGAGAGGGCAATTATTAGAAATACGGTGATCAGGGGGTCGGTAACTGCAAAGGACTGGAAGAAAGCCTGGTAGAGCAGGAGTTCGCCAGCAAAACCATTTGTTGGCGGAAGGGCTGCAATGGAGACTGAGCCTATCATGAAAAGGGCTGAGGTTACAGGCATGCTTTTTACAAGTCCACCAAAGGCTTCGATTTTCCTTGTGCCTGTAGCATGGACCACCGAGCCTGCACAGAGGAAAAGCAGGCTTTTGAAGAGTGCATGGTTAAAGGCGTGGAAGCAGGCTCCTGTAAGGCTTAACAGAGCAAGTGATTCAAGTCCTTCAACTTTGAATATGGCATACAGTCCTATTCCTGTGAAAATTATCCCTATATTTTCAATACTGCTGTAAGCAAGAAGCCTTTTTATGTCGTTTTCTTTAAGGGCATAGATTACCCCAAAAAGGGCTGAAAGGGTACCAGCTGTAAGAATGAGTACTCCCCACCAGAGTTCAGGTGCGGAGACAGAGAGCAGAAAACGCAGAAAACCGTAAATTGCAACCTTTAGCATGACTCCGGACATAAGAGCTGATACGCTTGACGGAGCTGCAGGGTGAGCATAAGGCAGCCACTTGTGAAAAGGAACGAGTCCTGCCTTAACCCCAAAGCCAATAAACAGGAAGAGAAAGGGGAGAGCCAGGTCTGCTGCGGGGTATTCAAGCTGCCCGAAATCGGCAGAGCCTGTAAGTCTGAAGAGGCTTATGAAGCCCACGAAAAGAAAAGCCGTACTTATATTTGTCATTACAAAGTAGAAAAAGCCGGCTTTTTTGTTCTCCTCGGAAGAATAGTCGTGCATTACGAGCATGAGAGAAGAAAGGGACATTATTTCCCAGAAAATCAGGAAAACTACCATATTGCCTGCAAGTACGACCATCAGCATGGCAAGAATAAACAGATTTGTCAGGGCTGTCTGCAGGCTTTTCCTTGCTTCGCTTTTAGCATGTTCAGCATATTCTATTGAATATATTGAAACTCCGGGCACTACTACTGCTATTAACAGGATAAACCCGGCTGCAAGTCTATCTGCACTCAGGGTAAAGTCCAGGCCCGGAAGAAATCCTATGGCTGGAAAAACAGGCTCTATTCCGGTGTAGAGAATCATGCCCGCAAAGCCGATAAGCAGGATTGATGAGAGAAGAGAAAGGCCATAAGAAGTCTTCCTTATGTTTTTACTGCGGTACAGGAGAGGGAGGACGGTTCCGGATACAAGGGTAGCAATTGCACCATACATTAAGGCTTCGAGCAATATATTCACTCCTCAAACCCTGGTCTGACAGCTAAATGAATAGCTGAAAACAGTTTTTCATTCCAGGTAAAGAGTTCTGGCTTTCCAGCTCTTATCCTGCTTAAAGAGATACTTTTGAAACTGTCCTCTGCGTATGAGCTAATAGGGTTAGTTATATAATTCGTATTGACATTCCACCGTAAATTTCATCCGGGAGGTTGCTTTACCCGGAAACGTTTTTTGCCTAATACTCTCTAATATTATATAGGTTTACATTATAAAGTTTATTGCACGGATTAATAATTATTATTCGTGATATATATTTATCTGGAAAAAATCCATAAGTCCCTGAAAAAAAGAATGTATGGCCGAACAGAAGCAATAAGCAGTCTACGTTTTTCGTTTACACGGAGAAACGATTTTATTAAACCATATTTTTTCCTGGGAACTCGAAATTCCATAATTTATAACGATCTAACGTTAATATTATGGTTAACTTCTAAAATTGCTATTTACAAATTCATATGTCCTAAAAAAATTAATTTACACTCAAAAAATTTATTAGTAATTATTTGCCAATAATTTTTCCAGTCTGGTTTGAAGGTTGGTCACTTAGAGCCTATCCGAAAAGTTAATAATGGCATGTTATAGAAGTTACAATGTCTCTGAGTATTCGGCATCCGGTATGGTTTTGAGTATTCGGCATCCGGTATGGTTTGCATATTGCTAATAGAAAGTTAAGCAGGTTACAAACGCTTTCAGGATAGTTTCTTAATTGAAGAGTGGAATAAGGTCTTTGTAGAAATTCTAATTTCACTATATATGGGGATACCATGACTAATGATATCATTATTGTCAGTACACCGTACTTGCCAGGTTATAAAATCACAAAAACCATTGGATTTACATGGGGACTAATCGTGCGGAGCCGTGGGCTCGGGCGAAACATAACTGCCGGCCTCAGGTCAATTGTCGGTGGCGAGATTCATGAGTATACGGAACTCCTGAATCTGTCCCGCGAACAGGCACTTGACCGATTAAAGGAACATGCAAAAGCCCTCGGGGCAAACGCGGTAGTAAGCGTAGAGTTCGATTCTTCAGAGATCGGACAGACAATGACCGAGTTGCTCGCGTATGGCACGGCAGTCGTGGTTGAGAAGGATGAGAGCCTCGCAAGTCCGGTAAGGCTCAGTTGAGGAATAAATAATAGTCATATCAGCTCTCCTCCCCTGGAGCATAAGAGGCAGGGAGGAGTAGTTCTCATATTAACCTCTCTGAGTTTGCCTCTCTGTGTTAAGTCCCCTGAGTTCGCCTCCCTAAGTATATTTGCATATCTCGGGTTTACAGATCTAGGATTTACAGATCTAGGATTTACAGATCTCAGGGATTTATTTCTGTTTTTCTTGCTCCTGTTTACTCTTTTAAAACCCTGTAAACCAGATGCACATATTTCTTTTCCACAACTTCATTTCTTACAAGTTCTAGCTGAATCCCGCTTTTCTCAATGCCCCTGAAAAAGTTTGTCCCATTTTTCCCCACAATTTCCGGAGTCAGAACCAAACTGATTTCCTCTACAAGCTCCTGTTCAAGTAAAATGCTGTTTAATATTCCTCCGCTGTCCGAGACCACAAGTTTAAAACCATATCGTTCACCTGCAATTTCAAGGGCTTTCCTGATATCAACGCGTTCTGCTCCTGTCTGGATATAGTCATAGTTTCTTTCCTTGAGATAGTTTAGGTAAGGTTCAGGAGTTTTCTCCGAGACAAGGACGATCACATCTTTACTGTATTCGGAACGCCTGAATACGTGCATGAGCCCTTCGAGAATTCCCCTGGAGTCTGCAATCATCCAGTATGCCCTTGTGTCTTCTGGCTGGATTTCAGGTTTCTTGAAATCCGATTCCTCTTCCGGAGGGATTTTCTGGCAAAAAAACTGTGTCCCCGTCTTTGCAGTATTTGAGCCGACTATCATAGCATCGGGCTCGTAATTGCCCAGAATTCCATAGTGGACATCAAGGTTTGCCGTAAAACCTGTAGTTGAGCCGTCAAGACTTATGCTGTTGTGTATAACCAGTCTAGGTAGCATCTTGTCACCTGTTCCCCCAAATTAAAATCATTTATTAACTCAATTAGAGCGCTTATTGACTTAAATTAAACACTCAATAAACTTTTCTATTTTGAAATATATTTAATCTGGATGCATGCTCTGGAATTCGAAGGCGTATCAAAGTCTTTTGCAGAAAAAAATGTTATCAGAGATATCTCCTTTTCAGTTGAACAGGGCGAAATCTTTGGGCTGCTTGGACCAAACGGGGCTGGAAAAACAACTCTTATAAGGCTGCTTCTTGACATCATAAAGCCGGACTCAGGAGAGATCAGGGTCTTTGGGGGTACTCTTACTTCTGCTGCAAAGGACAGGATAGGCTACCTGCCTGAAGAACGGGGACTGTACAGAAAAACAAAGCTTCTGGATATGCTTGTCTACCTCGCCCAGCTTAAAAATGTCCCTAAAAAAGAGGCTCAAGAGAATGCTGATGTACTTTTAAAGTCGCTGGAACTTTATGAATACAGAGAAAAAAGAGTAGAAGAACTCTCAAAGGGGATGCAGCAAAAAATTCAGTTCCTTTCTTCAATTATCCACGACCCTGAACTTATTATTCTTGACGAGCCTTTTTCCGGGCTTGATCCTGTGAGCACAAAAACCGTTAAAGCCAAAATTCTCGAGTACAGGAGTGCAGGCAGAACCGTCATTCTCTCCACACACATGATGGAGCAGGCGCAAAAACTATGCGATAGGATCCTTATGATCAATAAAGGACAGAGAGTGCTTTACGGTACAGTTGCAGGGATAAGAAAGGAATACGGAAGAAACTCCCTGCTTGTGGAGTTTGCAGATAAAGGGAGTTTGAACATCATTCGAGAAATTCCAGGCATCAAAAGAATTGCAGAGCGTGAAGGGTCGGTTGAGATCTTTCCTGAAGAAGGGATAAGTGAACAGAAAGTTCTTCAGGAGCTCATACGAAAAACCGAAATCCTGCGTTTTGAGCAGACGCTTCCTTCTCTGAACGACGTTTTTATTGAAACTGTGGAGAGTGCTTCTGGTGAGTAAATTTCCCGGAAAAACCTTTATTGTTGCCAGGCACGAGTTCCTTAAAACCATAAGGCGTAAAGAGTTTCTCTTCATGACCTTTGCTTTTCCTCTTCTCCTTGCCGTGATCGCTATTATTCCCTCTCTACTTGTCAGTACCACTCCTGCCGAAGACCAGAGAGTAGGCTACATTGATATGACCGGGTCTTTCGATTTTCCGGAATCCTTAACCCGTGAGGGTTTTTCTGTGGGGCCGCTGGGGGCAAATCCCTCAACTATAGGGTTTGTTGAGTATGAAGAAAGCTCTGAAGCAAGGGGAGCCCTGCAGTCAGGGCAGATTTCTTCCTACCTTATAGTCCCTGCAGATTTCCTTGAAACAGGCGTGATCGAACTTTATACCTCCGAAAAGGAAATGTCAGTCTCAGGGGTCGAACTCTCAGATGACCTTTCAAATATAGTAATTAATTCTCTCCTGAAAGACCGTGTTGATGAGCCCGTCCTCCAGAGGGTTAAAAATCCAATTAACCTGAAAATGTATAACATTGGGGATAATGGAGAGTCCTCAGAGCAGGGGTTCGCTGAGATCCTGACCAGCTTTGGTCTGCCTTTCCTGACTGCCTTTCTCCTCTTTTTCAGCATTTTTTCGGCATCAGGCTATCTTCTCCGTGGGGTCGCTGAAGAGAAGGAAAACAGGATTATGGAAGTTCTTCTTTCTTCTGCAACCCCTATAGAGCTTCTCACTGGCAAAATAATGGGGCTTGGTGCAGTCGGTCTTCTGCAGATTATTGTGTGGTTTTCAGTAATCATTTTCGGAGGCGGATACGCCCTTCCTGTAAAAATAGAGCCAATGCTTCTTTTTCTCGCACTTATTTATTTCCTTCTAGGTTATCTCTTCTTTGCCAGTATGATGGCAGGGATTGGAGCAGTAACCGGTTCCCTTCAGGAGAGCCAGCAGGTTGCGGGAATCTTCACATTTGTTGCCGCATTTCCTCTTATGTTCATGCAATTAATCCTTACGAAGCCCGACAGTCCGCTTGCAGTTTTTCTTTCCCTTTTCCCTTTCACCTCTCCTGCATCCATGCTTGCCAGAATTGGGGCTTCGGAAGTGCCTTTCTATCAGATTGCAGTGAGCCTTTTCATCCTTTTTGTTTCTATTCATGCAGTAATCATAATTTCGAGCCGGTTATTCAGAGTTTATCTGCTCATGTATGGAAAAAGGCCCGGGGTAAAAGAAATCCTGAAGAATATCAGGGAAGCCGACAGGTAAACCCATCTGCTTCCTGTGATATGATCTGCTAAATATTGGAGATCAATAACAGCTATTCTGAAAGTGAATGGATGCGCCTGATTGTTATATTTGTCACTGATTAAATAATCTAAAATTCTATCGCTGGTATTTTATATTATTACTCACATAGTATTAATTGGTTCATAAGGGAAGTACTGTAAAATGGAGCAAATTCAGGACAGCCTGAATACTGATCCCGAATTCTACTTCATTGACGCGTAAGGCTTTAAATGGAGCAAATTCAGGACGGCTTGAAAACCGATCCCAAACTCTACTTCATTGATGCTTTAACTGCGAGGTGAAGTAATTCAGGGCAGTCTGAAAGCTGATCCCGTAATATACTTCATTGACACAGGATCCCTGTGAACCACCAAACTGCTTTTTTAATTAACTTCCAAACCATAGATGCTTGCTTTTCTCATCTTCTAGCTCCTGTTACGAATCATTTATTCGGGGCAGCTTCTGCAGCTGGTATTTTCGTCAGCCGGAATATGGGTTTCGGGAGTGCTTCTGTTCAGGAGAGCCGATTTTGCTTTGAAAACAGCGTCTTCAGGTCCTGATG
This sequence comes from uncultured Methanosarcinales archaeon, assembly GCA_964434965.1. Lineage (GTDB taxonomy): Archaea > Halobacteriota > Methanosarcinia > Methanosarcinales > Methanosarcinaceae > Methanosarcina. The sequence continues at coordinate 12,678 of CAYSWX010000002.1, forward strand.
CATATATGTCAGCTCCTATCTGGTCAGCCCAGGGCTGAGTTACCAGTGATCCTACTACGCCTGTTATTACCTTATCCCGTATCCCTGCAGTTTTGAGCTGCTCTTCAATTTGGATTTGCTGGATCATAGTGGTACTCATGGAGGCTGAACTAAATACAATATCAACGTCTTTCTCTTTTGCTTGTACAACAAAGTTTTCAGCTGAAATCCCATCTCCAGGATTAATGACTTCAAAACCTTCTTTTTCAAACGCAGTCGCAATACTGTCTTTCCCAAAGGTGTGAGAATCCCCTTCTACAGTTGCAATTAGGACAGTCCCCATACTCTTATTTCCCTGCTTGCAGGAATCTCCGGCTGATACCGGGAAAATGAATTGGGAAACAATTATTCCCAGAACTAACATAACAAATAGATTCAATTTTTTTCCGTGCATATTTTTCTCTCCTTTCTTATCCAGGCTTACTCTGTTTCATTGCACCTGTTCACGTCTGTATTTTCGGTATTTTTTACAGTTTTCCCGACTGCAAGGGGGAGATAGTCATAATTTGTTTCTGTTACGTTGTAAGGAAGGTTTGCAATCATATCTCCATCCTCATCCGAAGCTGTTTCTGAATATCCATTCCCTTCCGGAGAAGCCCAGAAATTCCCTCCAAGGTAAGGCCCTCCTGCAACATTCATACCCTCAGTCTTCGAAATGTTCCATGTGTTTGTTCCATAGTCTTCGGCGTTCTGGCTGTTATTCAGGTAATTGTTATAGATTACATTGCAATTCGAACCTGTTCCGTCGGTCCAGTTCAGGTTAAGAGATATGCCTATGTCATTTCCTGATATCCTATTTCCTGAGACCGTATTGTTGCCGCAGCCTTCCGTAAACAGTCCATAAGAACTGTCTGTGATAGTGTTGTTGTTCAAAGTATTATCTTCACTGGCCCCGTAGAGATAGATCCCTTCATAAGCCTCCGAAAGGATATTTCCTTCAAGAATATTGTTGCAGCTTGCATCCCCAAGGTCTATGCCGCACCAGCTGCTCGATGTAACTGTATTTCCTTTCAGGACATTGTCTATACTGGCATCACAGAGCCAGATCCCTGCCATGTTGTTTGAAGCATTGTTCTCTCCTACAAGGCAATTCCTGCAACTGCTTAAGATGAAGGCGTCTCCTTCATTTGAATCGGCTTTATTGCCCCTCAGAGCTGTCATAGAACAGTTTCCCAGGTAAACCCCATGTTCACAGTTTGAGATACTGCTTCCTTCAATCAATGAGTTTTGAGTGTTGTACAGGTAAATCCCAAAACTGCTGTTTTTAAGATGCAGGTCTTTGAGGGTGATATTTTCACAGTTAATACAGTAGACAACTCCTGCATTGGAATCTGAATCCAGAGTCTGGTTTGAAATCCCTACAAGATAGTATATCGATTTTCCATCCACCATATTGCTGGTGTCAATGGTGTTGTTCATTTCTCCTCTGTAGTGATAAGTATAAGCCCCGAAATTCCTGCTGTTGCAGGACATTTTATTATTTTGAAGTGTATTGAGGCTTGAGTCAAGATAAATTCCCCACTGGTTCGAATTTGCTTTGTTTCCTCTCAGGATACTTTCATTCGAGTTGCCCAGGTATATCCCGTACATCTTGTTTGAGTTTGCAGTGTTGTTTCCAAGCAGGCTTTCCCCAGAGTCGATGAGGTATATCCCGTAAAAGTTGTTTGATATTTTTGAGTTAAGTATACGGCATCCGGAAGAGTTTTCCATGTATAAGCCAACCGCTCCCATAGAGGCGCAGTTATTTTGGAGGGTATTGTTTTGGGATGAATTCAGATAGAAGCCGTAATGACTGTTAGAGGTTGCTCTGTTATTTTTTATTATGTTCTGTTCTGAACTTTCAAGCCAGATTCCGTCGTCGCTGTTAGATAACTGGTTATTTTCCAGAGAGTTCTCATGCGAGTCTCTCAACATGATGCTTCTCCAGTTTTCTGAAAAATAGTTGTTACTGATTTTACTTCCAGAAACACTGTCTAGGTAAATACCATATGTTGCATTTGCTCCTTTCAAAGTAAATCCGCTGATATTTACAGAATCTGATGTCACATGAAACACAGGGGTTTTTGGGTTCAGAGCAGCAATTACAGTTTTTTTAGGATTTGAACTCTCAGAAATAATTTCTAGAGATTTGTCTACGAGTATATTTTCAGTGTATTGGCCTTCTCTAACAAAGATAGTATCTCCTTCAGCAGCAGCGTTAATCGCTTCTTGCAGGCTTCCGTATTCTCCTGTACCTCCTCCCTCCTTTACATATAGAGCAGCCGCGGAAGCGAAGTTTGATATCAGTATAAGCAGTATAAAAACAGCAGTCAATATGAATATTCTCTTCCCTTTCAATAGTTATCATCTTCCTGTAAATGAACCCGGGTCCAGTATTCGGTCATGAGTTCTAAAAGGAAGCTGGGAGAGTCTTCTATCTGGCACGTATAAGGTTTGAACAAACAGCGCAGGACAAATAATTATGAATCTATTTGTCAAAAAATCCTTTCGGAAAATCCAGCACAGACTGCACCCAGCTAATCCCTAAATCTGGATCTTAAATGGGTTCTCTAGCTGATTTAAAAAAGAATTTTGATACTATTATTTAATTCTGATTATTTGGATAATGATCGTTATCTTTTATCTTTTAAACTGTTTCATGAGTTATGCAAAGGCCTGTGGAGTCAAGTATCTTCACTTTTTACGACAGATCTGCCTGGATGCAGACCGGAGCTATATGGCTTACTACCTGGAGGGCGATGCTTTCAAGGAAGTTGCGGATATTCCAGGGAATTCTGTCCAGGGTATGTGAGGCAAAATTCAGGCTGCCTATGATTTCATTACTGTACTTTAGAGGGATTATTGCAACTGCTGTAATTCCTTCTTTCCTTGCTGCTTCAACTGTGTTTTTTGAGTAGAAATCGAGTGAGTAAATAGGTTTTTCAGCCCAGATTTGTTTTGCTTCTTTTGAATCTGCCCTGTATCTTGAAATCTTTTCTTTGAATTCAGGGGAGATACCGCGGGATTCGACAAGATTTATCTGGTCCAGAAGTTCGTCTTTTATATACACGTTCCCGGCGTCTATCCCGTTTATCTGCAGGCATGCGTCAAGTATCATTTTGAGAATGGCATGGAGATTCCAGGTGGTATTAAGTTTCGCTCCCAGTTCCCGCTGGATTTCAAGCATTTTCTGGGCTTCCTTTCTTTCGGTAATATCCACGACAAGGCCCTGAAGGTGAGTTGCTTTACCTTCGGTGTCCCTCTGGATAAAGACCCTCTCATCCACCCAGAGTATTTTTCCGTCTCCTGTGAAAATCCTGTACTCAATCCCGAAAGAATCCTGTCCTTCTTCGGTGTTGCGTTCAAGGTTTTCTTTAACCCTTCCGATATCATCCTTATGAATTATACTCTCGTACATCACTTTTCCTGACGTGAAGTCTTCTACGGTATACCCTAACCGGGTCACATTCTCCGAAACATATTCCGCAGGCAGTTTTTCTTTATTTTCCCACAGAAATGCTATTGCCTGGCTGTTATTTATTATGGTCCTAAGCAGCCTCTGCATTTCAAAAGATTCCCCGAGGGCTTCTTCTTTTTCCTTCCTTTCGGTTATGTCGAGGACAAGCCCCTGTAAGTAGGTTATCTCTCCTTCTTCATTTCTCTGGATGAATGTCCTTTCGTTTACCCAGCGCAGATCCCCGGCTTTTGTGAGTATTCTGTACTCAATACTGAAGTCGACTTCACCTCTCAGGATACGTTTTTCAAGCGCTTCTTCAACCATTTTCAGGTCATCAGGGTGGATAATATCCCCATAAAGGAAATTGCCGGAAATAAAGTCCTCAACGGTATACCCGAACTGGACAACATTTTCCGAAACAAACTCAGAAGGCCATTTCTTTTCGTTCCTCCACAGAAAAACAACTGCTGGGCTGTTGTTTACCACAGTCCTGATTATTTCCTGCATCTCAAGTAGAGATAAGAGGTCCACAATTCCTATAGCCGCAATAACCTTCCCGTCCTCGGAGAATATAGGACAAACGACCACATTCCTGCCAAGGTAAGTGCCTTCCTTTGGGATGCTATGTACAGTCGTGCCGGTCCTGAGCACCTCTTCGAGTACCGGTCCTGTATAGTCCCTGTCAATTATTTTCCCATTTTCCAGGCGGAGCCCTTTTCTCTTTGAACTGCGGATGGTGGTCGGAAGCCCTACAAGAGAGTGTACTGCCACTGCTATGGCTTCAAGTTCCTCAGGTCCTGCATCTTCAGATATCTAAGAAGTAATTCTTTCACCCCCAGGAAAGATTCTGACATTTCTTAATATCAAAAGGCAGAAGCATTTCAGCAGGAAAAACTAAGATCTGAACCTTTCTTTGCCTCTACTTTTTCCTTATTTAATTTCTTTTTTAATGGTTATATAATTGCTCTTAATTTTATATAATTAGAACTTCCTTGATTTTTCATATTTCATGCCAGATGCATATTCCTGGAGAAAGTTTTGAAACAACGATTTTTGAGGTCATTTTGTCCCTGCAGACAATGCTTCAATACATGGAAATTCTTTTTTCATAGACTCATTATTGGCTATCTGTTCGACATACCCTTTATCGAAGTTAACATCGGATGTGGAATTTGCATACAAATAATTTCCCGCGGCGTTGTTCGAAAGGCAGTTGTTTTCCAGGATAAATGAATGGGTGTTGTTCAACTTATTTAATATGGCATATCCTTTTCCGGCTGTACGGCTGGGCTGTGTATTAATTATTATATTGTTTTTTACAATAGTCGTATACCCTGACTCTGGAGCTGAAAATGCCTTAACTTTTTTGTGGGCAATGGCTGCACCATAGCACCCGTCGAATAGATTGTTTTCTATGAGGGTATTCTGGAACCCGTTGAGTGTTATACCTCCTGCCCAATCAGCACCCTGATTGGTTCCGGTTTTGTAAAACCTGTTATTATGGATGTATATATCTTTTGCATCGTCTTTTGAATATTTGGGCCCGTATCCTGTAATCCAGATGCCTGCAGCATTGGTCTCATATATCAGATTATTGAAGATTTCGATATCATCCATGATGACTGACGAACCCTCTTTCTGGACCTGAATTCCTGCTCCCCCTTCCCCCTCTGAGTTAATTGTGTTGTTGTAAAATTTTGCATGGTTTGAGTTGTAAATCCTCAAGCCGCTGTTTGTTCTGCATGTTATCCTATTGTTCCAGGCTTCCACATTTGAAGAATAGATAACGTAGAGGGCATCATGACCCAACCTGTACACTTTGTTGTTGTAAAACTGAATGTTTGAACATCTTGTAACTTTCAATCCATCTCCATGGCTGTCGTGCATGTACAGGTCATGCACCTGTATATTTTCTGAATCAAGGAGATGAATCAGATTATGATATCCTGCACCTCTCTTCTTTTCTAGGTTTCCGTCATGGTTTCCGTCTATCTCAAACCCCGTTATGATTATATTTTGGTTCCCAGAGCTGTCCATCTGCGTAATCATAGGCTTGTCGGCTGGCCAGTCTGATTTATCTTCAAGTTTGATTACGGCTGTTGGATCTCCTTCAAGAACGGTATTACTCCCAATTAGAATACTATCTGATATTACGTATGTTGCATTCCCTTCCAGATGAACAGTTGTAAACAGGGGGTTTTCTGCCACGTAAGCAAGGGCTTTATTTATTTCGACCTGATCATCAACACCATCACAATTGAAATCTCCACTGCCATTGGCAGTTACATGAACTACTCTACCAATTGGTAAACCTGATAGGAAAAGAATTATAATTGCTATTAATAGAATCAAAGTTACGCTGGATATTATTATTTTTTTTCTGCTTCCCCATCTGCTGGTTTGTACTTTTTTTTCCATTTTGCATCCCCAATAAATTAAACTATATCTTTTATATCTTAAAATAGTTTACCTGTTTAAAGCTACAATTATGCAGAAAGAAGTCTTCTATTCTGGAGATCTGAAAATCCTTAGTTATGGCCGCAGTCATACATGGGTCACATGTTATTCCATTGACCTGGTGTATTTGCGGAAGAAGGGTTCACTGGTCATCCCTGCAGTTTTCTTAAAACGGCTGACCTTAATTCACTTCATCAAAACAGAGTTATCAGACAGATTTCTGACAGAGCTTTTTTTCGGAGCTTGTGGTAAGTAAGTCATTATATTTTCTCTTTCTCAGGCACATTAGACGGTAGTGCCGCTACTAATCTTGTATACCACTCACTTCCAGGGCCTGCTGTGATCCCATGGGCAAAAATACTGATAAAGACAGTTGTGATCACGACGAGACTTATAGTTTCTATTCCTTTAATCTCCTTCATCTCTTCCATGGCAATCAATAGCAGAACAACCGATGCAAGACCTCTAGGGCCAAACCAGCCAATGAAAATTACAGATTCGGTGCGCAGCTTCATACCTATAAGGGAGATTGCTACAGGTATCATGCGGATAAAAGTGAGGCTCAGTACCGCATATATGAATATGAGCCAGTTAATTGTGAAAGTTTTTGCAGCTACTGTAATTCCGAATATGAAAAAAACTGTAAGACTCAGTATACTTCCTTCGGCTTCTGTGATGATTATTTCTTCTTCTGTAAGTTTTATGTTGTTTGCAGCCCGGGTAACAAGTCCTCCTATAAAGGCAGCAATGAATCCACTCCCTCCAACCGTGTCTGCAACAAGCCAGGAGGTAACAGCGAGGGACATAAACCCAATTTTGCGATAGAGTCCCGACATCCACCCCGCCTGCATAGACCTGCTTGAAATCCATCCTCCTGCAAAACCTATAGCTGCACCCACAAGAACCCCTATCCCTATCTGTTGAATAGCTAAAGAAATAAGGGTACCAATCGGCCTTTCGAGTGCTTCTCCACTTGCCAGAATAAGGAAAAAGAGAAAAACCGGAATTGAACCACCGTCATTTAGTCCGCTCTCTACGTTGAGCCCCTCCCTGATTCTGGCAGGCAATTTTTTATTGTTTACTATCGCCTGACCAAGTCCTGCATCTGTAGGAGAAAGCATGGACCCTATCAGGCCTGCTTCTGCTAATGTTATGTTCTTTAAAAGAATAGCAGCAACAATAGCTCCAAAGGCAATTGTTATTGGTAAGCCAATAAAAAGAAGACGAACTGGAAGTTTTTCTTCACGCAAGAGTGTCCGCAGATCAATTTTTGAGGCATCCGAGAATAAAGTCAGGACAAGTGCCAGTTCAGCTACCGAGAGGATGAGACTGCCACTTTGGGAGAGATCAATAAGGTCGAGACCCTCAGGGCTGAGCAGCATTCCCACCGCCACAAAAATCATAGGGGCTGTAACTACAGTGCCTGAGATCTTTCGGGAGACAAGGCTGAAGACAAAAAGAAGCACTGAAAAGGCTATGACAAAAATTGTGGTTTCTGCTGTCATGTAAATCTTTCTATTTTTTCGGTAGTTTCTCAATGTTGTATATTCAGATGCCTCGGTTCGTCCACCGATTCTCAAGGATATCTGTTTTGGGCCAATATGTGTGGAGATATAATTGTGAAGTCAGACTCTGGTGCAAGCAACCAGTTGGAATGTTTCCCCTCTTCTGGAGGTTCAGCCTGCACGTAAAGAGTTAATAACGTCGGTGTTATGCTGACTATTTCTGTCTTGTATCTCCATCTTTTCAATCGTGTGCCATCTGATCAAGCACAGCTGCAATCGCCAGGATAAGGCCGGCATCCTGTCCAGGCTCAATCTCCACCCCATAAATATCCCTTATCTTAAACCACTTTTTTGAGACTTATGCAACCTTTTCTCTTCCGGCTTCAATTTTATACTCGTGGTCCAGAATATTACCCTGGATATCCATTTCATTCCCATTTGCAACTTCAACTTTCCAGCGGTCTCGGAGAGGCGTGATCAGGTCTTTTTTAATCGTTGCAGCTGGTTTTCCCTCCGCATTTTCGATATCAATTGTATCCCGGACTCTGAGCATCTTCTCCTTGAGTTTATATGGCTCGTTTCCCTGCGCATCCTTAATTATCAGGGTTTCGCGAACGCGGAGAACCTTTTCGTCTACGTAAAATGCACGTTCTCCAGCTTCATTTTCAATCCAGAAGTCATCTCCTATGGAAACGAGTTTTTCGTACATTTTGTAGCGTTGTATGCTCTTTGGCTTTGAGGACTTCATTCTCACGCCTTAATTGCTCATTTGCTCTTTGGCCTCTTAATATTTTATCCTTCGTCGAGAGGGATGAGTGCCTCTGCCCACCAATCGGGAGGTGGTCCCGCGACGGGCTTGAAGACTACTCGCTGTTCACCTGGGATCGGCGGCAACTGATCCGACACTTTTGCCTGGCGAGAGATCACGGCCTCCTTTGTGATGTTGATCACAGTCAGGTCCTGGGTCTGGACAACGGGACCGTCGTACATCGTTCCAAGCTCAGAAAATATCATGGGAACCATCTGGGGCGACAGTAGTGTATGCCAGAGACCGGCGAGGCGCGGCTTCACGAGCTGGAACACCTTACCGGCAGCCTTCGGCGAGGTATGGGCAACATTGAGCGCGATCGTCGCCCGTTCGATGGAGAGCCCCGACGCGGCAGCTAGCGCCGACGCTGGCGGAGAGCATTCGTGGACGAGAACATCAACGCCTTTACAAGCATTCACGAGCGGCCAGCACGGCCGAGTGTCGCCGGACAAGGCGAATGACAAGCCGGCAAAATCAAGGCGATAGCCGACGGCGCCGCTGATGCAGTGGACGACGGGGAACGCCGTCACCTTCACGCCGTTCTTGTCGTAGACAACTTGGGTCTGGCTGAAGTCGAACTCGGTCACCAGGATCTTCATACTATCCGGGTTGATGATGCCATTTCCAGCGGCTGTGTCCCAGGCCAGCGCTTCCTCTATCGACTCGACGAAGTGCCGCGTGCCTAGGCGAGGTTCGGTCCCACTGGGACCCCACACGGAAACTGGGCCATCTCCCCGGCCGACCTTCGAGAAGCTGCCGGAGAGAGTGATCAGGTCGCTCGTGTGGTCGGCGTGTAGATGAGTCAGGAATACCTTGTCCAACTTGTTGATCGGCAGCTTCAGGCTCGCATAGTTCACGAGGGAGCCTGTTCCGAGGTCGAAAACCAGAAGGTCGCGCTCGATGTTGCCTACTTCTACAAGGACGCTGGCTGACGCCTGAGCACGTGTCGGCCAAGGATTGCCACTACCGAGTACAGTCACGCGTATCTCACCGTCCGCGAGTGGCTCCTCACCCGGGATGAATACCTCGGCGTATTCCCGTCGCGGCTTGCCCACGACAGGTGTCATGGTAATCGCCTTCGTTCCGCCAATAAACTCCGGCATCGGCAGGAACATAGATTCATTGTTCATCATTTCATCTCCCTCTGGCTTTATCCAATCTACTGACAAGGCCCCCCCTTAGCCTTTCTGCCTGGAACCCAGGTTCGAAAATGGCTCGCATGATGCCAAATATCGAGCTTCTTCCGACTGCATCCACAGTTACCTCTGGTGCAATGGTTGAATAGTTGATTGTGATTTACTCGTGATACTTCTGTAGCGGCTCGCGCACCGGCCAGCGGCTTGGTAGCAGCGTGCCAGTCGGTTCGGCGAAATGACAGGATAGTGTTCCGAGTCGCTCGAAAGTTATCTGAATCTCGGAACCTGGATCGATGAAGTCGTCGTGGTCACAGCCGGTACAGTCGGGGATCGTGCCGAAGCCCATCACAGAGCCGGGCTTGAGAGGAGCGATAAACCTTAACCAGGCGAACACGTCTTCAGCCTTGTGGCTGATCTCGGACGTTGATCCCTGGTACTTGACTTGCCCGTTCACCAAAACCGTAACCTTGAGGTTGTAAGGATCGCCAACTTCATCGGGCGTGACCAAGCAAGGTCCGAGCTGGTTTCCTTTCGCCATGTCCTTTGTCAAGCAGAATCCACCAACGAACTCCGTGGCCTGAACGTCGCGGGCCGAGATGTCGTTGAAGATGCAGAAGCCCGCCACCGGCTGCTTTTCGTTCCCATATACGACGGCCAGTTCGGGCTCGATATCCAGCCGCGACGTGTACGCCGGCCAGGGGATGATTTCCCCGTCGCCTACGATGCTGTTCATGTTGCTCTTGTAGTACGAAAGCGGTTCTGGCTGACCAACCGGAGGCTTGGCTTTCGGGGCCATGATGGCTTTAGCGAACGCCTGTAACAATGGCGCAGTTTGCGGGTTATCCTTCTCATACTTCCCGATCGTTTCGGCGGAGTTCTTGAGATGCAGTGGCGTCAGGCCAAAGTCGAAAAGGGCGGCAACATCCACCGGCTCTAGCAGGCGGACGACGTTGAGAGGGAAGCATTCCCCATCTTCGAGTTCTTTGAGGTGCTGTTCACCCCAGGCGAACATCTCCTTTGCCGCATGCTCGCTGTCAGGAAGATTGGCAAGGTAGGATCTGCTGTCGGCCAAATGGAGTGAAGACTTCCCTGCCTTGCTTTGCAGCACGGTGAAAGGGACAGCTTTGTCTCGAATAACGACGCCAAAAAAAGCATTCGGTGAGTCGGCAGTGGCAAATCGTATCAATTTCATAATCTATAATATATATTATATATATTTATATTTAAGTTTTTTAAATTTATACTAATATATGCATATATATAATTTAGTTGCGTTCTTTATGTAGGTCGATTTTGTCTATTCACAAACCAGCGATCAGAGCATCGACTAGGAGGCTACTTATGAAATTCCAGCAAGTAAGCGAAAATTGCTTTGCGGTCGAGAATGAAAAGAATCGCGTGTGTGATGCGAACTCGGGATTCATCAATCTGGGTGGTGGGGTGGTCATTGACACGCAGTCGGATCTGCCCCATGCACGCCAGATGATTGAATTGTTCAGCAAGGTTTGGCAAGATATGCCGAAACGCGTGATCAACACACACGAAGATGCCGACCACGTGTGGGGGAACCAGCTCTTTGAGGGTGCTGAAATCATTGCGCATCGAACGATGCCGGACAGCATGAAGCAAGTTGCCGACCCGAGTGAAATGCAGCATATGATGAAAGGTGCCGAGACGATCGGGGCAAGCCATCCCGGGGTACTGGCAATCGCCAGGCAGCTTAAGCAGGATTACGACTTCGATGGGATCAAGCTGGTGCTGCCAACGACCCTATTTGACGAGCGATACACGCTTGATCTCGACGGCACGGAAGTTAATCTGATCTATTTTGGGGCATGTCACCAGCTTGGGGACATAATAGTTCACGTGCCCAAGGAAGGAGTGTTGTTCGCTGGCGACGTGATATTCCGCTTTTGTACCCCAAATGGCTGGACCGGCACCACCGAGAATTGGCTCCAGTGTCTCGATCTCATCATCTCGCTCAATCCGAAAGTCATTGTACCAGGACACGGACCGATCTGTGGGCTAGAAGGGGCGACAGAAATGAAGGAGTATCTCGAATACGTGCAAGAAGAATCAAAACGTTTCTTCGATCAGGGGCTGACATCCCTGGAGGCTTCCAAGCGGATTGATCTCGGGCCGTATGCTGAGTGGAATGCTCCGGCAAAAATCTACTTAAATGTCGAGCGCGCCTACCGGGAATTCCGCAAGGAACCGGCGGATGCACCCTGGAATAAGCTGGAGAGCTTCGATTTAATCTACGAGGTGGCGAAGGCGAAAGGGATCAAGGTCGAGTTCTGATCGCACGAAAGTACAACAGGGTTTTGGCAGTGTGCCTAATTTTCTGTAAAATCACAAATCTCAAGAAGTTTCAAGGTAGAAAATTCCGTATCGGGAGAACAAAATTACACACAGTATACAAAAAATTGACTTAGAATTTACAGCAAATTTGCGACACTGTCCAAATATCCGGGCACTATTAATCCTACCGGTTTCAATTATCTCTCAAAATTCATACTTGATCCTTTTCCTCAATGGTTTTACGAGCCAGGCGATTTTACTATGAGCCTATCCCTTAATCCCATCTTTAATCACTCCTTTTATTTCAGTCGAATACCCCGCTAGCTTGCTGCGGGGTGCGCCAGCGCAACTTTGATTTACTTTATTTACTTACCCTTGCGGATCGACAACTTATCCAGTTATAGAATATGGAAGATTGTACTGGTCAGTCTTCCAGCCCCGCAATCGTAGTAATACTGGAACCTTCTTCTAATTGGGGTTTAATCTAATGACTCTCGTGATTGTTCCAGATATTTTCCCCCATATGGATAATCGATTGGATGAATATCTATTATTATAATACACTAATTTATAAATTTATCATTTATAATCCGAATTAACTTCACATAAAAGCAGACTGTGGTTAAGTTTCTGGGTTATTGATTTACTAAATCACTCTTTCCCGAAAATTCGGAGATATCCACGGAAACCTATAGGCTCTTAATTCTATATCTAAAAAAGATTGAACAGAATAGAAATGAGAGACGAAATAGACTGTAAAGACATTCTATTTTTTTGGTGACTATACAGATAGGGAAATCTAAGGAATTGGGGTTCTTTTGAGACTTTTTCAGCTGAAGCTTGAGCATACGGGACTGTTTTTTGCTTAGAGGTATCACGAAGATATAGACAGAACGCTAGAAGGATCTGAATTTCATCTTATTTTTTATAGCAACGGAAATATATATGACGCAAATTTATAATTTCAACAAAATATTAGTTTCGGGATAGGTTGGAAGTAAGATTACCAGTTGAGTAAAGGGGAGTAATAATGAGTAAACCAAATGTATCCAAGCAAGAAGAACAAGAGTCCGCCGAGGGCGTTCAGGTGTGGCACACGTACGGTCCCGTTATCAACATAGGAAATGTCAGTGGCGAACTGGGTTTGATCAAAGAGGAAATGAAGAAAGCAATAATGAGTAAACCCGATGTATCCGAGAAAGGCATGAAATTCAGCACGGTGCCGCTGGATTGGAAGGAGGTGTACTACACCAATTGTCCTCTTGTGTCTGCCAGTAATGTCGACCAGGAATTGGGTTGGACCAGAGAGGAGTTCAAGAAGATCGGCGTCAAGTACGCTTTTCTCCGCTCCCGCCGCGAGAACAACTGGTACCCGCACTATATCCACAACCTCGATAACCTCATTCGCTTCGGCGGTCTATTCCCTCCAGTCCACGTTCATGCGGACATCCGCAGGACCAGGCTCCTTGGGGCGACGCACGTATACGAAGGTGGTTGCATGCTGGTGCGCGCCAGGGACAAAATCTACCGGATGAAAGATCTCAAGGGCAAAAAGATCGGCCTCACAAAGAGCCTGAACACGATCAAGAACGACTGGTGGCGAATCCAGGAGGAACAGGGCATTGAGCTGATGCTCATGCTGAACGACATGACCCGCGAAGACGTGGAGATCGTGGAGTTTCCCTATCCAGATGACTGGTACGACGATCCCAAGATGCTGGAGCCCATGGACAATCCATCGGAGCTGTGGCTCAAGCGTGACCACAAGCACGATCTGGCCTTCCGTCCGCTGGAAGCGGCGCTGGAGAAGGGTGTTGTCGATGCAATTTATACTCAGAGCGGTCCCTTCCAGCACCTCCAGGAGGCAACTGGCAAGTTCAAGGCGATCGAGGACCTGTCCAAATATCCAGACTGGACGCTTCAGGTGTGCAACGTCCCCGCCGTCATCACGTGCACGGACGTAATGGCCGAGCAGCACCCGGAGCTTGTTGTCACCTTCATGAAAGGCATGATCAAGGTGGGGCGATGGGCTAACGAGCATAAGCACGCTGCAGCTGCGATCCTTGACAAGCAGACTTTCTATCTGGATGTTGAGGATACGTACCGAAACATCAAAAACATCGATATGGTACCCAATCTGTCTCCTCAGAACCTGGCAGCCATTGAGGTCGGAAAGGACTTCATGCTGAGCCATGGCTACATCAAGAACGACTTCGATGTGCGTGAGTGGGCTGCACCAGAGTTTCTTGAGCAGGCGGCGAAAGAGCTGGTCGAGGAGCAGTGGCAGAAGGTGACCTCGGCGAAGCTTCCCGAGGCATCTGAGCTGCTGGCGTCTACGAAACGTCTCGGGTAATTGGGAGGAAGCTAAACAGAAGGTGTGCGCAATAGTGTTCCTATCACCGGTCGCTGCCTCAGTGCTCAAATCAGCTCATAGCGAAGCGCCGGTACTGAAGTAGTGCGATGGATGCAGGAAGCGGAGGCATTCCTGTTTAAGATTACTTTCCACCCAACGTTCGATATTACGGTCAGGGTCATTGAGATTCAGAGGAATTGAATTTTGAACTGCGGCTGTATTCAAGAGAAACTTCTATTTTTCAGGGAGTGTTTTGCTCCCAAATTTGACATAAAGGCTTTGAAAAGCCTGTAAATGAGGTGAAAAGCTGAAAGCGATTACTGTTGAACCAAATAAAGCAGGAACCGCAAGATTGGAAGATGTCCCCGAACCGGATTTACGGGACGGCTCGGTTCTCGTGGAAGCTATCGCCGTCGGGGTATGTGGGACAGATGCCGAAATTGTTGCAGGAAAATATGGCTGGGCGCCTCCGGGGAAATCACGGCTTGTGTTGGGGCACGAATCGCTCGGTCGCGTGCTCGATCCCGGACCGACATCGGGGCTCAAAAAAGGGGATCTCGTGGTTGGAATTGTCCGGCGTCCCGATCCGGTTCCCTGCGCGAACTGTGTGGTGGGGGAGTGGGACATGTGCCGCAACGGTCTGTATACCGAGCGTGGCATCAAAGAGATTGATGGTTATATGTCTGAGCGGTGGAGGATTGAACCCGAGTATGCAATGAAAGTGGATCCCACATTGGGAATCCTCGGTGTTTTGCTTGAGCCGATGACGGTTGTCGCTAAAGCGTGGGAGATGGTGAGGGCGGTAGGTCAGCGCTCGTTCTGGGAACCGCAGAATGCGCTCATAACCGGCGCAGGACCCATTGGCCTTCTCGCGGCCCTCATTGGTGTGATGTACGGATTGGATGTCCATGTTCTGGATCACGCTACGTCGGGTCCCAAGCCAGATGCGGTAAAGGCCATCGGAGCGACTTATCACTCGACAACCGTTTCGAACTTAGACTTCGAGCCAGACATTATTATAGAGTGCACTGGTGCCGGGCAGGTCATCTCCGAATCCGTTCACAAGGTGGGATCCGGTGGTGTTATCTGTCTCACGGGTGTCGGCAAGGGTGGCGTGGCACCCACAACTCCCACGGCGGACACCGCTGCTGTGGCAGTGCTGAGAAATGTTGTCATCGTTGGAAGTGTAAATGCCAACAAGAGGCACTGGTACAAGGCCAGCGTAGCCCTGGCCCGCGCAGATCGAAAGTGGCTGGAGCGCCTCATTACAAGGAGGGAAAAACCGGAGAATTTCAAAGAGGCCCTTGTGCGAAAACCCAGTGACATCAAAGTCATTGTTCAATTCTCCAACATCTGAGCCGAAGGGGGCTCCGCACCACGTCCAATAAAACAGGGAGGTATAATGGCTTCAAACTGGATCGATGTAATGGCTTCAAACTGGATCGATGTTTCGGTAACGCTGAAAACCGGCATGGTGAACTGGCCAGGTGATCCGCCGGTCCGTATCAGCCATGCCCAGAGCATGGAGAGGGGCGACCAGTGCACGGTATCACTCCTTGAGATGGGCGCGCATACAGGCACCCATATGGATGCTCCCGCACACTTTGTCCTCGGCGGCATCGGGATTAATGAGATGCCACTGGATGCAGCTATCGGTTCGGCTAGGGTTATTTCCATTCAGGACCGCACGTCTATCAAATCCGATGAACTGGAAAGGCATTCTATCCGTCGCGGTGAGCGGGTCCTGTTCAAGACCCACAACTCGGATCACTGCTGGGATACAGGCAGCTTTTTCGAGGACTTCGTTTACATTTCGGAATCCGCAGCCCAGTATCTCGCTGAGAGGCAGGTGCGGCTGGTTGGAGTAGATTACCTCTCAATCGGCGGTTTCCATGCGGATGGGGTGAAAATTCACCAGACTCTGCTCGAGGCTGGGATCTGGGTCATTGAGGGGCTTAATCTAAAGCTGGTGCCGCCGGGTATGGTAGAGCTGGTTTGCCTGCCACTGAAGATCCTTAAAGGCGACGGTGCTCCAGCCCGGGCGCTAGTGCGTCCTGTAGGCCGTTTGGGTACAGAGGGACGGTGATTGAGCCTCTGTACAGGAAAGGATGTGTCAAATGCGGAGTATGACAAAAATAAGGGGGAAAATTGTATGAAAGTCATTATAGTTGGTGGAGTGGCCGGCGGGGCATCGTGTGCAGCGCGCCTTCGCAGATTGGATGAAAAAGCTGAAATCCTCATGGTGGAACGCGGGCCTTATGTCTCGTATGCGAACTGCGGGCTGCCCTACTATGTCGGGGATGTGATTGAAAAAGAATCGGCACTGCTGGTGGCCAACGAGCAGCTGTTCCGCAAGCATTTCGCAGTCGATGTACGCACCCTTTGTGAGGCCATTGCGATCTCACCGGACGAGAAGACCGTGGATCTGCGGGATGTCACGACCGGCGAGGTCACTAGGCATTCATACGACAAGCTGGTGCTGTCGCCAGGAGCTGATGTCTTCCATCCGCCGCTACCGGGAATAGACCTGCCGGGCATCTTCCACGTGAAGACGGTACCGGACGCTCATGAGATCCACGAGTGGCTTGAGCAGGGCACCGAATTTCTCTCTGGCATGGATCGATATTCGGGATTCCAGACCCTCCGCCCCAGGACCCGGGCTGTGGTGGCCGGTGGGGGGTTTATCGGCCTGGAAATAGCAGAAAATCTGGTTCATCGCGGCTTTGAAGTAACTCTGCTACAGAAGCCTGATCAGGTCCTGAAACCGCTCGATCCGGAATTTGCGCGCGTCGTTGAGGCTTTTATGAAGAGGCACGGGGTCCACCTCATCCACGGTGACAAGGTGGTCGGTTTCAAGCAGGCGGAGCACGGCTCCATCAATGTGGAAACCAGTTCAGGAAAGACCTACTAGGGCGACGTGGTGATCCTCGCCCTCGGCCAGAGCCCGGAGACCGCCCTGGCAAAAATGGCCGGACTGGAGATCGGCGAACTCGGTGGGATCCGCGTAGACGAACATATGCGCACGAGTAATCCGGATATCTTCGCCGTCGGTGATGCAGTCGAGGTGAAGGATTTCGTTACCGGTAAATGGAGTTTGATCCCGCTGGCTGGCCCGGCCAATAGGCAGGGGCGCATCGCTGCAGATGTCATCGCAGGTCGCAACTCCAGGTTCCGCGGTACCCAGGGCACCTCGATAATAGGGCTTTTCGGCGCGGCAGTTGCATGGACTGGCCCCAGCGAAAAGACGCTGAACCAGATTGGCGATACAGATTACGAAAAGGTCTACCTCTACCCTAATTCCCACGCAGGGTACTATCCGGAAGCAAAGCCGATCGCGATTAAGATCATCTTCCGGAGCTCCGACGGGCGTCTGCTGGGAGCGCAGGCTCTCGGGGAGGATGGAGTGGACAAGCGGATAAGCGTTCTTGCAGCTATGATCCAGATGGGTGCTACAGTATATGATCTTGAGGAGGCTGAGCTCTGCTACGCGCCCCAGTTTGGAAGCGCAAAAGATCCGGTGAACTTTGCAGGGATGGTTGCAGCCGATGTTCTCAGGGGTGATATGCCGCTCAGTCACTGGAACTCCGCTCGGACAGGTTTTCTTCTGGATGTGCGCGAACCGATGGAAATCGCTGTGGAGAGTGTACCGGAAGCGCTTAATATCCCGCTGGGACAACTCCGTGAGCATCTCGATGAACTCCCCCGCGACCGTGAAATTCATGTCTTTTGCCGTTCCGGTCAGCGCGCCTACTATGCGACGCGGATCCTTGTGCAGAACGGATTCAACGCTAAAACTGTATCCGGAGGAATGCTTTCGCTTGAGCACAATTACCTCTTTGATACGAATGGGGAAACCCGGGAAAAGGAGACATTGTCATGACAACTCATGAAGGATCACCCTCTCAACCGAGCCACCAGGTACCTGAAAGAAAGCAGACATCTCTGGGGCTTTATGTGACGGCGCAAGAGGCTTATGAAATGTGGAAGACCAGGTCCGAGGGGGTTAATATCCTCGACGTTCGCCTCCCTGAAGAGTACGTTTTCGTTGGCCATCCTGAAATGGCGAGGAATATTCCCCTTGTCTTCGTAAAACACCAGTGGGACGCTGACGAAAAACAGTTCGTTGTGGAGCCAAATCCCAATTTCATCTCTCAAGTCAAAGGGCTGTTCGCGCCCACTGACACACTCTTGGTCATGTGCCGGTCTGGGGGTCGTAGCGCCCAGGCTGTCAATGCGCTTGCCAAAGCCGGGTTTGTGAACGTCTATAACATCATTGATGGAATGGAAGGGGATAAGGTGAATGATCCCGGAAGCGTCTACCACGGAAAGCGGGTGAAGAATGGCTGGAAGAATTCCGGATTGCCCTGGACCTACGATGTCAACCCGGGACTATTAATGAGTAAACTAAAAGTGTCCGAGAAAGACGAGACGGAACCCTCCGCCGGCGTTCAGGTGTGGCACACATACGGCCCCGTTATCAACATAGGCAATGTTAGCGGTGAACTTGATTGGATCAAAGAGGGAATGAAGAAAGCAATGATGATTTTGGATCTAAGAAGAAATGAAGAAAGTAGTGATGAGTAACTTCAATGTCTCCGAACAAGACCGGAAATTCAGCACTGGGTCATGCTCGTCATGGGTCAATATATGACTGCTCTTCGATGACTTCCTGTACCAGCAACACTGGAACTGGGCGGGATTACCTGCAATCGTTACGTTAATTCTGGGGCGAATCTCCGGAATGTAATTGGAATGTGAGATTGAATAAATGCTCTACTCCTCTTTCGGGGGCGTATTTTCTTAATGGCGGACCAACGCGATAGTGGAATCGCAGGAGAAAAAATATGGCAGAGGAAAAGATAATCGACACCGTAGAACATAAACGGTTGAATGATGTGCATAAAGGTGGAATCCCGTGGAAGAAATGGGGACCCTACCTGAGCGAGAGGCAGTGGGGAACTGTACGAGAGGACTACAGCAAGGACGGGAGCGCCTGGGACTACTTCCCTCATGATCAGTCGCGTTCACGAGCCTACCGTTGGGGTGAGGACGGGCTTGGAGGAATAAGCGATGACCGCCAGATACTCTGTTTCGCTCTGGCTCTTTGGAATGAGCGCGATCCTATACTCAAAGAGCGGTTATTTGGCTTGACCAATAGTGAAGGCAACCACGGCGAGGATGTCAAAGAGTACTATTTCTACCTCGATAGCACCCCAACGCATTCCTATATGAAATATCTGTACAAATATCCGCAGAGGGAGTACCCATATATAGATCTGGTGGAGACCAACCGCAAACGTTCCAGTGAAGAGGTGGAGTACGAGCTCATTGATACGGGGATCTTTGACGATGACCGCTATTTTGATGTGTTTGTTGAGTACGCCAAAGCCGGGCCTGAGGACGTGTTGATTAAGGTAAGCATCTACAATCGCGGCTCTGAGACTGCGTCCATCCATGTGCTGCCTACTTTCTGGTTCCGCAACACCTGGTCCTGGTCCAGTGGCAGCTCAAAGCCGGTTCTCCAAGCTGTGAAGAAAGAGGGCTGCTGGGTGATTTGTGCACACACTGATCCTGTGTCCCAGGAGTCACTGCCCGATTACTATCTTTACGGCCAGGGCCAGATCCCTTTGCTATTTACCGAAAACGAGACTAACAACGCCCGGCTTTTCGGAGGCCAAAATGCCAGCCCGTTTGTCAAGGATGGCATCAATAACTTCGTTGTACATGGACAATCTGAAGCTGTCAATCCCGATTCAACCGGAACAAAAGCAGCAGCTCATTATCAGATGACCATTGGCGGCGGAGATATGGAGGTACTATATCTGCGCCTTACCCGATTATCGCCAGAAGAGTTGGACAATCCCTTTGAGGAATTCGAGTCGGTTTTAAGTGCTCGCCAGAAGGAAGCAGATGATTTCTACCGTTTTTTGACCCCTCCTTCTATCTCGCCTGAAGAGGGCAAAGTGATGCACCAGGCGCTTGCCGGTATGCTGTGGTCTAAGCAGTATTACTATTATGACGTTGATAAATGGCTCAATGAACATGGAGTAGATCCCTGGGCTTCTCAGCCCAAACAGATCCGGAACAGAGAATGGTTCCATATGCTAAACGACAACATTATCTCCATGCCGGATAAGTGGGAGTACCCCTGGTACGCTGCCTGGGATCTAGCATTTCATACAATTGCCCTATCCATAGTAGACACGGACTTTGCCAAGCAGCAGCTCGATCTCATGCTCACCTCTATGTACCTGCACCCCAACGGACAGATGCCGGCTTATGAGTGGAACTTCAGTGATGTGAATCCTCCTGTTCACGCCTGGGCGAGCCTCTTCCTGTACTTAACCGAGCAATCCTTTCGGGGGAGGGGAGATACTGCGTTTCTCAAGTGGATCTTTGGCGAGTTAATGACGAATTTCACCTGGTGGGTAAACCGCAAGGATCGCTTCGGTAAGAACGTCTTTGAAGGTGGCTTTCTGGGACTGGACAATATTGGAGTCTTTGACCGAAGTTCTCCGCTGCCCACAGGCGGTTATCTGGAGCAGGCCGATGGGACTGCCTGGATGGCATTGTTTTGCCAGAATATGCTTGAAATTGGAGTCGAGCTGGCATCGACAGATCCCGTGTATGAAGAAATTAGTACCAAGTTTGTCGATCATTTTTTGTTTATTGGTGCCTCAATGAACCGCCTGGGGCCAGATGGAATGTGGGATGAAGAGGATGGTTTCTACTATGATATTTTGCGACTGCCCGATGGTAGGGCTACACGCCTCAAGGTCCGTTCATTGGTAGGTCTGCTGCCTCTATGTGCCACAACAGTTATTGAGCCATGGCAGCGTGAGCATGTTCCACAGCTGAATGCCCATATTGCAGATCGAATTAAGCAAATGCCAGAGCTTGTTGGAAGCATCCATACACCAGGTTTCAAACATCTTGGTGTAGGGGACAGGGGCATCCTGGCTCTGGTTAATGAAGAACGGTTGCGCCGTATTTTATCAAGAATGCTCGACGAAGATGAATTTTTAAGCCCTTACGGCATCCGCTCGATATCTAAAGCTCACTAGAAGCATCCATACATCTTTAGGGTCAAAGGCAATGAATACCGGGTGGACTATCAGCCGGCTGAGTCAACCTCCAGCCTTTTTGGGGGCAACTCCAATTGGAGGGGGCCAGTATGGTTTCCGATCAATTTGCTGATCTATCGTGCCTTGCTGCAGTACTACCTCTACTATGGCGACGACTTCAAGGTTGAATGTCCGACCAGATCGGGTCACTGGATGAACCTCTATGAAGTAAGCCAGGAGATTGCCCGGAGGCTGATCAGCATTTTCTTACCGGATGACGGGAACGCGAGAATGAGGCCTGTTTTTGGTGGCGTGGAGAAGTTCCAACAAGATCCTTACTGGCGCGATTATCTCCTGTTCTATGAATACTTCCATGGTGATAACGGGGCAGGAATCGGTGCCAGTCACCAGACTGGTTGGACTGGAGCAGTAGCCAAACTGATTCAGCTTCGCGGTTTACTCGACTCAAAACGAGTTCTGGAAGTGGGCAAAAAAGGTGCTTTCGGTCATGGTTAAGCATATAAGGGGAATCATTGACCGAAGCCAGATTTGTTCCTGTTAATTGAAAATCTGGAGTATGATGCAAACGGATAATCGCTAATTTTTGGGGTTCATCCCTCTTCCACAGTTTTGGCTGCCACCAGAGCCTACCATGGCCTTCCTGTGGCCGCTCTCAAACAATGATGGGGAAACTATGCTCTCATCTCTGGATGTGAATCTGAAAGGATATAAGCTGACGGCCTATCAGTACCCTTGTATCATTCAGTCACCAGGCTTCAGATTACTCCATAAGTTCCGTCTCGATATTATGAATTCAGAGACTTCTTATTTTGCTTTCCAAATGCTTAAGTTTCAAATTTGTGCCATTAATCTTCCAGTAACAGTTACGGAACACATAGCTATTTAATAACTCAACCTAATTTAATATTAATGAGTGGGGTCAGGCTTGCAGCAGATTATTTTTCAACATATGAAGAAGGAATAAAAAAGAATGGATTAAAAGGCAATATCATGGAAATCCAACAGACAGAGATACAGCCTACCACAACGGAACAGTTTGGTCCTGGCTCCTTGGAGTTTATGTGAAAGCCTGCTGGAAAGTCAATAATAATTCGAAAGAAAGTCTTGAGAAAATGCGGGCTATTCTGCAGGGCTTTGATGCTCATCTTGAAACTGCAGGCCTTGGCACCATTTCTGAAGTTTTTGATGGGGATTACCCTTACTCTTCTGGTGGCTGTATTGCCCAGGCATGGAGCGTTGCAGAAATTCTAAGGGCCTATGTAGAAGATATACTTGAAATCAAGCCGCGAAAAGTAAAGAATTAAAAGAAAGAAAAAATATTTTACGTAGAAAATATTTTATTTTCTCGAAATCTTGAACTCGTATGTGAAATCTCCACCAGCATCTCCATCTTTATCTCCATCAAAAGGAATACCTTTTGCGTCTTTAATAGCTCCTGATCCCGTGTCAGTTCCAATCAGAGTAACAGAGATTTTAGTCTCTTCTTCTCCCACAGGATACTCTTCAGAAGGCCTGAACATCAGCGTTCTGTTGCTGGCATCAAGAGTGCCTTCTATAAGATTTTCAGAAGCTGAGCTCCTGACTATAACTGTATCTTTCGTGACAGTAGAACTGTCAATAGATGCGTCGAATTCGATCCAGATAGGAGATTTTGGATCTTTGGAGAATGTTTGTCGATCCGGATAAACAGATTTTACAGTAGCAGGATATGGGCGTTTAAGTACCTTCTTTGGAACTAAATGGAGTTTTTTGTATACCCTTTTCTCTTTTATATACTTATCATAAGCATATTTCGCCGTAACACCGGCAACAAAGCCTGCCGCAACTCCGGCGGCTGTCCCTACTGTTGTCCCTACTAACAGACCACCAAGTAAATGATGTTTCTTTCCAAGCTCATATTTCTTTATCAATTCTTTACCCCCCATATTTACTTACATTTACCTGCTCAACGTAAATTTTACTTCTATTCAGTAAATTCTCTCTGAATACATATCATGGCTGAATTTATACCTTTAATAGCGTATCTCTTTTCAGAGATGTGCCGTTAATTACATAAATCTTCATTCATTGCCGCAACAATTCCGGCTACTATCCCAGCAGCTATCCCCATTTAGAGATCACTGGCTAGATCACCAAATTATGTATCTTTGTCAGTTTTACCTCCCCATTTTCTCGCTTTTAATCATAATCTTGCCTTTATTAAGAGAACATTTGTCTGCTTGTAGCCTTGTAGCAGTTTCAAATTCTTTAATAACAGTTTCTGCAAGTATCCCCAGTTTAGAATTAACCCTGTATTCTTAGCTCCCAGGTTTTACCCTGGCTGAAGAATCGATAATTATTAGAAAAAGCTAATGTCCATCGATCTTATAAAGAAATGTATCAGTTAGTTTTGAGTTTGACTACACGTTTGGTTCAATATATTTGATCATATTATTAGCATATATAATATCTGTTTGATGGATAATTTTAACAGACTGTTTGTCTCTTCAATCTGCTATTCATGTTTATGAAGTCGGAATGACGTCCAGTAAATAAGAGAAAAAGGGGCATAGGAAAATCTTGAAGAGTGAATTTACTTCTTTTTGACAAGTTTGGAATTTGAAACTGGTACATAGAGTTAAAACGTTAAGCTTCAGGAATAATATACTGATGTACCAGATAATCTTTACACATATAAAACAGCATTGACCTATGTCATTAATAATATTTTTATAGTCCTGAGCGGATTCGAACCGCTGTCCCGGGCTCCAAAGGCCCGAAGGATTGACCACTACCCTACAGGACTGCATGTGAAGGCTTTTACTTATAGCTTAATTCATGTACTTAATTTTTGTGCCATATCGGGACTTTTTTGTGAGATTTTTGGGCTAAATATTAAGTTTATATAAAATCATATAATGGCTTTGAAACTTTTTGTATGGCAATATTTTTTGTTTGAAAAAAATTTTTCGTATAATTAATTTAAAGTATTTTACATTATTAGTATATTATGGAGTTGGAAGAGATAGGTATGACCGAATAGCGAAGTTTTAGCGGATTGTGAAAGAATTGCCCGGAATTACCTGTTCCTGCTCTGGAATATGTTTGATGGGAACATTTTTCAGGGTAGCTGTGTTGGGGGACACGGTAAGGGATGAAGGTGATGCCGGGCTTCTTCTTGTATCAGGCATCCTATTTATAGCGTTTTCGAATTTTTTGTAATTAAGTTGGTCAGTATTGCTCCCCCGGTTCTATATTTTCAGCAGTTTCCCCTCTATTTGTGACTCTTTACACCCATTCTTGATTGACTTCTGTTTATTCTTTATGGGGAGGTTATTTTGTTTCTTGTGTGATTTCGGCAGTACTATTTGCTAAGGTTTCTGGTTCAAATTTAATATCGGTACATAATTTATGCTAGCTTTGAAACTTTTAGCGCAATAATATAATTTGCTGTAGATCAATTTTTGATATAATTAATTTAAAATAATCTACATTATTACTATATATTGCAGTTGGGAAGCAAGATGGGGTAAACAAGCATAATCTACCACCGAAAAACCGCCTGGAGGCTGCGGAGCCTCTCTTCGAATGATGTGCTTGGGGGAGCATAAAATTTGAGGAGGCTGTGTTGGGGGACACAGTGAATATATGCAGTGTCTCCAGGCTTTTACTTACAACTTTTTCTCCTTTCGACTGGATTTTTCCAATTTCTCTATCTTCCCCCATCAACGATATTTTAATACTAAAAAAAGGAGATTTGTTAGATGGGCCATTTTATATTTTTAGCCCGAATTTTCTTTGATCTATTTCTCAGCAACTTTCATGGGTTCCGGATAACTGTTATCCTTAATATCTTTTATTTGTGGAGCTAGGAATTGAATATGGTTAGACAAAAAGAACTGCCTGGGGGATTGATCCCGCCATTGATCGATATGCTTGGGGACGCATATCTTCAGGGCTTCTGCGCTGAGGACACAGTAAAAAGGATTACCTCGTCTCTGAAATTCTTCTTACAACATTTCTTCGCTGCTATTTTTCTCTTCGGGTCCTTTTCTTGCTACTTTAAATCTGGTCAAAAAAGGGCGCTTTATCGGAAGGGTGAGTCCCTCTCTTTCAATATGTAGTTCAACTGCTTTTTTCAGGTTTGAAACTGCTTCTTCAATCGTTTTTCCCTGGCTCGATACATCCAGTTCCATACATGAAGATATATACCAATCATTTTCTTTTTGCACCATCGCAGAAAATGTAAACATTTCTGTCATGATTTGTAATACTCCAGTGTTCGTGTTAAATATTTTGCAACTAATTATTTCGCAGTCGGTTATTTTTCTCTGGTAGGTGTATATTTAACTGACCCCTACCCATCAATAAAGGCTTTGATTTTTTTCCTTTGTAAGCTTAAAAAAGGAGATTTCATTTGTGGACGCGGAAATGACTTCAAGGGAGCGTTTTATAAACGCACTCGAAAGAAAAGATGTTGACAGGGTTCCATATGGCTACCTATGGTTCGGAGCAGGGCATGCGGTACTGGACCGGATGGGTGCAGGCCTCAAGGATGCCTACTGTTCTGCAGAGGGAATTGCAAGGGCGCAGATCCTTGCCCGGGAGATGTATCATCACGACAATGTGATGTCCCCATGGGGTTGTCTCTTGGTTGAAGCCGAGGCGCTGGGGACGAAGGTGAACATAAAGGAAAATGCCTATCCTTCGGTTGCGAAATATGCCCTCAAATCCGTGGCTGAGTATGAACTGGTAAACCCGGATAACATTGAGAGATCCGGGAGAGTAAAGACCATTGCCGGATCGGTTGAGATTCTCAAAAAGGAAATCGGGGATGAAGCATTTATCACAGGCGCAGGTATGTCTCCTCTGATGCTGGCGTCTCAGGTCATGGGAGGGAGCAGGCTTTGCATTGACATGCTGAAAGAGAGAGACAGCTTCCACAAGCTTCTGGAAAAACTCACTGAAAGCTGCATCATTTTTGCCGATTCTCTGCTTGAAGCAGGAGCTGACGGCATTTTTGTTGAAAACGGGGAAAGCACGGGAGACCTTTTTAGCCTGCAGATGGCTGAAGAATTCATGTTGCCGTATACGAAGAAACTCTATGACCATATCAAGGCCGAAGGTGGATACGTAATCTCTCATAACTGCGCAGCCCATGCCTTCTATGAGTTGGAAATGAAACTTGAACCCCATGCCCTTAACTTCGCTTTCGGGGACGTCAGGCTGCTCGGGAAAAAGTATGGTGTTGAATGTAAAAAGCTCCACAACTACAACAACATCGGATGCGGCCCGAGGCACTGCTTCAAGGAGTTTAAGAAATTCTCGGATGCGGGCATCTGTCTTATGGGAAACATTATCCCGGATGCTCCTCTTATCGGTTCGCAGGATGAGATTGAGCATGAGGTCAAAAGCTGTCTCTCAGCTGCGCCGGAAAAAGGCTTTATCCTGGCGACAGGCTGCGAGATCCCTTTGAACACTCCTCTCGAAAAGATGGAAATGCTCTGGGATGCAGTAAAAACAAGAATTTGAGTCTTCTTTTGAGGCGTTTGTTCTCAGTTTCGCTTCAGAAAAGAGCTCATCCCAAAACTCAATTCATGTCAGAGCTATCATATAATACAATTACCTGAGTTCCAGATAGTTTCTATCTTCCATGAAAGTTCCCAGGTTTTATCTAAAATAAAGCAACAACTATTGGCAACATTCTAAGAAAATTATATATACTTTCAACTTAATCATTTCCTAATAATATATTTTGAGAGATGGTCCTTATGGCTGACACACGAAATTTTGTTTTACGAGATGCGGATGGCAATGAGCACGGAGTTTTTACTGGAAAACAGCCCAGGCAGGCTGCCTTGAAAGCTGCAAACCGGGGCAAAGGAACTAAATCCAAACCAGATATTATCCGTCTCAGAGAACGCGGGACAAAGAAGGTTCATGTTTTTAAGGCATGGAAGCAGCTTGTTGCAGCTCCAAAAAACAAACCTGAATGGATGCCAGATAAAATCAGTAAACCCTTTGTCAAGAAAGAGAAAATAGAAACAATTGAGTAAAATATAATTTTTCTCATATTCTCTGTAAATCAGGATTCTTTCCTTTTTGAAAATCTCTGGGGAACTTCTTCTCCCAGGGATTCTTCGATCTCTTTTTTCAGATTTCAACAACTTCTTCAACAGTTTTCCCTTTTCAGGTTACATCCGCCTTCAGATAGATTGAAATACAGGCGTTCTCTTCCTCCCAGGTGGTTGCGGAAACTTTCAGGTAACCGCATTCGCAAGCGCAGGAATTTTATACCTGTAAATATATCACTTCAAAAGTTTATATTAACGGTATCTCTAAATTAATGTCAGAGGGCTTGCAATATTTATGGCAGCAGAGTCTTTTGTATCCTCTTTTGTATCTTCGCCTGACCTTTCAGTACTTGTCCTCCTTTGTGTCCTCATGCTTACTGCTCTCAGGCAGGTAGGGTCTTTGAGGCTGCAGATATGGCAGGTTATGACCTTTGGCGCTCTGGCTGTGCTGCTGCTTGGGGAAATTTCGCCTGAAGAAGCTCTCAGGGCAATTAATATTGATGTGCTCCTTTTTCTTTTCGGGGCTTTTTGCGTGGGTGAAGCACTTAACAGAAGTGGGTACCTCGCCTGTCTTGCAAGCCGGATAGTTTCAAGGGCGAAAAATACGGATCAGCTTGTTTTGCTTATAATTTTCTCTACAGGGCTTCTCTCAGCAGTCCTTATGAATGATACCCTTGCTATTATGGGTACCCCGCTAGTTCTGCGTTTTTCACGGAAATACGGGATATCTCCCAAACTCATGCTCTTTGCCCTGGCTTTCGGAATAACCACAGGGAGCGTCATGAGTCCCATAGGAAACCCTCAAAACCTTCTGATCGCAATTGACGGAAACCTTGATTCCCCGTTTGTGACTTTTTTAAGCTCTCTGGCTCTGCCAACTATCATAAATCTTGTACTTGCTTATGCCGTGCTCCGACTCTTTTTCAGTCGGGAGTTCGGGAAAACAGCTCTGGTCCATTCCGAAGAGGTTATTTCCGACCCGGAACTTGCAGAAATCTCAAAGAAAGCTCTTTTCCTTCTGCTGGCTCTTATCACATGTAAGCTCCTTCTTGTGGAGTTTTTACCTGCCTGGGATTTCAGTTTAAGCTGGATTGCCCTGCTCTCAGCTTCTCCCATATTGCTCAGCAAAAGGAGGACTGAGGTTGTAAAGAATATTGATTGGGCAACTCTGGTCTTCTTTATTTCGATGTTCGTGCTGATGGAAAGTGTCTGGATTTCCGGGACCTGCCAGGAGCTCCTCAGCATGATGTCTCCGCAGTTAGGCTCGGTTCCTACCATCCTCGCTCTTAGCATAGGACTAAGTCAGCTTATTTCGAATGTCCCCTTTGTTGCGCTCTACCTCCCTGCTATGGGAAGTGGAGTTTCCCAGGGACAGTTGATGGCGCTCGCTGCCGGAAGTACGATTGCAGGGAATCTTTTTATTCTTGGGGCTGCAAGCAACGTTATTATCCTTCAGAATGCCGAAAAAGAAGGTAAAACTTTCTCTTTTGCCGAATTCGCTAAAATAGGCATCTTAATTTCATTTTTAGATGCTATTGTTTACTCTATATTCCTCTAACGCTTAAGAGGTAAAATATTTACTTAAATGGAGTTATAAGATCCATTATAACTGGAAATGCCGTTTTAAAATTTATTAATCCTTTAACCTATTTCTCCACTCAACCCCTCAAGTATATAAATACTTCCTAACCCTCCGATAAACTTGATATACTGAGAGCACATACACTTTTTTCGGGAAGATATCAAATCATGACCCAGAATACTACCGATTCAAATACCAGGCGCAAACGCGCTAAAGGTACCGTACAGACGAAAACCCTCGGGCCTGTTGAAGACCTAGAAACACATGTCCGGTCCGACTGGTGGCAGACTCTTTTTAATTCTCTCTATCTCAAGACAGATGCAGATCTTCTGGATGATATGGAAGTTACAAAGAAAGAGACAGATCTTATTGTCTCTATCCTTGGAATTGACTCAGAAGATTCGGTTCTTGACCTTTGCTGTGGGCAGGGCAGGCATGTCCTGGAACTGGCAAGGAGAGGATTTTCAAATGTCGAAGGCTATGATCGATCCCAGTACCTCATCCGAAAAGCAAGAACAAGAGCTCAGAAGGAAAACCTGCAGGTCAGGTTCAGGGAAGGGGATGCAAGAAAATTGCCTTACCCATCTGACACTTTCTCTGTAGTTACCATTCTCGGAAACAGTTTTGGATACTTTGATTCCACTCTGCAAGACCGGAAAGTGCTTGAAGAAGTTTTCAGAGTATTGAAGCCGGGGGGGAGGGTCTATATTGACGCCTCAGATGGGGATTATCTGAAAAAGAATTTCCAGCCAAGATCATGGGAATGGCTGGACAGGAAATATTTTGTATGCAGGGAAAGAGCCCTTTCTTCCGACGGCGAGCGTCTGATCTGCAGGGAGGTTATATGCCGCATTGATAGAGGAATAATTGCAGACCAGTTTTACGCTGAAAGGCTGTACAACAGAGAAAGTCTTTTTGAACTGCTTACCGCATCAGGTTTTAGCAGCCCTACCTTTCACACAACCTTCAGCCCTGTATCAACAGGCACTCAGGACGCAGGAATGATGGAACAGAGAATTCTGCTTTCAGCTACGGTTGAGAAGGTCGATCCGTCTATGGCTTCTGGGGCTGAGAGTAAAAAACCCCTTAATGTTGTCGTAGTGCTCGGAGACCCGAGAAAGGAAGACCAGGTCAAACCTGCCTGTGTATTTGACGAAGATGATTTCGAAACTGTTAACAGGATGAAGAAGGCTCTTGCCGAAATTCCGTATATGAAATTCACCTTCCTTGACAGACACGAAACTCTTTTCGAAGACCTTAAAAAGAAAGCAGGGAAAACTGATCTTGTACTCAACCTCTGTGATGAGGGTTTTTACAACGACCCTACAAAAGAATTACATGTTCCGGCCATGCTTGAGCAGCTTAACATCCCTTACACAGGCGCAGGTCCCCAATGCCTTGCCTACTGCTATGATAAATCTCTTGTGAGGGGTGTAGCCCGTGAGATGCAGATTCCTGTGGCAAAAGGAATTCTCATTACCGATGACTCTGATATTTCAAAGCTTACGCTCTCTTTCCCACTTCTCGTAAAGCCCAATTCGGGGGATTCAAGTTTCGGGATCACACAGAAAAGCATGGTTCACAGCCGGGAAGAGTTATTGGATATCATCAAGGAAACGCGGGAAAAAATAGGGTCAAATAAGCCTTTCCTGTTAGAGGACTTCCTTCCGGGTAAAGACATCAGTGTTGGCATAGTCGGGAACCCGCCTGCCTGTACTGTACTGCCTATCACGGAAGAAGATTACTCCGCAGTCCCCGATGAACTTCCCAGGATCTGCGGATATGAAGCTAAATGGCTTCCTGACTCTCCGTACTGGAAGATTAAATCCGTACCCGCGGGGCTTCCTGAGAATACAGAAAAAGAAATCGTGAAAAGCTGCCTTGCTCTCTTTACAAGGCTGGGCTGCCGCGACTATGCACGCTTTGACTGGAGACTTGATGCCGAAGGCAGGCCAAGGCTTCTTGAAGTAAATCCTAATCCTGGATGGTGCTGGGACGGGCATCTTGCTAAGATGGCAGCTTACTCAAACATCTCTTATTCCGGTATGCTTGCAGCAATTATCGGGGCTGCAAAGAAAAGGTATGGTATCGGAACAGGTGGAAAGGTTGTGCTTCAAAGGAAAGTTCCAGGGCAGCCCACAAGGAAAAGCCCGGCTGAATGCGCTGCGGAATTCGAGGAGGAGGTTGAGGCTAAAAACTCTGTCGAATCCGAGAATGACAGAAAGAGAAATGTTTTCTCCAGAAACTCTGAATCAATACAGGCTCTATAAGAGTATATTAGAAAAGTTTGATTGAAAATATCGGTTAAGAAAAAGGTTTGATTTGAAAAAAAAAGTTGGTTTTAATAAACGGGTTTGGAAAATAGCTGAATCAGAATAAGTCTGATCCTGAATGGGTCAGACTTTACAAATTCTAAATAAATTGAATAAATCTAATGACTGCGAAAGACTGATTTCTACTTTTGCATTCCTTTTTTCTTTTACTTTTTAGTGATTTCACTTCTGGATGATTATCGTAAGGATATCTTCATCTTCCATGATATGTTCAAGTCCCACCCTCTGCCCCGGGTGTTTTGCAGACAAGCCCCATACATATGCATAGCGAAACTTCCTGCGGAAATCACGGTGCAAACGGTCGCAAATCTGGCCAATGTTCGTCCCGCTCATTACTATTAGTGGCTCTTCCATATCTGCTGGCTGCCCCTGAGGTTTCAGATAAACTCGAATAAAGCCCAGGCGGTCATAAATAGCATCCTTGAGAGTCTCTATATTAATACCTTCATGGGCTGAGATAAAAATCGACTCCGGGTACATTTTCCGGCATTCTTCTATTAGCTGAGGATACGCAAGGTCCACTTTGTTGACTGCGATCAAAGAGCGGACATAACTCCGGTTGCCCAGAACTACATCGATAAGCTGGTCTACATTGATATTTTCCCTTATCAGGACATGGGCATTGTGGATTTTGTATTCATCCAGCACGGCCTTAATGGTCTCTTCATCGAGGTCGAGATCGATGGTTGAGTTTATCTCTATTCCACCCCTGTCCTTTCTCTTTATGGTTACGTCAGGGGGCACTTCATCCACGCGGATTCCTGCCTGGTAAAGTTCATCCATAAGCACTTCATAGTGTTTTGGCTGGAAAACGTCGAGCAAAAAGATGACCATATCGGAGTTACGGATAACTGATATAACTTCTTTCCCGCGCCCGCGCCCTGAAGATGCGCCTTTTACAAGCCCTGGTACGTCAAGGAACTGGATTGTTGCACCTTTGTGTTCAAGCACACCGGGTACAACTGTAAGAGTGGTGAACTCGTATGCTCCGACTTCTGATTTAGCGCCAGTCACTTTGTTCAGAAGCGTAGATTTCCCTACCGACGGGAAACCCACAAGTGTTACTGTCCCGTCTCCCGATTTCTTGACCGAGTAACCTTCCCCTCCACCCTTTGAGGAGGCTTTCTTCTCAATTTCATCCCGCATCCGGGCTATCTTGGCTTTCAGCCTGCCTATGTGGTGAGAAGTTGCCTTATTGTACTGGGTCTTTCGTATTTCTTCTTCTACTTCCTGTATTTGTTCCTGTATGCTGCTCATTTGAAACCTGCCGATTTCGGGACTGAAGAAATGATTTTGTAGTGATATTTGTAGTGTGTGAAAAAGAAACCGCATCAAACGGTCTCTATAAAACTTTTTTGATCCAAAACAGATCCGTTATCAGGATATTTTATCCTGAATAGTTGAATACAATATATATACCTATGGAATACTTTTAGTGTCCTGAATGTTTTTTAATGCTGAAATTTATTCATTAAATTATTTATTGTTATAAAATAATTTTTATTGATCTTTCCTGAAATTCTAAGGTAAATATATTATTTATATTACTTAATAAGTATAATAATATTTAAACCTTATTGATAGGTAGCCATGTGGGGGTTACTGATAACAAGCGCCTTCATTCAAAAGGAATAATCTCTCTGGTTCTTTCATATGCCTTTAGCCCTGCCGGAAGTTTTGAGGCAAATTCTGCGGAGCCAAGAGTTTGAAGGAACTTATTGACTTCAGGAGTATTGAGGACCTCTTTTCTGACCAGGAAGTCATATTCTTCTTCTGCGAATTTTATGAATTTCATGTCTCTATTCTTTTCCGCACAGTTCCTTAAACCCACTCCTGCGTCCGCCTTCTCTGAAAGAACGGCTTCGCAGACTGCACTTTCTGATTTTGCTCCTGAGGAATATCCTGGTATCGAGTCTATGAATTCTTTTTTGCTTATTCTCTTTTCTACTGCCAGTTCCTCTATTTTCATCTCAAGGAGTGCCCTTGCCCCTGAACCTCTATTCCGGTTAATCAAACGATTGCCTGGAAGGGTTTCAAGTCCTGTAATCGGGCTGTCCTTTCTGACAAGGATTCCGACTTCCCGCCTGTACCCCTTGACGAGAACAACACCTGAAAGCCCCATACTCTCGATTGTCGGGATATTGTACAGAGTTCCTGCCTGCCCTTTTGGTTTTGAGGGCATATTCACACCTGCAATATCAGCCGTCTTTGCAGCAATTGCACTGAAACCTCCACTTGAGCCTGTGAAAAGTGTTCTGAACCGGAGCCCGCTAAGGTCTTCCAGAACGTCAAGTCCAGGACAGAAACCGCCTGCTATCAGGATGTCTGGTTTTTCAACTTCTCCAAAAAGGGTTACTTCCACTGGAGTTCCTGCTTCAATAAACTCCGTTTTTGGCAGAATTTCTATAAACCCATCTGCCCCGGAAAGGGAGGTTATGGCACCTGAGCCCCGGTCTGCGGGATAAACTCTTCCCCTGACCATTCCTACGGGAAGGAGCTGCTGTCTTCCCTCAGAGCGCAGGTCCGTACCCATTATTCCTCTTTCCGTTTTTCTGACTCCTACCTCTGCTCCAAGGGATTTTCTAAGCAGAGGAGCCACAAATTCATTGAAGATCATTAAAGCAGACGTGGGGTTTCCGGGAAGCCCTATGACAGGGACGCCTTTTATGACCCCGATAATAACAGGTTTTCCGGGTTTTATGTTGATACCGTGGGCAAGAGTCTCTCCTTCTTCGTCTATTAACCTGTACATTACATCCCCTGCTCCCGAGGACGTGCTTCCTGAAGTCAGGACCAGGGCGCACTCCGAAACTGCAGTTTCAAGTGCTTTTCTCATTGCTCTCTCATCATCCTTCACAATCCCGTAAAGCAGAGGGAGAGCTCCGTATTCCTGAATTCCTGCATGCAGCGTATAAGAGTTTGCGTCATACACCTTCCCTGGAGTCAGATTCTCTCCAGGGCCTACAAGTTCGTCTCCAGTCGAAATTATCCCTACGGGAAGCCTGAGTACGTGGACTTCTTTTTTACCTATAGAAGCCAGAACCCCAATTTCTCTTGTACCGAGTTTTCTTCCCGTTCGCAGCACCCTTTCCCCTTTGAGGATATCGGAGCCTGCTTTCATGATGTTTTCCCCCGCGGTTACAGGACTGAAGATTGATACAGTCCCGTTTTCTTCAGACGTATACTCGACCATAACCACAGCATCAGCCCCTTCGGGTATCGGAGCTCCTGTCGCAATCTCAACGGCTTCCCCTTCCGAAACCTTGAATTTTGCATTCGATCCGGCGGGGATATTTCCGAGCAGTTTAAGTTTTACAGGTTTTGTTTCACTTCTGGCATAGGTATCTTCTGCTCTGACAGCATAGCCGTCCATAACTGCTCTTGGGAATGGGGGTACATTAATTTCGGTGACTATATCTTCTGCAAGAGTTTTACCGAGGGCATTTTCAAGGGCAAGATTTTCCTTTTCTGGAAGGACCTGAAGGCTGTTTATTATTTTCCGTGCCTTTTCTACAGAGACAAGTTCCCGAAATTCTTTACGTTTCATTTGCATCAAACCTTGAATCTTATAGGTTTCCAGATTGTTTTTTACCTTAATAGTGTTTCCCGGCATATATCAATCGGTTCTTGAGTCTGCAAATTCTCTCACATTGGAGTGACTGGAACCTGCAGGAGAAAATATCCATTTCTAATGGAAGATCGGCTCGGGACACAGGAAAACATACTTATTAATCAAAAACGGTCTCGGCTAAAATAGTTAGCTAAAAAGGTTCTGGCCAAAAAAGGTTCTAATATAAAAAAAGGTTTTTGGCGGGAAAAATCCCGCAATTTGATTTTTACCTTCGAGTCGCCCTATTCTCCAGAGCAAACTCTTTCTTTATTTATAAATCGGAGTACCGGTATTCTGGGTTATTTTGTCAAAGGCTTCGACCATTTTCATTGTCAGGTGTCCGGGTTTGCCTGTACCTATGACTCTTCCGTCAAGTTTGGTAACGGGAGCGGCTTCGGCAGCAGTTCCGGTAACAAAGATTTCATCTGCAGTGTAGAGGTCAAAGAGGCCGAGGTTTGCTTCTATAACTTTGTATCCCATCTCGTCAAGAAGCTCGATGGCTGTAGCTCTAGTGATGCCTTTTAAGTTGCTTATTGTGTGGGGTGTAAGGACGGTATCATTTTTAACGATAAAGATATTGTCTCCTGAACCTTCGCACACAAAGCCGTTCTGGTCAAGGAAGACGGCTTCATCTCCTCCTTTCTCATTGGCTTCTATCTTTGCCAGAATATTATTCAGGTAGTTCAGTGACTTGATGTTCGGGGACAGGGCATCGGGTGCATTTCTGCGGACACAGACACTGACTCCAGTGAGCCCGATCTCGTAAAGATTGCCGTACATAGCTCCCCAGCCCTGAGCGATAACAACGACGCTCGGCTTTTCGCACTTGCGGGGGTCAAGCCCGAGATCTCCGACTCCTCTTGAGACTATAGGGCGGATGTAAGCATCTTTGAGGTTGTTTTTCCTGAGGGTCTCAAGGATTATCTCGGACATTTCTTCTCTTGTAACGGGGATGTCCATTGCGATTGCTTTTGCTGAGTCATAAAGCCTGTCAACGTGTTCTTTTAATTTGAAAACGCGTCCATTATATGCCCTTATTCCTTCGAACACACCGTCACCATAGAGGAAACCGTGATCATAAACCGAAACTTTGGCTTCGGACTTCGGGACAAATTTTCCGTTTAAATAAATCAGTAACTCACTCATTTGCAAATCATCCT
Source organism: uncultured Methanosarcinales archaeon (assembly GCA_964434965.1). GTDB lineage: Archaea > Halobacteriota > Methanosarcinia > Methanosarcinales > Methanosarcinaceae > Methanosarcina. The sequence goes on from CAYSWX010000002.1 coordinate 48,536, forward strand.
TTTTGGTTTTTATTACCTATAGGTACTTAACTGGAGCTTTTTAATCCTGTCCAGTCCTTAACCTACAGGAGAATAGCCCATTTAACTTTTTCACTCTCCAGCAGTATGTGAGCTCTGTGCAAAGATCTTAAATGAACTCAGAACTTCGAGAGAGTTACCATACTGGAAGTTTTTATAAACACTCCAAGTAAAGTGGGTAGATCTTGAATATATATTACAATTCCGCTTCAACATAAATATTTTAAGATTTAATTCACTCCCTTTTACACGTTCATACAAAAAGCTTTTATCTTAGAAGGTGCATTTCGTATTCCGCAGTAAAATTCGCAACCAGGGCTCGTGGCTTAGCCAGGATATAGCGCTGGGCTTCTAACCCAGACGTCGGGGGTTCAAATCCCTTCGAGCCCGCTTTATTCCTTTTGATTTATTTTGAAAATAAACTTCAATTTTCTTCCTGACATTCCTTCACCCTTTACTGAAGTCCCATTATCTTTCATTCAATTTACACTTTTTTAGCAATGATTTGTTTTCTTCATAGCTGCAGCTTTTTACGGAATCCTGTGTTACATGCCTTTTAGGATTGATTGAAATATAACTTCAAGTTTTTCCTTCTGGAATAGCTCTATAATTCCATTTTCCCAAATAATCATCAAATACAATTTTCATATTTTCCTTGAATTTTTCACTCACTTTTCTTGCCGTTGAATAAACTTTATCTTTTATTGTCGAAACCACTTTCAGCCCTTTAGATGTAGAAGTCTTATCAACAAGACTTTTAACCACATCAATACTGGTGAAAACAGTACCCTTGCATGCAGCCGTCACATGGCAGAATAACCTATGTTCAATTGGATTGTATTTCGAAGTATATGGTGGATAGTGAGCCATTCTGATTTCAATTCCAATTTCGTTTACCATCTTTTGTAAGTCTTCCTTGAAAATATAATGCCTACTTGAATTGCTTCCACCACCATCTGCTAAAACTAAAATGCTGTTTGCCTTGTTGTAATTTTCCTTGCCGTATTCTTCCCACCAATCTTTAATGCAGTCACAACATAACTCACTCGTATCCTTACTTTTTCTTAAAGTTATGTATCCTTCATTAAGTTTTACGTCGTATATTCCATGTGGAATTACAACGCCATTAGAAAATGTATTGAAGTCGTGATCATACACTTTTACTGTTTCAGTGCAGTAAACTTTCCCATCTCGGTAGAAATTACCTATGAACTCTTTTTTTACATCTATACTGATAATAGGATTCTCGCTTTTTGAGTACTCTTCTTTCAACTCGTTAATCCTTTCAAATTGTTCATTTCTGTCTTTACAGTCTTTCATTGTGACAGCTTTTTGCATTTTTCTCTCTACAAAACCATGTTTCTTCAAAAGCTGCTTTACTACATGTGGTGTTATATTCATGCCCTTTGATTTGAAAGCATTTGAAATCTCTTTCCGGTTAAGGTTTGTCCATTTTATTTCTTCATCTATAGGGCTTCCAGCTGTATGGTTTTTTAAGATCTCAAAGAAAACTTCATCGATATTTTCTCGATTGAAACTTATTTGGGCTGATGCTGGTTATTCTGGTAAACTGGTTGAGTGGGTCAAGATAACATGTGGATGGGTACTAGAAATAGTTGAGCGTAAAGACAATATCAAAGAATTTCAAGTACTTCCTCATAGATGGATAGTAGAGTGGACATTTGGATGGCTAGGTAGATATCGAAGGTTAAGTAAAGACTACGAAGGATTAACAGAATCAAGTCAAGCATTAATATATGTTGCCATGATCAGAATAATGATTAAAAGAATCGCTAATATCAAAAATTAAGAGGCTGAGAATAATTTTAAGACACGCTCTTATATATTTTTGTCTACCATGACCTAACTTCATTGCTTCTATGGCGGCATATCTTCTTCTGTCTTTCTCATTCAATGAATCAAAAAATGATTTCATTTGATTTTCAATTTCTTCAGAATATTTTGTGCGTAACATTAATTCCGATTCCGTTTTTGTGTACAATAAGTATAGTCAGCAATAATAGTGGGAACAGAAATACTTGAGATTATATATTTATTATCCCTTAATTATCCTCTCAGGATAAGACAGGGCTTAATCTAAGGCACATAGAGAGGTTTTAATGGCAGTGTACGGTAATCCTGCTCTTATATTAAAGTCGCTTAAACCGCCTTAGGATTAATTAGAAATCTAACCATCAACCGTCCAACTTTGTAAACTGGGGACAGGTCATGATTCCTGGCAGAATACTCTCTAAAGTTTTTCTATGGAATGGGAGAACGGTCAAAACCTGCTTTTCTCCCTGCCTGCCTGCCCGAATGCCGGGCGATTTACAAAGTTGGGAAGTGACAAAAGTGATACTTCACAATTGTGATTGATACAAAAACACATCAAATTTGCAAGTCTTGTGCTAGAAAAAGATACTTATTTCAGTGTCGGAGAGCTGTATTTTTATTTCGTCGAAAAATAGTTCAGCTTTAAAAATGAATTGCCCACAGGCTATGGCTTTATATGTCAGTCTAAAAAGCATGAATAAGATAAATCAAAATCGTTATCTCTTAAATCGTGCCTTCTATTTCTGCTTTCCTGCTGTCCTATGTGGATTTTTAAAATGATTTTACTTTTCATCTTGGCCTAATCGAAGGCTTTTTTCGTATTCCTGTGCTATGTAGTATAGTTGTGTGAACAAAAGCGTACTTTAAACAGCTAGTTAAAACTAATAGAGTAAAGACGTCTATCGATATATATATAAAAATGAAAGTGTTTATATATCGGTTCACTTTCATGAGGAATAAATTCCATTTTGCCCATGTGAGTAGTCACTTGATATTGATACTTATGGGAAAACACATCAAAAAATAAAAACATGGAGTGTAAGAGGTTGAACAAAATTATAAAAATTATACTTGGAATTTTTGTCTTACTTTTTATAGTCGGTCTTTTGGGGTCTGGCGGAGATGATAGTAAATCAAATCAGATCCAGGAACCTGCCACAGCTTCTGAAGCAACAACTGAGCAGAAAACTGGAACCACTTCAAACAGCGATGAACCTGATAAAGAAACAGCTGGTGCTTCTGAAGATACTTCGAGCAGTAATGAACCTAACAAAGAAATAGTAAGCACTTCGTTTTCGGATTTTACTCCTTATCTCGATCCAGATTCGACTCAACTACAGAAAGAGAGCTTTTTCGATGAAAACTTTAAAGGTAAATATGTAACATGGTCGGGTACTGTATCGACAGTAACTGAGAGTTCTGGCTCATATGCAGTCCAGGTGGTACACAAATCCAGTACATTGGTATCGGACGTGCGTGTTGAATTTCGGGCTGACCAGAAGGATAAATTAATACAGTTAAAAGAAGGAGATCCAATAACTTACACCGCGAAAATGACCAGATATGGTGAAATATTAGGAATGTCTGCTGAAGACGGTGTGATTGATTCAACGGATGATACAGAAACAAATAGTGAGATTTCTAAACCCGCTTCACCCGCTTCAAATAGCGATGAACCTGATAAAGAAACAGCTGGTGCTTCTGAAGATACTTCGAGCAGTAATGAACCTAACAAAGAAATAGTAAGCACTTCGTTTTCGGATTTTACTCCTTATCTCGATCCAGATTCGACTCAACTACAGAAAGAGAGCTTTTTCGATGAAAACTTTAAAGGTAAATATGTAACATGGTCGGGTACTGTATCGACAGTAACTGAGAGTTCTGGCTCATATGCAGTCCAGGTGGTACACAAATCCAGTACATTGGTATCGGACGTGCGTGTTGAATTTCGGGCTGACCAGAAGGATAAATTAATACAGTTAAAAGAAGGAGATCCAATAACTTACACCGCGAAAATGACCAGATATGGTGAAATATTAGGAATGTCTGCTGAAGACGGTGTGATTGAATAACTTATCACTGCATGAATCCGGACTGTGATTTCTGCATAAAAGTCAAAAACGGAGTGAGTTTAAAGTTTTACCTCACTCTTTTTCTTTTTTTTCCTGTCTTATTCTCTTTTTTATGTTCTCTCATATCCGGGATATGTTGTTATCTGGTTCCTTCTCTGCTGGCAGATCCCATTAAACCGGGGCTTACTGAGAAGATAAGCAGATATACAGGCTTCCCCTTTTCGCCTTTTCTGCGGACTGTGTGTGTTAATCCTGAGTGCTCATACTGCGAAAAGTCCAAACCGGGAAATATAGAAGGTCAGTAAAAAACAGGCCTTCTTTTTAAATTCTCAGTTTCGGCGGTGGTAAAATGGTTAATGTGTTTCGGCTGTTCAGGATCGCCTTTATCTTTACATTGATGTATAAGGCTGTCTTCCTGATGTTTAAATTAACGTGGCTTAGTTATACTGGCTCTGCCTGTATCCTCTGTATATAGCGTTTTATATTGGCTTCTTCCCTTAATATTGAAGAAACTCTAAAATAGGTTTGAAAGTTGAATAAATGAATTTTAAATAAAAAAATAGGTTTTTTATCAGATTTTTTTCGGTTAACTGCTTTTCCGGGTTTCGGGCATCATCTCAACGCTATCTTCTCGGGGCATGATTATTGCCAGAATTATATATATAATGATCCCAATTCCGTTTATCAGGGCAAGGATAACAAAGACAAGCCTTACAAAGGTCGGGTCAATCCCGAAGTATTTCCCAAGCCCGCTGCAAACTCCAAAAAGCATGCGGTCACTCTTACTTTTTGTCAGGCGCTTTTTCATTGTATAAACCGTGCGTTTTTCCTCTTTTGTCTTCTTCTCTTTTTCCTCTATTGTTTCTTTCTTTTCCTCTTTTGTCTCCTTTTCTTTTTCTTCTTCTGGTTTTATTCCGGCTTCTGTTCTGGCTTCTTTTTCTTCCTTTATTTTCTCAGGTTTTTCCCATGATTTCTCTGTATATCCAGTTTCAAGTTCTCCCGGAGCTTTGAAATCACTTTCTTTTGGTTCGATTTCTTCCTGGGGTGCAGGCTCTGTGCTGGCTTCTTTTCCTTCCATTGTTTTCTCAGGTTTTTCCCATGATTTCTCTGTATATCCAGTTTCAAGTTCTCCTGGAGCTTTGAAATCGCTTTCTTTTGGTTCCTTTTTTTTCTGGAATTCAGGATTTTTCTGCATATTTATTATTCTATTTACGCAGATTTATATTATTCTACGATTATATTACTATCTTTATTATTTTTCCTCTCTATTTTTTCCTGTTTGTTATCTGTTCTTTTCAATGGCATTCAGTGCAGCCGCAATCCTGATCCTTGCGGAAGATTCCATATAGCATCAGAGGGAGCAGGAGGATTGCAAAACCTGTCTTAATGCTCTCGGGAAGCAGTTCTTCTGCGCTTCCTAGGGTTGCAGTTACGCTTATTCCCAGTTTAAGGTAAATCCAATCGAGAATGATTCCTGCTCCAAGGGCGCACAGGGAGATCATCCCCACATAAAGGGCTGCAGAACGTTTTCCAAGAAATCGGGCGACCATTGTTATGGTTGCCGCGTTTGTTGCGGGCCCTGCAAGCAGGAAAACAAAAGCCGTTCCAGGGCTCATTCCTTTGGCTATAAGGCTTGCGGCAAGAGGAGTCGAAGCAGTAGCGCAGATGTAAAGCGGGATACCCACTACAAGCATGATCAGCATTGACCAGATCCCTCCGCCAAGGTATTCCTGGATCAGGGTTTCGGGAACGGCATAGGAAATTATCCCTGCAAGTAAAATCCCGATCAACATCCATTTTGAAATCTCTCCGGGGAGTTCCATGAAGGCATATTTCAGGCCTTCCAGTACCTGCTCTTTTACGGATCTTTTAATTCTCTTATCCGGGAATGGTTCGTTTTTCTCCTGTCCTAAGTGACCGCAGCCGCACGAGGAGTCTTTGCTTTCAGGCGCATACATTGGGGGTGAAAGTATGAGAGGGTTGATTCCTTCTCCGGACCCGGTCTTTAATTCCAGAGGTATGTCTTTTGAGGGCGGCGTGTTCAGGGCAGGATGTACATCTTTTTCTGGCATCTCAGATGTGCTGCAGCTGCAGGAAGGGGAATTGCATTTACTTCCGGCTATCGATACCCCCATCAGTGTTGAAACTGCAAGGATTTCCGTCTTCTTTCCGGATTTCTCCTGTATTTTGCTTCCGCTTTTCTCTGGCTCTTCTTCTCTTATCAGCAGATTATCTGCAAGCCCTGTAAGGATAGCAGTTACAAGGGCAGCAAGTGGACGGAAAACTGCCATGAGAGGGTCAAGGAGAGCATAAGTGACTGCTATTGAGTCCACTCCAGTCTCGGGAGTAGAGATCAGGAAGGAAAGGGTTGCACCCCGGTTTGCCCCTCTTTTTCTTATAGACATGGCTGCGGGGATCACTCCGCAGGAGCATAGGGGGAGGGGAAGTCCTGCCAGAGAGGCGTTGATTACCGAACGGATTTTTCCTGCGGATGTTCCAAGGTATTCCACAATTTTCTGGTCAGGTACAAGGACATTAAGGATGCCAGCAACTCCGAACCCGAATATAAGATAAGGGGCTGCTTCCACAAAAACTTCCCATGAAGATAGCAGGACGCCCGAAAACAGGGCAGGGAACATGCTGAGAATATCAGGGCTCACGTTTTTTCCTCCACGTGTTCGAGGCACATCTCAATGAGTGTGCGTATATGTCCGTCTGCGATGTAGTAAATCGTAAATTTCCCCTCCCGCCTGACCCTTACAAGGTCAAGCTGCCTGAGGGTCCGGAGCCCGTGAGATACAGCAGACTGCGTGACTTCAAGAGCCTGCTCAAGTTCACAGACGCACATCTCTTTCTGCCTGAGCAAAAACAGGATTTTCAAGCGGGTATCCGATTGAAGCGCCTGAAAGACCGCAGACATCTTAGTAATATTTTCAGAATCAGGGACCTTCTGCAGCAGGGTTTTTGTCTGCGCCGGGTTCACACGTTCGCACTTCTCTTTCATGAACATATGAACATCTGTTCATATATTAATGCTTTTTGAAAGACCGCAGGGCTCAGGGGTTTAAAGGAAGGACTCAAAATTCAGGTTTGGACCAATTTTCGGCTTAAGGTTTTTTTAAGGTTTAGACTAAGATTTAGAGTCATATTCAGAATAAGATCCAGACGTCAGGTTAAACGGCTATTTCCTTTAGAGGGCCTTAAACTTGCCACTTCATCCTGGAGTTAAACCCGAAATCCAACCTTTTTAAATTGTTATTAATAGAAAAACAAATGCTCCGAGCACCAGCAGCGCTGCCAGGTCTATTTTCTGCATCCTGAGTTCGTGGAGAGAGGTCCGTGACCGTCCCTGGTAGCACCTGCTCTCCATGGCTTCTGTCACTTCTTCGGCCAGGAGGATCGACCTCCTTATAAGGGGGACTGCAATTGCCGTGGTCCCCCGGCGCAGGTCGTGCCTGATGTCAAGGCCACGGGCGAGCTGAGCTGACCTGATAGTCGCTGCGTTTTCCAGAAAGCTTGGTAGGAAGCGGATGGAGAGTGACATCATGGTGGCCAGGTCGAAGGAAGTCACTCCGAGATATCGGAGCGGTAGAGGACGGAGCAGGCGCTCAATCCCACTAGTAATCTGGCTCGGGAGAGTACTTGCCGTAAGGAGGGCCGCATAGAGCAGTAGCAGTCCAAAACGTAAGGAAAGCAGTGTACCTAACCTCAACCCCTCATAAGTGGGGGTGAGCACAGGCAGGGGGAAAATTGGAGTCCCTTCAGTTGTAAATAGCTGAAAACAAAAGATGACGATAATAAAGAAAAATAGGGGGAGAAGCGATCTGAGCAAAAAAGAAAGGCGTATTCCCGAAATCCGGGTGAGCAGGAGGAAAAATGCAATAAGTAACCCCATCCCGGCAAAACTCTCTTCCCTGAAGATGAGGACGCTCAGGCACATCACTGCCCCTAGCTTGGTTCTGGGGTCAAGCCTGTGCAGGAGAGAATTCCCGTAGACGTAGTTGAATGCAGTCTCATACATTGTCCTGCACCACCGTCTCAGCTATTCCATTCATCACTACTCCCGTTTCATCTGCCTTCATTTCAGCTTCTTTTTTTTCTGATATTCCCATATCTTTTTCCGGTTTTTCCGGCCTGAGCTTTTGAAGCTCTTTTAAGGCCTCTTCTGCCGTAAAGATGTCCTCCCTCAGGTTGGCTCCCTTCCTGTTCAGTTCTTTCATAAGCCTTGTGAGCAGGGGCACCGGGGACTGGCCTGCTCTGAGGTATTCTTCAGGAGTACCTGTAAACACTATTCTGCCCTCTTCCATCGAAATTATCTTCTGGGCGAAGGGGAGGATTTCTTCCATGTTGTGGGACACAACGACGATTCCAACTCCTTTTCCATGAATCTCCTGAAGCCTTCTGAGCAGCTTTGCCCGGCCTTCGGGGTCCAGGCCCGCAGTTGGTTCATCCAGCACGAGGTAGGCTGGGCGAAGCGCCATGATCCCTGCAAGTGCTACTCTTCGTTTCTCTCCCCCACTCAGGCTGAACGGGGAACGGTCCAGTATCCGGGTATCAAGGTGTACGAGGGCTAGGGAGTCATGCACCCTTTTTTCAAGTTCTTCTCCCCGGACCCCGAAGTTAGAAGGCCCGAAGGCTATTTCCCTGTATACGGTTTCCTCAAAGAGCTGGTTCTGTGAATGCTGGAAAAGCATGCCTACTTTTCTGCGCACTTCCCGGCTGCCAGTGCCCAGGCCGTCCACGGTTACCCTGCCGCTTTCTGGGCGGAGGATCCCGTTGAAATGTTTGATGAGCGTGGATTTCCCTGCTCCAGCGGCTCCGAAGATTACGATAAATTCTCCTCTTGCGATCTCAAGGGAGACGTTTTCAAGGGCAGGCTTTCTTTTCTGGTTCCCAGGATAGGAATAGCTCAGATTTTCCACCTTGATTCCCATATTTCCTCCGCAAGGTTTTCAATCGAATACAGCCGTGCCCAGTCAAAGACAAAGCCGTGGGCTTCCAGGCTGTTCAGCAGTTCCACGACAGGAGGGATTTCCAGGCCGAATTTCCCCAGGTCAGGGGCTTTGAAAACGGTTTCCGGTTTTTCTTCCCGCACTATCTCTCCCCTGTCCATTACGATTATCCTGTCAGCGTACAGGACTTCTTCGAGCTTGTGAGTAACATACACGATAGTTCGGGATTTTTCCCGCAGCTTTCGGATGATTTCCCTGACATGTTCCCTGGATCTTGAGTCCAGCATGGAGGTTATTTCGTCAAAAACAATGCACTCGGATTTCATCGCAAGTGCCGAGGCGATAGCTGCACATTGGCTCTGCCCACCGCTCAGGGTTTTTGGGGAGTGGTTTTTGAAGTTCTCAAGCCCCACCACTTTCAGGGCACTGTCCACCCTTTCCCGGATTTCTTTCGGGGGCAGGGCAAGGTTTTCGGGCCCGAAAGCCACATCTTCTTCCAGGGTGGTACCTACGAACTGGGTGTACGGGTTCTGGAAGACCATGCCTACGGTCTGCCTGATTTTGAGAAGATTCGAAGGATCTGCCGTGTCCATGCCGTTTATGGACACTTTCCCTTCAGTCGGCTTCAAAAGCCCGTTCAGGTGCCGGACAAGGGTGGACTTTCCCGAACCGTTCCTGCCAACTATCCCTATAAATCCCCCTCTTTCGATTTCGAGGTTTATTTTCTTCAGGCCCCGTGTTCCATCAGGGAAGTTGTAGCTAAGGTCCTCTATCCTGATCATTGTTTTTGGCTCTTTGCTGTTTTTGGCTTTTTGATTATTTTCAGATCCTGTACCTGGAAGCTATATGGGCAGCAATTGCCAGCTTCAGGAGGTCTCCTATAATGAATGGTAGCACTCCCAGGGTTATTGCTTGCAGGATGTCAAGTTTGGCGACAATTGCCAGCTGGGCTACTCCCAGGAAGTAGACGATTACGAGCCCTATGCCTATGTAAAGAGCATTTGAGAGGTAGTCGTTTTTCCCGCTCTTCTCACTCAGGTACCCTATTACAAATGCCGCAATTATGAAGCCTGTTATATACCCGCCGGTAGGTCCCAGGATCACGCCGAGTCCCGAGGCTCCGCCTGCAAAGACGGGAAGCCCGGTAATCCCCAGCAGAGCGTATATCAACATGCTGAGGGTTCCCCATTTGCTCTTAAGCATGCTCCCTGCCAGGAAGACAAAGAGGGGCTGCATGGTAACTGGTACCGGAGAAAAGGGAAGTGGGATTTTGATATATGCCCCAGCTGCTATCATTGCGGCGAAAAGGGATGCAAACACCATTTTTCTAAGTTCTGGGGATTGGGCAATGCCGTATGTTTCGTTTTTCCCTTTCATTTTTTCATCTCTCCTGTTTTCTGTTTTCATAGTTTAGTCCCGCATCCAGTATCATCTGCAGATCACTTCCCGGACTTCTCCCTGCAGTTGTCAGGTAGTTCCCTAGCATCAGCCCATTGGCCCCGCAAAAAAGGGGAAGAGCCTGCAGGTCCCTGAGGTTCTTTTCTCTCCCCCCGGCAAGCTTGATATTTTTCTCAGGCAGGACGAGCCTGAAAAGGGCTATGCTTTTGAGGATCTCCATCGGGGGCAGAGGAGCTGCATTTTCCATCGGAGTTCCAGGAATAGGGTTTAAGATGTTGATTGGAACTGAGTCTACGTCCAGTTCTCTCAGGGCAAGGGCCAGCTTTATTCGGTCCTGCATACTTTCCCCAAGCCCCAGGATCCCTCCTGAACAGACTCCAAGCCCTGCTTCCTTTGCGGTCCTGATTGTCCGTCTCCTGTCGGCATACGTATGTGTGCTGCAGATGCGCCTGAAAAAGCTTTCAGAGCTTTCCAGGTTATGGTGGATTCTTGAAACCCCAGCTTCTTTCAGCTTCTCCGCCGATTCCGGGCTCAGGGTTCCGATGGACGCACAGACTTCCAGTCCAGTCTTGCTTTTTATCAGCCTCACGGCATCCAGAATGCTTTCAAGTTCGTCAGGTTTCAGGCGGTTTCCGCTTGTGACTATGGAAAACCTGTTTGCTCCTGCCTTTTCAGCAATTTTTGCATCTTCAAGGAGCTTTCCGGAGCTTCGCAGTGGATATTCTCTGGTATCCGCACAATTGTGAGCTGACTGGGCGCAGAACTTGCAGTCTTCGGGGCAGCGCCCGCTTTTTGCATTTGTAATTGCACAGAGGTCTACAGTGTTCCCCAGCTTTACTCTCAAGCGGTTTGCGATGGCAAAGAGGTCGAAGATGTCGGGCCCGGTAAGCTCTGCAAGCTCCATAATTTCCTCTTCTTCCAGAGGGATTTCCTTGTTGAGTTTGTCTTTTATCAGGGGGCTTATCGTGGCGATCTCTTCCATTGTTAACCTCACAATTCACCTTGGTTAACTTTAAATCCGGGACTTGCTTATTAAAGTTTTCTCTCAACTTTCATATAAAACAATCAATGTACTCCTTTTTTGCCCGGATTCAGGGGTTTTTCTCTTCTCCGGGCGATAATTAAATATATATCTTATACCGGTATTATGGATACTTCACCTGAAATACAGTTTTACTATACTGTTTAATTCTGTGTTCAGGGAGTTCATTGTGGGCGCGTGGCCTAGCCCGGATATGGCGGCAGCCTCCTAAGCTGTAAATCGGGGGTTCAAATCCCTTCGCGCCCGCCAAATTCTATCTTTTTCACTTATTATCTGTTTCATTATTTCATCCTGTTCCACTTTTCCGATTTCACTTTCTCTATTTTATCTGCCTGCTTTTTCAGGCATGCCATTAAATTGTGGAATAATTTCTTATTTAGAAATACAGTTATCTCCTATCTGCAGTACAGTAAATGTTTATCATAACTTCTTTAAAAAACATAATTGCCGCTTCAGAGGAAACAGGAATTGATTAGAAAAGCCAGGATTAGTGATGTTGTTGAGATGAAACAAATCATCAACACTTACTCTAAGGATGAGCTTATGCTCGCTCGCTCCCTTAGTGAGATGTACGAGAACATAAGGGACTATTATGTCTGTGAGATCGAAGGGGAGGTCGTTGGATGCTGTGCCCTGCATGTGGTCTGGGAAGACCTCGCAGAAATCCTTGCTCTCGCAGTTAGACCTGATTGTGCAAGAAAAGGGGTGGGTACAAAGCTTGTCTCGGCATGTCTTGAGGATGCGAAAAGCCTGGGCATGAAAGAAGTCTTTGCTCTTACCTACGTGCCTGACTTTTTTGAAACCCTGGGCTTTAACATCGTAGATAAAAACAGTCTCCCCAGGAAAATCTGGTCTGGCTGCATCAGGTGCCCCAAATTTCCGGATTGTAATGAGATTGCAGTCCTTAAAAATATCAAAGCCTGAATAAATTAGAAAACGATCAGGAAGCTTTCCGTTTCATGGCTCTTGATTTTTTTCATTTTTATCTTTTTTTGCTAAGGCTCGGAATAAAACCCTGTATAAGGCATTTTTTAACTACACCTCTTTTTAGCCGTGAAAAACAAAAACTATTTATTCAGGGATTCTATTTTTTAGGTTGCCCTAATTGCCATATCTGGAAAATTCCGGGCATGTGCTGGCGGGATGATGTTAATGAATATAGATCGACTTGAAGAATATCTTGAAACCATTCTTTATCTTATTAAGAAAAATCAAAGCCCTGCAAAAACTAAACAAATAGCAGAAGAACTTAATGTATCTTCGCCCAGTGTGACAGAAATGATTAAAAAGTTGCATTCGATGGGGTTTGTTGAGTATAAGCCCTATCAGGGAGTCGAGTTAACTAAAAAAGGGGCTGACGAAGCTGTTCGGGTCAAAAGAAAACACCAGGTGCTTGAAACTTTCCTGACTGAAGTCCTTGATTTTGACCGCAGGGAAGCCCACAGGGAAGCCTGCGAGCTTGAGCACGCAGTATCAGATTCAGTGCTTGAGAGACTTTACGATTTCCTTGGAAATCCTGAATACTGCCCTGACGGGCATCCAATTAATATTGATAAAAATAACTTTCAGCAAGATGAAAGTTTCATCCCCCTCGATGAGATGGGTGAGGGAAGTTCAGGCACGATTGTCAGGGTAACCCTTCCAAGAGAAACAAAAGAGCGTTTAACCTCTCTTGGTATCATAACCGGAGAGGATATTGAAGTCAGACGCAAGCAAAAACAGGGCTGTATCTCAGTCATTGCTGTAGGGTCTGAGATTGCCCTCGGAAGAGATGTCGCAAAGAAAATTTTCATCGCTCCTAAAGGCAAAAATTTTTAAAAAAATGGATAAATCAGCCATGACTTGCATGGAGTGCGGTTAGTGGAGAGGTGATAGAGATTTCCAGCTCATGCTGTAACTCAGGCGACAGAGAAAAAATTAATTCTCCTTATGATTTAACATTCGCTTTTATAGGCAATCCTAGCGTTGGAAAAAGTGTTTTCTTCAGCAGGCTTACAGGAGTTGGAGTTGAGGTTTCCAATTATCCGGGCACCACAGTTTCTCTTACAAAAGGAAATGTAAAAGTAAATGACAGGACTATTGAAGTAGTTGACCTCCCAGGGATATATTCTCTCGGGGTTGCAAACGAAGATGAAAACGTAACAAAGAAATTTCTTATTGAAGATGCTCCGGATGTTATTATTAATGTCCTTGATGCAAGTAGGCTTGAGAGAAACCTCTATTTGACTCTTCAGTTACTTGAACTCGATATCCCAATGGTTATTGCCTTAAATCAGGTAGATCTGGCAGCAGAGCTCGGAATTCTTATTGATGCGGATAAACTTTCGGAACTCCTGGGTCTGCCTGTAGTCCAAACAGTTGCAACCCGGGGAGTGGGGCTTGATGAGGTAGTGCTTGTAGCTCTTGAAGAGGTAGAAAAGGTCCAGAAACACCGTCGTGTAAGATATAGCCCCTGGATTCGCCAGGCTTTGTCAGGGCTTGACTATGCTTTTCCGAATACCTCTCAAAGCGTTCAGATGGCAGCCCTGTTAAACGATGCCGAGTTTGTAGAACTCTGCTGCATGCCGCCTGAAGCCAATGCTATTCTCTCTTCTGCAAGGCGCTTTAGGCAGAACCTTGAGCTTGAACACGGAATTTCAGTTCCGGATACCGTTGCAAGAGACCTGTATGGAGAATCCGGGTATATCGTGGATAGTGTTGTCTCAACTTTCGAGCCGAAAAAAAGATTTCGTGAAAGGATAGATAGAGTTCTTACTTCTCCTCACTTCGGGATTGCAGTTCTTATATCCGCGCTGCTCATTACGTTTCTTCTTGTCTTCAGGATAGGCGGCTTCCTTGAAACCTGGATTGTGAATGACCTTTTTGAGCCTTACATAATCCAGCCCATGGAAGCCATGACCCTTGGAATGTCACCTGTCTTCCGAAACCTGATCCTTTATTCTCTTCGGGGTGTGGAAGCCGGATTTGCAATTGCAATCCCGTACATTGCAGTTTTCTATGCTATCCTTTCCATATTTGAGGACTCAGGCTACCTGACCAGAGCAGCTTTTCTTCTTGATAACCTGACACATAAGCTCGGGCTTCACGGGAGAGCAGTTATTCCACTGGTTCTGGGTTTTGGCTGTAATGTCCCTGCAATAATGGCTGTACATGCCCTTGGCACAAGAAGGGAAAAGCAGATAGCTTCGCTGCTCATCTCTCTTATTCCCTGCTCTGCAAGAACAGTCATTATACTGGGACTTGTAGGAACGTTTGTTGGCTTCTGGCCTGCTGTTTCTATCTATGTGCTGGAGATCATCATCATCGCGGCGATGGGATGGGTACTGGGAAGAACTCTTCCAGGTCAGAGAAGCGGTTTCATTATGGAAATGACGCCTCTCAGGAAACCTGAACTTAAATCAACTCTCGGGAAGACTTGGATGAAAAGCCGTGAGTTTTTATTTATTGCTTTTCCGCTGCTGCTTGCAGGGAGTGCAGCCCTGGGAATTGCTGATGCACTGGGGCTTCTTTCTATCTTCCAGGACTTTGTAGAGCCGGTATCTGTTGGGCTTCTGGGGCTTCCGGCTTTTGCCGCAACAGCTCTTGTCTTTGGAATTCTCAGAAAAGAAATGGCGCTTCAGATCCTGGCAGTACTTGCAGGTACAGCCAATTTTGCAGCTGTGATGACCCCGCTTCAGATGTACCAGTTTGCGGTTATAACAACCATTTATGTCCCTTGCGTGGCAACGATTGCAGTACTTAAGCATGAGCTTGGTACAAAGGATACGGCTATGATTGTCACCTTTACAATTACTCTTGCTCTTGTGGTAGGCGTTTTAATCCGAATTTTCGGGCCTCTCTTCCTTTAACTTTTTATTTTTTAAATCTCTTCTCCCGATTTCTTTTTTCTTTCCTTGTATCTATGCCCCAGAATAATCATTTCTATACCGGACACAATATTTATATATTAATACACTTCTCTATCACTTTCTCTTTCATTTTCTTATTATAGGAAATTATTAATACTTCATACATCGTGTTTATTTCCGATGACTCGGATTACCGATCACTTACACAAAAACGTATTTAGTGTTATTATGGATATTTTCGAAATGGATCATTTCCGAGAGCCAGAAGTCGAAGAAGTTCAACTTTTTCTCGAAAGCATCGGAACTCATGGTTCTATTGTTAACGAAACCGTTCTGGAGATGGACTGCAGCACATCCCCTAAAGTCCAGGCGAGGCAGAGTGTACTTCTCAACCTCGATGAATCCATTCCGTCAATTCAGTAACACTCCCCTCAAAGATATTTCTGACCCCTATTGAAATCCAACTCTTCAACTCCTTTTGTTTTAGAGTTAGTTTTGGGTTTCATTCTCTATTTTGTATAATCCCCGGTTTGAAAACTCTGTTTTGTTCATACTAGGTTGTCAGCCGTACTCTATTTTATGAACTTTATCTCGTATTTTTTCTCATCTGCCATTTATCATTGACCTTTATCCGGCTTTCCAGAAAGCTGGAAATCATTGATACACCTATTTAATATTTTTTGTACAAACTTTATCGAAAAATATTTATCCTCCTTTTCGGCCCCCTTTCTTTCCAGGATAATTATTTTCCTATGGAATTCCCTTTACTCTGACTTGCAGCATTAATATGTCCTGAATCGAAATGGTTTAGTGTGCATATTTCTGGCTCCAGTTCCTAAATTTTTACATAATTTCAACTACTACTTAAAGCGATTTTCCCGCAGAATCTACTCATATATTACATAAAAAATAGCATTTTTGACATTTTCTTCCTTAACTGAATTCAGATGAGTATAATATAATTTTTCGCAGGTAAATTTAAAAAAATCCATTTCTTCTTTTTTTGAGCATTTCCGAGTAGCTTCCCCTCTTTTCGGTCATTTCTTTGATTAATCTTCTTCCTTCGGAAATTTCATGCTTTATGCTCTTTTTTCTGTTCTGTTATATGGGTTCTGTAATCGGTTTCAGAAAAGTTAATAAAGCCATCTTCTTATAATATTATTTAAAAGTAATTTATAGGTTGTTGAATACTATCGATTACCATATATATATAAAGTAAGATTACATCTACTTTATACATATTATTTAAATTTGTCTGATCTAATCGATTTAATTATATTATAATGACACTTCATGATAGTAAAAACTTGCAGACATAAGGAAACCCGGGACCCGAATTTATTGTTAGAGGTATTTTCATGAGAACTGGACAGAGAGATATGCACAATACACCGCTTAAAAGGCGACTGTCAATTACATATGAGGAACTCGAAACTCTCAAAAAATCAATCAAGACTTCGGTTCTCAATGAGCTGCAGGCCGAAGTAGAAAATAGTTCCGATCTTGATTCCTTTAAGGATCAAATTCTTTCCGAAATCAGAACCGAAATGAGGGGACTTCCTGACTCTGCGTCTCTTAAGGCTTCAATTCTTGGTGAGCTGCGGTCCGAATTAATTTACGGTAAAAAAGACGAATCCGAAGCTATTGACCGACGAGTGAAAGAACTTGCTGGAATTCAGGACGGGCTCGTCAGAGAACTGCTTGACCAGAAAATGATTATAAAAAAGCTGGAAGCAGACGTTGAAAGACTTTCAAAAGCATTGGAAGTTAAGCAAAATACTATTACCTGTTCTCCTCCTTCTCCTACTCTTCCCATTCTTGAAGACCCCCTTGACCTTCCTCCTCTTTCCAGAAAACCAAAGCGTAAATTAGAGTTCCGGAAAGAATGGCCTTCCGCGCACGAGCTGATTGATTTCAGAGAAGCTCCTGCATCCCTGCCAGGTACAAACGCAAAAGTTCAACTGAAGATAAAAGAGGTTGAGCCCAGGGAGCTTGACGAGCAGGAACCTGTTAAAACAAAGTGTGAGTATATTATCGCTGAGAGTGGAGATAAAAAACGGTTTAGAGGTACTCTGAGACAGTCAAATCCGGTAACAGAGGCTCCTGCGGGATATTTATTCCCTCCAAAGCCGCCGGTTTCTTCGAGATATCGACCTCCTGTGAAGGCAGACCCTGTTAAATCCCGACCTGCTGATGATTATAAGTGTGAATATATAATCGCAGAAAAGGCTCCGAAAAGGAGTGTAATTGAAGAGTCCGTGGACCTCAGAGACAATGAGGACGCAGAAATCATAACCTGCAACCGGAAAGATCCCCGGTCAAAACGAGACTGAGAAAAACGAAAAATCCCTCAAAAACGCAAAACATAAGAGGCCTTCTGTGTACATAAAAGAGATTGAGTTCGTTAATTTCAAGTCCTTCGGAAAAAAAGTAAAGATTTCCTTTTACAATGACTTCACCACTATTTCCGGACCTAATGGGAGTGGTAAGTCAAACATCATAGACGGGATTCTCTTTGCGCTCGGGCTCACGAGTTCCAGGACTCTAAGGGCTGAAAAACTTACGGACCTTATTTACAATGGAGACGAGGCAAAAAAGCCTGACTTTGCCCAGGTTACGATCCGTTTTGACAATACCGACCGCAAGCTGCCGTTAGATCTTGATGAGGTCGAAGTCTCAAGAAAGGTCAGGCGGACGAAAAATGCGTACTACAGCTACTTTTACTTTAATGGAAAAGCCGTAAGCCTGGGAGAAATCCATTCTCAGCTTGCAAAGGCAGGAATAACTCCTGAAAGCTATAATGTCGTAATGCAGGGAGACGTCACACAGATTATTTCCGTGAGTTCTGTGGAAAGGCGAAAGATTATTGACGAGATTGCCGGGGTTGCAGAGTTTGACGAGCGCAAGCAAAAAGCACTCGGGGAACTTGAAGTAGTCAGGCAGCAGATCGAACGTGTGGACATTATCCTTGAAGAGGTGCGGACCCAGCTCGAAAAACTTGCAGGGGAACGGGATCACGCTCTGAAATACCAGTCCCTGAAGGCTGAAAAGATCAAATTTGAAGGTTATGTTCTGCTCTCAAAACTCAAGGATGCCAGAACCGAACTGGAAAATGTGGATAAGGAACTTGCAGGGAAAGAAGAACATCTCGAAAAAGTACAGGTGCTGCTGAACGAAAGGGTTCAGGAATTAGAAGCGCTTGAACAGACCCTTGAAAATCTCTCCCTCGAAATCCGGAAAAAAGGGGAAGACGAACAGCTTCAGGTCAAAAGGGAAATAGAAGAGACAAAAGGGGAAATCTCCCGCTGTGTTGACAGCATTGAAGTTTCGGAATCCGAACTCGAAGAAGCTGATGCACGGCGCAGAAAAGCATTTGTTGATATTGATTCCACAAAAGGCAAGGTCAGAGAGCTCGAAGAGAAAATCGAAGCTGAAAATGTCAGAAAAGAAAGCATCTCTGCAGAGCTTTCTGAAAGAAAAACCGAGCGCATGCTGCTTCAGAGCAGGATTGCTGATGTGGATGCAAAATTTGCCGCAACAAGGGACGAGCTCATGGCTGCCCGCAAAAAGCTCGAGGATGTTAAAAACGAAAAGAACGAACTTATCCGGAATGAAGACCGGCTTCTCGATGCTCTCAGGAGAAAATCTTCGGAACTGCGGGAGATCGAAAATCAGATCAAGGATGCACAGGCGGCAGTTACTGCATCGGACAGCGATACCCTTTCTGTCCAGTATGAAATAGAAAAACTTACGAATAACCTTGAATCACTTATTAAAGACCGAGACGATATCGAGAGCAGTCGCTTCAGAATAAAAGAAGATATAAAGAAACTTGAGAGCAGGCTTCATACTCTCCAGCAGGAATATGCAATTGCCGAGGCAAGGGTCCGGGCTTCGGAACAGGGGGGAGGTTACTCAAGAGCTGTCGAGATGGTTATCGGGGCTTCCAGGCAGGAAGAACTCTTCGGAATTCATGGGACTATTGCTCAGCTCGGAAAAGTAGACCGCAGGTATGCGGCAGCCCTTGAGGTTGCTGCAGGGAACAGGATGCAGGCAGTTGTTGTAGATACTGATGCAGATGCGGCAGAAGCGATCGAATTCCTGAAGCGGAGAAAAGGCGGCAGGGCTACTTTCCTTCCGCTTAATAAAATGAGGGACTCGAGAAGGCTTGAAAATCTCAATTATGAAAATGGAGTAATTGGATACGCAATTGATCTTATCGAATTCGACACGGACTTTGAGCCTGCTTTCTGGTATGTTTTTCAGGACACTCTGGTTATGGAAGACCTTGCCAGTGCCCGCCGCCTTATGGGGAGGGCGAGAATAGTTACCCTTGAAGGCGAACTCCTTGAAAAGAGCGGGGCAATGGTAGGAGGTTCTCTTTCTTCAAAATCAGGGATTTCGTTTGCGGCAGCTGAAAAAGACAAACTCCTCGAACTTGCAGAAGAGATCAAATCACTTGATGCAAGCCGGAATGCGGCTATCAGTAAACAGGACAGCATTGAGGGCCATGTTTTTGAGCTGAGCAGAAAGATCCGCGACTGCGAAGCTACTATCTCCAGAAAGGAGCTCGAGCTTCAGGAGATCGCTGGCAGGGATGCAAAACTTGCAGAACTCCTTGAAGCAAAAAAGGCAGATCTGAAGGCAATCGAAGAATCACGGACCGAATTCAGGGCCGAAATGGACAGGGTAATTGCGGAAAAGGCAGAAACAGAAGGAATTGCAGCTGAACTTGAGGCTCAGGTTGCCGAACTTGAGGCAAAGCTTGCTGATTCCCCCCTTCCAGAGATAAACAAAAAAGCCGATTTTGTGGATGAGGAAATCCGGAGACTTGACGGCAGGATAAGGGATACTGAAGCCAGCCTGAATGCTCTGCAGCTTGAAAAGGAATATGCAGAACAGAAAATTAACGAAGCCAAGGAGCTTATCAGGGAACTTGATGAAAAGAAGGCTTCAAGGCGGGAAAGAGTAGATTCCCTCAAAGCAAAAATCGCTGAACTTGAAGCGCAGCTTGGAGAAAAACAGAAGCGTGAACTTCAGCTTTCCGACGAGCTTATAGGACTTCAGAACGAGAGGGAAAAAGTTCAGGCTGAATACAGTGCGGTAAAGCGCAGGGTCAGTATAGCTGCAACCACTCTTGAAAAGGCAAAACAGCAGGTACTTACGCTCACAGCTACGAAGAGTGCACTTTTTGACCAGGAAAAACAACTGGTTGAAGAGATACAGAGAAGGGGAATTGAAGAGACCTCAGAGGTTCCGAGTTACGAAACCGTTTACATGCGGATTCAGGCAATAGAAGAAGCCATGCGAAGGCTTGAACCTGTAAACATGCGGGCAATTGATGAATATAATGAGGTAGAACTCAGGCTCTCTGACCTCCAGGGCAAGCGCGATACTCTCTTTACCGAAAGGGAACAGCTCCTTGTACGTATCGACCAGTATGAACAGCTCAAGCGGGACGCCTTTATGGAGGCTTATATAAGCATTAATTCCAATTTTAAAGAGATCTTTTACGAACTTTCCGACGGTATGGGAGAACTCCTGCTGGAATACCCGGACGACCCCTTTGCCGGAGGAATGACCTTGAGGGCCCAGCCGAAAGAAAAAACTCTCCAGCGCATAGAAGCCATGTCAGGGGGAGAAAAGAGTCTTACTGCACTTGCTTTCATTTTTGCAATCCAGCAATACCGCCCTGCTCCTTTCTATGCTTTTGACGAGATTGATATGTTCCTTGACGGCTGGAATGTGGAAAGAGTGTCAAGGCGCGTTAAGACCTCTGGCTCAAAGGTCCAGTTCATTGTTGTTTCTCTAAGAAAACCCATGATCCAGGCTGCAACCCGGACAATCGGGGTTACAATGCAGGAGCATAATATCACGAGTATTACCGGAGTGAAGCTTAATGGCTGAAATTATAAATAACTCGGTACTCGACATTTCCGGCCTTTCTTCCCCTGAGATTTGCGAATCCGGGGAAAAGGATTCTCTTTTTTCAGACCCTGAAAATTTCGGGCTTCCGACAACTCTTTCTTACCTTGGCATTGACTGGGCTCTTCTTGACCTCTCAGAATTTGACACCTATGAGCCCCTGGGCATTCTGGTCGAACTTGCGAAGGACGGAAAAATTGACCCATGGGATATCGATGTTGTGCAGCTAACCGATACTTTTCTGAACAGGATCGAAGAACTCCAGAAAATGGACCTAAGGATCTCTTCAAGGACTCTCCTTTATTCGGCTATTCTCCTCCGCATGAAATCTTCAGTAATTCTCGGGCCAGAAGAGGAGGCAGAAGAGGACTTTGATCCTGGCTTTTTCGATGATGAAGAGCTTCCAGAGCCTGATGAATTTCCTATTCCAAAGCTGCCTGTCCGCCGTATTTCCACAAGACCTGTCACACTGAATGAACTTATCGTAGAGCTTAAAAAAGCCGAAAAGACACTCTCCAGGAAAAAAGAAAAGAAATCCCGTCTGGCTGCAGAAGAGCCTGATCTCTCTGATGCTCCTCTGGCTACCGGAGATGTGCTCGGAATTGCCCACGACGAGGCTATTGGCTCGAGGCTGGCTCTTGTATGGGCAAGGCTTGTAGAGCTTTTTATGAAACAGCCGGTTGTGGAATTTTCTGCCCTGATTCATCTGAGTGAAGATAAGATCATGGATTACCTTTCCCTTCTCTTTCTTGCTTCGAGCAGAAAAATCTGGCTTTTCCAGAATGAGCTTTTCGGGGAATTACTTATTTATCCCGGAGAGGAATCGGGTTTCTCCACGGAAAACAACCCTCCACTTTTTCATCAAATAAAGCAGGACTTAATAGAAGACATTTCAGGGCCTGGAGAAGCCGGGCATCCTGAAGTTCTTTCCTTTGAACCTGAATATATAAATTCGGGCTCTTCTGAAGAAACAAATTAATCCAATTAAAGAATAACCTTATCCTCTTTTCTGGTCGTGAAATTAATGAGTGAGCTTGAAATTATTGAAGCGGCTCTTTTTGCTGCAGGCAGGGCAGTAAGCCTTGAGAAACTTATGAAAATTACCGGAAAGCCGAAAAAAAATGTCTCTTCGGCAGTGCAGGAGCTGATGGAGGCTTACTCTTCCCGGAGGTCAGGTCTTGAAATTCTGGACCTCGGAGACCGCTACGTTATGCAGGTAAAGCCGGAGTATTCCGAACTCATGAGGGAGGTTGCCCCAAAAGAACTCTCAGCCCCTAAACTCCGGACTTTATCCATGATTGCCTATCATCAGCCTCTGCTTCAGTCCGACCTTATCGAAATGAGGGGCAGTGGTGCCTATGATCACATAAAAGATCTGATTGAAAGGGGTTTTGTCGATTCTGTGCCCTGCGGGAGGAGCAGACAGCTTTCCACAACCTCGCTGTTTGCAGATTATTTCGGGCTCAAAAAGAATGACCCTAAAGCCATAAAAGATAAAATCATTGAGCTATTGAGAACTCAGGGGGGTCAGAGTGAGATAAACCTCTGGGTTGGAAAAAAGACCATTGCTGTGACTCCAATGTACGAGTCCCTTATGGGCATGTGCGGGATTAAGGACTATTTTGTTGCGAATGCTTACCGCCCTTCCAAAGAGGAGATTTCTCGCCTGCTCGAAGCCGATGTGCTTGTTGTCACCACCGGCTACCTCGATACTGTGAAGCAGCACTGCGATGGCGAGATCCTTGAGGTACGTTCAACAACATTTGAAGACCTTATTGAGGCAGTCTCTTTAATATCTGAAGAACTTTCTGATGAAGTGGATCCCATAGTTGTGGAAAATACTCTCCGGAAGATCCGGGAGACCAGGGAAAGGTACGTGGCTTCAGCCCTGCTTATTGAGAGGAAGGTAAAACCTGCGACTGATATGGTTTCAAGAATAGTTAATGATCTCAATATAAGGATTTCTACAGACGGCATACTTGTGGCTCCTGATTACGGGACTTCGGGTGAAGGAGTGAATATAGGTAAAGGGGCTAAAATTCTGGTACCTACTCACCGAAGTGTAGAGGGAGATCTTTTTAAGAGGGTCTGCAAAAAATATGATTCTATCATTGAAGGTTTAAAAAATTTTGAAGACTGATCCACTTCAAAGCCGATGCGGAGGCTCTCTTCTTTTTTATTTTTTTTGATTTTTCTGGCGCCTCTAATTTAAGCTTTTCTGTCGCATTTATATTCTTTATATATAGTATTTATATAGTATGCGAGGTATTTAACTATAGCTTTATATACTGGTTAGAGGATATTACTCTTGCTTTATATACTGAGGGTTGACTAATGAGCGAATCTAGCATCAAAATTGAAAACGTGGTCGCATCCACCAAACTTGCTGAAGAGTTTGATTTAACTGTGATCGAATCCCAGTTCGAAGGGGCCGAGTACAACAAGCAGAAGTTTCCTGGACTCGTCTACAGAGTTTCGGACCCTAAAGCTGCTTTTCTGGTCTTTACTTCCGGAAAGGTTGTCTGTACAGGAGCAAAAAACGTTGCTGACGTGCACACAGTTATTGGCAATATGGCAAAAAAACTGAACAGCATCGGGATCAAAACTCTAGAAAAGCCGCAGATTACTGTCCAGAATATAGTTGCCTCAGCAGACCTGCACACTATTCTTAATCTCAATGCAATTGCAATTGGGCTTGGGCTTGAGAATATCGAATACGAACCCGAGCAGTTTCCAGGTCTTGTTTACAGAATCGATGAGCCCAAGGTAGTTGTCCTTATATTCAGTTCCGGAAAACTGGTTGTCACTGGTGGAAAATCCCCCGCAGACTGTGAGAGGGGTGTAGAAGTAGTTCGTCAGCAGCTCGACAACATGGGGCTTTTATAAACCCTCAAACCTTTTAATCTATTGTACCCATTTTAATCTGCCTCCTGTGAAATGGACATGGAGGGATACTAACATAAAAACGGATTCTGCGGTATGCGTAGAGGCTCCGTCACAGGATATGTGTGAAACGTGAATAATGCAGATGTTTGCATCCTCATTCCTACTCTTAACGAAGCTGCAACGATAGGGGAGCTCATTAAAGATTTCAAGAAAGAAGGTTTTTCCAACATTCTTGTAATCGATGGAAACAGCAGGGATGGAACAGCGCAGATTGCAAAGGCAGAAGGCGCAAGAGTTGTCCTGCAAACCGGAAAGGGTAAAGGGCAGGCGATGATCCAGGCTTTTGAACTTATCGAGAGCCCCTATATAATAATGGTTGACGGAGATGGGACATATCTTGCAAAAGAAGCTCCTTTTCTCCTTGAGCCCGTTCTGGAAGGAAAAGCCGATCATGTTATAGGTAACCGGCTGGAAAAATATTCCCCTGGAGCTTTTACAAGACTAAACCTGGTAGGCAACCGGCTGATAAATGCTCTCTTTGATTTCGTTTATGGAGCACAGTTAAGGGATATTCTTTCGGGTTACCGGGCGTTTACGCTTGAGAGTATAAAAGATCTTGAGCTTAACAAAACAGGCTTCGAAATTGAAACCGAAATTTCAGTAGAATGCATCCTGAAAAAACAGAGAGTCGAAGAGATCACGATTACTTACCTTCCCAGAAGTAAAAAAGGCGAGACCAAGTTAAATCCTGTAAAAGACGGAATAAGAATTGGTTCTACTATTTACAGGCTTGCAAAAATACATAATCCTATTTTTTATTTCGGAATCATAGGTTTTATCTTTATTATGGCAGGTCTGTTTACAGGGACCTATGTGGTAGTCGAGTGGTTCGGGAATGTCACCCATGTTCTCCTTTCAATTCTCACTACCCTGTTCATTATATTCGGACTTCAGATGTTTATCTTCGGAATGCTCAGTGACCTTATAGTTACTCTTCACAGGCAAACTATCAACTTAATCCGGGAGAAAAATAAGCAGAGAAAATAATCAATAAGCAGGGATAATTATCAGGAAGTTTCTGGTCACCTCTTAATTCATATATTTTTCAGACATTTTCAGGTGCTCATCTTCTATTCTGATCTCTGTTTTCTTTATTTGTAGCCTATTTTTGTTATTTTCATTTTTTCATGTTTTCAGAATAAATCCTCCTCCTACACAACTTTACTTGTTCTCAATTCAATTTTACTTCATGGTATCTTTCTAAAAAATTTATTTTAACATAAACTTTTATATTTTTCGGTATCAATGAGCACTTAAGTAAAGTAAAGTTGTTTTAGGTTAAAGTTAATTTTTTAAATAGTGTTATATATAATTAATTTCCTTTTATGATCTAACTCTCAGTTACTTTACTTACATACGGATCCTGATGATAATCTTACATAACAAATGATAGCTTGAGGTAATAAAGATGACAATTGTGGAAGATGCACAAAAAGGAATTATCACTGAAGAGATGAAAATCGTCGCAAAGGATGAAGGACTTGACCCTGAATTCATCCTCCGCGGTGTTGCAGCCGGAAGAATCGTTATTCCAACCTCCCCTTACAGACAGGTTAAGGTCTGCGGTATCGGCGAAGGGCTCAGGACCAAGGTCAACGCCTCCATCGGTGTATCCTCAGACATTGTTGATCCAGAGATGGAAGTCCAAAAGGCAATCGCTGCAGAAAAAGCAGGCGCTGACACCCTCATGGAGCTTGGAACTGGCGGAGACTTCCTCGGAATCAGGAAAAGAGTCATTGACAGCATCTCCCTTTCAGTTGGTTCAGTGCCACTCTATCAGGCTTTCATTGAAGCTGCAAGAAAGTATGGTTCCATCGTGCACATGACTGAAGACGAGCTCTTCAACGCAACCGAAGCACAGGCAAAGCTCGGAACCAACTTCATGGCAATCCACACTGGTATCAACAATATCACCCTTGACAGGCTTAAAGCCCACGGTAGGTATGGCGGTCTCTGCTCCCGCGGCGGCGCCTTCATGAGCTCCTGGATGCTCCACAACGAAAAGGAAAACCCGCTTTACGCAAACTTCGATTACCTCGTCGAAATCCTCAAGGAACACGAAGTCGTCCTTTCCACAGGAAACGGAATGCGTGCAGGTGCAGTCCACGACGCAACTGACCGCGCCCAGATCCAGGAATTGATCATCAACTCCGAAATGGCTGACAAAGCCCACAAGCAGGGCCTGCAGGTCATTGTAGAAGGTCCTGGCCACGTTCCACTCGACCAGATCCAGACCAACGTCAGGCTCATGAAGGAAATGAGCGGCCACAAACCATTCTACATGCTCGGACCTCTCGTTACTGATGTTGCACCAGGCTACGACCACATCGTAACCGCAATCGGAGCATCCGTCTCTGCCTCATACGGCTGTGACTTCCTCTGCTACGTAACTCCTGCAGAGCACCTTGCTCTCCCGAACCTCGAAGACGTTATCACCGGTGTTAAGACCTCCAGAATCGCAGCTCACGTCGGCGACATGATAAAGTACCCCGAAAGAGCAAGACAGTGGGACCTTGACATGGGCAGAGCCAGGAGAGAACTCGACTGGGAAAAGATGTACTCCCTTGCAATCGACCCTGAACACGCAAGAGCAGTCAGGAACAGCAGGGCACCCGAAGACACTGACGCATGCACAATGTGCGGCAATTTCTGCGCCCTCAAGATCGTCAACCAGAACTACAACCTCGCAAAATAAGCAGGTACTGGTTAAACTAAAGAGTAAAGCCTTTGGGCTTTACTTTCTTTTCTGTTTTGTTTCTTCCTTGTTTTTTTGTTTTATTATGCGTTTTTTATTCTATGTTTTTTCGTGAGTTTCTGATTTATTCTTTTTCCGAAATTGACTCTGCGATTTCTTCCGCACTGAGTTCCCCGGTACAACCCGATACAAAATTCTTCCCATCCTATTGAAAGTTGAATCACACTCTTTATCCCTGGTTTATCCCGTCACATGCCGTTGCCCCCTCTCTTCAGGAGCAAAGACCTATGATAATACTTGAGGCAATCTGCCCGCCCCCCTCATGACCTGTCAGGTTTTCAGGAGGATAGTATTTCCCGAACTCCCTATTTTCTACCGTTGCCCCTTCCGGAACCTTAAATTCAAATTCGGAGTCAGGGATGCCAGTGTTAATTTCCAGGTCTCGTATTTCGTATTTTTCTGTCATGTTTTCGCTGCTGTCATATGTTTCATAACGGAGAAGCATCCCTGTCTCTTTATCTATCCAGAACTTTTCCCCATGTCCTGACAGAGATTCATCTTCACCCTCTCCTTCTTTCTCTTCCCTTTTGTCTTTATCTTTCTCTCTTTCTTCCAATCCTTTTTCTTCAGAGTCCTTTCCAATCACGTATGCGGGCCTGCCGTCTATCTCTTCTGTCCCGAGCAGAGATGCCCCATTTTCGTTCAGGAGCCCTTCAATTAACCCTGTGTTGTTGTTTTCTCCTGATTCATTTTTCTCTGACTCATTTTCCCCGGATTTTTTCTCTTCTGATTCTTTTTCTTTGGGTCCTGATGTTTCTGGCAGTTTTACTTTTATGGCGTTGTTTTTATAGGGGTAATAGGTCCATGCGTACTCCCCATCCGAGACCTCTTCTTTTTCAGGTTCTTTTCCCGGTTTTTTTGTTAGAATTCTATACATGTCCGGTTTCTTGCATGTAACCTCAAATTCCCTTTCCAGGTTTTCTCCTTCTGAAAATAAGTTCATGTGTATTGTACATGAGTAATCTTGGATATTGCCCTCTTTTTGCTGTATCTGTGCTGCAATTTCTTCAACTGTAAGTTCATCCCCTTCCGTTAGTTCCGTAAGTTCCTTTTCTTCAGTGAGTTTTTCCCCGCAGCCAGATATAAAGAGGATAGGTGTTGTTGTAATGAGTACGATGATAAGTACGGGCAGTACTATCTTTGTTTTAATTTCCTCCAACTTCCAGTTTTTTTATTTAGATTTTCTTTTTGTTTTCTCGCTCTTTTCTATGGTTTCAGAGGTGCACGCCAAATTTTAAATTTTGTTTATGATAAATCTTTCTAAAAAATATTATAAAATTTATGTCTTAATTATGGACCATTTGTCTATTAATTGGTAATTTTTGCAGCCCCCGCATTGAATAGGCATTTCTATCATAAACGACAGAACTAACTGTAACGGCAGGAGAAGACAGAAATGTATTATCACATTATTGAATCCCCAACTGGTCCAATACTTCTTGCAGGGGATGAGGAAGGGCTGAAGCACCTTATTTTCCTAAAAGGCAAAAGTAAAGACAAAGATAAATTCAAAATTCCGGATGGCTGGGTAGAAAATAAGAAATTTTTCAGGGAAATTTCCAGGCAGCTTGAAGCTTATTTTGCAGGAGAACTCAAATCCTTTGACGTAAAGCTGGCTCCGGAAGGCACGGAGTTCCAGAAAGCCGTCTGGAATGCCTTAAAAGAAATTCCTTACGGGGAGACCAGGACTTACAAAGATATTGCAGAATCTATCGGAAATCCAAAAGCTTACAGGGCTGTGGGGCTTGCAAACAACCGAAACCCGATTGCAATAATCGTGCCCTGCCACAGGGTAATCGGGGCAGATGGGAAACTTACTGGCTATGCAGGCGGGCTGGATGTAAAAGAATTTTTATTGAAACTTGAAGATAATAGTTTGAAATAAGAAAATCATAAAGATTCTATTTAAGTTCTCCTTGAATTCTGTTTAGTTCTCTTTGGATGCTGTCAATTTTTTTCGATTGCTCTATTTGAATGCTGTCAATTTTTCTAAATTTATATATCATTATCAAAAGCAGCAATGGTATTATCAGATAAAATAGCAGAGAAAATATTACTCCAAGAGTGAGCATTATTTCAGAAGTCCCTATCATCATTACAAGTCCTCTCACTTTATTATGATTTTGAATCTATTTATTACTTTAGAACAATATTAATTTTCTGGATAAGCAGGTATGAAGCACAAAGACAAGATCGAGAGTATTATCAAAGAAGCTGGCCTTACAAAAAAGGAGAGATATATGCCTTGTCTATGTGGGCAGATGCCCGGCTGGTGCTGTTGATATAAAGGGACTTGATTAGGAAAAATGTTTCAGGCTGCTTCTGGATAATTCAAAAGCTTTTTCCGAACTTAGCCAGCCTGCCTGCGGAAAATGCGCAACAGGGCCATGTGCGTTTAAATCCCGCTGAAGCAGCTCTTATTATCTTTTGTCATTTCTTTCTTCTATTTTTACTATTTAATTAATTTTCCTTTATTTTTTCATTTTTTTCCTGAAGCAGTTTCTGGAATGGACTCTGCAATCTTTAGTACCTCTGCTTTTTCGAGGAAACCAGTAAGGGTCATTTCGAATTCTCCAAGATTCCATACTAGGACCTTCATGTCTCCAAATTGGTTAATGTATTTTCCTTCCTTTCCGTTGATACTGACATTTTCACCCGTCTGTGCGAGCATAACATTTTCTTCTGGTTTGTTTTTGTAAACGGTTTGTGATATCAGGAAAAATTCGTCCCCTTTCAGGTAGTTAAGAGTTACAGCTTCATAACTCTGGTCTCCAAGAGCTGTCCCGTAATCTATCATCGTGTTGTTAAGCACATAGCCTTCGGGGACATATTCCGGAATAAGTATTTCAAAACTGGCTTTTTCTCTGGCTTCTTCAAGGCTCATTTCTTCAGGAATTTCAATATTTCCCAGATCAATAAATTTTATTTCTGCTCCTTCTGGAACCTCAAACTTGAACTCGGAATCAGGAATTCCTGTATTTACCTTAAGATCGCTCATTTCTGTTTCTATTACCAGGTTTCCTTTGCTGTCATACATCTCACATCTAAGAGCCATCCAGGTTTCTTTATCCACCCACATTTTTGTCCGGGAAAGGGGGCTGTATCCTTCTTTGTTCTCCGCTTCGGGTTCAGCTTCAAGGACATATGCGCTTCTTCCGTCAACCTCTTCAATTCCCAGAAGAGAAACATTTGTTTTATTCAGGAAATTCTCAATGAGTCCGACATAATCACTTTCATTTATAAGCGGTTTTTCAGGTAATTTCATTTTTGTAACAGTATTTGTCTCTTTATCATAAATCCACAAGAATTCCCCGTCCGAAACCCCTGAGAGTTCTTCTTTTCCCTGTTTTATGGTCCAGCTCTTCATCATGTTCGGTTTTTTGCTTATTATCCGCTCTTCATTTTCCTGAACCTTTTCCCCATTGGCATAAGTCACCGTGTGCGCTATGCAAGAATAATCTTCGATGCTTTCTCCTTTTTCCTGCATCTTTGTTGCAATCTCTTCTGCACTCAGCTCTTCTTCACACCCCGATGTGAAGAGAACCAGGCTTGCCAAAATTAATAAGACTAACACTTTTGTCTTTCTCATTTCAATTCACTTTCCAATCATTTAACATTATTTTATAATTTTTGACTGTATCTCCTCACATCTTAATATTCTTTTTTAACTCAACATAATCTGAAATAGCAAAAAAGCCGAATAATATTCATGTCTATTTGAGAAAGCATTGTTGGGCTCTGAACCTAAGCTATTTATACTTCTGTTACTGAGTTGAAACGTTTTCCGAGAGATTCTGCGATACATTTATCCATAAACGAAGGTCTCTATAAGGCAGGCTGATACCCTCTTCAAGTACTTCTTTCTTGTCTTCATTATAGAGCAAAAATCCAAGATTCATATTCGTTCCCTCAAAGGGTGGGGTTACGGTAACTGCTTTTTCCCAGGTCTCATTGTCTCCGAGAGTTATATATTGCTGATCCGGGGGTAAAGGCAGAGATGTGTTTTCAAGCTTAACCTCCAGTGTATAATTCACAGGCTTCTGCTCATGGTTTATAATTCCTACAATTACGGTTCCGCTTTCTCCAAGTACGTATTCTGTAGGATAGTTCTCAGCCGTACCTTCAGGCCCGAGGATATAAAATTCGGTAAGAGGTTCCTGGGTGGATTCCGCCATCGGGTCTGAGTTCTTTTTTTCCTCACACCCGGATGAAAGAAGAGCAAGGCTTATGATAATCAGTATGGATAATATTTTTGCATATTTCATTTTCTTCACGCTTCTTCTATTTTTTTCATCGAGTTTTCCAATGTTGGACTGTATCTTCTCACATATTAATATTATTTCTCAATTCGACATAGTGTAAAATAGCAAAAAAGCCGAATAATATTCATGTCCATAATTTCCCTGAACACCGATTTTGGAGACTTATATCCTGCCGCCATGAAAGCCGTGATCCTTGGAATTAATCCCGGAGTACAGATAATTGATATAACTCATTCTATCAGGCAGGGAGGGATCAGAGAAGGAGCATTTGCTCTTTACTCCCTTATTCCTTATTTCCCGGCTAAAAGCGTGCATGTAGGAGTTGTCGATCCCGGGGTTGGGACTTCCCGCCGGGCTCTTGCGTTAAAAGCGGGCCGTGAAGGCGAAGAGCAATTCTTTGTGGGCCCTGATAATGGGCTTATGATCCCTGCAGCCCGCCGCCTTGGAGATATAGAAGTGTACGAGATCACAAATAAGGAAATAATGCTCAAATCCGGAATTTCTGCAACATTTCACGGCAGGGATATTTTTGCACCAGTGGGGGCCAGGCTCTCAAAAGGTATGACCATCGAGGATGTAGGGCAAGAGATCTCGGATTTTGTGGACCTTGATTTCGGAAATTTCGGGATTGATGGGCCATTTCTTGTAGGAGAAGTCGTTTTTGCGGACAGTTTTGGAAATGTAATTACGAATATTCCTGAAGATTCTGTTCTGAAATTCTGCCCCTTTGGTTCGAAGGTAGAGGTAAACGGGCGAAGAGTTCCCTTTGTCCGGACTTATGGTTTTGTCGGGCAGGAAGAGGCACTTGCACTTATCGGCAGCCATGGCTTTTTGGAAATTGCAGTAAACAAAGGAAACGCGGCTCTGCAGTTCGGACTGAAAGGCGGGGATCCGGTGGATGTGAAGGTTCTCTAAAGATTCGCAGAATATTGTTGCCGGAATTATTATATAATTCCTTGAATACTGACTGCCTGTTTAGAATGGGATTTAGTAACCTGAGAACTTATAAACTCGAATTTATTTTCTTATTTGCTCTGGCTATTTTGAGTTTTTTCACGCTTTTTGGGAATGAAGGCGCAGATAGCGGAAGTTCTGCAAATACCTTCTGGCTTCCTTCTGCAGTAATGCAGTCTACGGCTGCATTATATGCGGTATTTATTGCTATTTTCATCCTGTCCCTGCAGAGCAACAGGGAAAATATCAATTCCATTGCCAATCGCATAAAACCTCTCCTGAAGATCGTATCCTACACGGCAGCAGGCACGATTTATTTTAATGGACTGATATTAATCGTTTTTAGCCTGGGCACTTTTTCTGAGGTTAAAATGAAAATTCTGCTGTTTTTGTCACTC
Organism: uncultured Methanosarcinales archaeon; assembly: GCA_964434965.1. Lineage (GTDB taxonomy): Archaea > Halobacteriota > Methanosarcinia > Methanosarcinales > Methanosarcinaceae > Methanosarcina. The sequence goes on from CAYSWX010000002.1 coordinate 80,939, forward strand.
TTTTCAATGGTAGCGTCATTAATAGCTATCGTCTATTCCTCTATGAACCTGTTAAGCGATATTTCAGGGCTGAAGACTTCATCGGAAAAATTAGTTTATATCTCAAGTCTTCTCAGAGGACAGGTAGAGCCTGGTTCTGAAAATCTCATAATGCAAAGCCGCAGAGATATCGATTTTTGTATTCAGTCGCTGGAAGACGAAAATCCTGAAGTACGGGCAATTGCCGCCGAAGCTCTTGGTCAGGTCAGGGAGAAAAAGGCTGAAGAGGCACTAATCGGGCTTCTTGGGGACCGTAACTCTGCTGTAAGGATTGATGCAGTCAAAGCCCTTACCCTGATAGGAAGCGGGGATTCGGTAGAGCCTCTAATTGAACAGCTGGCAGATAAAGACCCGGCAATAAGAATCTGTGTTATAGAGGCACTTGGAAATCTCCAGGACAGAAGAGCTACCGTTCCTCTTATAAAATGTCTGAATGACAGGTCCCCTGAAGTTAGATTGGTTGCAGCTCAGGTTCTGGGATTTCTGGGCGATGAAAGGGCAGAAGAAGCGCTTATTGCAAAGCTTGATGAAAGTCCTGTGGAGTTCCGTTCCCAGGTGGCTCTGGCTCTTGGAAAAATCGGAGACAAAAAGGCAGTTTCTGCGCTAATATCCAGACTGACGGATAAGGACCCCGAATTCCGGAAGAGTATCGTAGAAGCTCTAGGAAAGACAGGCGACCCTCAGGCGGTTGAGCTGCTCCTCAAGTGTCTGGATGATAGAAATTCTGGAGTCCGGAATGCCGCTGCATATTCTCTTGGAACTCTCAGAGCTGATAAAGCAGCAGTCCTTTTAATAGAAATGCTGCAAGAGCAGGACTCTGAACTGAGGATCACTTCTGCCTATGCACTTGGTGAAATCGGTAGCGTTGAGGCTGTTGAGCCTCTTCTTAATCTTCTCGATGACAGCAACCCCTGGCTCAGGCGGTATGCTGCCGAAGCCCTGGGAAAAATAGGAGATATAGAGGCAATAGGGTCCCTTATTAAAAGCCTGGATGATCCTGACCCGAAAGTAAGGTGGGCTGTAGCCGAAGCTTTAAGGATGCTGGATAAAAGGAATTTAATGAATGGTCTTAAAAGACCAGGACTCTCTAATTCCTAAATTTTATCTATTAGTCCTCTTGAGGGAGCGAAGCGACCGAAAAGGACACCGTGCTCCCGAAGCGGAACTCGGGTGCCGAAGCGCAACTCCGGAAGCACAACTCTGCTTTTACATCCACTCGTAATGCATCAAAACTTCAGGATTGAAGCTCTGCATCAAACTATTTTCCGTATACCCGAAAAAGAGGCACCCCTTGCAGTTTTCTACAATCTCTTCCCTTTGCTGTTCGGAATCTCTCCAGACCTTCTCAAAGCCGTCCTTCATAACATTTCCAAGAGGCTCCTGGTGTACCCGGCAGGTCTCGACATTCCCGTCGTGCGTGACGTTAATAATAATTCCGCTTGCCCTGCATCTGTAATCCATTTTTCCGTCCCTTACCATCTGCAGGTAAGTTTTGGAGTTTATGATGGGGAAGCCCTGTTTCTTTAACTCGATTATGCGGTCAACGGTGTTGTGGAATTTCTCCTTATCCCGGATACCTATTTCATTCCAGATCTCCTGACTGATTCCGGGGAACTCATGTACGGGTTCGAAAGAAACTTTTACGCCCATCTTTTGTGCAAGCAAAATAAGGGTTTCAATATCGTCAAGGTTTTTTCCTGTGAGTACGCAGTTCATCAGGATTGGATTTTTCTGTTTCTGGAGTTTCCTTACCTCAATAGCTTTTCTTAAGCCTTTCAGCAGGGTTTCGAAATCCATCCTCCGGATTTCCTTATAGCTTTTTGTTCCGTCAACTGAAACTGAAAGGTAGTCCACGTTCTCAAGCTCTTCAACTCTTTCGTAGAGCAACTTTCCATTTGTGACCATTGATGTAATCATTCCGAGTTGCTTTGCGTGAGCCATTATAAGGGGCAGGTCCTTTCTTAGGAGGGGCTCTGTCGTCCAGGCATTATAAACTCCGATTCCGAATTTCTTTGCATCATCAAGGAGCCTGAAAACCTCGTCTTTTGATGGTTCTTGTCCATTTTTTTTCCAGTATTCACAGAACTTGCAGCGCATATTGCAGCTGGCATTTACGCCGTGAGAGAGTACAAACGGGCGTTTTTTGATCCTTATCTGCCAGAGGGCTTTTGAAGCCAGGATTGGGTCAAATCGGGACATAGGGATCTCTTTTTGTTTTTCTAAAAAGGAACTTTATATATAAATGGGAGGACTGTTATTTTATTTTTATGTTATCTTCACTGTAATTCCAGGGTCACTTCAATTTTGAGTCTTGATCTCAATTTCTCGGATTCGATGGAACTAATATGGGGTAAATGTTCGTTTTTTGGCTTTAAGAGTTTAAGACGAGTCAGAATAACTTTTCATGTTTTTTCGTTAATTCGTCATTGTGTATTTTATAGCTACAGCGCTTTTTCAGTTAGGGAGCAGTTCATATATGGGCCAACTGTTAGTTTTTGAACATAAAAGCAAATTTTGTTTTGTCATATTGGCCACTCATACTCTCTGTCTTATTCTATAAATAGATGAATATGGTCCTCTCTACTGCTGTGCTATCCACTCTTGATGCGGTTTACTCAACTTTCAGCTCCATTTATGTGCTTTCTGGAAACTTCCACATATACGAAGAACCAAAAGCTATGTATTGAAGCACACGGAGAGCACCCAGTTTGGGTCTTGCTATTCCTGAAGTTTCCAGACACTCCGGAGATCCTGTCCATTTCGGCTGAGTTACATTTCCTTCCGTAGCTTCAATGATATAGTGTCCAATCTTTTGACAAACTATAGCTTGTTCTTCTTTGGAAAGCTTTGATTTACCTTCACTTATCTCCTTAAATTCATTAAGCAATTTGTCTTTTTCTTCTTCAGTAAGATCTTTCATTGAACTCCTTAAGAACATCAAGTCCTCTTCTCTTGGCTCGTGTTTTTCAGTGCTGATATTGTTCCAGGACTGTGGTATCTCAATTCCGCCACAAACTTTTGAATTGTTGTTTAGATTTTCTATCGGTCCCGCAACTACGGTTCCGTTTTTATATATTGTTAAAGTTTGAGTTAATGTTTTTCCGCTGTCTGTTTTTTCTGCCGTTGCTTTGCCTTTGATATCAGTAGCATTTGCAAATACATTTGTAATTAATGTACTACTTAATATCAGTGCTATAAAGCTAAATGTAATTACTCTTTTCATCCTATCCCCCTCTGATTATTTATTTCCGCAACTCTATAGTTAAATTTAGAATTGCTTAACCCCAAAATAATAAATATATGTAAAATTTACATGTGTTTGAGACAGTATTGAAACTTCCTAATTATAAAATTTTTGCACTGTTTCAAAATTATTTAAAAAAGCGATGAATAATTCGTTTAAAAATCTCAGTTTATGATTTTTTTGATGAAATTTACTTTATCATCTGCGCTTTAAATACTGGATTTTGGAGAATCAATAGAATTTCAGATTATGAAAGTATCCCTGATAATTCTACAAATAAAATAAGATAACACTGCGCTTTAAACTAAAGCTAAATTTATATTGAAAAAAAGGAAGCCCGCCCTGAGGCGAGCTGTAGGTATAGTTTTTGTATGTATTTATCCGAAGAGGGCGCCGAGACCGGCCATTCCGTCTTCTTCGGAGGTGTCTTCTTCTTCCTCTTCAGCTTCTTCGGCAGGAGCTTCTGCTGCTGCGGGTGCGGCTGCTGCGGGTGCGGCTGCTGCAGGGGCTGCGAAAGCTGCCTTTGCGATAGCTTCTTCGATGTCCACGCCATCAAGGGCTGCGACAAGGGCTTTTGCCCTGGCTTCGTTCACTTCGATACCAGCTGCCTGAAGAACGGCAGTGATTGCTTCTTCGGTAATTGCTTTACCAGCGTTGTGCAATAAGAGAGCTGCATATATGTATTCCATCGTTAATCACCTAACTTTATATTAGCGTAAATGTAAATCTGTTCATCCGAAAAGGGCACCGAGTCCGGCCATTCCATCTTCTTCGGCATGGTCTTCTTCTTCCTCTTCAGGTTCTTCTTCCTTCTTTTCTTCTTTTGCTGCTGCAGGAGTTGATGCTGCGGCTGCTGCGGCTGCGCTTGCGGCTGCCCCAAGAACTTCTCTCAGGTCATCATCCACGGCATTTGCATCCTTGTCTGCTGCTTCAGATGCAACAGATGTCATCTGGATATGGGCTTTTGCCAGCAGGGCATCCATGACTCCAGGTTCAAGGATAACAGCATTGACACCAAGGTTCTTTGATTCTGCGTAGGCTTTTGCCAGCAGAGTGCCAATTGTTGCGCTTGTCGGGTATGCTGTGTTGACCGAGAGGTTGAAAGCGTTCTGAGCTGCCCTGATAATGTCAGAGAAGTACTTGCTTTCATCAACTGCAAGGAGTTCCGGCTCGTAGATTGTCCCATCATCGTAGGCTGCTCTAAGGTCAAGCCCTACAATAAGCGGGTATATTTCCAGCTTTGCAAGCATGGTGGCAAGCTTCTGCGGGACTGCCTCACCTGCTTTACAGACAACCTTAGTTTCCTTTATTGCTACCTTTCCGGCTTCTATTGAAGCGGGAATCCCTGCGCTCTGGAATTCTCCCAGAATAGGTCCAGGCGGGAAACTGGTGGGCCCCTTCTGGACAACTATGTCCATAGGAGCTATTGCGCCTCCCTTAATTGGAGAAGGAGTCTTTGTCTGCTCGAGCAGTTTGTAAAGCTTGAAGGGACTTTCATTGGTAAATATCAGAGCAGTCTGCTTGTCCAGATATTTGTTCATATCGGGAATGGTTTCCCCGAGCTGGTCTAAAGCACGCTCTGTGAGGGTGTTCCTGGAGACTTTGAGCACCGCAACGTCCTTAAGGTCCCGGCGAATCTTCTGGATCTTGGTTGCGAGGATGCCTTCGATCCCTGCCATCCCGAAAACCTTGTGGGACTGGACGAGTTCTTTAATGTTTTCGATTTCATCCTTTTTCCACTGCGGGATGTGCTCGGTGTGATGCCTTTCTTCTGCCATTTACACCACCCTCTCTGATTTCCCCATGGTTGTTGTGACATAGACCGTTCTGAGGTTGTGCTTGCCCTTATCGAGGACACGCTCAAGCCTGGCCATAATAGTCTCGATGTTTTCGGCAAGGTCTTCAGGGTTCATGTCTCTCCTGCCGACAGCCACGTGGAAGGTAAGTCTGTCTTTTGACCTGAGCTTGACTGCATTTTGCTTGCTCTGAATCAGTTCACCGATGTCCTTGTTCGGCATGAGTGGGATAGGCATCTTGCCTCTGGGTCCCAGAACAATACCAAGGTTCTTACCGATAATCGGCATGAACTGAGTTTCTGCAATAAAAAGGTCGCATTCATTTGCAAGAACTCTGGCCCTGTTTTTGTCAGCTGCCAGTTCCTCGAGCTCAACGTCAGAAATAACATACGCAGCACCGGCAGCCTTTGCTCTCAGGCCAACTTCACCCTTTGCAAAAACGCCGATCTTCAGCTCTTTTCCGAGCCCGTGCGGAAGAATTACTTCTTCATCGACTCTGTTCTTTGGTTGGTTCATGTCAAGGTTCTTTAAGTTAATCGCCAGGTCCACGCTCTCCGAGAAATTGCGTTTTGGCGACTCCTCAACGACTTTCTTGACAGCTTCCAGTATAGTTTTTTCTACCATCTTGTTCCTCCCCGTAGTGTTGAACCGAATGTCCAGACAGCCGTTTCGGCTTACTACGGTGGTCGTAGGGGCTCCCCCTTTCCGGGTTCTGTTACTCTTAACAGTAAGCCACCAATAACATCCTTTTAGTTATTCTAATAGAAAACTGTTCAAGGCTCTTGTGCTATTAGTGGTATCCAATTTAAAACTATTGGTGTATAATCAGATTCCGGATTAAAGGTGGGAGGGGATAAAAAGGCTTACCACTCCTCGCCTGCAAGCAAATCGTCAAATTTGCCTTCATCGAGTGCTTTCTGGCAGTCCTTTGCTTTCATTCCCTCTACGTTCACGCCCATAGGGACACAGGAGCCCATAACCTCTTTCATTGTAGCTTTGAGGTCGTAAGAAAGTACGTCTTCCTTTTTCATACGGGCGATCTTTGCAACCTGCTGGATTTTGAGGTTTCCAACAACCTCGCTTCCTGCATTTCCTGACCCTTTCTGGATCCCAAGCTCTTTCATGACCAGGGATGCAGTTGGAGGAGTCCCTACCTCGATCTCGACATTCTTCTTGTCGTCAACAATTACTTTCACAGGGACCTGCATTCCATTGTAGTCCCTTGTTTTTTCGTTGATCTTTTCGACCACTTCTTTTATGTTGACCCCGAGCGGACCAAGTGCCGGACCTAATGGTGGTCCGGGATTCGCTTTTCCTCCGGGGACAAGTGCTTCAACAATACTTGTCATCTGAGTCTCACCGGTTTTTATAAGTATGAATTTTGTAGATTTGTTTCAATCCACTCTGAGTACTGGTGATTTTGTTTATTAATAAGTTTGAATTTTCGGTATTCCAATCCAATTCTGGCTTATTCGTTTTCTTTTTTGAGTATTCTTACGGTGTCGCCGCGAATCGTGATTGGGATCGGAACCACAGCATCGAAGAGTTCCACAGTAATTTCCTCGTGCCCTTCATCAACCCTTTTAACACGGGCTTTTTCTCCCTTAAAGGGTCCGGAGGTGACCTCAATTATAGCCCCTTCTTTGATTCCGGTCACTACTGGTTTTGGCTTGAGGAAGTGTTCTATTTCAGAGATTGAAGAACTCCCCTTTACAAGGGCTCTTGCATGCGGAATTGTCTGGATTGCTAGTTCAACAGTTCCGGATTTCGGAGCTTCGACAAGGACATATCCTTTAAGCTCGTCAGGAGCCAGAATCGCCCTTATATCCATTTTCTCCTTTTTTGCAACCCTGGCAAGTGCCATTGCAACGGATCTTTCCTGGTTTGCCGTGGTTTTGATTACGAATATCTGGGAATCCTCACTCATTTGGCCACCCACTGGGGCAACATTGTCAGCAGTACATATATTATAAATCCAATTGCGCCCACAGCCAGAATACCGGCACCTGCAACTTTGGCAATGGTCAAGAACTCTTCCCTGGACGGTTTTTTCGTAAGTTTCAGGACCCTCAGGTGTGCCCGGATTGCCTGACCAACGCTTTTTGTAGTTATATTCGGTTCAAATGTGGATTCTACCAATTAATTCACATCCAGGTTTTTATTTACATATTTAATTTTGTTTGGAATTTCGCGCGCAGCTCTTCATCTGCATGGTATATCCCCGAAGTTTGCTTTTTATTTCGCAGAGTATCGGATTTTACTTATCAGGAAGAACGGGCGAATTATATTATTAATTCCTATTATATGAATATATCACTGTCACGATCTTTGGTACATCCAAAAATTTAGACGCAGGATTGTTACTTCTATAAAACCCTTATCGTGTCAGTAAAAGTTCTTATTTTTGGTGCCGAATTGTATCGGCATCATACTGCATTTACCATAAAAATAGTTTTCGATTGGATTTATATTCCTACGTTCCTTCTTTTTAGTTCAAGAGGAGGAAAACAGTATTTTTCTCCAACCGAATGTTTTTATCCATTTTTACTTTTTCATTCCTCTGATCACTCTACAAAGTCAATTCCGTACTTATATGTGATGTTTTTATCGTTTCCGTGCCCATAAATCTGAGCAGAGGTAACTCCTGTAACCACTATCATGGTACGCACTGTCTTCTCGAGATTCGGATCAACCTGGGCACCCCAGATCAGGCGGGCATTGCTGTCTATGCGGCTGTATACTTCCTGTACCACACACTCTGCTTCCGAAATGGTCATGTCAGGGCCTCCAACTACGTTAACCAGAGCAGAGGTAGCCCCTGAAATGTCCACGTCAAGGAGCGGGCTGCGCAGTGCCTTCTGGACTGATTCGACAGCTTTGTTTTCACCGTCTGATTCTCCAAGCCCTATCATAGCAACGCCTCCGTTTTGCATAACTGTCCTTATATCTGCAAAGTCAAGGTTGACAAGTCCGGGCTTTGTGATCAGTTCGGTTATGCCTTTCACTGCTCTCATGAGGACCTCGTCCGAGACTTTGAAGGCAGCCTGAAGTGGAAGCTTTGGGACTACTTCAATCAGTTTATCGTTAGGAACAACGATTACCGTATCAGCGACATCTCTCAGGCGCTCGAGGCCGGCTTCGGCATTTGTCCTTCTAACATGCCCTTCCACACTGAACGGGAGGGTTACAACTGCAATCGTAAGGGCGCCTGCATCTCTAGCTGCCTCAGCTACTACAGGTGCAGACCCTGTCCCTGTTCCTCCTCCAAGGCCTGCGGTAATAAATACCATATCCGAACCCTGGACGATCTTGTTAATATCATCAATACTCTCGATTGCCGCATCTTCTCCTATCTGGGGAAGGCTGCCAGCTCCAAGTCCTCGGGTTTTCTTTCTCCCGATAAGAATCTTTTTGCCGGAGCGAATATTAAGAAGATGCTGAGCGTCAGTGTTTATAGCAACAAGGTCTGCGCCCTCAATACTTTCGCTCATCATGCGCTGGATACTGTTTGAACCGCCGCCTCCACAACCTACCACTTTGATAGTTGTTTTAAGACTTCTCAGTATTTCTTCAAGTTCAGCGTCCACTTCTAAGTTTTCATTAGAGTAATCTGAGTTCTCTCCCTGCCCGCCACGTCCTTCCAGGGCAGACCGAGCAAGGGCTTCTTCCACAATGGATCTCATGCTACTGTTTTCCTCCATTCTGCAGGGGTGATCATTTGATGGATTGTATTAGAAACAAGTATATTACAACAAGGAACAAATTATTTTAACCATCACATATACAGTTTCCAATTTAATAGTTTTCCTTTTCTAGTTTTTGAATTTCTACTATATATGTTTAATAATTTTATTAATGTTGCCCTATTTCCCTGTTCAAAGTTGTATTTTTTGCTCCTGGGGAAAAATTTGATTTCTTTTTTCCTGGAAATAATCTGATTTCTTCTTTTTTCTATCGGATCTTCTTTAATTTCTTTGTCTAACATGTATATTTTTTTATTTTTTATATTTTTTGAGGCTGGTCCCTGTATTTTTATTTTTCCCTTTTTTCTGATTTTTTCCATGCTTGCTCTTTGTTCATATCCAGCCTGGCTTACTTATGTTCAATTTTCTTCCAGGGATTCTGTTTGCTCTCTTTTCGGATCCTATCTTTGAATCCAGTAAAACCAATTATATTTCCAGTTACGCTTTGCCTTTTGATTCTCCAAAGATTATTCCAGTTGCAATCAGATGGGCGACCCTGAGAGGCTCTGGAATATTGCTTCTTATTGAAGTGAGACGGATTATCTTTTCTGCACTTTTTGACCCTATCCCGGCTTTCTGGATATATACCGGAGTCCCGTTTCTTCCCGTGAGCAGTTTTTCTATTTTGCCTGCCTTTTTTATAATATCCCAGCGTGCCTCCCCATCTGAGAAATGTCCGAGAGCAGATCGAATCTTTTCAAAATCCGGGCAGGAACGCATGACAACAATAACTGGGAGTCCTGTCTCCCTGTAAAGCTCCTGTATATCTACAACATTAAAGCCTCCGTAGGTGATTCCATCAAGCATGATAACCCTGAGCTGGGCATAATGCTTGCTTTTCTTTATCATTGTGACTATTACCCCGGTAGCGTCAAGCCCGTCTCTGGTAATTTCGGAGCGCAGGACTCCGTCTATCCAGTCTCCTCCCCTGAAAACAGTCCCTACTATCATTACCTTTTCTTTAAGAAGAGAAGAGTCATCTATGCCCAGAATTCGGATTTCGGGTTTTACATGAAAATCTGAATTCACAGCTACCTTTATGTTTGAATTATAAAAATAGTTTGCCGGTTTCCCATGAAACTGCGTCAATCGAAGATCAAAGGGAAACTGGGTCCTGTCGGTAAAAAATGAGCGCCTCTGAAAGGCCTCTTTTCTTAGTTGCCGGATTTTTACACGAACATGGTTTCAGGAAGGCTGGAAGGCATCATCTTCTGCGTATCCGCAGACATAGATACCTTTTCCACTGCTTCGAGGAATTCTTCCATCTCAACCAGTTCCTTATCTTTTCTAACCGCGAACATGCCTGCTTCGGTAGCTATAGCTTTCAGGTCTGCTCCGCTCATTCCTTCGGTAGCTTTTGCAAGCCTTTTGAAATCGATGTCTCCTGCAAGAATCATCTTTTCGCAATGGATCTCAAGGATTTTTCCTCTGGCTTCCACCCCGGGCATCGGAACATGGACAAGCCTGTCAAAACGGCCTGGCCTGAGAATTGCGGGGTCAAGGACATCCGGTCTGTTTGTGGCTGCAATTATCCTAATGTTTTTTCTCTTGTCAAACCCATCCATTTCTGCGAGAAGCTGCATCAAAGTTCTCTGAACTTCTCTATCTGCGCCAGTTGTCTCGTTTAAACGCCTTGCAGCTATCGAATCCAGTTCATCAATAAAGATTATACTGGGAGCTTTTTTCCGTGCCATCTCGAAGATTTCCCTGACTAGCTTGGAGCCATCTCCTATGTACTTCTGTACAAGTTCAGAACCCACGACTCTGATAAACGTCGCATTGGTCCGGTGGGCTACGGCTTTTGCAAGCAGGGTTTTTCCCGTTCCCGGAAGCCCGTAGAGTAATACTCCTTTTGGGGGCTCAATCCCTATCCTGGCAAAGCGTTCAGGTGCGGTCAGTGGCAGTTCCACTGCCTCCTGAAGTTCTTGTATTTGTTCATCGAGACCGCCGATCTGGTCGTAATCCACTTCAACACTTTCGATAACCTCCATTGCAGCAACAAAAGGCTCTTCTGTGGAAGGGATAACCTCTGCAATGGCAAGTGTATGCTGGTTCAAGGCAACCTTTGCCCCAGGCAGCAGTTTTTTCTCGTCAATATATTGTGAGACGTTAACCAGAAACTGAGGTCCGTTACTGCTGCGGACAATTATACGATCATTCTTGATCACGTCAATAACCGTACCAATGATCAGCGGAGAGGTTTTCATCCGATCAAGCTCTGACTGAAGCTTTCGTATCTCCCTCTCATACTTGATCTTCTGGTTCTCTAAATAGCGTTTCTCTGACTCTATCTGGCTACACTGCTCTTCCAGAAAACTGTTGCGGCTTTCAAGTTGCCTCACTCGGTCCTGGACGCTTTCAGTTGTTTCCCCCAGCTCTCCAGGCTCGATCCCTTCATACACAGATCCGGTCTTCACAAGGTGACTGCGCATGCTTTCATCCTTACTTTTGGTACTTTCGGTCATGGAGCTCCGAATATTATTTAAGTTCATACCGTATATAGCGTTTTCGAAGTGATCAATATGCAGTGCGAAATATGTGGTGCAGAGATCCGCGGAAAGCCTATATGCATTACAATTGATAACAGTGAACTTCAGGTCTGCCAGAAATGTGCTCCCTACGGGAAGCCTGTTGACAAACGGACCCCTGTGTCAAGAAAAGTCTCTCCAGTAGTTCGTACGGTACCACGATCTGAAAAGAAACCTAGAAAGGATTTTTTCGATATTTTAAAGGACGAGCTCCTGGACAATTACGACCAGATTATCCGGGAGGCTAGAGGAGCCAGAGGCTGGTCTCAGGAAGACCTGGCTGAGAATATCAAGGAAAAAGCATCTCTCATCAAAAAGATAGAACGAAGAGAAATCGTACCCGAAGATACCGTTAGGAAGAAGCTGGAACATACCCTTAATATCAAACTTACAGAACGCGTGGATGTCGCTGAGCAGGAAGTTTCTCACATGAGGAAAGATACTACTCTTGGGGACATCGTCAAAATAAAGCGCAAATAATGTGAGTTTTGACTGTAAAGCTTTAAATTGAGGTTCTGTTTCAGTAGCAGTAGCCGTTTCCGAAAGGCAAAGCCTGCCGGAAACAACCGGCGGAGAGAGCTGGCGTCCGAAGAGGTCCTACTTTGGTCCTCTTCAACTACCTGCTCGAGAAGACTGTTTAACTCAGCATGTGTGGTCTTTTCGTGCATCTCTTCATACCTCTCCGTATTTCCCATGGTTTATCAGAAACATCCGTCTTTTTTACGCCTTTTTATAATTCTCTTTTCAGAACTGGTCCTTCTGAACATTGTTAAAGCTCGATTTCTATGTCATAAACCTTTTCCGGATTCTCTTTGTGGATGATCCAGAAAGGTTCTTCTCCATATGTTTCCATCAGTTTTATGGTCCTTTTAGGGATTGTTTTCGGGCCAAGTACAGCACCCGGCCTTTCAGGGTCATCGATATAATCTGTTTCCATCATAAAGCGAGTCCCCTCTTCAATTGCCTGCTCGATCGCCCCTTTAACCGATATTACTCCTGGAAAAATTCCGAGTTCCTCGCAGGTTTTTACAAGAGGAGGAGAATAATGTTTGACTACCCTGTACATTTTTATCCCTGTTTTTTTTGCCCTTTCAGCTATGTCTCGAAGTTCGGGCTCCCCTACACTTTCTGTATGTAGCTGGACTGCACAGTCCTGTTCTTTCCCGAGAGAAAAAGCATGTTCCATTATATCGTTTGAAGCTTCCCAGAAATCTGCGGGCACTGGATAGTGTGGGCGTCCGGACTTTATTCCAACTGCAAGTCCTCTTTCCACGTATCCTGCAGCAAGGTCAAGCCCTTTTTTCATGGTTTCTGTAGCTTCTGATAGTTTCATGTATTCCGTAAGCTTTGAGATCTCAGCAGGGTGAACTCCAAGGACCGGAAATGCCCCAACGCCAATCTCACGGATTTTTGATGCGATTTCTACGGTCTCATCAAAGACAGCAAGGTAATCCTCAGGTTTTTTGACCGCAATCCCAAGGGACCAGCTTGGTTTGGAAACCAGGATTATATGAGTCCCGCCGGATCTCTGAAACTCTTTTACAGCTTCAAGACCTCTGGCTCTTGGGTCTATATGCATATGGTTGTCGGTAATCGGAATTTTTGCAGGCATCTTAATTTCCTCTAATGTTTTCAGAAAACTTTCTTCAAGACTATCTATTATTAAAACCAATTTTATTAAGGTACAAAGGAAGGGGTATATTCTGGAATCCCATATCTATTTCCTGGAAGTATTAATCTCTATTATTACCCAAAAGTTGAAATATGAGCCTTACATTGAGTACGCGGCAAGATTCAATATTCTTACCAAATTCTTAGAAAAGTTCCCCCTTTTTTAGCTTTTCATCGCTACGGTTCTTTTAACACGAACCCTATTTAACACGAACCCTATTTAACACGAACCCTATAAATCTGGTGATAATATGACTAAAACCGCAGCAGTAATCAAAGGTGACGGGGTAGGCCCCGAACTCGTGGACGCAATGCTTAAAGTTACAGAAGCCGCTGGCACTAATGTCGAATTTGTAATGTGCGAAGCAGGAGCCGGCTGGTGGGAGCAGCACGGTGGCAATTCCCTTGTCCCTGATGAGACCTGGGAGATCCTTGACAGCTCTGATGCCTGTTTCAAGGGTCCGACTACCACTCCCGGCGGGATCGGCTCTCCGAGAAGTGTGGCTGTATCCATCAGGAGAAAGTACGACCTCTATGCCAACGTCAGGCCAATAAAGACCTTCCCTAACTCAAGTGCACCTCTTGGGGACGTTGAAATGCTCTGTGTGCGTGAAGGGACGGAAGGGCTCTACATAGGAGAGGAAATTCAGCTCACAGATGATGTCTCCATTGCAATCCGGAAGATTACCCGCACGGCATCAAGCAAGATTGCCCGCTATGCCTTTGAGGAAGCAAAGAGGAGAGGTTATGACGCTGTCGTGCCCATCCATAAAAGCAACATCCTGAAATTGACCTGCGGCTCTTTCCTGGAAGAAGTCGAAAAGGTTTCAAAGGACTACCCAAACATTGAGGTCTGGCCCTATCATATTGATAACATTGCTCAGCAGCTTATCAAGAACCCCCAGATCTTCAACAAAAAAGTCCTCCTTTCCACCAACCTCTTCATGGATGTAATCAGTGAGGAATGTTCAGCCCTCGTTGGCAGTATCGGGCTCATCTATTCCGCAAATATCGGGGACAACTTTGCAATGTTTGAACCGGCTCACGGCTCAGCCCCGAAGTATGCTGGTCTGGATAAAGTAAACCCTGTTGCAACCGTGCTTGCAGGGGCCTGGATGCTGGATTACCTTGGAGAAAAGGAAAAGTCCGAAGCTATCTTCAAAGCCACTGAGCGTGTGATTTCCGAAGGCAAGTACGTCACTTATGACCTCGGAGGCAGTGCAAAGCTCAGCCAGATGACAAATGAGATCGCAAAATACACATCAGAAATCCTGAAGTAAGGGTTCCTTAAGTAAAGACATATGAAAAATATTTGAAAATTCGAATATTAAGGATCCAAAAACCCTGTATCTTACAGAAAGAATCAGTGGGCAAAACTGATAATAAAAGGTTAATTTGTGTAAGGTTTAATAAGGCTGATATAAGGCCTGAAATACCTTATACCATTTAACCTGATGTTTTCTCTTTTTTCTTCTTTTGTGATATTTTCTGTGATTTTATTCTTTTTCTTCTGCCGATTCCTGGATTTTCCCTCTGCTTTTGAGTTTTCCTCTTCCTGTATGTGCCGGGTCACAGATTGGCTGATAGAGGAAATACTTTTCAACGTAAGCAAGGAGCTCCTCATCCGAAATGCAGGAAACTCTTTCTTCTTTGTCGTAGAGCTTCTGGATCTCTTTTTGGATCTTAAGAAGTCTTTTATCATCCTTTTCTACTGCGGTTTCGACATCAAGGAGGTTGTTTAAGGTCTCCTGGACCTTGTAGCGTATAACCTCAAGGCCCGAAGAGTCGCCTATAAGGAGAAGCCTTGTGCTTCCTACAAGTTCAGGTGGGTAAGGCTCATAATTAAATGGATTTTTCAGGACGCCTGCGGCGTGGATGCCTGACTCATGGGCAAAGATATTTTTCCCGACAACAGCTTTATTTCTCGGGACTCTGAGCCCGAGTTCTTTTTCCATAAATTCTGCAAAGCGGGTGATTGGCTCAAGGTTATATTTGTCAAAACCTTCAACTCTGTCTGCCAGGAAGAGCAGGATTTTTTCCATCTCGCTGTTTCCTGCACGTTCTCCTATTCCCAGGAATGTCACACTTGTCCAGTTGGCTCCATGCCAGAAACCTGTAATTGAACTTGCTGACCCGAAACCGTAATCATCGTGGATGTGAGTTTCTATGTTTTTGACCCCTATCTCTTTTTTGAGGTGCTGGACAATTTTCGGAATTCCATAAGGTTCATCAATATTCATGAACGGCATCCCATATCCAACAGTATCGCAGACTCTTATGATACAGTCAGGGTCGATTTCCATTATCTTTTTTACAAGGGGGAAAACAAAGCCGTAGTTGTCAGCTCTTGTCATGTCCTCCAGATGAGCCCTTGTGCGGAGCCCATGGTCCACTGCATATTGAAGGGCGTCAAGATACTTCTCTTCAGCTTCTTCCCTGCCTGAAAGTCTCATCTTGGAATGAATATGTGTATCAGAGACGGACATTAGAATTCCGGTCTCTTTAAGCCCGTCAACTTCCAGTATTTTATCTATATCCGCCCTTGAAGCCCTTGCCCATCCCGTAATTTCAGGGCACTCGTATCCCCTGTCGAACATAAGCTCAACAGCATCCCTGTCTCTTTTATTGAATACAAAGGCTTCAAGTTTCTCAATCCCTATCTCGTGCAGGTATTCGTAAATTTGGACTTTGTGTTCTCTGCTCAGGACTATTCCCGGCATCTGTGAGCCGTCGCGAATAGTGCTGTCACTTATGAATACCTCATTTCCATAAGGCAGCTTTAGTTTGGGCAGATCCTCATATGATTCGTAAATTTTCATCTATTTTCCTCCTTTCTTAAGGTGGCAGGGCACTGCGTCGGGAGAGAGGGCTCACACAGTGGATTTTCCTGTCAAAAAGATGCTGTTATATATGCAGATCGAAAATTAGATATTAAACCGAAAACTTTTGTCTTCTTGTTAAAAAATATTTATTTTGGGGATCGCTGATCTCGTTTTTTACTCAAGGGAGTTTTAACTTTTCTCAAAATACACTAATCGAGAGGTTGCTAGATACTTAATTATATGCTGTTTAATATCAATGCTGTTATAGTTAAAATCTCTTTCTTTATGACATATATACATATTCTTAAATTTATAATTATAAATATGTTTTGAAGGTATCCTCCTTATAAGAAAATTTTTATTCTCTTTCTATCTTCAAATTTTTCCCCGCGTCATTTGAAACAAGCTCCTTAAGAAAAATAATTGCTCAAGAAAATATCCCTCAAGAAAAATACTCATTCGGTTTTCAAATTGTTCTTATTTTATTTTTGAAGAATTCTATTAAGTTTCGGCTTACATTTAACACAAACTTTTTTACCTTTTTTTTTCTCTGATCAGTCAGGTTCATTAAAGTTTACTTTCCTTTATTGCCCTTCTTGCCGATAATAAGGTATATCTACAGCAAGTTATATTTATAATCGGGTAGATCTGAAATGTCTAATTTATAAAAGTCCTTCTATATGACTCTGAATATGGTTTGCACTTGCCAAAAATCACATCTTGCTGGCACTAATTGCTGCATCCATATTTAAGATATGCTCTAAATTATATCGCTATATATTTAATTCACATTCAATGTATTTGCTTTTATTTTCCCGAGGTAGAACATGTCCGAAATAGTAAGTGTTAGTGGCGGTCCGACTAAACCTGAAATAATTGCAGTGTCCCTTTCCAAACTCGGACTTAAGGACGGGGACCGGTTCGCAGATGTAGGCTGTGGTACTGGATCAGTCTCTATTGAAGCAGCCCGGATTGCCCGGAACCTGACTATCTATGCAATCGATGCACGTAAAGAAGCTCTTCTTGCCACGGAAACGAACTTTAAAAATTTCAGGATCGAAAATTCCAGGATTTTAGCCGGTGAAGCTTCGGATGTCCTTGGCTCCGGAGAGGCTATTGATTCAATCGACTGCGCATTTGTTGGCGGGACGAAAAACATTGACTCCATACTTGAGATACTTGTTGAAAAAAAAGCTCGGAGCATTGTTGTAAATGCGGTCCGCATTGAAACCGTTGTCAGGACGATCGAGGCTATGAAGAGGCTGGGGATTTTTGAAGAGGTAGTCCATGTTGCTGTCTCAAGAAGCGCCCCGATTGCCGGTGAGACCATGTTCAAACCCGAGAATCCGGTGTATATAGTTGTCGGAAAAAAGCGAGCCTGAAAATTAATCTTAAATTCTTCTCAGATTAAATCACTATCACGTTAATGAAATCACGCTTTACATTTACATACTAAAAAACTATGGAGCTATAATATGTTAATAGGAGTAGGACTTGGTCCCGGAGACCCCCAGCTTTTGACGCTCAAAGCAGTGGATATTTTGAAAAACAGTGATAAGGTATATGTTCCAGGCCGCCTGGCAAAAGACCTTGTGGCTCCTTATGCAGATGCCGAAATTCTCGAGTTCCCCATGATAAGGGATATCGAAGTCCTGAACACTCTCTGGAAAGAAAATGCAGACCGTATTGCAGAAGAGGCGAGAAAAGGGACAGTGGCTTTCGGGCTTATAGGTGACCCCAACTTTTTCTCCACTTTCACTCACCTGAAAAAGGTTATGCACAGACACTATCCGGATGTTGAGACTTCAACAGTGCCTGGAATAAGTTCCATCACGTCTTTTGCTGCAAGGACTGATGTTGCGGTCGAGAGTTCCTTTGAGGTCAGTGACGGCTCTGAGATCGGATATAAGATCCACCTTAAAGCCACACAGCCGAGAAAGATCATAGAACAGCTCGAAGCTGAAGGGTACAGAGAGTTTATTTTTGCAGAAAAACTCTTTTCGGACAGCGAATTGATTATCAGCAAAAAAGAAAACATCCCGGAAAAAGGGAACTATTTCAGCATCATTTACGGAAAAAAATGAAGCTGCCTGAAGGTAACTTCTATTGATCACAAAAATTGAGTGGCATATCCAGGTCGAATTTCAGAATATAACTTTGAATCAGTTACAGGAAAGTAAAGGGATGGTCAGATGGAAAGAAAAGTGTATTTTGTAGGGGCAGGTCCCGGAAACCCCAAGTTGATTACTGTTCTGGGACGTGAAATGCTTGAGAAAGCGGATCTTGTTATGTATGCGGGCTCCCTCGTAAATCCTGAAGTCCTTAATTACACAAAGGGAGAGACGGTGGACAGCTACGGGCTTACCCTTGATGAGACTACTAAAATAATAGCCGATGCCGTGGATGCAGGGAAGTTTGTAGTAAGGCTTCACAGTGGGGACCCCTCTCTTTACGGGTCTGTTATAGAGCAGATGGAAGAGCTGAGAAAATACAACATAGAAGTCGAAAGAGTTGCCGGTGTTTCATCAGTTTTTGCAAGTGCAGCTGCTCTTGGAACCCAGCTTACTCTCAACGGCGTTTCCGATACTCTCATCATTACTCGCCCTGCGGGAAAAACTCTTGAAAAAGACCTTATTCCCGAGCTTTCTGCCTATAACGCCACAATGGCAATCTTCCTTGGAACCCAGAAGATCAGGGAGATCATGGAAAAGGTTCGCTGCCCGAAAGATACTCCTGTCGCAGTTGTTTTCCACGCATCCTGGGAAGATGAAGAAGTCATCACCGGGACTGTGGAAGATATAGCAGATAAGGTCAAAGATGCGGGAATTAAACGCTCGGCAATGATTATCATCGGCGGGGTTGTCGACCCTAAAAACTACAGGAGGTCCTACCTATACGGAGTGGCCCAGGAACCGCTGTAATTACCTTTGAAAGGAACAGGGAAATTGCATCTAAGATTGCAGAGCACCTTGAAGCTGACCTTCTGCTCTATGAAAAGGGCATATTCAGGAAAGCCTTTGAAAATTACGGGGTAATCGTTGCAGTCTTTGCTACAGGCATTGTAGTGAGGGATATTGCCCCTCTTCTTAATGATAAGTGGTCAGACCCTGCAGTAGTTGTTGTGGATTCTAATCTTAATTTCGCAATTCCTCTCCTCGGAGGGCATCATGGGGCAAATGAGGTTGCTCGTAAAATTGCGGAGTTAGGGGCAGTTCCTGTACTCACTACAGCTACTGAGGTTCACGGTAAACCCTCTGTCGAGGGCATAGCCGACAGGTTAGGATGCGAGGTCTTCAATAAACAATCCACAATAGCTGTAAACTGCGCCCTCCTTGACCAGCAGGTAGAGGTTCTTGAGATTAAGGGGCCCAGGATTGTTGTTGTAGACGATGATGTTTCCGTGCTTGTAAGAAAAAGGCAGGCTGAAGCAAAGGATGACATTGCCGGAAACAGCTAATAATAAAATTAAACAGCTGATATACCGATTAAATGACGAAACTGCATAAAAAGCAGTGGATAAAAGATCACTGATGATTCTTGGAATCGGAACCCGCAGGGGCATTACTAAAGAAGAAGTCGTTGAGGCTGTGAAGCAGGCGCTCGAGGAGTGCGGGGCGAGCCTTGAAGAAATCACGGCCTTTGCTTCTGCGAAACTCAAAGAGAATGAACAGGGGCTGCTGGATGCAGGAGAACTGCTCGGCATTCCGGTTAAGTTTTTGCCGGACGAAGTGCTGAACAGCTACAACCCCCCTTCATCATCCCAGGCTTCGCGCTTCGGATTAAAAGGAGTTGCAGAGCCTGCGGCGCTGGCACTCTCAGAAAAACATGAATTGATTTGCAGGAAGAAAGTCTATGGCAGAGTCACAATCGCAATCGCAAGATAAGGCATCCGGTGGAAAACTCTACGTTGTAGGGATAGGACCGGGCTCCGTGGAACAGTTAACCCTCAAAGCCCGGGATGTAATTCTCAATGCCGATTATGTCCTCGGGAACAGTACCTACCTGGACCAGATGGAAAGTCTTCTCGGCACTCAGGAGGTAATCCGGAGTTTTATGGGAAAAGAGGTTGAAAGGGCCCGGAAAGCCGTGGAACTTGCAAAAAACGCAAATGTGGTCATGATCAGCGGGGGAGATACCAACGTCTACGGCATGGCGGGCATCGTGCTGGAAATCGCTGAGCACGAGAACCTTGACGTGGATATCGAAATTCTTCCCGGGGTCACAGCAGTCCTTGCCGGGGCCAGCATTCTCGGTGCACCCGTGGTGACTGACTTTGCGGTGATCAGTTTAAGCGACCTCTTAACTCCATGGGAAGTTATCGAAAAACGGCTTAATATGGCGGCAGACGGTGATTTCGTGATAGGTCTCTACAACCCCAAAAGCCGCAAGAGAAAGTCCAATTTTGCAAGGGCAATCGAAATCATCCGCAAGTACAAGGCTGATTCCGTACCTGTAGGGCTTGTCAAGAACGCCATGAGAGGCGAGGGCGAGGACCAGATCGTGACAACCCTTGGAGAAGTCATGAATTATGAGGACTGGGTGGACATGAGCACCGCTATTCTCATAGGCAATGGGGATTCCAGGATCTGGAAGTCTCCGAAAAAGGATATCATCATCACACCGAGGGGGTATCATAAGAAATATGACTACTGATAAAAAAGCGAATGAAAACGCAGGGAACCTCGAAAATCTTGAAGAGTTTACCGAGCTTACCGTGGATGTTGACCCCGAACTGGTGGGCATCTGCCATGATTCCGGGGCAAGGACAGAAGAGGCAAAAGCCATCTACATGAAAAGCCGGACAATGATTCAGGAACTGGTCGGGAATAACACCCCCGAAGACCGTTTCCGCCAGCGCTGCGTAATTGCTACAGGTGACCTCTCTGTGGCAGACATCATGCGCTTTAATAATGACCCTATTCCTGCAGGGGTTGAAGCGATCAAAAAAGGCGCTCCGATCTTTGTGGATATCAACATGGTAAAGGCAGGTATCACCCGCGTTGGGCACAAATCCGAAATCATCTGCGTGCTTGATGAAGATCCTAATGCTGAAATCGCAAATAAGTACGGGATAACCAGAACATCGGCAGGATTCCTGGCAGCAAGGGAAAAACTCGATGGCAGCATTATAGCAATCGGAAACGCACCTTCTGCTCTCATTATGGTCTGCAAACTTATCGAAAAAGGGGTGCGGCCTGCCCTTATTATTGGGCTACCTGTTGGTTTTGTGAATGCAGCCGAGTCAAGGGAAATAGTCAGGAACCTGAAAATCCCCATTCCCTCAATCAGTTGTGTCGGGACAAGGGGAGGAACTCCGATGGCTGTTGCCTGCGTAAACGAACTCGTGGCAATCGCAAGGGAAAGTGAGGAATAACACTTTCTATTTCTTTTTTTTATTTTTTCTTTTATTTCAGTTTATTTTCGTCTCAGCTCATTTTTTATTTTCCTGCCGCCTCTTTGTTTACTCCTTGCCCTGCACCATCTCTACTTTTCACATAAATTTATATTTGTTCTCCGCCATATGTAATATGAATTCATAATAAATTGTTAGAATTTATGTGTGCATTCCTTTTCCATTCTTCTCAGGGGTAGAATCTAATTGGGCAATACTACTAAGAAACTAATTATTCTGGGTCTCATTATCCTGATAACCGTTCCATTTTTCTATGTATCTCTTCCTTTCATTTTTAGGGGGCCTGCTGCATCATTTTTCGTAATACACAACCATGACGTTAAGAAGCATGAAGTGACAGTTGAAGTGTTTGATCAGCAGAACAAATCAATAATAAACGAAACCTTCAGTATGGCCTCCGAAGGTGATTTTTCACAGTCTCGCCCTTTAAGCCTGCGATTTCACCGGGAAAAAAGAGAGTATACATTTAAGGTCACCATGGATAACCAGATTACAAATACTGTTAAACTGGAGATTCCTCATAGTCACGCTTTAGTCGACATAAGGTTGTATAGCAAGGACTATGAGTCCGGTAAAATTGTTCCAATTTCCATGGATGTTGAAGAAATGGTATGAGATGAAACAGGTCAAATTTACTGTTTCTTTCTCAAAATCTGTGTTTCAAATTATGTTTCAATTTTTAAATTGTGTTCAATATACACATCTTACTAACTAAACACTTAAAGTATCCCCATGAAGTGGTTCTGGTAAGCCATCCTGAGGCCCACAAGGATAAGCACTACGCCGACTCCTTTTTTGAGTGCTGCATCATATCTTGATATAAGTTTTATTTTTGAGGTGGAGATATGAGCCGAGTATGCAAGCAGGAGCATGGGCACTGCAAACCCTGCAGAATAAATAAGGAGGGTTAATGCACCTTTGCCGATACTTCCTTCAAGAGCTACCATTGTCAGGATTGAGGCAAGGATTGATCCCACGCAGGGGATCCAGAGAATTCCGAGAGAAATCCCTAACAGAAATCCAGAAATCGGACCTTTATCGTTCATTCCTGCAAGAAGGGGAAATCTTGCAAATGCATTAAACAGGCCTATCTCAAAAAGCATTGCAAACCCCATTGTAATGATTAAAATTTCTGCCAGGATTTTCAGTTGACCTATGTATGCCTGAAAAGCTGCTCCGAAGGCGGAGGTCACAATTCCCATAAGGGTAAAAGATAGTGATACTCCAAGAACTATAGCAAGAGGCCTTAACTTTCCTTTTCCTGTTGAACTGGCCAGAACTGCAGGAAGAAGGGGCAGGATGCATGGGGACAGGATACTGACAATTCCTGCTCCGAATGCAACCACGGGGGAAATAACTTCATAAGACATGGTTTGGTTCGCTGTTTTTCAGTTTAGTTTTTTATAATACTGTTTTTTAATCCTTAAAGACGTTTTCAGTCTAACTTTGTATAATAATGCCTAATCTTCCATAATGCCTAATCTTCCGGCCGATAAGAACATTTGAAATTCAGTTTATCGGGCAGGTCAATTTTTACTTCGCATTTTCATGGTAAAGAACGGCTCTGTCCATGAGTTCTTCATATACCTGCTTATCCATAACTCCCAGAACTCTTGCCTGGAACCTGTCTGTAGTAACGTTTCCGTCCTCCTGCATGTAAACATACTCTCCGTTTTCAAGGCCCACGACCACAAAGGAATCCGGAATATAAGGCGTTGAGAAATAAGCTGCAAGTTGAGGGCTCTGGTCTATATCTGCAGACATGACTGTGGCTTTTCCGGTGTAGTCTGCTGCCAGATCACTCAGGATGGGTTTCATCTGTCTGCACGGGCCACATCTCTCGGATCCGACTTTCACAAGAACCGGACCTTTTTGAATGGACGTGTTAATTTGTTCCAGATCTGTCAAATTTTCAACAACGCTTTTTACCTGGATTTCCTGAGCATCTTTAGAGTTGTCCACTTCTTCAGTACAGCCTGCCGTAAAGAGTACAGCTGCAAGCAGGATTAGTAAAATCACTAATTTATTCATGTTCTCAACATTGATTTTTCATTTTTTAGTTCTTTAGGCTTTTTATTTTAGGTTTTCTTTATTTCAGGCTTTCTGTATTAATAATTCTCTCTCGTCACACGTAATTTTGTTCTACTGATTCTGAAAGCCTTTAATTCTGCAATAAAATTCTCCATCATACACAAATAATTAACTATAAACAAAGATTGCAAATATCTACTAACTTCCTGATTTTAAGGTGTATGATATCGTAAAAAATCAATAACTATATTATATGCCTGTAGCAGAATGTGGAAAAAATACGGAAAAAACGAAAGAACTGATAAAAGTAAAAAGAAAGAGATAAATAGAAATGAATTTTGCCTTACTCTTTCTCAAGTATTTTTTCAACTGCGTTCACTACATTTTCGAAATTTTTCTGCCATTCAGTGCCGTGTTTAAGCTGTTCCTGAACGACCGTTCCCTTGTCTTCCATTTCTGCGATTCTGGGCTCTATCGGAAGTCTGGCAAGGACAGGGATATTAAAGTCTTTTGAGGCTTTTTCAACGCCTCCGCTTCCGAATATATCTATTGGTTTGTTGCAATGCGGACAGATAAGTCCATGCATGTTATCCACAAGCCCTATTATAGGCACATTCAGTTTTTCCGAAAATGTGATTGATTTCCGGACACTGATAAGAGCTACATCCTGAGGGGTTGTAACAAGTACGGAACCGTCACAGTTGGGGATAAGCTGCGCCACACTCAGGGGTTCATCTCCAGTTCCTGGGGGCAGGTCGATAATCAAAAAGTCAAGTGCTCCCCAGAATACTTCTTCAAGGAACTGCTTGATTGCTCCCATTTTGGCAGGTCCCCTCCAGATTATGGGCGAGTCTTTATTTTCAAGCAGAAAACCAATAGACATCACTGAGAGGTTGGGAAGCACCTCTATAGGGAGAATTCCTTCTTCGTTTACCTCAGGTCTTGCGGATTCCAGCCCGAAGATCGTAGGAACAGTCGGGCCGTGGATATCACAGTCCAGAAGACCTACTCTGTGCCCGCGGAGGGCGAGCCCGACAGCGAGGTTTGCGGCAACTGTACTCTTCCCTACCCCACCTTTCCCGCTCATTACCATGATCTTGCGTTTGATGCGCCTGAGGTTAACTACGATTTTTGGCTCCTCGGGCTTTTTTGATAAGCTTTCCAGTGGTTGAACCTTATCTGTCATTTTTATCGCCTGTGTAAAATTTCCGCAATTTTTAGTTTTTCCCGGTTTTTCATATGTCTCTTTTACGCGTCAGCGTCTTCGCTAATATCAGCAGTCTCAGCCCTGATATAGTTACCGCCTTTTATTTCTATTGCTTTTCCTGTGCTCAGGGCAAGAGCAACTTTCATTCTGGCGGCTTTCAGGTCTTCCCAGAAAGCTCTTCTCGATACCCCTACCCTGGAGGCTGCGTCTTCCTGCCTCAGACCTTCAACATCTACAAGCCTGAGAGCTTCAAGCTCTTCTACTGTGAGGGACACCACTTCAAGATCTGATAGTGGGACCCCTCTGGGCTTGAAATATGTAACATCAGGGGTTTGCTCAACGCGCCTGGGACATTTCGGTCTTCCTCTGCATTTTTTCATAGGTTACTTATGCACATTGTAGAATAAATATATAACAATTTCTCTTTTCTAATCGGAAACTATAAATATTTATGTACATATGTGTGAAATCATACTTTCTATATCACTGACTTCTCTGCGTTTGTGCGGAGCTGATATAACTCCACTTTATTTGAAACATTTACAGTGAAATTTACAGTTTGAGAGTCAGCGGATTTATCCCGGAGCATAAAAATGAAAATCTGTATAAGTGCCTGTGGAAGGGATCTTGATTCTGAAGTGGACCCTCAATTTGGAAGATGCAATTATTTCGTGCTCATTGATCCGGATACAGGGTCGGTAACTTCAATCAAAAATCCCGGTTCGGAAGCCTCCAGTGGTGCAGGGATCCGGGCAGCAGAGGCGATTGCGGATGAAGGGGTAGGTACTCTCCTTACGGGAAGTGTGGGGCCAAACTCTTTCTCCATACTCTCCGAAGCAGGCATTGAAACCTACTCTGGAATCAGAGGTACGGTAGATTTTGCCCTTAAGGAGTATCAATCCAGAAAGCTTGCAATCCTTACGAGCCCCAACACTTCTCTTTCTAATGGCATGAAACAGAGTTGAGTTAAAGGCTCAAATTATGAACGAAATCTCAAAAATTCGAAAAATTTTGTAACAATATTTTATGTGCAATATCTAGAAAAAAGGTGATCTGTATGAAAGTATGTGTACCCACAAGAGATAACAGCGGCATGGAAGGGGCTATAGAGCAGCACTTTGGCAAAGCTCCTACTTATACAATCCTGGACACTGACAGTGGAGAGGTTTCCGTGATCCCCAATACCAGTGAACATCTGGGTGGAGTGGGCCTGCCTCCCGAGTTTCTCTACAAGAATGGAGTGAAAATCATGCTTTGTGCGGGACTGGGGTACAGAGCTGTCAAGATGTTTGAGTCTTATGGAATCAGTGTTTTCGTGGGTGCTGCAGGCACTGCTCAGGAAGCGATAAATTCCTGGAAAGCAGGGCAGCTCCGCAGTGCCAGTGCCGAAAATACCTGTGCAGAACACGGGCACCATCACTGAAGGATAGGCTCTTAAGTTTATATACAGGATGAGAAGGCGCAGCTCATGAAAATTGCAATTGCAAGCGGCAAAGGAGGTACAGGAAAAACTACAGTTGCAGTAAACTTTGCCCTTGCTCTCGAAGATGTGCAGCTTTTTGACTGTGATGTCGAAGAGCCTAATTGCAATTTGTTTCTGGGTTTTGATCTGGAACCTGTAGAAGAAGTAACCTGCCCGGTTCCGGAGATCAACCCTGATAAGTGCACTTTATGCAGGAGCTGCGCTAGTTTCTGTAAATATAATGCTCTTGCTGCCCTTCCAAATAAAATTCTGTCCTTTCCTTCCCTCTGTCACGGCTGCGGTGGCTGCAGATATGTCTGTCCGGCAGAAGCCATAGAAGAAAAACCCAGAAATATCGGAATGATCGAAAAAACACCCTCTAAAAATTCTCTTACTTTTTTCGGTGGTATTCTGAACATAGGGGAAGTTATGTCAACGCCTGTAATCAGGGCGCTTCAGCGGCATATCGATAAAAGCAGACCTGTAATCCTTGATTCCCCTCCCGGAACGGCATGTCCAGCCCTGGCAGTTATGGGGTGTGCAGATTACTGCGTACTCGTGACAGAGTCCACTCCTTTCGGTTTCCATGATTTCCTTCTCGCCCTTGAAGCTACAAGGGCTCTTAATGTTCCTGCTGGAGTTGTTCTCAACCGTGATGGGATTGGGGATTCAAGGGTGGAGGATTTTTGTAGGGCTGAGGGGATTCCTATTCTGCTCCGCATCCCTGATGAAAGGATGATTGCAAGTCTCTATTCGGAAGGCATCCCATTTATCAAGGAAATGCCAGAGTGGAAGGAAAAGTTCAAAAATATGTTAAAAACGATAAACACAGCTACTTGCAAAAGCAAGGGGGTATAATGAGGCAGCTGGCTATAATTAGCGGAAAAGGTGGGTGCGGAAAGACCACTCTTACAGCTGCCTTTTCTTCTCTCTCAGAAAATGCTGTACTTGCGGACTGCGATGTTGATGCATCTGACCTGCCTCTCATTCTTAATCCCAAGGTACTTGAAAAAGAGAATTTTCTGGGGATGGGGCTTGCTTCCATTGACCCGAAACTCTGTACTGGTTGCGGCATATGCCAGGAAATATGCAGAGCCGAAGCAGTCCTTGATAACTTCACGATAAACCCGTATAGCTGCGAAGGTTGTGCAGTCTGTACTGTTGCCTGTCCTGAAAATGCGGTGTCTTTGATACCAGGAGTTTCAGGACAGGTGTTTTCCTCCATAACCCGTTTTGGGCCAATGGCTCATGCAAAACTGAGCACTGGAGAGGAAGCAAGTGGAAAACTTGTTAATATGGTTAGAAAAAAGGCTGAAGGACTTGCAGATGAATATTCCTGCAAATTCATTATTATTGACGGCCCGCCTGGAAATGGCTGCCCGGTTAAGGCAGCAATTACAGGAACTGACCTTGTCTTTGTGATTGGCGAGCCCACTGTTTCCGGACTCCATGACCTGAAACGGGTAATTGAACTTACTGCACATTTCAAAATTCCGACTGTTGCCTGCATTAACAGGTATGATATTAACGAAAATAAGAGCCTCGAAATCGAGGCTTTTTGCAAGGAATATGGAATTCCTCTTCTTGCCTGCTTGCCTTATACGGACATAACTACACAGGCAATGATAAAGGAAGAATCTGTGATCGAATATGCTACTCACTCCCTGGATTCCGGGGCTTTGGAGTTTGCAAACATTGTCCGTGATCTCTGGTCAGAGATCGAAACGAGGCTTTTGGAGACTTCCAAAAAAGAGATGCAATCAAAAGCGCTCAAGACATGGGAACCTTAACTTTCTCTAATAATCTTTGCTTAGAACTTATAATATTTAATGGATTAAACTCAGCTTGCAGAGAAACTGGTCAAGTTCCTTGATCTCAAATACAATCCTGTGGCAGTAAAAAGTTGTTAAAAAAGGAGAGTGAATACTCGAAGAACGACCCGAGAAAAATCTCAGTCACTGCCAGTCCATTATGAAAGCCAGATAACTTCCGGCTTTTGAACCTTTAAGCAGAATTTCAACTTTTGTAGAACTTCTCAAGGCTACGAAGATCGATCCCTATGATAGATATATTTATACCTGCAAAGTTTATTTATGATTGTAGTACCTACTCATGTTAAAAACCCCGGGGAAATAAAGTTTGCAGTGCGCGTTGTGCAGGAATAAAGAATGCCTGGTAGGCAAAAACTGCTCTGTCATAAAATCGGGACTTGATTATAAAGGCGACAATCTTAAATCAATCCAGATTTCCGCCTGGCTTGAATCAGATCCTGCAAAAAGAACTAAGTTAGAGGAAATTGCAATTTACTCAAAAAGGCTTGGGTACAGAAAGATAGGTATAGCTTTCTGTATCGAGCATGAACGGGAAGCCAGGCTGGTCTATGATATTCTCTCAAGATATTTTGAGGTATTTTCGGTTTGCTGCAAGGTTTGCAGTATAGAAAAAGAGAACCTCGATATCAAAAAAACCGATAACTTAGAGTTTGAGGCTGCTTGCAATCCTATAGGACAGGCCCTCCTCCTTAATGACGACCGTACTGACCTCAATATTATGCTCGGGCTTAAAACGGGCTATGACATTCTATTTACAAAGTATTCGGAAGCACCTTCAATATCACTTCCTCTTCTGGAACTTCCCTCTCTAGGGGACTCCGAAATTGATTTCATAGAATAAATTCGTATCCGTTTTTTATTTGTGATGTTAAAGCTCCGGAGAATTATATGATCAAAAATTCCAAACATAAATCTGATATTGATTCCACACACGACTCTGACCTGCTGAAGATCAGGGCTCATCACCTCTGCTGTATCCAGGGATTCCAGGGGTATGGGTACAGTCCTGTCTTTGTTGCCAATATGCGGTCTGTGATTTCGGATCTAGAAGATCTTCCTTCCAGGCCTCTCAAGCTTGTAACTGAATGTGATGCAATCTGCGTTTCCTGCCCAGGTAAAAGGGAATGTACTACGCAGGAATCTGTCTTCTCGCGCGGGATCAGGCAAATGGATCGTGTTGTTCTGGATAAATTAAGTCTGGAAGACGGGATTGTTGTAGAGGCAGATGAGGCCTTCAGGCTCATAAATTCAAAAATTAACAAAGCTTCGGACATCGAAGAGGTTTGTGGACCCTGCAAGTGGAAACAGAAATGCCTCTGGTATATGCAGGAAGGCAGATAAATATCTGGTAGGAAGGCTGGAATCCAAAACGAGCTTGAAA
This sequence comes from uncultured Methanosarcinales archaeon, assembly GCA_964434965.1. Classification (GTDB taxonomy): domain Archaea; phylum Halobacteriota; class Methanosarcinia; order Methanosarcinales; family Methanosarcinaceae; genus Methanosarcina. The sequence goes on from CAYSWX010000002.1 coordinate 110,108, forward strand.
GAAATCGGATTCCAGGCTTAAACAATCTTTTTACTTTTTACCTTAAACCTGCACTGATCTCATAGATTTTTGCCAGAAACTCGATGTTCTGAACCGCATTCTGTTCTATTCCCAGCTGGTCCGGGGAAAAGCCAAGGGCAAGGCCGAGGAGCTGGGAATAATGGAGAACGGGAATAGAGTAGTCGGTTCCGAATTTTTCATTGACAGCAAGCTGCCCTTTGTCAAACTGAAGGTGACAGAAGGGGCAGGCATTGACTATACAGTCCACTCCTGCTTTCCTTATGCAGGCAAGTTTATGTTCAAGCATTTCCAGGGATTCGTCAGCATACCCTGACCGCACTCCTCCTCCTGCTCCGCAGCACATCATTTTGTCGGTGTAATCCACACTTTCTGCGCCGGTGGCTTCAACCAGTTCATCAAAGAATACAGGTGCTTCCGTTTCTCCGAGGTTCCTGTCCTTTGAGGGTTTGATCAGGTGGCATCCGTAATGCAGGGCTACTCTCAGATCAAGGGGAATTGTGATGTAGTCTTTAAGTTTTTCAGGTCCGAATTCCCTGTACAGAAACTCTATTATGTGCCTTACATCTGCTGTTCCCTTAAATTCCATACCTATTTCTTTGAGGCAGGCGTTTGTGCAGGCTTTCATTTCAGGGTCTTTTTTAAGTTCCATATTGGCGTCTGCCAGGGACCCATAGCAGCCATTGCAAACCGTCAGGATGTCTCTATTCATTCTTTCCGAAAGAACTATGTTTCGGCTGGCAAGGGCAAGCCAGGTTGCTTTATCAAAGGACTTGAACACTCCGGGAGCAGGGCAGCAGGAGGCTCCTGGCAGATCGGATACATCGATTTCAAGTCTCTGAAGGCAGAGTTTAGTTGCTTTTTCAATTCCTGGATAGCGGTTGGGTACAATACAGCCAAGGAACAGCGATAGTTTGTTCATCATTTCCGCCTCCTTATTTTTCAGCCACGATTTCATCGAATTTGCAGGTTTTGAGAAGAGTTTTTAGCTCTTCAAGGGCTTCCGGATATTTCTGGACGGTATCAGGTACAGGATCAAGCCCGAGTTCTTCCCTCTTTTTCTTTGTTTCTTCATCAAGGGGGACTGCATGTCCGCATTCGAGTACCATTTCCGAAACACGGCGGTGTTCGGGACGCATAAATCCTTCTTTGACTGCTAGCCTCCTGAGCTCAAGAATGGCATCTGTAATAGGTATTCCACGAGGGCAGCGCTCCTGGCAGGTGTAGCAGGTTGTACAGAGCCACAGGGCATCATCTGAGAGAACAGTAACTCTGTTCTTACGGGCATCCCTGATTACTCTTCGGGTGTTGAGCCCGGTATGCCGTCCCGAAGGACAGCTTCCTGTGCATGTGCCGCAATGCATGCAGGAAAGTATGTCAAGTCCTGCAGATTTTAACACTTTTAGCAGTTCTTCGCTCATACAGGTTCACTGTCTGGTTTTTATATTGATTCTTCAGTTTTAGAAAAGTAAATGTATCTAAAGAAGAAGGTTGGAATGAAACTCTGCATTTAAGGGCAGAATGCTGATGGGCAGAGTTTTTAATTTTCAGGATGGATAATTTAATTCTTCTGGATTTTTCCAGATATTTTTTCAGTTGAATTCTTTATCAGTTGAATTCTTTTCTGAATAAATTGTTTATTATATGTTCGTATTACTCTTATGATATTTAACATGAGCTAAATTTATCCGGGTTTAGAATCTGGATTAAGAGTGATTATATTTAAGAGTGATATTCTTAAGAGTGATTATGTTTCTGAACACTCATCGGAAAATCTGTTGAAAACAAGATACAATTCTTCAGGGATATAACTCTCTGTTTTTTAACTTTACCTTTCCCATGGTTTAATTTCCTGGAGTAAAGGTTTTATTATTCTCAGTTCTGAAGAGCCTTCATCTCTTATATAGATAACATTATATATAAAACAAGTTATTTTGAATTCCCCCAATCCCAAAAAATTCATTTGTTCTGTAAGCTTCTTCCTAATATTCATTCTTCCTGCTTTTTTGATCAGAAATTTTCAGGAAAAGTTTATTCCGAGATCTTTAAGACCATTCAACTTTGCGAGATTGATCAGCAAAGGTGTCAGGGATTCCATGGTACTTGCCTGCTTAAGGGGACCTCCGTCAAGGGGTTTGAGGCATCCCATATGTCGTGTAAGTTCCATAACCAGTTTTTTTGCTTCTTCATCGTCGCTGCAAACAAGCGCGTCATGTACGGCTTTGCATTTAACAACATCTTTGAGTTTCCCTGCAGGGATGTTATGGAAGGCTGCTACAACTCTTGTGGACTCAGGTACATTTTTCTGGATTGCGAGGGCGGCTGAGCCATCTACCGGAGGCCTGTATGCCATAAAGCTACCTTCTTTTATCATTGGAACGACAGGTGAAATAAGAATCTTATTTTCCAGAGTCTCTCTTATTTCTTCAAGAAGAGGCAGAACATGGTCAAAACGGATTGTGAGTATTATTACTTCGGCTGCCTTTGCTGCTTCAAGGTTGCTCATGCCGGTAATTGTTATTATGGATGTATCGAACCCGCAGTTCTCAAGTTCCGATAATGCTTTTTTTGCAGCTTCATCTGCAGTTTCCAGAGACCTGGACCCAATAATTATTTCATTCTTCACGCCTTCTGGCATAAGGTTTTGAAGTGCAAGCCTTAACACCATTCCTTCTCCTATATTTCCGGTTCCTCCGAGAACAGCTATTTTCAGCTTTTCAGAATTCAATTTGAACAAGACCTCCAGTTTGCTATGTCTTCCCATAACATATGTCAGGAAGTTAATATATCTTCTGTCTTCGATCATTCAATTATACTACTTAATGTTGTCAAAACATTATTTTACAAAGTTCTTATCTTTTTTTTTTAGATTTTTACAAAATAAATTTGTCCTTTGTATGCTGTTTAATATCTTATTAATGTCACAATTCTAAATAAAAGTTAATGGAAATATTTATAATGTATTTCGTTATATGTTAAAATAAATTAATTCTGTTATTGAATTGCTTCAGGAATTACTTCACATATACCTGTATCCTGTTTGCAGCCTTGAATTACTATATTAGCAATATCGGGGGGAGTGTATCTGGGGAGTTACACCACAAGAGTATTGTATCTGTTTACACTGGTCGCAGTCTTTACATGCCTTCTTTCTTCCACCAGTTTTATAGTCCATGGGGAAGATGGGTCTACAGGATCTGAACAGAAAACTTCTGATCCCCTTATCTCAGGATATGTTTTATCTGACTCAGGGCTGCTATGCTCCAATTCATCTGTTTTGAAACAGGTGGAAAGAGATCTGGGAATAATCTCTAAAGAAGGAACAGAGAATAAAGAAGGAATAAAAGAGAATGTGACTGCATATGTCCATCTTTTTCCCGGTACAGATGCAGAAGTTCTGGCCTCCTGCTCAAGAGTTGAAGAATGGGATGAAGACACAAGCACTGCTGCAGTTTGCGTTAAACCGGAATCTATTGAAGAGCTATCCTCTCTTAAAGGAGTATATTCAGTCCAGCCTGCTATTTCCCCTGTTATAAGAAAAATAGATAGGGGAGAAAAAGAGCTTTTTTCTTCATGGGGCTTCTGGAAACATGGTGATGTCAATGGAGCTGGAATTAAAATAGGGATAATTTCCGATGGGGTAGAAGACATATCCGGAGCTGTGGAATCGGGAGCTCTACCTGATAACGTTCATGTCCTTTCCCCCGGAAAAGGAACAGAGGGTACTGTAATACTTGAAGTAGTTCACGAGGTATCTCCAGGTGCAGAACTGTACTTCCATAGCGCAGGCAGTAACAAGCTTGAATTTAACAGAGCTGTCGATGCTCTTATTGCCGAAGGCTGCCAGATTATCTGTGATGACGTGGGGTGGCCTGACGAACCTTTCTTCGAAGATGGAATTGTAGCTTCCCATATCAAAGAAGTTATTGAAAGTCAGGATATTCTATATGTAAGTGCAGCAGGTAACGATGCAGGGCGCCATTATCAGGGAGTGTTTTTTGACAATGGGTCAGGCTGGCATGATTTCAGTTCAGGAACCAGTTCTTCCAGAAATCTGTATGTGGATATCCCTCAAGGGGAGAAAGTGACTGTGGTCCTCCAGTGGAATGATTCCTGGAACTGTTCTGAAAACGACTATGATCTCTACCTTTATGACCGCTGTAACGGGGAAGAACTGGCTGCAAGTGAAAAGGTTCAGAGCGGTACAGGAACACCTCTCGAATATATCAAGTACACTAACAGGGAAGGAGATGTCCAAAAAGTAAGCGTTTCCGTTAAAAAACACTCTGGACAGGATAGGATGCTGGAAGTTTACATTTATGCAAACTCTTCAGTAAAAATCCACCCTGATAATCTGGTTGAGGAGGACTCTGTCTTCGGACACCCTGCCGTCCAGGAGGTTATCTGTGTTGGAGCTGTTGATCCCGGAAATCATGAAAATAGGGGGATAGCCTCCTACTCTTCCCGCGGTCCTGTAAGTATTTACTATCCTGAGTATGAGATCAGGAACAAAATTGACCTTAGCGGTCCAGGTAATGTAAGAGTTTCAGGCACAAATGGGAAAGACAGCATCTTTGCAGGTACAAGCGCTTCTGCTCCATCTGTTGCAGGAATCGGAGCTCTTGTCTGGAGCATATATCCTGAGAAGAACGGCAGTGAAATCCGCGAGATTCTGTGCTCTTCAGCCGAAGACCTTGGAGAGCCTGGTTACGATACCATCTTCGGGCATGGTTCGGTCGATAGTAGCACAGTGTATCTTCTCAGAGACCTTTATACAGGTAACAGCTTGTCATCGGAAAAAGCCGGGATCTCACCTTCAGAAGCAAAAGGGCTATTTATGTTGAAAATTTTCATGCCCCTTGAAAATATATGCTCTGTGGCAAAATTATCTTCCAAAGAGAAGTAAAAGATATCTCAGGTGGAAAGGCAATTAATAGTCTCAGAGGCTTAATTTCCCGTTGTGGAATTCCAATTGTGTTTCATTCTGCAGATTCTCACTCTAACAGCAAAATCCCTATACATGAGGTTTTTTCCGGCTTGCAGAACTCAAGCAGGATCCCTGCTTCTTCCATTACCTTCTGGACATTTATTCCAACAGCTTCAGGTGCAAAGCGCCTCATTTCAGGTTTTACGCATTCTTCAAGGTTGCAAATCTCACATTCATTGCAGGAGCCGGGTCTCAGGAGATGTGCAAAGATAAAGCCTTCCCTGAAAGCTTCCTGTTCAAGCTCGAACATCTTATGAAATGAATCCTTCCTGATCCCTGACCAGGCTTCAAAAAAATCCTGAATTCCTGACATGTCACATTCTTCAACAAGAAGAAGGGCACTGTTGTATTCCCTTATAACTTTTCTGAACTCGTCGACCGACATGACATGAGGAGGGCAGCTCAGTCTTTTTCCATAGCTTTTGCATCCATAAGCGCACTTAAGAGCAATCCGGTTCTCAACCGGAATATCCTCTGCCTTCAGAAAATAAGCCTTAATTCCCATTTCTGATGCCTTTTTAACAAGGTCCTCATATTTTCCAAGCATGATAACCCCTTTTTAAAAGTCCTATCGATTTTATTTCTATTTATTTCACTTTTTGTTTCCTTTTAATTTGTTTCTCATCTAATTATTTTTTCTGTTTTGAAAAAATAAAGATTTTAGTGCAGCGATGGATTCTCTTCATATTTTCTACAAGACCAGTATGAAAAGTCCATTAGCATGCGTCCATTAGCATGCGTCCATTAGCATGCGTCCATTAGCATGCGCATCTGTTCATGAGTTTCTGCTAAATTCGTTATTTTTGGTATTCTTCCTTTTGGCATAGGTTGTCGAATTTTATGCACAACTTCGAATACTAATATAGCGATTTTCCAGCAGAATCCACACTTAGATATTGCATAAAAAATAGCATTTTTTGACGTTTTGTTCCTTGATCAAATCCAAATGGATAGTAACGTAAACCCTGATCGAATACTTTCAAAAATCTACTTAAATTTCTGGAGAAATAGTGATAGTGGTTGTCCTATACCACTATCTATACGAAGATACATGTCAACTGTATCTAATTTGAGATGGTCAACAGGATTTTGCTGCAAAAGTTATCTTTACTGATTAATAGAACTTATGCGACTTAATATTAAAAGTGACATGAACCTTCCTACAATAAATCATAACAACTAAAGTGTATCTGCTAGTATCTTACTTTACTTCCCAGGTACGTAAATCCTATTTGGAGTTAAGCCATTGGTTTCCATGAGCCAGGGATGTACTGTGGTTTATGGCTGGCCTTTGATACAGCCTTCTTCTGAGTTGTCCCTTTCCAGGAGCCGGGCGTATAGCGGTTTTTGCTCTCTACTTTTGAGCTTTCCTTCGTCGCTCTCCAGAGCCCGGGAGTGTAGCGGGGCTTGAAACCAATTCTTGACGATACTTTTTTGACTGACGTTCCTTTCCATGAGCCCGGGATATACCTTGGCTTGCTCTCTTCCTGACCCTTTACAGCTGGTTTCCAGAATCCCGGAATGTAACGAGGTTTGTACCTGATTTGAGATATCTTCTTTTTCTCTGTTGCACCTTTCCAGGAGCCGGGAATATACCTTGGCTTACTCTCCGAAGTTGGTCTCCAGAATCCTGGTATGTACCGGGTTTTGTATCTTATTTGAGATATCTTCTTTTTCTCTGTCACCCCTTTCCAGGAGCCGGGAATATACCTTGGCTTACTCTCTTCCTGCCCCTTTGCAGCTGGTCTCCAGAATCCCGGAATGTACCGGGGTTTGTATCTTATTTGAGATATCTTCTTTTTCTCTGTTACACCTTTCCATGAACCTGGGATATACCTTGGCTTGCTTTCCTGAGCTGGTCTCCAGAATCCCGGAATGTAACGAGGTTTGTACCTGATTTGTGATATCTTCTTTTTCTCTGTTACTCCTTTCCAGGAGCCGGGAGTATACCGGGGTTTGCTTTCTGCTGTTGGCTTCCAGAACCCTGGAATATACTTTGGCTTATATCCGGTTTTCGATACAACTTTCGCCTGCGTTGTCCCTTTCCATGAACCAGGAATATATCGAGGTTTACTTTCGACTTTTGGAGCTTCATTAATTTTTATCTCTATCTTCTTAGCTGACTTATGAGCCTTTGATTTTGCTGAATGTTTCTTAGACAAGACGCTGACCTCCTAATCTAATTTACTTCTTCAGACTGTTAAATGACCTGTAATATCCTTAAATGCGTTAAATAACACACTTAATACGCTAAAATATGCGCATGCACATATAAATAAATATTTAGCAGTTTACGCCGGCTTTCTGGCTAGATACAGAGTAATTTCTAGCTGATGGATTTGATTTTAATTTCCATAAATTCTATATCAGCTATCCTGGTCTCTTAAAAATCTGAAGAAGAAAGTTCATTTTCCTATAGCTTCTACTAAAATAGCTATTGTGAGTTACACTTCTATAATTAATCGCAGATAATTTGGTAAGAGGATCCGCATGACTGAGAAAGTACCTTTGTCCGAATTGAAAAGCCGTATGAGATGCTTCAGAAAACAGATGGATATGTCAAATCCAGACTGGGAAATGACTGTTATTTTCAGCAAAATCAATCTTTATTATTTTACCGGCACCATGCAGGACGGAATATTGATTATTCCGAAGAATGAGGAGGCAAAATTCTGGGTACGGCGCAGCTATGAGAGGGCTCTGGACGAATCACTGTTTTCCAGTATAGGGCCTATGAACAGTTTCCGTGACGCGGCAAAGAGTGTAAGCAGGCTTCCTGATACGGTATATCTGGAAACTGAAGTAGTCCCTCTGGCTCTTTACCAGAGATTTCAAAAATATTTTCCCTTTAAAAACGTTAAATCTGCTGACACCCAGATCTGTGCTGTTAGAGCGGTAAAAAGTGAATATGAATTGTCTCTACTGCGAAAAGCAGGCAGGATCCATCAGCATGTGCTCGAAGACCTTGTGCCGGATATGCTGCGGGAAGGGATGAGTGAAGCTGAACTGTCAACTGAACTGTTTTCTGTTCTGGTTAATGAAGGGCACCACGGAGCATGCCGTTTTGGAATGTTCGATACGGAGATGATTCTGGGAAATGTCTGTTTTGGAGAAAGCTCCATTTATCCGACTTACTTTAACGGTCCCGGAGGAAAGCTTGGATTAAGCCCTGCAGCGCCCGTGCTAGGAAGTCGGGACCGGAAGTTAAGAAAAGGCGACCTTGTCTTTGTCGATGTCGGGTGTGGGGTTGACGGTTATCACACGGACAAAACCACAACATATATGTTTGGTTCTTCCCTGCCGCAGTATGCCATAGATATCCACAATAAATGCGTGGCTATCCAGAACGAAGCTGCAGCAATGTTAAAACCTGGGGCTATCCCCTCGGAAATCTACAATACCATAATGAATGGGCTTGATGAGGAATTCCTGCAAAATTTCATGGGCTTTGGGGACCGTAAAGTGAAATTCCTCGGGCACGGGGTTGGTTTACTGATTGATGAAACTCCGGTAATTGCTGAGGGTTTTGATAAGCCCCTTCAGGAAGGAATGGTATTTGCCCTTGAACCTAAAAGGGGGATTGAAAATATCGGTATGGTAGGGATTGAAAATACCTTCATAGTAACTGCTGATGGTGGAGAATGCATTACAGGGAACAATCCGGGCTTGATTCCTGTATATTGATATTAATATTCTTGGCAAAAGTCATGATTATTTCTTTTCTTCTTTAGAACCCTTTTTGTCCTGATACTTCTCTTTTATTCGTTTTCCAGAAAGCGCAATAACAGCCAAACTTATAAATACGCCTGATACGAGGGCAAGTGGATTTCTACGGTTCGCAATCGGGTTATTTATCCAAACCTTTTCCATGGAATATTTGGTAAAGTCAGATGTTTTATTTTCCATGAAGAGGGTTACATTTTCGTTTTCATACCATATTTTCAGGTTATGACTGCCCGGTGCAAGAATCAAAAAGTTCCCTGGGTCCAGAGGTCCAAAATCATCTAGATAAAAATAAAAAGTCCTGTTTGAGTTTATGGAGTGTTCTGGATAATACCCGATTATATATTTTACCTCATTCTCAGAGTACTCTATTTCCTGATGAGGTGGCTCTATATTTTTGTTTTGCTTTTCCTCATTTACAAAAGTTATGCTGTCAGTACCTCTGTTCCCATAACTGTCAGTTGCCAGAACTCTGATAGCATGTTCTCCTTCTGGAAGCGAAAAATCCCTTCCTGACTTTATATTTCCCAGGCTCTGATTGTCAAAAAAGACTTCTACAATACTTTCGGGTTCAGAAACATTATATCTGAGCTCAAATGAGCCTCCTGAAACTTTTGAGCTGGAAATGTTAACAAACGGAGGCTGACTCTCAGCAGGATTTGCCAGATAAATAACACTCCTGGCTGTCAGAATACTTGTGTTCCTGATAACCGAAAAATCGATATTATCAACAGTATCACTTAATTCATGAAAATTTTCGTGGTTTTCTTTGTTTTGGTGGCAGAGTACCGCTGCAGGGATGTTGTTTTCCCAGAATATTTCATGATCTCCTCGTATTAAAAAATAGTTAGAATAATCCGGAATTTCATGTCGAATTTCGATTCCTGAATTTTTTGCCTCATTCTCAAAAATATCTTTAAGCCAGGTATTCTGAGGGAGATTATTTATGTAAAGGGGTTTGTTTCCCACACAGTCTACATTTATAACTGCAACAATATTGTCTTTCAATTCTGGATTGGCTTTAACCCATGCCTGGCTTCCAAGAAGATTGTATTCTTCCCCTGTAAAAGCAATGAAATATATTGTTCTGTCAAATGACTCATTTTGCAAGACTCTTGCAATTTCCAGCATGCAGGCCACCCCTCCTGCATTGTCATCTGCTCCGGTTCCGTTGGCTGACTCGCAAACATAAGTATCAGACCATATTGGCCAGAGATATGGCTTTCTGATACTTGAATCAAAAACCCCCCTTCCGAACTCGTAAGGTGTAAGTATTCTTGAATCATAATGTGCAGTTACGAGAATTATTTCATCTTTAAGGGCGTTCCCCTCTTTAACCCCCACTACGTTTTTGCAGCTCACATTCCAGTAATTGAAGTCATGTGTACGTACCCTTGCAGAAAAATTGTCCATATAAACCTGCAGGCCTGCTTTTTCCATCTCCTCTTTTATATATAGAGAGGCTTCTGCAGCATTCTGACTTCCTATTTTTCTTTCTCCAAAGGAAGATATTGTTCGGGTTGAGTTTTCAAGCCCTGTCTCTGAAACATCAAGTGTAACTGACGTGTTATTATAATGAATGTTGAAATCGGAAGATATGTTATTAGAGAGTGCAATAGCTGTTGAAGAAGGCACTAATAATATTAAAAAAATTATAGGATATGTATGTGAAAATATGTAATATGTAATATTTTTAATATCAATCATGTATCTCCAAATCCCTCTTCATTACTCCTTCCAAATCAACAAATAATTAGTAATCAACGTTATGTTACATCCACCAGACAGGCTGAGATTTGAATATGGAATGAGTCCATATAGTGCTATTTTTTATGTCTATTTATAATTTCTCTCCAGAGTATCAAACAATCAGTCACATAATGTAATAATACCTGAAAAAATTGTCATATTTTAAATGTATATCTTGATTGTTTGATGATCTGGCCATAAAACTTATAAACAGTTGACCAAAAGTAGTTTGTGAGGTTCAAATGGACTTCCCAGAGTGAATTTGAACCTCATCGTGCCCGGAGGCAGGAACATACTGGTTTTAATGGTACTTAAAACTTCTATTCTTGCCTCCTGGAAAATGAACAGGAGTAATCTACATGATCGCAAAGAAATTCGGAATAGGAACATTGTTTTTGGCAATGTTTCTGGTGGGAATGGCTTTTGTGCCAGCAGTAAGTGCAGAAGAAGTGATTGAGCAGAAGCTTATCTTTGGCCCGGAAACCCTTAACGAATTGAAAATTAATCCGAATTTTATTGCTGCTTATGGAAATATACCTGCTTTTGGAAGTTTGGAAGAAAGGAGAAAATGGCTTGATACTCTTGATTTAATCTATACTGAAGTAAATATCGAAGTCAATGCTAGTGAGCGTGAAATGTCTAAATATTTCTATCCAGATGGGCCTATTATAAGTTATGGATTCACTAACATGGGAGTTCTTAAGGTAGAGGTAAATACGGAAATTGAAAAGTCTTTTATGGATGAAATTTATCAAATTTTTGATTCTCATGCAAGTCGGATTGGAGTTAATGAAGTTCCTTTAGTGTTTTTCCGTGGAGATGTATCTGTGCTTACCGAATTGTCGGACACAGCAGATCTTAATGAAACTGAAAACAGTACAAACCAACAAACTAAATCTGGCTCAGAGATGAGCAAAGAAAAACAAAATAAAGCTCAAGGTTTCAGTTTTATGTATGGATTGTTCGGATTATATCTTGTGTGTAGGATCAGGTATTAATCTGGCAAAATACCGCACGGAAATTATAGATTGGCAGTGTGCCAATTTTCTGTAAAATTACAAATTTTAAGAGGTTTTTGAGTAAAAAATTCAAGATCAGTAGATTAGTTTTGCACACAGTTTCTAAAAAATTGACTTTGAATCTACAGCAAATTCGCGACACTGCCCAAAATTGCCAATCAATAGTATCCTAAAAATCAACAGAAATATATTTACAGAGTAACAAAAATTATCCACAAAACGAATACTGGCTAAGAAGGAGATTTACTAATCTCCTTCTGTTATAGAGGGATTTCAAATGCAAAATATCAGAAAAATACTTCTCATCTTGCTGATCATACCTATAATTGCAATTGTGGGTTATTATGCATTGATATTTCTTCTGGGTGGCCCGGCTTTACCTAATTTTTTTGAATTAACAAATCATGATGTCAGGACCCATGAAATATCTGTTGAAATATTGGATTCTGATAATGAATCTGTATTCAAAGAATCATACAATCTTCATCCAAACGAATCAGTATCAAAAGAAAAACCGTCTAATCTGAGAAGTTCTTTTGAATCAAAAGAGTATACATTTAGAATTATATTAGACAACGGTTCTGCAGAGGAAACAACTTCAGTATCTCTGAACCGCTGGAGCACCACTACTATACATCTGTATTGGGATCATGAGACTCCGATAATTATAGGGGAAATTGTTGTTTAAAAGGTGTTTTGTCCTCAGTGTTTTGTCCTGAAATTATTTCGCTTTGAAACTTTTTTTCCTTTTGCCCATATTATCACCCGGGAAGGAGCAACGATTGTAGACGTGGTTTATTCCTGTCATCCAACTCCTGAAGGTCACGCCGTGCCCGGGTGCACTCCGGCTTTGAGGATACAGTCAGAAAACAGAGCAGTAGATTTCCTGGTTGACGACGAAGAAAGGATAGTAGTTGAAACGGTTACGGAAATTACCTCAAATAGTAAATCTCCCGGGGAATGATTACAAATATAATCCCGGTTTGCAAATAAAGAAAGAGAAAAGATGGAGTTTAGCTCCATCTAAAACCATTTTGAAGTAATTATTCCTGTTTTCTTGCCATCTTCTTCTTTGCAAGCTTTTCAATAATCCCGAGGCTGACCTCGCCGCCTACGCTCAGCTTCCCATTGGCAACTGCGCTGTCCAGCAGGTGCTGTCCAACAAGGGTGCGGACGACAAGAGTGGTGTAACCGTCAGGGCTTCCCACGGATCCTGCAGAAATGTCTGCCTTCAGGGCGGTAAAGTCCGTACAGACATGGCATCCTGGGCGGATGGTGTCTTCGAGTTCGGCAAGTGGGATTACGTATTGGGTCCCGTCGTCGAGGGTGATTTCGAGCTTGCCTTTTACGTCAATCCGGCAGACCTTCATGGGTTCAAGGGCATACTCGCTTTTCAGCTTGCCTGCGATCAGTTTTTCGTAGTCGAAGTTCTCGGTACAGAAGAGCCCTAGCACGAAGCGGATTGATTTCTTGTAGGGGCTGACCAGCTGGTGGTCTGTCTCAAGCATCTTGCGGACTGCCTGAACTACACATGGGACTCCAACAACTGCAATGTTCCGGTACTTCTTGTTTACAACTGCCTCCTTGAGGGAAGAAACAAGAGGGACCCACCAGTTGTAACGGCTTCCTGCCTGGCTGATAAGGGCTTCACTTTTGGTAATCACCATAGAGCGCGGTTTGAGGGTCCAGGGGTCTTCAGTGACTGTAACCACAGCATCCACAAGGCCGGTATCCAGAGCGTTTGCGAGAATCGCAGTTACAGCTCCTCCGCTCTGCTTTTTCGGGATGCCAAATTCTGCCTTTCCGGCAGTGATTTTCAGGTAGTCTCCGAGCAGGCTTGAAGGCTGTTCTTCGAGCCTCGGGCAGACCTCATAGCAGGCTCCGCAGGGCACGTCGTCAACAGCGGCTTTACAGTAGCCGTTGCTCTTTGGGGTTGCGGAATTGCCTCCTGTCTCAAAGTACAGGGCGTCAGCAGGGCAGACTGCAATGCAGGCTCCACAGCCTGAGCAGAGGCCAGTGTCCCAGACGTTCGATTTAAGGTCAAGGTAACTCTTACTGATTTGTTTCTTTTCTGCCATCTCTGATCACTCCCAGACGTATTTGCTTGCAAAAGGCCGGCTGCTTGCAGGTCCGATCCTTGTATAGTTTGTGTCCAGGAATTCTGCGGGGTCATATCCAAACTGCTCGCAGAAAGTCTTTATGATGGGGGCTATGCGTTGAAGGTCGGCTTCAGTAAACTTGAATTTCTTGGCTCCGAGTCCGAGAAGGTAGTCATCCACTTCCCCGCGGATGATAATCTCTCCACCGTGTATCCCGCTTCCTATGCCCCTGTCAGTCATGGATTTTTCTTTGCCAATTCCTAGCACAAGCACAAGTCCTCCTGCCATGTATTCTCCAAGGAAGGAGTGGGCTGTACCGCCTATTACAAGTATGGGCCTGGCTTCCACTTCATACTGCTTCATGTGGATACCGCCTCGGTATCCTATGTTGTTCTTTATGAAGACCTTGCCTCCCCTCATGCTGTGGGCAACAGCGTCTCCTGCACTTCCGTGAATAACGAGCATACCGCTGTCCATGGTGTTTCCGGGGGCGTGTTCGGCGTTCCCGTTTACTATGCAGGTGGGTCCGCTCATAAACATCCCAAGGTCTCCTCCGGGAACACCATTGATTATGATGCGGACATTGCCTCTTAATCCATCTCCTATGAAGCGCTGCCCGAGAACGTTATCGAGTATGATCTCTTCTGCTCCGTCTGCAACTGCGGCCCTTATTTTCTGGTTTAAGGGGGTGTAGTGCATACCCCTTGCATCAATTCTTACTGTCTTCATGTTCAGGCCCCCGCTGGCAGTACGTCGAGGATTTTAAGCATTCCTTCATCCAGCATGTATCCGCGCAGGCGGTCCCTGTTTCCACGCAGGCTTTCTATACTGTTGATTCCTGCTGCACCCATAAGTTCACTTAGTTCAAGGGTCCAGCCGTGTATCAGGTTTGAAACCTGCGCTGCTCCTGTTTCTGGATCAAGCCTGCTCACAAGATCCGGGCGCTGGGTTGCAATTCCCCATGGGCAGAGGTTTCTGTAACAGTTGCCGCAGACCCTGCAGCCCATAGCGACAAGAGCTGCAGTTCCTATGTATACTGCATCGGCTCCGAGTGCTATGGACTTGGTAAGATCGGCGCTGTTTCTTATCCCTCCACTTGCGATGATGGATATCTCGTTCCTGACACCCTGTTCTCTGAGTTTCTGGTCAACGCTGGCAATTGCAGCTTCGATGGGTATTCCTACATTGTCTCTGAAGACCTTTGGGGCTGCCCCTGTACCGCCGCGGAACCCATCAATGACCACTGCATCTGCAGAGGATCTGGCAATGCCTGCAGCTATAGGAGCCACGTTATGTACGGCTGCGATCTTTACAAATACCGGCTTCTTCCATTCGGTTGCCTCTTTCAGGCTTCTGATAAGCTGGACAAGGTCCTCTATACTGTAAATGTCGTGGTGTGGAGCAGGGCTAATTGCATCACTACCGAAAGGAATCATACGAGTTTTGGAGACCTCTTCGTTTACCTTTTCTCCGGGGAGGTGTCCTCCTATACCCGGCTTTGCTCCCTGCCCTATCTTAATTTCAATTGCAGCGCCTCTTTCCAGGTAGTCGATGTTCACACCGAAGCGGCCTGAAGCTACCTGGACGATCATGTGGTCCTGGTAGGGGTATAATTTCTTGTGCAGCCCACCTTCTCCTGTTCCCATGAAGGTGCCAGATTCTTTTACCGCCTTTGCCATACTGAGCTGGGAGTTAAGACTGATTGCCCCAAAACTCATGTGCCCGATCATTATAGGGGTATCAAGCTTTAGGTTTGGAGCAAGTTTTGTATCCAGCTCTACGTCTCCACTCTCTGTTTTTCTGAATTTGAGTTGTGACGGCTTCTTTCCGATATAGGTCCTGAGCTCCATAGGCTCTCTCAGGGGGTCAATACTTGGATTTGTGACCTGGCATGCATCGAGGAGGAGGCGGTCATAGATAATTGGCAGGTCTCTCGCATTTCCCATCCCTGAAAGGATAATCTTTCCGCTGCGTGCCTGGTTGATAATATCTTCTCTGGCTTCTCTGGTCCAGACGGGGTGGCTGCGGTAGTCAACTGGTTTTTCGGTGATATTTATTGCGTCCCTCGGACACATGGAAACACAGCGGAGGCAGGCAGTACATTTTCTGGATTCTATCAGAATTTTGTCGCCTTCTCTCCTGTATACGCCGTAGGAACAGTTTTCAATGCAGCGTCCGCAGTCCATGCACTGGTCGCGGTCAATGCTGACCTTAAATTTTGGGGGTACACTTCCGAGCGTCATTCGATAAACCTCCCGACGATGGGTTCTCCTGCCCTGGGAGTGTAAATACTCTTTACTTCGGGATCAAGGGTTCTTATTGCAGCTTCTTCGCTGGAGATATAGAGTTTGCTTCCGTTTTCTCCAACTACAAGCGGGCGCAGTTTAATTCTGTCAGTGAAGCCTACAATACCATTATCCGTGCCGACAACAATTGCAAAAGGCCCATTCATAAGGGCAGGCCCATAGGTCAGGCGGATTGCCTTATTTAACTTTGCTTCCTTTTCTGGCATCCTGTCTATATCATCCCAGAACGGGGGGGCAAGAGCCCGGACAATCATCTCATGGGAGAGTCCATGCTGCCTTCCGAGCAAATCGAAAAGGTAAGCTACAACTTCTGTATCAGTAAGTGCAGTGCATTTGTATCCATATCCTTCTACATAACGCTGGTTTGTGCCGTATGAGGTAATTTCTCCGTTGTGAACCACTGACCAGTTAAGCAGGTTGAAGGGATGTGCTCCTCCCCACCATCCAGGAGAGTTTGTGGGGTAGCGGTTGTGGGCAAGCCAGATGTAGCCTTTGTAGTCTTCTATCCTGTAGAAGTTTGCAACATCCTCGGGCCAGCCGGATGCCTTGAAAACTCCCATGTTTTTCCCGGAGGAAAATATGGTGGCGCCGTTTATTTTTTCGTTCACTTCCATGACTATGTGCATCACAACGTCATTTTCGGAAGCCATTCTTCCTGCTATCAAGTTTTCGGAGGGTTTGAAGAAGTATCTCCAGGGGATATGGACCTTTTTTAAGCCTGGTTGAGGGGTTGTCGGGATTTCTTCCTGGTGAACGATTTCTCCCCATAGTTGGAGGATTTCGTCAACCTTCTTTTTTGGTTCTCCCATGTTGTCAAAGAAAACATGAAGAGCATAATAGTCTGCATACTCGGGGTAAATCCCGTATGCAGCATAGCCTGCCCCGTCTCCACTGCCTCTTTCGTTCATGAGACTGAGGGCGGCTTTTATGCTCGATCCGTCCATTCTGGACTTAGCTCGATCTATAAAGCCTATTATTCCACACATTTTGATCACTCTAGATATGGATAGAAATGAGCTTGATGCAAGTAACTTTCTGGATTATCCCTTAGGTTTCCGGGCATTTTCCCCAGAATTTCTGCGGCTCATTTTTGAGAAATAGTTCAAAAAATTTGCCAGCTGGATAAACTGGATTTTTCAGGGGAATATTTCTAGGGTTTTAATTAAAGGGATATTTCACATAATTTTAGTTATTCTTTATTATATTATTATTTTGAATCCTGGATAGCTTTACTGCCTCTGCTTTTCTATCTTTTGTAAAAATTGAGAGGGTCGCCGCTAAGGGAAGTAAGTAATTTAGTACCTATTTGACGATATATATATGTTTCTTTTTCTAGAACCGGAAATTCCTGATATAACACTGCGAAGCAAGGCGTTTTAAACATTTATTCCCTTTTTTGTACCTGTTTTCTCCTTACTGAAGGTCTATCTACATTTTACATTGCTTCTTTATCTCAAGGTTATAACCTCTTTCCAGGTAAGATACATCCTGTTTTTTCCCTCTAGATTGTATCAAAAAAGTAACGACTGATCTTATACCTAATTTAGATATAATATTTTTCGGGGAAAGCATTTTTATACATAATTTCTTTTCCGGTTCTTTTTCCTTTAATGAATAAAAAAATAACTATTGTTTAAAATATCTTTTCTCAAGTTCCTGAGATTCTTCAAAAAAATAGGGATACAGCTTCCGGAAGGTGTATCCCTTAACAAACATTTTTAAGGTATGGAGCAGACGCTTCCGGTGTATTTTAGTTTAAATATCTCCTGTATGCTTACAGCATAGAGAGGTATTTAGTAAGTTCCCATGGGTGGACTATTGCTTTGTATTCATTCCATTCTACCTCTTTTGCACAGATGTAGTGGCTGAATACGTGTTCTCCAAGCACTTCTCTCACAAATTTACTGCCTTTCATTTCATCGATTGCTTCTTTAAGGTCTGCAGGCAGGGAGAGAATGCCTTTTTCTTTGCGTTCTTTTTCTGTAAGGTGGAAAATATTTACGTTTGTAGGCTCTCCGGGATCGATTTTGTTTTTAATCCCATCAAGACCGGCTCTGAGCATGAGAGCAAATGCAAGGTAAGGGTTGCATGCGGGGTCTGGACATCTGAGTTCTATTCTTGTTCCGTTCCCTCTGGTTGCGGGAATACGGATCAGGGAACTTCTGTTTTGTGCAGACCAGGAAATATAAACTGGAGCCTCATAACCTGGTACAATCCTCTTGTAGGAGTTTACCACAGGGTTTGTAACAGCTGCAAATTCTCTGATATGTTTCAGCAGTCCACCGATGTAATACATTGCATCCTGGGAAAGCTGTGTAGGAGTATCTGGGGCATAGAAAGCGTTCTTTCCATCCTTGAACAGGGACTGGTTACTGTGCATGCCTGACCCGTTAACACCAAAGAGTGGCTTTGGCATGAAGGTCGCATAGTAGCCTTTGTGGTAAGCAATTGACTTTACAACGTATTTGAAAGTCACTACATTGTCTGCTGTACTAAGTACATCCCCAAACCTGAAGTCGATTTCATGTTGAGAGGGTGCGACTTCGTGATGAGAAGCTTCTAACTTGAAGCCCATGTGTTCCAGTGCATAGTCAATGTCTCTGCGGACATCCTGTGCACGGTCAAGGGGTGCAAAGTCGAAATATCCGCCCTGGTCAGTAAGTTCTGTTGTCGGGTTCCCGTTTGCATCAAGCTTGAATAGGAAAAATTCAAGTTCCGGTCCTACGTTCATCGAGAAACCCATTTTTTCAGCTTCTTTGATCGCAGTCTTAAGGACATATCTCGGGTCTCCCTGGAAGGGTTTTCCGTCAGGAAGGTACACATCTCCGAGAATCCTGGCGACTGCACCGGTTGCAGGTCTCCAGGGCAAGATCCTGAATGTTGAAGGGTCAAGCACTAGTTTCATATCAGACTCTTCAATCCTTGTAAAGCCCTGGATTGAAGATCCGTCAAACATTACACCGTTTTCAAAAGCTTCTTCCAGTTGTTCTGCAGGAATTGCCCAGCTTTTGATGATGCCGAGTGTATCCGTAAACTGGGTCCGGATAAACTTCACATCTCTTTCTTTTACAGCCTCTAACACATCTTCTTTAGTTGTACACTTTTTCATCTGCGTCATTTGGTTCCATCCTCACCAGGCATTAGGTAATCCCTTACCTATTTACTATTATATATATATTTCCTATATTATGCGATATAATATTCTTTAAAAACCCTATTCTTTATAACAGTTATCTAATATTATTTAGTTAGTTATCCCCAACTTTAGATGTATATTTCTAATCTCCTGTATATAAATCTCATTAAAAGATGGATAAATTTAAAAATAAAGCTTAAATATTAATTTTTACTCTTTAAATATTCCAAAAACAAATTAAATCACTAAAAAAGTATATTTAAGTTTTTTTAAACCTTAAAATTAATGAGCTTTGAAGTCTAATATGTTCTGGGGGTCTTATATGTTTGAGAAAAATAGTGTGTTCAGACTTCTGGCCTCAGTAATAATCTGCCAGTTTGCAGGAGTAATCGGTTCCGTATTCACAGCTTCTTCCCTTGAAAGCTGGTATTTTTTGCTTGAAAAGCCGTCTTTCAGTCCTCAATCATGGGTGTTCTTCCCTGTCTGGACTATACTTTATACACTTATGGGAGTATCTCTCTACCTGGTATGGGAACAGGGTCTTCAGCAGAAAGAGGTCAAAACAGGGGTTTTCCTTTTCGGATTACAGCTGGGCCTTAATATACTCTGGTCTTTTCTATTCTTTGGATTGAGGTCTCCTTATTATGCTTTTCTTGAGATTCTCATGCTCTGGGCTGCAATTCTATTGACGATGATACAATTCTGGAAGGTTTCAAAAGCAGCTTCCCTTCTCCTTATTCCTTATATCCTCTGGGTCAGTTTTGCAGCACTACTTAATTATCAGATCTGGGTTCTCAATCCATGAATGTATATTTTAACGAATAGTGCCTCTCACAAAAATCAAAATTTTCAGTATGGAACGATGGCTCTGCCGAAGTTCTATTATTAACTGAACCTGTATTTATTCAGGATCTCTGAAAAAAGACTGTCCCCGGAAAATCCGGGTAAACTTTGAGTTAAGGGGAATCAGTATGGAGGGCTCCGCAACCGCAGCTCCTTCCTAGAAGGGTTGAAACACGATGCTTGAGATGGTGCACATCATCTTCGGACATCTTTTCAAGTTCTTTTTTATGCTCTTTTTCTATATGGTCAAACATGGTTCGTTCGACTTCTTCAAGTTCATTACCAACAGCCATGAAGTTACACTTGAACCCGAGATCTCCACACTTAACAATTTTCATAGTATCTCCTCTCACAGCACAATTCTCAAAGTAGCTTTTAATATATTTCTCAAAATAGCTTTAATGTATTTCTCAAAATAGACATTTTTATTCAAACTAAATATAATAATGGTTGATTGAATTCTATTAATTCTTCCGGAATTCTCTCTGTATGGCTCTTTTGCCATCCTCAACTTTTTGACACTAAGGTGATAAGTCACTTTTCTGGGTAGATCCGGTTTACCTGATCTGGCAGAGGGATGAAAGCCTAAAATCGTTCTACTCAAAATGTGATAAACAGAATTTATTTCACAAACCCCTTCAATACTTTTTATAAAAATGAGACTTCCTGAACATGATTTTTTTAAAAGATTAAATATGAGCAATTACAATAGAAATTAAAGATAATGATGATATTATAAAAATTTTAAATGTTATTGGGTTGACCACACATGATCAAAATAACCACTCCTTGCCGAATTCATATGACTCTTATTGATATGAATGGAGAACTTGGAAGAGTCGATGGAGGAGCAGGACTAACCCTTTCCTCTCCGAATATAAGAATTACGGCCGAAGAAGCCGATGGAGTCAGTATCGAAGGTCTGCAAGGTTTTGCCGGCCGTATGAGAAAAGCCGCAGAAGCCCTGCTTCCGGAAGGGAAGGGGATCAGGATCAATGTAGAAGAAGTGTACCCAGCTCATGTGGGTTTTGGGTCCGGGACTCAATCTTCCCTGGCTGCGGCAGCAGCTGTGAATGAACTCTATGGGCTTGGGAAGAGCGTCAGAGAACTTGCATTTACAGTAAAAAGAGGAGGGACCTCGGGTATAGGAGTAACAGCTTTTGAAAATGGAGGGTTCATAGTTGATGGAGGTCACAGGTTCAAAGACAAAGGAGCTTTCATGCCTTCTGCTGCCAGCAAGGTGCCTCCTGGACCTGTACTTTTCAGGGAGGATTTCCCTGAATGGGATATTGTGGTTGCAATCCCCAATGAAAAGGGAATGCATGACCAGGAAGAAATTGAGACCTTCAAGAAATTCTGCCCCCTCCCTATAGAAGAAGTCAGGGAAATTTCCCATATAGTGCTTATGCAGATGATGCCGGCAGTCATCGAAGGAGACATTGAAAGCTTCGGAGCTGCTGTAAAC
Organism: uncultured Methanosarcinales archaeon; assembly: GCA_964434965.1. Classification (GTDB taxonomy): domain Archaea; phylum Halobacteriota; class Methanosarcinia; order Methanosarcinales; family Methanosarcinaceae; genus Methanosarcina. The sequence goes on from CAYSWX010000002.1 coordinate 131,453, forward strand.
CATGTCCAGACTGTCGGCTTTAATAAAAGGGAGAGCCTGATCTGGCCTGATTTTGTAAAGAATATTGCTTCATTCATGCGCAGCAGGAGTTACGGAGCCGGAGTAAGTTCATTTGGGCCTGTAGTTTATGCTTTTGTAGACAACAAAGAAGAAGGCAGACAACTTCAAACGGAAGCCCAGAAAATGCTTGACGAATCTGTTGGTGGATTTGCAATAATGACTCGGGCCAAAAACAGCGGGGCAGAGATATCTAAAGTATGAACTAAAAAGTATTGAAGCCGTTTAAAACCCTGAATACCCTGTTCAATGAAAAACAGCAGACAGATTTTAGTGGTCGTGTCCCGGAAGCCGATGAAAGGACTCTCCGGACGCGCCCAGAGGATCAACGTGTACAACTGCGTTTGAAAGGTAATTCAGACCATGCAGCATCCTGTGCCTCACATTTACTGCTATTTCATGCCCTTCCTTAACAGAAAGCCCTGAATCTACTGCGATGTTCACTTCAGCATAAAGCCTGTGCCCTAACCAGCGCACTCTGATCTCTGTGATATCCTTTACATCTTTTACCTGGCTGACCACCTGCCGGATATCATCAACAATTCCGGGGTCAACTCCGTCCAACATGCGGGAAAAAACGGATTTTCCTGCTTTCCATACTATATGGAGAATTGCAACTGTAATTAGAAGTCCGATTATAGGGTCTGCAAGAGGGTATCCTATCCAGACGCCAAGGGCTCCGAAGAGTACGGCAAGGCTCGTGAATCCGTCTGCCCGTGCATGGTATCCATCGGCTACAAGGGCAGCACTTCCGATTTCTTTTCCGACTCTTATTCTGTACTTTGCTACAAGCTCGTTTCCCAGAAAACCAATAATTGAAGCTGTAGCTACTGCCCAGAGAAAACCAACAGGCTGAGGGTAAAGGAGCCTGGAAACCGATTCATAAGCTGCAACCGCAGCACTGAGAAAGATAAGGAAAACAACTAACAGACCTGCGAGATCTTCTGCCCTGCCATAGCCATAAGTAAAACTTTTGTTGGGTTTTTTTCTGGAGAGCAGGAAGGCAAACCCCAATGGAATTGCAGTTGCCGCATCTCCTAAGTTATGAATGGTATCGGCAAGGAGGGCTACACTGCCCGAGACCCAGACTACAAGGATCTGAAAGAGAGCGGTCAGCATCAGGCCTGCAAAGGACCATTTGACAGCAGAGAGTCCCCTATCCGTAGAAAGAAGTTCGGGGTCCACAACTCCGTGAGAATGGGAATATGAGTGCCCTTTCCCTGAATGTCCGGGTTTAGATTTTGTCAGCCTCAGTCCTCCGCCTGCGCACCTCTGAAGAAGAGGCTTTCAAACAGAATGGATTCAATGTGAAGGAAATGTAAAGGTCGAATCCGTATAATGAAAAATGCCTCTTGAGACTTAAAACTCTTTAGAACCACTGGTCAAGAGTTCTCTGCCTTGCCCCTGAAGCCGCTTTAAGACGTTCTGCAGCTTTTTCCACCCTGTCCACGGAGAAGTCGTTCTCCTCGCAGAGGAATATGATGAGTTTTTCGGAATCTGGTTTTCCCCATTTGATCTCGTAGTCATCCGTAACATCGGGATGGGTAAAAAGTTCCTTTATACTGTCCAGCTCTTCGATTTCCACTCCTTTTTCCCGGAGCACGGCATGAATATCTCCATGCTTTTTAATCAGTTTAAGGGCTGTTTTGGGACCAACTTTTTCCAATCCTTTGTTAAAATCCGTACCTACGCAGATTGCAATATCGATAAGTTGGTCCCTATTGATCCCCAGGGCCCTGAGAGTTTCATCGAGTTCTATCATTTCAAGTTCTACATCAACGTATACGTTCTTTCCAGGGAGCTTTCGTTTTCCAGTTGCGGCCATATTGCGGACGACACTCGGTGCCCCGAAAAGGAAGGAGTCATAGTCCTGGGAAGCAACACAATCGGCATCTTTTTTAAGGACCATATGGGCAGCCTGCGCTTCCCCTTCACAGGGAGCCTGTATCCACGGAATGCCCATTATACCGAGGAGGTATTTTGAATCTTCAATGATTTCCTGGTCAACCTTTGAAGATGCCTGAGCATACTTATAAGCAGCCTCAAGATCCCCTTCTTCCTTTGCATTTTCCCATTTTTCCAGTGAAGATTCCCTAACTTCTTTCCTTCGGTTCAGGGTTTCGAATTTCAGGTCAGGGGGCTTGCCGTCAAAAACAAAAACAGGTTTGATTCCAGCTTCAACCAGGTTCGCTGTTCTATAGAGCAGGCCAGAGATGTGGGAAGTCACTTTCCCGCGTGAATTAACTAGAGGGCTTCCGTCCCTCTGGCGAATAATGCTCAAAAACTGGTGAAGAGTATTAAATGCATCAATTGCAACCACCCGGTTTGATAGGTCAGTAAGCTCTATTTTTCTCTTCTGAAGTAGATCTCCTATATCAGTGCCCATATTTTCCCTCAGGTAATTAAACTCTATTTTAAGCCTCGGTGCTTCTTTATTCTCGTTCTTTTATCATTAACCCTTTTATTGTTCAGGAGAATCATTGTCCACGGGTAAGTATATCATGGTATGCGCGTCAAGATCAGTATTTTTACTTGACAATAGGCTTTATGTATACTGAAGTTTTACGCTCGCCTGAAGTTTTATGCTTGCTGCCAGAAAGAAATTCTTTTTTGTGGAGAATAATTAAAAAGGGTTTAAAAGAAGAGTTATTTCAGATTAGAAGAATCAGATTTTTTTTCATAGAAGAATCAGACTCTGTTCAGTTTCTGGTGTTTCCTCCGGAATCTCAGGGCAAACATCTATATTAAATTTAATCGGATGTTTGTTTTGATTTCAGCGATCAGTCTTGTTTTCAAAACCAGTAGTTTTCCATCAGGTTAACTATGCACGGAATAAAACCGAGTTAAAAAAGAAATAAGTATGGTAAATCCTGTTCTCTGGAGTTTGGAACCAGATTCAGTCTGCTGTAATTCCAGTCCGGACTATGCAGGAGAAAAAAGAATTTGCAAGAATCTAAGATTTTGTCGGCATATGTCGAAATCCTGATATGTCAGGCAGTCTGATCAAGTCGAACATCAATTACCGAGTCTTCATTTGCCTCGATTTTAGATATTGTCAATAGGTTTCCTTTTCTTTCCAGAAGCGTGGCCTTCGTGACCTGTACCTGGTGACCATCTACTTGCTTTTTGCTATTGTTTTTATGGATAACCAGAAGCTTCTGGCCCATTTCTGCTCCTTCGCCTATTTTGGATACGATATTTCTTATGACCTGCTCAAAATCAGAATAAATCAAAATCTCCGACTTATTTGCAACCTTTTTGATAATGCCAATCGGCTCAAGATTGAGGTGCATATTAGCTTTCCTTCTTTACCTGTTTACAACAAGGTAATTCAATATACTAACTCTGAGTAATAATAACTTGCGATTCACTATATCAATATGAATATATTTATAAATATCTGGAATACAGATATTCCCCCTTACTACAGAATATCCTGTATATAAACATTGTCAATAGTGGATCTTGTGCCCGAAAAAGCTAGATTGGATTATATTCCATATGACATTATGTAACATAGGTTGTTAAATATATGGTTGATAGTAATAACAAATTTAACGTATTTATGATGTAAGTTAAAATCTCTTTCACAAAACTTGTATATGAACCTTCCAACGAAATTACCTCTGTAAATGAGCAGATTTGCCTTACATGGCAGATTTACCTTACATACTACTGTAATTTTATATGTTATATTTATTTCCCATCAATAAAAAAATTTAAAAACAAAACATTTAAAGATCTCCAAAATAATCGTTGATTAACGATAAATTAATTAAAATGCATTCTGGATAAAAAACGATATGGAAAAAAGTTATCAGTGTGAATGTAAAATAGAGATCGAAAAAAGAATGGATTGAAGAAAAGTAAATAAATACTGTTAAAAGAAAAAACATGAAAAAACTAAAAAACATTTTACAGATTAAAAATGATTCAAAAATAAATAGAGAAATAAAGTTTCAGGATTTAACCAGGGCAAGCAGAGTCAAATTTTCTTCCTTGATAAAAAAATGGAATTAATATTGTCATGGTTGCTTAAAAAGAAGGATTGTGAATAAGATGCAAAGAATAATGATAAAAGTTCATTAAATCTTTATATATCTCACTTACAAAAAAGCCAGATTAGACCGATAATTCCTGAAAGAAAGGGTAAATACAGGCTACAGACACAAGAATGTGACTGACAGTACTTGCCCCTGCGGGAAAAAATAAGATTTGTGCAGAAATCAGTGATACTTTCTGCGGTTGAATTCATATACTGCATTATCAACTTTGCTTGAAAGCTCATTCATCCTTTCTTGAATTTTTGTATCCGAACTTTCCATATTAACCCTAAGGGCACGGTCCCTTGCTTCTATCGTATCCTCAAAATCCTGAAGTTTATTGTTTATGGAAATGAGCATGAGAGATAATGTTCCGGTCAGAATCATAATAGATATGATAATTAAAGGGTCAATTAAAGGGTTTTCGGGCTTATATGTAAACCTTCTGAGCCACTCAAAGGATAGAAGGAAAGATGACAGAACCATCACAATAAGGAATACTGTATCTCTTGTCTCCATTATATACCTCTGACGTACTTATGGGAATTTTCCTTATGAAATCGTGAATTTCGCGTAAAAAACAAATTCCCCAATATCGAAATTGGAATTATTAAATAAAGATAATCCTATAAAGTATTTACTGTTTTTTAATTTTTGATATACTTCTATATTTTTCTATTTTTATGTATTTTTTATACAGTTATCCTATTTAATTATTTGCATAAACTATTTATGTGTCTTTTGTCTCGAATTTGTTTTTCCCGGTGGTGTGGCAAAAATCAGGCAATATATAATAAAATTACTAAAAATGTATTAAGTTTGACTAATAAAATCCAGGATGTTGCATAAAACGGATATTCAGGAGAACCTGTAAATCTGGAGTTAATTACAGAGAAATTATGGATAAGGTAGGCAAGTGGGCGTATAATAAAGAGTAAAAATTGAAGACAGAGTAAAGATAGAGGATAGAGTAAATATATAAAGGAATAGAAGATGCATAAAGTCAAGAAATAAGGAGTTTAATAATTGAGTTCCAGCGAAAATTCACTTAAAGATTATTTCCCGATCCTTTCCATGGCAGGGTTAATCCTGATAGTACAGGTTCTTGCACTTCTTCTGTCAATGCCAATGGAAACTAATAATATGCAGGCGTTTGAAGACCCTACGCAGGTTTCAAACTCAATTTACTACATCATAATGATCCTGGCTTTTACACTCTTTGTCCTGATAGCGATTAAGAAAAACATGAAATGGATCATCAGCTTATTCATATATCTCGCTATAGTAAGTACTCTATACTATGTATTTTTCGCACTTTTCACCCTGGTCCCTTCCCTCTCAGGATTTGAAGATATTATTTCGGTCCTGATATCTATAGGGTTGACAGTACTGCTTTATAAATTCCCTGAATGGTATGTAATCGATATTCTGGGAGTCTGCATAGCAGGTGGGGTCAGTGCCCTGATCGGGATCTCCCTTTCCGTTATCCCGGTAGTAGTCCTATTGATACTTCTTGCAGTCTATGATGCGATCTCAGTATATAAGACAAAACATATGGTAACCATGGCTGAAGGCGTGATGGACCTTAAGCTTCCCATTCTATTCATAATTCCAAAGCATGCGGACTATTCGTTTATTAAAGAAAGTTTTAAAGAGGGAGAAAAGCGTGAAGCATTTTTCATGGGCCTTGGCGATGCAGTCATGCCCACACTGCTGGTAGTTTCCGCAAGTGTATTTATTAACAACGGAGCGTTCTCATACCCTGTACTCGGGGCAATGCTGGGGACTCTTGCAGGGCATGTACTTCTTTCTATTGTGGTAATGAACGGAAAACCACAGGCTGGGCTGCCCTTCCTGAATACTGGAGCAATTCTGGGTTTTTTCATAGGAGTTCTGCTTTCAGGAGCCTCAATTTTATAAGAGAATGTAAATGAATGTTTAACTTCACTACTTAATTTATTTCTATGAATTTTCTTTTCATGGCTATATTTTCCGGCTTTCACAAAGATTTTTTTATTTTATAGAATAATCATTTGACATGACAGGACGAATTGCAGTGGTCTTTGACAGTGCCGGAACTCTTCTCCATATGTACAGGGTTGCAAAAGAGTCCAGTACTGGAAATATTCTAAAAAATATAGAGAGCACTGCCATTGTCGCAAAGAAAAATGGGTGTGGCCTTGTAGCTCTTAATTCCGAGAAAGAAACAATCCTGCATTCAAGAAGAGATATGCCTTTATTTGAATTTATAAGGGAGTATAGAGTTTCAATAGGAATAAGCTGTTCAAAAGGACGGTTTACCCCGGAGATTGCATGTGATGTCATTAGAGGTGCTTCTCTCCTTATGGGAGATGTGCATGATGTTCTCAAAGCAGTTACTTCCCGCTGCCCTAACAGCATTTATCTTGCGGCAGGTCTGATAGTGGACTCTGAGGCAAAAAAGATACCCTATGTGCTCAGTACGGGAGGGCAGGTATTCAGCAAGACATTGCAGACTGCCCAGATACTTCAGGCTATGGAAGTTGATATGTACATAGCATCAGGGGACAGAATGTCCTCTCTCGCCCAGCTTGCAGAGTTGATAAATATCCCTCTGGAACGGGTTTTTGCATTTGCAGATCCGTTTATGAAGGAGAAAGTGGTACTTGAACTTAAAAGCAGATATGAGAAAGTAATTATGGTAGGGGATGGGATTAATGATATCCTGGCGCTCAGGGCAGCAGACATAGGAATAATGACCGTCCAGCAGGGGGACAAAAGACCAGAGGAACTTAGAAAAGCAGCAGATGTGGTGCTCGATGATATTATAAAAGTTGTGGATGTGGTAAAGAGAATTCTACGAAACGAAAATCCATCAAGTTTGCCAGGCGATGTTGATTATGGATGTTAACAGTGACAAAATAATGCGTTATGTTTATGTAATGTTTATTCTTATCTACTTGTTGCCCATATGTGTGAAATTTATTGATTACATTAGTGTGAGATTCCACTTTGAAATAATTACTTTTTACTCTTGAGCGATAACCCAGGAAGGCGGGAGAAAGCCACCAGATTGATATGCAGCTCATAATTTGCGGAGGAAAATGCATGCCAGTATTTATTGAAGTTAAAAACCTAACTGTAGACTTCGACGGTCTCAAAGCCCTGAAAAATGTAAGTTTAAACATCAACGAAGGGGAAGTCGTTGGAATTCTGGGAAAAAGCGGATCCGGGAAAACAATCCTGATGCATGTACTGCGCGGGACCGAGTCTTTTGATAACATTTCAGGCGAAGTGATTTATCACCTGGCTCGCTGTGCAAAATGTGGATATATAGAACGGCCGAGCAGAGTAGGCCAGAAATGCCCGGTCTGTGGCGAGAGTCTGGAGGCCTTTGAGGCCGATTTCGTAAAGCTTTCTCTTTATGATCCTATAAGGAAGGATATCACCAAACGCATTGCAATCATGCTCCAGAGGACCTTTGCCCTTTATGGAGATGAAAGGGTTCTGGTAAATGTCATAAACTCCCTTAATGAAATTGGATATAAGGGTAATGACGCCATGAAAAAAGCGGTTGAACTACTCGAGGAAGTAAACCTTAGTCACCGCATGATGCACGTAGCAAGGGAACTTTCTGGAGGGGAAAAGCAGAGGGTTGTGCTTGCAAGACAGCTTGTAAGAAACCCCCTCCTCCTGTTAGCCGACGAACCCACAGGTACCCTTGACCCAATGACTGCAAAGCTGGTTCACGAAGCAATACTAAAGGCTGTTAATAACTACGATATGAGCATGGTGCTTACTTCACACTGGCCCGAAGTAATAGAAAAACTGGCAGACAAGGCAATCCTTCTTGAAAACGGAGAAGTCGTCCAGGAAGGAAATCCGCTTGAGGTTTCTGCAACCTTCATGCAAAACGCGTCCATGGTCAGGCACGAAAAGAATGCTATGGTAGGGGAGCCTATTATCCGGGTAAGGAACCTGTCAAAGCGCTATATTTCGGTAGACCGGGGCGTGGTAAGAGCAGTCGACGATATCTCCTTTGACGTGAATGAAGGAGAGATCTTCGGACTTGTAGGAATTAGTGGAGCAGGCAAGACCACAACCTCTAAAATCCTCATGGGGATTTTACCGCCAACTTCAGGCGAGGTTGAAGTCCGCATAGGGGATGACTGGGTAGACATGACAAAATTAGGGGTTGACAATAAAGGCAGGGCAACGAAATATATGGGATTCCTGCACCAGGAGTACGGGCTTTATACCCACAGTTCTGTAATAGACAACCTCACAGAATCTATCAGTCTTGACCTTCCATTTGAACTGGGAGTCAGAAAAGCCATAATAACTCTCAAAGCTGCAGGGTTTGACGCGGACAAGGCAAAAACTATTTTACCCAAAATGACCGATGAAATGAGTGAAGGGGAGCGGCATAGGATTGCACTTGCACAGGTTCTTATCAAGGAGCCAAGAATTGTCATCATGGATGAACCTACCGGGACAATGGACCCTATCACAAAAGTCGCAGTAACAAATTCCATCCTCAAAGCCAGGGAAGAAATAGGAGAGACCTTTGTTGTTGTCTCCCACGACATGGACTTTGTAAATGAGATCTGCGACCGCGTTGCACTTATGCGCGATGGAAAAATAGTGGAGATAGGTCAGCCGAAGAATGTACTTGCTCAGCTCACAGAAGAAGAAAAGCTCAAAGCTGCAGAATAAATATAAATATGCTGCCACCTCTTAGGTATGGAAAAATACTAAAATGAGGTGCCGATTACGAGTAATGAGATCAGCGTAGAGGTGAACGGGCAGAGTTATATTCTGCCTGCGGGCTCTACCCTTGGAGACGCCCTTAAAGTTTCCAGAGCCCCCTACATAGCCGGTGCAGCGGTTGGAATTCTTAAAAAAGCTGCTGAGAAAAGAACGGAGAAGATCACCGAATACGCTATCAATACGCCCAAAGGGGAGCTGAGGATAGAAATCAGAGATCCTGAGTCACCCTCAGGAAAATTATGGGCTGAACACTATAAAAAGTACGAAGGCAAAAATATCCACTGGGAAAGCCCTGAAGCGCTGGCTTTTGGGCCTTTTGAAGCCGACATAAAGCCTTCGCGCGAAACCGTGAGTTTTGAAGCTTTTGACGTCCTGTTTGGGGCAGGAGGATTTGATCCCCATAATACTCATTTAATCCTGTCAAGAAAAAGACATACTGCTGAATATGGATCTCCCAATGATGGCGTTTTTGCAACAATTGTAACCGGAAGAAAAATAGTATTCAAGCTTTCGAGAGAAGATTCTATCCTGAGTATAGAACCGGTTATAGAATGGGAGCAGATTGCAGAAAAAACATGCACCACTGATCTCTCTACTCTTCTTAAAGATGAGGACAGTATCTTCACTTATTTTGAAGTGGAGCTTTCCAGAAATGCCCCCGTAGGGGCAGAACATTTCTATGCCCTGACCCGTGAAGGAACTCTTAATGTAGATGTCGTTACCAGCTCGTTTATTTCGGACGACAGTCTTAGAGAAGTGCCTGCTCCGTATGAAAATTTTGACCCGAGAAGAGAAGGTGCTATTTCGCTGAGGACAGTCGGATACGGGACCGGTAGAATATATGTCTCCAGAGAGGAACGGCCTTCAAGCCTGGTACATTCGGTAGTAGGGCAGGTAACAAAAGGCCTGGAGCTTATCAAACTTGCAGAAAAGGGGCAAAAACTGTCAGTAGAAAGCCTTCCTCCCCAGATGATCCTTCTCGGGCACAGCTTTGAAGAGGTAGAACCTGTACTTTCCTCCATCGGGGTTGAACTGATAAGAGACGGGTACACTGGAGAAGACGCAGTAATTGTCAGGCAGGATCCTCCAACTACCCTGGAAATTCTCGGAGGGGCTAAGGTAACTGCTTATGCGGTACCAAGGGCAAAACTCTTAGAGGTTGAACTTTACCCGGAGAGAGCTCCAAAATCTGTAGACTTTTTCCGCCACTCTCTTGAACTCAAGACTAAAACCGTTGGAAAGCTTCCTGTCTATATGATATACGAGAACACTTACCTTTTTAAAACAGAAAAGGAAGTGGTGAAATACAAAGAAATTTTTCCTGAAAACACACCCTCTGACAGGGTAATGGCTGGAGAAATAGGGATCACGAACCAGGCGGCGAAAAGAATGGGGACCATAGGAGTCAGACTTATAGACGACGATCTTTTCGGTCCCACTGGTGAAAAATTTTCTTCTACAAACATTATTGGCAGGATAGTCGAGCCTGATAGGCTCAAGGGCATAAAAGAAGGGGATACTATATACGTAAGTGAAGTTTCACGCAGGAAAATTGAGGATCAGGATAAATAATGCAATTAAAATATAAAAAACGTCTCATAAGTAGATACATAATGCAACAATAAAATAATACATAAGCAAGGTAAATAATTGATGCTTAAGTGGATTCACATATCTGATTTTTTTACAGGTGAAGTCTCCCGAAGCTGAGGAGAGACAGAAAATGACAGAGATAAAAAAAGAAGAGATTACAAAATATATTGTAATCAGTTCAGATAAAGTGCTGCCTGCAGATGCAGCCATGAAGATTTATGAATCAGAGTTTCCGGTTACTGTAAAGGAAACCTGCTTTGGACTGATTGTAACAGGGTCCAGGGAGGATGTCCTGGCGGTGGTTGAAAAGATCCGGCAGCTGGACAAAAACCACATTTTTGTAAAAGACAGAGGATTCCCTGCAGGCGACGAGAGACGCTGCCGGGCAAGCAGGGGAGGAGGTCCAAGACCGGGATTCCACTTCCTGAGGGAAGAAGTTGAAATGCTCCCTGCCATAGGGGCTGCACTTGATGAGCTGGAAACAAATAAGTCCTTAAAAAAGAAGCCAAAGGAAAAAAGCAGGCTTAAAGTTTCGGATCTGGAAAAAATTATTGAAGCGGAACTTTCGAGGTGAATTTTTTGACAAAGGTTTTCATTTACCCTATAAATAGTCTTATTCTTTCTGACCTTGTTGAGCGTTTCGGGCACAAACCCCTTACCATGATGAACCAGATACGAGGAAAAGTTACAAATATCAGCTTGGATTCCCCTCCCATCAATATCACTTCTGAAGATCCCAAAGTGGGTCTTAAATATGCTGCAATTGAAGTCCCGGCTGGAGTAAGGGGAAGGATGTCACTGATAGGTCCCCTTATAGAAGAGACGGAAGCTGCAATTATAGTTGAAAATCCGCCCGCAAACTTTGGCTGTGTGGGCTGTAACCGTACAAATGAGTTAATGAAATATCTGGTCCGCTCAAAAAATGTCCCTATACTTGAAGTAAAATACCCTGAATCTGAGGAAGAAGCCCGTGATTTCGTAAACAAAATCGCAGAATTCCTGGAGTCATTGCCTGAAGAAAAGTCTGGCGAAGATGAAAAGGCAAAAGAGGAAAAAACGACAGAAAAGGAGGACAATAAATGAGCGCTGAAGATTCTGGGCTTGTCAAGATTGCCCTGGTATCCTGCGGCTCCGAATATGCAGGAGTTCAGCCTGAATTTGATGAAGCAGCAGCCAGAGTGAATGCAAAATTCGTTTTCCCTGAAATTGACGTCGCATCGATAGATACTATAGGCAGGGACTTCGGGCTTGAGGTTGCAAGCGGAGACCTGAGGCTCATGATGGCACGGGCAAAGGCTGTCGTTGAAGGTACAACCAATGTGGATGGGGTCTTTATTACTACCTGCTTCCGCTGTGCCGAAGGCGCTATCGTAAGAAACGAGGTCAGAAGGTACATCCACAGACACTCCAATATTCCGGTAATTAGCTATTCGTTTACCGAGAGTACCACTGCAGCTACTCTTCTCACCCGCCTGGAAGCCCTTACCACAATTGTAAGACGCAGGCACCTTCTTGCAAGGGAAGTTCAAAAAGGGCTCACTGCTGGAATAGACTCAGGGTCGACAACCACAAAAGCAGTGATAATGAAGGACAACAAAATAATAGGCAAAGGATGGGTGCCCACAACAAAAGTCCTTGAAAGTGCTGAAGAAGCATATTCTCAGGCTCTTAAAGAAGCCGGAGTTTCCAGGGACGAAATCCAGGCTATGGGTACGACAGGCTATGGGCGATTCCTTGTAGGGAGTCATTTTAAAGCTCAGCTTGTCCAGGAAGAAATTACTGTCAACTCTAAAGGTGCAGTTTATCTTGCAGACAGGCAGAGAGGGCCTGCAACAGTTATTGATATTGGCGGGATGGACAACAAGGCAATTTCGGTCGAAGACGGAATTCCCGGAATGTTTACAATGGGAGGTATCTGCGCCGGAGCCTCAGGACGCTTCTTTGAAATGATCTCAAAACGTCTTGGTGTGGATATTACTGAACTTGGAGATCTTGCAGTCAAAGGTATGCATGAAAATGTGTCCATGAACAGCTACTGCATAGTCTTTGGAACCCAGTCCCTTGTAAATTCCCTTGCAAAAGGAGCTACTCCTGAAGATGTGGCTGCAGCCGCCTGTTTTAGTGTGGTAGAACAGATCTATGAGCAGCAGCTGCAGGAAGTGGATGTTAAAGAACCTCTGATTCTTGTTGGTGGGTCTTCACTAATTGCAGGCGTCCCAAAAGCTCTTGGAGAGCTTCTCAAGATCGATGTCCTTGTGCCCGAAAACTCTCATCTTATAGGGGCAGTAGGAGCAGCTCTTCTTTCTTCAGGCTACGTGGAGGAGTGAGGTCAAAATGGATTCGCTTGAGACCTTTGTTGTCGAGTCAGCAATTGATTCGGAGCAGGAGTTTTACAGGAAGATTATCGAGGACAACCTTGCAAGTCTCAAGCTTGCCCCTGCAATTGGAAGGATCAAGGTAGTGCTGAGGCCTGAAGATTCCCTCTTCCAGATGGCAATTATTCTCAGAGACGTTGGCACAAGGGTTACGACAATCGATATTGCTGACGTGGAAGCAAAACCTATCGCGGGTGAAGTAATAATTTCAATCAAAAAAGAGCAATACATCCCGGAACTGCTCGTGAAACTCTGGGACCGCTATGGAAAAGCAAACATCAGTCAGCCGGACCGATGGACTGTATCCATAAGTACAGATAGACCTGCTGAAGAGGCTGCTTTTATTAAAGAAATGCTGGTTGCCGACCCCAGGCACAGGCTTCATGAAAACCTTGTTGACTTTGCAATCAGGGCAACTCCCGAAGGTTTCAGGGTCCGCTACCACCTGTATAAAGGTAAACGCTTTGTTTTCGTAGCATCCGAGGAATCATTGAAACATGAGTGGATAGAAGAAGCAGGAGCAATGCTTGACGAATTGATGGAAGGAGGGAAAAAATAAGATGTCTGTACTCCTACCCTATCTTTATACTGGCGGAGTTCATAAGCATGGGCTTTTAATCGAATTGATGGAAGACCTGGGGGGCTACATAATCCAGAAAGTGGTTACCGGGACTGAAGTCAATCTCATAATGCTCGTGCCTGAAAAAGATGTTGATGTTGTAAAAAAATTATCGGACGAATTACTCGGAGTCCTTGTGGAAGCACCTCTTACGGGTGTGGAAATTGCAGTTGTCTCCCCTACACTTGCTTCTCATCATCTCCCTCACTCAGCCTGCGATGTGGCAGAATACCTCCGCCACCCTGGGGCCAATACAAATATGATAGGACTCGCAAGAGGAATGGGGCGAAGGGTATCCCTGTCAATGGACTACGAAAGGAAACTGATTAACGAGCACGATATTGCAGTTTTCACCTTCGGCTCTTTCAGTGACTGCATTACAAAAAAGAAGCCAAAACTTTTTGAAGGCATAGAAATTCCGATTGTGGTTACCGGAGGGCCTGCTGATCTTAAAACCGAAGACATTCCAGGAGCAGACCTCTATGTTGGCAGTATTGGAAGAGTTTCTCACAGGTTAAGAAGAACAGAGGAAATTAATGCCCTTGATAGCCTCAACGAAGGAGTCTCAAAAATAGCGGAGAATATCCGTAAACAGCAGGCAAAAGACCCTCTTGCAGTACTTCCTTCACGGGTAATGAAAGAGATTGAAAATCAGATCCCGGAAATCCGTACTGTGCTTTCTCCAGCCCCGCTTACTCTTCAGCTTGACGGGCTCAGGGTCAAACTGCCATACGATGAATTCCATGAGAAAATAGAAAAACTGGAGTTTGATGAAGGAGTCACTCTTTCAGAGCTTGCAAATATTTCAAGATCAAAAATGAAAAATTATATATTGATAAAAATCAAATCTAAGTCTGACGTAGGTTTTGCAATTTGATCCGGATTCTGTTGAGCTAAAAATTATCCACTTTACATTTTTACTGGGTTTGTGCCTTTTCACTTATCCTTAAAACTGTAAAACACGACCCTGAATATGGGTCCAGCCCGGTTTCCACGTTAATCTATGCTGGTGGTTTCTTATGGAACTTGAGGATATTGTGGAAATTTTGAAAAGTGATCCCCAGAAAGTCATTCCTGAGCTTCTCGATGACGTTCGGGAGCAGTATGGAGAAGTCCCTTATATTATGAATTTCATGAAGGATCTCCCTGAGATCTTTATTCCAAAAACCCTTTATGACAACTCCATAATGCGAGAGTTCAAAAATCTCGACCAGGAAACAGTGGAACTTATTTCCATAGGGGTGGCTTCTGCCCTTCGCTGTCAACACTGCTTGAAAATGCATGTAAGAATAGCAAAACGAAAAGGAATCTCAAAAGAAAAAATATTTTCTGCAATAATGATAGGAGCATCTCTATCGAACGCCGCAGTGCTTGCAGAGAGTACAAGGGCTCTAGCCTCAGAATTTCCTGAAGAAAATGACAAAGATGAAGAAAAGGAACACGAAGAAAATGAGCAATGTTGCGACCCAGACTGCGATGTATGTAATATCGCCGGAGTAAATATCAAGTAAACAGGTATCAAGTAGGTATCAAGTAAACAGGTAGTAAAGACTCAGAATTTAACATCGCTAGGTCAACTTATTAAATAATCAATTTTTAAATGAATAATTATTAAAAACAACTTTTTTGTCTGCTTAATTCAAAATCACTTGAAGCTAATCTCCAGATTTGCTTCCTGATGGTTAGTTCCAGGTCAAGGTTTTTATAATCTCAAAACTTACTTTTAAAAAGAAATTTTCTGACTTTAATTAACTTAGCCTGTAAACTATCAAAATTCGCGCAGGACTTATACGGTTTATATGTACAGCAGGAGAACCTGAAAGAAAAATAAATTAAAATAAATTAATGATACGGGGGCTCATTTGTATTAAGCAAAATAATGTGCATCTAATAACCATATCCTTCATTTTATTTCTGATGATATTTTTTACACCTGCCGTTTTTGCAGCATCTGGGGCAGGTCCGGAAATAATTCTTGATAACCCCTGGGATCATTCTCCAATTACAGTATATATAAACGACAAAAACATCCCTCCCCACTATAGTCCTACATATTATGAACAGATAGAAAAGGCTCTTGAATACTGGGAAAATGGAGGAAATGGGAACCTCGATTACACACCTGTTTTTGAGATTGTTGACTCAGAAGAAGCTGACATCAGGATAAGATGGGTTGAAAATCTGGAAAGTATCGAAGGAGCTCCTTCGGGTGTGGCTGGTTATGCAAAGCCAGAGATATCCGGGGGCCATTTCGCTAAAGTAGATATAGTACTTGAGGTTGGAAACTATCAGGGCAAGGCATGGCACCAGTATGGCGATTCAACAATGCTCAGCATTTCAAAGCATGAGCTGGGGCATGCCCTTGGGCTCGGGCACAGCAATAGCCCGAGGGATATAATGTACCCTGAACATGAAATGGGGGATAATGTAAACCCTATACTGCTTAGCAAGTATGGGGGCTTGCTGCGTGCAGCGTTTTTTCTAGGTCTTGCAGTTATACTATTCCTGGGAGTAAGCTGGCAGTATAGTCGGAGAAAAAGAAAAAAACTTGAAGACGAGTATTTCAAATGAGAATCAGGTGAGAATACATGCGGTCTTCGAGTTAAATAGGGAGTTTGGAAGGCTGTTTATTCTCATTAGCAAACCTTTCAAAGAAATCCCTGAAATAAGCAGGAAGTGACTTCATTCCAAGAATCTCTTCAAGGGAAGTCCAGGCATATTCAATGTGTTCGTAACTCAATTTAATATCAGATGCAACATACCCACCATTAAACACAATAGCAATGACCTTTTTTCTCGGGAGCTCAAAGGTTACCTCTCCTGCAATTTCCCCGGGGGCAATTGAAATTCCGGTTTCTTCCCACACCTCACGCGCAACCCCTTCTTTAAGTGACTCAGCCTGGTTCACCTTTCCGCCCGGAAGGTCCCATTTTCCGGGGTTAGTGCGGGAATTTTCCGAACGCCTGAGCAGCAGGAATTCTCCTTTCTCGTTCCGTATAAGGGCATATACAGAAATAATATAAGGTTTCTCCAGATTCATGTAATATTATCTAAGATTTCTCTGCATTAAAGAATGGCTCTTTCAAGATTTTCACAGTAAAGATTCTGATTAAAAATCACCCTCAATAGTCAGAGCATCAGAAATAAGTCCAAAAACGATGAAGAGATATGAAAAAGGAATTTTCAATATGGCTGGCTGGACAGGAAAAATTGTATATATAAACCTTAGCTCGGGATCAATTAATGTCATCGAGACTGATGAAAAGTTAATTCTCAGATACCTTGGCGGGAGAGGGCTCGGAGTAAAACTGCTTTCCGATCTTTCAAAACCTGATATTGACCCGCTTAGCCCGGAAAACCCCCTGATCTTTACTTCCGGACAGCTTACAGGTCTTGCTCCTATGTCCTCAGGGGTGGTTATTACATCCAGATCCCCTCTTACGGGCACGGTATTTAGCTGGAATGCAGGCGGAGGTTTTGGAAGGGAATTGAAGAAAGCTGGAATCGACGCCCTTGTTATTGCCGGAAAAGCAGAGAGGCCTTCCTTTGTGGAAATAAATGGTGAAGAGATAAAAATTATGCAGGCAGACAATCTCTGGGGAAAAAATACTGAAGCATGTACCAAAGCCCTGAAAAGTAAAGGAAGTGTAGCCTGCATAGGCAGGGCTGGGGAAAAACAAGTTCTTATCTCTTCTTTTGTCATTGATTCTATTCACAGCGGAAGGGGTGGCCTTGGAGCGGTTGCAGGCTCAAAACTGCTGAAAGCGGTGGTTGTAAAAGGGGAAAAAGAAATCTTGCCAGCCATTCCTGAGAGTTTCAAAAGCCTTGAGACAAAAATGTTGAAACTTTTTGAAGCAAACCCTGTACTCTCCAAAGGGCTTGCAAATTACGGCACTCCTGCATTTGTAAAGCTTCTGGACTATATGGACCTCATCCCCTGCAGAAACTTTTCCAGAATAGGAACTCCTTTTGCAGACCTGTTCTCAGGGGAGTATATAAAAGCCAGCCTCGAACTCGATAAGGAAAGCTGTCCTTCCTGCCCCCTGGGCTGTAAGCGGAGGATAAAGAAGACAGGGCAGATTCTTCCGGACTATGATTCATTATGGGCATTCGGGTTTAACCTTGAAAATCCGGACTTTGACTCTGTACTCCTGGCAGACAGAACCTGTAAAGACTACGGGATTGACCCTGTTTCTGCGGGTTCTTTACTCGGCGCCATGGCAGAACTTAATTTCAAAAAAATCGAAGCCAGAGAACTTGAAGGTCTGCTTAAAGAAATTGGGGAAGGGGGCAAAACCGGAGGCGGAGCCAGGAAATACCTTTCTACCTGGCAGAGAAAAGATCTCAGTATGGATATAAAAGGGCTTGAACTTGCAGGGTTTGACCCCAGAGGGATTAAAGGACAGGCCCTGGCTTATGCGACCTCCTGCCACGGTGGAGATTACCTTACAGCTTTTATGGTAGGACCTGAAGTTCTCGGAAAACCTCTGCTCCTTGACCGTTTTAGTCTCAAAGGAAAAGCCGGAATCCTGCAGATATTTGAAAACCTGACTGCTGTACTGGACTCCCTTGTGCTCTGTCCTTTCTCGGTTTTTGCGGTCAACGAAGAACTCTGTTCAGCTCTGTTACGTTTTGGGGCTGGAATAGAAATTTCACCTGCGGACCTCCTTAAGGTTGGAGAAAGAATCTGGAACCTGGAGAGAGTTTATAACCTGAAAGCAGGTTTCTCGCGAAAAGACGATACTCTTCCGGAAAAGCTGTTTGAAACCGGTACAGGAGAAAAAGGAAATGGATTCCGGAGGCAGGAGTTTGAGGCAGCTCTTCAGGAGTATTATCATTACCGGGGCTGGGATAAAGAAGGAGTGCCTCTTCGGGAAAAACTTGGAAAACTAAAAATCTGATGCTGAAGAAAAACTGAAGTTAGGCTCGAGAATTTTGCACGGTTGCAATTCCATAAGAACAGAGTTCATTTAAAAGTTAGTTTAAATAGCCAGATCTCTCGTTAAATAACAAAGATTCTGTCCAAATTCGTGCAATTATTCAGTTTTTCGAGAGGATTTCTCTGAAATTATGCCCGGAAAAGCAAAATCTCGCATAAGCGTTATATACTCTAGGATAATTAATCGTATTAGTCTCGGCCTGTGAGGTGTACAGGCATTCAGGTAGTAACTACTTTCCAGTTTTCCCATACAGAGCAGTTAAGTTAAGTATGGATGAAGGAGTAGACAGGCTTAAAAATTAGAAAAGCCTTCTTATACCACTTTACCGGAATTGGCACTGAAAAATTTTTGATCAAATCCTGTATGATGTTTACAGCTTATTACAAGTATCATAAAAAACTTAGGGAGAATCACTATGAAACAGCAGGTAGAAGTAAAGGAACTTAAAGAAGGAAAATACGTAATTATCGACGACGAAGCATGTGTTATAAAAAGCATTACCAAGTCCAAACCAGGAAAACACGGAGCTGCAAAGGCAAGAGTAGAGGCAATAGGCCTCTTTGATGGCCAGAAGCGTTCTTATATCGGGTCCGTAGCAAACAAAATCTATGTCCCTATCGTGGAAAGAAAGAATGCACAGGTAATCTCAATCACCGGGGACATTGCCCAGCTTATGGACATGGGAGACTTTTCAACCTTTGAAATTGTAATCCCTGAGGAATACAAGGAACGGGTAAAGGAGGGTGAAGAGATCTCTTATATCACAGCCCTCGGAAAAGTCAAGCTCGATATCAGGACGTAAATCCTGAAAAGCAGACAAACACTCAGGTTAACACCCTGAGCTCTTTTTTTAATTAAATAATTTATACAGGCTAGAGTATGTTTTTACCCAATTCCTTTATAGACGCTCTTGCAGACTACGACTCTGCACAGTATGTTATTTTCGGTGTACCGTTTGACAATACTTCTTCATACCGCGCGGGTAGTCGCTGGGCTCCAGATGCGATGAGACAGGTTTCTGCGAATTTTGAAAGCTATAATCCGGTTTTTGATATAGACCTTGTAGATCTTCCTATTCATGATGCAGGGAATCTGGAGACCTCAGCCTCGGTTGATGAAACTTTGAGGGACCTTTATGATGAGGTAAAGTTTTTGCTGGATGACGGAAAGATTCCTATCATGCTTGGAGGTGAGCACTCCCTGACTTATTCTACGGTTAGGGCCTGTGCAGAGTTTGCAGGAGACGATTTCGGAGTTCTTGTCCTTGATGCTCACTTCGATCTGAGGCAGGAATACAGGGGATTCAAGCATAACCATGCCTGTGTGTCCCGCAATATTCTGGAGAATATTACGGATAATCTCGTTTCTATAGGTATAAGGAGCGGACCGGAAGAAGAATGGGTTTTTGCAAAGGAGAATAACCTGAAATATTATACTGCAGATGATGTTGAATCCATAGGCATGGTAGAAGTCCTGAAGGAAGCCATAGAATGGCTGGACTGCAGTCATCTCTACCTTTCCCTTGATATGGATGCAATAGATCCTGCTTACGCACCCGGGCTGGGTACCCCTGAGCCTTTTGGACTCAGCGCCAGGGATGTCAGGACTGCGATAAGGACTCTTGCCCCTTACTCTATGGCTTTTGATGTTATGGAAATTGCCCCTGAATACGATTCAGGACAGTCGGCCATGCTCGGAGCAAAGCTTATGAGAGAATTTATTGCATCTCATGCAAAAAGCTGCCGAAAAACATGAAATCATAAGCTATAAACTATAAACAATAAAAAAAGCTTAGGATACTCCCTCAGTCCGGAGAATTATTCAGCTATACAGGGTTCAGGAAAGGACAATGAGTGCCCTTAGTCTGTAACCCAATTTCCCCTTTTGTCTAATTTTAGAACTCTACAATTTCGAATTTACGAGAGTCGAAGGAGAAAGCCCACGATCTTTAGTCGTGTGATGAATCCGTCAACATCCCAACATTCTTTTCGTCATGAGTTGACTTCTTATAGTTCATGCCCATTATTATATTTGTTATATAATTTTTCACCTGCGGAACGCAGGGTAGGGCGCGGTAACTTGCCAACATTAGTTGGAGGTATGATCCGCGAAGCCGGCGTGCTTTAGCCGCTGGTAGTTCACTGGGCCCACATAGCTATAATCTTATCAATGGCTATATGTGTCAGTTTTCCGTCATTTTCGAGGGTGAGTACATTATCTGCACATGCTTTTACTGTTCCCCTGAAAATATCCGGCCCACCACAGTAAACATCTACGGCGCTTTCAAGATAGTGCTCTACTATAAAAGATTGCATCATATTTACTACTCCTGCTAATTTTTCCTTTTCTGGTAACTGGTTTTGTTTATATGCCTGTTACCTGTTTACCGTTGTTTATATATCAGTTCTCAAACCGATATAATAGAAACAGGTACCTGTATTTAAATATCTGCTCATTCCTTATAAATTTATTTAAAAGCTAATCTTGATTTTCCTGTTGCAGCGCCATTAATCCTAACTAAGAAAATTAGCTTACCCGCTGAAATTAGGCTTCTTTGACAGGTCGCGATTTTACAATAAATAATATCGTGAATATATCTCTTTTATTTCAGGTTTATTTGCGTAAAGGAGTAAAGGAAAGCTAAGTTTAGCTTGAATAAATATGGTACAGTTTGGATTTATGAAAAGCAGATTAAAAATTCAAGTGAAACAAATCAAAATATCTCATGCCAATTTCTATAAGATTTAAATAGATTATTGGGGGAAAAAGTTTCCGGAGCAGTTTTTAACTCCGGTCTCCTTCATAGAGAAAGATATCTTCGATATTTGCGTTAAAAAGTCTGGAGAGCTTGAATGCGAGGTCAAGGGAAGGATCATACTTTCCTTTTTCAATAGCATGTATTGTCTGCCTTGTTACTCCCACTTTCTCAGCAAGATTCTCCTGAGTAAGGTCATGAATCGCCCTGTATACTTTAATATTGTTCTTCATCTCAGCCACCATATTCCCTGTTATAGTGTTTGTAAAACAGGGAGTAAAGTACAAGAATCCCGCAACTTGCATATGCCATGAAAAAACCGAAGTCAGTATATCCGGGGTAGAGATCTTTTAGGGATATCAGAACTATACCCCCAATGGCAAGACCCAGTGTAACTATCCGGAGAGTAACATTCGAAGCCTTCTGACCGATCTGGTAAACACGTTCATCTTCCACAACACCTTCTACCCTGTTTTTGCATAAATATATCGCAGCTGCACCTGCAAGGAAAACACTCACGGCAAGTGCCGGATTTCCTATAGATAAAGCAAAACTTAAAACTGCCCCCATAAATAATACAATCAGGAATAAAATTAGTCGAAACTGCTTCAACTTCATCTGTAAATCCTCCATATATATTTTATTATTGTCGTGTTTATTATTGTATCATTTTCTAGTATATCTTTGAAGACATATGGTCAATTTGAACTTACAATATGTAATTGTTACTTTACATTATGTGAAACATCTTCTACATTATTTATAGGTGTCGGTATAGACAAAAAGGTGAAAGATTTTGAAGGATGAGATTTGAAAATGAGATCTTAAGGATAAGATTTGAAGGATGAGATTTGAAAATGAGATCTTAAGGACAAGATTTGAAGGATGAGATTTGAAGAAGGGTTTCTTCCCTCCTTCGAATGTACTGATATGAGTTTATTTTTTCATCACTTGTTAGCGACTACTACAGGTTCTGGCTTATGAGAAGAGTATTTTGAGTTAGGGGTTTCGGATGAGGAAGAGGGAGCTGGGGCGGCACTTGCCTCCTTGGAGAGGGCTGCAATCAGGCATCCCCTGGCAATCGCATATATTGGGTCCTTTGAGTCCGTTCCCGCGGTGCTAAACCGGTTCTTCTTGACGCCAGAAATCCTGATAGGCAGATCAGTTTCCTTTAATCTCTTCTCAAACATCTCTGCAAAGCCTTTGGCTCTCGTGCTTCCACCTGCGATTGCTACCTGGAATTCGGCATCTGGCGGAGCTGTTTCAGAGAGTTTGCGTTTGAGATGCTGCAGGACATACGTCAGGAGGGCATCATAGTAAACAGCAAGCGCTCCCTGTACACTTCCAATTTCGTATTCAGAACACAGTGAGAAGTCCGTTTCCTTGATAGAGGTGATTCTTTCCTTTGCCATGCCTGTGGCGGTTGCGACCTGTTCATCAATCCAATCTCCTCCGCGGGCTATACTGAAAGAAACAATTGGGGTTGCCATGTAGGCTACGGTCACGTTTGTCATGCCTGCGCCTATACTTATCCCGACACCTGTGAAATTGGAGTCACCGAGTTCAGAATATACAACTGAAAGCCCTTCATCAATAGGACAGGTAACATACCCGAGTTTGGTGGCAATGGCTTCTACGGTTTTTCCGTGGTAGAGCACATTGAGCTGATTATCAACCGGATTTGCAGGGACGGAAATGCACAGGAGCTCGTCTTTCTTTTCTGGGAGCCCGAGTACCCTTTCAATGATGAGCTTGATCATTGGAATGGAGTCCTTTTCTTCAGGACTTATAATTCCCTGCTTCATGGGCCTGCGGATATGTTTATTAAACACATTTGAGAATTTAAAGGCATCTTCTCCAAGCACGTTAATGATGCTGCCCCTCTGGGTGTACAGTACTCTTCCATTATCAAGCATCTGCTTTGTCAGGTCATTTGATTCCATTTCAAGAAATGCGTTTCTCTGCTGGGAAAAGGAAATTGAGCCATTTCCTTTTGTCGCACATATGATATTCATGGTTCCTACATCAAGGCCTTTAGCCATTTTTAACGTCTCCTGAAAAATTTCGTTTTACTGCTAAATATTCCTTTAGTTTGTTTGCCCTTGGGAGGCGTACTGGTTGCCCGAGCAAGTAGCAGTGATGCTGAATCAAGCCCGTCATCGAGAGCTATATGCTTGCCTGTACTGGCAAACTTCAGGTTCTCAACTTCAGGAATTTCATCCGGAATAGTGATCTTCTTCTCTGACTCTAAGAGCCCTTTTCCGAGAGTAAAATCATATTCAGTGTCTTTTAAATCCATATTAAACTTCGAAAAACCATCTTTTGCCGTAAGAGATCTTTCGAGAGTTTTCTGGACTTCTTTCTCGATTTCGTCTTCACTGTGACTTTTTATCTTTTCAGACCCTATTTCAGAAAGTTGTCTTGCTCTCTCTTCAATCTGAATTAAAACCGTATTTGCAAAGGCGTTTCCTGCAAGCAGGCAGACACCTGCAGCATATACAGCTGCCACATAGGTTACATTAGGGTATACCCACACAGGATAACCCTGGGGATAAAGTACGAGAAAAGCTCCAATCCCTATGCAATTAAGGATAAACCCAGCTCCTACAATATGCAGATGATATTCTCTTGGGTTCTTGATCATCAGGTTAATACCTGTAAGAATCAGGGATAAACCAAAACCTATGAAACCATAAGTGTTGGCTATTTCTAAGGGATCGGATCTCCTGGTAAGATTTACTGAAAGAGCATAAACAATACCTGTTAGCGCCAAAAGAAAACCGGACAGTAGCGCCATCGATGCAAAATAGTGGCTTATTTTGGATTTCATTGACACCATAATTAAGAAGGAAGTGGGATATAAAAATGTTTTGTTTTTTTTACAAAGATACTTTTTAATATTAAAAAAATTGTGATAAAAAAAGGATTAAATAATTTATTTCACATGAATGGAGGTGCATTCCATATACAGAAGACTACTCTTCAAATATAATGTCCAATTAAATATGCAAAATGTCCTGCTGATTGCGAAAATCTATCTGATGGGGGAAACTGGAGAGAAAAAATAATATAGGGATTGTTAAGGCTTCAGTATTCTGGAGATAAATTAAATTAATGATCAAATAATCATTCGTCTAAAAATATTTATTTAGTATTCTCTAAAAAATACATTTACTAATTATATTAATTAATACTGATTCTGGCGATTACAACTGATCTATGATGAGAAATACCTATAACCAAAAACAGATCGAATATTAATCATAAATAATTCGCTAAAAACACTATGAAATTTTTTGAATGAATGGCACAAAGGAATTAAAGTACTTGAAAGCACTTTCATGTTTCAAAATTCGTTATTTAAAGAAGTAATTTTGAGTTTTGGGGTCGGCTCTTTGTGTACATTTCCAGTACCTTTGGATCTTTCTGTTTCAACGTGTGCCTGAATTAAAAAAACTGTGATAATAATTTATATAAGATTGCAGGGCTATTAATCACTATGAAAGATAATTTTTTAAGATATGCTGAGATAATATTTTGCATTTGTCTTTTCATACTTTTTCTAATTTCTAGTTTCAATCCACCTGCATGAACTAATCTGGTAAACATCACAACAAGATTTTATTTTACGTTTTCTGGGGGATCAAAATAAATGGAAGACTCTATACTGGCAAACGTTGACGTAATTCTTGGTTTTGCAGTCATAATTCTTACCATATTTTACAGATTTGAATTCCCTCCAGTGTTGGGATTTCTTGTAACAGGGATGTTGATAGGACCTTATGGGCTTGGAATTCTGAACGGAGGGTCTGAACGGAGGGGAGAATGTGGACCTGAGTTCCGAGCTTGGAGTAGTCTTTCTGCTTTTTACTATTGGAGTTGACCTTTCCTTAAATGAACTCTGAAAAATGAAAAAAGCCGTAATAGCTGGAGGGACGCTCTTTACATCAAGTATCGGCCTATCTTTAGCCCTCGGAGCTTTTTTAGCCGGGATTGTCATATCTGGGTCCCAGTATAGTCAGCAGGCAATGGGTAATATCTTACCTTTGAAAGATATGTTCATGAGTTTTTTCTTTGTGTCCATAGGTATGCTTCTTGATATCAGTTATCTGCTGGACCATCTTCCTATTCTTGTTCTTGCAGCAGTTTCCCCTATTTTCATAAAATCAATTGCAGAGGTGTTTATCACTATCGTTCTTGGGTATCCACTCCGCACAACTATAATTACAGGAATCGCTCTTTCGCAGGTTGGAGAATTCTCCTTTGTTCTTTCCGAGTTAGGTGTAGAATATTCTCTCCTGACAGAGGAGACTTACCAGGCTTTTCTGGCAGTTTCAATCATCACCATGGGAGTTACACCCTTTTTGATTAACGCGTCTTACAAACCTGCGGATTTCATTGTTAAAAAGGCTTCAGACGCGGTTTTTGGTATGAAACTAATAAGTGGCTTCTACTCTGGATCCCTTGAAGAGGACGAATCTGTTGAGCCTGAAATAAAAGATCATCTAATAGTGGTTGGTTTTGGTTTTTCCGGAAAGACAATTTCAAAAGCTGCAAAAGCTGCAGGTATTCCATATCTCATATTAGAAACAAACCCTGATATTGTTAAACAGGAAAAACGAAAGGAGAACGAATACAATATGGAGATGCAACATTTAGAGCTGTCCTGGAACATGCAGGCATAAAGAATGCAAGAGTGCTTATAAGCGGGATATCTGATGCAGCCGCTACAAGGAAAATTGTAGAAAAAGTAAAAGAGTTGAACCCTAATGTCTGTATAATTGCAAAGGTGAGGGACCTGCAGGAAATGAAGCACCTCAATGCTCTGGGCGCAGATGAAATTGTCCCTGAAGAATACGAGACCTCAGTAGAAATCTTTGTCCGCCTGCTGGAAAAGTATCTTGTCCCAGGGGAAAATATTGAAAAAATGGTAGGTGATTTGAGAGCCAACGGTTACAGAAGATTGAGAAAACTGTCCGTTGACCCGGGGATTGATAGCGGATTCAGCATAAAGGATGAGATTCCCGGCGTGGAGATCCAGGTCCTTAAAGTGGGGAGCGGTTCAAGTTTCGATGGAAAACCCGCAGATATGGAGTTCTGGAAAAAGCATGGAATAACAGTACTTTCAGTCCGCAGAGGTTCAAATATGATCTACACTCCAGAAGGAGATTTCCTCCTTCATGCAAAAGATGCCTGCGTTCTTCTGGGAATGCCTGAAAATCTGCTAAATGTTAGAAGGTTATTTGAAAGCGCCCCTGGATATGTAATCTCTTCTCTTAAATTTAGTAGATCTTCATCCCACTTTATCTTCAAAAAGTTCTCTAATTTCTTCAAATCTTTCGGGAGGACTTATTACAAGCAGAATATCAGCAGGATTGAGTTTTGTTTCAGAGCCCAGGTCATAAATAAGCCTGTGATTACTGGAAATGGCAAGAATGGAAACTCCGTACGTCTTCCGGATATTAAGATCTCCGATGGTTTGTCCTGCGGCTTTAGAGTGCTTTCCTACTCTTATGCTTCGGATATCTACATCGGAAAAGTCAAGGGGAAGTTCACAGAGGCTTTTCCGGCGTATTTCGGGGCTGCGAAGTATCCTGTAATGGTCAGCCCTGAACTCCTCGCCCATTATTTCAATCTCATTGCTTGGGACCATGTACCTGTTGAGCACTCTGGCAAAGAGCTCTATGGAACATTCAAATTCATCTGAGATGACTTCGTTAGCTCCTATGGCATAGAAACCGTCCAGTTCATTCAGGAAATGAGTCCTTGCAATAATATGGATATTCGGATTCAGTCTCCTGGCAGTTTCAATAATCCGCCAGGCACTTACAGTATCACCAGCAGTCACTACAACTGCTTTTGCATTCCGGATATTTGCATGTTCAAGAACGGCTTTCTGAGCTGCATCACCGTAAATAATTGGCTCGCCTTTTAATTTTTCCTGCCGGACAGTCTCGGGGTTTATATCAATTATCACATAAGGGATCGAAGTTTTTTGGGCAGCGATTCCTACATTTTTTCCATTGACTCCAAAGCCTATTATTATCAGATGATTTTCAAGCTCTTTTTCCTTTCCTTCTTCCTGAAAAGTTCCGTACCTATCATATAGTAGTGTTTTAGGAAGGGTGATCTTCTGGCTTGAAGCTGCTGAGTAATGCCCCATATGTATAAAAAATGGAGTTAAAACCATGGAAAGCACGGTTACAGCCAGAAACTCCTGATAAACTTCTCCAGTAAGAATTCCATTTTCGAAGCCCACCTTCGCCGTAATAAGGGAAAATTCTCCAATCTGAGCCAGAGAGAAGCCAACAAGGATCATCGTATGCAGAGGAAAGCCTATAAGATAAGTAGTAAGAGCGTTTACAAAAGTTTTCAGGAAAAGGACAAGTGCAGTAACTACGAGGATAAGGAACAGGTGTGTCCTCATCAAATCAAGGTCAAGTAGCATGCCTGTGGAAACAAAAAAGATACTCATGAACATATCCCTGAAAGGTATAACATTTCCAAGTGCTTGAGCAGCATATTCCGATTCAGAAATGATAAGTCCTGCAAGAAATGCCCCGAGGGCAAGGGAAAGGCCTGCCAGGGAAGTAATCCAGGCAACAGCAAGACCTATTGCCACTATACTCAGCAGGAAAAGCTCATTATTGCGTGTTTTTGCCACATGGTACAGGAGAAAAGGAGCTAAGTAACGGGCACTTGCAAGTGTAAGAATTACAAGCCCTATTCCCCTGAACAAAAGCTCAATGAGTGCACTTCTGTCTACCACCTCTCCTGCAAGAAGCGGAGCAAGTATAATTATAAAAACAGCGGCTATGTCCTGAAAAATAAGGATTCCAAGCGCTATTCTCCCGTGTGCGCTGTAGATCTCTCCTTTCTCCTGCAGCAGTTTCAGGACAATCGCCGTGCTGCTAAGTGCCACAATGAGCCCCATGAATACTGCAGCTTCAGGGGAATAACCCAGCCACCAGAATATGATGGCAACAAGAAGAGCCGTAATAAAGACCTGCAGTCCCCCTCCAATAAGAACTATTCTACGAAGCTTCAAAAGTTCTCGAAGGGAAAACTCTATTCCAATTGTAAATAGAAGAAGCACAACTCCGATTTCGGCCAGCACTTCGATATTCTCAGTCTCTCGGATTAGACCCAGTCCAAATGGACCTGCAAGGATGCCAGCAAGCAAAAAACCCACCAGTGGAGCTATCTTCAATTTGGAAAAAATGAAAACTACAGGTATGGAGAGTCCGAATATAATTAGCAGGTCGGTTAAAAGATCCAGTGCCATTGATAGATATTTAATTTAAATGATATAAATATCATATATACAGTTAACCGCGAATAGGCAGATGGAAACTAATCGATTATGCGGTTAAAGTTGTTTACTGTTTTTTCGGACCTATTTCTACAGTTAGTCTCCAGTATTAATAAGGAAATGGGTTAAAAGGCGAAATAAAAATTATGGAGGTGCCTCTGAAGAAAATTCCAAAGGCTTAACCTCAAATACGAACCTCAGGTTCGAAGCCTCAGATAAACACGACGAACAGTATATAAGATACTGACATCATGGCAAGGGAGTGTTTGAGTCCGGAGGAAATGTTTGCTGCACCCATTTTACCTGCAACCAGCCCTGAGCCAAAACCCTGCAGAAGAGCTGCATGGAAGAAGAGGAGTGTATATTCATCCAGGTTAAAGCTTCCCATAGACATCGCCGGATTGCTGGAACCGTCAAGTGCAGGCATGAAAAACGCAGCAAGCACGTATACAATTACCAGGAAAACGCAGAAGGTCACAAAGATAATGAATACATATATGAACATCTCTGAAGAACGCTCTTTTTTAAGGTTTCTCTCAATATCGGCATCTTCCGCAACCGTGCTGATGACCTGATGGATATCTCCGGTGGATTCACTTGCTTTGGCAATAAGGGTCAAACTGCGCCGGGTCATGTTGGTCCTTATTCTGGCTTCAAAACGCCTCAGGGCGCCTACAAGGTTTGAGTTCCAGCGGATATCCGCAACTGTACAGTTAATTTCGGATTTAAGCCTGCCCATATTCGACTGAGCTGTAATGGCAATTGCATCCGCAAGCAGAATTCCTGTCCCGTTGATACTTGCAAGCCTTTTAAGGAATTCGGGGACCTGATCCTCAATCTGCCTGACCCGCCGGATTTCGAGTTCGTGAAAGATGATATAGGGAATGAACAGGGCAAGCAGGGTTACAAAGATATAATCATCAAGGGTAGATGCGGTTTCAACAAATCCTCCATTGTAAGGCATGTGTTCCAGGAATGCGGAAACAAAGTACAAGAAAGCGATTGGGCCGCTTATAATAAATGCGTATGCCGGCCTATCGAGCATAGACTTTATAGGGTGCAGGAGCACATTTTTGACCCTGTTTGCCTTTTCAAAAAACTCCATCTTCTGAAGCAGTTCTTCGTCCTTTTCTGTTTGTGGCTTTACCCTGACATCACTGTAAGAATCCGGCTTAATTGCAGAGTTTGTTTCTTCAGGCATCTTTTCCACATCTCCTGCAAGCATATCCAGGAAGACAAGAAAGATCATGGTTCCGAACGGAATCGCACCGTATACAAGGATATAAAGGTTGGTTGCTCCTCCGTTGTCAATCATATTCATAACTACGAGGATAACCATAAGGAAAAGAGGACCTACAACAAATACCGTAATATAAACCTCTGCCAGGAGCCCGAGGGTTTCAAGGAAATGCTTTTGTTCTTTATTTGCATTTGATTTGTAAACATCAGTCTTGTTTTTCAGGTAAAGGGTAATGTCTCCTCCGCTGGAGACTATCGAAATCAAGCCATCAACAAGGTCTTTGAATTGTTCGGAAGGTGTCCTATCAGCAGCGTCCCAGAGAGATTCCTTAAGGTCTTTTCCAAAGTATTCTATATTCCTGACAATATTTCCGAATTCACGGGAGGTGGTCCCGTAAAGATGAGGATGCCTCGAAAGTGACTTCATGATATCATAGATAGTCATGCCTCCACCCCTCTGCAGGACATAGAGGAAAGCTGTTGCATGGGGCATTGTTGCATTGATAGCTCGCTTCCTGCTGTCAGCTTTCATAGGCGGGTACGCCATGACAAGCCCATAGGTAAGGGCAGCGATAATAGAAAAGAGAATAAGTCCACCTATAACCATAAGGATAAAAGGAAGATGGGATTCGATAAATGCAGGAGTCTCAACTGCCCTGGTCACCCTGTGTGAGATTCCAAATGTTGAGACGATGCTTTCCGGAGTGATCCCTCTGAAAAGATGCTTGCCTATAAGTAAGCCCGCAAGCCCGCCAAAAATTCCCGCAAGCAAGGAAAATAATACTGCAGTTGAAACATACTGTTCCACAGGCAGGGGGATTTGAGCCTGGCGAAGCTTTATTCTTAAAAGGGCAAACCTGTCTTCTTTCTCAAGAATTTTTTCTCCAAAGATCCTGAATGCCAGGGTATTTATAGCGTTCATGGATACCCCCCAATTAACCGTGGTGTAATACCATATTTCGCAGGGTATCGTTTCCAATTGCTTCCATTACAAGCTGCGGATTTGTAGCATACATGTGTACTATAAGGGAAACGCTTACATAATCACGGATCTGTTTTGCTGCAAGATAGGCAAGTAGTTGTTCTCTGTTTTTAAACTCGATGAAGAGCTTATCAGGGCTCCAGCCCCTTGATTTCATAATCTCATTAAGCACATAGGAATCCCCTGCCCGCTTGAAGTTGTCATGCACCGGCTCCCAGCGGTAAAGTTCATTGATCCTGAGACTTCCTGACCTTGCATCAAGCCCTGTGATCTCCACAATTGTTTTAGTTCTTCTTACTCTGGTCTCATTGACATAGGTCTGCATCTGGATACAGATGATTCCAAGGGCCTGCATCATTACGTGCGGTACATTAATAGGTTCATTTTCAAGCCTGTTAACCACAGTCTGCACGTCGCTTGCATGCATTGTTGAATAGGTGGTGTGCCCTGTTGACATTGCCTGGAAAAGGGTAAGAGCCTCTTTACCACGGACCTCGCCTACCAGGATATACTCAGGACGCTGCCTTAAAGCAGCTTTAAGGAGTTCATACATGGAGACCTCTCCAGTACCACCTACTGTAAACGATTTCCTGGTTGCACCTGCAATCCAGTTTTCATGGTGGAGCATAATTTCTCTTGTATCTTCAATGGATACTACCTTTGACAGCCTCGGGATGAAAAGAGAAATAGAATTCATAAGAGAGGTCTTACCTGAAGCAGTACCGCCTGCAAAAAGTACACTGATGTTGTTTTCAATTGCAATCCAGTAGTATGCCATCATCTCGATACTGCATGTGCCGTACCTGATAAGGTCGATAGGGGTTATTGGGTCTCCTTTGAACTTACGGATAGTGAAAGAACTGCCCCTTGTTGTAACTTCTTTTCCGAGGGTTGCCTGAATTCTTGACCCATCAGGAAGGGTTGCATCCACAATTGGTTCTCCTAACGAGATATGCTTGCCGCTCCTCTGGCAGAGCTTGACAACCAGGGAGTCGAGTTCTTTTTCTCCGAAGTGGATATTGGTTGCAATGTTGTTGTGCTTTCTATGGTAAAGGTATATAGGGATTTCAATTCCCGAGCAGGAAATATCTTCAATATTAGGGTCAAGGATCAGCGGATTTATTCTTTCATATCCAATGAAATTCCTTCGGAGGAAATACATTATTTTATGAATTGAAGAAACTTCAAGGGTACTGTAGTACTGATCAAGAAGCCTCATGCCCCTGTTAATGAGAATGATGTCTTTCTCTTTACCTGTATCTTTATCTTTTCCAGTAATCATGTCCTCCTGAGTGAGAACGTCTTCCAGATTATTTCTGACTCTTTCAAGAACAGTCTTTTCATAGGCTGTCAGCGTGGGCTCAACAACATTATAGTATTTCATCTCCATGTTTTCAATTATGCTGACAAAAGCGTAAGGTTCTTCTACCCAGTAGCGTTCGATTTCAGTAAATCCTGCAGGGATTTCATATTCCAGGAGTGGGCCGCAGGTTTCAGGTTCATAAGGGGGAAGAGTTCTTATTTCCTCATCCTTCAAGCTCCTGATTATTTCTTCAAATTTCTTTTTTGCTTCTTCAGGAGTTTTTATTTCCTCAAAGAACTCTTTGAGTTTATCACTTAATTTCTCGCCTTCTTTTATCCCCATTATGTCGCGGGTCAGATCCTTCATATTTTCGGCGAATCCGGGTTTTTTCTTAATTATTGTCTTTTTGGTAGCCTTTTTGGGCTTACCTGGAGTTTGAACTTTTTTCTCCTCTTTTTTTCCCGGAGAACTCTTTAACTCTCCAACTCCGGATTTATTGTCTGTACTTTCCTCGCTATGGGATTCTGCTGGGGGAGGGAAAATTCCTTTGTTTTCTGTTTCCAGGATAAGTTCAACTTTCTTTTCAGGAATGATTTCTGTAGATGCGGCAGGTTTCGGTTTAGAAGAATTGCTCTCTTCAGAAAAGACAGTTTTTTTACTGTTAGCTTCATCCACGAATAAAGGAGGTTCAGGTCTGAATTCAGTTTTAGTATTCTTCTCAGCTTCAGTTTCAGGAGAAAAACTCTTAAATTGAACATTTTTGAGTGCGGGTTTAGTTTTCCGATTCTCAATCTGGATTTTCATATCTGGGAGATGAGTATTCTCATTTACTTCATTTTCATTTATTCCTTTTTCATTTCCTGCGGTTTCATTCTCTGATACTTCCTGAAGGATATTATTTGTATCTGTGTTATTATCAGCTTTAGGGCTGTCAATAGATGTATTAAGATTTTCTCCATAAGGAATTTTCTTTACAGGTACCTGTAAAAGATAGGATTTTCCTGCCAGAGCATCTTCTTCTGCGCCTATCTGCACACTCTTTTCTGATCTTTTTGAGTCATCCGGAGATTTCTCGTTTTTAGAAACCATAAAAGTTCACCCCACTTAGGATTAGTCCCCTCATAAAGTTAATAATAAATACAAATTATTATTATAAGTTCAGTTTAAATTTTTTCTTAAAATTTTAGGACGTTTCAATATGCATAACAACCCAATTAAATACTTCAATATGTCAGCACGACGTCAAACTCTTCCTTTTATAAACGCAATATAAAAAAAATACTAAATGTTTTGTTTACTTTTCAAATATGAAATAGGTTTTAATAGTATAAATCTTTTCATTAAGACCAAGCATCTCTCCTTTATTATATTTATTCAAAATTAAAATTAAAATTTAATATTTTAACAAAAAATCATTAGTTCTAATTATGAAAACACATTTAAAAAGACCGAAAGTCAAGAGAGGCAGAAAAGAAATTAAGGCGAATAGAGTCAGTTAAGGCGAATAGAGTCAGTTAAGGAGAATAGAGTCAACTACTCCTGAGCTAAAGATTTCATGAGTTTCATGCTGAGAAATTAGAAAAAGAATAAATAAATGACAGTAAGCTCATAGTGAATCCATTTCTCAAAGGATCTTAATCCCTGATGAGGTTATTTCAAACCTGATAGGGTTCAAACTGAGGCATGTCCTTCGCATTTTAGGAATTCTTATGTAGCGCTCAATATTTCCTGTATACGGATTTTCATCTACCATAAGCCGAAGAGATCCGCTTACTGAATATTCCGCAAGGTTATGTGTCATCTTACACGCAGTGTCATCCATGACAAACATTGCCGTGCAGTCCTCTCTGGTGCTCAGGATAAAGTTTAGCGCATCAAACTGATCCCGGAAGTCCTGAATAGAGAGCCGGAGGATAAAAACTCCGATGTTGTCAATAACTACAACATCAGTTCCCTCAGGTACATAATCCGAGAGCGAAGGCAGTTCTATTTCCAGGCCTTCAGGAGTAAACCCGAATTTGGAAGTCTGGACTTTTTCTGAACGACTCTGGAACGATTTCTCAATCGCAAGCTGGCCATTTTCATAATATTTTGTAAGTCCAATGCCTAGCATTTCAGACAATTCAAGAATATCTTCAGGAAGTTCTTCTGTTGCGACCAGAACGCATTTCTTGCCGTCAAGGCATGCCCTGTGCAGAAAATGAATGGTAAAAGTTGTCTTTCCAGTTCCTGTATCTCCGGTGATAAGGAGGACTCTACCTGCCAGGTATCCGCCACCGATTCTTGCGTCAAGCTCAGGTATTCCTGATGATATCCGTTTCATTTTTTTGACTCGATTCATTTTGTCAATAAAGTCTTAAACCCACTGAGTTACGAGACTGATGAGAGGGCATAAAACTGAACTTTGTTTACAGGGTATAAGGCGAGCTCTTATATAAAATTTACACACAGATGATTAAAAAGTATGGATAAAATCAGAAATGAAAATCAAGAGAATTTCTTAAAAAAGAAACGACGAGAGGGGGACTCGAACCCCCGGGATGCAGGGCATCACGGGATTAGCAATCCCGCGCCATACCGGGCTTGGCTATCTCGTCATATTGAACTTTATAAACGCGTCTCCTAAAATGCATTTCATATATTTAACCTTTTCCGGAGAAAATACTTTGAAGGAATATATTCAGTAAAATTACAGTAGAAA
This sequence comes from uncultured Methanosarcinales archaeon, assembly GCA_964434965.1. GTDB lineage: Archaea > Halobacteriota > Methanosarcinia > Methanosarcinales > Methanosarcinaceae > Methanosarcina. The sequence continues at coordinate 166,121 of CAYSWX010000002.1, forward strand.
TATAAAACCAAGCACTCAAAAAAGATCTAATAATGTATTTAGTGATGAGCATGCCTCAGGTTGCTGCGTCTCGGAGTCTCCAGTTGACCGAAATCTCTTCTCCACCCCGCAACCCCGCAAGCGACGGTTGCCCACGGTGAGTCTGCTCCCTTCCGGGCCTCGACCGGTTTCCATGGTTAGGGCATGAGAACCTGTTTTCCAGCAAGTCCGCATACCTGCACCATCCAAGCAGGACGGGGCTTCTCAGTTGAGACTTCAGGCTGGAATCTCTCTGGCGCATCTTCCTTTGGCTTCGTCCCCCGCATATCGGCGATTTCGGGTTATAGGTAACGCCGACCTACCCGGACTAGCTCATCATCTATACAAAGACATTTGTAGTATATAAAAATATCCTACCCGTATCTCTCCCGATGTCTATTTTATTTAGAAACGAAATCTAAATATTTAATCTTGCCTGCAAAAGATAAAGCAAAGCTCGAAACGGCTTTTTTTACAAATAAGATCGGGTAATGGCAGGAAATTGGCTGGACCTTTTAATATGGCTGGACCTTTTAATATATGTCAATATATAAATTTCCATATTTATTTATACGTTATTTTTAGTAATATCATATAAATATCTCAAAAGGCTTAAATGATACGTCTAATCACGGCAAAATAAATTGAGGGGGGACTTGTATGAGATGTGGAGTTGCAATTGACTTGGGTACAAGCGGGTATCGAGCTCAGAAGATTGACCTGGATACCAGGGAGATTAAAAGGACAGTAATAACACTGAGAAATCCTCTTCCCGGAGCGAATGTGATGGATCACATGGACTTCGCAATTCACTATGGTCAGGATCTTGCACATGGACTCTCAGTAAATGCGGTAAAAAACCTGCTCCATACACTTGATGTGAAATGCGGGGAACTGGACAGACTTTCAATCTGTGGAAACCCAATTCAGTTATCTATTTTTCAGGGTGTCAGTATAGAAGACCTGGCTTACGCAGGGGAACGGAAGAAAAAGAAGTACAATATACAGGAACAGAACAGGAACGCAAGGATAATATCCAGTACTGAAATTTCAGGGCTTGAGGAGTTTAACTGCGAAGTTGTAGTCCCCCCCGCAATAAAACATGAAGTAGGAGCCGATGCCCTTGCTCTTATAACCAAATCAGGAATGCTTGACAGCGATAAGATTTCGATTGCAACGGACTATGGAACAAATGCCGAGATGGCGCTCAAAGTAAAAGATATAATTTATACAGGCTCGGCAGCTGCAGGCCCGGCTCTTGAGGGACAGCAAATAAAACATGGGACCATTGCTTCTCCCTTTGCAATTTCGGATTTTGAATTCGAAGACGGAGAATTGAGAAATTACGTGTTGAACGACGAAATGAAACCCGAACCCGGAGACCTTGTCAACCCTAAATCCGGAGAAATTATTGAAGTGGGCCAGATCACAGCAAAAGGAATCACAGGTACAGGAGTTATTGCACTCATAGAAAAAGCCCTGGGGCGCGGTCTGGTAGAACTGCCTAAAATCAAGACTCCGGATGGACTTATTCACTTGCAGAACGGAATTACCTTCTCGGAAAGAGATCTTAAAGAGGCCGGAAAAGCAATTGGTGCAATCAGGGCAGGGCACATAACTCTCTGTGCGGCTGCTGGTATTGAACTATCAGATATTGACACTGCTTATATGGCAGGGGCTGCCGGCACATATATGGACGCAGAAAAAGCCCAGAAAATTGGCTTAATCCCTTACTCTACAGGAAAAATTGCCCAGCTTGGAAACACCTCACTCGCAGTTGCAAGGGATATTCTGCTTTCGGAAGAAAGGCTGTGGGAACTTCAGGACATTGCAAGCCAGATAATAGGCACTCACATAATGTTTGCGACTGCTCCGGAGTTCCGGGATGCATATGTCCTTGAACTTGCGTACTGGGAAGAGGGAATGCCCTTCAAGATGTTCAAGAAATACCTTAAAAAGAAAGGACTTCCATCACTTGATGACCCTATTAGCAATCCTGTTGTGGATAAGCGCGTGGGAAGAGATATTCCTGTTTTCGGGGAAGAAGGTCTGCACGTACTCGAGAAGGTCGGGACCTATATGACCATGGTTGTCGACTGCCCCGAGTGTAAAAAGTGCATAAAAGTTTGCCCTAATGACGCCATTACAATTGATGAAGAAAACAGGGTTATGATAAGCACTGACCTCTGCGATGGCTCACACTGCCAGAAATGCATAAGAGCCTGCCCTCCAGACAAATTTAACTGGGAGAAACTCGAAGTCTTTAACCTTTAAAGCAGCAGTAGTAAAATGAGCTTGATTCAATGTAAAGATAGTTTTGGGTGGTTGTGTACATAACGAACACAAGAAATATTAAGAACCTCATTATAAAAAATTATTGAGGCATCTAATCCACTTTCATACCACAAATCATCTACCACATCTAGCCCGAATAGATATTGAAGTGTTACACAACGCCGTTTCTTAGATGCCTCAATACCATATACAGCAATGCTAAGTGGGATAGAGAATCATCATATATAAACTTTTATATTATTGCTGTAAAATAAATACGTGAGTGGGCTACTTCTTTCGGCAAAAGAAGTGATTTTTCATAGAGCGAGGCATTAATACCTATGAAAAACCAAAAACTTTAATATATCTACAAAAGTAGTTTTATCCTTTTTTGGGCACATCAAGGTCGGGCATAAAAAACTAGTAAGAGAATACTGTTGATATTGTCTATAAATCCAGCTGGGCAGAGATTTACTGGAGAATAGAGTAAATTAAAATCAGAAAATAGAGAGTCCTAATCGCAAAAACTTACCTGTAATCTTTATAGGACTTACGCACTTGATGATCAAAATCAGGATCAATAGGCCTTGCTATTGAATCGATGGTTAAGACAGTTGAAGGTTTATAGCTGTTGTTTTTCAGTTCAACCGCGTAAGTCCTACTTTAATTTGAATGGATCTGCAGGTACAGATTTTTAATTGAATCGAACTATTTAAATAATAAACTAAAGATGCAAAAAAGAGGTAGTGGGAGAAGGTATTTTTTTAGAAGATCTATGATATAATCAGCACAAATTTTATAAATAACCTGTACGTAGGAGTTAATGAGGCATCTAATCCACATTCACACCACAAATCATCTACCAAATCTAGCCCAAATAGATTTTTAATTACACAACGCCTATTTATTAGATGCCTCAATCACCCAATTCGGATGAAACTTTTGATAAAGCTCTCATATATTAAAGGGGTTTAGCAGATATAAACTTTTATATTTAATCGTGACGATAAAAGAATATACTTAACAATCTCTTATTTTTTTGCAAAAATATTTTTGTTTTTGTCTACCTCGGATAATATATTTATAGGCCTTCATACAGGTCTACTTCTCGTGCCTCTTTACATAAAAAGATAATGAGTTTAAAGAAATATGCTATTCGTAAAAGAAACAAACCTGACAAATACATTATTTTAGGTAGCGCAGGAGAAAAAACCAGCCTGTAAAATCCAGGCGTGTAAATAACTTTTCTTAATATAAAAATAATTGAAAAAATAAGAAAAAGGAATAGTTCAGAGGGTGTAGGCGTCACGAAGCTTTATAACAAGCCCTTCTACCTGTTCCACTGCTGTTCCTACATATTTATCATGGTTTACAAGGTTCTCAATATCTTCGGCGCTCAGGTACCTTGAAACAGAAGGGGTACCAAGGAGAACCTGTTTGAAATGCTGCCCTGTATCATGTGCTCTCATCGCTGCAGTCCGGACAAGTTCATGAGCTTCCTGCCTGCCTACGCCTCTTTTTGCAAGTTCGATCATTATGGCTTCGCCCATATTCAGACCTCTCAGCAAATCCAGGTTCCGGCGAATATTTTCGGGATAGAACCTGAGATTCTCAAGTACGCTGATTCCTAGTTTAAAGATATGGTCCGTAAGCACGCAGGCTTCTGGGAAGACAACCCTCTCGCAGGACGAATTTGTAAGGTCTCTCTCGTCCCATAGAGTGTTGTTAAGAAGCTCAGGCTCGACCATTGCCCTAACAATCCTTGCAAGCCCGCAGATCTGTTCGGACTTTATGGGGTTGCGCTTGTGAGGCATTGTGGATGAACCTACCTGTTTTTTCCCGAAACTTTCTTCAATTTCGGCAATCTCACTGCGCTGAAGTGTCCTGATTTCAATCCCTATCTTATCCAGAGTGGTAACTGCATTTGCCATCCACATAACAAACTCTGCATGCCTGTCCCTCTGGATAATCTGATTTGAGACATCCACAGCCCCAATCCCAAGGTGCTGCATTGTAAGCTTCTGGATCATAATCCCGGATTTTCCAAAAGCTGCCTGAGTACCTACAGCTCCGGTCATCTGCCCTACGGTAGCTCTCGGAGTCAATTCATACAGGCGGTCAAGATGCCTTGAAATCTCAGAAGCCCATATTGCAAAACGAAGCCCATAGGTTGTGGGAACCCCTATCTGTCCGTGTGTCCTTCCACAGCAAACCGTATTCTTGTGGGCTTCGGCCTGATTTACCAGAACTCTGAGCAGGGTTTTGAGTTTATCTTCCAGAATATCAATTGCTTCCTTTATCTGGAGGGCCGTTGCCGTATCAAGAATATCGTTTGAAGTGGCTCCGAAGTGGACCCATTTTCCTGCGTCATCCCGGCACTTCTCAGAAATTGCAACAACGACAGCCATCATGTCATGATGGATCTCAGCTTCGATTTCATCGACCCTCTCGGATTTTACAGAGGTGATGCATTCGGATATGATTTCAGCTGCCTCTGCGGGGATAAGTCCCATGTCCGCTTCTGCCCGGGCAAGGGCTGCCTCGGTCTGTAAGATCTTAGCAAGTCTGTTTTCCTGACTCCATACATATTTCATTTCCGCTGTACCGTATCGGTATTCTATAGGATGGATAGACACATCAATCACCTTACTGGAATCGGGAATTTAATTTCATCCCGGGTCTACTTTAAACCTTAAGTAATCCTAGTTTTCTATAATATGAACTTAATATTTTTCGCATAAATTCTTCTTAGCCTAAGATTGTCCTTAGCCTAAATTACCTTTAGCCTGAATGATCCCAAAGGGTTCAATACTAAACTTCGTATCTAAATATTAGCCTGAAAATGGCAGTGAAAATATATTTAATAGACCGCTTACTGCCAGAATTACCCATATTAGTAATATCATTCTGTCGAATAAGGAACCTTACTCAGCCTATACTTCAGCCTTCAGGTTACGGAATAAACAACAGGACAAATAAATAGGCTTCGAGTCTCAGGGCAGAAAGGAAAATCAAAGCACATAATAAGAGTAGAGAATAATGAATCACAAACCCAATAAGCAGCGGAAATTCTTGATGAAAAACATTATATGCATTAACATCCATTATGCGGGCTATATACCGTATTGATAATAAAAATAATAGCAGGTGACAAAAATGGGTCGTTTTCCAGAAGCAGAAGAAAGATTATTAAACAAAAAAATCTGCATGAAGTGTAATGCAAGAAACGCCACAAGGGCAACCCGCTGCAGAAAATGCGGCTCCAGTGCTCTTCGTGTAAAATCCAAGGAATCCAAGGGAGCATGATCTTTTTTGCAGGTGGAAGCACACCTCCAGAAGATTATTGAAAAGGACGGAAAAGTTCATCTTACCCTTATCGATCCGGCGTCTCAGACGCCTGAGAGAGCCGCCGAAATTGCTTTTGCAGCAGTTGAAGGGGGCACTGATGCCATCATGATAGGGGGCTCAACCGGAGCGTCGGGAACCCTATTAGATGAAACTGTAATAAAAATAAAAGAGAATGTAAACGTCCCTACCATCCTTTTCCCGGGAAGTTCAGCCGGCCTCAGCAAGTACGCAGATGCAGTATTTTTTATGAGCCTTTTAAACTCAAGGGACCTAGGGTATGTAATTACAAACCAGGTGCTTGGAGCTCCGCTTGTTTACAGAAGCCAGATTGAGCCAATCTCCATGGCATACCTTATAGTCGAGCCGGGAGGCACTGTTGGCTGGGTAGGGGACGCAAAACTGATTCCCAGGAAGAAGCCTGAAATTGCCGCAGTCTATGCTCTTGCAGGCAAATACCTTGGCATGCATTATACCTACCTGGAAGCAGGATCAGGAGCCGATGTTCCCGTCAACCCCGAAATGATAGGTGCTGTCAAACAGGTACTTGGAGAAAACAAACTTATTGTTGGCGGCGGGATCAGGGACGCGAAAACCGCAAAGCTATGTGCCTCTGCAGGTGCGGATATGATCGTCACCGGCACAGTTGTTGAAGAAGTAAAAGACGTTGCTTCAAAGGTGGCCGAGATTGTATCAGCCATAAAAAGATGAGTTCCTTTTTAAGGAATTCGAGGTGTGCTGCCTGCTTTTAAGATATTTGAAGAAAAAATTCCTTAAATTAAACTGTTCTTTTTAATTCTCTATTTATTTTTAATCCTCTTTTTGACAGCATAAGCCATCTCTCCCTTCTGAACCTTATTTCTTCAGGGGCATAGAGCGAAAAATAGTTTTGTAATAAATCCTGCATTTTACATTACGACCTCTGTGACTCAGCCCATCTCATTTTTTCAGCCTCAAAAATAGAGAACATTTCATGTCTGGTAAGAATATAATAATTACTTGCCAGTAAAAGATTATGGAATAATGATTCCTTAGAACATAAAATCGAAAAGAAAAAAACAAAATTGGAGGAGAATATATGGGAGTTAAAGAAGAAGTCCATGAACAGATTCTAGAAATTCTCAAAGGTGCAAAATTTCCAATCAACACGCTTGAAGAGTTAATTTCTGCTTTACCCGAGGGACTGGAAACTACATGCATGATAGGAGATGTTGAAGTCACCGCTGCTGAGGCCAAAAGTCTGATTAATGAAAAGGATTTCCCTTTCAAGGACGCAAAACAGGTGGCAGATTTAATGGTTGAAAGAGCAGGGCTGTAAGCCCCCCATCTTTATTTTATACGATTCCTGAGACTAATTGTCACTACTGAATATTCTGATACTCAATTTATTCGACTGGCTGAAAATTATGCACTCCTGTAAAATGGTCTTTTCTCTACCAGGTTTTCTTTACCCAAACTTTTTATTTTGAAAATTATCTTTATACTTAATATTTAAAACCAGTTCGAGAGGCAATTCATAGGCAGCCGATTGTAATAAATAGTTTTAAAGGAAATACTTGACTCCTATTTTAGTATCATATTTTACTAACGCAAAAATATTTTACTAACGCAAAAGGATCTGAAAAATGAAACGGTTCAGAAAAAGAAAATTTTTCATGAAGGAAAAATACCGAGTCCTTTAGAACCGATCAAGTGTCCAGCGTCAACTTACAATCAACACTAAGAGGTATGATTATGCTCAGAATTTCCAATCTGGTAAAAGATTATGAGGTGGGTTCCGAAAAAAGAAGGGTTTTGGACCATATCGACCTCACGGTGGAGGACGGAGAGATCCTCGGAATTACAGGTCGAAGCGGAAGCGGGAAATCTACCCTGCTCCGCATTGTCCGGGGAGTTGAGCCCTTCAATGAAGGAGCTGTAGAAATAGATGGAGAAACTGTGACTCCTGAATCAGGACTGGAAGGAGAACTGCTCCTGAAAAGCGTAACTGCAATACACCTCCAGCGGAATTTCGGGCTATGGAACGGGCCTGCAATAGAAAACATCATAAGGAAACTGAATTACCTCAGAATAGGGCATGAAGCCCTTCCGAGCAGTGACTCTGATGATTATAAAGAGCTCTTTGCCGAGGCTATGCCGTACATGAAACTTGTGGGCCTGGAACACAAAGCCCTTCACTCAACCAATCTCCTGAGTGGAGGGGAAAAGCAAAGGGTTGTAATGGCAAGGCAGCTGGCGGCAAAACCAAAAGTCCTTCTGCTGGACGAGCCCGTAACAATGACAGGCCCGGATACGAAACAGGAAATTCTTGATGTGATAAAGGGCCTGAAAGAGAAACTGAATATCCCGATTATAGTGGTCTCCCACCTTCCAGAAATCCATGCCTATCTTGCAGACAGGCTTATTTTCCTTGAAAACGGGAAAATCGCAGCCGATGGTGAACCTTCCTGGGTACTTAAAAACTTCCTGAAAGACATGAAACCAAGGGAAGAACTTTCAGAATCCGGGAATAAGGACGTCTGCATTAAAGTAAGAGATATCTCAAAACGTTATTCTCTTATCCGGATGGGAGAAGTCCTCAATATCAAAAATTTCTCTATGGACGTTTATAGAGGAGAAATTCTGGCGTTTATAGGGTCTTCAGGATCCGGAAAAACGACAATAATGAAGCTGATGGAAGGACTGGTCAAACCTAAAAGCGGGTCTGTCGAGTATCTCTGCAAGGATGACTGGGTGGATGTCATTGAGTTCAGCAAGAAGCGTATGGAGCTCAGGCGGATTATGAGTATTATGAACCAGGAATTCTCAATGTCCGTAAATTCAACTGTAAGAGACCAGATCCGTTTCAGGCTGAGCATGAAAAAACAGGGTGCAATCGAATACGCGAGAAATAAAGCCAGGGAAATGGGACTTTCGGATGAGACTCTGGATACTGTTTACCGCCTTCCCGATATGCCTGAAGAGGAAAAAACTGAAGCACTCAGGGAACTGAATCTCAATGACACGGTTTACTTCGAACTCTTTCCGGCTATTCCGGTTACCGATGTTGATACCTATGCAAAGCCTGTCTTTGAAGCCCTTGACCTGCCAATGGAAGTCCTTGACAAAACTCCTTACCAGATAAGCGGGGGAGAACATGTCAGAGCTTTCATTGCCCTGAGCCTTGCAACCTCTCCTGAATACCTTATGCTTGACGAGCCTTTTGGAGACCTTGACCCCGTAACCCTGAGAGATGTAACAAATTCTTTAAAAAGGATTAACGAGCGCTTCGGCACGACCATCGTACTCGTGAGCCACCATATGGACTTTGTCAGGGAAGTCGCCCATAGGACAGTGTTAATCGAAAATGGAGCCCTTGTAATGGACGGAAAGCCGGTTGAAGTCTGCCAGGAACTGATTAACAGGAGCAATGCACCTTACATGGAACACAGCCTGGAAGACCTCGTTGAAGGCAATGTTGAAAGTCAGTAATCAAGATAGAAGATAAGTAATCAAACTTGAAAGTCAATAATTTGAGAGTCTGCTCAAGACTCTCTTTCTGGTTCTTTTTTCGAATTGAAAATTGAGTTAATCTCCCAGCATGAATAAAAAACCTGGTAAGGTAAAGAGGCATCAGACATTACTTTTCTTCTGTTTGAGATTCAGTTCGAAGTCTATCCCATTCTTCATTTCCGAACTTTATGTACAGGCTCGGAGGTACGATTGGCTTCTCAAGGTCTGAAATTGTTTTTTCAGAAAGTGTCTGGTTTTCAACAACCTCTTTTCCGGCAGACCTGAGTAGCTTTTTATATTTGCTTATCAGAGGCTTTAGCATGAGATTTTTCTGGCCTCTGAAAATTTCCCCTTCTCCCCTATAGATTTCTGCAATCATCTCAGTGTGAAAAGTTCTTGCTAGCCGCCTGAAAAAAAGGCTTTCTACCTCGAAATTCGTCTGTCCGGGAAGCCCGGCATTCGAAATCACAACGATTTTTGGATATTTCTCATAACGCTTGGAATGCCTGTATTCACCCTTCTCATCCTCCTCAAAGTAAGGTAGAAGAACAGGAGTAAGCCGATCTATGAAATTTTTCATTATGGAGGGAACATTTTCAAAATATACTGGACACGCAAAAACTACAATATCCGATCCCATAAATCTGGGAATCAAGTCATCCATATCATCACGAATAGTACACCTTCCGGGAGTCTTGAGCCAGCACTCAAATTTCCCCCTGCAGTGCCTGATATTCTTCTCGGCAAGGATAATATTTTCAGTTTCTGCCCCGGCTTCTTCTGCACCTTTCAGGAATTCTTCAACCATAATAAGGGTGTTTCCTTCCCTGCCTTTGTGGCTCCCGCTGAATACTGTTACTTTCATATAACAACCCCCGTAGATTCATGAATACTAAAAATGATGAGCCGTCTTTTCTCCGGCTCAGAATCCTCAAAATCGTTCTTAATACTCTTTATCGGCACCTGCAATAAGAACCTTATCTCTGCCGGTCACTTTCGTTTTTGTCCCCGCTAATGTTTTCATGGAACTTTTTCCCCACACACCATGCTCTGCCCAGATGCTCGCCGATCCCCCAGTAGTTGTTATCGTACATGGAAAAGACGATGGGTTCGACCTTTTGTATATCGGGAACTCCATTACAGATATAGCGCTCTTCTGCATAACTTTCCACAATTTCACCGATGAAAACCTCATTTGTCCCGCCGAAGTCTAGGGTATCCACAAGCCGGCATTCAAGGTTTACAGGGCATTCCATGATCATTGGAGCTTTTCCGAGCTTTCCGTAGAACGTTTTGAAGATACCTGATTTGTCTACTTTTTTTCCGGAAACTATGCCGCAGTAATCCGTAACTTCAAGCATGTGTCTGGAAGGAATATTTACGCTGAAGCATTTGTTTTCCCTGATCCCTTCATTTGTATAGTGCATTTTCCCCAGAGTAACCGCAATCATCGGGGGACTTGCCTGAACGATTCCGCAAAAAGCAATTGTCAGGTAGTTTGGCTTCCCGTTCACATCGGCACCCACGAGGATAGTAGGCATAGGATAAAGGAAATTCCTGGCCCCGATAGATTTTTTCTCTCCAGTTTCCAATATTTCATCCTCCACAAAGCTGCATAAACAAAAAGAAAATACGTGTTATAGAATGCCCCTTCCGGGAACCTTCGAAAGAATACATTGAGAAATGTGTTATTATTTTTATAAGTGCCTTCCGATTTATAACTAACATTCCGGTTTCTGTTGATATATTGATTAAATTTAATTCCTCTGGATATAAATGCCTTTGCGGAGGAGCACATAAAAAGGTTTGAGAAAAAATGCTGCCCCGAAAAATAAACAAGAAAGAAGGAGAAATAAAAACTCAGAGAGGAAGAACTTCTGAATAACAAAAAAGAATCTTCAGGACATCTCTGCCTCGTTCCTGCCTTTATTCCTGGCTAATTCCTGCTTCATTCATGCCTCAGTGCGTCCACCGGAGTCATTTTTGCCGCTTTGTTTGCCGGATAAACCCCTGCAGCAACTCCCACAATGACTGCAACGAAAACCCCTATCTCGAAGATATAATGGGGATATAGGAAAGGTAGTTTAAGGGCTGTTGTGACTGCATAGGCCCCCCCAATTCCTACCACCAATCCCATAAGCCCTCCAAAAAGGCTGAGGATAATAGACTCAATAATAAAGAGAATAAGGATGTCAGTGCTTGAAAATCCAAGCGCCTTCATTATACCAATTTCCCGTGTGCGCTCAGTAACAGTAACAAGCATTATGTTCATTATTCCTATCGAGCCTACAAGCAGGGAAATAAGAGCTACCGCAACAAGGAAATTTCTCAGGGTATCAGCAAGCTGGTTTGTTTGCTCAAGGACATCCGCCTGGTTAAAGATGCGGTAGGGTTTTGCGTCTTCATCATCAATGTCACGTGAAGAAACCCCGAAATTCCTGGCAAGCCGCCTGTCTACTTCATCCGAGACTTCTACCACGTCCTCGAGGTTCTCGGACATGGCAAAAAAAGCCGAGAAATCATCTTCTTCGAGCATCTGGTTGATGGTTGAAACAGGGATAAAAATGCTCACGTCCCTGTCGATTCCCCCTCCGACAAATGAGGTGTTCGGGCTTTCAATAATGCCTTTCACCTTGAACTTTCGGGTAACCGTTTCGCCCCCCTCCAGACGCAGGGTAATGTCAATAGAACTGCGGGCAGAAATGTTCCTGTCGAACTTTTCATTTGCAACTTTGGACCCAATAGCTGCGGAAAAAGTATCCTGGTCATTTATGAAACTGCCGCTTTCCATAATAATGTTGGCAGTATTCTCATAGTCCCCGTTTACTCCTGCTATGTCGATATTTTTTGTCTGAGAAAAGTAGGTTACCGCTCCAAGCTGCTGTTTTATGGGGGAAACCCCGCTGATTCCAGGAGTTTTTTTGATTATTTGAAGCTCATTGTTGTAAAAAAGGTTTGGTTCCTGGCTATAAATAATAATAAAATTAGAACCCTGGGAATTTATTTCCTCTTCAAAAAAAACACTGAAGCTCTCTCCAAGAGAGATATTTGCAACTACTGCAGCAATTCCTATGACAATTCCAAGGGTTGTCAGACCTGAGCGGAGCTTTGAGCTCGCTATACTTCCAAGAGAGATTCCGATAGCTTGCCTTAACTTCAGCATACAATCTCCCACTTCAAATAAAGTTTCAAGCAGGCATAAAGGATGTTAAGAATCTATGCCTTCAGGCAATCCAATCCTGATTAATTCACCAGAAAACCCATGTATATATTTATCTACAAATATATAATAGATAATTATAGAAAAAAAGGAAGATGTTTCTCCGGATATTCTGATTTTATATACATGTTAAAAACCAAGTCAACTTCGTAACATTGCAAATTAGCACATTTCTTATATATGCTGATGTAATATGATAGAAAATATAAGCATATGTATTAAATATTGAAAGTTAAGAAGAAATAAATGATTGAAACGAGATATTGTCCTGTAAATTTTAGAAACATTCTCCAAAAACTTTAAGCCCGATTAGAGCGCGGGAAGTTGTCATACATATTCCGCTGCCTCTGCTTCATGCCCCACTCAAACCCGGATTGTGCGCTGAATATGCGCTTATTGAAAACACATGGAGGGGGAAAGATTCCGATGAAAAATACCGATAAATACCCCGAACTTTTTTCAAGCATTCCACAGAGCTCTCAGCTCTCTGCTGTATATAGTGATATCGAAGAATTGACTGAACTACTTGTTGCCTATTTTAGACAGGGGATTGAGCGGGGAGAGCATTGTCTCTGGACCGTTACGGATGAACTGGAAGTCGAAAAGGCAAAAAATGAACTTGAGAAAGCAGGTGTGAATGTCGGGAAGTATCTAACTTCGTCCCAATTAGAGATTATTACAGCCAGTACGCTTTCAAAAAATATCCCTCTGCCTGAATCAGCAGTAAAAGAACTCATGGAAGAGAGGAGTGAAAAAGCCTTTTCTGAAGGATTATCTGGTTTCAGAATGAATGTCAATATTACTCGAACAGAAAGCTTCCTCAAGCCCGATCCTGAAAGGCTTGATGAAAGCCTTAGAAAAATTAACCCGGATAACATAAGAAAAATTACATATCTCTGCACTTTTCCTCTCGGCGAATTATCAGGCAGTGAACTTCTTGAGCTGGTGGAGGAAAAGGGTGTTCTCGTTAAAAGAGGTAAAAAATGGGAGTATCTGGTGCACACGTGTAACGTAAACGGGCAAAAAGAGCTTGAAACAACTATTCTCAAAGCAAAAAAAGACGCTGAAGCCACAAATAGGGCAAAGAACAGTTTCATAATGAATATGAGCCATGAGCTTCGGACTCCGCTCAATTCAGTTATAGGTTTTTCTGATCTGCTGCTGGAAGGAGCTTTCGGGCCCTTGAACACAAAGCAATCAAAGTATGTTAATAATATACTGATAAGCGGAAAAAGTCTGCTTGAGATCATTAATAACCTGCTTGATATCTCAAGACTTGAAGCCGGGGAAAAGACCCTCAAATACGAGGATGCAGATATTGCAAGCCTCATAGGAGAGGTAAGAATGAGCCTCCTTTCGCCTGCTTCGGTCAAGAAGATTACTGTCGAACTTAAGATAGATCCCTCTGTAGGAAATGTTCAGGCTGATATTACAAAGCTCAGGCAGATCCTGTATAACCTTATCAGCAACGCCATAAAATTCACTCAGGTGAAAGGGAAGATCGTTATCAGTGCCTGCAAAAAGGACGGAGTTCTCGAAGTTCAAGTCTCGGATAATGGAATAGGGATTCCAAAAGAGAACCACGAGAAGATATTCATGCCTTTTACACAGGGAGATTCTTCTGCAGCCCGAGGATATGGTGGAGCCGGTCTTGGGTTATTTATTGTCAAAAACTTTGTAGACCTTCATGGTGGGAAGATATGGGTGGACTCAGAGGTAGGAAAAGGAAGTACATTTACCTTTATTATTCCTGCAAAATCGGATAATACTCCCATTATGGATAACGAAACCAGAAAAAAGAGTCCATCTCCTAAAGGAAAAAAATTGAAAAAAACGGATTCGTCAACTGAAGATGAAAATTGAAATCTGATCACAAAAAAAGTAGATTAATATTTAAAATCCTGCCACGAGGGGCAGGATCCGGCGGAAAATGCCATTTTAAAATATTAATAACTGGCATCAGAGACAGATTACTCATTTATTTTTCCGCTGTTTTTTTCTATAGATCAGTACACCTCCAGCAGCCAGGGCGATAAGCAGGACGGCAAGTATAATCATACCAGAATTGCCTTCCTGATTTTCCTTAGTCTGCTTGATATAGAGATTGCTTACCACATTTTCGTGTTCGTTAATGCCGTTGCTGTAACTTGCAGAAAGATTGAGATTTACAGGTTCAGAGTTTTTCCTTTTGTTTTCCAGAGATGAATCTGCTACAGCATCAAATTTTATTGTGAAAAGTTCGTCAGGGTCCATGGGTCCGATGAAGTATTCGGCAGGATAAAACTTTACACCTTCAGCTTCGGGTCTTATACTGACAGAGTTGAGCTCATTTGGGTGGGTATTTGCTACATCAAACTCTAAGGTAGCTTCACCGTTTACCAGTGTGAGAGGCTTTGAAGGGATTACTTTTATGTTCGAGGAGTCAACTTCAAGAGGAATATTCTTCCGGCTGTTGTAATCAAATGAATTACCTTCTATTGCAAGTTCAAGATTGTTCGTTCCCTTACTTGCATCCTCAGAAGCCATAACGTTAAATGTCAGTTTGATACTATCTCCTGGACCAAGAATTCCCATTTCTCCGTAAGGAGCATCAAGGACGATTACTTCATCAGAAAGTGACCTCAAAACCGCAGCCTGGATCCTCGCATTGGTGTCATAGTCTTTTCCACCTATAGTAACAGTAGGAGTTGTTGCGGTATTGTTCAGGGTTACTGTGATAGTACCCCGGTCTCCAGGCATAAAGACTTCCGGGGATAAGACAATACCAGTAAGCTCGACAGTGCCTTTGCTGTCAAAGGTCTCGGTGCCTATTCTTATATCAAAGGAGTTCTCACTCCATGGGTCGTTTTTATCAATTCGAGTACGAATGTCAATCGACCTGACTCCTTTCTGAGCATTCTTGTCCACGAAAAGGTGGAACTCTTTAGACGCAAATTTGCCCGGAGCAAGGGACCCGATATTCTGCACGGCATTTTCCTGAGAGTCAATGGAAAAAGGATATTCAGGAACGATTTCAATATCAACGTCTTCTGCCCGGTCTCTACCTATGTTTTCTACCTGAACCGTCAGGTCCATATACTCTCCAATTTTGGCGGGGTAAGGGTTTGTTTCGACTATTGTAACTTTCAGGTTAGCACTGGCAGTTGACGCAGATGCTGGTGCTGTAAAAATAGATGAAACTAAAAGCAGAAATATAATAATAGAGATGATTGAGGTTTTCATTCTTTTCATTTTAACTCATCCTAATTAACAAGTTTATAATTCACAAGTTTAGAGATCTAATTCTCAGGGGAATTCTGGATTATTCAGATTTAGGGTATTTCCACGTTATCCAAATTATTATTCTAAGCATTGAATTTCTGAATATACTGGAGATTCAAAATTATTCTGATTTATTCCGTATTGCTCTGGATTATTCCATCTTTTACAAGCACTACCCTGTCAGCATACTTCGCAATATCAGGATCGTGAGTTATCATTACAATAGTCCTGCCTTCTTCGTTAAGCCTGGTAAACATACCAAGAATTTCACAGCCTGTTTTGGAGTCAAGATTTCCCGTGGGCTCATCGGCAAGGAGGATTGCCGGGTCATTGATAAGAGCTCTTGCAATAGCTACTCTTTGTGATTGCCCTCCGGAAAGTTCACCTGGCTTATGGTTCATGCGGTCTGCAAGCCCGACCATATTAAGAAGTTCTTTTGCCCTTTTGCCCGTATTTACGCCTTCTCTTGAGTTAGCATAAGTGGGCAACTCAACATTTTCAAGAGCTGTGAGCCTCGGAATGAGATTAAATGTCTGGAAAACAAAACCAATCTCAAGTCCTCTGAGCCTGGCAACCTCCTTATCAGATAGTTCATTAATATCAAGGCCTTTAATCAGGATTTTCCCCTCTGTAGGTCTGTCCAGAAAACCTATGAGGTTCATGAGTGTGCTTTTTCCTGATCCTGAAGGACCCATTATAGCAAGAAATTCTCCTTCATATACTGTCAGGTTAATATTACGGAGAATAGGGACTTCCATGTCCCCCAGGGTATAACTTTTTTTGACATTGATGACTTCTATTACTGGAACTCCGGGTAGATTTTTTCCTTTGCCACCACTGCCCGATCGGCCCGAATGGGGCAACTCACACTTAAAAGGCCCTTTATCTGAAGTTTCATCAGAGGCAGAAAGGCTTTCATTCAGGAGTATCTTTTCTTTATTTTCACTTCTTTTGCCTGCTTCCTTATTCGAAATTACGGAAGAAGAAACTTCGTGATCAAGCATCTTAGACTTCATGTCTACTCCGCTGTTATTTAAACTTTGAATCTATTATTTTACTGAATTGTTCTACGATATCAACATTTTTTGCTCTGAAGGGTTTATTACACGAATTTGATTTCAAGATTAACTCTACAAAAAATCTGTTTTCTCAGCTAAGATTTCCAAAGTCTTTCAAAAATTTATTCATATATATTTATCAAACTTGAACATATCCTTTTGATACTATAGTAATTTCAATTTTTTCCTTCTGTATCTCGCTGAGGTCTTTATTTTGAGAGTGCTTAATTATACAGGAGATCAGTAAACTCGTTGATCTCATTTTTGTTTCTGTTGAAAAATCAAAAATACACTACCCCTCAAATCCCTTTCCTGATTATGGATAAAGTGAAATAAATATATAAGATATATATAAATATCTTAACCGGCGATTTTATCTGGGGGAATATTATGGCTGATATTTTGAGATTATCACCTGCTATTTGCGCATATCCGGACGCTACATATGAGAACTTGAAAATAGAAGTAGTTGTTCCAGGTGTGGAAAAGAAAAATATTTCTTTTAAGGTCGTGGAAGATGGATTTTATATAAAAGCCACCAAAGAAGGGGTTGAATATGTGGACAGTTATGCGGTATGCTGTCCTATAAGCCCGGAAAAAGCTACAGCAACATATTCAAATGGAGTCCTGAAAGTCACTGTCCCTTATAAACAGCCTTTTGAGAATGCTGTGGACGTGAAGATCGACTAAGTAGTATTTTGAGACATCAGATTGCATAATTTTCTCAGGGGGATGCAATTCATGGAAACTCCCATGCCAAGACTAATAAAAACTCCGATTATAGCCATGTACCATGATGATAAACATGAAAACCTTACTGTAGAGGTTGAACTTCCAGATGTCATGGACGAGCATATAACTCTTATTATGCATGAAAACAGTTTTTATATTAAAGCTTTCAGTGAAACTGTTGAATATATGGGGTCTTTTTTCCTGGACGGGCCCGTAGACCCGGAAAAAACTATTGCAGTGAACAATAATGGAATGCTTACGATAAAGGTCCCTTACAAAGAAGGTTTTGTTTGCGCAAGATTTGTTCCTATAGAGTGAACTCCCCTCCCTAAATTTCTTTGCCCAAAGGCTCAGATTTGAGGGAGGAGCTTCCTTAGAGTATTCTCGTCATCTGGTTTCAGTTCCAGGAACTTCAGTACCATCAGCAAACATGTTTTTTGCCAATGCTTCTTATTTTTACTGTTTTTCTTCACTTCTTATTTGCAGTTACTCTTTCAAAATCAATGATTTACCTGTCATATCTTCTGGTTTCTGGATCCTGAGGAGATCAAGGAGAGTGGGAGCAAGGTCAGACAGTTTTCCATTCTCAAGAGCTTTTACTTCGCCATTTCCTGTGTATATGCATTTTACGGGGTTTGAAGTATGGGCTGTATGAGGCTGTCCTGTATCCGGGTTTTCCATCTGTTCGGCGTTCCCGTGATCTGCAGTTATAAGTGCTATGCCTCCTGTTTTTTTCAGGGCCTCAGTAATCCTGCCCACGCAGTTATCTACGGTCTCTACCGCTTTCACCGCAGCCTCCAAAATTCCTGTGTGCCCGACCATATCCATATTTGCAAAATTGAGTATAATTACATCATACTTTCCTGACTGAATCCTCCTTACTGCCTCATCCGTAACTTCATATGCACTCATTTCGGGTTTGAGGTCATAGGTTGCAATCTTTGGCGAAGGAATCAGGCAGCGGTCTTCTCCATCATAGCATTTTTCCTGCCCGCCGTTCAGGAAGAAGGTCACATGAGCATATTTTTCGGTTTCAGCAATACGGAGCTGGGCAAGCCCTTGCTTGCTAAGCACTTCTCCAAGCACATTATCCAGTTCTTCAGGTGGGAACGCAATGGGCAAATCCAGGGTTTCATCATACTGTGCCATGCAGATATAGTGGACTTTCGGGCGTTTTTCCCTGGTAAAACCTTCAAAGTCGTCTTTCATAAATGCCCATGTGAGCTGCCTTGCCCTGTCGGGCCTGAAGTTAATGAAAATTATTGAATCTTTGTCCTTTATGGCCGCCTCGGGATTTCCTTCAGGGTCAGTGACTATAGTGGGTTTTATAAATTCGTCAGTTTCCCCTCTTTCGTAAGCTTCTGAAACTGCAGTTTCGGCATCTGGGGCTGTATATGGAGCGACTCCAAGAGTCAATGCGTCATAAGCAAGTTTTGTCCTTTCCCAGCGCTTATCTCTGTCCATTGCATAGTAGCGCCCCTGCACTGTCGCAATTTTAGCATTCCCGTTTTCCTTACAAAAAGCATCAAGCTCCTTTATATCTTCAAGAGCAGCTTTTGGAGGGACGTCTCTTCCGTCCAGGAAAACATGAATGTATACTTTCTTTAACCCTTTTTCCTTTGCAAGTTTTATAAGGGCGTAAAGGTGAGTCATGTAACTGTGAACGCCTCCGTAAGAGACAAGCCCCATAAGGTGCAGGCTTGAATCGTTTAGCTTCACGTTTGAAATCGCATCCCGCAAAACAGAATTTTTGAAAAAGTCTCCGTTTCTTATAGAGACATTTATTCTTGTAAGGTCCTGGTAAACAACTCTTCCAGCCCCTATGTTCAGGTGGCCAACTTCAGAGTTCCCCATTTGCCCTTCCGGAAGGCCTACGGCTTCTCCAGAGGCTTCTAAAAAGCACCAGGGACATTCGTTCAGCAGGCGGTCAAGGTTCGGGGTTCTGGCTGCCAGGACAGCATTTCCTTCTTCAGCTTCCCTGTAGCCCCAGCCGTCAAGGATCATGAGCATAAGAGGTTTTCTTGCTTGAGTCATATGAAGCAAAATCCACACATGTTAATAAATAGCTTGTTGTAAAACCCTTTGATAATTTTATGAAGTTATGTATCGTACACTTCTTATGTGTTGACAATACCCTCCTATCGTCACATAGCAGATTGCTTGATTTCTTGCTATAGCTATGCTAATCCATTGGTATTATGGACACTCCATATTTGAGATAGAAAAAATAACTGCCTATAAGATCATCCCAGCTAGAGAAATAAAGACGTCTTTACCTTACCCCTATTCTCCTTACCTTCGACTTCAGGCTGTAGCTGGCGGCAAATTCCTTGTTTACCCTGATTACTTCGTCATTGAAGTATCTGAGGTTGTCCGGGATGTATCCAAGTGCATCGGCTTTATACTGTGTATCCACTAAAGTAGCAGGTGGTACAAATTTGCCGTCTGCAAGCTTCACGCCTATGACCACTGCTCCATGGGCTACAAAGCACTTCTCTCCTAAAGTGGATGCATGCACTACCGCGTTAAAGCCCACAAAGCTGTCATTGCCGATCTTCATGGGTCCGTGGACTACAGCACCGTGGGCTATTGAGACACGTTTTCCAAGTTCAATAGAACTGCCCTCAAGACCGTGAAAAACTACTCCGTCCTGGATATTACAGTCATCGCCTATGATAATAGGGTAAGCTTCATCTGCTCTGATTGAGACCGAAGGCGCGACATATACATTATCCCCTATCCTCACATCCCCTATGAGTGTAGCTGAATCATCAACATAAGCTGTTGCTGATACTGTTGGCATGCGCTCTTTGCTATTCCATGAAGTCCTTGGATTGCTCCTAAGCATACTAACACTACCCCCTCTGGTATTCTCCTTAAATGAGAACACCATCAATACTAATTCCCCACCGAGAAAGGTTCTCAATAATCGATTGGTAAGGGCAGTAATATTTCTTTTGCTACGCTTTGTGATTTATTGCAAAGTTATATTTCTACTGTAAGCCTGTAGAATCGACTCTTCTAATTTATAATGAATAATACTGATAAATTTCCACCAGGTTTAAATATGGGGGGAACCGAGTAGAATAATGGGGGATTGGTGAAACTAACCTTGCACAGGCCCTTGATACATAGAAATAACTATTCAGCTTGGGTAAGACGATACCAGTAGCCATTTTATTTTATTTGATTTAAATCCTCATAAATTGGGTTTAATTGCTGGTTACTGATTTGGTTTTTCTTTCTTATTGGTTGTTTTTGCACTACCATATTCTTCCAAAATCGGGGTCATTAAACCGATTTTGAATTGGCTGAATATTGGCGAATTAGATCAAGACAGGACTTACGCATGAGATCCAAAAACAAGTCAACAAAATTGTAGTTTAATTTACATTTTAGACAACTAAAAAGTTTAACGCCATTTATTCTTTGTTTCAACTGCGTAAGTCTTTCGACGTTAATTGCCTGCATTGAGAAGAATAAAATAATTTTCTTTCAGAGGTGCTAGACTTATGGCAGATGATGTCAAGATATTAGGCATGCCCGCCGAGTCGGGGCGATGGATGTTAGTTATTATAGGCACCATTATCGAACTCTGTCTGGGTGCCGTCTATGCTTACAGTATACTCAGTGTCCCATTGAAGAAAATTTTCACGGATCCTGCATCAGCTGGAGGTTTCGGTCTAACGGTCAGTGCAATTGAGATGCAGCTACCTTATATCGTATCCCTGGCAATGTTTGCGTTGACCATGCCACTGGTTGGTAAGTACATAGAAAGCATGGGTCCCAAAAAGGTGGGAATGATCGGTGGTGTTGTTGTGGGTATCGGCTGGATTCTGGCCTCATTTGCAACCTCGCCGACAACCCTTGCTCTTTTATACGGTTTTGTTGCTGGTGTGGGGGTTGGTATTGCTTACGGCTGCCCGATTACAACCTCTGCAAGGTGGTTCCCGGACAAGAGAGGTCTTGCAGTAGGGCTTACGCTGCTGGGTTTTGGTTTTTCTGCATTTATCACCGGGAAGGTAGCTGACATGTTGACTGCAAACTTCGGCATATTCAATACATTTCGTTTCCTGGGGATAGGTTTCCTTGCATTGATCGTAGTTCTTTCAATGTTCCTGGTCTTCCCACCTGCAGGATGGTGCCCGAGAGGCTGGAATCCACCTGCTGCGGCTGCAGGTATTAAAAAGGCCGATTTCACCAGAGATGAAATGGTAAAGACCAGGACATTTTATGGTCTCTGGATTTGCTACACTATAGGTGCTCTTGCCGGGCTCATGGCTATAGGCGTTGCCAAGCCCGCTGGTATGGAGGTGGCTGGCAATGCAGGAATAGATGAACTGGCTGCAGGGGTGCTGATGACTAACCTCATTTTGCCATTTGCAATTTGTAATGCAGGCGGAAGACCTCTTTTCGGCACGTTGACGGATAAGCTTACGCCGCCGAGAGCCGCCATTCTATCATATGTTCTGATTATAATCGCATCCCTGCTGGTTTACCTGAATCCGGCATCTGTCAACATGTACACTATAGCATTCTCACTGCTCTGGCTCTGTCTTGGCGGCTGGTTGGCTATTGCCCCCGCAGCAACAGCCAGTTATTTCGGCACCAAGGACTATGCACGCAACTATGGTTTAATCTTCACAGCTTATGGTGTCGGTGCTATCATAGGAAACCTGATGGCAGGCGCGGCAAAAGACATTCTGGGCGGATACGTCAATGTATTTCCATATGTTGCTGTGTTGTCGGTGTTTGGAATTGTCGTAGCCTTCATGCTGCTTAAGCCACCTGCACCAGCTGCTGCTAAGACTGTTTTAGTGAGTGAGGAAAAGAAGCCTTCTATTTAATTTTTCAATTTTTATTTTTTACAATTTTAGGAAAGGCTAATTGAAGACATTTATTCATTTGAAATCAATAATTACTAAATAAATATTTAGGGGGATATTTATGCCAGATGTTGAATACATGCTATTTTGCTGCAGGGATCTGGAGCATCAGTGTGGCTTCCGTGTTCAGGCAAAGACAAAGGAAGAAGCAATGGAACATGCTAGAAACCATATGGCTAATGAACACGGCATGACGGAGATTTCCAGGGAAACGGAGATTAAGATGGAGGAAAAGATAAAACCTGTGAAGGTCGAGGAGTGAGGGCTAAGATAGGTTTTTGTATCTTCTGTCGGCTCATCTACACAGTCTAACGTATTTCTTACCTGGAATCTCTGAGGATAGATACCTGTAAGTCAACCCATTCAAAGTGGTCTTCAAGTACTTCAATAACCAGAAACATACCATCAATATTCTTTTCTTATGTTTTTGCACGATTTTTTTATCCTCACATCATTGCCTCTGTGGTTACAATTAGCTACTTCGACACCAGAATTATGCCGCAACTATAGTCTGTTCTTCACAGCATTTGACCTCGGCGCCAATACGGGATACTTGATGGTAGGCGCGGCAAAAGATGCCCTGGGAAGATTCGTTAATGTTTTTCATTATGCAGTTGCCCTTTGGGTAGGTATATTTGTGGTTTTTGTGCTGCTGAAACCATATTTGCATCTGCCTTCAGAACCTCAACAGACAAGATCTCAACTTAATTCCTTTTCCAAGATCTCAACTTAATTCCTTTTATCATTTCTTCAATTGCTGAATTGTTAGTTCTATTTTTGGTTAACCAATCGCTTTTCTTAAATTTGTTTGTTCATACCATTTTTTTCTTATTTAATTGAGATTTCTTATGCAAGAAATCAATCTCTTAAACGGACTAAATTCCTGTTTAAAGCCATATTCCTCCGTTTTATTGAGCTAAAATTTCAGGGGATGATTAGTTTTTGTTCTTCTTCTGTAGCTATATCGTAAACTCTATAACTATTAACAATGACATATTTCTTCAAGAGGCAAAAAGTAAGCCTCAAAAACAGCAGATTATCTCTATTTAGTTATTTTACATGTTCGGGATATATTTCCGGTTTAACGGAAGGAGGTTGGATTTAGTGAGTCAAGAGGCTAGAGATATCACAAATATTAGTACTGTAAAATTAAAGGATTTAACTGCAAACCCCGCTCCTCTGGGTTTGATGGGTTTCGGAATGACAACTGTGCTTTTGAATATCCACAACGCAGGGTTCTATCCGATGAACTCAATGATCCTTTCGATGGGTATTTTTTATGGTGGGTTAGCCCAGGTCATTGCAGGGATTGAAGAATGGAAAAAAGGCAATACTTTTGGAGCCACAGCTTTTACCTCATACGGGCTTTTCTGGCTCTCACTGGTAGGAATTGTCCTTCTTCCCAAGTCTGAAGGCTACTCAGGGCTGGTCACAGAGTCATTCCCCTTTGCTGCATACCTTTTCATGTGGGGAGTTTTCACTCTTTTCATGTTTATAGGCACACTAAAAGGCTCAAGGGCTCTCTCTGTTGTTTTCTTGACCCTTACAATCCTGTTCTTCTTGCTGTCTGCAGGAAACTACCTTGGCAGTGAATCAATACTTATAATCGCTGGTTATGAAGGTATCCTTACAGGACTTTCCGCAATCTATACAGCTCTTGGTCAGGTGTTAAATGAGGCTTATGGAAAAAAGATTATTCCTCTCTGAAAAAGTGTGTGAAGGTTCAGAAATGTTTTTTCGGGCTTTTAAGCCCGGATTTTTTATATTAAATTTTTATATTCTTTTATTTTCCATTATCTGTTTTATCTTCTGTTTTTATTGACTACTTTATCACTATTTTTGTCCTCTGTTTTTCTCGCTTGTTTTTTGGGCATTTTTGTTCATTTTTTTCTTTGCCGTTTATTTTGTGTCGCTCTTTAACATAGAACATTTTTTCCTATTTTTTATAATTTTTAGTAAAATACTTATTTTTTAATACACATCTACTTTTTTGTATTATCTCTAACGATGCCGAGAAAATAAATGAGGAAACTTGATGGATATTAAAATCGACTGGAATGAACTCTGGAAAGAAAGAATGGAGTTGCAGAGTAAAACACAGATGAATACTGATTGCACAAACATGTGGAAACGGAAAGAGAACGCAAAACGTTTTTGGGAAATGTCTCTGGAAAACAAGGACAGGATTGAAAAAACCCTGGACGGTATGGTTCTTACTCCAGAGTCCAAAGTCCTTGACATTGGAGCTGGTCCAGGAAGCCTGGCAATTCCTCTTGCCGGGAGAGTTGCGCATGTAACGGCAGTTGAGCCTGCAGATGGGATGATGGAACTTCTGAAACAAAACATTGAGGGCTATGGAATCAGGAATATAGACTGCGTCTATAAAGACTGGGAAGCTGTTGATGCAGGGGCTGACCTTTGTCCTCCTTATGATGTCGTTTTTGCGTCTTACTCTCTGGGCATGAAAGATATCCGTGCCTCAATCCAGAAAATGATTGACGTATCTTCAGGATATGTTTATCTTTACTGGTTTGCAGGAGATACATCCTGGGATATACACTCTCAAAGGCTCTGGCCTATCCTGCATGGGTGTGAGTACAGGCAGGGTCCAAAGGCAGACATCCTTTACAACGTCCTTTACGATATGGGAATCTATCCCGATGTGAAGGTCTTTACTTTTGAGCACAAAAACCGGTTTGAAAACCTCGAAGAAGCTCTTGAATACTTTAAGCCCCAGTACGCTGCATTTTCACCTGACCAGGAAGAAATTCTCAGGTCTTACCTTAAGGAAGTGCTTGAGGAAGAAAACGGGGCTTTTGTGCAGAAGGGGCGGAGTACAAGGGTAAAAATGTGGTGGAGAGTCTCTACCTTTTGAACAGTAAGTGTTTTGGAGAAACTCTCAATTATTTTAAAAATTTCACCATATAGAGTTTCTACTTTGGGTTAATTCAGTTAACTCTCTAAATGGTATGCCAAATTTAATCCTGATATACAATTATACTTATCAGATATAGTTTGCGAAATGTATTTATATTCTCCTTTCAGGCGCGCCCATTTAGAGCTTTCATATTTATATCCTGAAAGGTTTTGCTGTCAGTAAAAATAGGGCGGGTAATTGGCCCATTATCATAGTTCCAATAGCAGCTAAGAGATGGGAGGCAGCCCTAAGGTTCGAAATCCATCCCATGCTGCTCAAAAAGTGGT
Organism: uncultured Methanosarcinales archaeon; assembly: GCA_964434965.1. GTDB lineage: Archaea > Halobacteriota > Methanosarcinia > Methanosarcinales > Methanosarcinaceae > Methanosarcina. The sequence continues at coordinate 191,611 of CAYSWX010000002.1, forward strand.
TTTCACAAAATTATGTACGTCATTGTTACGAAAGTTATTATCGTCAAAAACTCAGGTTTGATGGTCAATCTTGTTTTCATGAAGTTTTAACAGTTTTTCTAAGGTATTAATTGTCACCATCCAAAATCTAAGTTTTATCCAGAACTATATAGAATTATATGTCTACATCATACCTAAATTTTTATAACTGTCTACACTGCGCTTCTTTTATCTGCCATCTAAGGATACTTTTTCTGTATAAATATAATTGCTAGCTTATTCTCCTAACTATTAGTTTAATCGTATACAATTCATATGGTAGTTTATTTGTTATATGCATATACCAATATTATAGTGAATTAATAATATTTAAAAGTCAAACTTTATTAGTTTCATGAGCTCCAATGTATTTTCTGGAAGTTTTGGATCTATTTTCAAGCGCCGCAGAACAACCTCCACTAAGTCTGAAGAGACTAATGCCACACTTGAACTGATAAAAAGTTCTATTCTAGTTGCATTTTCTGGTGCACTACGAATACACCTTGCATTTCTATTACTTCATATTCAATCTAGTATACTAACCTGCGTTGCAGGTGGTCTAATTATTTATACAGTATATACCCTTGACAGAGCTCTGGATTCCGAAGAAGACTCTGTAAACCGGACAGAACTGAATGGTTCAAATAAAAAAGTAGGATTCGCAGTCTCACTACTGGCTTTTATGATCGGAACTTATATCCTGGCCAAAGAAGGAATACTTATACTTGCGTTCATACCCTTTGTAACAGGCTATCTGTACAGTAAAGGCATTAAAATCGGCAAGTTCGCTTTAAAACTCAAGGGAGGACTTGGAATTAAAAATATTGTTGTGGGGCTTACATGGGGTATTTTCATTGCAGGACTTGCAGGCAGTGGGTGTGGAAACCTTGTTCCTGTTGTTATGGTTTTCATTTTCTTTGGAGTCAAACTCTTTATTAACTCTGCGATCTACGACTTCAAAGATATCAAAGGAGATACTCTCGCAGGTATCAAGACCCTTCCCGTAAGCCTGGGAACAAGGAAAACCCGTAATCTCCTTACCACTATGCATCTTTTTTCCCACATGGTAATAGGGATCGCTGTTATTCATGGAGCCCTTGCTTTCGAGCCTCTTATAATTCTCTACAGTTTTGTTTGCGGACTGATATGCATTCAAAAATTTACAAACAACGGGAGTGAAGAATTTCCTTCACAGAATCTAGAAAGGACTGTTCTTGTTGACGGGGAATCCACGTCCATCCTTGGGTTAAGAATGCTTGCAGGCACTCTGATTGCATAAAACTCTGCCTGTACAGGAAATTCTTACTACAAACTCTGACAAAATATCAATACAAAACTCTAATAAAAGATTCAATCCAATTATACATCTGGAGCCTGATGTTTATTTTAAAATATTTGAAAAAAACATCTACGGAAGTTCTGTATAAAACCTTGTTAAATAGGCTTTATACAGATTCTGTTAAAGATCAAGCTTCTTCTGCCACTCTTATTTCTGTTTTTCATCCTTTCTTTCCTCAGACTCCAGGAATCTCTGATCTAAGGATATCACAACTATCATGTTCACAGATTCTTTATCTCAACTGCATTTTCTTTGTAATATTTAAATAGGTCTTCTCCCCACTTTATTGATGAAGTATCAAAACCCACCAGATCACTCCTTGGGTCAAAGGTTCCGTTTTTGAAAAAGAGAGAGAGTGATAAGAACCTGTCTGTTACAACAAAAGATACCTTTGCAGTATCGTACACATGGAAACTTGTGTGTTTGAACTTAATAAATTCTTCAATTTCAGCGTTATGTTCGCTTTTTATTTTGAAAAATACATTTGGTGTGACAATTATGGAAATAGGAATGTTCTTGCGAGCCATGTCAAGAAACATCGCTGGATAGTTGGGAAGGAAAATGGACGCAAAACCCATAAAACGGTTAGAGGTCGGAACATTGTCCATAAATGTTTTATGAGAATCGTAAATATATTCATGTTCGTCTTTTATAACTCTGCACTCTTTTAGCTCCTGAATTCTGTTTAACAACGTCTCCGGGACTGCTGTAATGTCGTGGTCTCTCCAGAAGTCTTCGTTTGATTCTATGGCTGTCAGAGTATCAAGGAAAGGCTTGTAATGTATAGCTGAAACTTTTCCTAGGGAAGTTAATTGATACATCCCTTCCTGCCTGACAATCATATTCGCAGATTCCATTTCTTTCAGGCGAGGTAATATCTCAGGCGATCTTACATCAAAGTAGTCTTTGATCTCTGAAAGGGTTTTGGGGCTTTCCTGAAGTAAAAATAGGATATCTTTCCGTTTTTCAGAAAAGGTTAATATACTTAATAGTCCGGTTGATTTCACACATATCCGCCCATGATTTTTATATTCTTTTGGGAGTACTATTGAAAGTTTCTATGATTATAAGCTCTCCATCTTTTATTTTCCAGAGGAAGCAATTTGTTTTTTTAATTTTGTCATCTTTTATATTGAATTGATGTTGCAGTTATATCAAGGTGATATAATATTGCTGGAATGATATACGAATTCAATATATATTATCTTTTTCAAGAGTACCTATAATCTTTGATAAATTTTTATAACACTTAGCTATTTTATGTATCAGTATCTCGAAAACGAAAATTTGCAGTGGGAAAAATATCACTTAACTTCCTAAATAATATATTATCTTACGGAGATAAAAATTATTTTATCAATATACAGCTTAACGCTGCTTATTCGAAATGCAAGTTGAATATCTTCTATAAAAATTTAATACTAAAAGTTGGCCTTTTGACAACTCTTTTATATATGCACATCGACCTTTCATGAATTGGATGACTGTCTTTATATATAAACTATTTATAAAAGTAAACTGATCAGTTTAGCTGGATATGCACTCAGTTAAATTTTTCGTCTAACAGATTATTGATTTCTTTCTGTGAATGCCAGGCTAAAGGAACCAGATCAGTTAAAAAGCTCCATACAGGGCTTGTGGCAGTTTCCTGAGATCAGATATCTGAAAGGTAACTCAAAATGATACATGCAGAACGCGGCGATGAGCTTGTGTGACTTAAACGTTTGACCATAAGAAGAACTTCAACCGGAAAATGGTTTGTATCAATCCTTACTGATGTCGAGACTTATCAACCGTTAGAACATTCTGATAAATCAGTAGTTATTGATGTTGGAATTCTCTCATTTGCTACATTATCAAATGGAACTTATGTTCACAATCCTGGATTCTACATCCAAGAAGAAAAACACTGGTAAAAGCTAACAGGAAATTGTCTAAAGCAGAAAAAGGAACTTCTGAAAGAATGAAATGCCTTAAAACATTATGTAGAGTCTATGAAAGAATAGCAAACAAAAGAGAAGACTTTACTCAAAAACTCAGTAAAAATCTCGTTGATAATTACGGTATAATCTGTTTGAAGATCTTAACATTAAGAACATGTCAAATAATCACAATCTGGCTAAACATATCCTTGATGCAGCCTGGAGTAAACTTGTAACTTATACTTCTTACAAAGCTGAAAATGCTGGTAGAAAAGTAGTTCTTGTTGACCCTAAGAATACCTCAAAGATGTGTTCAAATTGTGGTATGCTGGTAGAAAAAGACCTATCAGAAAGAACTCATGATTGTCCTTTCTGTGGTTTATCTGTTGACCGTGATCTTAATGCTTCTATTAATATTCTAAGACTGGGATTGCAGCCTGTTCGTAAAACCGATAGATGCCCCTCATTTTAATGAGGGGCGCAGTCACCGTGTGGTAGTACATTGGACTCAGTTCTAATACCTGAGTCCCTCTTTGTCTCTATTTTTTTCAGTGAAGGAAGTGCCGCATACCTGTGAAGACCATGGAGACCCCAAGTCTATTTGCAGTAGCAATGACCTCATGGTCTCTGATCGAGCCGCCTGGGGAAACAATATAGCGGATGTTACTTTCTGCTGCATGGACTACGCTGTCATCAAAGGGGAAGAAAGCGTCTGAAGCCATTACACATTCTGACATAATCTTCTTGCAGTATTCTTCAAAAGGTGCAGCAGGATGCTCACGTTCATAGATTACCTTTAGATTTTCAACTGCCTTTGTGGCTGCCAGTTTACGGATTGAATCTACCCTGTTAGGCTGCCCTGCTCCCATACCCAGAACCATAAAATGTCCTGGTTCATATTCATGAGCAAGGATCACGGCATTGGATTTTGTAGCTTTACAGGCTTTGAGGCAAAACTCTGAGAGAACACGCTTATTTTCAGGATAGGAGGTTTCAGTGACAGAGTCCCATTTTTCGTAGATCCCTATATCACGGCTCTGCTTAAGCATGCCTCCGATTACGTACTTGTAGGTGTATTCCGTTCCGAAAGCCTCTCTGAGTTCCGGAATCTTCAGGAGCCTCAGGTTTTCACTTTTATTTTTCAGGTATTCTAGGGCATCGGGCTTGAAGTCGGGGGCAAGGATTATTTCTACGAATTTCCCGTTCAAAAAAGTTGCAGCTTTGAGGTCAAAAATCTCGTTTGTACAGATTATGCTTCCATAAGCCGAAATAGGGTCTCCATCCCAGGCAGCCTGCAGGGCCTGCAAGAGTGTTTCTCCGGTGGCAAGTCCGCATGGGTTATTATGTTTCACAATTGCCACAGCAGGGGAAGCGTTTCCGAGTTCTTTGACCGTCTGAAGGGCATTGTCTGCGTCCACATAGTTATTATATGAAAGTTCTTTCCCATGAAGCTGAATAACTTTTGCCAGGCTCGGGCCTTTTATTGCAGGGTCTTTATAAAAATTGGCTTTCTGATGCCAGTTTTCTCCATAGCGAAGTTTTACACCATCAGTAAATTTCAGGCGGAGTACTTCTTCCCCGAGCAGGGTTCTGCTCAGATAATTATCAATAGCTGCATCATAGTCTGCTGTGTGCCTGAAAGCTTTAACCGCAAGTTCAGCCCGGGTTTTCTCTGAGATTATCCCGCTTGAGCGAAGTTCCTTAAGGATACGCCCGTAGTCTGAGGGGTCAGATAATACCGTTACCGAGCGATAGTTCTTGGCTGCAGAGCGGAGAAGGGTTGGGCCTCCTATGTCTATGTTTTCAATAGCTTCTTCAAGCTCCACATTTGCTTTGGAAACTGTTACTTCAAAGGGGTACAGATTTACGGCTATCAGATCGATAAGGGAGATGTCTTCTTTTGCAGCTTCCTCCATCTGTTCTTTGCTGTCCCTCAGGCATAAAAGCCCACCATGAATTCTCGGGTGGAGGGTTTTGACTCTTCCTCCCATCATCTCCGGATAGCCCGTGACTTCCGAAACATCAGTAACCTCAATACCTGCATCGCGAAGGATTTTCGCAGTCCCGCCTGTTGAGATTATCTTCACGCCAAGTTCTTCAAGCCCGCGTGCAAATTCCACGATTCCTGTTTTGTCTGAGACGCTGAGCAGTGCCCTTTTTACCAAAAAATCACCAATATACTTGGTTTAAAAATTATTAGCTATAAAACTTATGGTTTACACGTTATTTTGTTAGAAAGAGGTTTCTTAGCTGAAAAAATCGGAGTTTAACTCTTTTAATTCAACATTTATGTTAACCTTCTGATATAGACCTTCAAACATGTAGTTCTTTAACCTTTTGGTACTTTTGTATGTCAGCTTTCCGCAATTATCCCCTTTTCAGCCTTTCCGAAATAATGTTCAGGTTGAATACTTATTCTCTGGAAGTAAACTATCTCTGTCCTTACTTCTGTTAGGGGCAGTGAAGCAAAAGATACTGATAAATACAGAGTGATATTTCCGTGACTGCAGTAAATGGAACATCACCAGGACCTTATGAATAAGATCTGGAAAGTGAACATCATACAGGAGTTCTTCTGATGCCTGTAAAAATACCTGAAAAATTGACTTCCAATGAGCCTTCGCAGGAGTATGATATTCCTGACGACAGGCATAACTTTGACCGTATATGGGCTCTTTTAAAAGAGGAATACCCGGATGTAAAACCCTCTCTTAATTACAGCAACCCTCTGGAACTTCTTGTGGCAACCGTCCTTTCTGCTCAGTCAACGGATGTCCAGATTAATAAGGTGACTGAAACTCTTTTCAAAAAGTATAAAACTGCCTGGGATTACGCAAACACTGACCTCAGGGAACTCGAGGTTGATATTTACTCAACGGGATTTTACAAAAATAAAGCAAAAAATCTCAAAGCTGCTGCACAACTGATTATCGAGCGCTATGGGGGGGAAGTCCCTCAAACGATGGAAGAACTGGTGACCCTGCCCGGAGTTGGAAGAAAAACCGCGAATATAGTACTTGCCAGGGCTTTTGGAATAGTAGAGGGCATTGCCGTGGATACTCATGTAAAAAGAGTCTCTGGAAGGCTTGGGCTTACCAGGCACTCAGACCCGGAGAAAATAGAACAGGACCTGATGTCCCTTGCCCGAAAAGAAGACCTTGATTTGATTTCCATGACCCTGATTTATCACGGGAGAAAAGTTTGCCAGGCAAGAAAACCCATATGTAAGGTTTGTGTTGTAAAAGAGTTTTGTCCTTCCAGCGCTCTCTTTCTTCGCGAGTAAGATGGACGTTTTTCCTGGACACAAAAGTTTTATTGAGAGGAATCTGGAAAAACTCTGTAAAAAATGAACTCCTCTGTAAAAAATAAACTATGATAATCTTTAAGGTAGCCGTTTCTCCAGTTACCTGGGAGAGAAACGGCTTAAAAAAGGAAAAAAAGGTTTTTTGCTCAGGCCTTTTTATTAAATACTTTTCCAAACCCGAAACTGATCCCCAGTACTGCAATAGTCCCTATGGCAATTGCCATGACTTCTCCACTCTTGCCCATGCCTTCAATCGAATAGTCCGGCATTGGAGATCCAACTACTGGTGCCATTTCTTCAAGTTCGGACATTTTTGATTCTTCAACTACTCCACCAGCTGCACTTTCCAGTCCGTCGGGGTCGGGAGATGCAAGGAAGGGGGCAAGAACCGAAAGTAAAAGCGCAATTGCGATTCCTGCGTAAAAAAATTTCATGTTTGATTTTCCGCTCATGCGTGAGCCTCCTTCTTAGATTTCTCCGGTCTGGCAGTGAAATTGTCCTCAAGGAGGTCGGGGCGGGATTTTGCAATCGCTGTGATTACAACTGCAGTGATCAGCCCTTCACCGATAAAACCAATTATCAGGTGGTAGGTGCCCATTGCCATCAGACCTGGGACTAAGGGGAATGTACCCGCAATCCACATCTGGACCGCACAGGCAATTGCCGAGATAAAAAGCCCAAGCCACGCGCCTCCGAAGGCTGCGATGCTTGTGCCTGTGCTTTTGCGAAGGGCAGCGTATGTATAATATCCGACAAACCCTGAAATGACACCCATATTCAGGATATTTGCACCGAGGGTCGTAATTCCTCCGTCAGCAAATCCAAAGCCCTGCACAAGCAGCACCAGAGTGAGTACGAGGACGCCAGCCCAGGGGCTCCCAAAGACGATGGCAACAAGTGTTGCTCCTACCATGTGCCCGCTTGTCCCCATCCCAATAGGAATATTCATGGCCTGAATTGCAAAGATCCCTGCTGCGAGGGCTGCAAGAACCGGTATTTTCATTTCGTCAAGCTCATTTTTTGCCCATTTCATTGACATAAAAATAAACGGAATGGTAATTACCCAGTAGACAATTGCCTGAGTTAACGGAATAAATGAATCAGGTATATGCATTTTTGTTTTCCTCTTTTCACACCTTATTTGTAATTTTTCCCTGTTTGTACTATGAACTCTCTAATTCCCACATTTTTCGTAATATTCATCAGTAAAGTAAAAACACTCAAAAAGTCAAATTTTATGAGTGCTATCTTTTTAGTTAATAACAATTAAAATTCTATTATAACTGTTCCTAATGCGTATTTTTAACGGAATTTCGGCAGATTTTCTGTATGCTTCTAGATAATTCAGTATTACATATATACATTTTGGTATTATTTTTTTCGATAATTTTTTTATGAAATCTTCTTCCGTGTCGGAATTTTTATTTTTTAGTCAAATTAAGTATTCCTGGATATTCCAACAAGTCGAATAGATATTCATCCCGGCAAAGTTGGTGTTAATTTAACAAGCTCAATTTTTACTGCCTTTTTGATTCTTGATTGATTGTTTTTATACGCACCTAAATACTATGTGCTCATCAGATTTTAACCTTTGGTAATATTTATTATGAAAAAACTGTACATTTGTATATCGTAATCTTTTCAGTATTACATGGAGGAGTATTTATTAATTGCAAGGAAGTTATTGCTGATTACTGGAATTTCAGGTCATCTGCATACAAAAACGGAGTGAGTGGTTTTGATGAAGAAGAGCGTAAGATCTGGAAACAAATCTTTGAATATTTCCTGGTTCCCACCAGTCGTTTAAAAGTACTCGATGTGGGCACAGGTGCTGGTTTTCTCGCCCTCCTTTTTGCCGAGCTCTTCTAAAGCATCAAAATAATAGAAGGAAACCATTTCAGCCTGCCCCTTAAGACTCACTGTGACCTTTACATGGTCGCCGCCCAGGCTGAACCCAAAAAGGAAGTGTTCGAACAGCTCGCAAAAGTCCTGCCCAAAGGAAGTAATGTATCCTACCGCCTCTATGAAAAGGGTCTCCGGAGAGTTCTGGACGGAAGTTCCATCTTTGATCTTCCTTCAGGATTTGAAGAATATCTCAGGGTACAGCCGGAGCCTCCAGTTAATAATAAGTCAGTATTTCTTAAACGAAGCTGAAAAGGCTTCATATTTCCGAAAAAAGTAGGTTTCTGAACCCCTAATTACTCAGTTTTTATGTCTGAATGTTCAGATAAATTAAGGCAGCAGATCATTCAGACATAAAGATGGATATATAATATGCAACCCGCACTCAGGAGCAGAAATAATACATCTGCAGTTCTGATTTTAGTCCTGTAATAAGATTTTTCGTGCCCACTTCCATAGCCTCTGCAAAGCATGCTGATATAGGTCCTTTCTCCCTGCTCATAGGAGCGTATGAAGATTGAGCTCATGCTGTTTCCTACCTGTTCGATTACCCATTTTCTCGGCACATCTTTGTTCCAGATGTCAAAGAGCCTTGTCTGCTGTGCGATCCTTATCCTCTTGAGGACGGCCCAGAAAAGGAAGAGGTAACGCACCATCATGCTCAGGAGCAGAGTGAATTCCTTCGGGATTCCTATCCTGCTGGCTGCTACAACCATATCTCGCAGCTTCGTGGTGGAAGATAGCAGGACTATGGATGTTACGCAGACCAGAAATTTCGCAATCAGTGAGCTCCCAAAAGCCAGCCCTTCATAGGTTATGCTTAGACCTAAAGGCAGGTCAAGAGGGTAAAGCGTATAGCTTTCTATGAAGGAAGGTCTCAGAAAAGGCTGGATAATGGCAATTCCGAGCCCAAAAGGTAAAATTGAAAGAACGCGAAGGAAAAAGTATTTTAAATCCAGCCTTGCAGCAAGCACAAGAAGCAGCAAATAAACTTCTATGGCAGGAAGGCGAACCATATTTTTTTCGTGAATCCTTGGCAGGCTAACAACGTAAATGATTATCGCAAGCGCAAAGAGTAATTTTACCCGAGGGTCAAACCTGTGTATGGGACTATTTTTATATGATTCACGTTCAATATCAGTGAGACTTACCATTCTATATTCTCCTGTAAGGAGCCTTCTTTTCGGCTTTCACTCAATCCCGGCGGTTTTCTGTCCCGAGCTTATAAGCCGCAGTATTTCGTCTCTGGCTGCTTCGGCTGTTATCTGTATTTTTACATCGAGCCCTTCCTGCTGGAGCATTTCGAATACTTCAGCAACTCTCGGAAGGCTGAGGTGAGCTTTCCTCAGGAGTTCAGGGTCGTTGAATATCTCGTCTGGGCTTCCGTCGGCTTCAAGTTTTCCATGATGAAGCACAAGGATTCTCTCCGCAAAATAAGGGACGACATCTACATTGTGAGTAGAAAGAAGCAGGGTGATTCCAAGTTCCCTGTTCATTTTCATAATCAACTCAAGGACGCGGGCAGAAGTCAGAGGGTCGAGGCCGGCTGTGGGTTCGTCAAGCACAATAACTTCAGGGCGCATGGCAAGGATGCCTGCGATTGCCACGAGTTTCTTCTGCCCACCACTCAGGTGGTGCGGAGCCCTTTCTTCAAGACCGGTGAGTCCTACCATCTTGAGGGCTTCTTTAACCCTTGCTTCTACTTCTTCTCTGGACAGCCCCATATTTATTGGCCCAAATGCCACATCCTCTTCAACACTTGGAGCAAGCACCTGGTCATCAGGGTCCTGAAAAACTATCCCTACCGTTTCCCTGCACATCCGGACGTTCTTCTTAGTTATTTTTTCTCCCTTTATCAGGACTTCTCCGGAAAGGGGGTGCAGGATGCCGTTAAGGTGCTTAAAAAAGGTAGATTTTCCTGCTCCGTTAGCCCCGAGCACTGCAACTTTTTCCCCCCTAAATACTTTGAGGTTTATCCTATCAAGGGCGTTTGCCTCCAGGTGAGGATATCTATGGCAGAGATCTCTTACTTCAAGGATAGGAGTACCGATCCTCTCTGATGGATTGTCTGCTTTTTCGGGGCTGGCATCTGTTTTGAGATCTCCCCAGCCTGCTGTTTCTTTCGGGGTCTTTGTTGCTTTTTCGGAGTTGGGTGGAGGATTCGATATACTCATACTTGAAAACGTCCTGTATGAAGATCGTGTTTAACCGCTGAAATTAATTTTTTTAAAAATCGTGTTACATCAAATGAAGTTATCTTTTTTATGTGTTATGGTTTTTATTTTATATTTTTTTCCTTTTTATATAAATGATCCTTAATTTCGTTTTACTGCTTGCGCTTTATGTTTTTACAACTTTATCTAAGTTTGTGCTCCGTTGTCTGTATATTTCCTGTTCCAAAGATTGAGAGATAATTATACAAATCTTCCTTGCATCTCTTCCTTGATGCAGCGTGTTGTTCTTCATGTGGATATGGACTATTTTTATGCAGCCGTCGAAGAAAGGGAAAATCCCGAGCTCCGCGGAAAAGCAGTTGTAGTCTGCATGCTCTCAGGGAGAAGCGAACTGAGCGGATCTGTAAGCACATGCAACTACGTTGCCCGAGAATTTGGAATCAGATCCGGAATGCCATGTTCAAGGGCTAAGAAACTAAATCCTGAAACTGTTTTCCTGCCTGCTAGGAAGGAATTCTACACTTCGGTTTCTGACCGGATCATGGAAATCCTCCGCAGCTATGCAGACCCCGGGGAAGACGGAGATTCTTTTGAACAGATAAGTGTTGATGAGGCATTCCTTGAGATTTCCGAAAGGACCGGTGGAGATTTTAACCTTGCTTTTGAGATCGGAATGCAGGTTAAAAGGGAAATCAAAGAAAAGGAAAACCTGACCTGCTCTGTAGGAATAGGGCCAAATAAACTAATTGCCAAAATGGCTTCCTCTGCAAAAAAACCTGATGGAATAACCGCCGTGAGCCCTCTGGATCTGGAAGCTTTCCTCTGGCCGCTGAAAGTGTCCAAACTCTGGGGGATTGGGGACGTAACTGCAAGAAAATTGCATGAAATGGGCATATTTACAGTAAAGGACCTTGCAGAGCACGATGTTATCGAACTTATCTCCACCTTCGGGAAGTCCCGGGGCACGTGGCTTAAACAGGCTGCTGCAGGAATTGATGATTCTCCCCTTAAAGAAAGAGAAGGATCGGAGCAGATTGGAAGGATTGCAACACTGTCTGAAGATACTCTGGATAAGGAGCTTATCTTTTCGCTGCTTGAAAGGCTGGCAGAAGATGTTATCAAAAAACTGGATTCAAGGGAGCTCTCCTTCAGGATTGTAACCGTCACGGTCATAAACTCAAATTTCAGGATGTATACCAGGAGCCGTACACTCACACATCCTGTCTCTTCAAAGGATGTCCTTCTTCAGGTAGCCAGGGAAATTCTATCTGAGTTCCTTTCGGAAAACAGGGCCGAATTCAGGCGTGTGGGGGTGAGGGTAGGGGGACTTCAGAAGAGCAAAGGTCAAAAAAGCCTTTTTGATTACTGGGTATAATGTTTGAGCTAGAAAATTTATGTTTACCGTATTAAGTATAAGTTTAGAGGGTTATGTTTACCTCTTTAAGCCTGTACTGGACTCAGGCTTCAGATCTGATTTATGTCTTTATATTTTATATAAATGATGTATTTTATTATAACTGATGTTTCCCTCAGTTGAAACTATTTGATTGGTTGCTCTTGTTTTTTGTCTCAGATAAGCAGGATACTCCTTCCTCGGCAGTCATCAGACTGGCAGGGAGAAAGCCTGTGGTTTCGACATACATGCTGATCTTAATGCTTCTCTAAGTATTGCTCAGGTGGGTATATCTTGTCTGAGTAGGGTTTCTGTCAATAACCCAAATGTGGAAACGATTTAATCGTTATCTGCAAGCTCCTTCCTTACCTTCAGGCAGGGATGGGTAATTGACAAAATTTATCACACAGGAAATGTAATAATAATAAGGCTAATATTCCGAAATTGTTTCCAGGACCTGAATTTCGATCCCCGTTTTTGAGCCAGGCTATTTTTTATGTAGATCATCTCTGAATGCGGGTTTCTTCAAAACGACACTTTCTCCGAAATTCGTTAAAAATAGCGAAAATATTTATAAAGTGGGTGAGGAAGGACGGCTGCATAAGGACGGTTAGGAGAGGGACAATATGATTAAAAAACCGTTTACAATCCAGTTCCCGGAAAATCCGGTCAGCGGATTCAGCTGGGACATTGCAACCAGTAACGGGCTACAGGTAATGAGGGACAGATTTATTCCCGACGATGAGGAAAAATCCGGCAGTGGAGGATACCGAGTATGGGACATTCAGGTAACTTGCCAGGGCAGCCAAAGGATAACAGGCACATACCGGAGGGGTAACCAGATAGCAAGTTGTTTCGAAATCAATATTGATGCCGAGTAATGTTTTTTACAGGCTGCAAAGCCTGAAACCCTGGCAAGGTCGCCTTCTCTGGTAAATATCCAATCCGCCCTTCCTTGCCGTGGGTTCACTTACTTTTTCTGCTTATCATTCAGTATCTGGTTTTTATTCTTTGAGTATCTGGCTTTTTCTACCTTATCTTCAATTTCCAGTACCTGTTTACATGAATTTCACAAGCGGGCAGACCTCTATACAGGCTCCGCAGTGAATACAGCTATCCTTTATCCAGGCTCTCTTTTCTTTCATTTCAATTGCCCCGTGTTCGCAGTGTCCTACACAGACTCCGCACCCCTGGCAGAGGACAGCTCTCCTTACCGAAAATTCAACCTTTCGAATTAACTTCTTCAGCGTTTTTTCGTTTTCACTTCTTCCGTTGACATTTCCTGAAGCAAAGACCTGAGCTCTCGATTCTCCCATAGCAACAGAAGCAGCTCCTTCAATGAAGGAAACCTTTCCTACCGGGCTAAGCATGCCGCTTTCTCCCAGAAGTTCTATGTCTATCGCCTGCCCGAAACTTCCATCAGCAGAAATTCCTCCTGCTTTGCAGGGCCTGTATCCTGTGGCAACTTCAAAATTAAGTTCCTTTGGAGCTTCCTGAGAGGGGAGCAGGGAAATTCCCTTTCTTTCCGCAAGTTCCTGCAGTACCTTTGGATAGCGTTTAAAACGCCATAATCCGTACTTTACCCACTCTGAGGAAAATCCCATTTTCTCTGCATAAGCCTGAAGGTGAGAGTCGAGCCTTTTTGCAAGTTCTGGGTGGCTTTCCTCAAGCTGGAAAAAGTCGGATAAAGACGAAGACGGGCAGAGCCAGCACCCCATCCGGTCATATCCCTTCTCATATGCCGGATTAAAAGGAGCCTTTGTCCTGAAGAGGTAGAGCCAGACGTGCAGAGCTGTCCATTCCTGTATAGGAGACGCGCCAACCTGATTTCCTACCCAGGGGTTTTTCCAGACCCTTTTGCTGATGGAGCGTGCATGGGACTCGTACTGGCGCTGCCCTATGAAGCTCAGGCAGCCTCCCTCGTAGTTCTCATCAATCAACTGCGTAATTGGCCCTAGTTTGCAGATCTTGCAGCACCAGCGGGTGTCCATTGTAGGAGGTCCGAAAACTCCTATAGACTCCCAGAAAGAATCTCCTGCACTTGCAGTCTTTAGGGGCTTTCCATAATATTCCGCAACCTCTTTGACGTTTTCAAGGGTTTCAGGAAACTCAAGCCCGGTATTTGCAAACATAAGTTCATAATCGTCCAGAGTTTCGCTCACGAGCTGGAGAACTGCAAGGCTGTCCTTGCCTCCTGAATAAGATACACTGACCTTCAGGTCCATGCTTCCTGAAACGTCTTTTATGAATGCATGAGCCTCATCTATCATGGAGTTCAGGATCTTTTCATTGGCTTTTACGGCGTCATCCCAGCTTTTCCCTGACTCGAGGGTTTTTGCAGCAGCTGGTTCTGCACTCCAGCGCGGTTTCACCGCGTTTCCGCGCTTTTCTTCTATCATCTCTTTTCCTGCCATCCGTGCACGTCCGCAGCAGACTACTTCTCCGGCAGGGTTCAGGACAACTACTTCGTCCTCTCTTTTGATTTCAGGGTCTGCATCAAGGACTCCGGGAACCAGGATACTTGCCCCTTTTTTCAGTATAAAAGGCAAGATTTCCTCTTCAATAACGACCCACTTTTTCAGGTCTTTTCTATCCCTGCCCTGGAAAAGCCGCCTTGCCCCTTCAAGGCGGGGGAGAAGAACCCATTCACAGTTCTCTATTTCAAACCTTATGGATGCGATGACTTCCCCGTCCACTATAATTTCATCCATGCGGTCTTCATAAGGCGCTTTGTTAAGCACCACAAGGTGACCTTCGGTGATAAGAGGAGCATTAAATTGTTTTTCAGAAACGGAATTTATGCGTTTTATATCATAATCAAAAGCCGGGCGAATATCTCCGGGAGGAGTTACCTCAACTTTTTTTGTTCTATTGCCGCACCCACACTTTTTTCCGAGCACAGGCACATTGCAGGCTTCGCACCAGTGCAGGAGCATTTTGCCAAGGTATGCTGGTCTGGACATGTCACGCAGATTGAGAGAGGTTCACCTTTAAAAGGCTTTGGCTCAAGCTTTTAAAAAAAGCTTGACCAAAAATTTCTGTAGAAGGTTTTGGCTTTTCCTATTAGAAGGTCTTATCTAAACTCTCAAATGATTCATATAACAAGTACAGACACAAGAGGCAATTGATTATCAATTTCCAAATAATGTGAAATATTTATTCTTCATGTAAATTTTATTATTCAATGGATTCAAAGTATACAGTGCATACATCTTCATTCATCTCAAGCTCGCTTTTTAACTTATTTGCACGTTCCTCTGAAATCCCACTAGCTGGGCGATCTGCAATGACAACATGGCAATAGACGAACTTTTCTACTTCAAGATTATATTTATTTAGCATCTCAATAAAACTTTTATCGTGAATGTTTTGTTCCGCTATTGTAATTATGTAATAATCTCCTTTTTTAGTTATGTAATAATTTCCTTTCTCTATAGCTGGAGTAGATTCAGTCCAATTTTCTTCTCTCAATTCACTTTTTACATCTGTTATATTATCTTCATCTACTACTATGTAGTAGTTGTCCGGCATATCAACCGTGAAATCCAGCTTATGTCTAGATAAATTATAGTTTTTGAGAATAGATTTTGCTTCCTGCTCACTAACACCATCTCTAAACTGAATAATTAAGCCAGCTACTTTTCTCTCTTCTGAATCAGAGTTTTTCATTGGAGTAAAAATTGTAACTTCTATATACAATAAAATAAGTGCGACTGAAATCAGAGAAATAATAAATAAGGCGATTTTTTTATTTTCTGGACTCATATAAATCACTCCAAATATGAAGTTATTACTTTTTCATGAGTTTTCACCTTACATACTCATATTAGGCGAAAAATCAAGTACTCTCAATAACAATATGTTCGGAATGATAAAAACTGCAAAGCAAATGATAAGCAATACTTTATGTGACTTTTTCCTCAGAATAACACCCCAAATAAAATGTATTTAACAGGTCTAAAATGTGAATAAACAATTGGTCATGAATATGGCCAATATGACACAGTAAAAATAGTTTCGTTATTTTCAAGCTCATTTTTTATTCGGATTGCATTTTCCTCTGAGGTCCAATACCTGGATCCGTCCGGCTTTTCAAAGCGTATAGAATACCAGAAGGACTTTTTCATTTGAATGTCATATTTATCCAGTATCGCAAGAAAAGTTTCATCATTGATAGCCTGCTCAGATACCATAATTACATAATAATCTCCTCTCCTGATAACATGTGAAAGAGAAGGCACTGTCCAATCTTTTTTCTCTTTCCTCATTCCTTCGTATAGTTCACGTCTAACGTCCCTTTCATCTTCATCTAACATAATGTAGTAATCGTCTGCCGTATTCTTATCATTGTATTCGATGCTATAGTCCACAGCCATGTTGCAGTTTTCAAGAATAGTTTCAACTTCATCTTCGGAAGTGCCGTTTTCAAACTGGACATTAATATTACTTACCTTTAGCTCATTATTAACTGGTATATTCGAGCCTGCTGGTGTTTTTATAAATAATCCCCACAGAGCTACCAGGACTAAAAATACAACAAAAACAGCTATTTCTTTGCTAATTTTACTCATACCAACCACCGCAAAAAGATTAAAGGTTTATAACCTCTCAGAATACACGTGAAGCTTCGATACATCAGGTTTCTATGCTTCATTTGTTAGATCCAGATACAATGAGTCATCAGTCGTCAGCAATATACGTTCAATCCAGGTCATGTTTACTTTTTTCTGAGCCTCCAACCTCCATACAGACAGGTCAAGCTTCCTAATAATCCAAAGCCTGGAATAGAGCTAATTTCACTCGATTCATTTACACCTGGGCTACTGTCATTATCAGATTCTGGATTGTTGGTGTTGTTGTTTGAATTATTGAGTTCAACAGCATTTTTTTCTTCAGATGATGATATGTTAGTTTCTTCAAATCCTATATCTTCAGTTGCGTTTAAAGTCTCCATTGTACTCTGGTCAGATCCATCAGATGTTGTCTTTGTGTTTTTGCCATTCGTGTTAGAACCTCTAAAAGGTCCAATGACAACTCCAGTAGGACAGTTCATAGCATATTTTCCTGTATTCACAGTCGCTGTAACAGTATCTGTGGCTGTGTCAATTACAGATACATTAGCTTCGTAGTTACCAGAGTATACGGCAGAGTTTGCTACATATACTTTTTTTCCATCTGGGGTGACTGCAACTCCAAAAGGAGTTAATCCTACAGGCACTGTGGCTGTAACAGTATTTGTTGCTGTGTTAATTATAGAAACATTGTTACTTTGCCAATTTGTCACATATGCCTTTTTTCCATCAGGGCTGACTGCAATATCACTGGGGCCGTCTCCTACAGGTACACTTCCAATAACATTGTTTGTAGCTGTGTCAATTACAGAAACATTGTTGCTCCCTGAATTAATCACATAAACCTTATTTCCATCAGGGCTAACTGCAATATCAGTAGGATAGTTTCCTACAGGCACGGTGGCTGTAACTTTTTTTGTAGCTGCATCAATTACAGAAGTAGTGTTGTTGCGACTGTTTGTAGCATAGATTTTTTCCCCATCAGGTGTGAATGCAACGTGATAAGTACTCAGTCCCACATTAACCGGATCCATTACAGTGTTTGTAGATGTGCCAATTACTGTGTTAATTACAGAGATATTGCTGCTTTTATTATCCACTATACTGTCACGGACCGTCACATAAACCCTTGATCCTTTTGGGTTAACTGCAACTCCCAAAGGATAACCTCCCACATCCACTACGGTTTCAACAGTATTTGTTTTTGTGTCAATTACAGAGACAGTGGTGCTGAATCCTGATGAGTCCGTCACATATACCTTTGTTCCTGCAGGGTTGATTGCAGCTTCTCCAGCCCAGCCTTCTATAGGCACCACGGCTGTAAGATTGTTAGTTGCAGTGTCAATTACAAAAACAGTGCCAGTGTCGATTCCTATACTCGTCACATATGCAAACGGAGCAGCGCCTGCTACGCCAATCAGTATTAAAATCGCAAGTGCTGTTATCCCCAAAGTTTTTGTGAGGGCATCTCCTCTGCGTGCTTTATTAGATATTGCCACACACGGGAGTGGAATCGAAAAGGTGTCAATCAGTATTGTTGATATGGTTTTACCTCTCATCTTTATCCCCAGGCAACGTTTGTCTTTCATGCCAGCCATGATCAAAAAATTTTGATTCAGGTCACTTATAAAAAATCATTATTAGTTTAAGTCGATTTCAGGGTAAAACAAATGAGTTACGAGGTAAAATAACTCAGGATAAACATCGAGTGTGTGATATGGAGTTCGTCTGAATCTGGAAACTTTATTTGAACCCCATAAACTCCTTTTAATTATCTCCTTATAAGCTTTCTGTCCAGATTATCAAACAATCAGAAAGAACATTTGATTTATGATTCTATTTTTCAGAATTGTTACTTAATAGGACGAATTGTTTGAGTCCATGGAGACTTATATGTCCATACTCAATGCAAGTCCAGTCTTTAATTTAAAAAATGAGAGATGTTATTTTTTAAGAAATATACTAACTTTCTTTTTTCATTACTCTACAACCTTTTCCGCTTGCTTCAAGTTTAGAAAAATTTTGACATAAGAGAAGAATTTGAAACACAGTGCTCAGAAAAGGTGCATTCCGGACAGAACTTTTCTTCCGTTTTCTCAGGCATGAATCCGGCTTTTATTTTCTCTACACGCCTGCAGATTTTCAATACTTCTCTGCGGTCAGAACTTCGGATAACTACTTTTCGGATCAGCCCGAAACTTACATATTCAACAAAGGCAAAGGGAATTTCTTTTCCGGACTCGGCTTCAAGGAGAAGGGTGAGTGATGCAACATGCATCCTATCAGAAGCCCAGACTCCCTGAACAGGGCAGCTCCCAGGCCTTATAATCGATGGGACATTCGCGCCTTCAAAACAGACTATCTTGGAGGGTGATCCCTTCAGGTTCAGGCGCTCCGAGGAAATAATGGGCTCTGTTTTAATGGGGGTAAGTGCCGCAAGCATGGAGTCTTTTCCGAATTCTTCAAGTCCTTTGAGAAGGTTGGATGCAATTTCGGGAATTTTAGCTCTTGCCCGCGCGGTTCCTTCTTCCAGAATTTCCTTTTCAATATGTGCAAATTCTTTCGGAAACATTAGCGGGAGATCCTCACATGCCTGATTAAGGGCAGCCTCAAGTTCTTTGCACGCGATATCGGCGTTTAACGAACACTTTTTCACAATTTCAGAATAATTCAGGGAGAGCTCTTTCAGGAGCATTTTCTCGATCCTTGATGCGTTTATTTCAGGAAAAAACTCAAATCCGCGGCTGACAAAGTAAACACGTCGCGGGCAGTTGATATATAGAATTATGTCCGAAACACTTATTTCTGGGTTATGTGAATTTGTGGGCATCACATCCTAATTTCTCTTATGCATGTTATAAATTTTTTGATAATGTTAGTTTCCTACTCGACAGTTCACGCTCTGCGACAATTGCCGAACCAGCATTCGTTATATTTATATGCTAACGTTTCCTCTTAGACTAAGTAAGTCATGACATCCAATGATTCCTCAGAAAATCTGCGCAACCGCCTGGCGGAAAAAATGGCTGGAGATATCACACTCTCAGATAAACCCGGAGAGTCCCTGAAGAAGTGGAGGTTAAACTTCGAGATATCCCAGACTGATATTGCAAATTACCTTAAGGTCTCTCCCTCTGTTATCAGCGATTATGAAAGCGGGAGGCGAAAGTCTCCAGGGACACTGATCGTCCGGAAGATCGTGGAGTCCCTTCTTGAAATTGATATAGAGCGGGGAGGCAAAAAGATTCACGCCTACGAATCTATACTTAACTCTGAAAGCAGCTCAAAATCCATCTACTCAACCTACGAGTATACTCTCCCGATACAGCTTGCTAAACTGGTTAACCTTATTGAAGGCGATATAGTCTACAAAGGAGTTGAAAAGCCTCTGTATGGTTTTTCTGTCGTCGACAGCCAGCGTGCAATCCTGGAACTTTCCTCACACGAATTCCAGAAGCTCTATGGCTGGAGTACGGACAGAGCCATGATCTTTACAAAAGTCTCTACCGGAAAATCCCCCCTGGTAGCTATTCGGGTAACCAACCTGAAACCCGGAGCTGTTGTGCTCCACGGACTCCGTAAAGAAGAGGTCGAACCTGTTGCAGTCAAGATGGCGGAAGTAGACCGTATTCCTCTGGTCGCAACTACAATGGATCTCGATCAGATTGTGCAGCTACTGAAAAAATACAGTCAATACTACGCAAGGGAATGACCCCCTGGAAGATACCCTAAACACTTAAAAACAGGTGAAAGCATGACCATTGGAATTGTATCTTACGGTGCATATGTTCCGAGATACCGCATAAAAATTGAAGAAATTGCCCGGCTATGGGGTGATGACGCAGAGGCTCTCAAACATGGTCTCATGGTGTACGAAAAATCCGTACCTGATATAGATGAAGACGCAGCAACGATTGCAGTAGAAGCAGCAAGAAACGCAATGTTAAGAAGTGGCGTTGATTCATCCAGAATCGGGGCGGTGTATACCGGTTCAGAAAGTCATCCATACGCTGTAAAACCGACAAGCACTATCGTAGCTCAGGCTATTGGCGCAACCCCTGAAATGACTGCAGCAGACTTTGAGTTTGCATGTAAAGCAGGGACCGCTGCAGTCCAGGCGTGTATGGGGCTCGTAGGTTCAGGAATGATTGATCTCGGTCTGGCTATAGGAGCGGACGTTTCCCAGGGAGCTCCAAGTGATGCCCTTGAGTACACTGCCGCAGCAGGAGGAGTTGCCTGTCTTATAGGGAGAAAAGAATCCGAACTTGCTGCTATTATTGAAGATACATACTCTTTTACAACAGATACCCCTGATTTCTGGAGAAGAGAAGGAATGCCTTATCCCGAACACGGAGGGCGTTTTACGGGAGAGCCCGGGTACTTCAAACACGTAACAAACGGAGCAAAAGGTCTGCTTGGAAAACTCGGGACAAAACCTTCAGATTATGATTATGCGGTCTTCCACCAGCCAAACGGAAAGTTCCCGAGCAAGGCTGCAAAGATGCTGGGGTTCACAAAAGCCCAGATTGCTCCCGGACTTGTTGTCCCGAAAATAGGAAACACCTATTCCGGCTCCTGCCTGATGGGAATAGCTGCAACACTTGACCAGGCAAAGCCAGGAGACAGGATATTTGCAACTGCATTTGGGTCCGGAGCAGGATCTGATGCATTCAGTATAACAGTTACTGACAGGATTGAGGAAATCCGAAACAGGGCTCCGACGGTTTCCGAACTTATCAAGGATCCTGTATACATCGACTACGCAATGTATGCCAGGCATAAAGGCAAGATCAGACTGGCCTGAAAACGGGGTGAATATAATGAGAGACGTAGCAATTATCGGAGTAAAGAACACTAAATTCGGGGAACTCTGGGAGCGTTCCTTGAGAGATATAGTTGTAGAAGCCGGAATCGGAGCAATCCAGGACTCAGGTGTAAGCGGAAAAGATATCGACGCCCTTTACGTTGGAAACATGAGTGGAGGCCGTTTCATTGAGCAGGAACACATTGGTGCTCTCATTGCGGACTATTCCGGGCTTTCAAGGAACCTTCACGTTCCGGCCACCAGGGTGGAAGCTGCCTGTGCATCCGGAGGGCTTGCCCTGCGCCAGGCTATAATGTCTGTGGCTTCAGGATACAACGACATTGTGGTTGCAGCAGGAGCAGAGAAAATGACAGACGTAGGGTCCGAAGAAGCATCTTCAGCTCTTGCAGCAGCTGCTGACCGGGAATGGGAAGGCATGGCAGGGGCAACATTCCCAGGGCTTTATGCAATGATTGCAAAGCTGCACATGCACAGATACGGGACCACGAGTGAACAGCTTGCAGAAGTAGCTGTCAAGAACCACAAAAACGGATGTTTTAACCCGATTGCTCAGTACAAGAACTCGATTACTGTAGATGATGTACTGAAGTCAATAATGGTAGCCGACCCGTTACATATCTTTGACTGCTCTCCTATAACAGATGGAGCGTCGGCACTTGTTCTGGCACCTGCGGAAATTGCCCACAAATATACCGATACTCCAATTTACATTAAGGCAACAGCACAGGCAAGCGACACTATTGCCCTGCATGACAGAAGGGACATCACCACTCTTGATGCAACCGTAATGGCTGCAAAGAGGGCATATTCAATGGCAAAATTGACTCCTAAGGACATTGACCTTGTTGAAGTACATGACTGCTTTACAATTGCCGAGATCTGTGCAATTGAAGACCTCGGTTTTGCTGAGAAAGGGAAAGGTGGGATTGTCACCGAAAACGGGGAAACTGCAATTGGTGGCAGGATTCCTGTCAACACCTCCGGCGGCCTGAAAGCCTGCGGACATCCTGTGGGAGCAACAGGCATAAAGCAGGCTGTGGAAATTGTAACCCAGCTGCGTGGAGATGCAGGCAAGCGCCAGGTAGATGGTGCAGAGTATGGGATGACCCACAATGTAGGAGGGTCGGGAGCAACAGCAGTAATACATATTTTCTCGAGGGAGAGGTGATATTAGATGTCTTCTGTTCCAAGATTCTGGAGAAACATCGGTGTCAGGTATAATCTTGAAGGGACCCGCTGCAAGGAATGCGGGGAATATTTCTATCCTCCGCGCAATGTTTGTGTAAACTGCAGGCGCATGGGTGAGCTCGAACCTTATAAATTTAAGGGCACCGGCGAAATCGTAAGTTATACATTGATTCACACGGCTGCGGAAGGTTTTGAAGGTCAGGCTCCCTATACTCTCGCAATTATTAAACTGGATGAGGGACCTCAGCTCACATCTCAGGTTGTCGGCGATACTGATAAAATCCAGATCGGAACGCGGGTTAAGTCCGTGTTCAGAAAACTCGGGGAAGACGGTGAACGCGGTATGATCTACTACGGCACCAAATTCATCCCTGTAGATGCCTGATATTATTTGGATTTCTTCTGTCCAGGCATCCCAACTATTTAATAATGGGTTGATACTAATCAAACCATGAATATAACTGGAGATGTCTGGAAATTATGATTGAAGTGGAAGTTAAGGTTAGAGCGGATCACTCAAAGATCCGCCCTGTCCTTTCAGAAATGGGGGCAAGTAAGGTCGGGGTTGAAGAACAGTCAGATGTCTATTTTGCAGCTCCATACCGTAATTTTGCAAAAACCGATGAGGCTCTAAGGATCCGCTCTCTGGGTGGGCAGGCTGTACTGACTTATAAAGGTCCTAAACTCGATAAAGTCTCCAAAACCAGAGTAGAGATCGAAACGCCTGTAGACGGAACTGCTGCCGCAAAAATTTTCCATGCTCTTGGCTTCCTGGAAGTCGGTGCAGTCCGCAAAAAAAGGGACATTTTCAGGGCAGGAGAGATTACTGTCTGCCTTGATGCCGTCGAAGGGCTCGGAGAGTTCCTTGAAGTAGAGATCGATGTTGAAGACGAAAAAGATCTTGAAATTTCGAGGCGTAAGTTATTTGAATTTTTATCTAAGTTCGGGCTAAGTGAAAAAGATTCTATTCGGACTTCTTACCTTGAAATGGTGCTGGAAAAAAGCAACTGAAATCACTTATTAAGCTTAATTAATTGTTCTGGAATCCTGATTTATAATTCCTTTTTTCATATTTACGTAATATGTCTTTCATGCCCGCATTAGATACGGACATGAAAACAACTATCAAATTTTGATTTTAGTTCTTATTCAGTTTGTCCCGGTTTCAGCGTATTCTGGAACCCGGTTTAATCTCTTTATCCGGCATCAGGGCTGATATAATCGCTCCACCGTCATCGGCTGCAAGAATCATGCCATTTGACTCAACTCCGCAGAGTTTGGCGGGTTTCAGGTTTGCGAGTACGATTACGGATTTGCTGTGAATTCTTCTGGAGTTTTACTTCCTTGAAGGCATTCCTCTTTGTATTTGCGGCTTTTCATGGAGTCATTTCAAAGAAGATAGAGTGGTTAAAAGGTTTTGCTGGCGATTAAAGTTATCTCGTGTGTTCATTTTCTTAATCAATTCTAAAAAGCAATGAAAAACTCCATGAAAATATAATTTTCTTTGATGAAGGGGATCGCAGAGGTAAAAGTAGAAATTGATTCAAAAGTGGTAACCCAGGTTACACATGGATAATGTTAAGGGTAGGATATTATGATTGATTGGAAAATCTTGCAGAAAATGTTACTTTCAAGCTAATGTTTATCAAAATATAATAGAAAAAAATATCAAGCTTGTTACTTAATATCAAAAACTAATATTTTTATAATATGAGTGCAATGTGGTGTTACAAATATTCTTAAAAATAATACTCTACAAAGTCTGTTGCTGTTTGGAGGACTCATTAATTTATGAATCGAACTAATGGTATGCATTGCTCTCCCGATGGTTATAATAACAATAATATAGGTATTCAGGCAAAGTTTCGTGAATATCATTCGAGAAAAATTTTGTTTTTAACCGGTGTATCGGCAGTGATTGTTCTTTTGGTCGGTATTGCAGCAGCCTTCGGTTCCTATGATCTCACCCTTGGCGAGGTCTACAAAATTATCTGCGGTGGCTTCATTACAAAAATTTGTCCGAATTTTACTCTTCCTGAGACAACTGCCAGCACCATAATCTGGGAGCTCCGCCTTCCAAGAATCTGCATGGCAATCGTTTCAGGAGCAAGTCTCGGGGTTGCCGGTGCAATTATGCAGGGAGTACTCCGCAATCCATTGGCCGAGCCATTCACTCTTGGCATCTCTTCTGCTGCCGCAATGGGGGCATCCCTGTCGATCATCGGCGGGCTAAGTTTTTTTGGGTCCTATAGTGTGGTGATCAACGCCTTCATCTGCGCTTTTGTTGCAACCATAGTCATATACACGATCGCAAAAAGCAAGGGCATGACCCCTGAGATAATTATCCTTTCCGGAATTTCCATCATGTTCCTGCTTGACGCTGTTACATCTTTCATGCAGTATCTTGGAACTGAACAGCAAGTTCAAGCAGTAGTCTTCTGGATGATGGGGAGTATTTCTGTTGCCGGCTGGGATACTGTGCTCATTGTCTTTTTGATTGCCCTTGTTTCTATTCCATATATGATCTACAAGGCTTCTGATATCACTATCATAGGGGCTGGCGATGAGACTGCACACAGCCTTGGGGTCAATGTCGAAAAAGTAAGAATGCAAACCCTCGCATTTGGTGCCCTGCTCACAGCTGCAGTTACTGCATTCTGCGGGATTGTAGGGTTTGTCGGCCTCCTCTCACCTCATATTACAAGGATGATCATTGGCGGAGATAACCGTTATGTTATTCCGGGATCTGCCATGGTTGGAGCAGCTCTTTTACTTGGTGCAGACACAGTGGCAAGAACTATCCTCGCCCCGATGATCCTCCCTGTTGGGATAATGACCGCCTTTGTCGGAGTTCCGTTCTTTATGTACCTGTTTATGCGCAAGGGGAAAGAATCATGGTAAAAGTTGATATTAATCAGGTATCTTTCAGTTATCCTGGTGCAGATATACTCCATAATGTGACTTTCCAGATTGGACCTGGAGAGATAACTGGTATCGTAGGTCCAAACGGCTCTGGAAAAAGCACTCTTATTAAATGTATAGATGCAATCCTTAAGCCAAAGGGCTCTATTTTCCTCGACGGAGCAAATGTTCTGAAGATGGATTCAGTCGAACGTGCTCGTAATATTGGCCTGGTTCCCCAGTATGGAACAAGTGCGATGGATTCAACTGTTTTTGAGACCGTGCTTATGGGCAGGAGACCGCACTCGGCCTGGAGGATAAGGGACGAAGACATAAGCAAGGTTGCAGAAACTTTGGAATGTCTCGGTATCAAAGATATGGCTATGCGGACTTTTGCCAGTTTGTCCGGGGGGCAGAAGCAGATCACTATGCTTGCCCGTGCGATCTGTCAGGAGCCTGAGTTTCTTCTTCTGGATGAACCAACTTCTGCCCTGGATATCAAAAACCAGCTTGAGGTGCTTGATATCTTACGAACACTTGTAAAGGCGCGAAACATGGCGGCTATCATCGCCATCCATGACCTGAATCTCGGCGCCCGTTACGCGGACTCGATTGTGATGCTCAGAGAAGGTATGGTCCATTCTACAGGAAAGGCAGATGAACTCTATACCCCGGAGATGATCGAGGAAGTATACGGTGTGAAAGCCGTAGTATTGGAAGTGCTCGGAAAACCCCATGTCGTTCCTGTGAGCCCGATGAAAAAAGAACCCTCTGATCTGGCAGAGTAAAAGTCTCTTAAGGAGTATTTTATCAAATGACCCATATCGAAGAGCCTTGCACTTTTAACCTGAAGATGGAGTCTCCTCTTAAGCAGTTCCTCTCCATTTTTATTGACCTTAAGCTTGTCAGGCTCATTCCCAAACTTGGATGGTACGTGGGGCGCACCTTTACCGCAGCCCTGGTCAGCTCGTGTGCCTCAATTCTCCTGATGTTCTTTGTAAGCCTCTTTATTTCGGCGTTGATTGATGGAAAATCCCCTGCGGATATGGCTCCAGTCGGTGCCGCGATGATATCCATGTTGTTCCTGAGAATTGTAGCAGAGATGCTAAGAGAACGATCCACTCACGCCACTGCAGGAGCGATGAAGGAGGCTCTTCGCTCTAAAATATATGATAAACTTCTCAAGCTTGGGCCATCATATACAGATAAAAATGAATCCGGATCTATTGCCACAATATTCATAGAGGGAACTGAACAGCTGGAGCAGTATGTTTCATATTATATTCCCTATATTCTTCTCTGTATCCTGATCCCATCGTCACTTTTTGTTGCGTTTGCTTTTTTGGTGGATTTTACCACTGCATGTATCCTGCTTGCCTTTGTTCCTCTGGTTCCTTTGAGCATCATGCTCTCAAACCGGCAACGAAGGCTGAAGGATGCTAATGTCTGGAATGAATTCAAGACATTAGGTTCATTTTATACCGAGAGTCTGCAGGGCCTGCCAACACTGAAACTCTTTAACCAGCACGAGACACGAGCAGATGAGATTAGAATACGCTCTGAGAATTATGGTCATACATATATACGCAGACTCAGGATAGGGATTCTGGTTAGTTTCATCGCAGACATGGTTCCATATCTCGGATATGGAGCAGCCTTACTTTATGCCTGTATTAGCATGAGCATGGGTACAATGCGGACTGAACAGGTGATGTTTGTCCTCCTGCTCGGCCCTGTTTTCTATGAGCATGTTATCCATCTCGGTATGTATTACCATAACAGCGTCAATGCGAAGAATACTATTAGCTCAATAATTGAACTACTTGACACTCCACCACTCATCGCTGATCTGGAAAAATCCGAAGAAAAAACCCTTCTGCCTCCTATGACTATCAGGTTTGATGGTGTCTCTTTTGGGTATGAACTTGACAGAAAGGTACTCAAAGAATGTTCTTTTACCGTAGGGGCAGGGAAAATGGTTGCTCTGGTCGGGGGTTCAGGAGTCGGAAAGAGTACTGTCGTAGATCTGCTATTTCGGTATTATGATCCGGATAATGGGAGTATTGAGATAGCAGGCATGCCTATCAGGGATATCCCGCTGGACATTTTAAGGCAGAATCTCTCCCTGGTTTCCCAGGATACCTATCTATTCTATGGAACCATCCGGGAGAATTTGCTCTTTGGAAGACCGGATGCACCAGAGGAAAAGGTAAATGAAGTCATTGAGGTCTCAAGTCTGGATGATTTCATAAACTCGCTTCCCGATGGTCTTGAAACGATGGTTGGTGAGAGGGGCCTTTGTCTCTCTGGTGGGGAGCGACAGCGGATTGCAATCGGAAGGGCGGTACTGAAAGATGCACCTATCCTCATTATGGATGAGCCCACAGCAAGTGTCGATGCCGCAAGTGAACTGCGTATCAGAAATGCATTAAAAAACATACAATCAGGCCGTACTGTTCTCGTGATCGCCCATCGTCTGTCAACTATCCGTAATGCTGACTGTATTCTGGTGATGGATGATGGGAGTATCATAGAATCAGGAACGCATGAAGAGCTGATGGACCTTGGCGGAAAATACGCAGATCTGGTTCGAGCACAGGAAATAGCAGAGGTACTAACTTATGAAAACAGTGAATATTATTGCCAGGCTATATAAATCCGCAAGGCCTCAGATTCCGATTATTTCTATTGCAGTCATCAGCGAGATACTGAAGTACGGGGTTACTCTCTGGATTGGTCTTCTTGGAGTTGAACTGCTCAGGATGGCAAAAGCAGGTGAAGATCCTGATATGCTCATCCACACAGGAGTTTTTATCCTATTTCTTGCCGTTTTAAGGGGTTTTTTTGGCTATCTGAGTCCTTACCTGGGCCATGTAGGTTCATACCGGTTGCTCGCAGTTCTACGAGATCAGTTCTACCGGATCATTGAACCTCTCGCCCCAGCTGTTATAATGCATCGTCGTACCGGGGATATAGTCTCAGTGGCAGGAAATAATATAGAGACTCTTGAACTTTTCTTTGCTCATACAATAGCTCCCATGGCGACGGCGATTGTTATTCCTATCATTGTATTCTCTGCTTTATTCATCATCCATCCCACTGTTGCCTGGACATTCTTGCTTTGTACGTTCCTGATTGCTCTTCTTCCCAGGATGGCCTTCAGTCTGAATGAAAAGTGCGGAGAGCATCTCCGAAACCTGCTAGCAGATCTAAATTCATTTCTCATCGATACCATCCAGGGAATCAGGGAGATTCTGGCATTCTCAAGGTCCAAAAGTAGATACAATCAAGTGATGGAACTGAACAACAAGTATCATGAGGAATACAGGACGTATATCCGGAGGAATTCCTATATTACAGCAGCTCATATCCTTATCCTCTCAGGCGGAGCCATCCTGCTTCTTGCAGTTTCTTCTCTGCTCAGCAGTGCAGGTGAGATAGATCCCCTCAATCTTCCAATTGTGTTTTTATTTGCATCTGTAGGCTTTAGTTCAATGACAAACATTGTGGATATATCGAAACAGTTCGGCATGACTTTTTCAGGTGCAAAACGGCTGTACGAATTGATAGATCTGAAACCTGATGTAAAAGAGCCGAACCACCCTGTAAATCCTGATATTCTTGATCCCTCCATCTCTTTTGAGAATGTCTCATTTGGGTACCAGCCAGATAAGCCGGTGCTGCATGCAATTGACTTTGAAGTTCCTAAAGGAAAGACAGTTGCTATCGTTGGAATGACCGGAGCGGGAAAGACCACCATAGCCCACCTTATAATGCGATTTTGGGATCCGGATGTCGGAAAAATCCTGATCGGCGGGTATGACTTAAGAGATCTTTCTCTATCCCGGCTTCGGGGTACCGTATCCATGGTTTCCCAGGATATCTTCCTGCTGAACACTTCAATATTAGAAAATATCAGGCTTGGACGGGCTGATGCAACCGATGAGGAAGTGGTAGCCGCTGCAAAGATCGCCAGGATTCATGACTTCATCTCTGTCCTTCCAGATGGATACCAGACACTTGTCGGAGAGAGGGGGATCAGGTTGTCAGGAGGGGAACGCCAGAGGATTGCAATTGCCCGGGCCCTGCTGAAGAATGCACCCATACTGATCCTTGATGAAGCCTCCTCAGCGCTTGACACCTGCACCGAGCTTGAAATAAGAGAAGCACTTTGGGAACTTAGCAAAGGAAAGACCCTCCTCATGATTGCTCACCGGCTCTCAACTGTTGCCCACGCCGACAAAATCTTGGTTCTTGAAGAAGGGAGGATCATTGAAGAAGGGACTCATCAGGAGCTCCTTACAAAAAACGGTGTTTATTCATCACTTATTGAAGCACAAAAGATCTTATAATTAGCATTTATCTGCTAAACATGGTGGTTTCGTATTGATCGGTTGATATTGATCGGTTGATATTGATCGGATATCCGAAACCATAATCTTTTGTTTCTTGATTCTTATTCATTTCAGGGTTGAACTTTTCTCGTCTGCAACGCAAAAAAGTAGCAGATGAATTCATCCTGTCACAAGGATAAACCGAATTCGGAACCATATCCTCTATTTGAAGAATACTTTTCTTGATCCGATAAGTCTTTTTTCAGTTCACAGTTAAATATAATCGCCTCCGCCAGCTTGTCTGGCGGCACTGCAAAAAAAGCGGAAAAGCAAAAGAAGCAGAAAGTTATCAGTTTCCCTGTCATTATTACACATTAGTTTCTTGAAAGGGCACTGGTAGTTTTTATTTTTGGGGTTATTTATCTTCTTTATTCTCTTTTTGGAATCAACCATGTAAGGTGGACGATATATGCTGGCTGTCGGTGGAAAACTCTGGATCAAACCATGTTTTTTCTATTTGTTTCCCTGCCCCCCCTAAAATAAGGTAATGAAGTGAACTACCCCTGAGCTAAAGACTCAGGGGTTTTATGCTTATTCATATAAACGAGGTTCTGTGAAAGCCTCATGGTACATTTTTGAAAGGAGATGGTGGAAAAATACCTTCTCCTGCCTTCACAGAACTGGATATCTTCCTCATTTTTTGACTATAAGATGAAATTCCTGGAAATTAAGACATCTCCGGATAGATAAAGAGTCCATCCTTCTTAACATCCATATTCGGCAGTTTGAGGAATTCGTTTACATATTTCTGGTGAATCGCATAGGGATCCATATCAGCCAATTGATCCGGGTACAGGGCTTTTGATATGTACAATGCTCCCAGGCAGTTGCTGTGAGATACAATGTTTACATCAACCAGATACACCTTGTCATTCTTTACGGCATCTATAGAGCCAAACCCGGGCATTGCTTTGAAGTTATCAAGTTCGGTCTGGGCTACGGCCTTGTCTGTCAAACCATAACCTAAAGCTACATCAAAGTCTTCCATCACGATCACTTCAGGGTTCTTCGCAATAACCACCTCTGGATCGATCTCGAAGTAGGACGCAGTGTCCATGATGTTTCCTTTTGTGTCTTTTGTATCTTCGGTCATGGTGTTTGCGCCAAGGAACTGAAGAGTCTTGATCGTCGGGCATTCATCGCCGCCGCTTCCAAGAGCTCCACCTTTTCTTGGATACAGGTAGATCACTTTTGCCCGGTCATCCTCGTCCAGGTCGGCAAGTTTATTGTGAATATCACCTAAGGTACCCCCCATCCAATCCACATATCTATTGGCAGAGTCTGGGGACCCGCAAAGATATCCGAGCATCTTTCCGTACCCAAGGCTGTTCTGGATATCTCCATGATATATCATACTTAAGGGGGTTAATCCAGCTTCTTTCATCTTATTCATCAGTTCTTCATCAAAGTACTGATTATTAACAACCAGATCTGGTTTTAAGGCTACAATAGCCTCTATATCTGGTTCCGCGGCATCGCCGACATTCTTCGCTTTACTGATCTCGGGAAGAATAATGCTCCGTGCAACAGTGTCTTTATCAATTCCTACAATTTTGTCTCCAACTCCTATTGCCTGGGCATTCTCGGCGATCATTTTGTCCAGTGAAACTATATGCTCAACT
Organism: uncultured Methanosarcinales archaeon; assembly: GCA_964434965.1. Taxonomy (GTDB): domain Archaea; phylum Halobacteriota; class Methanosarcinia; order Methanosarcinales; family Methanosarcinaceae; genus Methanosarcina. The sequence goes on from CAYSWX010000002.1 coordinate 223,164, forward strand.
GGGGTCTTGACCCTTACAGGATTACTATAGGCATCTTGCACAACCATTTCTGTTGCGGTTCCATCTATGATTGCCTTCACCTGTTCAACGTCCTTGTTGTCCACCTTTCCGTCAAGATTAGCATCTGCGAGGGGGGTTGAATCAGCTTTTCCTGCTCCAATCTGTTCTATAAGATCGATGTCTTTCTGATCGATGTCCATATCCCCATTAGCATTTCCATAAATGAAAAGTGTATAATTCATTCCTGTATCTGGAGTACTCATTCCCGTGTCTGGATTAGTGCTAATGCTGACGTTTTTTTCAACGCTGACGTTTTCTTCATGGTCGGGGTTCATGGAGACTCTCATAACTCCAAGTACCAGGACCAATACTACTAAAATAATACCTACATATAGATACTTGTTATTTTTTCCCATCATTTTTTCCTCAGTGTACGTAAAATTTACGCGATAAAGAACCGTTAGTTCTGTAAATTATGCTAAATTCAATTCCCTTTATTCCTAGTCACAAAAACAAACATAAAATTTTGAATAGCAGACAAAAAAATGAAACTTCGTGTTTGCCTTAATTTTTTATCTGTTATCTCTTTTTCATTATGGGTAGTAATGTTGTTTCTGTTTTGTTTTTAAATTCGTTATACTACCGTGGATTCTCCTCAATGTGAAAGTGTGACTTTTATCGCGGATGTAAAATTGGTCTTTCAGGCAGTATCACTTCCAGAATATGTAACATCATATACATAGTAGTTATTAAAAAGATCGTGTTTTTATCCTAATATGTTTTATTTTTTTGAATAAAATTCATATTTTCACATAACTTAACTAAGAAAAGTACTATTTATATATACTCAATCTCAAAAAATTATGTTATAATTTCATTATGAGCAGTTTAAATTTGTGCAGAATCTTGCTAAAAGATGGCAAAAGAAAATATCGTTTTGTTATCCTATAGGCCATCATCTAAAAGCGGACCGTGGGGACGAGCCATTGATCAAATCTGAAAAAACGAGCACCCACTCAAAGTTTGAAATAAATATGGAGAGATTTGGAGGCTCTTGGTTTTCAGTAACTCACCCCCACGACCTAAAATCGCAGTACGCAAAAAGCAAAATCAGATTGAAAAAAGTAAATTGCAGGGAAGATGATTCTCTTCCCAATGTTTTCTATTACAGCCAAAAATGTTGAGCCAATAAACTTATCCAGTGCCCTGAAATGCTCACCTTATCCTTGAACCCGGTTTAATCTCTTTATCCGGCATAAGGGCTGATACAATCGCTCCACCGTCATCGGCTGCAAGTATCATGCCGTTTGACTCAACTCCGCAGAGTTTGGCGGGTTTCAGGTTGGCGAGTACGATTACGGATTTTCCTATGAGTTCTTCTGGAGTATAATATGAAGATAGGCCTGCCACAAGCTGTCTTGGTTTTTCCTCCCCTATATCAACTTCAACCCGCAGGAGCTTTTTTGACTTCTTTACAGGTTCGGCAAAGATAATTTTTCCTACCCTGATGTCAAGTTTTGCAAAGTCCTCGTAATCGATTATGGGAAGAGTTTCTACCTGCTCTTTCTCTTCTGTTTTTACGGCTGTTTCGGCTGGTTTTGCCTCTTCGGAGGGTCCCATTCCTTCGGACTTTTTTGGTTCCTTTTCGCCTCCCTTTACTACGTGCCTCTTTGCATTTGCGGCTGCTACACGCTGGTTTGCAATTTCTTCCATCTCTCCTATCCTGTCGTCTTCGAGCTTTGTAAAGAGGATTTCAGGTTTTGCAAGTTTTATGCCTGTTTTAAGGGGCACAAGGGCCTCGTCGTACTGCACGGCATGTATGTCGCTTTCCTGCCCGAGTCCTTTCCAGGCGGTTTCCATGGTCTGTGGGAGCACGGGTTCAAATATAATGCTCAGAGCTTTTGCCAGGTGGAGGCAGTTATAGAGGGACTGTCCGCAAGCGGTTCTGTCTTCTTTTATAAGTTTCCAGGGCTCATGGGACTGGAAGTAAGTGTTCCCAAATGACGCAAGGGCCATAGCAGAATCGGCAGCCTTTTTGAACTCGTACTCAGCCATTGCTGTTTTTACTTCTTTCAGGGCTTTTTCGATTTCTGCGCTTACTTCGGGTTCTAGTTTCCCTTCCGGGACTTCTCCATAGTTCTTGAATGCAAAAAGCATGGTTCTGTACAGGAAGTTCCCGAGCACTGCCACCAATTCTGCATTGATCTTCTCCTGAAGCACACGCCAGGAGAAGTTCAGTTCCTTGGTATGGGAAGTGTAACTTGCAAGATAGTACCTGAGAAGGTCGGGATGGAAGCCGTGGTCAAGATAGTCTTCACCTACCCAGACAACATTACCTCTGGTTTTTGAGAATTTCTGGTCTTCTATTTTGACCATGCCTGAAGCTACAACGGCTGTAGGTACGGAATAATCTGCGCCTTTAAGCATGGCAGGCCAGAAGATGCAGTGGTGGTATGTTATGTCCCCTCCAATGAAGTGGACTATTTCCCCATCCTTTTTCCAGAATTTTTCCCAGGAGTCTCCTGCCTGTGCAGCCCATTCCTCAGTGAAAGCCATGTATCCTATGGGGGCATCCACCCAGACGTAAACCACAAGGTCTTCATGCCCCGGGAATTTAACTCCCCATTCCAGGTTTCTTGTGATACACCAGTCTGTAAGCCCCTGCTTTACCCAGCCAAGTGCATAGTTTATAGCATTGGTGGTACCTCCCAGGTCATTTGAGAGATAATTCGTCAGAAAGTCGCTGAACTCGGAAAGTTTGAAAAAGAAATGTTCCTGCTGGCGGTACTCTGCAGGGCCTCCGCATATGGTACACACAGGTGTCTGAAGCTCTCCGGGTTCCAGATGTTTTCCGCAGCCCTGATCGCATTCGTCTCCTCTGGCAGTTTTTCCGCAGTGGGGGCAGGTTCCTTCTACATAGCGGTCAGGAAGGAAACGGTTGCACGACGGGCAGTAGGCGATTTCTATAATTTTTGGGTAAACATAGCCTTTTTCAATCAGCTTGCTTACAATATCAAGGGTACGGTTATGATTTTCAGGGTCATCCGTTGTCCCAAAAGCATCAAAGTAAATTCCAAGATCCTTGAAAGTTTCATCAAAGTGTTTGTGATATATCTCTACAAGTTCTTTAGGGGTGATCCCGAGCTCTTCGGCGTTTACGACAATAGGGGTGCCATGGGTGTCTGATCCGCAAACAAAAGTAACCTCCCTCCCTTCCTTTTTCAGGGAGCGGACAAAAATATCAGCGGGCACATAGGTCCGGAGATGCCCGATATGTGCCTTGCCGTTGGCATAGGGCAGGCCACATGTAACAAGTACGGGTTTACTGGATGAGTTTGACATTCTTATCTCCATATATTTTTATAGATGTATCTCTTCTGGATGACTGCAATTTTGAAATATATTTCGCTTATTGTATTTACAAGGGAATTTATTTGATGGATAGTCGATAATCATATATAAAGAGGGGTGGAATGCAGAGAATAATAAATAGTTGCTCTTACAATTCAGACCTATTGAATTAATCCTTTTATTTGCGGGCTTTTGAAAAAAATATACTTCCGGCAGTTCCTCTACCAGGGAATTTGCCTGCCCCTTAACTGGAGTTTTCAGCAGTGAAAAAGTACAGACCGGGGAAGTTAGAGAAACAAATCCAAGAAATGCGGTCCTGTCAATATGAATGATGAAAATGTAAATTCAGAAGGAATGGATTCAAAAAGCACGAGTCCTGAAGAGATCTCTGGAGATGACCTCTCGAAAAATAGTGTTTACAATAGAAAAGAGGCCATCATCCCTGATGGGAATATCTCGGAGAATAATACAATAAAGGAAAATTCCTCAGTTTCCTCTTCTGCTCCTGAAAGACCGGAAGCTGCAAAAATGGATGTTCAGGAATCTTATCCCCTGAACTCTCATAAGAAAACTATTGAAAGCGAGAGTTTAAACATGAATTCAGGCTCTTCTCCTTCCTTGCCAAAAAAGAAACGCAGCAGCACCTCCTATATTGTGGTATTGCTGGCTTTAATCGCTGTCATTGCTGTCAGTATAGCTGCCATATTTTATGGGCTCGGCTTAGGAGGAAATATCGGGAGTTCCGAAAAAGTAGCGGTAATTTATGTTCAGGGTTCCATGCTTACTGGAAATATTCCTGCAGGTCTCGGATATGCAACTTCAGAAGAGATTTGTGGAAACATTCGCTCTGCTGTAGCTGACGGAAGTGTCAAAGCAATCGTACTCAGGGTAAACAGTCCAGGAGGGTCTCCAGCTGCTGCTCAGGAAATCTCGATAGAGATTGAGAAAGCCCAGGAACGGGGAATTCCTGTTATTGTTTCCATGGGAGATCTTGGTGCCAGCGCTGCATATTATATCTCCGCACCGGCAGATTACATCATTGTAAACCCTTCCACAAGTACGGGATCTATTGGAGTTATCTGGACCTTTGAGAATTTGTCTGGCTATTACAAAAATGAAGGCATAGACTATCACATTTCAAAGTCAGGTGAGTTCAAAGACATGGGAGGTCCATGGAGAGGGCTTACGGATGAAGAAAAAGAATATGCTGATACGGTTGTAATGGAGAGTTATGATGAGTTTGTAACCCAGGTTGCAGAAGGGCGCAATATGAGCCGGAGTGAAGTAAAAGAACTTGCCGACGGCCGCATATATACCGGGTCCAAGGCAAAGGAGCTCGGGCTTGTGGACGACTTTGGAAACCTCTATGATGCAATTGATAAGGCTGCCGAACTTGGAGGTATTCAGGGTGAGCCCAGAGTTATGTATATGAACAGGGCAAGCCTCTCCAGTTTGCTTCTCGGTTCGGAATCCGATAATTCCAGCCGGGAGGCCGGCCAATTTGTCAATTACTTTGAGGAAAGTCCTTATGGGAAAATCCTTGCCTGATGGGGCAATTAAAGGATTTCTTCGCTTTCCTTTTTCCATTACTTATTTCTTTCTGTCTCTTATAGCAGGCTTACAGCCTGAAAATCGCAAATTATATATTAACTAACATGCAGGATATCACGGGCTTAACATGCTGGAACTTAAATTTGTACGTAATAACCCCGACATAGTTGGGCGTGCTCTTATTAGCAGGAATATGGGCACAGAGCTTATTGATAGTCTTCTTGAATATGACGCAGCCTGGAGGGAATGTCTCGCAGAGGGCGACAGCCTGAAGCATAAGCGGAATGTGGTCACTCGCGAGATAGCGCAGCTTAAGAAGGAAAATAAAGATGCTGCATCCAAAATAAACGAAATGCAGGGCATTAACAGTCGTATTAAAGAAATTGATGATAATATACGCGATTACAAATCAAAAATAAATGAAATAATACTCAGTATTCCCAATATTCCTTCCGAAACTACACCGGTAGGTAAGGATGAGAACGACAATCCGGTTGTAAGGGTGGTTGGAAAACCAAGAGAGTTCACGTTTACTCCAAAGCCTCACTGGGAGATAGGAGAAGCGCTGGATATCCTGGATTTTGAAAGAGCAGCTAAGATATCAGGTCAGGGCTTTACAGTTCTCAAAGGAATGGGTGCAAAACTCGAAAGGGCACTTATAAACTTCATGCTTGATGTTCACACCAGGCAGGGTTATCTGGAAGTTTTTCCGCCTGTACTCATTAACGAAAAAGCTATGACCGGTACAGGGCAGTTGCCAAAATTCAAAGATGATATGTACCTGTGTACTGACGGCTATTATCTTGCACCGACAGCAGAGGTCCCTGTAACCAATCTCTTCATGGACGAGTACGTTGAGAACCTGCCGGTATTCCTTACGGCTTATACTGCCTGTTTCAGGCGCGAAGCGGGAAAGCACGGCCAGGATACAAGAGGTCTCATCCGCAACCACCAGTTCAATAAGGTTGAACTTGTCAAGTTCGTGAAACCTGAAACCTCTTATGAGGAACTGGAAAAACTCACCCTCGATGCTGAAGAGATTCTCAAACTCCTTAAGCTGCCTTATCGTGTCATAAACCTTTGCACTGGCGACATTGGATTCTCGGCAGCCAAAACTTACGATATCGAAGTATGGGTCCCCACACAGGAAAAGTACAGGGAAATTTCTTCGTGCTCTAATTTCGAGAACTTCCAGGCAAGAAGAGCCAATATCCGCTTCAGAACTCCTGAAGGACCTCAGTTTGTCCACACGCTTAACGGCTCTGGTCTTGCTGTAGGCAGGACCGTTGTTGCAATACTGGAGAATTACCAGCGTGAGGACGGCAGCGTCGAAATTCCTGAAGTCCTCAGGCCGTACATGGGCGGGGCTGAAGAAATCAGAAAAGATTGAGTTTGCAGATTGTTTAAGCTTGCGTATTATTTTAAAAACTCTCGCACAGTTAACAGGCTATGTCCCAACAGGCTACGTCTCATCATTGACGGGACCACAGTACTAAAGAAATATAAGGTGAGCCAAAAACTGTGCGTGTAAGAATTGAGTTCTCTCAGAAGTAAACGCAGGCTACCTAATTTTATTTTTTTTCTTTTGATTATTTTTCTTCTTTTTAGCTTATTCCTGATTCCCTGCATTTCTTCTGCAGATTTTATCAAAGAGAATAATGTTGTCAAGCAAAAGAGACCCGCTCCAGCCTAGGGGAATTGCCCATGCTGGTTTACCTGAAGACTTATCCACCTGCTCAGGGAGAAGCCCTGTACTTGTTGCACCTTCAAGTGCCCATCTCAGGCATTTAATCCCTTCACTGGTCAAGTTTTTCACTTCTTCGGCGTATGGTCCTTCTTTGCCGTTGGGAAGATCAAGGGCAAAAGCAAACATGGCTTCTGAGAGCCAGAGAGTTGTTACTACCCAGGGATTTCCGTCAATGTAAGTGTCATTTTCATAACGCTTGATTCCGTAACCTGTATTGATGGGAATTGAAAGCTTTTTCTTTATATTCTCTATCAGAAAAAGGATCATATCCCTTTCTACAGGGTCTTTTGGGGAGAGCATTCCAAATGGTATATAAGCACCGAGGACACTTGCATCAATCGTTTTGTCCAGCTTTTCATGAATGATCCCTTTTGCAAAGTAGCCTTCCTGAAGCCAGAAACGGTCAATTGTAGCCTGCTTGATAAACTCGGCCCTTTTCTTCCAGCGCCTTGCCATGCCGGACTCACCGTTTTCTTCTGCAAGGTGGGAAGCGCCCATAAGCCCTGCATAGATAGAGGCATTGGTGTACGTGAAAATTCCGTAATAGGTTTCCCACAGATCCATACAGCTTTCATGCAGTCCGGATTTGGTCCGCTTCATCAGGTACTCGGCAGCCCTGAGCACTGAGACCCAGACTTCTTCCAGAAACTCTACCTTTTTAAGCCCTTCAAGAATCCTGTAATACACATCCATGGCGTGAAGTGTGGACCCTGTTTCGTCTATCTGGGTTGAATAATCAAAATTCCCCCAGGAAGGGGCTATATTTCCATTGAGCCAGTACCTCTGGAACCAGGAACCGTCAGGCAGCTGGGTCCTGATGCACCACTTAAAAAATCTGTCGCAATATTCTGGATATCCGGAGTGCTTGAGGGCGAGAACTAACTCCGAGGTATCTCTGTTCCAGCAAAATCCGTATCCTCCACATTTTTCAAAGTTGGAGTCAAACTCCGGAGCAGCTACGAAAGACCCGTATTCATGATCGTTAAGGAGATAAAGCATGAGAAGAGCCCGGTTATAAGCATTGAACAGCTCCTGGCGCAGGTTATTGTATCCTTCGATTCCCGGCATTTTGAGCACATGCTTTTTCGACAGCCACATCACCCAGTATTCCCGCGTCTTTTCAAAGATGTGTTCCAGAGGCAGTTTGGATAATTCATGCATCCTTTTATACAGGAGGCTCCTGGAAGATGCGGCCCCTATAAAGATGACAAATTCATTCGCTCCATCAGCTCCAAGCTCAAGGTCCCATCCCGCAGCGTTATTGATATTTCCTATGTCTTCTTTATTCCGCTGAAGCTTTCCGTCTTCCATATCATATTTGGAGTTTGTCCACCAGATAGTATCCATTGCCTTTCCAATCTGCCATTCCGTAAACTCCGGCAGTGCATAGATGCCTATATAATAATCCTGCCAGTACTGCGCAAGCAGGCGGGCTTCTGAATCACAAAAACCCGAGTTTTTCTTTGAGGTCTCCCCTACATTGAGATTGGAGTAATAGAAAAACTTCCCGGAAATTTTCTGCTGGGACTGTACCTTAAATCTGCGGATAAGGACTGGGACTTCGGGGTGAACAAGGTCAAGGATAGAAATTCTTATTCCGGAATCATGGTAAAGTTTTGTGGATACGATATTTGTGTCTTCTATGTAGTTCTGAATTGAGTGCCATTCGTTATCGTTTGTCCAGAGAAGCCTTTCTCCTGTGTGGATGCACGCAAGGGATTCTTCTACGTGCTGGGCATGGTCTCTGCGTGGATAAAATAAGCCTAAAATTTCCCCTTTTCTTCCCATGGTCACAAGAAGCTCGTCATTTCCCAGAATGACATTTGGTTGCCTGATCACTTAATCTCCCCTCTGATCTGGTATTCCTTATCTGCGCTGGTGGGAGCCAGTGAGATAATATGTTCACAGGCGTCCTTCCCTGTGGCTTTACAGCTTACTTCCCTTACACTTATGTTCTTCCCAAAATATTCGGTCAGGTAACCTGCAAAATAACCGCTCATGAAGGCACAGACCGGCTGGTCCGAGCCTCCGTAAACATCGGCTATAAACGAGTCTTTTACAATGATTTTTCCTTCATAAGTTTCAGGGTTGCAGTCAATCTCCAGAATTCCCCAGCCCACAGCCCTGTAGAGCTCAGCCAGCATACTTGCAAAATTGCTATTATTAATTGGCATAATACTCTTAAAATATTTTGCGGCATGTCCCCCTCCCCGCAGTCCTGACAGGGTAAGAAGCCCTTCCGCATGCGGTACACTCTGGTTAAGGATCTTGATTATATCAACAATTGTGAGCGCCCGTGCCATAACCCCTCTGACTCCTATGACATTCAGGGGGAAGTCAACGGAGTAAATCATGCCGAAATCCGAAATCCCATGTTCGACTGCATTTACCACTTCCAGTCCTTCGATTTTCCTGGCAAGCTCATCAAGATCCACATCTTTCTTAAGTTCTGTGAATATCGAATATTCTCCTGTTTCCTGCGTGATATTGTCAATGTGCCCGAACTTGATGAATGCGTTTTCTTTTTCAAGAAAATCAGTTATTACGGATAAAGAACCAGGCCCTTTCGAATAAGTAATCTTGAACCATACAATTCTCGAATCTTCATTGAATCCTGCAAACATGCATAAGTCTCTGACCATATGACTCAAACTCCCATTGATCTGTACGCATATTCTGTACGTATATATTTCCTTTAAGCCATTCTGCTGAGTTTTCTGAATACCTGAGCTTTGAAGTCCATAAGTACAGCCATGAAATTGACTGCTGCCTCGAAAGGTGTGGAATGGACGCTGAAATAAGAATGCACATCTCCGTCTCCGAGCCACTTGGTGCACATATAGTAGTAATGGTCCGAAGTCAGGAGGTGCTTCCATATCCGCAGGATTTCGGGGTCTTTTGTCTTTTTCACAAAAGGTTCAAGCAGTTTTATTTCCTCAAAGCAGCGCCTTTGCATATCGTTCCCGAGCCACGCGCTGGTATCGCGCTCCATATCAGCCCAGGAAATCGTTGAGAAGTCTCCAATGTCGATCTCAGCTACAGGTGAGTATTTTCGGGTAAGCTCTACAGGAGTACTGAATTCCAGTCCGTTTTTAAGGACTTCTGCAGGCAGTTTTTCCATAAATTCAAAAATTCCGGTCTCTCTCCACTGGTGCTCTCCAAAAGTTTCATAGTCCATAAAGACATTGATACAATCTTCCTTAACCCCTGAGGCCCATGATGCCCATTTTTCCGCAGTCAGAGGATAACCTTCCCACCACCTTGCAGAAAAACGGTACCCTATGTCGTCGCTCAGTTTGTAGTTTCTAAGGAGAATAGGCAACCCTGAACCTTTTGCTTTATATAGGACGTTAGGAGACCTTCCCTCAAGCATATAATCCGTACCTTCCGTAAGGATTGCCTTATAACCCAGCTCGGAAATGATCTTTGCTATGGTGTTATTGTAGAGCAGTTCTGTGTTTCGGAAGACCTGAGGTTTAACTCCCAGGAGATCGGAAACCATTTCTCTATGTTCTTTCACTTCTTCAATAAACTCTGCTTTGTCTTCAAAAAGGCTTGAGAGGGAATGGTGAAAGGTTTCTTCCAGAACCTCTACAGCTCCTGTTTCTGCAAGCTGCCGGAAACTTTCCTGCACCTCTTTTCCCCAGAGTTCACATTGTTCAAGCAGGGTGCCGGTAACTGAAAGGGAAAACCTGAATTCTCCTTTATGTTCATCGAGGGATTCCAGAAGAGTCCTGTTTGCAGGGATATAGCATTTCTGAGCTACTCTTTCAAAAATCTCTTTGTTACTTCTTCCATCAAAGTATCGGAAAAAGCCAGACCTGTCATCAGGCCAGAACCTGCGCAGCCTGAAAGGCTGATGCACCTGAAAGTACATGCAAAGAGAGGTCATGCACCTTCCTCCAGAACAGCTCTTCTTAAATCCGAGATAATTGAATAATAGTTCACAGCTCTTTCATGTCCTTCACGGGCGTTTCCGGGGCCCATTGAAAAAAGGATTTCACTCTGCTGAAGGTGTCCAAAGACCCGCTTCAACTTCCTGTAGTCTTTTTTTTCTTTAATTTCTTCAAGTTCTTCCCCTACCCTTACAACTTCCCTCAAATAAATCTGCTGTGCATGGTTTCCGACGGCATTGTGCATTCCATAACGGATTGTCTGCTCGTTCCCCAGGGTAGGAAGCCTTAAAGGACTGAACCTGCTTGCCGCTTCCGAAGGTGTTATCATTTCAATGCCCCTACTCTTCAGGGCTTCCGGAAAAGCCCGTATAAAATCAGCTATCATGCTTTTGTTTCTGTAGTGAAGGCAGAGGCTTGTGTAATTTAAATAAAGGGTCAGGACGTCCCCTTCAATGCCTGCAATCCAGTCTGCGAATTTATCCGGAATTAGAGGATAACCTTCCCAGCTTTTTTCCGAAAAGCGCAGATCAAGATCTTCACTGAGATTTATATGCCTGAGAAGGATCGGAAGCTTGTTTTCAAAAATACTTACTGGATCGTACCCATCCAGAATATTTCTTGAACCTTCGGCAATAAGGCACTTGAAGCCCATTTCTGTAAGTATATCCCCTACCCTCTGCGTGTACAGAAGTTCCGTATTTACAAAAGTTTCCGGGCTTACTCCTAACAGTTTCCTGATCATTTCCCTGTAAATTGCTACTTCTTCCCTGAACCAGGAAAGGTCCGGATAAAGGGCGCTCAGGGAATGGTAATAGCAGCTTCCTGTAAACTCTACTCTCCTGTTTTCTGCAAGTTCCCTGAAAGATTCAAGCAGCTCAGGGTCCCACCTGCACTGTTCAAGGAAAGGGCCTGAAAGATCAAAAGTATAGCTCCCCCCTCTTTCGATTGATTCCGTAAAAAGGTCGTTAAGGCGCAAAAACTCTCTACCTGTTTTTAAAAGTCTTGAAAAAATCTGATTCCGGTCAAAATACCGGTCCATTTCAGGCACCCCGAAAAAACCCTCTACAGGCCAGTACCATTTTGGGCTGTAAGGCAGATGCACTCCCACACACATGCAAACGGTTTTCATAACAAAATTATCTTGTGCGGAAACCTACTAAAAACTATTGTTTTTTTCATTTTCTTGCCTGTAACTGAATTACTAATCATACTCAAAAAATAGGTCGCTTTTGATTAATTGTTTTATAGATTCCGGAATTCAGATAGGGAACTTTCATTTTTCTCACTGCGCCTCACCGAGCTTTAGCCGGCATGTCAGGTAAGAAAAATAACAACTTACAAACCAGCAGGCGATTAAGAGAGATATACTGGAAATGCCACAGGCCGATAGAATTTATATTTTCCTGAAATCGGTTTTCAATCAGGTAATATAACCGAAAAAAAGGATACTGCGAGTTAAAAAAATTACTGGACTAAGAAGAAGTAGGGATGAGTTAATCATCCCATCATGAATCTGGTAAGGCTGCCGTTTGCCTCGTTGATTTCTTCTAATGAAAGAGATACTTCGAAATCTCTGCCTTTGATCTCAAGTGTGTCGCCTCCAACCTTGCCGATTACGGCATGGGGCACACCTTTGAGGATTTCCTGCACGGCTTCAGGTTCGGCTGTAGCAAGCAGTGCCCTTGCTGGAGCTTCTGAGAACAGGAACTCATCTGCTTTCATTTCGCCTGCAATCTCACTAAAGTCTACCTTTCCGCCCAGGTTTTTGCACATCCTTGCAAGCCCTGCGCCAATTCCTCCGAGGGATAGGTCGTGTGCAGAACTCAGTTTTCCGCTTTTAACAGCTTCAATTACGGCTTTTATTATTTCAGAGGCGTTTTTCGGGACCTCCGGGACTTTTCCGTTATTTTCAGCTCCCATGCAGGCGTAGTATTCCGAACCACCCATTTCTGGGACTGTTTCTCCTACAAGGATAATGCTGTCACCTGCTTTTGCAAAGAAGCCTGAAGGGAGAGGAGTTTCGAGATCCACTTTCCCTATCATTCCTATTGAAGGAGTTGGGGGAATTGCTGTCTTGAATTCGTCGCTCTCATTATACAGGGAAACATTTCCTCCTACGACCGGGATTGATAGTTCTCTTGCTGTATCTCCAAGCCCGAGTACGGCATTTTTAAACTGCCAGTAAATTTTAGGGTGCTCAGGATTTCCAAAGTTGAGGCAGTTTACAATAGCCAGTGCTTCTGCACCTTTTACTGCAAGGTTCATGGCATTCTCGATGATTGCAGTCTTTCCTCCCGTGTAAGGGTCAAGAAGGGTTGCTCTGGGCTGGCAGCCACAGGAAAGTGCAATTCCTTTCGTATCTGTAATCTTGAGTACTCCGGAGTCTTCTCCTGGTTTAACAACTGTCCTGAGCTGGACCTCGTGGTCATACTGCCTGTAGATCCATTCCTTTGAGGCAATGTTGTGAGAGGACAGGACTTTCAGGAAGGCTGCCTTCAGGTCTTTGGGAGTTTCCGGTTTTTTGCCTTCCTCTCTGATTATGGGGGCTTCTGAAGGCTTTTCGCAGGTAGGTGCTCCTCCTGTCAGGAAACCTATTGGAATATCGGCTACGATTTCTCCTCTGAACTCAACTGTATAATTGGGCTTTTCTGTGAGGTATCCAATCACAGCCCCGTTCAGATCGTATTTCTGTACAAGGGCAAGGACTGCATCGACATCTTCAGGGGCTACCTCAAAGACCATGCGTTCCTGGGATTCGGCAAGCAGGATCTCATATGCGTTCATGTTGGGTTCACGCTGCGGGACTGCATCTGCAACAATGTGGGCTCCAAGTCCTCCTTTTGCGGCCAGTTCCGAACTTGCTCCCCCAAGACCTGCAGCTCCGAGGTCTTTGCAGGATTTTACATATCCTTTTTCTATGGCTTCCAGAGTCATTTCCATGACAAGCTTTTCTGTATAGGGGTCTCCTACCTGGACGCTCGGGCGGTCTTCGGCTTCAGCTGATTCCGAGAGGTCTCTGGAAGCAAAGGAAGCTCCACCGAGTCCGTCTTTTCCTGTACTTGAACCTGCAAGTATGAGCTTGTTTCCGGCTTTCTGAGAACGGGCGGTAGTAATGTTTTCTTCTTTGCAGAGCCCTACTGCAACAACGTTTACCAGCGGGTTTCCGCTGTATCTTCTGTCAAAAAAAGTCTCGCCATTGACTACGGGCACTCCTATACAGTTACCGTACCCTGCGATTCCTTTAGTTATCTGCTCGAAAAGGAAAAGATTTTTCGGGGTGTCCAGAGGCCCGAAATAGAGTGGGTCCATAAGGGCTATCGGACGGGCTCCCATAGAAATTATATCTCTTACAATACCCCCCACACCGGTAGCTGATCCGTTATATGGGTCTACATATGAAGGGTGGTTGTGGCTTTCCATTCCTATAGCAAGCACATATCCATCTTCAAATTTAATAATTGCAGCATCGTCTCCGGGACCGATAAGCACGTTTTCGCCAGTTGTTGTGAAGGTTTTCAGGAGAGAACCGCTTGAGCGGTAGGAGCAGTGTTCACTCCACAAATTTAAAAAACAGCCCTGTTCTACAAGGGTAGGCTCTCGCCCGAGTTCTTTTTTAATGATCTTCAGGTCTTCTTCAGGTAACATTGCCTTGCCTCTGATTCTTAAGCCTCATTTAGATGCCGAAGCTTCAGTTTTTTCTTGTAATTTTTCCCTGGGGTTTCAGGGGTTGAGTAGTGTTAAACAGATTAAACAGACTATGCGGACATAAAGGGACAGGGATTAGATAAATATTTCTTTAGGCCTGAAAGGAAATTTTTTCAGGAATAAATACCCGCAAGCGTTTTGTCTGCAGCGCTCCATACTTCCAATATCAAATTACATTCGCAACATAGTTTTATCTCAGTATTCTCTTATCCCAGTATTCTCTTTCAAAAAGCTGGTAATATACAAAATTCAGGCTGTTCATTAAGCCAGAAGATGACTAATTGGTGAATTCAAGCTTCTTTTTCTGGAAAGCAGGTCTTAAAGGACGTGTAATGTAATAAAAAAGACTGCAGACATCTATTATATATAGGACTGCAGACGATCTGAAATTTATCTTCAGATTAAAAAAATTAAACTTAAAAATAAGTGTTTTTGGGGTTAAATCTGCTGAACCATTTTTTCTACTTTGGTTCCGGTTTCAGTCAGGGAGTATATTTCTTCTTTTTTTGCGATCAGGTCTTTTTCTTCAAGTTCCTCGAGAGTCTTTGCTATGGTAGGATATACAACCCGAAGAGTTTTAGAAATACGTTTTCCTTCCATTTCCCCCTTTGAGGCAAGCAGAGAGAGCACTTTTTGCCTTACATTATTTCCGTTTACAAAACCTATTAACTCGTTCATAGGGTACCTCCCGAATTTACTTGTTTTTCACTGTTTATTATATAGGTATATTTATATATTAAAAGTGCATAAATATGCTGTTGACAAATTATATAAAAAGATGGGGTTCAAGATATATTTAGCTTTTTGCTGGCCGAAAAAAGCTTTTTCCAGTATAAGCACAAATTTTCGGGGTCTTATCCTTCAAGGTACAAATCTGGTTTTTCCAGAGTTTCTTCTCCTTGAAGCTTCTTGCACTTGAATTCTCCGGTTTTTGTCGGTTGCTTCCATTCTTTATATAATTCTGTCAAATCATATTACTTCAGATATATTAATCATTTCCCGCATCTGTTGGATTCTTTAATTGAAACACAAATAATAAAAAAATAAATAGCTCTGGTTGGCTTTTTATATTATTGAGGATTTTAACATATAGCTGAAATCCAGTATAAAGTGCCTGAAAAATACCATTAGGCTTTAATATCATCATTGATAAGTACTTTATATCTATTTAGATATTTTTGGATGTAAATTACATATACAATGATTACAAACTTGGAGGACATACTAACAAATGAGCAGCGGAATGTGCCCGGTATGCGGGCTTCCAAAGGAACTTTGCATATGCGAAGAGGTTGCAAAAGAGCAACAGAGAATAACTGTTAAAGTTAACAGAAGAAGATATGGAAAGGAAGTCACTGTTGTAGAAGGTTTCGATGCAAGTGAAATTGACCTTCACGAGCTGTCCACTTACCTTAAATCAAAGTTTGCATGCGGCGGTACAGTAAAAGGAAATACTGTAGAACTTCAGGGCAATCACCTGACCCGCATGAAAGAAGTCCTCATGGAAAAGGGTTTCTCTGCTGAACAAATCAAAAATTAAACTCTGAATCCGTCCCCCAACCGGAAACTCTTGAGCCTGAAATTCAGGAATATAAGCTTATAGATTCGGAGTTGTACGTATCTTTTTGCCAGTTTTTCGATAGCTTCCGCCTACTCCCATGTGTATTGGCTGGAATCTGAGCTTCTTTCCGAAAAACTATACAAAAAGTGCGTTTTCATATATTTTATATTTGCAAGTGCTGGTCTCCAATGAAAACAACATGCGAAATTATGGTACAAAAAGTCTTGCCTGCAATCAGAGCTGAACTCTCAAGAGCAATGATTTTCGAGCATGGATGCACACAGCAGGACGTAGCAGAGATTCTTGAACTTTCAAGAGCTGCAGTTTCTCAGTATGTGAGCGAAAAACGCGGGGCTGAAGTTGATTTCTCTGAAGAGACCCAGAACGAAATCCGAAAATTCGCATCAGTTCTTTTAAACGGTGGTTTATCCTCTCAGGAAAAATTAAAGGGTATGTGCAGTATATGCTGTTTTGTTCAGAAGTCCGGCTGGTTGTACAGAAATGCTCCTGAAGCTAAAGCCTGCATAATCTGTAAGGATATGAACAAAAAGTGAAAGACACACTGTGTATCAAATGTAAGGGAAAAGGACTTTGCGGGCGCCCACGCTGCCCAATTCTTGAAAAGTTCAAGTCCCTGCAATCTATTTCTCCTGTAATTTCAGGAGATTCTGTTTTTGGGGCATCTCCTCCAGCTCTTTTTGTCGGAAGCTACGGCTATCCCAGAGTTTCGGCTGGTCCTTTGATCCCGCCTTTAGCAAATGAAAACGAAGCTTTGCTTTTCGAAGACCCTTCAGCCTGGGGAAATATGCAGATAGAAGACATTATTTCCATGCGTTCCCGTATGGTCAGGGCAAACACAAGTCTCCATATAAAAGATGCGAGGAGCAAAGAGAATTCCCTTCTTGTAAAGGCTCAGGAACTGGCCCTCTCCAGAAAGCCGGTAGATACTGAAGCCTGGTTTTTTA
Organism: uncultured Methanosarcinales archaeon; assembly: GCA_964434965.1. GTDB lineage: Archaea > Halobacteriota > Methanosarcinia > Methanosarcinales > Methanosarcinaceae > Methanosarcina. Next base: position 239,940 of record CAYSWX010000002.1, read on the forward strand.
AGGCTCCCAAACAGGAACTCAAGTTCGATTCAGTCCTTACGCCTATGGGACCTTCCGGGCTTGTGAAAAACTTTGAGCTTGCCGAAAACCCTGATGTCCCGAAAAAAGTGGATTACCTTGTTTACGATACCGATGCCCTTGCAAAAGATTCTGTTTCCGAACTTTTGAAAAGTGACGTTTCAACTGAACATATTACACGCCTTTTTTCTATTGGCCTCCTTGGAAAAGAACGCAAGATAGTGCCTACCCGCTGGTCTATCACAGCCGTGGATGATATGGCAGGAAAGGAACTTTCAGACCGTATACTTGACTTCCCCTGGGTCTCTGATATCAAGCTCTTTAGCGGGACTCATTTCGGAAACCATTTTGAAGTGCTGATACTTCCGCGGGCGTATTCCTTTGAACTTATTGAAATATGGCTTCCCAAAACAGTCTGGTCCGGAGACTCAAGCTGGATCGGGGAGGACAGCGAAGGCCTCAACGGAAAGAAGGGTTATTCTCCTCTTGCAGGGGGTTATTATGCAGCAAGGCTTCCCGTACTCGAGTACCTTATAGAAATTAAAAGACAGGCTTCGGTATTTGTTCTGAGGGAAATTACTCCTGATTACTGGGCTCCTCTCGGAGTCTGGGTGGTCAGGGAAGGCATGAGAAAAGCTCTTCAGAATCCTCCTAAAACCTTTGATTCCCTGGAAGCAGCAGTTTCGGATTTATCAGGCAGGGTTAGAACCTCAAAAACAGAATGGATCCAGCAGGTAAAAATGCTTTCCGATTTCCGGTTCCAGAAAACGCTTGACTCTTTTTTCAACATTTAATGGATTAAAAGTAAAATTAGGGCAATTTGAAAATAAACCCGTTAGAAAGCTGGCAGTTGAAAGAAAAAGTGTTCTCAATTCTAAAAATTCATTGGAAGGACTTGAAAACCTTTTCAGGCTAATTCAAGCTTCCATTTCTCAAGATTAGATTCTCAGGTTAGATCTCACAGGTTATTTGAAAATCTCGGGCACGATGCGCCGGGCAACTTCTTCATAAGCTTTGGAAATGTCGCCTTTGTCAAACCTGAAGACATCTTTGTCCATTGATTTCCCTGTTTTCTTGTCCCAGAAGCGGCAGGTGTCGCAGGAGATTTCATCGGCAAGGATAATTTCCCCATCCTTTCTTCCAAACTCAAGCTTAAAGTCGGGAAGCAGGATGCCTTTCTCGTCAAGGTAGGGCACAAGCAGTTCGTTGATCCTGAGCGCAAGTTTCCTGAGGGCTGCAAGTTCTTCACGTGTTGCAACACCAAGCGCAACTGCGATGTCATCATTCAGCATGGGGTCTCCATATTCATCGCTTTTGAAATCAAAGACGAGAACCGGGGACTTGAAAACAGTACCCTCTTTCATCGGGTATTTCTTTGTGATTGAGCCTGCGGCAATGTTCCTGACAATTACCTCAATTTTAATGATTTCAACTTTCCTTACGAGCATATCAATGTCGGAAAGCATACTGACAAAATGAGTTTTGATTCCGCTGGCTTCAAGCATCTCAAACATTTTCTTCGATATCTGAGCGTTGTAGTAGCCCTTCAGTTCCATCTCGCCTTTCTTTTCCCCATTAAATGCGGTAAGGCTGTTTCGGAATTCGGCGATAAAAGTATCGGGATCATCTGTCTTATAGATGGTTTTTGCTTTCCCTGAATAGAGCTGTTCTCTTTTCATGCAATGGTCCTCTCTAGGGATAATTCTGGATTTTCCTTAGATAGAGAGATTTCCAGAAATAATTTTCTGAATTAATAGTAATTTTAATATATTGGTTCTTTTATAAATATGGGGGCATTCCAGAAACGGATAAGTATTCTCCGAAGCTGTATGCTTATGGAAATCATTTTCATTTCCAGACTTTGCAAAGGTTCTCCCTGAAACCGAGATGTTTGTAGATTATAGAAATCTTTTCCTCAAACACGTTCTGGGTTTCTTGAAGGGATGGAGTAAATGAAAAGCGTTTCTGCTAGATAAACTTATCATTCGTACCGGTTTTCTGGCCTTCTGCAAAGGTCTGCCTCCTGCTTCGTAAATTATATCTTTAAAGAGAACCCATTACTAGAGGTTTAGCAACTTAAAAAAAGATTTAAGAACTTTCTGCTTTGGATGCACACTATTTGATAGTGGTCTAATCTAAGTATGCAATGGGTAAAAAACATGTCAGGCATTATACTAGACATCGTAGAGCTGCTGCTTACCGCAGAGATCTATAACCGCTATTCAGAACTGGATGTTAACGACCTTCCAAAAAACATCCGCAAAAGTTACTGGAGCAGCGTGGAAAAAACAGTTCCCAAACCCATAATAGCTTCATTTGTCAGGATCGAAAAACTATATGGGATCAAAGATATCGAAAAAACTGTAAGGAATATACCTTTCATAACTGTTGACAGGTCTCACTTTGAACTCCGCCTGAGCGCTTTTGAACTTGCCGCTGAATGGTTTGAAAAACAGGAAGGTTCTCAGGAGAAAATCGAAAACAACCCTGTCCTTGCCTATTATTTTGGAGAAATCCGAAAGGTTAAGGCTGCAAATTATGCTGAGGCAAAAGCAAAGATCAGGCCAAAGGAAGTCGATAGGGAATGGATAGAATCTCTGATAGCTGAAATCAGGAAAGAGGACAAGAGTGAAGAGATGCTTAAACTCGTTGTCATTATCGCTCCTGAAGACGTTAAACAGAAAGTCAGGGATCTTGTGCTCACCGAAGAGCAAAAGGACGAAATTGAAAAAATCATGAAAGCCATCCAGCATAGGGAATACCTGCGGGAGATAGGGCTGCACGATATTGGGAAGCTCCTTTTTGTCGGGCCTCCGGGTACAGGCAAAACCTCAGTTGCCCGCGCACTCTCAGAACAGCTCGCCATTCCTTTTGTTGAGGTTAAGCTCTCTATGATTACAGACCAGTACCTCGGCGAGACTGCAAAGAATATAGACCGTGTTTTCCTGCTTGCAAAGAAATTAAACCCCTGTATTCTTTTCATAGACGAGCTGGACTTTGTTGCAAAAGCCAGGACTTCAGACGAAAATGCCGCAATTAAGAGGGCTGTCAATACCCTCCTGAAAGCTATAGATGAAATCAGCCTGGTAGACGATGGTGTCCTTCTGATTGCCGCAACAAACCATCCCAGAATGCTCGACAGCGCAGCATGGAGACGTTTTGACGAAATCGTCCATTTCCCTCTGCCTGACCTTGATATGCGCAAAAATATTCTGGATATTGTTACCAAACACATAGAAGGGGACTTCGATACAGCAGAGATTGCGGCTTTGACAGAGAATTATTCGGGTTCTGACCTGCGCATGGTTATCAGGGAAGCTGTCCTGGGCGCCCTTCTTGAGGAACGCAAAGTGCTTACCCAGGAGGACCTGCTGGGAGCAGTAAATTCCTTTGATCAAAGGGCAAATCTCAAGTCTGACGAGTACATAGGGAAGAAATCCTCATGAGACTTACTCTGCTTGGGACAGGGGATGCTGTAGGGACCCCTAAAATCGGGTGTAACTGCCCGGCATGTGCTGATGCCCATAAAGGCGGGAAGAGCCAGCGCCTTCGTTTTACTATCCTTGTAGAATCTGAGCAGGGTAAAATCCTTATCGATACCAGCCCTGATCTCAGGCAGCAGTTTCTCAGGCAAAATCTTTCGGGTATAGACGCGGTAATATGGACGCATGGGCATTACGACCATTACGCAGGTTTTGGAGAGTTTTACCGGGTTCAAAATAAAGTTAACGTCTATGGAATTCGAGAAACTCTGGACTACATAGACCAGTACGTTTCTTTCCTGAAACCCAGGTATCATTACGTAAAATTCTATGAACCCTTTGAACTGATCGGGCTTCAATTCACACTTTTTAAGGTTACGCACCCCCCGGTAGAAACCCCTGCAGGAGTTATTATCCGGGACGGGGATACAAAGATTGTGATTACCGGGGATACGAGCCCGGAGATCCCTGAAAAAAGTCTGGAGTTCATGAAAGAACCTGATCTTCTTATTGCAGATGCTATAGTTCCTCCGCACATTCATATCAAAAAACACATGAATTCAGAAGAAGCTATGGCACTTGCACGTAAGCTCAATGCAAAAGAAGTGGTCTTTACCCACCTCAGCCATCTATTCCGCCCGCATCATATTGAATCTATGTTTTTGCCTCTCGGGTATGACGGGCAGGTCTTTGAGTTCTAATCTTTTTCTTTAACTCAATTTTCGTTTTATTATTTGATTGTTAATTCTATATACCACGGGACTCCAAAACATGTTATGAACCCGAAACGAATCCGGACTCTCAAACCGGGGGAATCAGGGGCCGGGTCTGTTGTTTACTGGATGAGCCGTGACCAGCGGGTTGAAGACAACTGGGCTCTACTTTTTTCCAGGGCGATAGCACAGGAGGCTAATGTACCGGTATCCGTAGTTTTCTGCCTGGCAGAAGAGTTTTTGGGGGCTGGAAGAAGGCATTATGAGTTCATGCTCAAAGGGCTGCAGGAACTTGAGCTTGCCCTTTCCCGGAAAAGGATTCCCTTTTTCTTTCTTCAAGGAGACCCCGGGCAAAAAATCCCTGAGTTTGTAAACAGGTATGATATTGGGACTCTTGTTACTGATTTCAGCCCGCTTCGTGTAAAGGATGAGTGGATAGAAAAAATTATTTCTGATATCAAAATTCCATTTTTTGAGGTGGATGCCCACAATGTCGTTCCATGCTGGGAAGCTTCTCCAAAACAGGAGTACGCTGCGCATACTTTTTGGCCTAAACTCTACGGGCTCCTACCTGAGTTTCTTGAGGAATTTCCTGAACTTGAGCCTAATTTGGAATTCTATGATATTTCATCCAGAACAGGTGTGCTGGAATCCTTCCATAACATGCAGGAATCAGGGATTAAGGCTCTTATCTTTGAGGGAATCCCTGATATAAACGCTGATCTGCTCTTTGAGCCGGGGCGCTTCGAACCCGGGGAAGAAGCTGCAAGAAAGGCACTGGAGAGTTTTCTTTCAGAGAGGCTTGATTCTTACAGCAGTTTGCGGAATGACCCAAACAGGAATGGGACCTCTAACCTTTCTCCATACCTTCATTTCGGGCAGATCTCTGCACAAAGAGTTGTTCTTGAGATTGAAAAGGCAAAATGCGACCCAGAGTCTAAGAAAGCTTTCCTGGACGAGATCCTTTTATGGAAGGAGATTTCGGACAATTTTTGTTATTACAATCCTCTGTATGACAGGTTTGAGAGCTTTCCCGGCTGGGCAAAGGAATCCCTGAATGCTCACAGGCATGACCTGAGAGAGCATATCTACACCCTTGAAGAGTTCGAAGCAGGAAAAACACATGATCCACTCTGGAACGCAAGCCAGATGGAACTTCTCCGTACCGGGAAAATGCATGGTTACATGCGCATGTACTGGGCAAAAAAAATTCTGGAATGGAGCGAATCTCCCGAAAAAGCCCTTGAAATTGCAATCTACCTGAATGACAGATATGAACTGGACGGAAGGGACCCAAATGGCTATGCTGGAATTGCCTGGAGCATCGGAGGAGTCCATGACCGGGCCTGGAAGGAGAGGGAGGTCATGGGAAAAATCAGATATATGAGCTATGAAGGCTGCAAAAGAAAATTCGATGTTGATGCCTATATTGCAAAATATTCAGCCCTGTAGGAATCCTCAGTTTTATCCAGATGATTTTTATCCTTTTTTGTTTATATTGTATACTAAGATTTTTATGATAGTTAAAGGAGAAAGCCCATCTGTTTTAACCGTGGGAGTATGTCAGTTTTATCGATATGTATACAGGCTTATTAAAGCTTAAATTTATGTTTTTCCCAGATCATTGAACTGTTTCGCCTGCTACCAGAACCAGGGATTAAAATGGATCTATTTCTTTAGATGGACTGACCTTTAAACCTGTGAATCAGCAGGTAAACATAATTCGCATTGAAGCATTAAGTTAATATTTATCTTAATATTTTTATTTTATGAAAAGAATTTATACGGTGTACAGGCGTGAATCAGCATTACTTTTCTCTGGCTAATTATTATAAGTGTTTCATAGGTCTTGACGGCATTATACTTACTTTCTTAATAATAAAGAGTTATCCAGCTATTGTTAATTTAGAAACAAAGGCTTGCTTTCTTATTATGTTAGTAGGGGCATTTTGCGTGTTTATTGATAATTGGAACCGAAAATCAATAGCTTACAGATTATATGTTGAGCTATATGAAAATGAATACCAGGCTAATTCTGACTATAAAGCTGGTAAAGTATTTGTGAACTTAATTTTTTATGTAATCTCTATTTATTTGATATCTGGTGTATTTGGTGCTCTCTGATACTAGCTCGCAGGCTTTCATGAAGGGATTTTAACCTGGGCGGGTGGTGAAAATCCCGTCCACCAGATCTCTCAGAAGCTCCAATTTTTGGATTAGTCACATATAAATACAAGTACATCTAATTTTAATATTGTATTTTTATATTTCTTTCTATTATAATATGGGGAATAATAAACCAAAAAGGGAGTGATATCTATGGCAGTAAGAAATCCAGTAGACTTGATCGCCCTTATACTTGTTATAGTGGGCGGATTAAACTGGGGACTTGTAGGGCTCTTTAATTATAACCTTGTAGATGCTATCTTCGGGGTAGGGAGCACTCTTTCAAGAATTGTGTACATAATTGTTGGTCTTGCAGCGCTTTATATGATCTATTTCACTGTAAGAGCTGAAACGTATCAGACTCATGAGGCCACAGTACATCACTAAGTAAAAAAAGATTGGAAAAGCTCTTTCCCGGGGTAATACTGTGAAAGGGCCTTAACCAGCTACAATTTTTCAGAAAGCTGAGTATAAAATTAAGAGAAGGTTATTTTTTTAGAAATTTTATTCTTATTTCTTTTGTCTTTATTTTTAATCTAATTTTGTTCATCCTGACTACATAGTTGATAGTTCGATATTAGATCTCCAGGCACGGTTATTAGTTTGTTTCTCCACTGCACCCAGGTGGGCTCAAGCCTTGCGCGGCGGGTGAATAGAAGAAAACAAGATACCATTTCACTTATCTTTTTGAGTTTTCAATTCAGAAAGCACCTTTTCAGCATGTTCTGCGGCTTTAACGTTATCCCAGACCTTTACAATTTTTCCTTCCGGATTGATAAGAAAAGTTGTCCGGACAACGCTTATGACATCCTTGCCCCTGAAATGTTTGGGGTGCAGGACATCATACTTTTTGTGGACTTCCTCTTTCTCGTCTGAAAGCAGTTTTATTTTGAGCTCCTTTTTTTCTATGAACCTTCTGTGGGATTCCTCACTGTCCCTGCTGACTCCCAGAATTACTGCGTTTTCAGCTTCGAAATCTTTTCTAAGGCAACTGAAATTCCTGGCTTCCAGGCTGCAGCCCGGAGTGTTGTCCCTTGGATAAAAGTACAGGACTACCCATTTTCCTCTAAGGCTTTCAAGGCATGTAAGATCTCCTTCCTGATCCGGAAGGCAAAACTCAGGTGCAACCTGTCCTGACTCCAGTGATGTTTTTGCCATCTTTTTCCCCCTGGTAAGTCCATACCGTGTTAGATACGGCTCTTAAGTGAACATTTAAATGTTATATGTCTTAATCTTATCATAAGAATTATATTTTTTATGTGTGACTCCTGGCTTGTTTTTCATTATATTTTTTGTTTTGCCCATTCTCTCGTGTCTTGCTTTTCCAGTTTTCAGTTCATCTTTTTCTCCTCCAGGGCAGGACTGCCGCTTCAAATGCCATAATCGGCCCTATTAACCAGCCTGCCCAGAGTAAAATCCCTGCAAGCCCGAGGGCGAAAAAGTAGAACTGTTTTCTTTTTGATTTTACGCCGTATCCTTCATCTTTCAGACTAAGGATGAGGGCAATAGTTCCAAGCCCAATGCTAACAAGAGATAGAAAGACGGTAATGATTACTTCGGGAGAATATGAGCTTCTGCTCAGCGAAAACAGCATCTGGGATATGAAAGACAACCCTGTGCCCATAAAGAAAAGACCTGCAAAAGTTCCTGCCCAGCGTGCAGGATTGAATCCGGCTGCAGCTTCCTTTTTTAGTAATATCGCTAAAATTCCGGCTGCAAGAGTCACTCCCAGGGGGAAGAAGATAAAAGGCAGGCTCTGTCCTTCCCAGCGGTAGGTCCTTATCTGGTTCAGAGGAATTAACAGCCATTCGATAAGCGAAAAACTTTCCCTGTATCCCAGAACAATTCCATAATTGCCCCCTTCCTCAGCAGAACTCACTGCTATATAGTATGTGCCGCTTTCCGGAGCCTGGAGGTCTGCCCGGGTAATGGAGTAGAAAGAAGCCGGAGTAAAGCCTTCGTATGTTGCGCTTTCAGGTATCTTTCCAGAAAATACCTTTGTTCCATATCCTTCAGGCAATTCTAAGGTTTCTGGCACTTTTCCTTCATCAGCAAGCCCGGGCCCGATAAGGATCAGGTCTGGAGTAAAAGTTTTTGTTTCCTCTCCGGCAGGGATGATCAGTCCAAGTGAAATTCTTTCCCCTTCAGCCATTTCAAAACTATAGAATTGAATATCTCCTTCTGAAAGATGTCCGTAAAGGACTCTGGACTTTGAAGGGTTTTCGACTGGAGTTGCTGTTTCAGGGCTTTTGCCTCCTTCTCCAAATACCGGAACATGAGCAAACACGGGTATAAGCAAAAAATATATTCCTGCCATTAGAATAAGCAAGGTGACGAAATATCTGGAGATCAATCTTTTCATAGACTATATTCTCATGTGCTGCCAGTAAATAGGTATCAGAAGCTGAAGTTAGAAACAAAACCTCGGATTTAAGTTCCAGCTTTTTAAGTTCCAGCTTAATACTAATTTGAGGTCTAAATGAGTAAAAAATTAGTAAAATTTCCTGCCGAAACCCTTTTTAAAATGCATTAGAAGTTCATCTTATGAGAATCTGGGACATACCTCCCGAGAAAATGTGCCGGCAGCACCTCCTTGGAGAGCATCGTGAATTGCATGCCTTATGGTCCATAATAACCAATAACAAGAAGGCTTATGCACACCACCCCGAGACCCTTCGCTGGAAGGGGAAGCTAAAAGCTCTCTATCTCCGGCACGAAGCTCTGGTCAATGAAATGACAGCGAGGAATTATAAGCATCATACTCCGCTTGATCCTGCTCTAGCAACAGGAAAAGCTGTGCAGGACGAGTTTGTGACTACATATGAGGAACAGATCCGGATCCTGAAAGAAAGAGGTTGTGAGTGCAGGGTCTGACCGCAAGCTTCAGAAAACATCATGGATTACTGCGTAGCTGTTATAGGGGCAAAAATGGGATAGTGGTGTATACTCTGTGCCTTTTTGGGGTGAATGCCTGCTCATGGCTGTATGTCTTCCCAAAACTGTTTCTTGATTGAAAGCCAAATTCATATTTGAAACCAATAAAATAACAGGTTATTATATGGTTTACAAGTTTTTACATGGTTAAAGGATCTGGTCGGGGTATTTTAAATTGGAAAACTCAAAACCTTACTTTAATCCGGAAATCGAGACAATGGACAGAGGAGAACTCGATGCCCTCATCGAGGAACGGGTGCAGTATACGGTAAAATATGCGGCTGAAAATTCCTCTTTTTACAGGAAATGGTTTGAAAAACACGGAGTAAATCCGGGAGATGTCAAAGCTCATGAAGACCTGCTTGAACTTCCAATCATCTCAGGAAAAACAATCAGGGAAAACCAGCCGCCTGAGACTAAAGATTTCATGTTCAGGAGTGTGGGCTGGGAGGACGTTTTCACCGTTCATGAGACCAGCGGAACGAGTGGGACTCCAAAGAGTTTTTTCCTTACCTGGGAAGACTGGGAACGCTATGCAGAAAAATACGCCAGGATTTTCAGGTCTCAGGGATTTGGTCCTGGAGACAGGGTAGTTGTCTGTGCTTCCTACGGCATGAATGTGGGGGCAAATACAATGACCCTTGCTGCCAGGCAGGTAGGCATGAGCATTATCCCCGAGGGCAAGTGCACTTTTCCTCTGCGTGTTATTGAAGCTTACAGGCCTACAGGCATAGTTGGAAGCGTATTCAAGCTCCTTGACCTTGCCCGCAGAATGCAGGCTGAGGGTATTGACCCCAGGCAGTCGGGTGTAAACAAACTGGTTGTGGGAGGCGAAGCTTTTGCTGACGAGTCAAGAAACCATCTCTCGGAAATCTGGGGCTGCCCTGTGTATAATACTTATGGGAGCACGGAAGGGACGATGTGCGGGGAATGCAGTGAAATTACTGGGCTGCATGTTCCTGAGGATTTTGTCCACCTTGATGTTTACGACCCGCACCTGGAGAATTTCGTGCCGGATGGGGATTGTGGAAGAGTTATCCTTAGCACTCTCCTGCCTGTTGGGGCAAAGGCAGGGACTCTTCTTTTAAACTACGATACTGAAGATACTACTGTCGTCCTTACGCGAAAAGCATGCTCCTGTGGCAGGACTCACATGAAAATACTTACTCCCCAGAGAGAAGCAGAAACATTCTGGGTTGAAGGCACACCTTTTAATCGTGTAGATGTAGAAAAAGGGGTTTTCCAGAGTGGGAATATGGACCACCTGACAGGAGAGTATGAAGCTTTTCTCTATGGTGGAGAAGATGAAGGAGAGACCGTACTCAGGATCAGTATGGAATGCGAAAACCCTGAGACCTGTGACCGGGACATTATAAAGGAAAACTTCATCCAATCTTTTCTTAAATATAAGCCTCTTCTTTCCAGAGTGTATGAAGAGGGCACCTTCAAGATCATTTTCAATTTTATGGGGCCCGGAGGGCTTGAGCTGTACAAAATCAAGGGAAGGCCGAAAAGGCTTGTAGACCGAAGGTAATTTTTTGAGGAGAAACCATGACAGGCATAGATGATAGGGAACTAGACAAGGTAATTTTTAGTCCCACTTGTCTTCCATGTAATCATTTTTATAGGGAAATTTATTCTGAAATTGATGAAAAGACCTGCAAGGCTTTCCCTTACGGCATCCCGGAAGAAATATGGCGAGGCGATAACGACCACAAAAAGCCGTATCCTGGAGACTACGGGATTCAATTCGAGCTTAAAAAGTGAACTGCCACTCACATAGCTAAAGACACAGGGGTTTTATACTTCTTCTTATAAATGGATGGAGTGGTAAACATGGCTGAAGAAGAATTCGTTTTGGATGACTCATCTGACGCAGAAATCATCTATAGCCCAGTCTGCTCGTATTGCAAACACTTTAATTGGAAAGGCAGAGAGATTCATGAATGTGATGCCTTCCCTTACAGGATCCCTGATGAGATCTGGAGAAGCGACAATGATCATAAGAAGCCGTATCCTGGGGATCATGGGATACGGTTTGAACCTCTCAAGAGATGAACTGATACGGCAGCAGGATGTTACCTCCAGGCGGTTGTGACAGGCCGACTGATAAGTATCTTGATGAGACCTCGGGCAAAGACTCTTTTCGATAATTAACGTATATTTTTTTCTCTCTCCTCTTTATTAATTTATTTTAAATATTCTGCTTATTTATTTCTTTAGAATTCTTTTCCTTTTGTTTCTATTATTTTTTTATTTTTGCCTTTCTTATTTTTCTATTGACAGTTTGCCCCTTTCATTTATTCCTTATTTTGTAGCTCCCAAACATTAATATACTGAGGAGTGAATTAACATATGAGCACAACTCTTTTATATTAATGATCAAGTGAAAAAAACATATATAGTATTACTTACATTAAGTTAATGTATTATTATTTGAATAAATTGCAAATTACTTGGTGATACGATGGAAACAGAACTTATGAGGATAGGGGTCTCCCTACCCGATACACTTCTTGGTAAATTTGATGAGATTATTGAAAAAAGAGGTTACTCTTCCCGTTCGGAAGGCATAAGGGACGCCATCAGGAGTTATATTTCTTATTATGAGTGGATGGGTGACATTAAAGGTCATCGTGTTGGGACTGTTGCCGTTATTTACGACCACACCAAGCGCGGGCTTTCAAATGCACTTGCAGATATACAGCACCACTACTCTCACCTGATTAAGTCTTCCGTGCACATCCACCTGGACCATGACAACTGTTTTGAGGTAATTGTTCTCGATGGAGATGGCGAGGAAATCAAAGAACTTGCTGAATCAATTATGGCCCTTAAAGGGGTAAAATTCTCAAAACTTACTACTGTAGCATCTAACGAAAAAATGTAATAACGATTTAACATTATCTTTCCGGGATGCAAAGCTCCAATAGCTAAGGTCACTCAGGAATGCGAGGGGCATTAAACTTATTTAATGGGTCAAAGTCCCTCAACTCCTTTACTTAACTTTTCTCAAAGTGTCTTTCAATTTGTTTCAAAAGAAGGTTTCCGAATTCTGTAAGGTCATAGATCTGGAAACTGCGCTCTCTCCTCGAATCCACAAGCCCTGCTTCCTTTAAGAGCTTCAGGTGGTAAGAAAGTGCAGAGTGCTTCTGGTCCGTAGCTTCAACAAGGACACAGACACAAAGGCTCTGGACTTCAAGAGCTTTAAGTATCCTCAGGCGGGTTGGGTCTGCAAGGACCTTGAACAGACCGACTATTTCTTCAACGTCTTCATTCAGGGCCGTATGAACAGCTTCGAGCACATCTTCAGGAAGTGCATACGCGTCCTGGACTGCTATTATTTTTTTCTCTGACATTTCTTTCACTCAGACCTCTTTGCGCTTAGCCACAAATTAAGGCAAAGCATGCGGTCGTTAATTTAACTTTCTGATTAAGGTTTCCAGTTATCTATTCAAACTTTAATGCTTCTTTTTAGTCCTTGAATCCCTTATATTTATTTCTGCCTTCAGTTTCGAGCCCGAGTTTACCTGTATACCATTCTCTACTTTCCAAGCTTGACGAATTCCTGCCAGTCATTCTATCGTGTTTGGTCACTTTTTTCAAGTCCCTTTTTTCAGGCTATCACATTCCTTTTAGAGTATCCGTATTTGTTGAGAGGACCTCTCTCCATCTGAGCCCCAGTTCCGATAAGGCAAGCCCGCCTCCGAGCAATGTGATTGAATTCTTTATTATGTGGTCCAGCACTGCGACAGTAAACCCTAGTTCAGGCTTTATCCCGCCAAGCCCGAATACTGCAGTAAGGGCAACTTCATATGTCCCAATAGCTCCAGGAGTAATTGGAAATGTTTTTGCAATGTTTCCTAGAGCTACTGCCAGGAATACCAGGGAAAGGGTGAATGTTGAAGACATATCCACCCCTGTTGTCGGAAAGGCTTTCAGGACCAGAAAACAGGTAAAAATATCCATTCCCCATATAAGAAGGGAGGATGCAACTACCTTAAGAAAAGCTCCAGGTCGGGCTGCAACAATGCTTATCTGGTGGATAAAGGTGGAAGCGAATTCTTTTATTTTATCCAGAGTCTCTCCCGAGGAATTCTTTGAAGCCTTTTCTTTACCGTCCTTTTCATTGCGGCTCTCCCTGAAAGATAACGCAAACAGGGCTACAAAGAAAAGTAGAACTGCAATTCCTGAGAACTGAATAAGGGACTCCATCCAGGAAGCAAGCTCAAACCTGGCAGTTACGCCTGAAGATGCGAGTACGGCAATGAAAGTAATTGCAATTATATCAAAAACTCTTTCTACGGCCAGAGAGGAAAAGCTCGTTGTAAATTCAAGGTCTTTACTTTTTTTCAGAATATAAATCCTGCTAAGGTCTCCTATTCTTGCGGGAAGGATTACATTTGCAGATTGGCTGATGAAAATACTCCCTGTAAGAAATCCAAGTCCAAAATGGTTTCCGAGCCTGTTAAGGATCTGCTGGAAACGTACTCCTCTGAATGGCCAGGAGGCGCAGTAAACAATAGTTGCAAGAGCCAGGGTACCCAGAGAGACCTGTTTGATATTTTCCATAACTTCTGCTGCTCCCAGAAAGGTTGCAGCAAGTGCGAGAATAAGAATTGCAAGAAAAGCTGTCAGGAATATTTTTCCTTTTCCTGAAAATAATCCCGGAAAAAAGAGTTCCCCCCAGAGGCGAAAAACCTCTGAACCCATTCCAACAATATCTTTTGAGAAATTGACCTTGCTTGATCCTCCATGCCTCCAGTAAACAGGGAACTCAATAATCCTGTATCCTTCATACTGGGCTCTGACAAGCAATTCTGTATCCCAGAACCAGTGCTGGTTTTCAATTTTATCGAGCAATTCAAAGAGAGAGTCTCTCCTAAAAGCCTTAAAACCGCACTGGTGGTCATAGAGTTTTGAATGCAAAAGAATCCTGACAAGGGAGTTATATCCTCTGCTTGCAAACTCGCGTTTAAAAGGCCTTTTTGCATCGCTTTCGGGCATCATTCTCGAACCGGTGGCAAAGTCATAACCATCCGTACTTACGGCTCTGATAAGTTTTTCCAGGTACCTCATATCCGTTGCAAGATCTACATCAATATAGCATAGTACCTCTCCTGAGGCTGCCTTAAAAGCTCTGTTCAGAGCCCTTCCCCTTCCCTGCCGCTCATCGGAATGCAGGTATTTGACATATGGGTACTGCTCAGAAAGCTTTGAGGCTATCCGATCCGTACCGTCCGTGCTTCCGTCCTCTGCTATTATGATCTCAAAAGAATGAGTTATCTTCGAAAGAGTCTCTGCTGTTGTCGAGACCGTATTTTCTATTCTGGCTGCTTCGTTGTAAGCGGGCAGAACTACCGAGACGCTGGTAATACGAACAACCTCTTGATGTTTATAATATTAATTGAGCTTTTATGCTGGTTGCGTTTTCATATAAAACTCTATAAATTCAAATAATTTCCATATTTATAAAATACATTTGTGAAATTAGTTTTGAAGCGTATTTATGAAAAGGATTTATGAAACAATGTTTAGATACTGAAATAAATGATATCTTTATCTAAAATGCGGTTTTTTTGCCTTAATCGGTTTTTTTCTCCGAAAGCGGAAAATTATAATGTCCTTTTTACGGGTTTTTCTTTAATTTATATATTGTGACTGAACCTTCATAAACCGGCTCAAAATAAGTTTTGTTCTCGAATTTATCCTGTCTTACATGATATATTTGCCGTTCAAGCCTACCGATATACACATAGCTTACGTTATATCTACTCATAAGCTCAATCGCTTTCTTTTCACTGCCAGTTGAATAAATCGAGCTAACGTCTTCTATTCTCTTTCTTATTTCTGCAT
Source organism: uncultured Methanosarcinales archaeon (assembly GCA_964434965.1). Classification (GTDB taxonomy): domain Archaea; phylum Halobacteriota; class Methanosarcinia; order Methanosarcinales; family Methanosarcinaceae; genus Methanosarcina. The sequence continues at coordinate 255,109 of CAYSWX010000002.1, forward strand.
GGTCTCTTCCCCAGAACCTCTCATGCCTTGCCCACCCGATGACTGCAGGAAGCCCCGTATTTGCAGAAACGCGGCAGGTATAGCTGTAGCTGCTGTCATCTCCAGAAGCCTCAAGAATTACCGGTGAGCCTTCGAGATTCTCCTGCATCCACTTTATGGCATTGTAGTCTCCCCTGTCCAGTTCCTTTACGTATTCCATTCCGTCAAGGGTAGGCCTGATGTCCATATCCTTTATTCTCGTGAAGGTTGATACTGCAGGAAAAATTGCACAGGAGGTTATCAGAAGCACAAGCACAGCTATCCATGATTTTTTTGTAACACTCTTCAAAAGCGTTCTGTTTCCGGACTTACTCAAGTAGCGGAAATTAAGTTCATAGTATGAATATGAGGCAGCAACAGCAAGGAGTATCCACAGATGCATGTAAAATTTGAAAACCGTGTTCATACGGGCAAACTTCCCTGAAATGGGGTCGTCAAGGAAAATAACCTCGCATAGCAGGGCAATAAAGGCAGCTGTGGCTATCAGAAGAGATGCAAAACCTGCTGCGCTTCTTTCCGGAATGTCCTTCAGGAATAGAAACATGGAAAAAGCAAATAAAGGCAAAAGGACCGTAAGCAGAGGAATATCCCATGATTTTGAAAGCAGTGCTGAAGCCCCGAATACCATGACAAAAAATCCTGTTTCTCTTCGTGAATTCAGGCGGGTTACAAGAAATGAGAAGGCCAGAAAAAGGAAAAGTCCGAAAAGGATAAGGAATTTATCAATATCTGTCCTGGACTCCAGCAAAACAAAATCAAATCCTCCTGCTGCCTGAGGGTTAAAATCCAGGTAAAAAGGCAAATACGGAAGGAAACTGAAGATGGAAATTAAAATGATTGATTTGAAAAACTTAGCAACAGAATCGAATAAATTTCTATTATGAATATAATTTCCACAATAAAATGCAAAAATAACAAGAAGTGTCAGACCAAAATATACAGGAAAATCCCAGGAGTTGAATGGAAATAAAAAGCCGATGGATATTGAAAATATAATAAGTGCCAGGTTGTTTTCGAATATTGAGCTACCGTTTTTCCTGAAATACATATTCAGGAGAAAAGCAAGTATAAGAAGCTGAAATGGGATTGCAAGCATGTGGGAGTGCATGTCTCCGTGTATGAAGCTGAAGTAAGGGAATTCATTTATTGTAAAAGGGATGACCCTTGAACTGCTCCAGTAATATCCTCTTGAGACCTGTTCATGCTGGATATACATTGATACAAATTCTATAAGTCCCTGCAGGTTTCCAAGCAGTGTCCCAAAAACTGCAGTCAGGACTCCGTATTTGATTTTCCCATGTGTAATGTTGTACCCAAGACCAAAGAAGGCGTTCAGGGAAAGTGCAAAGGTTAGTGCAATTGCCAGGTTAAAAAGGATGGAAGGTTTTACGGCACTGAGTTTTCCAATTACTGCTACAGAAAGATATCCAAAATAGTAATAAAAATCCATTAGCCCGCCTGCAAACCAGGGGTCTGGCGGAGGAAACGAAGTGGTTCTTATCACCGCGTTCAAAAATGCAAAGTCCATAAATTTTTCGTGCCTATATATCTCGGGCAGGTACATACGTACGACCAGGAAGAAAAAGAAACCTGATGCAAACACTAATTCATTTATGAGCAGAATATTCCTGCTCGGGAAAAGCTGCTGTTTCCTGTAAAGGATAATAGCTATAAGGCAAAGCAAGAGAAATGCCATCAGGACGGCAGTAAGGCTGAAACCCAGTATATAAGAAAAAATCCAGGAAAAATAGGTGATAAGAATAATTCCAAGGACCCTGGCTACGGAATATCCCCCGTCAGCAAGCCTGTTTCCTGCACTTCTGGCGAATGGAGCCGAAATAAAACCCAGGGTTTCTACAAGAAAAAACCATAAAATTATATGCAGATATTCTAACACTGTCCCCTTCCCCTGCATGAAAAGTGCAGCCTTTCAGTTAAACTCCACTCTTCAGTTTACTGCCAAAATATGGTTCCTGAGGTATGCTTTAAACTGAAGCCCCCAAACTTCAAATCTGAAGCACACTCTTCAAACCACGGTTGTAATTCATACCTTCCTCAAATTACACCAATGGTAATTTTATTTAACTGCTATAATAATTCTTATTTAACTGCTATAATAACGTATTCTATTATGTTGCATTCTGCAAAAGTTTCTGAGTTCTTCTGTAAAAAACACATCTGGCACCCCAAATCTAATCCAGAATAGCTTTTACGAGCCAGGAAAGCCTCAGGAAATTCCTTAAAAATGTCTCCACAGGTCGTATTTCAGTTTTTTAAATCTGTAAGAAGAGACACATTTTGATTATTATATATTGTTAATATACTTATATTTCTATCGAACAGGAACTTGCTTTCTTACTTCCTGTTTTCTTCTTCAAATCGGTCTTTAATAATAATTTCAAACAAATTCACAACGTATTTGCTATGGCATTTGTTATCTTAAAATAGGCCTTTGTAAATAATGGTAGCCATGAAAATGCAGATTAACGGAAAACAGGTAGAGGCATGTGGAGGCGAGTGCTTTGATGTTAAAAACCCTGCAACAGGTGAGCTTCTGGAGCAGGTCCCGAGAGGCACAGAAGATGATGTTTCTCTTGCGGTAGAAGCCGCGGATTCAGCTTTTGAAGGCTGGGCTTCAACATCTCCACAGCAGAGAGGCATGATTTTTTACAGGGCTGCAGGATTTGTCAGGCAGAGGAAGGAAGAAATTGCTGTCCTGCTCACACAGGAACAGGGAAAACCTCTTGCAGAAGCCAGAAGCGAAATAGAAGGCTTTGCACATGTGCTTGAATACTATTGTGGGCTTGCAGGCAGTTTACGAGGAGATTTTGTTCCTGTTCCGGGAAATGGGTATGCTTTTACTGTAAAGAAGCCTCTGGGGGTTTGTGCAGCCATAATTCCCTGGAATATGCCTGCTCTGATTATGGGCTGGAAAATTGCCCCGGCTTTGATTTCAGGCAACACTTTTGTGCTGAAACCGGCAAGCAGCACACCCCTTACAAACCTCACTCTGGCTTCTGTCCTGAACGATGCCGGTCTGCCCGCAGGTGTACTGAATGTGGTCACAGGGTCCGGCGAGATCGCAGGAGAAAGCCTTGTGCGTAACTCCAATGTGAGAAAAATCTCTTTTACGGGGGAGTCAAAGACAGGAAAAAGAGTAGCCGAGCTTGCAGCCAGCGGGATGAAAAGGGTTACCCTTGAGCTGGGGGGAAGCGACCCAATGTTGGTGTGTGAAGATGCAAATATCGAAAGTGCAGTCGCAGGAGCCATTAGAGGTCGATTTTACAACTGCGGCCAGGCCTGTACGGCTGTCAAGAGGCTGTATGTTTTTGAATCCATTGCTGAGGAGTTCATAAGAAAACTCGAAGCAGGCATTAAAAACTTAAAAGTTGGAAACGGGCTTGATAAAACTACAGATATGGGGCCTCTCAATAACCGATACCAGCTGGAATATATAAAAGGGCTCGTAGCAGAAATTGAGGAGAAGAATGAAGGCAGAATAATTACCGGAGGAAAAGTTCCTTCATTCAAGGGTTCAGATAAAGGATATTTCTTTGAACCTACTCTAGTTTCTAATGTTCCAGGGGATTCCAGGCTTCTCAAAGAGGAGGTATTCGGACCCTTGCTGCCCATAGTAGCCGTAAAGAACCTTGATGATGCAATAGAGGAAGCTAACAGGAGCAGTTATGGGCTTGGTGCATCTATCTGGACAAAAGACCTTGACAGGGTAAGGACAGGATGTGAGCAATTAAATGCAGGGATAATATGGGTGAACCAGCACCTGAAGGTAGCTCCTGAAGTTCCTTTCGGAGGAGTTAAAGAGAGTGGGTTCGGAAGAGAAAACGGGCCTGACATCCTTTCCGAATACCTGGACACCAGAACCATAATGTTAAAAACCTGAATTCAGTAAAAGTCCTGTAAAAAGAATGTGTTAAAAATAGTTTGATATTTTCATTTGTTTAAAAGTATACACTAAAGATTTTCGATGAGCCTTAATCAGCCGGCTCACCGAGTTTCTTTAGTATATCGATGTTTACTCAGTAATTTACTTTTTGTACTTGGGCAGAAGCTGCATGAATTCTGAAGCTTCCATTACCGGGACGCTGTCAATCACGCAGATATCAGACCAGGGCAGGTTGAATGCTCCGTAGGCTTCGGCACTTTCTGCTTCATAGAGAATGTAATAGCGGTTTCCTGAAAGGTCAACCCACTGGTTAATGATATCTATTCCTTCGGGAACTTGCAGTTTCTTGAAGTGTTCAAGGATCTTATCTCGATTCGAAGGGTCCCAGGTACTAATGTCCATGAATAACATCTTTCACCACTCCTCTTATTTTTATGCCGCCCATCCCCTTCCCGGAAGCTCAGGCAGCTTCTATTCAGCATCCGGGTTATTTTCTGAGAGCTCAGCCTTAATGGAAAACATTTATGCTTCCCTTTTAAATCCCTTTATGGTATGGCTTTATGCCCCCAAAAGCCAGTTTACGGCAGAAATTCAGAACGTTTTTTAGTTTTTTCTGCCTTCCTTTCTCTGCCACTCCCAATTCCCCCTGAGTGACAAATTCTGCAAGACATCAGCTTGCAGAAATAAATTCTGAAGGCACAGACATTACTATAATATCATCCCTTACGATATATATTAGTTCGTCCGAAAGGATTGTTTTGAGTTAAATCTCCTTATTTATATATACAACTTTATTTTTTAGATTTTATATTTAATCCTGAATAGTCCCTGGCAATCAGCTTATATTATTCGGCACAGGCACAAAAATTTATCTGAGTTGTCCTGGTTCTCTACCATTTCCTATCTACTTATAAGCCTTTGATTTGCTTCCCATATCGCTCTTTGAATTCTTTTTATTGGTTTTTAATTCTTTTTTACTTGCTTCTAATACCTTTTTCTTTTATCAGCAACTCCGCTGATTCAAACCCTGCTTTTACCGAACCGTTCATGCTTCTTTCCGGGTAATTGCTTGAGGAGAACATACCTGCGAGATAAAGTCCTGAAGGACCCGGGACAAACGGAAGTACTTTTTCAAGATACCCCTGTTCGTATACGGGAGCGGTATCAATTCTACGGTAGAGCTTTGTCCAGCGTACATCCTTTCTTGATAATTCGGGAAACATCCTTTCAAGCCCCTTTAAATAGGAATCTATAACATCTTCTTCTTTCTGTGTCCAGAGGGTGCTCTTTCTGTCCTGGAAATAGGATGTTACATACACAAGGTTTTCTCCATAATCTTCAAAAGGCAAAAAATTAGTGTGCTCGATTACGGCTCCAAAAGGCACATCTGCTTTTATGTTCAGCCAGTAATTCCCATCCTCCATGAGACTTCTGTCAAGCCCTATAAGAGCGCATGCCGTTCCTTGATAGCGGATACTCTTCAGGGTATCGTGAAGGGCTCCGAGTTTGCCTCCTGTAATTGCATCGAGTACCGCTGGTTCTACAGTTGAGATGACTGCATCACAGGCTAAGAAATCCCCGTTAACTACAACTCCCTGTACGGCGTTGTCTTTGATCACAATCTCTGTTACTTCCACGTTTGTTCTGATCTCCCCTCTACTTGCAGTTATCTCCCCTGCCAGGGCTTCTATAATGGAGTTAAACCCTCCTCGCATGTACCCAAGCTTCTCTCCTTCTGTTCCCCTATCCGATCTTATTTTTACCCTCCCGATAAGCCAGGCGGCTGAAACATTTTCTGCGTTATCACCGAATTTGCTTTTCAATAGGGGGGCAAAAAAGTTCTCATACACGGGCTTTCCTGCAGTATCGAGAATCCAGTCCTTTGCCTTTATTCTGTCATAGGGAGTCGTGTCTTTTATCAGCTTAATCCTTAAGACCAGCAGGCCAAGTTTTGCCAGGTCCAGGACGGAAAGAGGGCTGAAGTGCAAGATCTCAACAGGCGTATTCATAGGATAATTTTTACCTTCCACGAAATAGGCGTTTTTTCCCTCCAGCCATAACATTTGCTTTTCAAGCCCGAGTTCTTTTATAAGGGCAAGAAGTTCGAAATCACTCCTGAATATGTGGTGGTAGTATTTTTCGATAAAGTATTTTTTTCCGGAATGGTCCAGAGAGTAGCTTGCTGACATTCCCCCTATATCAGGATCTTTTTCAAAAACGGTTACTTCATTAGATTTACAGAGCCTGTAACCTGCTGACAAACCGGCAAGTCCGCTTCCGATTATTACTATCTTCATGTATATTTTTCCTTTTATTCTTTAAATTTTTAAACTAACTTTTGATAGCTGGTTTTTACAGTTATAAAATTTCTATACCGAAAAATAGATGGATTCCACATGTCTTTTCTCAGAAGAGATTTTGTAGAATGATGATTACTTGAAAACCCCTTTGCATATCGATATGTCTAACCGATATATACGTTAAACTCATTTCTATTATAGCACAGGACATATTTAATTCAGAGCTATCTGTTTTTAATGAAACGGGGGACAGGGGTGTACTACGATCAGGAGATTAACTCAGTTTTTGGGGAACTGGGAACATCAGAGAAGGGGCTGAGCCCCGAAGATGCCGAGAAGAGACTGGGAGAATACGGGAAAAACGAACTCAAAGAAAAGGAAAAAGTCTCTGTTTTCGGACTCTTTCTCTCGCAATTTAAAAGTATTTTAATTCTTATCCTGATAATTGCTTCCATTGTTTCGGCTTTGCTTGGTGAAGCCATTGATGCGGTGGTGATTTTATTTACTGTTTTTCTTGCCGGAATCCTCGGTTTTGTGCAGGAGTACAGAGCTGAAAAAGCAATTGAGCTCCTTAAATCTCTTACCTCTCCTGAAGCAACTGTAATAAGAAATGGGACTGAAAAAAGAATTCCATCAACAGATCTGGTTCCCGGAGACATTATTTTGCTTCAGACAGGGGACCGCATCCCTGCAGATGCCAGAATAATTGAAGAGTTCAACCTTAAAGTTGACGAATCCTCCCTTACCGGGGAATCCGTGCCTGTCCAGAAGGTTACCGATGCTCTGCCTGCAGGCACTTCCGAAGCTGACAGGAAGAATATGGTCTATGCAGGGACTGCAGTTGCCTATGGAAGAGGAAAAGCTGTCATTACGGCAACAGGCATGAAAACCTCTTTTGGAGAACTTGCCGGGCTTCTGGGGACAATAGAAAGGTCCAGGACTCCTCTGCAGGAAAGCCTTGATAAATTCGGTAGATTGATTGGCGCGGCGACCATAGTAATTGTAGCTTTTGTTGCTGTGCTGGGCATTTTTCTTGGTTTTCCCCCTCTGGACATGTTTCTCTGGGGCGTTGCGCTTGCAGTTGCCGCTATCCCTGAAGCCCTGCCTGCGGTTGTGACAGTTGGACTCGGGCTCGGAGTAAGGCGCATGGTCAAAAGGCATGCCCTTGTAAGAAGACTTCCTTCCGTAGAAACCCTGGGTTCTACGAATGTCATATGTTCGGATAAAACTGGCACACTTACTCAGAATAAAATGACAGTTGAAAGGGTGTATGTTAGCGGGAAGATGATCAAGGTTACAGGAGTCGGATATCACCCGGAAGGAAAGTTTCTAAAAGAAGATCTGGAAAAGGAAGCCTCAGAAATAGGAGATTTAGAGGTCTCCTGGAACGATGCCCATCTTCGGGTTCTCTTGCTTGGTGCTGCTCTATGTAATGATTCAAACCTCTATAACGAAGAGGATGAATGGAAAATCAGGGGAGACCCGACAGAAGCAGCTCTTGTGGTCGCTGCGGCAAAGGCTGGTTTTGAAAAATCCGAACTTGACCGGAAGTATCCCAGGCTTGCGGAAATACCTTTCTCTTCTGAAAGCAAGAGAATGACCACCTTCAATAGACTGGAAGACGGTCCGGGCAGCTTTCTTGATTCCAAACTTGTAGCTTTTTCAAAAGGTGCTCCTGAAGTCATCCTCAGTTCATGTACGAAGATTTTTCTCGATGGTGAAATAAAGGGTTTAACCCCTGAAAAGAAGCAGGAAATCTCCGAACAGGTAAAAGAACTCGCTGATCAGGCCCTGCGAGTTATGGCCTTTTCTTTCCGTCCGTTTGAAGAAAGTTTCTCTCCTGAAAAAGTTTCTTCCGGGAAAATCCCAGCAGAAAATGTCGAAGATGATCTTGTATTTTCAGGGCTAACCGGCATGAGAGATCCTCCAAGAGAAGAAGTAAAAACTGCAATCAAGACCTGTGAGGATGCAGGAATCAAGGCCGTAATGATTACAGGGGACCATAAGATTACAGCAGCTGCAATTGCGAGAGAACTCGGGATTTTGAAAGAAAACGATCTCACTCTTACCGGTTCGGAACTTGACAGCCTTGACGAAAGTGAATTTGAAGGCAGAGTTGAGATGGTCTCGGTTTACGCGCGGGTCTACCCTGCTCATAAATTGAAGGTTGTAGAAGCCCTTAAAAAGAAAGGCTATATTGTGGCAATGACCGGAGACGGGGTAAATGACGCTCCTGCCCTGAAAGCTGCGGATATGGGCATAGCCATGGGCATTACAGGTACGGACGTCAGTAAAGAAGCCTCAAGCATGATCCTTACAGATGACAATTTTGCGTCCATTGTCTCGGCAGTTGAAGAAGGGCGAAATATTTTTAAAAATATTAAAAATTTTATCACCTACGGGCTCGCCTGCCATATAGGTGAAGTCCTGATCGTCCTCATAGCAATTCTGGGCTGGCAGATCCTGCCTCTGCTTGCCGTACAGATCCTGTGGATTAACCTGATTACAGATGGGCTTCCTCCGATGGCTCTTTCAGTTGAACCTCCTGACAGGGGGCTTATGAGGCAGAAGCCGAGGAATGTTGAAGAATGGCTTATTACACGCCGTGAAATAGTTGCCGGGCTGGGAATTGGGGGTCTCGTTACTGCACAGGCACTGATAGTTTTAATTTGGGCTCTGGACAGCGGCTTTTCCATTTCGAAACTGCAGACAATGGTCTTCACACTTGTGGTCTTTTCAGAGATGTTCAATGCTTTTAACTGGCGTTCTGACAGATATTCGGTTTTTTCTCTGGGGCTCTTTACAAACAAGCCTCTGGTCTATGCAGTCCTGACCACCGTGATCCTGCAGTTGATGGTGATTTATGTCCCGTTCCTTCAAATTGCTTTCAGGACAGTTCCCCTTTCCATTTCTGAGTGGGGAGTTATACTGGCTTTAGCTTCAACCACATTGATCTCAATGGAGATTGTAAAGTACATGAGGGGAAGGAGGGACGCTGGCCAAAGAGAATCCGTATAAAGTTTTGTATCTCTTCCGTATCAGGGCATTAATCCAGATATGGGCCTTAAAATATGTGCCTTTGTTACTTTTTAAGCCGCGGATGTTAATTCTCTATTCCATTAATTTTAAAACCCGGAATTTCAGTTTTGCTGCCGGGAAAAAGGGTTATCCGGGTTTTTCCAGTTTATTATTATAATAGAGGGTAAACTCTCTTCCCGGACGCAGGGTAAAATTGTAAGATGAGTATTCTTCTTCGGGAAGTTCCCTGTACATATCATAGGAAATGGGCACGATTATAGCATCGTATCTGCTGCTCGATGGTGGTTTCGATGAATATGACACTTTTTCGTAGTCCCGCAGGTACCAGGGCAGGGGCCAGTAGAGTTTATTCTGGTCAATCACGTAAATCCTCAGAGTTTCAGGACTTTCATCGAATTCCCCTATCTTTTCCATTAGCTCCCTTATGTCAGGAGATGCCTGGGTGTATGTCATCCTTTCTTTATCCTCCATACTCCTGTAGTAATTTACCGAGATACACTGGCCCATGGAGACCAGCAGAGTGAGTACCAGAACTCCTGCCAGTAAAGTGCGGGTTTTGCCGGAGTAATTTGCCTGTTTTAGCTGTCCGTCTTCAGTGTTTCGGGAAAATATCTCTCCGAGGAAAGCTCCTGCAAGGAGTCCGAAAGGCAGGATGATATGCACAACAAGCCAGGGGACTTTTTCCTGAAGATAGGAATAGAGCAGCAGGCTTGTAAGGGCCCAGTAACAGAGGAACAGGAAAAATGAGTAATTCTGTCCGTTATTTCTCCATTTATTTCTCAGGAAATAGAAAAAACCGGCACTTCCAAAGAGCACAACCGGAATCTCATATGTAAAAAGAATTGGTATATAATAGTAAAAGGGGCCCCCTAACCTCTCTACTCTGTGCATTTCCATCCAGTGGCTGAAAGCCTTTCCAACTATCGAGAAAAGAGATACATCGTACCTGAAAACGCTGGAATAAAAAAACAATATGATAAAAACAGAGAGTGCCCCTGAAAGAATGATCTCAGGAAGGTAGGGCAAAATAGTCGAGGTCTTACGGAGAAGTGTCTTCTTCAATCCCAGGTTCTCTTTTTTCCAGTCTGAATAAATCCAGTATAGTAAGCCCAGTCCGGCATAAGCTCCGAAGACAGCAATAATGAGGTAAGCGTTTTCTTTAGAAGAGACAGCAATTGCAAGGGATGAAGCCGTCAGAATGATGTAAGGATACCGTTTTGAACTGTGAATATTGTCGAGATAGCGGAATGCGCCTGCAACAGCAGCAAGGGTACAAAATACGATTATCATGTCATTTCTGAAGAACCTGGAAAAGTACACCATACTTGGAGAAAACGCCAGCAGAAACATCGACCAGAGCACTCCGCTCTTTCCCAGTTCTTTCTTCAGCAAAAAGAGCACAAGAAGAGTTGCAATTCCGAAAAAGACAGGGACAAGGCGAGCTGTTGTGTCATTTATTCCGAGGAAGTGAAAGACAGCTGCGGTAGAATGAAACAGAAAAGGGCCGTGGTAGGCTGGATCGTAACTGTATTCCCCACGTTCAAGCAATTTGAGGGTAAAGCTACCATGTACACTTTCGTCATGATGGAAAACTCTCTCTCCAAGCTCAAATAGTCTGAGGGCAATGCCAAAAAAAATTATTAAAAGCCCTAGAAGCCCATACTTTTTATCCGAGAGCCCTGGTGAACCTTTATTTTCATTATCTGGACTTTTCTGCATTGTTTCCAAACCTTCGGTGATGACTGCTTCTTATGAGGCATAGGTATATTTAAGGAATAGGATGAAATAGTCTTCCTCATGGCTGAAGTAAAGGTTAAGTTATTTGCAAATCTGCGTGAGGCAGCAGGCACACCGGAACTCCTGCTTTCCGGAGAAAAGGTTGTTGATGTCCTTTTATCTCTCATAGAGAAATATCCCGAATTAAAGAACCTCATTTTTGAGGAATTCGATGAAAAAGGTGAAAGTCCGGTCCTTTGCGGCTCCATTAACATCCTGGTAAATGGAAATAATGTACGGCACCTTGAAGGTCTTGGCACTGACCTTAAAGACCTGGATGAAATTGGAATACTGCCCCCTGTTTCTGGAGGATAAACTTTTCAGGGGTCAGGAGTATGGGCAGGATATTTAAAGAACGTACTTCCATTGACGAGGCTTTACAGCTTTTTCTTGAAAGTTTTTCTTCTCTCAGGCGCACTGAAGAAGTACCACTTGAAGATTGTGCGGGCAGGGTACTTGCAGAGCCTATTGTTTCCGGAAGGGATGTCCCTCACTACAGGCGGGCTGCAATGGACGGATATGCTGTCAGGGCATCCGATACTCCGGGTGCTTCTCCTGCAAATCCCGTACTTTTACAGCTCTCTAATAGCGTGGAGGAAGGGACCGCAGTGTGGGTTCATACAGGAGCTGCACTGCCTGAAGGAGCTGATGCGGTTGTAATTGTTGAGGATACCGTTAAAGCCGGAGATATGGTCGAAATCAGGGCTCAGGTCCATCCCGGAAGAAACGTGGGACAGGTTGGAGAGGACATAAAAAAAGAAGCTCCTGTTTTTGAAGAAGGGCACCTCCTCCGCCCCTGTGATGCTGCAGTCCTTGCTTCTATCGGACTTGACAGAGTGAAGGTTTTCCGAAAACCAGTGGTTGCAGTCATTCCCACCGGAGACGAGCTGGTAAGCCGTGAGAAAGCCGGAGAAGTCCCTCCTCCTGGCATGGTGCTCGAGACAAATGGGCTTATGGCTGCCCTTTATGTGGAAAAGTGGGGCGGAATTCCCATATCTACAGGTATCGTGCCTGACCACCCTGAGAGAATAAAAGAAACTATAGAGGCAAACCTCAATGCCGATATGATCCTTCTTTCAGGCGGGACTTCAGTTGGTAAAAGAGATCATTCTCCCGAAGTTGTCGAATCCCTGGGTAAACTGCTTGTGCACGGTGTCGCTGTCAGTCCCGGAAAGCCTGCGGCTCTTGGAGTCATAGGAAAAACTCCTGTGGTTTGCCTTCCAGGTTACCCGGTTGCCGGGCTTGTTGCTCTGTATTTCTTTGTCCGACCCGGGATTAGGAAACTGGGATCGATTCCCGAACTTCCTGAGTTCGTCCTTAGAAAGCGCCTGGCTGCAAAAATAAGTTCGAAAATAGGATATGTTAATTTTATCCGTGTTGTTTTTGAAGGCGATAAGGTACGCCCGCTTACGGGAAAGGCAGGAGTCCTGAGCTCAGTTGCAAAGGCTGACGGTTACGTGCTGGTGCCTGAAAACATAGAAGGTTATGAGGAAGGACAGGAAGTGGATGTCTTTCTGATTGAATGAACCTGTATCGAGAAATGGACAAATAAATGGGCAGTGCCTTATGTCCTGTATTTCTCCATTCTCTTGAAATGAATAAAACTTTATATCACAATAGGGTAATAGGAAGGATATATCCGTCCTTCATTCCAATTTTTAATAATGTTGAAGTGAAAAAAATGCCCTTGCCAGATAAAGAAATGGATAAGATTCTTTTAATAGGAATAGGCGGCTTTCTGGGAGCTGTTTGTCGATTTTTGTTCTGCGAGCTTGTGGAAGGAGAGCTTGGGATCCTGTCCGTGAATGTGCTCGGGAGTTTCATGCTCGGCATGATAATGTATGATACTGAATATCTGGGCTTGATAAGTCCTGAAAAAAAGATCGCACTCGGAACAGGATTTATGGGGGCATTTACGACCTTTTCTACATTTGCAGTCCAGTCTTTCAGCATGTCTTTTCTTCCTGCCCTTGGAAATATCAGCGCCAATCTCTTTCTGACCCTTACAGGTGTATTCTTTGGCAGAAGCGTTATAAAAGCCCTTTCAAGCAGGGAGATTTGAAACATGCTTTCAGCGTCAAGCCTGGAAGAACTCTTTTTGATAGGTACGGGCGGTTTTATAGGGGCATCTCTTCGCTATACGGTTTCAAGCCGTATGCCAAAAATCAAGAATATTCCGGCAGGAACCCTTACAGTAAACCTTCTGGGAAGCATAGTCCTTGCCCTCCTTACTTTTTCTTCTGAGCCCGAATCCATGGTCTATCTGGTAAATATAGGAATTCTTGGCTCTTTCACCACTTTCTCAACCTTTGCTTATGAAACCTTCAAGCTCCTTGAGGACGGGAAAAACGTTTCTTTTTTCCTGAATATCTTTCTAAATGTTATGCTCTGCCTCCTTGGCGTAAGCATAGCATATCTTGCTATCAGGCTTTGATTTTGAAGTTTTTAAAGCACCAGCTGTTAAAATCAGCCAATTAAACACGTTCCTTTAGAGAAGCAAGTATATCGGAAACTAACCCTTTAATTTTAAGTAAAAAAGATTTTAGTAACTAAAAATTGATAATTAAAAAAATAAAATGGTAAAATAGAAAAGCCCTTAAGTTATTTTACAAGGGCTTTTGCAGATCTTCTTATGAAGCGCCTCTTGTGACCTGAAGAGGTGAAGCGCTGTGCAGGTCCGGGGTGTGCTTTCTGAGCTTGTGATTTCTGGACCTTTATTACTTTGCCTTTTCTGCCTTTTACCTTTACCCAATCAATGCTGCCGGTTTTGCCCATTATCATTCCTCGTTGATTTTGATCTGAATTTATCTTTATTTGCTTTAATTCATCAGTGGTTTATTCACATACCATGTTCGCCTTATCGCCTATCACTGCTGTTTGCCGCGGATTTTTTTTCCTTCAGCAGTGTTTAAGCAATAGAGGTCTCTGATTCGGTGATTGTCAAATCGAGAATCTTTCAATGATCTTGATCGGAATACTTGATATTCCTTGAAAGCCTGAAGTAAGAGACTATAGTTTAATCAAGCCTTGAGTTTATCATAAAGAGGAATGCTAGTAGTTAAATGTTACGGATATTGGGTTAAATTCAGGCATAAAAATGAGGCAGATATACGTAAGGTATAAATAATCCTATCTCTGGAAGATGCGTATAATTTTCCCTGAAACTGTAAGGGCCACTTAAAACCTGAAGGGCGCTTCTGAAAACTGTATTTTTTCTGAAAAGGTGATTCCCGTAAAAAATGATCCCATTGATGCCAGGCTTGCCGAAGTTCAGGAGGAACTTCTGGATTTAAAAAATTTCCCTGACTCCAAGTTTGTCGGCATAATTAAAGAACTTGGATTCAAATGTGAACTCTGTGCCCGCTGCTGCACTAAAGAGTTTAACGACCATGTGTTTCTGCTTGATTCAGACCTGGAACAAATAAGGCAAATAGACCCTGGTGCCGTCACTCCTGCCCCTTATTATGAGTTTTGTGACCAGAACGGCAGGTTCTATGTTTCCGGCTATGCCCTGAAAACAAAACCGGACGGCTCCTGCGTTTTCCTTGAAAATAAAAGATGCAGGATTTATCAGGGCCGCCCTTCAATCTGCAGGGTCTACCCCCACATGCTTCACAGAGAAGCCGATGAATTTGGAAAGGTAGACTGGAGGCAGATAAGCGGCTTAAACGAGCATGGGTGCTATAATTCTGAACTCGATGACTCAACATGTGAGGCAATTGCGAAGGAGACCAGGGCTTATGAAGAAGCTTATCTTAAACAGATGATCGACTTTTTCGAAGCTGTGAAGACTCATTTCAGGAAGAACAGCTTAAAACATGTCCAGAGGACTTATGACCGCAAAATGCGGGAATTTCTTAAAGGCGAATGTGAACTGGAAGTTTTTGTTTATTCCAAAGGAGGGTTTGAAAAGCAAAAACTCAGTTCTGGATCAGAAAGGTAGCTGACTTGATGACGGGCAACCTGGGGACTCCTCAAGGAAATCACTGATCGTCAGTAAACACCTTTTTTTAAAAAAGAAATTCTTCCTTCCTTTTGCCTTTTTTCAATTCCTTTTCCCTTTTACCTTCCACTTAAGAAGTATTCCATCTTCTATTTTTTCAGCCGAAAGAAGTTCAAGTCCGAGGAGTTCGGCTTCTGTAAAACCTTCCCCGTCCGTAAAGGTTGGAGCTGTTTTCCCTCCTATGATCAGATTTCCAACGAAAGTATATACCTCATCAACAAGACCTGCGGAGAGCATTCCCCAGTTAAGGGTCGCACCTCCTTCGACCATAAGGGTGTTTATGCCCATTTCCTTTAATTTCACTGCAAGCTCTGTAAGGTCAACTTTATGGGTTCCCGTTTTTATGACCAGAGCTTTTTCTTCAAGGTTTTTGATTTTTTCTGTCGGGGCTGAATTTGAAACGGCAATTATCCGGAGCCCTTCTCCTTTTCTAAATATATCGGCATCAATAGGAGTTTTTGCGGCACTATCTACAACAATTCTTACAGGATTTTCGCTTTTTCCGGCGGCTTTTCGGGCAGCTTTTCTTTCAGGGGATTTTACTGTCAGACTCGGGTCATCGGCAAGTATGGTTCCTATCCCTACCATGATCGCATCTGTCTGAGCTCTGAGTTCATCCACTCTCTGAAAATCAAGTTTTCCGGAGATTTTTACCTGCTTTCTCTCCTTTGTTGAAAGCTTGCCGTCGGCTGATATAGCAGAGTTTATATAAATAAATGGTTTGTCCATTTTATAGCTCCTGAAAAAAAGTATTCAATTAAAAGCAGATTTTTTATTTTTTAACTGAAATTTGTTTGAGCAGGAGCCTTAACTGTTTCTGGCCCTGCTCAAACTATATTCAGTCAGGTATTTTAACCTGGATTATTCAGGATTCTATCAGGGGTTTCAGGAGGTCGTGGTCTCTTAAGAGGCCCTGAAGCTTGCGGTTTGAATTAATGATCGGTATCTGGTCTATCCTGTTACGTTTCATTTTTCTTGCGCAGTCGCTTATTGATGCGATATAGGTAGCCGTGATTGGCTCCCTGATCATGATGTCGCTTCCTATAAGGTTGGGGACCTTGATCCTGGATACGCTGTAGTAGATACTCATTGTATCTCTCATGGATTCCCAGGTCCAGGCATCGTCGTCCTGACCTGAGGACATATCCGACATCTCCACGCTGTCCTCAATAACACTGGCAGAGATGATGTCACGGTCCGAAATAATCCCCACGAGCTCCAGGGATGCGTCAAGTACAGGTACGGCTTTGACACTGGCAAGTTCCATAATCCTTGCTACGACAGGCAAGGGAGTTTCATTGTAGATTGCAACTACTTCCTTTTCCACGTAGTCTTTGATAGGAGTATCTATATTCATGTCCGCAATTGCGCCCACTACATCTGCAACCGTAACGAGCCCCACAAGTTTTCCATCATCTACTACAGGAAGCCTTCTGATGCCGCTTTGCAGTAGCAGGCGTGCAGCAGTTTGCAGGTCCGATCCAGGGGATATGGTTATCGGTTCCCGCGTCATTAAGAGTGCTAGCTGTTCCTCTTCTGGGTTTTGTAAAAGGTTTGTCCGGGTCACAATTCCTACTACTTTGGAATCTTTGAGTACCGGGACCCCCGAGATGTGTTTGTTCTTAAGGATCTTAAGAACCTCGTCCCTGGAACCAGGCAGGGTTGCGCATGCGACATCCCTTACCATGATATCTTCTATGAAGATGTTTTTTGGCATATGATCTACACCTGTGTTGTCCTCTGAATCCTGAATTTTCTTGTTCTATCGCTTCTTAAAAAGGCTTCGTTTGAAGTAAAATCAGCTCTCTTCTCCACTGCGAACGACCATTACCGGAACCTTTGAGCTTCTGACCACTTTTTCTGCAACGCTTCCAAGGAGGAACCTGTCAAGCCCGGTTTTTCCAAGTGTTCCCATAACTATCAGGTCAATGTTTTTGTTCTCTGAGAACTCGATGATCTCATTAGTTGGATGTCCTTCCAGGACAACTTTTCTCACCTCTACCCCTGCTTTCTCTCCCCTATCCTTTACGGCAGAAACTGCTTTTTCACCCTCAGTTTTCATGATTTCGTACATTGCTTCCCAGCCGCCTTCCGTGCTCATGGGTATTGACGAAAAAGAAGATGTGTCCACTACATAAATTGCATGAACTATAGCCCCACTGAGTTTTGCAATTTCAATTCCGTAAGAAATTGCTCTCTGGGTATTCTCGGATCCGTCTGTTGCAATTACTATGTTCCGGTAAAATTCACTATTCATGTCTCGTTCTCCATTTGCTTTACGAATGAAGCACCGCTAATATGTCATCAGGCCTTGCTCGTTTTGTAATTCCACTTATAGGGTCCTGTATTCCTTCAAGATTATTAGAACTCCCGTTCAGGATCATTATGTTGGCTTTATTCCCCTTTTCGATGATAGAACCCGTGGAATCTGGTCCCATTACAAAAGAACCATTAAGTGTGCAAATTTTAAATACTTGCCTATCGTCTATCGAAAATATTTTGGACATAAATTCCATTTCAGCAAACATATTTACAGAATTTAACATTACATTATCTGTCCCGGCTGCTACCTGAATTCCAGCTTCAAGCATTTCAGCTATAGGTGCCATTCCTACTCCTGTTACGAAGTTTGACCTCGGGCAGACAACAACCGGAACTTTTGCCTGAGCCACGTCATCAAGGTCTTTTTTTGTGGCCTGGGTTAAATGAATTAGCAGGTCTGGCTCCAGAGACAGGGCTTTTTCTATGTCACTTCTGTCCTTTTCCCCGGCATGGATTGCAAAAAGCTTGTTTTTATCTCGGGTACAGGCTGTAACCTTCTTCAGGAGCTCCATCTCGAGATCATTTGCTCCGCTCATTCCAAGTCCATCGGAATGCAATAAAACCCTTCTTACTTCGGCAAGTACCATTTCAAGAGGGAGATGGGGTTCTGCAGGTCTTCCAAATATCAGGGATTGCAATTCCAGTCCTTCAAGAGCTTTATTCAGGGCTGCAACTCCTACAACTCCTCCTTCCCTAAAATCCGCAAAAGCACAGGTACCTGTCTCTATCATGTCCAGTAAAGACCTTCTAATATGCTCTACAAGTATTTTATAAGGAGTTTCACTGAGAATTCTGTGTTTTAATCCATCAGGTGGCTTTACAAGTGAGTCCAGGTCTCTCTGGACCCGAAAACCGGAAACTTTTCCCATTGCAGGGTCTTTACAAACTGAATCTCCAAGATGAGTATGAGCATTGACAAAACAGGGAGCTATTATATTTTTGGAATATGTACGCTCTTCTCCAACTTCCGTTATTTTCCCGTTTCTTACACAGATGTATCCCTCTATGGGTACAAGTTCGGGACCTGCAATAATTGTTCCGGAAATTATCTGTTCAGTGCCGTACATCTAATACGCACCTCTGCTGTTTATAAAACGCTTGTGCTCAGTTTATGGAAGACCAAACATATACATCATATATAATCTTTCCTGATCCCTTTTCTTGTTTTTCAGGAATTTTTCCGGGCATGCTGGATTACTTTTTTTCCTTTGAGCTGATGCCTCTTATAATATATGTACAAAGCAAAAAATATTCTTTCCGATATATTTATTAACTAGTAAATATCTATGTGACCTTTAGTCGCATTGTATAGGTCCTTGCACGAGATAATGGTAAATCCTAACTATGAGTGTACAGACAACCCCAATGCGATACATCGATAGTGTGATATTGCCCGGCACGAGGGTAACTGAAAGGGACTGCGGAAAACCAGAGAGTGATCTTTCGGAGTTAGTGCGCTCGGGCCACAGCACTATTTTATGAAGATTTCCTTCTCTTTTTATTGATTAGGTTTCTTATTGCTAATTGGTTCTTGTTACTTTAACGGTATTTCGTTACTGATTTATATAATATCTTCAAAAAGATAACATACATGTCCTTCGAAGAGGCAATAAAAGCTCTGGATTCTGGTGTTATTATCGATATCGAAGTCACTCCGGGGTCCAGGTCGCTTTCTGTCCCCAGCGGCTATAATGAATGGCGCAGGAGAATTGAAGTAAAGCTGACTAAAAACGCCCAGAAAGGAAAGGCAAATGAACAGCTTATTGAGAGTCTTGCCGAGCTCTTTGGGGTAAGCAGTTCGGATATCCTTATAAGCAGCGGAGCTACAAGCAGCAAGAAGTCTTTACTGATAAAAGGGATCTCCTATCAGCAAGCTGTTTCGGTTTTTGGATCCCACTTAAAAGGCTGAAGCCGGAATTTCAAGAACCTGCTTTCTGACTATATTCTTGTTTAACAAAAAAGGTCGAAGAATAACGTGACTGATGTTGATGTCTACAGAAAAAGGCTGGAAAGGATTGAGGAATTGCTCTTGGAACTTTCTGAATACTCAGAAAGAGGAGCAGTGATTATTGTTGAAGGAAAAAGAGATATTCTTTCCTTGAAACGGCTTGGTATTAAAGGTAGCTTTGAGCTTGCAACCCAGCATTCTCTATTCAATTTCTCTGAGAGGATAGCAAACATGGGCTGTGAGGTTGTTATACTCACTGATTGGGATCGAAGAGGCGACCTGCTTGCAGCTAAACTTTCCGAATACTTTGGAAGTTTCGGAATAAAGCCTGAACTTCAGACCCGAAATAAACTGAAGATAATTACGCAGAAAGAAATTAAAGACATAGAAAGCCTGTATACTTATGTTTCTAAACTCAGGTCAAAAACTGGTTCGTCTTTAAATTCTGGATATGAAACAAATGTAGAATTCAAAAATTAATGTATACTGGGTTCAATCATTTGAGTAAAAGAGAATATAAAGATTGATCTTTACATTCACTTAAAAAAGAAGGCTTTATTCCTTATGCATTGGATTGGATGATTCACCCTTATCCTGAATCATATCCATGCTTTGAGGATTTTTTTGATGATTAAAGGTTCTGTCAAACTCCGGATATTTTGAAAATTTGCCGGCCAGTTCTTCAAACATTTTATGTCTTGGACTGATAATTATTATGTGTGCAGGGGGATGAATCTTCTTTAACCTGCTAATCGCCGCTCCAGCATGATTATTTAACTCTACAAGGGCTGCAGAGTTACATTTTGACTTGAGTGATACGCCCATTACACTTACAAGAAGCTCATCAGCATAGTTTGGTTCAATACATTTTGGAGTCGCTGAAAATTGAATATGTCCGTATCTTTCTAGGTCATGTAATGCTATTTTTACTTTATCCGAGTCGTCTGCCCGGACTAACGCAAATGATTTCATTTTTTACACACCACCAATCTACTAAAGTAATCCCCATTTCGATATGGATTTACCCCTATAATAAACTTTGTGTATGAAACGGCTTAGTAGGCAAACATTATTCCCAGGCGAATGCGGCGTCCTCATCATATTATTTAGATAAAAATGCTCATTTCCGGAGCCGTAGTATTTTGTCTGCCTTTTTTGTTATAAAGAATATTCTCAAAGTTAGGGATATTCCATAGCCTTTTTTCAAGATTTCGTATGCGTCTCCATGGAATGAAGCTGCGCATTTTATACTTATATGCATCGTATATATATTCGTTTTGAAATAATATTTTCTTCACAAGAAAACTTTACTTAAAGATTCACTTTAATTTCGTTTTTTAGAAAAATTACTTTTTTTTTCTACTAATATAATATTATTCGTTAGTTCGTACACTCCATCCTTTGATCCCATAACTCAATATGATATGATTTTTTTACAGGGTCAATTCTAAATAAACGAGTGTCCCAACCTTAATTGAATATTATATTATTAATTAATATCATTTCAAATTGTATAATAATGATATTATATATACCTTCGTGACCAGATTCTCTCACCTGAGCCAAAAGATACTCCCCCAAATGGTATCTTTTATTTATAACTTTACCGTATCATATATCGAAACAGTATACAAAAATATTTATCATAGAACTTTCTGTGTTCTTTTTTCATCTTCATGTATGAAAAAACTCAAATATTCTGTGGACTAAGTCCTCCCTCTTATAATATAGTTAACATGAGTATGTATTACATCTTACATAGCTCTTTAAACCTGAAGTCTGGTTAGATAATAGGTTTTGTTTTGAGAACCTGTTCCAGCCTATCCTGGTGAAGTCTTCACAATTATTACATAAAGACGGTGAGTATATGGCTAAAGATATTGAATCTAAAGTAATTATGGCAAAAAAAGCTTCAATTGAGCTTTCCAGTGTAAGTGAAGAGGTAAAAAACAGGGCTCTTGAGGCTATGGCGGAAGCTCTGGATAATGAGAGAAAAATTATCCTTGAGGCAAATTCAAAGGACCTTGAATATGCAGCCGGACTGAAAAAAGCCGGGAAGCTTACCCAGGCACTTGTAGACAGACTTAAGGTCACGGACTCAAAGGTTGACGGGATGATCGCAGGAATCAGGGATGTGATTAAGCTCAAAGATCCTGTGGGAGAAACTCTTTCCACACTTGAACTCGATAAAGACCTGGTTCTTTATCAGATTAGCTGCCCTATAGGTCTTATAGGGGTTATCTTTGAGTCCAGACCTGATGTTGTACCCCAGGTAATGTCCCTCTGCCTGAAAAGCGGGAACGCGACCATTTTTAAAGGCGGAAGTGAGGCAAGGGAGTCAAACCGTACTATTTTTGATATCCTTGTAAGAGCCATAGAATCCACTGAAGGCATGCCGAAAGGAGCTTTCCAGCTCATGGAAACCAGAGAAGAGATCATGAGCCTTCTAAGCCTTGATGCATATGTCGACCTCCTGATCCCCAGGGGTTCCAATGAATTTGTCAAATTCATCCAGGACAACACAAAGATCCCTGTACTAGGGCATACAAGTGGCATCTGCCACATTTATGTGGACGAATTTGCAGATCTTGACACAGCCTGGAAGGTTTGTTTTGATGCCAAGGTCCAGTATCCTGCAGTCTGCAATGCCATAGAAACCCTGCTTGTAAATCGCAAAATTGCAGAAGCTTTTCTGCCGAAGATGGCGGAAATGTATATCAAAGCAGGAGTTGAACTGCGCTGTGATGAGGACAGTTATTCTCTGCTTGCAAAAAAAGGGTTTTCTCCTATCTTAAGAGCAACTGAAGAGGATTGGAGCCTCGAATATAACGACCTCATTCTTTCAATAAAACTTGTAGATTATATAAAGGAGGCAATTGACCATATTAACACATTTGGCTCCCACCACACCGATGGAATAATCACTGAAAACGCTTCACGGAGGAAAGAGTTTATAGGACTTGTCGATTCTTCAAGCGTTATGGTGAATGCCTCAACCCGCTTTGCGGACGGTTACCGTTATGGAAAAGGTGCTGAGGTCGGTATCAGTACGAACAAGATCCACTCCCGCGGACCTGTTGGTATGGAAGGGTTGCTGATTTATAAGTATATTCTCATGGGTAAAGGTCAGGTTGTTGCTGACTATGCAGGAGAAAACGCAAAACCCTATACTCACAGGAAGCTTGACCTTAAGTTCGAGGATGTGAATTAATTCATCCTTGAATATTTATGATATGTTTATATATTTGAATTGAAATACCAGCGCAGGTTAAGTGCAAAATCGGAAATCCAGACTGCGGCTAAGATCAACCGCAGCTGTTTTCCAAATAACCTTAAGAGGCACTTTCATTGACAGATAGAGAACAATTCTTCCGTGATGTTAATAAAATCGTTATTAAAATCGGAACTTCTTCAATCACCAGAAAGGGCTGTGACAATGCCAGGGAAAACTGCAACATTGACCCGTCATTCATGGAAAGCATAGCTTTCCAGGTCTCAGAACTCCGAAAACAGGGAAAAGAAGTAATACTTGTGAGTTCGGGAGCAATAGGTGTCGGGCTTAATGAGCTGGGTATAGCCCCCAAGCCCCGTGAGATCCCTATCAGGCAGGCAGCTGCAGCTGTTGGGCAGAGCATACTGATGCAGGACTGGAGCAAGGCTTTTTCCAGATACGGTATGAAAGTTGCCCAGATCCTTCTTACCTACGAATTCTATTCCGATAGAGTTACCTATCTTAACCTGAGAAACAGCATCTCAACCCTTCTGGAATATGGTGTCGTCCCGATAATAAACGAAAACGACTGTACATGTACAAATGAGATTGAAGCAATCTTTGGGGACAATGACAGGCTCTCTGCAATGGTTGCGAGCAAAATTGATGCTGACCTCCTGATCATCCTTTCGGATATCGACGGTCTCTTTGATAAGAACCCAAAAACGCATAGTGATGCAAAACTGCTGACCCTTGTAAAAAAGATCACACCTGAAATCGAAAGCTACGGGGGCGACCCTACAAGTTTTAAAGGTGTGGGCGGGATGCGGACCAAGATAAAAGCTGCAAAAATCTGCAGCATGGCAGGCTGCTATGTCGTGATTGCAAACAGTGAGGTAAATGATATCATCCTGAAAATCGTCTCCGGAGAAGAAATCGGGACTCTTTTCCTTGCTGAGCGGCATATTCAGAAAAACCGTGCTCGCTGGATCATTCTTGCCAGAGCTTCAGGTACGGTCCGTGTGGATGCCGGGGCAAAAGCTGCTGTTCTTGAGAAAAATAGTCTGCTCCCGGCAGGCATTGTGGATGTGGAAGGAGCGTTTGACAGGGGAGACGTTGTAAAGCTCGAGTGTGAAGGTAAAGTCTTTGCAAAAGGGATTACAGACTATACCTCTGAAGAGCTGATCAAAATAAAAGGAGCCCATACAGATCAGATTGAAGGCATTCTTGGTTATACTAATTATAGCAACGTGATAAAAAAAGAAAATATCGGTATCCTTGAAAGTTGAATTAATCAGCTGGACTCAGGAAAAATTTCAGTTACAGTTAATTTACAGTTAATTTACAGTTAATTTACAGTCAATTTATAGTTATTTTCCGGAAATAAGGAGATTTTATACATGATAAACCGAAAAATCGGATTCATCGGGGCAGGGAAAATGGGTTCTGCTCTCATGCAGGGCATCATTAAAGCCGGAATCGTACCTCCTGAAAATATCGGTGCAAGCGATGTATATGAGCCTTTTTTAAAAGAGCTTCAGACTAAGCTTGGAATCAGGGTGTCAACAGATAATGCTGTTATTGTCGGGGAATCGGACATTCTTATTCTTGCGGTAAAGCCCCAGACCCTTGGATCGGTGCTTGAAAACCTGAGAAATGAAATTACTTCTGAAAAACTCGTGATATCAATTGCTGCAGGAGTACCTCTTTCCACTTACGAGGGTTCTCTTCTTGAAGGCACCAGAGTTGTGCGTGTTATGCCAAATATTGCAGCTACGGTTTCGGAGGCGGCCTCAGGAATTGCTCCTGGAAAGTACGCAACTCTTGAAGATATGAAGGATGCCCTTACCATCTTTTCTGCGGTTGGCACTGCAGTCCAGGTTCCGGAATCTCTGATGGATGCTGTCACCGGACTTTCGGGCAGCGGACCTGCTTTCATTTTCCCTGTCATAGAAGCTATGGCTGATGGCGCTGTCCTTGTAGGTATGGACAGGAAAAGTGCCCTTACCCTTGCAGCTCAGACTGTACTCGGAGCCGCAAAAATGGCGCTTGAAACAGGCATGCACCCAGGAGAACTCAAGGATATGGTTACTTCGCCTGCCGGAACAACTATTCAGGGAGTTCATGCCCTCGAAGAAGCCGGGATCAGGGCAGCCTTTATGAATGCTGTCATAAGAGCAACTGAACGCTCAAAAGAACTCGGGAAGAAGTAAAATCAGCTTCTTCCCTTCTATTTAATTTTATTTCACTATATCTCTTTTTTATAATTTTTCGAAACGTGAATTTCTTAAGATAAAATTTGCTTTCGAGACGATTTTTTCCTTTTTTCTGCTTTCTGGCACTCTTTCTGCTATTTGCCTCTTACTTTTTTCACATAGTTAATGATTATTTATTATAAATATGAGTGAATTTTATATATCAGTGGATTCAATATTACTATTTACCTGATAAAAGCTGAACATATGTAACCGGGGGTTAACGGGGGTCATACTTCCTATTTCATGTCAGGCTTTCATTTATGGAAATATTCGAATCCAGCGTATTCCATGCAAATTCTCTGGAGCTGTTAATCCTTTTATCAACAGCTATTTGCCAGTGAATCCGGGAAATCGCGATTAACTGAAAATTGAAACGAGAGATGAATAAAAAATTGCGATAAATTATGGTGGAACAGGGTTCTGGACCTACTCTTTCCACCACGAGGTGGGACCTCTTATGGGGGTGAGAGGTTCCTCTTCACATTCTTATCTGTTTTGCCTGAATTATTATTCACTGAGTTTTTCTCTAAATAAATAGAATAGCGTTTTTGTGTACTTAAAATAGTAGAGGGCTGCTTTTTACTTCCAGAATTACTGTTTGCTATCTTTTTTCAGGCAGATAAACCAATCAAGGCAATACCTACCTTCTTCTTTTTCAAGCCTCTCTTTTACTCCTCCCATTGTATTCGGAGGAGGAATAATCACATCATCTCCTGGCTGCCAGTTCGCCGGGGTTGCAACTTTCTCGGTTTCATTTTTCTGAAGGGCGACCACGAGCCTCTTGATTTCCTGCATATTCCTTCCGGTTGACAGCGGATAATAGAGTATTGCCCTGATTTTTGCCTCGGGATCTATGATAAATACGGCTCTTACAGCCTGTGTGGTCGAGGCTTTTGGCTGAACCATACCATATTTTTTTGCAACTTCCATCTTCAGGTCGGCGATAACCGGGAACTTGATTTCAACATTTTTCATCCCATTATATTCGATTTTTTCTTCTATCCGTTTAAGCCAGGCAATATGGGAAAAGATGCTGTCTATGGAGAGCCCTATAAGCTCGGTGTCTATTTTCCTTAATTCTTCCTGCAT
The DNA here is from genome assembly GCA_964434965.1 of uncultured Methanosarcinales archaeon. GTDB lineage: Archaea > Halobacteriota > Methanosarcinia > Methanosarcinales > Methanosarcinaceae > Methanosarcina. Next base: position 280,998 of record CAYSWX010000002.1, read on the forward strand.
ACTGGCAAAGGTCATGAATTCTGTAGTACATACTGGCGTAAAGTCTGCAGGGTGGCTGAAAAGAATAACCCATTTTCCTTTATAATCATCCGGGAAATTGATTGTTCCCTGTGTTGTTACAGCTGTAAACGAAGGGGCGTCTTCTCCAATAAGAGGCATATGTATTTGTTCGGATATTACTTCCATTATATTCTCACCTCGTATTTAGCTACAATTTCTCCGTTATCTAAAGTACGATATCCGGTCATAGGTGCAAATTCCTAAAAAGCGCTACCCATTCCCTTAATCGTCCCCAAAAACTATCTTATTATTATTTTCCATTGCTATATATCCCTTACCAATTACGGAAAAAAGCCCTTCTTTTCGTATAATTCTGCTTTTCTACTCTTTTTTATAATATCAGGACACATTTTTTTAACAAGTAGCGGGCTCCTTTTTGTCTGGAAAACAATTTATGTAAGTAATTCCTTTTTGTATGGGGGTTAGATGAGAATATTTTCTCGGCCGAAGGTTGTTGTTAGCAGGTGCCTTGAGTTCGACCACTGCCGATATAATGGAGATATGATTAGCAGTCCAGTGGTGGTAAAACTTAAGAAGTATGTTGATTTCCTGCCTGTCTGTCCAGAAGTGGAAATAGGGCTTGGAATTCCAAGAAACCCTGTGAGAATAGTCCTTGATAAAGGAGATCACAGGCTTGTTCAGCCTTCGAGCGTGAAGGACGTAACTGAGAATATGAAAGCTTTCTGCTCCAGTTTCCTTGATTCTGTAGAAGATGTTGACGGGTTTATCCTGAAATTCAGGTCTCCATCATGCGGGTTCAAGGATGTGAAGGTTTACCAGTCTATAGGGGGATACGGAGTGGTCGAAAAAACATCGGGATACTTTGGGGGTGCAGTTTTGGAAAGGTATCCTTTCCTTCCTGTTGAGGACGAGGGCAGGCTTAGAAATGCCCGGATAAAAGAGCATTTTCTCACTAAACTCTTTACATTTGCAGCATTTCGGAAAGTAAAGTCTGAAGGCAGTATGAAGGATCTGATAAACTTCCATACACAGAACAAATTCCTTCTTATGGCTTATAATCAGGCTGAACTCCGAAAATTAGGAGATATTGCCGCAAACAGGGATGTTAGGCCCTTCAAAGAGCTGATTTCTAATTATGAAGAACACCTGTACAGTGCTCTTTCTCGAGCTCCCATATATACTTCAACCATTAATGTGCTAATGCATGCTCTCGGATTTTTTTCAGACCAGCTTTCTAACCCTGAAAAGACCCTGTTTTTTGATTGGGTCCAGAAGTACAGGGAAGGAAAGGCTTCACTCTGTCCTGCAATAAACACAATCAGGTTATGGATTGTAAGGTTTGAGAACGATTACCTCATGAATCAGACCTTTTTCGAACCATATCCTGAAGATTTGATGGAAATAAACCCTATAGAGTCTCATTTGAGGGAAGACCTCTGGAAATAAGGTTTTATTAAGATATTTCTGGATGGAAGAAAATCATGAAAGCTAGAATTAAACTGACCTTTATTTTCTTACTCGTTTATGTGGCTGGGGTTCTTTTTTTCTGGCCGTTTTCTGAGGTATCCGGGGATTCTGGCAATGAAGGAGTAGAGAATAACCTTGGAGCCGAACATGAGAATTCTAAATCTTCTGAGGCTCTGGTCACGGAAGAACTAATAGAACCAGGGAAATCTGCAAGGTCCTATTCCTGGAATTATGAAGGCTACCGATGGCATCTTACTCTACTGCTTGACGATAAGCTTTACCATGCATACGAGTCACGGACACGTAAAAGGGACTATGACCTTTTTGCTTCCGATCCATATGATGAATGGTTAATAAAGAATATCGCAGATACTCTTTTTTCTCTTTCAAAGGAGTATGGGCTTGAAGAAAACAAGATACCTGGGCTTTGTGTGTCTTTTATCCAGTCCCTGAACTATACTTCAGACCTCACAAGTTCAGGATATGACCAGTACCCCCGTTTTCCTTATGAAACTCTTTATGATAATGGCGGGGACTGTGAAGATACCTCTATCCTGGCGGTATCAATTCTTCAGGAGATGGGTTATGATGTTGTCCTCCTGGAACTTCCGGAGCATATGGCTCTTGGAATAAAATGCGACCCTGATACGGAAGGCAGGAGTTTCGAGTATAATAATATTCATTATTACTATCTGGAAACTACAGGAAAAAATTGGCAGATAGGGGAAATGCCTGAAGAGTATGAGAATGAGCCAGTGGAAGTCATCCCTGTATACAGAAGACCATTTGTTAGCCTTGATTTCAGTGCTCAGTGCGAATACTCTCAAGAAGAAGGGGTGGTAGATGTTAATGTTACTTTGAAAAATGTGGGTTCCGAGATCGCAGAAAATACCACTATTTATGTTGCCCTTCAGGCGGAAGATGGGAGCAGAATATGGGACCAGATAGAGAGCGATCCGGTAATTATCGAGCCTGAAGAAGCTTATCAGTTTACTGCAAAGGGGCTCAGGGTCCCGGGAGGCAGTAATTTCAGGGTATATGTGCGAGCGCTAGGGGAAAATCTGTTATCTGAAGAAATTACGAGCGAATGGGTAAGTGTCTGATAAAATCCCCTTTTTATTCACATGTTAAGTTCACTGAAACTTCAATGAACTTAACAAACTCAGAAAAATGTGGAGTTACTTATAAATTTTATATGCAATTCATTATATCAGGGAAATCAGGTAAAACTTGAAGTAATTAAACGGTCTTATGTTCTTCAGATAACCTGGGGATGTTTTCCTGGGGTGGAGGTAGTCATATGAAGAAACTGTACAGGTCAAAAAAGGACAGGATTATTGCCGGAGTATGCGGGGGAATGGGCGAGTACTTTGATGTGGACCCTACAATTATAAGGCTATTATGGGTATTCCTCGCCCTCAATGGAATTGGAATTCCTGGCTATATTGCAGCCTGGATCATAATCCCTGAAGAACCTTAAAACCTGTAAGATTTCAGATCTTTTTTGCAGTTGAGTTCCCAGAAATGGTTTCTTGAAACTGGTTTCCGGGAATTTTTCAGTTTACAGATAGTTTACTTCTTGAATGGTTTTACTGCCCGAAAAGCTGGTCCACAAACCATTCGGGTTCGAACTTTTTAAGGTCTTCGTAGCCCTGCCCTACTCCAAAGAAAAGTATAGGCTTGCCTGTAATGTAAGCGATAGATATGGCAGCTCCTCCTTTGGAGTCTGCATCGATTTTTGTCAGGATTGATCCGTCAATGGGAACAGCATCATTGAACTGAGCAGCTCTTTCTACAGCATCGTTTCCGGCTACGGCTTCGTCCACGAAGATGATAAGGTCCGGAGAACTTACCCTGCAGATTTTTTCCATCTGGGACATGAGGTTCATATTTGTATGCATGCGTCCTGCAGTGTCAGAAAGCACAAAATCGATTTTATGCGCTTTTGCATACTGGACAGCATCGTAAATAACTGCTGCAGGGTCCGCTCCTGCCTGATGCTTTATCATCTTTACCCCAAGTCTGCTTGCATGAATTCCCAGCTGGTCAATAGCGCCTGCTCTGAACGTGTCTCCAGCAGCAAGAACCACAGAATAACCCGATTTAAGTAGTCTGTGTGTCATCTTTGAGATGGAAGTCGTTTTTCCGGTTCCGTTAATCCCTACAAAAACAATATGGACTGGCCTTTGTATGTTCTTTACATACTCATCAAAGTCAAAGGTATTGGCAGATACGACATCAAGAATTGCTTTCTTCAGGGCTCCTTCAACTATGTCTCCGGTATTGCTCCCTATCCGTTTTGTCGTGCCTGTAAGTTGTTTTTTCACGGACTCAACAATTGCCTCTGAGACTGATACTGCGAGATCGCTTTCCAGGAGACCCATTTCGAGCTCCCAAAGAGGCTCTTCCAGGTCTTTGTCATCTAGGTATACTTCCCTGTTAAACACGAGGGCTTTAGCTTTCTGAGTAAACCCGACTTTCGGAGTGAGCTTTTTGAAAAATGATTTTTTCTCTTCAGGAGGTTTTTCTTCCTCTTTTTCTGCTGTTTTCTTCTCTACAGTCTTCTTTCTGTCTTCAATCTTTTTCCTGTATTCAGCCTTCTTCAGATCGTCTAACGAAATACGGGCGATTTCCTCAGAAGCAGTTCCCTTTCCGGGACTTTCTTCTTTCAGAGCAGCCTCTATGGCCTCTTCCTCAATTATGGGTTCGATTTCCTCTTCGAGGCTTTCTTCGCTTTCAGGCACTTGCTCAACGATTACTGGTTCGACTTCCACGGCCTTTTCATCAATCGTTTTGCTGAATGCCTTCTTAAAACTCCCAAGTTTTTCTTTAAATTTGTTGAACACAGGATCCATCCCGAAAAGATCAGTAAAAATAGGTAATTGAAGTTCACGAATAATTGAAATTAGCAAGTTACAGCTAAAGTAAACGAACTAATTAAAGCCAATTAACTAATTAAAGTTAATGAAATTATTCGATCACTATATGCGGTTTCCGGATTCTTAGAATCCGTTACCTTTTCCTGGGCCAGGGCTTATCTCATGCCTGGCCAGGTTGAAGTTTTGCAGCTTCTGTTTCAAGGGCCTGCATTCCCTGTGCAAGTTTAGTCAGTGAAGCATTCATCTGCTCAAGGATTTTTGTAAGCTGCTCTTTGCGGCGGTTAAGAGTCTCTACAGCTCCTTTTGCAGTTTCTTCCGCACTGAAGCCTGCTCCTAGATTGACAACTACTTTATCCGGATTTTTGACTTCAGCATAAACGTAAGAACCAAAACCTACCGGTACCATAGTTTCCGCAGTTTTGCCTGCTTCTGAGGCTGCATTTAGCTCATTTATTGTCACAATGGCCTGGTCGCAGCTGGCAATAGAAGCCTGTACCATGCCCATTTCCTGCCTGAGCGCTTCAGCCTGCCTCTGGAATTCCTGATGCCTGGCTGCCAGATTCCTTATCTCTTCACTGACTTCTGCCATATCCTTCACTCCTCAGCTACGCTTTCGATCTGGACCTGGCTTCTTTTAACGCTGTGCTTGCTGCCGAAGATCGAGTATGTCTTGTCGGTTGCGTTCTTTTCATTCTGGCTTTCGATCTTCTTTGTGAATTTTTCCCAGGAATTTCCTGCTTTAAATTTACCTTTAACAATAAAACTCTTCATCATTACCACTCTCTTGCTGTAACTTTGTTCTGGAACAGATGGATGATATGATGTTCACTCCAGGAACCCGAGGGCTTCTTCGATTCTCCCGAGTTCTGGCCCTGTTGTTTCCGAGCCTGCTACAAAGTTCTTTGAATTCGCTAACAGGCCTGAACCAAGCATCTGGGTCCCGAAGTTAGTAGTCCCTATGTATACCGGAAGCCCGAAGATCTCTTCCAGAGTCTCTTTTTCCGAAACTGTCACTTTAGGGTGTACAAGAAGCCCTTTATTTGTAACGGCTCCTGCCATTCCTACATTTTTAATCCCGGCAATTGTTCCCCTGTAAACCTCCACTTTAAGGGTCCTGGCAATAGCTTCCAGAGCTTTGTCTGACAGCTCTGGATGCACAAGGGCTGCGGAATCGTTTGCAAGTACAATGTTCCCAACTGCATTCAGTTTATCTGGAAGGATGCCCGCAGGGACACCTATTACTTCCTGCAGCTTTTCGACATCGGATCCGTATGGAAGCAAAAATCCATTTGAGTTGCCTCTGGACAGTGCTCCCACTACAGTGCTTCCATTTATAAGAGTCTCAACGACTCTTACATCCAGAACCTCTTCGAGTATGGTGCATACCTCTGGTTTTGTCAGAGGAGGAACGAGAACAATATCTTCGGTACAGGTTGCAAAAACCCCTATGATAGAGGTATCGTAGATATCCACTGTTCGAATCATATTCTTTGCTTTTTCGCTTTCTCTGGTATGTTTACTGGGCAAGTTCTGCCTGTACTTCACCATCTGCGAATTTCACAGCCCTTACCCTGATTGAGAGAGGCGGCTTTTCACAGCCCTTTTCCCAGAGGCGTTCATTGATGGATTTGTCCAGCTTAACCTGCTCAGATGTGGTCTTCATGTGCCTTACGAGAAAACCCCTTACTTCGGTAACTGCCCTGCTGGCTCTTTTCCATGCAGGGACCTTCCTTACTTCTCTGAGGGGAATTGTGTATATCTGTTCTTTTACCATGTCGTCTGCCATTTTTTCCCACCTTCCTCGCTTATTTCACATCCAGGCTTCTTCTTCTCCAGTGCCTGCGCCTGGGATGACTCACTACCTTCCGGTTAGTTTTAACAATAGCCCACACCGGGACTCTCGAATTCTGCTTGTGCGCCTTTGCCAGGCGTTTCTTCTGTCCTTTCATGTTATGACTCAAGTGGATCACACCTGTTGACCTGTAAGTGATTTAATTCCTTAATTTAAAGTTATATCCGGTAATTAGCTGATTATGATTTCAACCCTTTTATTGCTCATGCCTGAATTAACAGCTGGTCTGCAAACCATGTCCTGTAAATTCTATGATGGTATATGGTTAATCTGCAGCAGTATAGGGGTTGAATATAACTCGATTCTATAAATCTTTATTCCAGAATTTTCCCTTCAGGGAGGTTTCCAGTATTTAAACACATCTGCTTCTTTTTTCAGGGAAATTTCTTCCTTGAAAGTACATGGGACTGGAAATGAACAGGAAATAGCTCCTTGATTTTTTCCTCTCCATGTCTCTGCCGGATTAACTCCCTGAGTTCTGTTTCGTAATCAGCTTTCTGAGTACTCTCACTCGGGCCCTGTTCGATATTCAGGTAACATCCTACAAGGGAATCCACAACTTTTTTGCCGTATCCTTTTAGAGGGCAAAAATACTGAACTCCCAGCCTGTCTTCAATGCTCCTTATCTGTGAGATCGAAAGCACCGGGACTCTATCATCCCGCCTGGTCCCGTCGGCAATCAGTTTTACTGACGGGTCCATAGCAAGAGTTTCGACAGCTCTTCCGTGGATATAATTGATTGCACTTTTCGGGAATCCGTCTCTCTGCAACAGTTCATATGCCTTTTCCAGGATTTCTCTATCAAGAGCAATGGTCCTGTGCGGAAAATGTAACTTTTTTGCAGTTCTTGCTGCGATTTCTCCTGTCGGAAGTAATCCAAAGTTACAGGTTACGAGTTCGACCTCGAAAAACGTTTCCAGTAAAAGGGCAGAGAGCGAACTGTCCTTACCTCCACTAAAGAGGACCGAGACTTTCATTGTGCTTAAACCCGGGTTATGGACGTCTTGCGTTTCTTTGGCTGCATCCGCATAAGGAGTGTTTTCAGCTGCTCATCATCTATTTGAGACTGGAGCCTCCCGCTCTGTGCAAGCGAAATCAGCTGCATCTCAAGCTGTTCTCCGAGAGCAGGCCTTGACATCTTTAGGGTTGTCAGGCGCTCTCTTGCATCAGGAGTCAGGATCTGCCTCAGTATTGACTGTTTCTGAGCTTCCATTTCAGCTCTTGCCTGCTCCTGCTGATAGGCTGCCTGCATGTCAGATGGTTGTTGCTGTGCCTGCTGCCTCTGTACCTCTGCAAGTCGTCTCTTTCTGATTTCTTCGAGTTCATCATCCATATTAGACATGGCAATCACCGAAAAAACCGGTTTTCTGGAATATGGTTACTAATATATGAAAGGGGGTCCGGATTTTCAGATCCCTTTCCGAAGGATTTTTCATCTCAGTATTTTGCAAGTTCCGGGATTTTCTCAAGCAGCTCCTGTTTAAGTTCGTGTGCTGCATTATCCATCATGGAACGTCCTTTTGCAGATACTGTTCTTCCGTCCTTTACTTTCTGCAGGAAACCTGCAGCTTCAAGCTGCTGAACTGACTTCCGGGCGATAGAACCACTGCCCTTTGCCTTGTGGAAAGGCTGGGAGCCGTTGTCCTTCTTTCCTCCGTAGACTGATCTAAGCCTCTCGATTCCAATTGGTCCGTCGGTGTAGATCTTTCTAAGGACTGCTGCGCACCTGATGTACCACCAGTCTTCATTGGTTGGGGGAAGTTCTTTGTGAACCCCGGTTTTTACGTTCCCTGCCCATTCAGGGGGGACGATCTTTTCATTTTCCTTAAGAATGCCTGCAAGCTTTTCGATCATTTCCATTGCAGGGACATCAAATACTGTTGTCATGTATCCTCCTCATCCGAATTAATTTTTTGCAGGTTCGGGCGATAGCGCCGATTCTTCCCCCCGAATCTGTCAGGAATGTAACTCTTGTTCTCGAGAAAAGGTAACTCTTATGCTCTTCCGAGATGTCCATTGCTGGTTTTTAAGCTGGCTACGGACTCTTAAAATTTGGGCCGGAAGGCCCGATAATGCCGGTTAATATGAAGTTAGTTTTAACTGGAGAATGGGGTTGATAAATTTATTGGTTAATATATACATTTTTCGGTAATTTGCTGGACAGGCTTACTAAATGTTAGTCCTCTTTTTTAAATGTTTGTGCTCTTCCCGGACCTACGGATATATATTTGATGGGAACTCCCATAAGCTCTTCTAGCCTTTTAACATAGTTTCTGGCATTTTCCGGAAGCTCATTAAATGCTTTTACTTCTGTCAGACCGTCTTTCCAGCCGGGCAGGTCTTCGTACACAGGACTGCATTCCTGGAAATCTTCGGTAAGTTCCGGGGGATAGTCGAGACTTTTTCCCTTATATTTATATCCTGTGCAGATCCTGAGAGTTTCTAGCCCTGTAAGCACATCAAGTTTGGTAAGGGAAATTTCAGTATATCCATTGAGGGCAATAGCCTTTTTAAGGAGTGGCAGGTCGAACCATCCGCATCTTCTGCCTCTGCCAGTGGTTGTTCCGAACTCTCCTCCTGCTTTCTGTAACCTTTCTCCCAGCTCTCCTGTAAGCTCTGTTGGAAGTGGTCCTTCCCCAACTCTGGTTATATAGGCTTTTACTATGGCAATGACATTGTCCACCCTTGTTGGCCCAACTCCAAGGTTGGCACACGCAGAACCTGAAATTGTAGAAGAAGAGGTTACGAATTTCTGGGTCCCGTGAATAACGTCAAGGTGAGTGCCCTGAGCAGCTTCAGCCATTACGTTTTTCCCTTCATCGAGAGCCTGATTGATTTCCTTCGAAACATCTGTAATGTAAGCAGCAAACTGTTTCCCCAGTTCCAGGTATCTTTTTATTAGTACCGGGTCTCTGACGATCTTTGGGTCTCCACCCATTGCCTCTATTTCTTTTTCTTTCTGGGGAGCAAGTTCTTCGAGTCTTGCAAGGAAGCGTTCCCTGTCTACAAGCTCAGCCATGCGAATCTCGTCTCTTGCTACCTTATCAATATATGCATAGCCGATTCCGCGTTTTGTGGTCCCAATCTTTGTTTCCCTTGCGGCTTCTCTAAGCCCGTCAAGCTCTATGTGGTAGGGCATTATGATGCTGGTTTTTGCATCCACTCCGAGCTTTTCTGCATTGACCTTTATCCCGTGTTTTTCGAACATTTCGATTTCTTCGGCTAAAACCTCTGGGTTCAGGACAACTCCAGGCCCGATAAGGACCCTGGCATCAAGCAGGATGCCTGAAGGGATCAGGTGCAGTTTGTATACTTCATCTCCTACCCTGACCGTGTGGCCCGCGTTGTTCCCTCCCTGGAAGCGGGCAACAATATCGTAATCTTTTGCAAGAAGGTCAACAATCTTGCCTTTTCCTTCGTCACCGAATTGCGCGCCTGTGATTATCGTAAACATAAGCGTTGAATCGGGCTTAACCTTAATAAGGTTTTGTTCGGTTTGTTTACCTTCGGTTCAGTATAATTTCAACCCGAAATTTCTTGTAAGTTCTTTTTATGTTTGCTTACTATTGAAAGAGCAGGTGTTTTCATAAGCTGTACTCTTTCTTCACTTCTAAAACAGGAAAAACTAAATCTTTAATGTAAATGCAGGCAAATTCAGAAAAGCACGTCTCTGAAAAGTACATCTCTGAAAAAGAGCAGGCTGAGGATCATCAGGATTATCGCAAGAATTACTGCCGTATTTGCGCTTTCTTTATCGCTTCCAAATATAATTGGGATCGGGCCGAGCATAATTACTCCTCCTCCTCTGATTTTGGATTCGGTTTTTTCTGCATACGGCTCTTTCTTACCGTTTTCCTCAAAACGGAATGAGTCTACTGAATCAGCTTCTTTTCTGAAGCTTTCATTTCTTTTTGAATATCCTTTTCCGGGCTCGGAGTTCTCGCGCATGCCTATGGCTGTTCCAACTATGAGCATTAAAAACCCGAAGAGTATTATGAAAATTCCAGTCAAAACAAGTAAGTTTCCAATCAACGTTTCGTCTTCCACAGGAATAAATATAGAATTGTTATTAATAACCCCAGACCAAGCATGTTTGTTGTAATTTCAGGCGTAGAACCGAATACTATCGGAATGGGTCCAAGCATTATAAGTCCACCCATCTGGGTATTTGTGGGATTCTGTACTATTGTAAGGACAATGCCTAACAATACTATAATAAAGCCAATAAATGTAACTGTTGCGCCTACCCTTAGAAAATCTTCTGATGTACGCATGTGGAATGATATTATGCTTTTATTATTAAATCTATCCTTTAATTTTTTTCGTTTCAGTAGGCACTTTAGTCATTTTTCTTGCCATTCATGTCCAATTATGTATGTTACTTATATCCTTTGTCTAATATACTGCATGTTTATGGTCTTTATGTGATTATTTAAAGGAAATTCTCTTTTTTTATATATTATCTGTCTGTATTTTTCTAACTAAATCATTATATGTGGCCCAATTCCCGGTGCGGACATGTATAATTTATGCTGTAATCTCTATTTCTGCTTCAGGAGTTCTGGTGTTCATGGGAGGTGTGTGGGGACACCAAAAACTGATAACTATATATAATAAATAGAAGGAAAGTATATGATCTGAAAGAAACCTAAAAAGATAGGTCAAGCAGTTATCGTAAAATTATTTTCCGGGGTCATCAATGTAGTGCAGGTATTGCAGGAACTTATATATATCATTTTTATATTTATGTATGTATATTTGTTTATCATGCTTCAATACCCGGCATCTTAATATATACTGTGAACACGATAAGAACCTCTTCAGTTGCATTTTAATCTTTAATGAATGTATTTGGTCCTGTAAAAGGCATGTATCTAAATTGTTAAGCTGTCCAGTATTGGTATACATGAATGCATTGCCTTCTAATTGGTATGCCTGATAATAGTCTTTACCGGGCAAAACCTTTGAATTGTCTCTGGGGTATAAGTACTAAAGTGAAGTGCTCTGTTCCTGGCTTCAATTCCCAGGTATTTACCTTTTGTAAAGGTTTTTAAGGGACGGAAGGATGAACTTCCCTAACAAATTAATATCAGGACAAAAATCCGCAGGACAAATACTTTAATTCAACCAGTTACAGCCCGCGAACTGCAAACCGATTCAGTAACAATGTGCTACAATTCAATCCGATTAATAGAGAAAACTAATATCACACAGGTTTAGAGACCAATTGGCTTGAAACCAGTATAACCAGATCAATCTTATACGATAAAACAGGTGTTTTCAAATGTCAGACGACAGTGCCACAAAATCCTCCCTGGAAGATATTAAGTCCAGGGTAGAGTTTCAGCTTGAGTGCGGGGAGATCAGCCCTGAGGATGTAAAATCCCTCTTAACCGAGATCGAAATACTCAAGGTCCAGAACGAAAACATGAAGGCACGGCTCCTTGAAGCCAGCGTGGCCACAGGCAGGCACCTTCAGGAGATTAACAAGTTAAAAGCCCATCTGGAGCAGCTTACCGAACCTCCGCTTTTCATTGCAACCATTATTGAGGTAAACGGGGAAATCGCCCTTATCAGGCAGCACGGAAACAACCAGGAAGTCCTCACGCAGATCCCGGAAGAATGCATCGGGAAAATAGAGCCCGGAATGAGAGTTGCTGTAAACGGAGCTTACTCGATTATCTCAATTGTGAGCAGGGCTGCCGATGTGCGGGCACAGGTTATGGAACTTATCAATTCTCCGGGTGTGGACTACAGCATGATTGGCGGGCTTGCTGACGTGCTTCAGGAAGTCCGTGAGAGCGTGGAACTTCCACTTACCGAGCCCGAGCTTTTTGAAGACCTGGGAATCGAACCTCCTTCCGGGGTTCTGCTCCACGGGGCTCCAGGTACTGGAAAGACCCTTATTGCAAAAGCCATAGCCTCTCAGGCAAATGCCACCTTTATTCGGATGTCAGGCTCTGACCTTGTCCAGAAGTTCGTGGGAGAAGGCTCAAGGCTTGTAAAGGATATTTTCCAGCTTGCAAGGGACAAGTCTCCAAGTATTCTTTTCATAGACGAAATCGATGCAGTCGGCAGCATGAGGACCTATGACGGGACAAGCGGCTCGGCAGAGGTAAACAGGACAATGCTCCAGCTCCTTGCCGAAATGGACGGCTTTGACCCCAAAGGTAATGTAAAAGTGGTCGCTGCAACCAACAGGATTGACCTTCTTGACCCGGCTCTTCTCAGGCCCGGCAGGTTTGACAGGTCAATTGAAGTTCCGCTCCCTGATGATAAGGGCAGGATTGAGATCCTGAAGATCCACACCCGCAAGATGAAACTTGCCGATGATGTGGACTTTGAAAAGTTTGCCAAGGTTCTTGCAGGACGGAGCGGGGCAGAGATTAGCGTAATTGTCAAAGAAGCCGGAATCTTTGTCCTGCGCAGGCGCGGCAAAGAAATCACCATGGCAGACTTCATGAAAGCCTATGAAAAGGTCGTAAACGTGCAGGAGCCCACAATTCCGCAGGCTATGTTCGTGTAACCGGCTTTTTGAAGCAGCCCTTCTTAATCTGCCAATTCAGGCTACCTGACTGGAAAATCCCGGAAAAGTAAATGGGCAACCATTGTGCTGAAGGATAAATTCCTTCAGTTTTCTGCCGGGAAAATGTAAATTCCCTCCCGGCTGCTTCAAATTTTTTCAAAAATCAGTCGAAAGGTTTATATTTTATAAATCACTTGAAAGTATGCTGTCTTAAGGGCAGTGCATAATTATCAGCGTGCTCCGATAGTGTAGCTCGGCCAATCATTCAGGACTCTCACTCCTGCGACTGGGGTTCAAATCCCCATCGGAGCATTTTTTCCTTTTTACACCTTTTTTTGTAATATTATTTTTTGATTCTCTTTGTCTTAGCCTTCGGTTTTTATCTTTGATAATAATTTCCCGTGAAACCTCAATTTTGTGAGTATCTTCTGGTGAGGTGCTTTTTGATATACTGTCTTTTTATAATGTGATTTTTGACCAATACAGTTTAATGAATTGAAAGCAGAATCTCAGAAAATGAGAAATGAACAATGACTCCGGAAAACTCATACGCAAATCAGGATCTTGAAAGCCAGCTTCGCGGCTACCTCTTCGGCACAGCCTGTGCTGACGCTCTGGGCCGCCCAGTAGAACACCTGACCCTTGAGCTGATAAAGGAGAAATATGGGGAACAGGGAATTCTTGAGGTCCCACCTGATTCTCCCTGGACCGACGACACTCAGTTAATGCTTGTGCTTGCCAGAGGGCTCCTGGAAGGGGCGGAACTTAAACTTCCTGGACTTATGGATAAAATTGCAGAATCGCTTGTCCTCTGGCTGGATGAACCTGATCTCGGAGCAGGAGCGACCACAAGAGGTGCAGCCCTGAATCTAAAGGATGGGGTTCACTGGAGCAGCTCAGGGCTGAGATCGAAAACATGCGGGAGCCTCATGAGGGCCGGAATTCTTGGCTTCATTTTCCGGAACGATCCTGAAAAACTGATTGAAGCTGCTTCACTTTCCGGCAGAATTACTCACACCCATCCGGCTGCTGATGCAGCATCGGTCGCAGGTGCATATGCCGTGAAACTGGCTCTTGATGGGGTAGCCCCTGAAGATATGTTTTTATCTCTTCTCAAGGCAACGGAAGGAATTTCGGATGAATTTACGGAAGCCCTCAAAGGCTCTTATGAGCTTGCTCACAGTAATTTGGGTGATGAAAAGGCTCTCCCGAAAATCGGGCAGGGATGGTATGCAGATGAGACTTTTGCCCTTGCATATTTCTGCATCCTGCGTTATCCTGATGATTATAAAAAAGCAGTCCAGACCGCAGTGAACATAACCGGAGACTCTGATTCGGTGGCCAGTGTTGCAGGCGGAATTCTCGGGGCAAGACTTGGAATCGAAGCAGTTCCGACCCGCTGGGTTGAAGCCTTGAAGGAAAGAGATAAATTGGAGATAATGGTTGCACCTCTTCTTGAGAAGTATTTTCAGGTTTCAGGGATGAAGTGAGATCTTAAAACAGAGGTCTTTGAGAATGGATTTTTCGAAAATGGATTTTTCCGAAAAAGGAGTTTACTGCCTGATATTCGAGAATATGGATTGCGTGATTGAAGTAGGGAAAAAGGGCACTTTTTCGTTTTCGGAAGGTTTTCATATCTATACAGGCTCGGCCCTCGGACCCGGAGGCATGAAGCGAGTCAAAAGGCATATTGAACTTTCTTTAAAGAAGGACAAAAATCCCAGATGGCATGTGGATTATCTACACCTAAACCCTTCATTCAGACTGGAATGGGCAGTTTGCGCCACCACTTCTGACAGGCTTGAGTGTGAACTTGCACACAGGCTTGGAGGAGATTCTGCTCCGGGCTTCGGGTGTACGGACTGTTCCTGCACTTCTCACCTTTTTTACAGGAAAATAAATCCCATTCCAGAGATAAGGGGAGTTTTTGAGGCTCTTGGGCTTTTTCCAGTTGTTTTTAAGTGTTAAACTTCTATTATATGTCGAATTTTTATTTTTCTTCCTTTTTCCTTCCTTTTTTCTTCCCTTTTCTTCCTTTTTCTCTCCCATGGAAACAGGAAAGTTTAAAGTCAGGCAGGGTTTTATTTAAATTAATAAGAAAAACGGTTTTTATCTGGTCAGAGGATGTTTCATGGAACAGTTCTCTTTTATTGCCTGCATGCCTGATAAGCCCGGAGCGCTGCACAGGGCAGCCGAGATTATTACGCGGTATGAAGGAAACATCAACCGGATTCAGTATGACCGGAGGATTGACAGGAATACAGTATTTTTTGAGGTAACGGCTTCTTCACATGCTTATGAAAAAATTCGTGAGGAGCTGGAAAGAATAGGGTACCTCCAGATTTCTCTGCATCCTGTGGCTTTTCTTAAATTCAATGTATATCTCCCAAACTGCCCCGGAGCTTTATTCGATTTCCTGAACCATACCACGTCCTCAGGGGCAAATATCACTTACCTTGATTTTGATGACAGGGGACAGCACCCCGAAAGGCTTGTCGTGAGCCTGAATATTGAAAATGCCGGCCTTATAGATACTCTCCTGAACCGGCTCAAGTCAAAGTACAGGCTTGAGATTGTCGAGTATGATACGACAGGCGAAAAGCTCGATGATACTGTTTTTTATCTGCGCCTTGCCCAGAAGCTGAGGAACTATCTCGGGAATGCAGAAGATGCCTTTTTAATGAAATTTCTGCACGACATCAACCACATCGCTCAGGAGCTTTCAAACCTGAGAAAAGACCCTGTTGAGGTCTTTGAGAATATACTGAAGGTCGGAGATGCTCTGAGCCGGACCTCGGGAGAAGGGTTTTATGCCGATGTGCAGAGGGTCAGGGTTAAGGACGGAATTGAACTTTTCTGCTTCCAGCTCCCCTGCGGAGGAAATATCTATCTTTTCGATACCCCCGGCGAAAGGGTCATGATCGATACCGGCTATGGGATATACCAGCCTGATGTCGTGAATATGCTCCAGCACTACGGGCTTGGGGACCTGAGCCTGCTTAAGAGAATCTATATTACTCATGCGGATGCTGACCACTGCGGTGCAGCAGGCTTTTTTTCCTCTCCTTCTTACCTCAACAATGAAACCCTGAAAATTACGCGGGAGACCAGCAGGGCTTACGGGTCCAGCAATCAGGGATGCATCCTGGAAGAAGTTTATACAAAAATGATTAATCTCTTCTCAAGGTTCACTCCTCCTTCAAATGTAATCCTTTTCCCGGATATTTCCCCTCAGGATACAGAAACCGAAAAAAGAGGCGCTTTTCCTGTTGTGTCCCGTTTCAGGATAGGGGACCTTGAATTTGAGGCTCTTCAGGGCCTTGGCGGCCACATGCATGGGGAGATATTCTACCTCTGCCCTGAAGAAGGACTGTTTTTCCCTCAGGACACAGTCATTAATTTCAGGAGTTTGAGCCCTGAGAGGACGGAGTATAATATACTGGCTGATTACCTCATGACCTCGGTAAATGTGGACAGCAGCCTTGCAAAAGAGGAACGTAGCGCTCTCATTTCTCTTATACAGGAACTCGATTCCGAACTTGTAAAAAAGGACAAGAAATGTCTTGTCTGCTGCGGGCATGGTTCCATATCAATACTTGAAAATGGAAAAATCGTTGAGCATTCCAGTTCAGAGAGGTACTATGCAAGAAAACCTCTGTAAAAATCCTATGTGCTAAATCTGGTTATATAAATAATAACTGCGTTATAATAACAATAACTAGTTGAGGTCCGAAAATAATCTCTATCCGAAAAAAACTTATCAATTAAAGATGGCTGGCTTTAAGATAATCTGCTTTAAACATAACCGGCTTTAAGACAATCGGCTTTAAGATAACGGCTTTAAGATAACTTGGTTTTAGCATGGTATCCGGCGAAGTTAAGGAGTGATCCTGCCTGTCAATTGTTTCTCAGTTCGATTATTCTGTTCTGGCGCATCTGAACTCCTATTCCTTTCTGGACCCATTTATGCTGTTTGTAAGCCATCAATTCGATTACCTTCTTTTCCTCATCGTTGCTGCTCTCTATTATTTCAGAGGGAGGCAGGAAACGATACTTTTTCTTGCCCTGCTTATATCTTCCTGGGCTTTAGCAATGGCTCTCAAGCCTATTTTCGCAGTCCCAAGACCTGAAGATGTCCGTTTTGTGGCATGTACCACAGGATATTCGATGCCAAGCGGGCACTCTCTTATGTCCTTTGCTTCGGCTGTGTTTCTGTATCCGAGGGCAGGAAAATTCAAGCTTTTAGTCTGGATTTTTGCTGTTACGGTAAGCCTGAGCCGGATATTTATCGGAGTTCATTTCCCTTCTGATGTGCTGGCAGGCGCACTTATAGGGTGTATGGTCGGACTCTTCTGGCTTTACGTTGAAAAAATGCTGATAATATTCGGGTTTTTAAAAGGTAGTTTAGGGTATAAAGAGGAAAGTGAAGACTAAATTTTTGATTAATTATTTTATAGACTTGATCTTGCGACCCTGAAAGTTTGAGTCAGCGAATGTTGGAAAAATTAGGGTTTTCTAAAGGTACTTTACATTACATGAAGCAGAATGCCAAGTCAGATAAGCCGTTTACTATGAACGCTCATGTTCTGGATAGAGTAAATAAGTGGGAAGCTCTGGTTTTAAGTCAAAAGTAAAAATATGTATACTTTTTACTGTAAAATGTAAAATTGTAAATTTTACCGTAAAATAGTAAAACGGCATCAAGGAAATTGTAAATTTTACAGGCAAAATTGTAAAATTTACAGTAAAATAGTAAAAACAAGTTAAAAGGAGCTGTAAAAGGGTTGTAAAATCTAATTAGTTTTGCATATTCAGTAAAATTTAGTAATATAGTTCCGAATCTGGATGGGTTCAGACTTGGAAAAACTTGGTTTCTGGGGGGTTAGGTTAATCCCTAAAGAAGCTTTGTTTACATACATTCTTGAACAGATGACTATAAAAGATAACCAGAACGAGAATAAACAAAAAAAATGTATAAACAAATCTATGGTAGTTATAGAATTATTTTTTTT
Source organism: uncultured Methanosarcinales archaeon (assembly GCA_964434965.1). Classification (GTDB taxonomy): domain Archaea; phylum Halobacteriota; class Methanosarcinia; order Methanosarcinales; family Methanosarcinaceae; genus Methanosarcina. The sequence goes on from CAYSWX010000002.1 coordinate 298,755, forward strand.
ATAAATAGCTCATCTGATTTCTTAATAGGAACATTAACTTTAATTCCAGCAGGACCGGAATCTACGGATTCAACACTGTTATCATGAACCTTAATTCCTAAAATTTTAGCTTTTAAATATCTTAACCCTCTTTTTATAATTAACTCATTATTAATTTCGATCTTATTTTGCAAATCTAAAGTAACGACTTCCCCTTTAAGATATAAATCTTTAGGAGTTCCTAATGAAATACAGTTATGAGGCACAAACTCGATTAAGCCATAATTTAAGAGAGCTTTCCTTGCTTCTTCCTTTGTTATGCATTCATTCTTAATTGAGAAATACAAATTGAATAACTGCCAAGTAGTTAATAGACCTCTTCCATCATTTTTCGCGTCTTCAATTTGTTGTTCTTTAAATGGAGGGTTTTCCCTTATTAATGGAGGCCTATATCTCTGGTGATTAACAATATATAAACCAAAAACATCGAAACTTTTTCTTTCCCTTGCTCGCCTATTCTTTATTTTTTCTATTTGGCTACACTCTTCATCTTTTGATGTGCCACCAATACCTTTAACTTCAATTACAAGCAATCCTTCTTCTGTTTCTACTTGTAGATCTTCTTCTAATTTCCCATCAAGCTCTTCATCCATAATTTTTACATCTTCAAAGCCTAACCATTCGAGAAAAGTCTTTACACATTCTACAAGTTGGTCTCCACTTTCTGTTAATATACGATGAAGACACTCATACTTTTGATGATTTCTTTCAATTTCTCTGTTTTTATTTTCAATTTCTTCTTCAAATCTCTTAATCAATATTTTTCTTTGTTCGAGCAAATTTTCTTCATTTGGTAGCATGTATGCTTCTTCTTTAAGCCACTTAAACTCTGAATGAAACGGAAACATTTTTGGCAATAAAGTAGGTAGTTGATCTGTTAGTAATTCATCTAAAAATGAATTTTTTTCTACGATTTGAGGAAAAACAAAAAGTATGCAGTTATTAAATTTTCCTAGAAAAGAAACAATTTCGTCATGAGAATTCTTGATCAGAGGTATAAACATCTCATCATCTTTATTGATATTTGGACTAGAAAATATAATATGATAGGTTGCCTCTGAAATATGTTTGCTTAAAACATTATAGAGACCAAACGAAGCCGATTCTTTTTCTACAATAAACTCTTTACCATATTTATTTTTTGAAGGGGGTATTTTTGAACAAAATGAATCACTATAACATGTCCTTGTTCCGTCAAATACTGTTCCAGAGGCGGTTTCTTTGACAAACATATACTCTTTTTTTTCACGAGCACTAGCAAAAACTATTAGAATGACTGGATGACTATCGTTTTTAAGAATTTCACTTTCTAGAATAAAAGACCCAAAAGGTCTTGGATCAAATAAGGTTTCTGGATATTCACTGCAAAAATAAGTATCAGAAAATCCTTGAACATATTTTTTAGTGTAGTGCTCTACATTATATGGAATTGCTTCTTTATTCTCTAGATCAAGAACAATAATATCATACTCGTGAAGATTTGGAGGAAAAAAGAAATTTGCAAGACATTTGTGACTTTTCAAACGATAATTGTTTTCATTAGGAACTTTAATTGCCCTACCAAGTGTTCCAGATTTAATATTGAATCCTTTTTTTTCTAAATTTTCTTTAATATTTTCTTCAATATCTATGAAGCATATTTGCGGTTTTTTGAAGATAGTTCTTTCTTGAGTGTTGACTTCATTTGTTACTTCTTCAATTTTCTTTACACTTCCATTTCTCGATTTTGATGATTTCTCTTTCATTAATTCTCACATTATTTTTCTTTTTTGCCCAAAATATGGTTTTATATTATTAGAATTTTCATTAGAAATAAAGTGTTATTAATCGTATAAAAACTAAGTTAATTAAAAAAAATCGTAACTATTCAGCTACCCTATAATGAGTCTATTGATTCCGATTATTACTATTCGGAGTACTCAAATTAGGGGATCGTACCAAAAGTGAAAACTGCATCAATTGACATCAGCAGATAAAATAAACTTAAGTAATATTGAACATAATAAATCATCTAAATTCCGGCTCTTGATATTGATTAGTGGGTAGCTGAATAGTTACAAAAAATCTTGATTTATTGAAATTGATTTCTCTGATTTACTGAAGTAAAATTAACTATATTTTATTCAGACATATATTTAAAAAGAGAAAAATAATTTTTGGAAGTAAATTGTTAAAAAATTGATTTTTGGGGAGGGTAACTCTTGAAAAATATGATTGTGCATAACTCTCACAAAACAGCGTGGCATTTTTTTGAGATCCCTATATCCCCAAAATAATATGCGAGGGGTGCGATTCGAACGCACGAATTCCTACGAAAATGGGTCCTAAGCCCATCGCCTTTGACCTGGCTGGGCAACCCTCGCACTGGTGTTGTTTTTATTTTTGTGATAAAATTAGAAAAAAGATGATTTAAAACTATTTGAAAAAGGTTAAATGCGCCGACCGGGATTCGAACCCGGGTTTTGGGCTTGGAAGGCCCAAGTCATAGCCACTAGACCATCAACGCAAACTGCAAGACACTAGAGGTATTTGTCAAATATAACGTTTTCGCTTGAAATTACCTGTTTCCTTATATCTTCATGGATTATTCCGGGATTTTCCCTTTTCTTTAATATATTTTTCCGGTTTTTAATGTAAATTTCAGGGTTCGTATCCTAAAAATATTCTTTTTCTCAATTACTTGCGGCTCTGGTCAACCGGATAATGCTGTTAATACTTTTGTTCAAAGGAATTTTTTGTCCGGTAATCCAATAAGATTTTACTCAACTATTCATCTGACTATTCCCGCTTATTTCTCCGACTATTTACCAACTATTTGCCCAACTATTTATCTGACAATTTGTCAATCAGTTCTGTTATAATTTAGAACACTTAAATTTTGATGATAGATCTGGTTAATTATGCCGGACGATGTGAAAAGTCCTGATAATCACTATTTGTAATATAATATATATTTTAATTTTATTTGTGCAGTTATATTTTATTGTTAACCATGTACACTGAAAAAATAGAATTTTAAACACGAATAATCTTGAGTAAATTCTACTAAATATATCTTTAACTATAAAATTTATTTTATTCCTGTAAAAATGATTTTTCTGGCTAAAATCTCCTTTTTTGCTACATTTTGAAAGAAATCACTTAACTTTAATCTACTGGCTTTATAAAAATATCAATTTATAATTCTCTGGGTATTATATTTTCACTGTAATAACAATATTCTTCCCTTAAGGGCAAAATCAATATTATTATTTTAACTGTTGAGATAAAAGTCTTATTTTTCTGCTTTAAGTCTGATTTTTTCCTGCTTTTATTCTATAAATCTCGTTTCTCTGATACGGAATATATACTCTTATATAGGGCCAGGCATAAGTTTTCAAAAACAGCTTTCTTCTCTAACGTTGCCCTGGCTCCGGGCGGGTTGAGGAAAATGATAGTGAAAAGAAGTGGTCTAAAATGGAACCATTTACTCTGGCATTTTCAATAAGCTGGATACTCATATTTGCGTACCTCCTTTCGCTGCTCAAGACATACGCAGAGTTTAACAAAAGGTTAATGTAATGATTGAGTTATACGAGGTTTAGCGTGAATAATAAAAAGAAATCATTGCTTGCAGTTGCTTTTATTGCTGGTGTGTTCCTTATAGGGCTATATGGAGCCGACTCTTCGGAAGGATACATTGCAGTATCTGAGCTTCTCTCTGATCCTCAGGGTTACTCCGGGCAGAATATAAGCGTCACGGGAGTTGTAGAGGACGGGAGCCTTCAAAAGGCCCCAGGCATGATCTCATTCGATCTAAAAGATGAAAACGATGAAAACCTTAAGATACATGTGGATTATGTAGGAAACCTCCCTTCCAATCTTGCTGAGGGAAAACAGGTGACCATCAGCGGGACAATGGTTTCCGAATCCACGTTTGAGGCAAATAAAATAATTACAGGATGCCCGTCAAAGTACACGGAGTAATATTGATGAATATTGAAGAATGGGAAGAATTCAGATATGTAGAGGCCGGAATTAAAGACTCGATTGCCCTGATAGAGGACCCCGGTTTAAAAAAAATGGTTGAGCATGTCTGTAATTCCGGAGGAAAAAGAATTCGACCAATCATTCTCCTGCTGGTCAGCGAGATCTGTTCAGGCTCATATTCCCGGAGCCTTAATGCAGCCCTTGCCGTCGAAATGATGCATTCGGCCTCTTTAATTCACGATGACCTGCTGGACCAGGGGCTTGTCCGGAGGAACCTGCCTTCTGCTCCTGAGAAATTCGGACCAGCCAGAGCCCTGCTCTGTGGAGACTATCTCATTGCAAAATCAATTGCTTTCATTTCTCCTTATGGGGAGAAAGTGGTTCATGATTTTGGAAAGGCAGGGATGGATATGGCAGAAGGAGAAGTCCTTGACCTGAAGCTTGAAGATGATAGCTTCGGAGAAAGCGATTATTTTAAGTGCATTTATAAAAAAACAGCTTCTTTATTCGCAATCAGTGCATCCATAGGGGCTTATACGGGCGGAGCTGATGACGCGCTTGCCGAGCGTTTTAGCTTTTTTGGAAATTCCCTCGGAACAGCATATCAGATTGTTGACGATATCCTTGAGTTTCTTGAGGTCGTTGAGGGCAAGGAGTCTAAATTCACATCTGAAACCCTGCCGCACATCTACATGAAAAGCATGTCAAAGGAAGAATCCCTGAAAAAGTCAATGGACTGTGTAAAAATGCACATTGGTGCCGCAAAAGAGACCCTCTCGACATTCAGAGAATGTCCGGCAAGGGACAAGCTTTTCCAGATTACCGATTATATAACCGTCGACATGCTTGAGAACCTTTAACAAACCTTCACCTGTCCTGAAAAATGAATTGGTTCTGCCGAACTTCTATGTATATAATATCAAAATGATCCCAGTCAATCTATTACTAAAAGCCCTGGCAAGCTCCAGCTTTTGCCATTAACTTATCAGGTGTATCCATGAGAGTATATGATAGTCCGGTGATTAAGGTAAACGCCAGTACCGAAAATGAAAAGATGGTGCTCGACGCAGAAGGCCCTCTTTCCCATCTTGCAAAACCCTTTCTGAAACGTATAAACAATATCTTTGCGGAAGAAAAACCAATTTCGATAACCGAAGACGAGATTATTTTTTCTACCTGGATTCCTCCTATCCCGGGTCCTGTTTTCAGCCGGGTCATAAGTGCAGAAATTGCAGCCATAAGGAAAAAACGTGTCCCAGACCAATTTTCAATAGGGATTACCGCCCGCTGCCCAAACAAATGCATTCACTGCGGAGCAGCCGATATCAAACCTGAAAGGGAATTGACACTTGATGAAATCTGCAATGCTGTGGACCAGAGCATTGAACTCGGAGCCTATCTGGTTTCCTTTGACGGCGGAGAGACAATGCTCAGAAATGACATTGTTGAAATGGTTTCAAGGGTAGACAAAACAAAAGCAATTGCCACATGTTTTACTTCTGGTTTCAAGTTATCAGAAGAGCGGGCTGCGGCACTTAAAGCTGCAGGACTGTACGCTGCGAGGGTCAGTATTGACAGTCCCTTTGAAGCCGAGCATGACCGTATCAGAGGACGAAGCGGCGCATACAAAGATGCAATTGAAGGAATTAAAAATGCGGGAGCTGCCGGAATCCTTACTGACATGTTTGTTGTCGTTTCTCCGCACAATATCGATGACCTTGAAGAGTTCTATTCACTGGCAGCCGACCTTGATATGAAGGAGATGTCAATCTATGAGATCATTGCAGTAGGGCGCTGGCTTGAACATGAAGATGAAGTAATAAGCGATAAGGATGTATCCAGACTTCAGGCGTTCCAGAAAACTATGAACAGCAAACCTGAAGGCCCCAGGGTCACAGCTTTCCCATATTTTATGGGTCCTGAGCTTTTCGGATGCTTTGCCGGCAGACGCTGGATGCATGTTGCCTCTGATGGAGAGGTCATGCCCTGCGCATATACCCCTCTCTCTTTTGGGAATGTTTGTGAAGAGTCTCTGGAAACTATCTGGAAGCGTATGGGAAAACACAGTGCTTACAAGAAAGATGATTCTGCTTACTGCATGATGCGAAATCCAGATTTCAGACAGAAGTATATTCATACCATCCCTAAAGGAGCCAGAATTCCTTATCGGCTGAAGTAATATTCCTTTAATATTTTTTAAAGGAATTCTACTTTTACTTCCTTTTTCCTTTATGAATGGTTCTTCTTATCTCCATTTTTATTCTTATTTTTCCCCACATTTTTCTCCCACAGTATTTTTTCATGTTTTTAAAACCAGGGGTGGTATTTCCAATATAATTATTTTTACATTTTCTTTCTAAAATTTCGTTTAATTCTAAAACCCTTATTTTTGGTTCTTGCCCTGAGCCAGTACTTTTCAACCTGTGATTTCCAGGAATATTTTCGTTTTGGGAATTTTACAGCCTGTTCTGAACTGAAGGACTTATTTAAAAAAAGCTACAAATCTTACTAAAATAATAGTTGAACTTATATGGGTATAAGCCCATATTTCCGGATTCTACATTATCTACTTATTACTATTGTACTATTCCTTACTCTTAATAATTTTATTTTTTTCTTTTTTAATCTAACTTTAAGTTCATTACTTCTAACAAACAGGACTGTATGTGTTTTCTGGCAGAACCTCAACTTGCAATTTATTTTATAAAGTCTTACGTAACATCTGTAAACTCATATTTAATTCTAAAATAATCTTTATATCGTTTCCTAATTATTAGTTAAAAAAAGTTATTTTCATGACGCTGTCCCCACTTTTTTAAGGCAGACTTTCTTTTTTTTAATTCAATTTATATTCTACAGTTTCTATTTAATTATTTTTTACTGTTATATTTAATCTTTTGGATTTTCACCATATATTTTGTTATTTATATTTTTTAATTTCTTAAGAATTTCCTGTAAATTCAAATTATAATGATTATTCATTATGATTATTCTCCTCATCTTCGACAAAACCGAAGCTGTTATATAGTTCTTTCACGAAGGATTTGTTAACTACCTCCATTGGAGTAGGGATTTTTAATTATTAATTTATATATTAAATTTTGAGAGACGGAGATTCACATGGCTAAAAATGAAATCTTATCCGAAATAAAAAAAGCGGAAGAGAGTGCTAAATCAATGGTTGATCAAGCCGTTGATTCCAAAAACAAGCGCATCTCCGATGCTAGGGCCGAAGCCAGGGAGATCCTGAAACAGGCCGACATTGATGCACATAAAGCTGCACAAGACTCTTTTAAAGTAGGTGAAGAAAAGATCCTGGAGGAAAGAGATAAGATCATTAACGATGGTGAAAAAAACGCATTAGCCATGTCCCAAAAAGCTCAAGCTAACATCGACAAATCCGTCAATTACCTTGTACAGGAGTTTGAGAGGGCGGTCCTTAATGAGTAGACCTAAAGAGATGACAAGGGCCGTTATTGTCGGGCATAAAAGCATTTTAAAAGAAACCATCGATGCACTGCATGATATAAATCTCTTTCACATAGAAGATTTTGTCGAAGACGAGTCTGGTTTTAAGATCAGCAAGCCATTTAAAAACGCAGAAGATGTCTCGAAAAAGCTTGTGAAGATCCGTTCCATCGCCAATTATTTGGGGATTGAAAGCAAAAAACCGGTAGTTCAGAAAACTGACGCTGTTCTGCGCGAACTTGACTCGAAGTTGAATGAACTGGACAGGGCTATTTCAGCTAAAACGGAAACAATTTCCCAGCTTGAAAATGAATTAAAAGATATGGACTCCCAGAAAAGGGAAATCCTGCCTTATCTGTCCATTAATCTTGACTTCGAATATTACCGTGGCTACGAAAGCCTCAAGGTTTTCGCGGGCACCTTAAAAAGCAGCCTGGAAGAGAGTCAGATTTCAAGTATCACCAAAGCTTACGAACTGTACTTTGACCCTCAATCAAAAGCAGTTGTACTGTTTGTAGCTAAAAATGATGCCGACAAAGTTTACGAAGTACTTCAGGGTCTTGGATTCAAAGAACTTAGAGTTCCGGAAAGAGGTGGTGTCCCAAGCGAGCTGTTAAGGTTCATTGAACAGAAAGAAGCCGAAGTCACCAGAAGGATCGAATCCTTAAAAGGCGAGATCGAGTCCTTGAAAGCCAAGTACGCCGATTTCATCCTTGCCAGCGATGAGGTCCTGAGTATCGAGAGTCAGAAAGCAGAACTGCCTCTTAGAATAGCTACATCTGCAAACGCGTTCATAATCGATGGCTGGACTCCAACCGAAGATTACGACAATCTTGTCAGTGTAGTTAACAGTGCCACTAAAGGCAAGGCATACGTCACCAGCCTCGAAGTTCATGAAGAGGAAGAAGACCATGCCCCTGTCGAATACAATAACTCAAAAGTTGTGGCACCGATGCAGGAAATTATGGATCTGTATTCCAGGCCCAAATATACTGAAATTGATCCATCCTCAGCGATTTTCATAACCTTCCCGCTGATCTATGGAATGATTCTCGGAGACATCGGATATGCAATGATACTGGGAGGGCTTGCACTGGCTATCAAAAAAATGGTAAAGTCAGATGCTGTGAAGCCTCTCATGAATATTCTCATCTATTGTCAGTTATGGTCAGGTCTTTTTGGAATTATCTATGGTGAGTTCCTTGGATTCTCGCTTGCGAGTTTGCATACCGTACACGGAGTAATGCCAGGCTTGATTCCAGGTTGGGAAACTATTACTCTCTTTGAAAGTATCGGAGGCGAGGAATTTACTTTCCCGATTCACAGGTCTCACATGGTAATGACTATGATTGTACTAAGTGTCTTAGTAGGACTGATTCATTTAAATCTTGGTTTCCTGTTCGGGTTTTCAAACATCGCCAGGCACCATGGAATGAAACATGCGGTCCTTGAAAAAGGCAGTTGGATCATTATCGAGCTTGGTGTGCTCGTTGCAGTTCTCGGCTATTTTGGCGGCAATTCAGTGCTAACCTATGCTGGCGCTGGTATTCTTGTTCTCGGTGTTGTGATGCTCACCATGGGTGAAGGTATCAAAGGTCCGATCGAGTTGCCATCTCTGATGGGTAATGCACTTTCATATGCTCGTATTATCGCAGTCGGTCTGTCTTCGATTTACATCGCAGGTACGGTAAATGATATTGCTTTCCAAATGATTTGGGCTGATCACTCTCAGATCGGCTTCGCAGCAGTAGCTGCAATAATCGTATTTATACTCGGACATGGTCTTAACACTGTTCTGAGTATCATCGCTCCCGGACTGCATGCACTCAGGTTGCAGTATGTAGAATTCTTTGGAAAATTCTATGAAGGCGGGGGCAGAAAATTCAACCCATTCGGATATATAAGAAAATACACGGAGGAATAAAAACATGGTAGGAGAAGAATCAGCAGGTCTCTTTCTGGACGCAGCAGGAATGAAAGCACTCGGTGCAGCAATCGCAATCGCAGTAACAGGTCTTGCATCTGCAATAGCTGAAAAAGATATCGGTACCGCAGCAATCGGCGCAATGGCAGAAAACGAAGGATTATTCGGTAAGGGTCTTATCCTTACTGTCATTCCAGAAACCATCGTTATCTTCGGTCTTGTCGTTGCATTGCTTATCAATTCTGCTTAAATTTAAGAGCTCTTTGCTCTTAAATTTCTTAGAGCATTGCTTTAGGTTTACCTGGACTTTTTTCCTTTCCAGGTATACATGGAGTGTTTATAATGCTCTAAGTTCCCCTTAGGTATCGTTGCACTCTAAGCAGCTTAGAGTTTTTTACTCTAGGCTTTAGAGCACTTTTTTGCTCTAAATTTATTTGGAGGTGTAAGCATGGGACTAGAGATCGTTGTAAAAGACATCCAAGAGGGTGCAAAAGCTGAGGTTTCCCGTATAAAAGCCGAAGGCGATGCAAAGGCCTCCGAGATCATAAATGAAGCTAAAGAAATACAGAAGAAGACGCTCGGAGACAGCCTTGCCAAGGCGGAAGAGGACCTCAAAAATCTGCACCAGCAGGTCATCTCAAGTGCAAACCTGGAAGTGAAAAGAATTACGCTTAACAAGCGTAAGGAACTTCTAGATACAGTTTATAACCAGACAGTTGAAAATATCAAGTCGATGCCGGCATCCAAAAAAGAAGCGCTGTTGAAAAGCATTCTCAGCAAGTACGAAGCTAGCGGTGCTAGAGTTTATTCTTCTAAGGAGTCAGAAGAGACTGTCAAGAAGTTAACTTCTCTATCTTACGCTGGCAATATTGATTCCATTGGCGGAGTTATTCTGGAAAACGAGGATGGAACAGTCAGGTTCGATTTCACATATGATTCAATCCTGAAAAATGTGTATGAACGTTCGTTGAAGCAGATATCTGATATATTATACGGGTGATGTTCGATGCCGCTTTTGGAGAATCTCTGGGGGAAAAAACCCTCACGAAAATCCGATAAGAAGAAAAAAGGCAGTTCTAACTATGCTTATGCCGTAACCCGTGTCCGTGCGATGAAGAGTAAGCTGCTTCCAAAAGAAACGTATCCGCGGCTTCTTAATATGGGAATTGATGAAATTACCCGCTTTATCCAAGAGTCTGAATACAAAAACGACGTTGACGAACTGGCAATGAAATACAGTGGTGGCGATCTGGCAGAACACGCATTGAACAGGAATCTTGCGCTCACCTATGATAAGTTGGTAAGAATAACCGCTGGAGAACTAAATTACCTGGTTGTTGCATATCTGAAAAGATATGACATCTGGAACATAAAAACACTTCTTCGTGGTAAAATCTACAACGCATCTGTTGAAGATATCCTGGAGTCTCTTATTGCTGCCGGGGAGTTTACTTACACTTCTATGTCAGAACTTGCAGCTAAGGCCACATACCAGGAAGTCGTTGAGACCCTGAAATCTACTGAGTACTACCCCCTGCTGCAGAAGTTTGACGGAACTAACCTAGCATACATAGAAAACGAACTTGACAAGATATATTATACTGGCTTGTTTGAAGCAATCGGGAAACCAAGATCTAAGGACCGCAAGCTCTTTGTTAAGGTTGTCAAATTGGAAGTAGACGTTAAGAATCTAATTAACCTTTTCAGGCTGAAAAAAGCAGGTGTTATGCAGCTTGATGAAATCATGCCACTCATGATTGAAGGTGGTCTTGAGTTAAAGCTCGAGAAACTGGCGCCTCTACCATATGACGAATTTGTCAATGAGCTTCAAAGAACTCAATACTGGGATGCAGTTTCAGGCGTTATCGGTCCGGATATGACTTCTCTGACTACTCTTGAAAGCAGGCTCACAAGATATTATCTTGAATCTTCAACCATTCTTTCGCATGTATCTCCGATCACAGTTGTACCTATTCTGGATTATATCATTCATAAAAATAATGAGGCTACCAATCTCCGGATCATTTTCAGAGGTAAAGAGACTGGCCTCAGTGATGAGTTAATCAAAGACCAGTTGGTGATTATCTAATGGAGTTAGCAGTGATCGGAAAGAGCGAATTCGTTACCGGATTCAGGCTGGCTGGTATCAGTAAGGTATATGAAATCACTGATGTTAAGACTACTGAGTCCGCTGTAAAGTCTGTGCTTGAAGATAAAAGTGTTGGGATTCTTGTAATGCATAATGATGATATTAGTAATCTGCCGGAACTTTTGAGGAAAAACTTAAATGAGTCTGTCCAGCCTACGGTAGTAGCGCTAGGAGGCAGCGGATCAGGCTCGAATTTAAGAGACAAAATAAAACAAGCGGTAGGTGTTGATCTGTGGAAGTAAAAGGTGAAATTTATCGTGTGGCTGGGCCTGTCGTCACCGCTATCGGCTTGGATGCAAAGATGTATGACCTTTGCAAAGTCGGTAACGAAGGGCTGATGGGTGAAGTCATCCAGATAGTAGGAGACAAAACCATCATCCAGGTATATGAAGAGACAGGAGGTGTCAGGCCAGGAGAACCCTGCGCCACTACAGGTATGTCTCTTGCCGTGGAGCTTGGTCCAGGTCTTCTTTCCAGTATTTATGATGGGGTTCAGAGGCCATTGCATGTCCTGCTTGAAAGGACGGGCGGCTTCATTGGCAGAGGTGTCACTGCAGATGGTCTTGACCACAAAAAAATCTGGGAGTTTAAGCCCGTTGTCAAAAAAGGTGACCGCGTAGTAGGCGGAGACGTGATTGGTGTTGTTCAGGAAACAGTAAACATTGAACACAAGATCATGGTGCCCCCTACCATCTCAGGTACAGTTGCTGACATAAAGAGCGGTAGTTTTACAGTAATAGATACTGTCTGTACCCTTACTGACGGAACCGAACTGCAAATGATGCAGAGATGGCCAGTCAGAAAACCAAGGCCGGTAAAGAAAAAACTTACTCCAACAAGGCCTCTGGTTACAGGGCAGAGAATCCTTGATGGACTTTTCCCTGTCGCAAAGGGAGGCACTGCTGCAATTCCAGGACCTTTCGGGTCGGGAAAAACCGTTACTCAGCAGCAGCTTTCAAAGTGGAGTGATACCGAGATTGTGGTCTACATCGGCTGTGGTGAGCGTGGAAACGAGATGGCAGATGTTCTGTGGGAGTTCCCTGAACTTGAAGACCCGCAGACTGGAAGGCCACTCATGGAGCGTACCATCCTTGTCGCTAACACTTCAAACATGCCTGTGGCTGCAAGAGAAGCATCTGTGTACACAGGAATGACACTTGCGGAATACTACCGTGACATGGGATATGACGTCTCCCTTATGGCAGACTCCACCTCAAGGTGGGCAGAAGCCATGAGAGAAATCTCCTCCCGTCTTGAAGAAATGCCTGGTGAAGAAGGTTATCCGGCATATCTGTCTGCAAGGCTGGCAGAATTCTACGAACGTGCTGGAGTTGCTGAGACTCTCTGTGGTGAGGAAGGCTCAATTACTGCTATCGGTGCAGTATCCCCTCCAGGTGGTGACTTCTCCGAACCTGTTACTCAGAACACCCTGCGTATCGTGAAGGTATTCTGGGCTCTGGATGCAAAGTTATCCCAGAGGCGTCACTTCCCCGCAATCAACTGGCTGAACAGCTATAGCCTGTACAAGGAGAGCCTTAACGACTGGTTCACTGAAAATGTGGCTCCTGATTATGTGCCTATGAGAGAAAGGGCAATGGATATGCTGCAGACAGAATCCGAACTGCAGGAAATCGTGCAGCTTGTTGGTTCCGATGCTCTGCCGGAAGAACAGCAGCTCCTGCTTGAAATTACCCGTATGATAAGGGAAATCTTCCTGCAGCAGAACGCATTCCACCCAATAGACACCTACAGCCCGTTCGAAAAACAGTACAAGATCATGAAGGCCATCATGAAATGGGGCGACGCTGCAATGGATGCCTTGAAATCAGGCATACCTGCTTCGGAGATTACCAAGATGGACTCAAAGAACGACCTTCCCAAAGTCAAGTTCGAAGAGGACTTTGATGGTTCTTTGAATGCTGTCCTTGCAAAGATGGATAAGGAGTTTGCAGCCCTGGGAGGTAAATAAGCATGGCAAAAGAGTACAAGACAATCACTCAGATTGCAGGGCCTCTTATCTTTGTCGAGAAAACAGAGCCTGTAGGTTATAATGAAATCGTTAACATTAAGATGGCTGATGGAACTGTTCGCAGAGGTCAGGTGCTGGACTCTTCCGCTGACATTGTGGTTGTTCAGGTTTTCGAAGGTACTGGTGGACTTGACAAGGACTGTGGTGTAATCTTTACCGGTGAAACCCTGAAACTTCCCGCGTCTATCGATCTTCTCGGCAGGATCCTGTCCGGTTCAGGAGAACCAAGGGACGGTGGACCAAGGATTGTTCCAGACCAGTTGCTGGATATCAACGGAGCTGCAATGAACCCGTACGCCAGGCTGCCTCCAAAGGACTTTATCCAGACAGGCATCTCCACAATCGACGGGACAAACACCTTGGTTCGTGGGCAGAAGCTGCCTATTTTCTCAGCATCCGGTCTCCCGCACAATGAAATCGCCCTGCAGATCGCAAGGCAGGCTTCTGTGCCCGGTTCCGAATCTGCTTTCGCAGTGGTCTTCGCAGCAATGGGTATCACCAATGAAGAAGCTCAGTATTTCATGAGCGACTTTGAAAAGACAGGCGCTCTCGAAAGGGCAGTTGTGTTCCTCAATCTTGCAGACGACCCGGCTGTCGAACGTATTGTAACACCACGTATGGCTCTCACAGCAGCCGAGTACCTGGCATACGAACACGGCATGCACGTTCTCGTTATCCTGACTGACATTACAAACTATGCAGAAGCTCTCCGTCAGATGGGTGCTGCCCGTAACGAAGTGCCTGGTCGCCGTGGATATCCTGGTTACATGTACACTGACCTTGCAACTCTCTACGAGCGTGCAGGTATTGTCAAGGGTGCCAAGGGATCCGTTACTCAGATTCCTATCCTCTCAATGCCCGGTGACGACATTACTCACCCGATTCCTGACCTGTCCGGTTATATCACTGAAGGCCAGATCGTGGTTGCCAGAGAACTGCACAGAAAGGGTATTTACCCGCCAATCAATGTGTTGCCGTCCCTGTCAAGGCTGATGAACTCCGGTATTGGAAATGGCAAGACCAGGGAAGACCACAAGGCTGTATCTGACCAGATGTATGCAGGTTATGCAGAAGGGCGTGACCTGAGAGGTCTCGTGGCAATCGTAGGTAAAGAAGCCCTCTCCGAAAGAGACACCAAGTTCCTTGAATTTGCTGACCTCTTTGAGGACAAGTTTGTCCGTCAGGGCAGAAACGAAAACAGAACAATCGAGGATACTCTGGAGATCGGATGGCAGATTCTTACTCACCTTCCTGAGAACCAGTTGGGTAGGATTGACAACAAATATATCCAGAAATATCACCCGGCTCACAGAAAGGCTAAGTGATCGCCATGGCTCAGCAGGACGTAAAACCAACTCGTTCGGAGTTAATTAATCTCAAGAAAAAGATCAAGCTATCTGAAAGTGGGCACAAGCTCCTGAAGATGAAAAGAGATGGTCTGATTCTTGAGTTCTTCAAAATCCTTAACGAAGCAAGGAACGTCAGAACCGAGCTGGATGCTGCCTTCGAGAAAAGTACGGAAAAGATCAACCTGGCCTCTGCTGTGAATGGAATGGTTGCAGTCAGGTCAACCGCCTTTACAGCAAAAGAATCTCCTGAAATCCAGCTTTCAGGGCACAACATCATGGGTGTTGTGGTGCCAAAGATCAGCTCTACAGGTGTCCGCAAGCCTCTCTACGAGAGGGGCTACGGTATTATCGGGACAAACTCGTATATCGACGAGACCGCCGAAGCCTATGAGGACCTTGTAGAAAAGATCATCACTGCAGCAGAGCTTGAAACTACAATGAAAAGGCTCCTTGATGAAATCGAGAAGACCAAGAGACGTGTTAACGCTCTCGAATTCAAGGTCATTCCCGAACTCATTTCGACCATGAAGTACATCCGTTTCATGCTTGAAGAAATGGAAAGGGAAAACACCTTCAGGCTGAAGAGGGTTAAGGCAAGAATGAGAGATTAAGTTTGATTTGAACATGGCAGAATGTGACGATCGACCTAATCTGGTTGAAAGAATAATACTTAAGTTAGGTGAACCCCAAAACCAGGCCCGCCTGTTACAGGTGGCCTGGAGAATTTCCCTTTTAATGATGGTCATGGGGTTCATCATTATGCTAAGAACAATTTCAGGTTATATGTGACATGAATTCAGGAAAATTTATCCTGAATCAGGTCACAGATTTTTGCTTTTGTTTGAAACCATTTCAGTTCAACGCGTAACTTTATGTTTATTTTTAATCTATTTTTTAATCTATTAATCCTGCTTCTGGACACTTTTATTATTTAGAAAGCTATTTTAACGACAAACAGTAATCTCTATTTTATATGCAAAACGAAGCAAGGCTTCTCCATATTACCGGTACTGTACAGGGTGTAGGTTTTCGCCCTTTTATATATCAGCTTGCAAAAGCCAATGGGCTTTATGGATACGTGAAAAATCTGGGAAACTATGTGGAAGTTTTTATAGAGGGGAGTCGGGAAAGCCTTGAAAATTTTCTTAGAGAACTTCCTGAAAAAAAGCCTCCTCTTGCTAAAATTACGGAAATAAAAATAAAAAATCTCCCTTTTTCCGGATATTCCAAATTCATTATCGTGCCCAGTGAATCTGGAGTTTTTGAAAATTCCATAATTCCTCCTGATACGGCTATTTGTGAACAGTGCAAGTCTGAGATTTTTGATCCTTCTTCCAGGTATTACCATTATCCTTTTACAGTATGCACAAACTGCGGCCCCCGATATACGACAGTTAGAACCCTTCCTTATGACCGGGAAAATACCACTATGGTAGATTTTCCTCTTTGTCCCGAATGCGAAAAAGAGTATACTGACCCTCTTAATCGGAGATATCATGCGCAGCCTGTCTGCTGCCCAAAATGCGGGCCAGAGATCTGGCTTTCGGATCCTGAAGGCAAGGTACTTTCAAAAGGCTATGAAGCAATTGCCAGGGCCTCAGACCTTCTTCAGCAGGGTTCAATTCTTGCTATTAAAGGATTTGGGGGTTTCCATATTGCCTGTAATGCTCGAAAGGAAGAGCCTGTAAATGAACTTAGAAGCCGGTTAAGGCGCTCAGAACAACCTTTTGCGGTCATGGCAAAAAATGCAGAGATTGTGAAATCCTTTGCACAGCTTGAAGGTGCAGGCGGGGAGTATCTTACATCCTTCCGCCGCCCAATTACCGTACTTACAAGGTCAAAGGAATACAACCTTGCGGAATCGGTCTCCTCTGGCCTGCACAATATAGGGGTCATGCTTCCCTATACCGGCACACAGAATCTGCTTTTTGACCGCGTACCTGATGCTGTATATGTTATGACCTCGGCAAACCTTCCGGGAAGGCCCATGGTTGTCGAAAACAAAGAGGCTCTTAAAAAACTTAAAGGAATTGCCGATTTTTACCTGCTGCACAACAGGGTTATTGCAAACCGTAACGACGATACTGTAATCCGGGTTGTAAATGGACGGGCGACCTTTATCCGGCGTTCCCGTGGCTTTGTGCCTGAACCTGTAGAGCTGCCTTTCGAAGTCGAAGCTTCTGTAGGGGTAGGGGCTGAGATGAATTCCACGGTTACTGTGGCAAAAGGAAAGCTTGCCTATATTTCTCAGTATATAGGAAATACCAGTCACGTAGAAACTTTCAGATACCATTCTGAAGTTGTCAGGCACCTTATTCGGCTTACCGGAATTGAACCCCTTAAATGGGGCTGTGACCTTCACCCGGTATTTAACACAACCCGTTTTGCGCTGAAGATGGGAGGGGAGGATACGCTTCAGGTTCAGCATCACCACGCCCATATGCTGGCACTTATGGCGGACAATTCTCTGCCGCTGGATTCCCGAATTCTCGGAATTGCTCTTGACGGAGTCGGGTACGGCAGTGACGGCACAGTCTGGGGAGGGGAGCTCTTTGAGTCCTCTTACTTCGGATTCGGGCGAGCTGGGCATTTACTCCCTCAGCCAATGCCAGGGGGAGACCTTGCATCGAAAATACCTTCAAGGATGGTTCTGGGGATCCTCTTCGGGAAGCTTGGTAGAGAAGAACTGGAAAAACTTCCCCTCATTTTTCCTAAAGGGGCCGCGGAATTTTCAACTGTGATAAAACAGCTTGAAACAGGGGTAAATGTTGTACGAAGCAGCAGCACAGGAAGAGTACTGGACGCAGCGGCGGCACTGCTTGGAATCTGTGGGATTCGGACCTATGATGGGGAGCCATCAATGAAACTCGAATCTGCCGCAAAGAAAAGTACTCATGTTGTCGATCTTCCTGTGGTCTTTACGAAAGACAGGGACTCAGGAGTCCCTGTGCTTGACACCACCGAGCTTCTTCTGGGGGTATATGAACTTTCCGGAAAGTATTCCCCTGAAACTCTTGCTTTTGCGGTTGAGGAAAGCCTTGCAACGGGAATTTCAGAACTTTCCGCGTCTCTTGCTGCAAAAAGGGGGATTGAAAAGATTGGCTTGAGTGGAGGGGTTGCCTATAATGATCACATCACTTCGAGCATTGCAGAAACTGTTAATGAAGCTGGTTTTGAATTCCTGGGCCACCGCCAGGTCCCCTGTGGAGATGGATGCATTTCCTTCGGGCAGGCCATAGCAGCCGGGCTTAGAGCAGATTCAGACGAAACTCAATGATGCAGGAAGCATTTAAGTCCGTGAGCCAGAAATCAACTTTCGTCGCTTCTGTTGGTTCTTATCCGGAACTTACTCATCCAACATACTGAAATTTGATCCGAAAAACAGAAATACAAAATTAAATAAATGATCCATGCTTACATAAGAGTGGGAGCATAAAATGGGGCCAGGTAGTATACGAATTAGAGTTGTAACAAACAGGGATGAAATTCTTAGCCTTGAACACGATGAGATCGCAGTGCATCTCGCTTTCCGGCCCTCGGATAAGGATCTTTTCAGTCTTGTCAAGACCTGCCCTGCAATAGAAATACTTCAGCTTCCTGCATCATCATACGATGGGCTTTCAAAATTTATAAAAATGTATATTGCGTCTTCAGGCATCCATCTTGTAAAAGGAGATGTCAGCGGACACTGGCATGACCTTAATAATTACTTTGTAATTCCTTCTTATGTACTTGAAAAAATAAAGGAACTGGAGGTCCAGGGAAGGACTGAAGAAGAGATAATTGGTGAGATAACGAATCTCAGGAAAATCAGCCCTGATATGATCCTCCATCTGCTTCACAGTTCGTTCCTTTCACCAGGTACCGAAAAACCAGGCGTGAATAAAGTTTAAACAGATTTTTTAAATAAGCAGTTTTATCTCGGCTTAAAAGCGTTTCCACCATTTCCTTGAGGCTTTTTGCTCTTCTATCTGCCTTAATCCTTCAACTGAAAGTTTCTGCTGCATTCTGTACTTCCTGTTTTCTTCGTTGAGCCTGGAAACTTCTTCTTCTTTGCTTACAAGCGTTCTTTTGAGCTGTTTTATTAACTCATCTTTTTCCCAGAGCTGCTCTGCAGGTTTTTCTTCCTCTCTATATCCAGCGATCTGCATTTCAAGCTTTTTTACTCTTTCTCCGCTTGCAGTGAGCATGGCTTTCAGTGTATTTATTGTTCTCTCTTTGCCAGTCAGTTTTTCCTCAATTCTCTTCATTTCTCCGCTTTTTGCAATTACCTCCTCGGCAAGAGTCTTAAGGTCACTGTCCTTCACTGAAATGCTTTCTTCAAGTTTCTCCATAGCTCTTTCTATTTCAAGGAACTTTTCATTTAGAGTTTTTATTTCTTCGGTTTTTGCTTTAAGAGCCTTTTCAAGGGTGTTTTTCTCAATTTCGTATTCATTAAGCCTGGACTCGAGCTTTCCTGTTTTTGTATCCCTGGCTGCAAGATTCTCAAGTAATTCCTGAATTTTTGAGTCCTTTTCCTGAATCCCCTGTTCGAAAATGCTTATCGCTTCTTCTTTTTCATTAAGCTGGGTTTTAAGTCCTTCAAGAATGTTGTTATTTTGATTAATTCCGCTTTCCAGTCTTTTTATTGCTTCATCTCTTTGAATTAGCTGACTTTCCAGTTCTTTTACAGTTTCATCCCTTTTAGGGAGGCAGCTCTCAAGGTTTTTTATTTTTTCTTTCTTTTCAACTATTTCCTGCTCAAACTTCCTGATTTTATCTGCTTTTTCGGAGGTAAGTTTCTCGAGTTCTTTGAGTTCGGCTTCCTTGCCTTTGAGCTTTTCTTCAAGGCTTTTTATAATCTCTTCCGAATTCGATATAAGTTTTTCAAGAGAACCTATTTTTCCGGTTTTTGATTCAGTTTCTTCTCTTAGAATTCCAATCTCACTGTCCCTGCCTGCAAATTGTTCCTCAAATTCTTTAATTCTCTGCAGGCTTTCTTTGAGTTTTGTTCCCAGAATTTTTAATTCGGAGTCCTTCTTTGAGAGCTGTAAGTTAAGGGAATTTATTGCTTCTTCTTCTTTTTCTTTAATTTCCTTTACTGCTGAATTAAAAGATAGATCAGTTTTAGAAATATCTGTTTCAGGAAGGTTTTTTTCTGGCTTAGATGCCTGGATCCCCTTTTTTTCTGAAAGAATACAGAGATGTCCTCTTGTGTTTTCACAGATTCCAGCCCAGGCGAGAATGGAAGCTAATGGAGTTATCCTCTTAAATACGGTGTCTCCTGTCTTGCAGCCGTAAACTTCGCTGGCAATATAACCTTCCACGGTATTCAGGTCAAGATTTTGGTCTCCCAGCCTGGAACTTGTTGCATTTCCTTTTTTTGCCTTCCCTCCATTTTTCTGCAGAAAATTAACAGTTTCAGAGAAAGTTTTCCATGTGAGGAACGGCTGGTTTTTCAGATTATCAACAAAGATTCCGTCTTTTTCTGCTCGGGCTTCGAAAAACTGCTTCCCGCTCATAAGTGGAATCTTTGCTGGGTTTCCTTTTTTATCGAACTCATCTTTGATTTTTGCAACAACAGGGTCTTCCATGCATGGGCCTCGTAACAGTCTTAGGTTCTGCAATATAATGAGTATAACATTTAATATAAGTTATGTTTTTCCAGAAGTTATCAGGTAAGAGTAAATGATTTGCAGAGCGCAAGTATCATTTTTTCCTTTCTGTGTGCTTTCAAAAAAGAAATTTATAATCTTAGACCTTATCGACTTCCTAAAACCCGGGGCAACAAATGGTTCTTAAATCGAAGGCAGAAACATAAAACCGCATGTTGAGACCTGGATTTTTTTTCCTCTTCAATACCTTTATATACTTTGTAATGTTTGAAAAAAACCATTTGGCTGATTAAATGAAATCTACATTATAACCAGTCTGGAATTAATACAGGATCGGGGATCAAAGCCTTACTAAAAAATCAACGTCGTTGATTCTATAAACAGGGGTATTAATTTGAAAGGACCTGAAGGTTTTACAGGCAGATGGTTCAAGGATTAACACCTTAATTTTTCAGGGCTCTTTTGTTTTTTAAAAGGTTGTTTATTCTGTTAAATAAATATAATTTTTATATTAACAGTGATTTTTTGCCAGGAGCTTCTTTCCATCGAGGTTATGAGTTTTTCTGATGTCGGTTAGTATATCTATTTTTGAGACCTATATTTAATTGCTTTTTGTTAAAAAAGGAAAAGGTCCGGACCTTTACCTGTACCTCTTCATATACAATCTGGAATATTGAGAGGTGTGTGGAGTATTGATGAGCAAATCGAATAAGAGGTATAAAAATGGATGATCTACCGGAAGAAGTCCAGGAATTAATCGAAGAACTGGATGAGGCAGCAGAAGATGAAGATGAAGATACAGTCAAGGAGCTGACTCAAAAGCTTCTGGCCACCGAGGCTGATGTGGAAGCAATTACCCTCGAAAAACTCGCTCTCCTTGTAATGGACGGCGAGGAGGAAATGTCCCGGGGCTGGACACAGGTGGCAATTCAGATCGGCCTGGACCCGTTCAAGACTCTTATAGAAGGCCTTGCAGCAGGCATGAGCCTTATCGGTAAAAAATACGAAAAAGGGGAAGCTTTTGTACCCCAGCTTCTGATCGCTTCTACTGCAATGTATGGAGGAATGGACCTTCTTGCTCCCTATATGAAGAGGAACGAAGAAGACGGTTCAAAAGCTGCAACAGTCGTCATTGGCACTGTTGAAGGGGATGTCCACGATATAGGAAAGAGTCTTGTAAAGACCCTGCTCAGCGCAAACGGTTTTAACTGCGTGGACCTTGGAAATGATGTACCTGCTTCCAGGTTCATTGAGGCTGCAAAAGAGAATAAGGCAACAGCAGTTTCCATGAGCACCCTTATGACCACAACCATGGCCGAGATGCCAAAGGTTGTTAAGATGCTTGAAGATGAAGGCATCAGAAACAAGCTACTGGTTATGGTGGGTGGCGCTCCGATCACAACCGAGTATGCATCCCATATAGGGGCAGATGTATCTCCTCACGATGCCGCAGGTGCAGCAAGCTGGCTGAAAGAAGCAGTTTTAGACTTCCCATCTGAAAGTGTGAGATGGGGTTGAATTTAAACAGGTTATTTTGAGAATTAACCTGAGTTAAAAAACATGAGTGGAGTAAAAAAGGAGAAAAAACATGGTATCTGAGATGACCTCAAAAGAAAGGGTCCTTGCAATGCTCAACCGAAAGCCGGTTGACAGGGTCCCTGTGATCACCGGATCTGCTATGGTCAAAGAATATATAGAGAAGAGTGGGAGTACCTGGCCGGACTATCACTGCAATGCAGAGATGATGGCCAATACTATAAGCCTGATGCACACTGATGCCGGGCTTGATAATATTGTGATGCCTTTTGGCATGTTCATTGAATCCATGGCCATTGGCCTTGAAGTGAAGATGGGAAGAATTGATATTCAGCCTTCTGTAAGGAGCTTCTTCAACAAGCCCGAAGAGGTAAAATATGACAATTTCCTTGAAGACAAATACGTAAAAACCACACTTGATACCATTAAACTTACAAAGGAAAAGTATCCCGATGCGGCAATTACTGCTTTCCTTGTAGCTCCTATAACCCTTACAGGAGACCTGATGGGTGCAGAGAACCTATCCATGCTCAGCATCAAGTGCCTCCAGAAAGAAAAACAAATGCAAAAAATGCAGGACTGGCTTTCGAAAGCTCTGGAAATCAACAAGATCTATGCCGAAGCCTGTATCGAAGCCGGAGCTGACGTATTATACTATTCAGATGCATCAGCATCCCCTAACCTGGTAATGCCTGATTTCTACTACCAGGTAGCTGTACCTGCTGAAAAAGAACTTGGTGACTTCGTTCACAACCTTGGATGCCTCTGGGAACTTCACATCTGCGGAGATACTGTCCCAATCATTGAAGGAATGGCTTCCACAGGTGCAGACTGTCTCAGTGTAGAACAGGCTGTAAATATGAAGGAAGCAACCAAGATTGCAGGGGATGTGCCTGTTGTCGGGAATTTAACTCCTCTTCTGATGGTTGAGGGCACGGAAGAACAGATCATTGCAGAAACTAGAAAAGGACTTGATGGCGGAGCAAAAGCCAGTATGCTTGGATGTGGAACCCCACCCCTGAGTACCTCAGACAGACTCAAGACCTGGGTTAAAGCGGCAGCTGACTGGTCTTCAGAAAACCTCTGATGAGGTAAATCGAAGGAATCTTTTATTCTTTTGCTGATCAGGAACTGAGGTATCGGATTTCGGGCGCTTCTTCGTGTCTTTCTTTGAAGACGCCTGATTTCACTACCTTATTAATACTTGTATTATTCGTGTTCTGAATTATTGTCATAGGAGCGATAGCTATGGAAATTAGTCAGGAAAAAATAAGCAAAGTAATGAAATATCGCTGGGTAGTATTTGTTATCCTTGCCCTTGCATATTTCTTTGTGTATTTCCACCGTGTATCTACCGCAGTAGTTGCACCTGACATAATGAATACATTCGGCGTGGGCGCTGCATCTATAGGGCTTCTCGGCTCAGCTTACTTTTATGCCTACACGGCAATGCAACTTCCAAGTGGGATTTTAAGTGATAGCTGGGGCGTAAAAAAGACGGCCGGCGTCTTTACAATGCTTGCTGCAGTCGGTGCTATCCTTACCGGGGTTGCTTCCAACTTTACGATGGTTCTTATCGGAAGAGTCCTCATAGGAATAGGGGTGGCAATGGTCTACATCCCTGTGATGAAGGTACTTGCTATCTGGTACAAAAAGAATGAGTTTGCTTCAATGTCCGGGGTCCTGCTTGCAATAGGAAATGTAGGCGCCTTAAGTGCAGCCGGTCCCCTTGCCATAATGGCAGCTGCTTTTGGAGACTGGCAGAAGGTCTTCCTTATGCTTGGTATCTTTTCCGGGTTGCTTGCAGTAGCTATTTTCATTCTGGTCAAGGACAAACCTGAAGATATGGGCTGTCCCACAGTCTCAGAGATTGAAGCTTACGAAAAAGGCGAGAAGTACATTCCTCCAAAAGCCATTGAAAAGATTCCAATGGGAGAAGCCCTCAAGCAGACTTTCAGTTCAGGAATGAAGTTCTGGCCTCTGACTATATGGTTCTTCTTCATGTACGGAAGCCTTATGGTCTACCAGGGATTATGGGGAGGACCCTTTTTCAGGGACGTTCTCGGCTGGGACAAGGGGACCTATGCAGGCATCCTTTCCTTTATAGCAATTGGTATGATCTTTGGATGTCCGATTGCAGGTTACCTCTCGGACAGGGTGCTCAAGTCCAGGAAGAAAGTCCTTATTGTCGGTACTGCAGTATATATAGTACTCTGGGGAGTAATCTGGTCCCAGGCAGGAAACATTACCAGCACCACTGCATACACCATTATCCACTTCCTCTTCGGGTTCTTTGGAGGTTTCTTCGTGGTGTCTTATGCCCAGATCAAAGAATGGTACCCTCCAGCGATTATGGGAACTGCAACCGGTGCGTATAATATCTTCCCCTTCCTTGGCGGAGCTATCTTCATGACATTGACCGGGAAGATGATGGAAGTCTCTGACGGAGCTGTTGCATCCGTAGCCCAGTACAAGTCCGTCTGGCTCCTTATGTTTGTATGCATGGTTTTTGCTTTCCTCTGCCTGCTTGTCTCTAAAGAAAAAGGTGCAGAAACAGTGGCTGCCCCTGTAAAAGTTACTGATGCCGGGGAAGCACCGGCTGGTTCTCAGAGGTGAGTCATCAAAGTAGAGCGAAAACAGAGGTAAATAAAATAATATAGAGACAGGGACGGCGTAAGAAATAGTCTTACTTTCAGGTTTACTGCCTGGATATATTACTTTAACCAGGTAAATGGTTCTTCGACTTTACAGGAATGCTAGTACTGCGATTCCAAAATATGTTCACAAACCTGGATTTCTGAATCTGCCAACATCTCACGAATCTACTACCGAATAAAGGATTTATTTTGGAATCGATGCACTGGTTTCCAGAAGTGTGCATAAGATCTTTAAAAAGTAGTGGTTCCATAAAATAAATATTTCATTAAGTGTGCAGTAAAAACCTGTAAAAAGCGAAGAACTTCATTTACACATTTTCCAGGCAGGAAACTGCCCAGGTCCCTGTTCAATGTTTCATGCTGATGACAGTATAATCAAGCTTCTCTTTGAGATGCTGTTGTCACATATCCCCATACAGCCAGTAAAATCTCCTGTTATTTATCTATGCAGGCACAGGTTTGCCATTTTTATGTGCCTGCATAGGCTTTTTTTCACAAATGAGTTCTGGAAGGGCCGACTGATGTCATAATTCTACAGGACTCCGGGCAGGTATTTAATAACTTTTTGATACGTTCAAAATAATAACTTTTTAATATCAATATCTCCTATATTAGTGTGTTTATAATTTCCAATGAATGTTCCCTTATTCTCTTCTATTAATATTCGATGGCGTTTTTCCTGACAACATCGTTTTGCCCTGAATCTGCTATAAGTCCCCAAGTCCCTGGTGATGAGATTGGACCCGTCTTGCTTGATAAAAACAATTTTCTTGTCTGAAAAAAGAAAAAACGTACTGGTTCTTCTTTTAAAAGAAGGACCTAAGAATATCGATGAAATTAAAGAGACCCTTGATTTCAATTCAAGTGCTCTGATGCCCCAGATTAAGAAACTTCTTAAATGGGACCTCGTAACCTATGATCCTGTTGAAAACGTTTATAAATTGTCTGATATGGGAGTTCTTATTGTTGAAAAAATAGAGGAATTTCTGAATATTATCAATATTTATGTAGAAAACCACGAGTACTGGGAAACTCGTGACCTCAGTGAGATTCCATATCATATGAGAAAAAGGATTGGAAATCTGGAGCACTGCGAGCTTCTGGAAGCAGATAGAGATTGCCTCTTTGAGTTCCATCCGGTTTTCGTCGATAACGTTCTTGCTTCTAAGTATATTATGATGGCGAGTTCAACATTTCAGCCTCAAACAGTAAGTATTTTCTCAAGACTTCTTAAAAATGAATCAAAAGTTAGTTTCGTGCTTACAAAACAGGTTTTTGACAAATTTTTTGATGACTTCCCAGACCAGTTTAAATGTTTTCTCTCCCACGAAAATATGAGCATTTCAATGCGTAGCGGTCATATTGGTCCTCTTACCCTTGTTGTAACGGACACTTTTATGGCTCTCTGGCTCTTTGACAAGAATGGGCGGTTTGATGGAACTACGCTTATAAGTTATGAGGAGAGCGCCCTCAAATGGGGAAGGGAACTTTTCACTTATTACTCCAGCATTTCAAATATGGTTTATATCGACCCTGACTCAGGAAAAATGGAGTTTACGGGATATAATATCACAAAAGCTAATAAATTTTGAAATCAAAAAAGCCAGTAAAACCTGAATTTCTTTTTCTTTTTCATATTTGGAGCTTTTCAATATATTAACGTCTATTGATATTGAAAAACCTCATTTTCCACAATATATTAATTATATTAATCAAGATCTATTAATATATAGTTTATTATTTTTATATGTCCTGTGATAATTCTGTGAAGTAACCTTTTTTTCTTTGAACTGCAACTGTTTTTAAATATTTCATATATTTACAAAAATTAAAAATAAGAGTTGCCTTAAAAGAAATGGCTCAATTTAAGTTTTATCTCCCAAAATGTAAAACATTCTCAAGTTTTATTTTACATCCTGTTTTTCCTTCCCATTCTGGACTGCCTCTTTCAGGGCACGGATTATTCCTTGATTGATGAACCCAGAAGCTTCGCAACTATCAGTGCAAAAACTGAGATTCCCAGCGGGATTGCGATTACCATGAACAGGTTTCCTTCATCAGCATATTTAAACATGAAATAAAACAGAAATGAAGTTACCAATATTCCGATAACCATTAAGATTAAAGCTGGTCCACCATATAGCTTTTCAATTGTGTTACTCTTCATGTCCCCCCTCCAGGTAACAGGCCTTTTGAGTGTTATACTGGCCGGAAACCCTCTGACATACAATAAAATTAAGATAATTGTATATAAATCTTTAGGTAAAGTTAAACACCCGTTTTATATTTAATATCGTATAGGTACACGCTTATAATCATGAAACAAATACTTCCTCCTTTCAAACTTTAATAGGGAGGTTTTTACTTCTACTGAGTCTATTTTTGTTTCACTTTTAATTCCTCTTTTGAAACCCAACCGAATAAGTAATTTAAAACCTCTTTTTAATTTTTTTACATTTTTTTCATAATCCTGCTTTTTGTGAATGTACCGAAAAATTGAGCACCTTAATTATAATCGATATACATATAAAAGAAATCTATAAATCACGCTTTAAAAAAATTCTTTATATAGATATATTAATATATGATACGATTTAATTAAGTTAATGGGAGGAATTATTTAGAAAGAATGGGGGTTCTGAAAGTCATCTGGTCCGGATTTTTATATAATTTATGAGTTTGATGGTGCTGTTTCTATTTTAAACTCATATTTATGCCGGTGGCCTAAAGGGTTCTATTATAAAAATTAATTCAAAAAGAATTCAGTTTAATTTTTAATAACTAAATAAATAAATGAGATTTTATACATGCTTGAATATTAAATATCAACTGAATATTAATTCAATCTTAAACGGAATGGGGGGAATATTCTTTGCAGAAGATAAAATCCAAAGCATACTATCTGGATGTTATATTTTCACAGATTGTAATACTGCTGGTCCTGTATGCTCTTTGCGTGTTTATCGTGCCCACGCTTGTATGAGCTTTTAGGGCCTGCTGGTCTTGCATAAGGAAAGAATTTAATGAATGTAACTGGTCTTTGGGGGGATGATCTGGCAAAATTTAGAGTAAAGCCATGGTTTGTGGACATGGTCTTTATGCATATCATGTTTGTGGTGATCCTGTATATTGTTTACACATACATAGTGCCGACCATAGTCCCTGTTTGATTGGTGAAACGACCCCGTTTATAGGATTTTCTGGGGTACGAAGTTTTAGGAGCAAGACATGGAACTAGAGATGAAATGGGAATACCACAGTTCTTGGTTGGAATAAAAATATAGAGCTCTCCGAAAGTAAAAAGTGCTATAATTGTGGGGAATTAAAAAAATATTCTATTTAAAAAAGTAAGGAAACATCCTGGAACTCTGGTTTAAAAATACAGTTTTGAGGGGGTAACTGACTTGGAAGAAGGAATAAACGCTCAGATGGAAATGAACAAACGCATAAGTGAAGGAATGAAGCGTCAAATTGGAAACATTCGTAAAAGAAGGGGATCTAATTGCGGTTCTGAAGATGATCCTGTGATAGGAGCCAGGTCCAAATCCTACTATCTGGACGTTATCTTTGTTCAGATTGTACTTTTAATGCTGTTATACGGCGTCTGTGTGTTGGTAGTACCCAAACTGGTCTGAATGCCTTTATTTTTATTCTGGAGTAAACCTAAGTCTCCTTCGGTTGAGTGGCCCTTCCTCTTCCGAAAATTCCCATATTTTTCAGGTGGACCTTTTATTTCTGGTCTACTTATCTTGAAGTGCTCTTCATGCAGCTTTTGCTTCTGTTAATTCTTTATGAAATCGCCAAATTTGTTTTGCCCATGTTTTCTTGAAGTTCTTTGGTGAGGCCGAAAAAAGGTTCTGTTTTCTGTTCATGTCTATTTATCAACTCTGAAGTTCCGGTTTCTTCATACATTGCAACTCTCTGACTATCGTACAAAATGGATACATTTATTAAAGATTATTTTGTTGATTACAGATCATATCATATCCCTATAAATCAAGTGCCTGCTCAGATTTTTTTGTTTTCTTTATATTCTTACTTTTTTGCAAGCGAAAAAGAGTATCTAATTGAATTCAGAAAAATCTTATTCTAGGAATGTCTGTTTAAAATATGTTAATTGGCTGAATTTTGGCTGAAAACCGTATATCCTTCGAAATTAAATCTGTATGATCGGGATAACCGAATATGTCTAATTTGAGCAGTTTATGCTGGAACCCGGAAAAAAAGTAGTTTGGAAAGTTGAGCTTATATTGAGAAGTTCAGCAAAAATAAATCCAATGAGAGTTTTTATAAAATATAAGGGTTATTCTGGAGTTCGCAGATATACACAATAATATATTAAAGATGCCCTGACCTGCGACAAAAGAAATAAAATTCCACTATATTCTGATTTTTTTCCTGGTTTTATCCCTAATGCTTTTCAGAAAGTGGTCCATATATTTATTTACAAAGTTCTAAAAAGCATGGCGCAAGACGCCGATTTTAATCATCTCTATAAAAAATATCAAAAACTAAATGGAAGGGTGTAAATACTAGTTATCTACAAATAAATCCGGTAGATATAGAAAAATATTTAATGAAGAATTTTTTACTATCAAATGAAAAAAACTCAATAGATCGGGAGGACAAACTTTGAAAATAAGGGTTGTGAGTTCTAGAGAAGAAATCTTTACATTGAATCCCAACGAAAGAATAGTTCACCTGGCTTTCAGGCCTTCAAACAAGGACATTTTTTCCCTTGTTGAGAACTGCCCAAAGATTGAGGTAATACAGCTTCCAAAATCATACAGGCGCACAGTCTCAAAGTCTATAGAGATGTTCCTTGAAATGCAGCGTATCCAGCTCATAGAAGGAGATGTCTGGGGCCACAGAAAGGACATAAACGAGTATTACCGCATTCCTTCCTCTATAATTGAAGAGATACGGGAATTGAAGATTGAAGGCAAATCCACTGAGGCTATTGAAGAAAAAGTCTCAAGGGAGAGCAAACTTAACCCCGAAATGGTTGCATACATCCTCAGAAAGGATGTTACTGCCTGAGCCTCTAAAATGGTTTCAGGCTCCCATTTCATTTTTTTTCTGTAACTATTCAGCTACCCTATAATGAGTCTATTGATTCCGATTTTGACTATTCGGAGTACTCAAATTAGGGGATCGCACCAAAAGTGAAAACGGCATCAATTGACATCAGCAGATAAAATAAACTTAAGTAAATTGAACATAATAAATCATCTAAATTACGTCTCTTGATATTGATTAGTGGGTAGCTGAATAGTTACTTTTTTCTTTTAACTTCTATTGCTTTGTGATTTTTATTGTTTTCTCTTTATATGTTACTTTTTATATCTTATATTATGCATCTGTATTACTGTTTTATTTTTATTACTTCTTATTTTTAATTTCTCTTCTATTTTTGTTAGCCACTTTTCCTTGCGGGATTCCTTCCAGTTATCAGACAAAGCCAGTCGGAATGGAAGGTTACCTTCATTCAGGTCACAATCTATACCTCAAGATAGCCAGATATTTATGGGAAAGCGATTAAAATGAATATGGGGGATAAATTGACTTCGTCGAAACTTTCTGCTGAACTAACCTCAATAGTTAGAGATAAACTTGAACTGGGACCTGAGGAACGTGTCAATGTTAGAGTCCTTCTGGAAGAAGATGCTATTCTTGAAAAAGTAGCAGTTGAGCTGGAAGGAAAAGGGCTTAAGATTAAAAACATTCAGGAAGGTCCAGATGTGGTAATTACCGGAATGCTTGCGGTACAAAACATTCCTGCAATTAACAGTGTTTCCGAGGTGGACAAAATTGAGTACAATCGAGGTTTGTGATTCTGAAAATACTGCATGTATAGATAACTAAAATGTTATGACGCAAACTTCTTTTTTACTTTCTTTTAATCGAACTTTAGGCAATCCTGTGTGCAGTTTCTTTTTCTTTCTCTTTCTTTTATGCTACCATAGCTGCTTCTTTTGCCTCTGATTATTTTCTGCTTGTGAATCTTGATCTGGATTTCTCCTTCTTTTCTGCCGGAAAATGCCTGTTTCAGTGAATTATACACGAACTCATTAACAATTATGCCTAGAGGGACTGCAGTATCCATATAAAAGAAACTATTCTCTTCCATATCCATTTTTAATCTTATATCCGCATTTCCAGACCTGTATTTCTCAGGTTTTTCCTCGTTATAGACCTTCTTAGACTATTGAAAACTCAGATTCAAATCCTGTTTGACTTTTGTCCAATCAGGCCGCAATTTCATATGCATGAAATATTGAAAATTATATAACTTCATGTAATTATCTACGGGTTTATTTCAAATTTGATAAAATGTAAAGGTCGTCTCCTGCTATATAGCTGCTATTTTGGTATTAGAGTTCATAGCATGGTTATTGAGTTCGTTTTGCCTTTTCTGTACACCGGTGGGCTTAACCCTTGTGCGGAGGGTGAATAAAAAGAACAAAAGATGTCACACACTCATTCTGGAATAATACCAGCTAATTAGGGGACACCAATAAACAAATGGTTCGAATTAATATTCTGGCAAATAATTCTCAAAACAAATAATTAATCAAAAAATCCATAAAAAAATGAAAAGGTTCAAGAAACTAATTATCAGCTTCAAGATTTAATCTGGAGATTAGATCACGAAAGACTCAACCCATTTCTATCCAATCTAATCTCCAGTAAAACACCTACTAGCAGTCTTATCCTGTTTGAATTCAGACTGGAGTTTCCTTGGTCAAGATATAAGCGACCATTCCAGGGTTTAGCTTGCTTTCCCTTGAAACCTTTTTCTCAATTTCCTCAGTGTCTTTACCTTCTATTTTCATTTCCTTAATCTTTTCAATTACTGAAGAGGGAATCGCGTAGTATTCGTTTATATCTTTCCTGTGTCCCCAGACATCTCCTTCAAGGAGCTGGACTCTCTGCATCTGAAGGAACATCTCTATGGACTTTGAGACCGTACGCATGTAAGATTTGGGTAACTGAATAACCTCGATCTTTGGGCAGGTCTCCACCAGTCCAAATATATCTTTGTTAGAAGGCCTGAAAGCCAGGTGAACAAGACGCTCATTTGGATTAAGTGTAAAGATTTCTTCTCTGGAACTGACAACTCTTATTCTCATGTTTTTCCTCCCCACTGTTATGTTCTTTTTTGATTGTACCTTGATATAAAGTATATACACTTATCATAAATAGTTATCTCATTGAACTAATATTATTTAGATAGTATTCAGGGAGTTCTGGTGATATTCTCCTTGATTTATTGGTGTAATAAAGCAAAAAACGAATAATAAAGCCTAAAATAAGCTATTTTTGCTATCTTTGCTTCAGTCTATATTCTGTATCAAACTATAATTTTTTTATTCAAACTAATTAATTTATTTTATTTATTAGTTTCTTCCAGCTTCAGACTTTTAATGAGACTTCCCAATTCATCCCAGTAGAAAAAATTGGTTTTAGGGGAAGTTCTCGAAAATAGAATCGATAGTGGTTTTAAAATCATATATAATGGGTTTATTTCGCATTTTTACTCTAACAAAGAAGCAGACCTGGAAAATCCATATTCTTTTTCTGGAACCCTGCAGCGTTCCTGTGTCCTCCTCCGCCATATTGCCTGGCAATTTCGGCACAGTCAGGTGAGTCCGGGTTTCCCGAATCAGACCTCAGGCTGAATACTACCATATCCTCTACAGCCTGCCACATGATAGCAATATCATATTCAGGCTTCTTG
Organism: uncultured Methanosarcinales archaeon; assembly: GCA_964434965.1. Classification (GTDB taxonomy): domain Archaea; phylum Halobacteriota; class Methanosarcinia; order Methanosarcinales; family Methanosarcinaceae; genus Methanosarcina. The sequence continues at coordinate 331,210 of CAYSWX010000002.1, forward strand.
TAGATGAATTCTCCAATCTCGGAGATACTTCCCGTAGTGTTTACAAGCCTGGCTTTCCAGTTATGGAAAGTGCAATCTACCCCACGTTCAAATGCTTTCTGAATTTTGTAATTTTGAGACTCAAGGAGTAATTCACCAATAGATATCATTTTATTTACAGTCTCTTCGTATTCAGAGCTCAAACCAAGAAGTACGTCCCAAACGGCATCATCAGGTGTTTTCACCATCAGACTAAAGCCTGCATTAAACGCCCTGGTCTCAGCATACTCAAACCTCCACATATCTTTATCTCCAACGTAGACAACAGCTGCAGATGGTTGGGTATATTCGGGGTGCGTGTACTCCCATGTAAGTACACAGGCTGCCTTTTCAATAGATCTGATTCCCGGAATGTTGCTTGAGTTCCACAGGTCCGGAAATTTTTCCATAGCGGTCTTGTGATGATCTATCCATATCAGTTTAGGCCCGCAAGCTTTTACGAATTCTTCCATTTTGTCGCTTGCAAAATCAAGAAGCCATACTTTTTCAGCTTCATTTATCTCTTCTTCGTTCCATGACTCTTTGCCGTAATTTATGGCAACAAATTTTGTGGCAAATTCATTCCGGTCATAGTAATTTGCAGCGGCAGCGGCTGAACAGAGTCCGTCGTTGTCGTCATGGTAATAAATTAAAATCGTGCGTTTATCATCTGTCATTTTCTATTCCTCTTTATTCTACAGGGTCTCCTATGAATTCTGTCGCGCTTTCTATTACACATTTTATTCCAGAATAACTATTTGCTAAATATCCCTCTTTAAATACATCATATACTGGAATGCAGTTTATAAGAAGAAGCGTAAAATGTAGAGCAGTAAATAACAGTCAATTTGGTGTTCATTTTCGCTTCAAGACAGCCAGATTATGTCCTGTAGTTTATCGAAAAACAGTCCGAATCAATAAAAAGAGTTACAAAAGAAATAGACAATGGATTCCTATTGCAGGTGCCTTTACAGCCCCGGGAATCCTCTTAAACATGGTTATTTAATCCTGTAAATTCACAGGGACTTCATAAGTTGCCAGGTAGTCCGGTTCAGAATATATCGAGTCAGCCCAGGAAACAATTCCTTCTATCTCAGCAAAAGATACGGGACGGTAGTCCGTAGCTTCCAGTGAGATATTTATTGTTTTCCTTTCGCGGTCTATGAGGGGATGCTTTTGGAGATCATGGCTGTAGTTATGTGCGTGAATTATCCAGCCATCGAAATCTTCTGGTGCATCTGCCGGGTTGTGTACAAGACAGAAATGTTTATCGCCAACATCTACAGTCACATAATCCAGCAGGAATTCAATCTCTTCGGAGAAATCATCGTCTCCTTTTATAAATACAATATTTCCTGACAGACGCTTCAGCCAGTAATCTATGGTTTGTGCGTTTTCTCCATAAGATATGTCGCCCAGGAAATAAACGATATCATCAGAGGAAATGGTATCGTTCCAGTTCTTAAGCAACAATTTATTCATTTCTTCTACGGTCATAAACGGGCGATTGTTGCGCCTAATAATGTTATTATATCCGAGGTATAGATCTGCTGCTACATAGACTTCGGATTGACACATACAAAGATCACCATGTATATAATGATTTTTAATTATAAATATATTTTTCATAATAAATTCCTAAATAAATAAGAAAACTTGGACAGTTTTGTCAAAAGTGCACATAACTAGTCATTATGTTAGTGGAAGAAATGAATGCAAAATAACCAAAATAGATATATAATTCCGAAACCGAGGTAGGATATATATTTTATTCTTCTTCACCGGCTTTTATTACTTCTATTGTGTCATTGAGTATTAATTTAATTTTATTTCTGAGTTATGTTGCTTTATTTCAATTATTTTGCTAAAGTAAGCTTTAAAACTGACTAAAATGAGAAATAAAGAGTAAAAATCTCGGTAGGGATTTAGACCTGCAGCCTTGTCTTTAGGAATAATCCTTGAGTGGAAAATACTGAATCAAGTGATGACAGATTAAAATATCAATATTTTTAAATATCTGGTTTGATATAAATATAATATGAGCCTAAAAGGGGAATAAATATTTGAGTGAAAAACGGGGCACTAAAACCTCTTGCAGGCTTAATACAGGATTTTTTTAGAAATCTTCTGGAGAATGGAGGCGACATAATGAAGGGAGACGATAAAATGAAGGAATTCTGCAATATCTGTGGTCGGGAGTTGATGGAGGACGTGCTGGTCGTCGATACCAGCCAGGATATGAAACCAATAAAATTCAAGGATGTTCACGGGGACAAGTCCGATCTGATATGTATTGAGTGCGCAGCTGACTCGGTTGAGAACCCACCCTTCTTATGTTCGAGGTGCGGGCAGCCAGTCGAATTCGGAGAGCACTTCTATGTATTAAGGATGGGGACCATAAAACCTGGCGGACCCGAGGTGGACTTTAAAGAAGTATCCACTGCCGATAAATGTATATGTCTCACATGTTTTGAGGAGTTCATGAACCCTGAAGAGGACGAAGAAAGCGACTAAATGGGTAGCCCTGTCTCTAAATTTCATTCTTGAGGCAAGTTTCTACCTGTAACTCTCAGGTTTGATGGCTATAAGCGGTTTTTGAAAAGGATGGATAAACGTGTAGAAATAGGCTGGTAAAGTGAAAAAGCTGGCCTGGGCAATAACGAAGGCCATAATTTAAAAAAGATTCTTTTTGTTAGGGGACGAGCAGGCAAGTTCAGCCCGCTCGTCTTATAAGAAGTCTAGGCGCATCAGATTGGGTTCTGCGTTTTTTAATTCAGGCAGAGATTTCCTTATTCAGGATGTAGCCGACCATTCCAGGGTTCAGCTTGCTCTCCCTTGAAACTTTTTTCTCAATCTCCTCAGTGTCTTTGCCTTCTATTTTCATTTCCTTAATCTTTTCAATTACTGAAGAGGGAATCGCGTAGTATTCGTTTATATCTTTCCTGTGTCCCCAGACATCTCCTTCGAGGAGCTGAACCCTCTGCATCTGAAGGAACATCTCTATGGACTTTGAAACTGTACGCATGTAAGATTTGGGTAACTGAATCACTTCAATCTTCGGGCATGTTTCAACCAGTCCAAAGATGTCCTTGTTAGAAGGCCTGAAGGCCAGGTGAACAAGACGCTCATTTGGATTAAGTGTAAAGATTTCTTCTCTGGAACTAACAACTCTTATTCTCATGTTTTTCCTCCCCACTGTTACTTTCTTTTTTGATTGTACTTTGATATAGAATACTTACACTTATTATATATAGTTATCTTATTGAACTAATATTATTTAAATAGTATTTGGGGAATTCTGGTTATATCAAATCTACTAAATTAGTATAATTAAGCTATAAATGGAATAATAAGGGCTATAATAAGTTATTTTCTCTATTTTTAATTCAAATATCACCTACAATCTTACCATAATTTTTTACTTAAACTAATCAGTTTACTTTATTCATTGATCTCCTTTAGCTTCATGTTTAATGAGGCTGTTGAAGTAACCATAACTGGGCTAACCAAACACAACAGTTACTGTGAGGATATTGAATGAAGCCTGAAAACCTGTTATTGAGATGGAACCTACTATTTAATGAGAATATAACAACAGTCAGAGATCATTATTTTTCAGCACTCGGAGATAAGTTTTGCATTTTTTTGTTTAAAAACCGTGTTAGGAAATCACATATAGTTGTTTTTGATGATACTTCATGAAATAATATCTAAACTTTAATTATATATATCATTAAATCGACTAGTAATACTGGGCATCTGGGCAAGCCATTAAAGACTTGTTTTAAACTCTTTTTAATAACCCCCCATAACACCCCCCAACTCCCCAATATCCAGATGCCCATTCCACATTTCGGGTGGCTTTGATAATTTTTCTTCCAGCTGATTCCTGCTTTCCGAATTGTGTTTTGAGAGCATTCTAGCCATTCTAAGTTTTGTTTGAGTTCATCGCACAAACACATTAGATGCTTGACTTTTTCAACAATACATTAATAATTTTGAAAGTTCCGGGGGCTAAAAGAAAGGAACTAGAAGAAAAAAGGCAATAGAATCCCATCAGATTCAGAAACATTATAAAGAATCAGATGCTTATACAGGAGTAGTTCCTTGATTAAGATCCTTGATTAAGATTATACATGTTTTTGGTGTTTACAACATGGGTTTATTTGACTTTTTTAAAAATAAAGCAAAACACTCTCAAAAATCTGCAAAATTAAATTATTCGATAACCGGCAATATTCTATCAGTCGGCGATTTTGAGGGGGAATTTCATCAGTCATCAAAAGGTAAATTCATTTTAGCGTGGAAAAATCAAAATGAAAACGGGAAATACATTTTATTAGAACGCGGGAAGGTAAAACTTCAAGCTAAAATGAGGCACCCTCATAATGGGATGGTTTCAAATTCTGGAGTGTTTATTCTCAGCGATTTGACCTCTAAGGGCATGTATGGAGTATTCCATATAATTAATTCAGACGGTGAGACTCTTATCAAGCAAAGATGTAAAGCAAATCTGGGTCCTGCCGGCATTTCAGACGACGGCCGTTTTGCTGTTTGTCAGGCTTTAGAAAGCACCAGCAAGTCGGATAGCTGTAAACTATTTTTCTTTGATATAATGAACAGAAAACTGTTATGGAAAAAAGTGCCTGAAACTATCGGAACCGGGCTTAACTGGGCAAGAAGCTACCGCTTTGATACTAAAAGAAAAGTCCTGTACCTGATACAAGATAAGGATAGAGCTTACCGTTACACTTTTGAGGGGACTTTCCTTGATTCTAAATTATACAGGCATGACCGCATCAATTTTGGAAGCGATATTGAGTTTCTTGAAGCCGTTAATGAATTGAAAGTAGAGCTTTCTGAAAATACTGATCCCCGAGAATATGATGCACTTATAGCTCCTCTGGAAAAAGGATTAAAAAGATTTTCTGACAAAGATACAAAATCAAAAATTCACAGGGTTTTAGGGGAAATATTCCATTTACAGGGCGATAAAGCAGAGGCAATAAAGCAGTTTGAAACCGCATTGAAACTTAATCCAAGGGTGGGAGTGAAGAGGACACTCGAAAAATTAAAGAAAATCAATTAACTCGACTATGTCACATTACAGGGTAAAATATTGCTCTGTCTTATCGATCTGTTTCATCCCTGTTTTATTGTTAATATCAGTTAGCTGCTGCTCCAGGTATATCTTTTTTAAATTCTTCGGGTGAAGCAGGTTTTCCAGAAGCCTTTTCCTTATCGCCATCTGTCTTGAATATGATAGTCCTGTAAGGGTACGGCATTTCAATACCTTCATTGTCAAAACGCGTTTTGATTGCCTCTCTTATTTCACACCCTGCACTGTATGCATCACTCCTGTCCTTAAACCATACCTGCATACGGAGATTTAATGCAGAATCTCCAAACTCTGTCAGGTATATTTTTACCTGCCCTCTTTCTCTGAAATCCGGGTCTATAGTATGGATCACAGACGGGTTCATGAACTCATTTGCAAGGGTCTCGGATTTCAGTATACCGGGCTTTATAATACTGTACTCCAGAGTCTGGGGGGGCATCACTTTGGGATGTTTTCTGGCTTCTTCAATCATGATTTTCTTTGCCAGGTTGATATCGGAGTCATAGCTGATCCCAACATCTATTGACCAGATAATTGCAGGGTCTTCTATGGTCCAGTTATATATTGCCTCACTGCTGATCACTGAGTTGGGGATAATAAGGCGCCTGTTGTCCGACGTTAGAATAACCGTATGTCTGAGGTTAATATCTGTAACTTTTCCGTATTCATTCATAACAGTCAGCCTGTCTCCAACCCTGAATGGTTGAAACAGGGCAAGGGCAATGCCTGCGATAATGTTGCTCAATGTATTCTGGGCTGCAAAACCAATTACGATTCCGGCGAGCCCTGCTCCGGATAACATGGCTACGGAGAGGCTACGCAGGCTGGGGATATTGAATATTATTATTACCAGACCTATAAAATAAACTGCTGCAACCACCATGTGCCTGAACATCCTGAAAGTCGTGATGTCAATATGGAGCCGACTGCTTGCTCTTTTATAGTACCTTATCAAAAAGTTGTTAATTGTTCTTGCGACAAGGACAGTTGCCATGGCTACTAAAATGATGAACAAAAGCAGCTCTATGTTATCCGAGAACCAGGTGAATGCCTTCTCAGGTATTGTGTTAAAAGAAGGTGGAATTTTCACAGTATTCAGGGTTTCATTTGAAGTATCTAGGGTTCCCATGCTCTTAATCTTTGGTACGCAACTGTATATAAATATTTTTAAATAAATGCATGAATTATGAGACTGTAAATAAGTTTTTCAAAAAATTACTGGCTTAGATGTTACTGAATTTTCTCTACCCAAATTAATCCTACAACAAAATTATATAGTTATACTTTTCTAATTTATTAAAAAGCGGATCTGGCAAAGGAGAGCATTCTTTCCTTAATTGAGCACCAGCGCTTTCACTATTATGAAATCATCTAAGCAAATAGATTAAAATCAAAACTATTGCTTCGATTCCAAAATAAGTCCCTTACTCAGCGGAAAATATTGATCCATAGATCTATTCAAGAGCCAGGATTATGGACATACTTTGGAATCGCAGTACTATAATCAAACCATCAAAGAAACGATCAGTTGAAGTTATCTGCCATCCCCAAAACAGATATATAAGGCAGATGAAAAATGCAAATAAAGCTATGAATGTATGTTTAGATTTCTTTTCATGTATAAGATTTGGTTTCTTTACTCATTATAATCCCAACAAAAATAAGTGGGAAGATTACCTTCCCTTAACCCTGTACAAAAACATGCCGAATAAACAGGTAATTCCACTGATCAAACCAAACCCAGGAGATTCTTTTTCAGATCCTTTAGTTACAGTGCCATTACCGGTGCTTCTTATTTCTCCACCTGCAGATTCATTAACAGGTTCTTCAATAAGCTGAGTACTGCTCGCATCTTTCCCTGCAATTACGAAGGAAGAATATCCTGGGACTTTGGCTGTGAAGTAAACGAATTTATCATCCTCACCTGTTATAGCTGGAATAATCTCGATCCACTCTTTATTTTTGGAGTCATACTTGTACAGGACAATAGAAGATTTGTCAATATCATTCTCCTGTAACCATGACTTCTCCACCTTGAAATCCACTGTTGCATTCTTAATATTGTCAGATTCACCATATCCAGCATTTCCAACCCATATGTTGAAGGATTTGTAGATTTTTCCTTCAGGGAGATCTTTAACCAGGGAAGACTTATCCTTCAGGTCTTCTGTGATTGCTGTAATCTTGCCCATGGTTTTCTTAGAAGTGAAGCTGATACTGTTTACAGTTGTAACACCATTTACAAAATTAAATGTCACCTGCTTTCCATTAGGGACAAACACTTTAGCTGTGTCCTTGACTGCTACATTCTTCTGAGGCTCAGGAGATCCACCAGTTCCACCTGATGAACCGCCGGAACTTGAGCTGTGATGGCTGCTTCCACCTGAAGAACCGCCTGTTTCTTCTACAGGAGTTTCAGTTGGAGTTGGTACTGGATCTGTTGGAGTCGGTACTGGTGTTGGTTCTGGAGTAGGAGTCGGTACTGGATCTGTTGTATTATTGTCTGCAGGAGGTTCGGGATTATCCAAATTTATCAATGGTATTATAGTTTTAACCTGATTACCTGATGAGTCTGTGAGAATTCTGACACTATTCCTGAGCTCAAAAGATAATATTAATTCTGGATAATACGAAATAATTCTATTACAATTTATGAAGATATTATCAGTGCCATATATACCTCCGAATTCACTAACTCCAGTTGCACTGTCACAATTAATAAATGTACATTTTATAATATCAAAATTTGTAACCATACCTGCACCAACCCCCTCCCCATGTGCAATAAATTTACAATTTTTAATTGTCGCAGACGATTGCTCACCCTCAATCCCGGATTCAGTATTACTTTTAAAGGTAATACCTTCAATATTTATATTCCCAGCATAACATAGATCGATAATTATACCATGTTCATTGTTACCCTGAATTATAACATCATCAGGATTACCAGTTGATGATTTTATTGTGATATCATGGAAATAAGCATCCAAAGCATCAATCGTAACATTCTGATTATAAGTCCCTGGTTCTAAGATAATCACAGAACCATTACCACCATTATCCACAGCTGCCTGTATTGATTCACCTGGATGAACTACTATTTCAGCTGCAGTACCTATTCCAGAACTTGCCATTAATATAATGAAGGCAGATAAAATTGCAAGGAATCTATTTTTCATCTCAATACCTCGGAGAAATATCCACAGTTTGTATTTTTTATGACTTCGTCTCAAATAATTATCAAAGAAAGCTTTAGGTTTCCTTATGATTCATTGATTCGAGATTGCCATGAATGGAGTAGTTAAGAATAAATTTTAAAAATCTCGATCAAAAATAAACATCAGTCATTAAAATGGGCAATAATATATAATATTTTCGAATAATTGTTATTATATTATTTTACTTATATATTTTACTCCAGAGCTTGAAGATCCATATAAGCGTTAATAGTGTGGCTTGCAATATTCAACTGGAATTGTAGGAGCAAAAAAATTCTGGACCTGTATCCTGTATTATGTTTGCCAGGGATAGGCCTCTGGTCTAAATTCACAAATCAAAAATTCCTTGTAGGTATCCAGGAGAATTCGGACTAATAAAGAGTAATGCTTTTTCTCTTAAACTTGAAGGATAGTCTCAGTAAGGGTTGAATTCAAAAGAGCAACTGGTAAAAATTATTAATCAAAACTTTAAAATCAAATTTTATAATTTTTAGTAGATGGCGAGGCAAAGATCTGAAAAACTAATGTGCTAAAGAGCCGCTTAATTCTTTTTTCTGGCTGTCATATATCCATTTGACTATTATGATATCATCAATATTTCTGAAATACTATCAAAATAATATTAGTTCAATAAGATAACTATTTATATGGAGTTCTTGTACTTATTATCAAAGCACAACCCAATATCAAAGTACAACTAAAAAAGAACTTCACAGTGGGGAAGAAAAACAAGTAGGTGAAATATATGAGAAACAATGAGAAATATTTCGGGCAGTTTGACAGCAAAATTGGCTATGATGGTGCTGTAATTCGTGGGGGAAACAGCATTGAATCCCGGGTAATGAGAGGTCTGGGCTCGCTTGGATATTTCCTGTATGTGTTTATAGCATCATTGCCTATAGCTTACCTGGTGATAACCATAGCCTCAATGATCTTTGAAAAAATTATGTAAATATGCGTTTCTACGCAAAAAGCTCTCTATCAGTGGGTTGAGGGTGAGATTGTGGGGGAAACAATAAAAACGGCTTAATTACAAAATATCTGGGAAGAGCAAAAACGACACTACAAAAACGGTTCTGAAATAACACACAAAAGCCCTGTAGACGAACCTGTTAATGCTGTTAAACCCGGCCCTTTGGGTGATATAGCCTTAGTCTGCTAGAAGTCTCCGGGTCTTGATGGATGCCATTAAAACACCATTGGATTACGTTATAATACAGTTAAGTGTTAAGAGTGAACACAGAACACAGCACCTGACTAAGAGGACACCAGAGTACCTCAAATGGTAGAATATCAAAAAATTAAATGGAAAGATATTCTTCCCATTTATTCTTTAAGTAAATCAATAATGAGCTCCAGTAGCTTTATAACGACATTCTTTGTTGTTCCATCTATTTCTTCATCTGAATTGCCGTTGTTCTGAGAATCAGACTGTTTAGTAACTTTATCTACAACTACTGTTTTACCTGTAATTGCAAATGTAGAATACCTGGATACTTCAGCTTTGAAATATATGTACTTTGAATCTTCACTTGTTATGGTTATTGGTACTTCTATCCATTTTCCATTATCATACATATTCAGGACAATGGATGATTTATCAAGACCATTTGCTTTAAGCCAGGATTTTTCGACTTTGAAATCTACACCTGCATTTTTCATATTATTTGCAGCATCTTTGTTGTCGATCCGGATGTTGAATATTTTGTAGATTTTACCTGCTGGTTTCACCTTTAAACATTTATCATTTTTCAGGTCCTCAACAACAATCTTGGCTTTGCCAGAGCTTTTTGTTGGTGTAAAGTAGATATTATTTACAACTGAGTTGTCATTGACGACATTATAATACACATTTTGACTATTATCTATATTTATGTAAGTTTTTTCTATATACTTAATAATAGTCGTTGAATTGTCATTTATAACTGTGTTGCCAATATTCACAGTTGAATTGTTGTTTGCTGTAGTAGTATTGTCATCTGACGAATAATTATGATCATCATCACTTGAGATGTCGGTGTCGTTAATGAACCTTGGTGGTACACCACCATGCTGGAGGGTGATATTGTCGTCTGTAATATTATCGTCAAAATCATCTACTACCATATACTCAGATTCATTAACTAGATAATCCGATCTATCATCCACTGGATATTCTGACTCATCAGTTATATCAATATCATCTACATTGTCAGATTCATCTGCAGTAATAGCACCAGATTCTAATTCAAGTTCATCGTCTGTTGAATACTCTGTATCAGTATCATCTACATTGCCAGATTCATCAGTTGTAGAATCGTCTACTGAATTGTCTGATTCACTGGTTGAATCATCGGTTGAGGGACTATCATCACTACTGGTATCATCCGTAGCTGAAGAATCATCAGCATCACTTGATGAATCATCGGTTGAAGAACCATCGTCAGTATCACTTGATGAATCA
>CAYSWX010000003.1:0-172407 GCA_964434965.1 uncultured Methanosarcinales archaeon
AAATAGTTCTTGATTCGAGCAAACTCGTATTTACCCGCCTGCTTGACGGCGTTGAACCTGAAGTCCTTGATAAAGTAAAAGATATTGCCGAAAGTGTTGAAGGTGTCCGTGAAATTACAGATCTCAGAGTCCGCTGGATCGGGCACAGGCTCCATGCAGAGATCAATGCTTCCGTTGACCCTTCGCTTTCTGTAGAGGAAGGGCATGAAATTGCCAATGCTGTAAGAGAAAAGCTTCTGGATAATTTTTCCTACTTATCCGGCACCACTATTCATGTTGACCCTCTGACCGCCTCGGGGGAGTGCTGTCACTGTGTGCCTGAGAGTGAAGAAAAGACAAGCATAAAGAAAATTCATATCTCGACTGTCCATCCCAATTGAGGCCCTCAGAGATATCTCAGGAGCCTTCATTTCTCTTTAAAGGGGGTCAGACTGGGCCGATCGACATTTGCTTCCAGAAAGCCAGTTTTTGTATCCGTTTTTGAATTCTGTTCAAGGCAGCCCCCGCTAAAAAGTCAGATTCCCAATAACAGGACGGCTATTATTGGAAATTTCATCAGCAGTTTTTTACGTTTCTCTTCATGCAGTAAACACAACTTCTACACTTTTTACATCCCATAAAGACCCAAGTTTTTCCATTATATCTTCCTTGATGGCCGAAGCAAACTGGTGGTCAGAAGGCAGGTCCACAACCACCCTCACAGTCCCGTCTACCACTGTAATTTTCAGGATAAGGTCCGTACGGATGATGTCCAGGCCCGTGAGCGGGTTCATCACATGTTTCAGCCTTCTACGGACGACATCTTCGGTTGTTGGTTCTTTCTCAGTGACAAGCCCGTGCTTTTCCTCATAGTCCCGGATTGCTGCACGCAGACCCTCAACTGCAAGCACGGAGCAGTGGGCTTTAATCGGAGGAAGTCCGCCCAGTTCTTCAGAAGCCTGTTTCCAGGTTATCTTCTTTGCTTCATCCAGGGTTTTTCCCCGTGCAATATCTGTGATCACAGACCCGGTGGCAATATTTGATGCACAGCCGTAAGATTCGAATTTTACATCTTCAATAACCTTTGTCTCGGGTTCGACCTTTATATATACGGCAACCATATCCCCGCATGCTGGACTTCCTTCAAGGCCTTTTCCGTCAGGATTTTCTATCTTTCCTACATTGTGCGGGTTTCTGAAATGCTCCAGCACTTTTTCGCTGTAAGGAAACTTTATCTCACTTTTCTTTTCTATTTTCATTCCTGCTCTCCCCTTCTTTGTTATTTATTTTACTTTCTCCTGGCGCTCGATTTTTCTTTCCTTCTTACTTATTTCTTTGCAAGCGGGCTAATTTCCCTGAGCCTTGCCACAACTTCGCTCATGGAATCAATTGCAGCATCCGCATCCTCCATACGGTTGTAGCGTCCGAAGGTGAATCGTACCGAGCCGTGAGCTCTCTCGTGGTCGCCTCCGATTCCCCGTATAACATGGCTGGCTTCAAGGGAACGGCTAAAACAGGCAGAACCCGTGCTTACCGCAAATCCTCGCATGTCCATATGCAGGGTTACGGATTCCCCTTCCACATAGTGGAAAGTCATGTTTGCATTCTGAGGCAGGCGTTTTTCCCGGCTCCCGTTAAGAGTAACTTCCGAAATTTCAGAGAGGGCTCTTTCAATTACCCTGTTTCTCATAGCCTCAAGTTGTCTGTTCTCATCTTCGGTTACGAGTTCTACAGCCATTGCAAAGCCTATGGCTCCCGGGATATTTTCTATCCCTGACCTCATATTGGATTCCTGAAAACCCCCATCCATTAATTTGGTTATGGGAGTGCCTTTACGGATATAGAGGCCACCTATCCCCCTTGGGCCGTGAATCGTGTGAGCGGATAATGTCACCAGGTCAACAGGCAGATCTTTCACATTGAGAGGAAGCCGGGTAAAACTGTGGGTAGCATCAGTATGCAGGAGTACGTCCTTTTCTTCACAAATCTCAGAAATGGCCTTCAGATCCTGGGCAGTCCCGATCTCCTGATTGGCGCACTGGACCGAGACAAGGACGGTTTCTTTTGTAATTGCTTTTCTGAGCCCTTCAAGGTCTGCAAACCCTTCTCCGTCAACATCCAGAAAAGTCACTTCAAAGCCCTGCTTCTGGAGGGCTTTTGCTGTATTTAATACAGGAAAGTCTTCTATCTGTGAAACAATAATGTGCCTGCCTTTCTTTTCTTTAAGAGCCCTGGAAACTCCTTTCAGCGCCATGTTGCTTGACTCAGTATCTCCTGAAGTAAAGATTATTTCTTCAGAATCCGCACCAAGCCTTGAGGCTATACCTTCCCTGGAGTTTTCAAGCCCTTCTTTTGCCTCAATACCCATAGAATAGCCAAATTCAGATGTTGCTACCGCGTAAGTATCAAAAAAGTAGGGCTTCATTGCTTCAAGCACTCTTTCATCCAGCCGTGTGCATGCAGCATTGTCAAGATAAATCATATTTTCAAATATTTCTTCCCCCTCCTCAGACCATACCATAAAATTCAATTAATACAAATCTATGGCAGGAATTAATATGATGAAGCTCAGAGTGAAAATAAAAACCTGAAAAAATCTAGATTATTGCTAAAATCTTAATTTTTAACTATCGGAATCAGATAAAGAGGGTTATGCTTGCACCCCTTGCTTCGTGGATGTACGAACCTACAGCCCCCCATTCATCCACCCATTCAGTTCGAATTTGTTCCTTCTCTATGCCCATTATCTCCATGGTCATTTCACAGGCTATGATCTTTCCTCCGAGCTCTTTGAAATCACTCATCAGCTTTTCAAGCGGTGCAACGTTGGCTTTCTCCATCCTCTTTTTGACCATCTGCTTGCCAGCACCCATCATGTTCATTTTAGAAAGCGGTCCTTTTTCAAGTTCTCCCTTTTTAAGCCTCATAAGACCCCAGAAGGTGAAATATATGGAGGCTTCCATACCCATTGCAAGGGCTCCGTTTGCAATTATAAGCGCGCTGTATACCTTATCCATATCCCCACTGTGCAGGATAATGACTGCCTTTTCCCCCATTTTCACTCCTTTTCCGGCTTTACCTCCGGATCTTTATTTCCCACTCTTTTCCTCCCTCTTTGTCTTCAATTTCCAGCACCGTGAGCCCCATTGCCTCACATGCCATGGGAATTTCTTTTTTTGATGCCGGATGCGTACCTTTTACAATTACAAGATCTCCTGGAGAGGCTTTTTTAAACGCTTTTCTGCACTCTACCAGCGGGACCGGGCAGGTCTGCCCTCTAACATCTACTTCCAGTTCTGCCACTGTTCTTACCCCCAAAGTAAAAGAAATGGAAGGTTCCTGAAAATGACTGCTCCTTCTTCCCCTAAGTTCACTATATCCCAAAAAATATATTATCGTTTCGTATAGAAATCTTATCCGGAAGGTTTCTTTTGATATCTGGTTATTTGTCCATTTCTTACCCGGGCATATTTACCTGAAGCCTTTCATTTCCCTTCAGGTTTTTTCTGATCTTTTCTGCGACTTCATCCATATTTGTCCTATCTGGCTCAGTCCATACAATTGATTTTATTCCTCTTCCCCCATCCCCTTTCTTTCTGGGAATGACATGTACATGTACATGGGGGACTTCCTGCCCTGCTACTTCTCCGTTATTGATGCCAATATTCGACCCTTCTGCTAAAAATGCTATCTCTACCGCAGCAGTAATTTTTCTTGCAGCTTCAAAAAGTCTTGCAACGTCTTCTGCGTTCATATCCGTAAAACTGCTGAAGTGCTTTTTGGGAGCTACAAGTGTATGTCCTTCGCTTGCCGGGTAAATATCCAGAAATGCGTAAACAGAATCATCTTCATATACCCGTTTTGAAGGAACCTCTCCTGATATTATCTTGCAAAAAAGACAATTTCCTGTCATACAGTACCCCATAAAGGTTTAGGGTACTCACTTATATCAGGTTTCTGTTTCCTAAATAACTTTTAACTACTATCCCGATATTAACTCTATGTAAAGTATTCCAAAGTTATATTCTGATGCGTTTTCTTAGCATCGAATTAAAACCCTGAGAGTGAAATTTATATGATAGGTTATATCGCAGGTGCTCTGACAACCATAGCTTTTGCCCCTCAGCTCATTAAAGCCCTGAAAACGAAATCAACAAAGGACGTATCTCTTCTAATGCTGTTCTGCTCAACATCTGGAATGGCTCTCTGGCTTATTCACGGAGTCCAGGTAAACGATCCTGCAATAGTTGCTGCAAATAGTATTTCTGTTTTGCTGGCTGCCTCTCTTCTCGGGCTCAAACTTAAAAACGACTGTGCAAATCCAGTTTTGAGTTTCAGCGGAAAGGAGAGAGAATTTGAAAATAAAAGTGCTTCTCTCAGGAAGTAAATTCTAATGGCTCAACTATATATTTAATCACATCTTTAAACATAAAAAATAAGGGTGAAGAGAAAAATCGATTTCAAATCTTTTTCTTCAGAATAAAATACTCTACAAGAATCATGAACAGAGGCAGGGAAATAGCAAGAAGTATCTTTGCTGTTCCCATAGGTTTCTTTACTACGCCGTCTTCTCTTTCCGCACTGCTGTTCAGGATTGCCTTCCCTTCACCTTCCCAGCTTCTCAGGGTTTCCTGTATTCCCTCTTCGTCGCTGGATTCCTCTACAATTCCCTCTTCTCCCGTATATTCACTTATTGCAAAGCAAGAATAACCAGACGTTTCTGCCCTGAAATATACGTAGTCATCATCTTCGTTTGTTTTTTCGGTTCTCAGCGGCTTCCATTTACTATCGTACCAGAGAAGGTTTATATTGGATTCATCAACGCTGTTGTTTTCTATCCATTCCTTGTCTACTTTGAACCCCGTATAGGCATTTTTATGAGAATCCGGAAGCCCTGCTCCTTTATTCCCTATCCAGATGTTTATCTGTTTGTATATCCTGCCGGGGGGATTCTTTTTAACAAAAATGGATTTTCCTTTAAGAACTTCTACAGTAGCTATCGTTTTCTTAAATGTCTTCGTTGCATCAAATTCGGTATATGTGACGCATGTGGCATTTTTAGCAAAATCATATTTTACATGGTAGCCGCTTATGATGTTTCTTGTATCCAGCTCTTTAACTTCTACATTACTGGCTGGTTCTTTGGAAACGCCACTTCCCATGCTGTTGCTTTTACTACTGCTGCTGGATGTGGAACCAGAGTTCACTCCACTACCTGAACTGGGGATGGAGTTTTCTCCACTGTCGGAAACAGGTTGTTTGGAAACACTGAAAGTCCCAATACGTTCATTGTTTGTCTCGTGATCTTCGCGTATAGCACTTCCGGCATCTGCTACAAGATTTAAATTTAAGTTTCCTTCTTTTTCAGGAATCCAGTAAAAAGTACTTATTGCGGTTCCCCCTGCAGCAATTGCAGGTACTGATACCGTGTTGCTGTAAACCGTATTGTTTCCGTTGATATAATATTTTAATTCGCTGCTCTCTGAATCTCTGAGCCCTTTGTTCTTTATCGATACTGTAAAAGTAACGTTATCTCCTATCATGGGGGCTTGAGGGTTTAAAGAAAATGATTCAATTATAAGGTCCGGAAGTATGGTTTTTACATCTATGATTTTTGTGAATTGATTGTTGTACTCATCACTTTCGTAAACGGCTGTTCCAGAGTCAATAATCACCTTTACCTCCATTTCTCCCTCTCTGTCCGGGATTAGAGAGAAGGTGACATCTTTTCCTGTTCCTGCTGGAAGGGCTGGAATGTTAATCCCAGCCTGAGCGGGTGCTGTTCCGTTAATATAATATTCTGCTCGGACTTCCTCAGAGGCATATGTTCCCTGGTTCTTTACTTTTAGAGTGAGGGTCAGTGGTTTTCCTACTTCGCCCTCAGATTCAGGCACAATGTCTTCAATTACCAGGTCCGGAAGGAAATTTTCTGCTACTATTGCGGTGACGTTTTTTTCATTGTTCGTTTCATCGCTTTCACTAATCAAATTATCTTTATCAACCACAGCTTTTATTTCTACAGATCCTTCTGATATTGGAATCCAGGCATATGACTTATAGTCACTCTCCCCCTCTGATAATTTAGGTAGATCCCATTCTCTAACATAACTGCCATCAATGTAGAGTACCAGTTTTGCCCCTTCTAAAGGAGCTGTTCCCCGGTTCATTACACTTATATATATATTCTGAATCTCACCAGGGCTGGGTTTTTCAGAATAATCAAGACTAGATATTACCAGGTCAGGAAGCAAAATAGTTGAATTTCCATCACCTTCGGAAGGTGTATTCTCATCTGCAGCAAACGTAACAGGAACAATTCCAGGAATTATAAGCGTTATTATCAACACACTGACCAAAGAACGAAAAAAATTTACTCTCATTTTATTCAGCCTCCGCCCCCCACGTCTACACTAGAGATTGGTACATCAGTAGCTTATTAATGGTAGCTATATAGTTCATTGAAATTAAGTTTCTGATTTTATCTCAAATAAACTTCCTACACTCTATCTCCAAAAGATTTGTAGCCCGCACGAAGGTTACTTCGTACGATACATTACTTCTCCTGTCTTGTATTTAAGGCTCTACGCTCTCAATTCTTTTGTCCAATATGTTGCTTTCCAGACGGTCAACTACAAAAATATTTTTTTAATTTTCTGTAAATTTCTCCCCTATGCCTGCTATATTCAGCAAAAACATTTATTCTGCTTTTCTAGTAGCCTTAATGGTGAGAAAAAGAAAAGAGGTTCAAACAAATGATGTATAAAGAAATGTGATAATGAAATACATCACATAAATATTAAAAGTCAAATTTAAAAAATATTGTTTAAAGATATTAAAAAATTAGACAATCAGGTATTTGCTGTCCTTAATCTGAACTCTATTGTTCACGCCGAGTATTTCTGCAATTTCAACGCCTTCACTGCCGATATCTGAAAGCTGTGCGTACATTTCAGCTTTAGAAATATATTTCTCGGTTCTTGTCCCGTCGGCTTCTTCCATTTTGATAATAATTTCTTCCTTATTGTGCCCTTTTGCAAGGCATTCATGAACGACCACACCGTACTGTTCGGCAACTACTTTCAGACAGTCAAAAATCTGGTTTGTAGAGACTGCATCCTCTTCATCAATCAGGATTTTTGAAAGAGAATAGGTTCGGATGTTTGTCCTGAGGTAATTCTGAACCATTTCCGGAATCTTAGTGAGAGCCGCCATGTCAATACGAGCTCCAAGCTCTTTGTCGGCAGTAATTTCTTTCTCGTCTTCATATACAAAGTAATTGAGCCCACCGCCTTCTATCCTGAGCTTCCGGTTTGATTTTTTATTTTCAAGAATAATACGGACATTTTTTTCGCTGTCATATTCCAGGGAGCTTACTAAATAATCAGACAGGTCCTGCATTTTGATTTTCTCTTCTTTTCGAAGAATTCCTGTTTTTGTCCATCCCGGCAGGCTAAAGTTTCCCATTAGTCTGTCTACTGTTAGAGGCCCTTCTGCAAACCAGAGCCTATAATAGTACTGGACACCTGAAATCGAACCTTCCATTACCCCTGATACTTCGTTCATGCCGCTGGAAAGCTCAAATCTTTTTTCTGCTCCATATATCCCCGAGATCAAAAATGGTGTGAGTATCTCAAGAACTTTGCTCTCAATTTTTTGGTACTCCTGAGAGGCTCCACTTTCGACTTTTTTGGACTCAACATCAAGAATTTCACGCTTTCGCCCAAGATTCTCACGACAGCTGGTCAGAATTGCATCAGTACAGGATGCTAAATCCTCAGTGCCTATGTCTCTTTCCAATTTCTTGATTAGTATGCTGAGTTTTTCTTCAAAAAGGTTCATTCCCATAATTCTATTGTTTAATTTATGGAGCTCTTCTTTGTTTTTACACTTTAGTTCTATGATAGAATTCTCCTGAGGAATTACCCTGGCAGTTATATCTATGAATGCTTTCAGATCCTCAATGAAATCCCTCTGTACAGGCAGTTCTGTAGAGTCCTGGTAAATATATTTCATAAAAAGCACCCTGAATTCTGAGCTAACTCTCCAAATATTCTATGCCGTATAGATATATAACATTTTATCCAGGATCTTCAGGCACTCTTTTGCGGCTTTCCCCTTCCCCTTCAAAAATATGCCTTTACCCCAGAATTCAAAAAAATTTTAAAAGGGGAAGCCCCCTTAATTTAAAGAAGGACTTTCCGGACAGGGTCCAGAATTTCATTTATATATTTTGCAGCTGAATTTTTAAGGTCCATTGGGTGGACTTTTTCTTCTACGAAGTCGTTTTCCATCTCAGCATAACTGTGGTAGGTAAGGTTTCCACCGAATTTCTCAGGCCTTTCAATTACAATGGTCTCATATCTTGGGAAGATATGATAACGGAAAAGAGCAAGAATCGGGTTTTCTTCTACGTCTCCAACCTTGCAGAAAGCTTTCTTAAACTTCCTGTAGATCTCCTCTTCCGTATCATCTACTGAGATATAATTCTCCTTTGAAGAAGCCATCTTGGTCCCATCAAGGCCAAGGAGGATAGGAGTGTGAATGCAGATCGGCACCTCAAATCCGAGGCTTTTTAAGTTTTCACGGGCAAGCATGTGAATTTTTCTCTGGTCAATACCTCCCACTGCCACATCCACTTCAAGCATGGCAATATCAATAGCCTGCATCAGGGGATAAACCATCTGGGAAACCATGGGGTCATCCATTGCACGCCCTACTTCGTCCATGCTCCTCTTTGCCCTGTTAAGAGTGACCGCTCTTGAGAGTTTGAGAACATTTAACATGTACTCGGGTCCCAGCTGGAAGGTTGACCCGTAAACGAAATCTGTTTGTTTTTCATCAAGCCCAAGAGCTATAAAGCAGCGTCTGTTGTAGTCTGCAATTTTCTTGACTTCTTCCAGAGTGCCTTTTTTGTTCATATAAGCGTGTACATCTGCGAGCAGGACAGTGATCTTGAACCCTGCTTTTTGCAAATCCATTAACTTGTTTACGGTAAGGACATGCCCCATGTGGATTTTCCCGCTTGGCTCATATCCTACATAAGCACGGGGAGATTCTTTTTTATTAAGTAGTTCTTCCAGTTCTTCTTCAGTTACAATTTCCTGAACATTTCTTCTTATAAGCTCAAGTCTGTCCATTACATCTACATTCCTTTTATTTTCTTATTCTGAAAAACTTAATTTGTATTAATAAGTTTCTCTAAAAATACTATTCCTTCTTCTGATTTGAATTTTGGGGTTTCCCAGTTCTGGAGTATTTTCCATCGCATAGATTTTACTTCTTTACCAGATATAGGATTAAAACCTGATATTTCATATTCTTTTTTAGAGATTACAATCCCTCTCCTCTGCCATGCAGGAAGTGCCGCAAGATTTATTCCTTTCTCAAAAAGCATCTCATGGATTTCCCATTCTTTTTTTCCTTTCAGATATTTTGCAGCAACATCCTTTTCCACGCCTTCGTTTCTGAGGGCATAATATCCCCAGGATGCTACAAAGTTTCTCCAGGCTTCCAGTTGCCTCCAGTGGAAATATTCAGAAATTTCCTCTTTCTGAAGAGCTACCAGTCTGGAATCAAAAGCTATGGGTGTTTCTAGCCGCAGTTTTATTGTGAGAGCGCTTCCAAGAAAACTTGCCACAACAGAGTCGATTTTCTCCACCCTGCCATCAAAAGGAAGGTCTGTAAACAGAAAACTGATCTCATCTGAAAAAGTATAGGCAAAAAGAGGGCTTAAACCGCTTTTTTTATGAAAAGTTCAGCAATATCCGCCATTGCTCTGGCGAAGGTTTCATCATATGGTTTTTCAAAGCCCAGACCCGAAAGCGTGTTTTTGAAATTCCTGCCGTCAGCGCGCAAGACCACTGGCGGGATACAGCGCATTTCAGCATAGATTTCCCGGTTTTTCATATACCTTTTCGAAAGACAATTCAGTCTTCTTTCCTCTTTTTGTATCTCTGTATAACATCTCTAATTATAATAATATCCGCTGCGGTTATAACCCACCGGTAGGGAATGATGATACCTCTGCTGCTAAGGTCAAAAAGCTCCCTGTTGACGTCAGAAACAGCAAGCCCTGTTACTTTCTGTTCCTCTACATCCATTACAAGGTCCTGCAATTTCCCTACATAAACACCGTTATTTGTGTATATGTTTAGGCCAAAAAGTAATGTGAGTTCTGCGCGCATTATATCCCTGCTCTATTAATTAATTTAAGTTATCTATGCATTCTAAATTTATTTAAATTTCTTCTTCTACCTTATATGAAAAACATACTTATATATCTTACAGTTTTACCAGTCTCTCTCCTCTACTAAAAATATGTTTTCCATATTTTCTATTTTATTTTACCTCAATGTTTAAATTTAATGAATCGTTTATTCGCTTTTCTTAGAAAAGCCTTTCAGTCTGTATTATATAGTAAACGGTCCGTGTTTTAATAATAGAGATATAAATGTTTTAATCAAAGATGAAAATGTTTTTATTCATTAAATTCTTTTCTAAAGTCAGTCATGGTGATAGAAATTCTCTATTCATTTCCCGCACTTTAATGTAAATTGATCAAAAAGAGATAGCTCTGGTTTTTACTTTTTCATAGCAGGTTAAATCAGAACAAAACCGGAAATTGGGCAGGCTTCTGAGATTCATTCTAACTCGCTGGAAAAATTTTCTAATTTTTTCCGTTAGCAGAAACCTGTCTTTTGTTTGTACTTACCTTTAAGATCTTATTGGTCTGTTCAGGTATTTATATTCCCAGCTGTGAAATTCCCTTTCGGATAGTCTCGGAAGATTTCCTGAGTATCTCACACTGGCTCTCCTCAAGTTTAAGTTCAAGAATTTCTTCTATTCCGTTTGCTCCTAGTTTTACTGGCACTCCAAAGTAAATTCCTTTCTGCCCATACTGTCCTTCAAGATATGCAGATGCAGGAAGTATACGCTTTGAATCCTTAAGTACGGCTTCTGCCATGCGCACGATAGCTGCAGAGGGTGCATAAAAAGCACTTCCCTGTTTGAGAAGTTCTACTATTTCGGCTCCTCCGTTTACTGTTCTTTCCACAAGCCCGGTAATTGTCTTATCCGGAAGCAGTTCTGGAAGCGGAATTCCAGCAACTGTTGTATACTGTGGAAGGGGAACCATAAGATCTCCGTGCCCTCCTATGACCATTGCCTCAACGTCCCTTCTTGAACACTTCAGTTCCTCTGCTATGAAGCTTGCAAAACGACCTGCATCAAGAACTCCACTCATCCCGAAGACCCTTTTTGGCTCAAATCCAGTTTCCTTCATAGCTACGTATGTTATAATGTCAAGAGGATTTGTGACATTTATAACAATAGAGTTCGGAGCGTATTTCGCAATATTCCTTGCGACATCTCCTATTATTTTGGAATTCGTTTTAATAAGGTCTTCCCTGCTCATTCCGGGCTTTCTGGCAATCCCTGCTGTAATTATTACAAGGTCGGAATCTGCAATATCTGCATAATCGTTAGTACCTGTCACCCTGGTGTCATAACCATTGATTGCCCCTGCCTGCATAAGGTCAAGAGCCTTTCCCTGTGGTAATCCTTCTACAATATCTGTCATGACAATTTCGCCAGGTTCCAGTTCAGCTAACCGCTGGACTGTGGTCGCACCTACATTTCCTGCACCAATAACGGAAATTTTAGCCATTGCTTACACACCTGTATCAAATGTTTATTTGCAGGATTTTTTTAATTCCTGCCTCTAAAAATCGATTCTTATCAATCGGTCTGGTGGTAACCATATCTTAATATTTATTTTTTTGGCTTTCTAGAATTCCTTAAAGCTCTTTTTCCCCCTCTTATCAGGTTGAACTCTATAAGCCCCTCTCTTTATGTCCTGTCCCCACAGAAATAAAGAGTAAATCCTATTATTTCTGGTTAAGTATATTAACTTTGTTGACGCGGTCATGGAAGATTCCATAATATAAGCCTGATAGCTAAAAATATGTGATATACTGGTTGAATTTAAGGATTTTTAGCAAACGATTTCTCTGTTCCAGCCTTCTAACTATGGATTTCTTGTTTCTAAATGTCATTATTTGTGTTTTATATTACTTTTAGCCTTCATGCAGTATTTTTATTAAAGATCACTTCCAATTGTCCCGGGAATGCTGAAGAACACATATATTCATATTCCGGGTATAGGAAAAGCGCTTGAGCAGAAAATCTGGGCCTCAGGAATACATACATGGGACGAGTTCCTGGAAATGGAAGACAGAATTTCAATTCCTTCAACCAAGAGAGCCAGAATATGTGAAGGAATAAAGGTATCTTCCAGCCGTCTAGCTGAAAAAGATTGCTTCTTTTTTTCGCAGCGTCTCCCATCTTCAGAACACTGGAGGGCTTATTCTCTATTTTCAGACTCTGCCGCTTTCTTCGATATAGAAACCACGGGTCTCTCCCCAAACAGGGATAAGATAACCGTTGTTGGAATTTATGATGGATCTGAGACCAAAACGTATGTAAGGGGGATCAATCTTGAAGATCTTGTAGAGGAGTTTTCAAAATACAGGCTTCTGGTATCCTTTAACGGGGCTCGTTTTGATATCCCTTTCATAAAATCAGAATTTCCTGAATTAGAGTTCAAGCAGCTCCATATAGACCTGATGTATCCCCTGAGACGCATAGGATATGGAGGGGGTCTGAAACATATTGAAAAACTGCTGGGGATTTGCAGAAGCGAAGATACGGATGGTATGGACGGATTTGATGCCGTTCGTCTCTGGAAGCAATATGAAAAAGGAGACCTTGAAGCTCTTAACTTGCTTGTTAAATATAACAAGGAGGATATAGTAAACCTGAAAACTATTATTGAACTTACTTATCCTAAAATGGTTGAAAAAGCTCTAAACACGTGAAAAATGCGTTTTTTCCTTTGAATAGTTCGCCAAAAAGTAGAAATGTCAGTAATTGGTATATGTCAGTAATTGGTATATTATCGTTTGATAACTGCACCCATATTACTGTTCTGGATTTTAGTCTTGCTAATTCCTGTTGGCTTTTATAGCAGGATTGTATATGTAGTTGAACAGGCTCTCTATGGTATTGAAGATTATTGTATACTTTAAATGAAAGGGGATTCAATGGCAGTAACACTGAAGTTCGGGGACAAAGTCACAGTGGCAGATGTAAGAAAACTCCATGATATGGAAGATGTGGTATTTGATAGAGAATGGTTTGAAAAGACAGATGCGATAAATAGGGATATGTATTATATGTTCAGGGACCTTGCCAGAAGTGACTCTGATCTTGAGATCATCAAATCCCGCCACCTCAGGTATGATATTACAAGAATCCCTCCCGGAATGCTTGGGTCGGAATACATTAAAACCGTAGGTCACTACCATCCTCAGGTTCCAGGAACATATGTGTCTTATCCTGAAATTTACCAGGTGCTTGAAGGTTCTGCTACCTATCTGTTGCAAAAAGTGGAGCCTGGAGAAGAGGACATTGTTCTGGACATGGCAGTTATCAAAGCTGAAAAGGGGGATCTGGTGCTTGTCCCACCCGGATACGGACATGTAACAATTAATGCTTCGGAAAAAACCCTTGAGATGGCAAACTGGGTCTGTCGGGATTTCTCTTCCGTCTATGAGCCTGTAAAAAGACTTTCCGGAGCTGCCTATTTCCTTCTTAAAGACGGTTTTGCCAAAAATCCCCTCTATAGAGGCATTCCTTCTATCCGTTATGTTAAACCTCTTAGCTTTGCGGAATTCGGGCTTAATCCCGGAGAAAACATGTATGAACTCATATACAATGCGGACAGGCTGAGATTCCTGACTGCTCCTCAGGAGTTTATGGGTTTCCTGGCAGGAGTGCTCTGAAATAGGGACTCCTATGTTTTATAATGGGTAAAAACCTCATTTACTACTATCTTTTCCCGAAGGCTCCTTTAAGAAACTTTTTTACCTTTTTCTTTTGTAGTTTTTTGAAGGCAAAGGCTTACAGAGCGTCGATACAGGTTTAAAGGATATTTTTTTCTCTGCAATAATACACAACTTATAATAGGTATAAATCCCTTCAATTACTGGAGGGTTGAAATGCAAAAAAATGGATACCGTATTCAATTTACATCATCCAGAATCCGGGATCTTATGTACAGGACCACATTTGATCCAAAGAAAATGGATGGAGATATCATTCTTAATCTCTCACTTATCGATAAAAAAGACCTGGACGATGTACTCGGCATCTTCAAGATGGTCATCTCAAGCGGGCTTTCCGTAACCCCCTACGTGAAAGTGATTTCAGAAGGGGAAACTATCGGAGACATGATCATTGAGAAAGGAAAAGTAGGAATCGGGACTGTATGCAGTATAACTATTGATGGCGTACTCCTAAAAGCAGGGATTCCCGTAAATCCTAAGCTTGGCGGGGTTGTTCAGATCCGAAACGGCATTCCTGTACGCTTCACTGACGTGCTAACATATGTAAGTACTACTGTAGACCCCCTTGAAATCCTGATGTCTCAGGGAATTACTTCCGTATCTGAAATGCTCAGGACAGGTTCCGGCAAGGTTCTTGCAAATCTCAGGGAAGCCCCAATGGTTGCAAGAGATGAGATTGAAAGCAACCTTTCTGATCTTCTGGACGCAGGTTTCAGTGGGATTTTGGAAGTAGGAGAGCCGAATACAAGGGTTCTCGATGTCCCTATTGAGAGAGACCACCTCGGAATAGTCGTTATTGGAGGAACAAACCCGATGGCTGTTGTGCAGGAATATGGTATTCCAATAGACACAAGTGCGATGTCGAGGTTAATTCCTTTTAAGGAAATGAGCAGGATTGAGGATCTGGTCTGAAACCTGAGTATAATTCCTGTTCCGCAAATTCCTTTTTCAGAAAGTCTTTGCTTTCATCAAGGTCCAGCTACTTTTCTAGCTGATTTTCTGCGGAAATCAGGCTTTCCGGAATAGTTTCCGGAGGGCTGCTCTTCTCATCCTGAATTTACTTTCCCTGAATTTACTTTCCGCCGAAGCTGTTCCCCTATGAAAAAGTCCAGTTTCCTGGTGAACTCTTCTTTTGCATTTTCAGGGATAGTTGCCCCTGCGGCAATGTCATGCCCACCGCCTGCACCTCCCACTTCTGCCGATACGGTTGACATTGCTTCAGATAGGTTTACTCCTCTACGGATAAGGTCCTGTGTCCCCCTTGCTGATACCTTAATCCCTCCGTCTGTTTTTGCAAAGGCAATAATCGGAAGGTTCCTGTTTTCAACTATTGTGGAACTCATGCCTGCAATTATTCCAACAATGGTTTCCTTAATCTGTGAACCTGCATCAAAGTATTGAATGTTTTCCAGTTGAGTAACCCCATTTTCTTTTACATACATGAGCCCGTTAACAAGGTTTTGCCTGTGTTCTGCAAGCAATTTCCTGGCATCTTCATAGGCATTTTCCCTATCTCCCATACAGACTGCAAGACCTATATCTGCATGGTCATACCTGGCAGTAGCGTTGAGGAGGGTAGAAAACTCTGAGGCATCCCTCATTTCTGTACCTTCTCTTTCTTTAAGAAGGACGTAAACCTCACCTATCAGGCGCTCAATTTTGTATGAGGGTATCCCTGAGTTAAGGCAATACTGGAAAAGTCCTGAAATTATTTTCTGTTTTTCCGAGATCTCCAGGTCTATCCAGCGCCTCCAGCGCTCATCCTGGCTGAAACGAACGTTCAACGAGTGAAGAAAATTAATGCAAGCTTCTTCATCTCCGGTAAGTCCGGTAAGATAAGGGTCTGATGAATATTGCAGGAGTTTGTAAATAGGACGGGTCTGCTTTCCAAATAGGGTCAGATCTTTTTTGAACTCCAGATCTCCTCCTTTTACACCTTCCTCAAGAATTTTTCTGTTAATTCCAGTAAGCTGTCCCATTTTCAGGTGCTGCATGTCACCAATAGCCCCTACTATGGCGAGCGAGGAAAGATCTCTGTTTTTTCCCAGGGCTGAAGCCAGAAGGTAAGTGCTTCCCGAACCGCTCAGTTCATAAGAACCGTTTGCTCCAAAAAGATGGGGATTGAGGTGGAATTCAAGAGTTCCCTGCGGCTGGTGGTGGTCTGAGATTACAGCATTAATCCCGCGGGATTTTATATGTTCGCACATCCCGCTTCCGAGATCTGTAAAGACTACAAGCTCATGGTTTTCGTCTGCAATAGTATTGAGGGCTTTTTCGTCGAGTTGCTTTACAAAGCGAGTTGTATACTCAAAATTTCCTCTTTCGAGAGCTTTGCAGATAATCCCTGCAGAAGTCAGCCCGTCTGCATCAATATGAGATACTACATGCACAGATCTATGTTTCCTGATCTCTTCGGCACACCTGCCTGCTTCTTTTCTGAATATTTCTATGATTTCAGTCATTAGTTTCTCCGAGATTCTCTGCTAGATTCAGTTTAATATCCTTTCCCCAGTGATTTCTTCTTTCCCATTCTTTCGGGTTTATCAGGTAATTTTTCCCATCCCTTTTTATTTCCGGAAAGTCTCGAATTTCCTGTACTGTGAGTTTGAGACTCTCTGAATGATAGATCTTTTCCAGTTCTTCCCAGGGGACCATATATGCTTCCCTTTCATGGCCCATCCCGAGGCGAAGTTCAACTGCCAGGAATCCTCTTCTTCCAGATTTATTCAGGTAGTCTGAAATTCTGTCTATTTGATGCACTCCTTTTTTATCCACTGTAAAGTGCTGGGTAAAATAAAGTGCATTTGCTCCTTTATCCACTGAGATACTTTTGCATTCTATCCCCAGGTAAAGGTCAGGATCAAGAGAATCTACAAGCACGTCAAGGAACTGGGAGGTAAATCTGTGCTGTTTAAGCCGATAGGAGATGGCTCTAATGCCTTTTTCCTCGATGTATGTATTAAACGAGTTTACAAGCACACGTTCAAATTCGGTCACGAAATCCATTCTCCTGTTTTCATTTTTTGCTCAAATTTTACTTGAATAATAATTTCATATAAATTAATTTCCATAACTTTATTTATATTTTTCAGACAACCGGTGTTTACACATAGGTGATATAAAACATGATATAAGAGTAAGCTGGTGGGGTGAGTAAGAACATATGTTAAGTTACAGTTTAAAGGCACGATGATTATATTAGCATAAATTTAAGGCAAAAAGGCCACAATAATATTCTGATGTTTTAACTCCCGGATAAATGGTAACCCAATATGGTAAAGATAGTTTCTGCAGGGCTCTTGTAAGGATAATCTGGTTTTAAAACTTGCTGGCGGGCTGGAAGTCTTAAATTCACCAGTTTCTAGAACCTCTTTTTAATAAATATCTCTCAATAGATATAATACTTATGAAGTTTATTTCAGGACATGTGCCTGAAATCTAAAAAAAAGTTTAACAGGAAATTTTACAGATAAATAAGGGCCGATCAGGATTTTGACCGGCTAATTTAAAAGTCTACTTTAGTTTGATATAATAAAAGTCACAAAGTCCGGGCTAAGTCTTGTTTCCCTTACAAGCCTTTCGATAGTATCTTCATCGGAAAGCCCTTCTTCTTTTAATTCCTTTATGCGGTCAAATACATGCTGGGAAACTTCTGAGTATTCGTTGATGTCTTTTCTGTGTCCCCACACATCGCCTTCAAGCAGAGCAATATTCTGCATAGAAAGATACATCTGTGCAGAACTGGAAATTGTCCTCTTATATGAACTCGGGATGTGGATCGCTTTTACTTCTGGACACTTTAATATGAGCTTGAAAATGTCCTTGTTGGATGGTCTGAAAGCGAGATGGACAATTTCCTCATTGATTCTTAAAGTGTCAATTTCTTCTTTTGAGCTTACAACTCTAATTTTCATTTTTATCACCATTCTTTCCAGGTTTTTTAGAGTTTGTTTTAGGGTTTCTTAAAGTACAATTTAAGTAAGGGTTTTAGGGTTTATTTTTTGATTTGTAGGGTTTAATTTACTTTTTAAAGTTAAATTACGTTTTTAAAGTCAATTCAGGTTTATCAAGATTTAATTCCGGTTTTTTCAGGATC
Organism: uncultured Methanosarcinales archaeon; assembly: GCA_964434965.1. Classification (GTDB taxonomy): domain Archaea; phylum Halobacteriota; class Methanosarcinia; order Methanosarcinales; family Methanosarcinaceae; genus Methanosarcina. The sequence goes on from CAYSWX010000003.1 coordinate 17,980, forward strand.
GAATCCCGTTTATTTGCCTTTAAAATTCGAAACCTGAATGAATTTTAAACCTGTATATTACGTTTTTTCTTATGTTAATGACTCATAATATTTATTATTTTATGAATGTTTTTTATCTTTTATTTTAATCCGAAATTTATTGTAAGGCTAAGTTTTTTAATGACAGCTTCCTTGATTTTGTATTCATTGTTGGATTTCGAAATTTCATACATTACGAATTTATCGTTAAGTGATCGGTATCCTGCTTTTCTAATATCTAATGGAAATTTTCTAAATATAATGACCATTTTTATGAGGTCCAATGTATTTTTTCCGAATATAATAACCATTTTTTGAGATCTAATGGAGGTTTTACGAATATAATCGAGTTTTTCCGAATATCAAATTCTATTTTTTTCTTTTTTACATTGGGTGTAATCGATTTGTACTGTATTGAAGAGGGGTATACGATAATTATACCATACTATTTAACATTTTTCGGCAAATCTTCTTGTAGAACATGTTAATTTGAATTCACTGGATAGGGATTTTAGTTAATAATCACTCATTTTAATCTTTTTTTATTTATTCTATTCAACTTCTTAAATTAAATCCCCTATACATCTATAAACTTTCAAATCTCTATGAGCCCCCGCCACTCTTTTAAATTGGTACCTTAAGTTAAATTATACTCATTTAAGTTCTTTCATATCTGGCTGATTAAATAAGCTAATGTAGAAATTTTGACTTCTGGTTCAATATGTTTTTTCCCCAATTCTTACTTTATTTGCACAGTACTATTTATATTTTTATATTACTTATATTTAACAGATATTATATTCTTATAATAAATATGGTTAGTATAAAGAAATCTTTTATTTAATATGTCCTGTAACTTTTGCTTAGTGTTCTGCCTGCGACATTTTTACTTTTTTAACAATAATGTTTTGACCTGAAGAATCTGTCTCAAAACTCGGGACTTATTTCTACAATTGGGTAATGGCCACTGCAAAATTTAAATTCAAATAGGAAATTATTCCAAAACATGGTTATGAATTAGCCTTATAATCGAATATTTTCTCCAATTGTAGAACCAGAAGTAGTTTTGAGACAGCTTGCCTGGAAGCATTTTCAGTATACTATTTCTCTTAATTGCCGGACCTACAGTTATTTTTTCAAATCTTTCAGGATGGCTCTCATCCCAGCGCTGTAAAGGGAAATTAACTGAAAATTCTTTTCAGGATCTGTAATAGATACCAGTTAATCAGTGGCGCTCTTTTTCAGATCAAAAGCAGGGCGATAAATCCGCTTAAAAATATTCCATCAAAGGTACCTGCTCCTCCGATGCTTGCAATGGGGGCACCCAGGTTCTTAATTTTTCCCAGATTAAGCAGGTCAGCTCCTACAAGGGTCCCAAGCACTCCTCCCGTATAGGCAATAATTACACGGCATGTTTCAGCAGGACAGCCAGAGATATGGATAGCTGAAGTAAGCAGAATTGCAGCAAGAACAGATGTGAGTGGTGGGACCAGAGCAGGAGTTGCAATGCCTACTCCTTTTATTGGTCTTGCAACAGAATATGTTATAGCTGCAACAATTGCCACACCTGCTCCTGCAAGATAGAAGGATGAAGGAAACTGCGTAAGAAGGTAAGCGGAAATCAGGACCGGAATAACTGCCCCTCCAACATTGACGGCAAGTACGGTTTCGTTCCTGACCATCTGTCGGCCGGGAATCCTGTAAGCAATCCCAAAGACCTTTATGTAACTGTCCTTAACAATCGGAATGTCAGATTTCAGAGTTGTCAGTGGGATGTTTATTCCACTTCCAATTAGAGACAGAAACAGGATTAATAGCGCGTCTTCTGCGGAAAATCCAATTTTCATAAAGGCAGAGACGACAATTCCCAGAAACAAAGATCCAAGTCCGAAGATCGTTATGAGTATCAATAAGAACAGGAATTTCAGGCTGAAAGGCATGTAGAAAATCTGTCTGCTCATGGACTCACTCTCAGTTCTCTGGTTTTCCGCATATTATGAGCTATGTGCATTATCTTTATTAATGAATATCCGTTTGCACTCGAGTTTTCATCTCTGCATGGGATACTCTAAATAGGCAATTAAAAAAAGAAGTATATACTGAACAGTTACAATATTTTTTCCATTCCAGCTTCAGATATATCTTGATGCGGGTTGTAAGGCTTCCATACAGAGAGTTTCTTTTGCGTCTTTGTATACTCTGAGGACTCCACCTGACTCCGATACTGTAACTGAAACCGCTACGGTGTCCCTGCTAATTGCAGCTGCGGAGACATGACGTCCTCCCAGCCCTTTCTCAATATCAATATTTTTCCCGTCCACGTCAAGGTATCGTCCTGCTGCATGGATCAGGCCCTTCTCATCTATTACGAAGACTCCGTCAAGCTGGGCAAATTCCTTTATAGATTCCCAGTTTTTTTTGTCCAGGACGTTTCTGTGAATTTCCTCGTGGCCTGCATATGGGTTAAGAATTATCTGATGAGAACGTTTCAGGACTTCTTCGGAGTCACCTACAATAAAGGCAGCTCCTATTTTTTTTCCTTCCCTGCCTGTGAGGGCAATATCAAAAGCAATTTTCAGGACCGCATTCATGACTTCAGGTCTGACTCTCTCCTCGCATTCTTTCATTGCTTTTATAAGGGGGTTTTCATCGAGGTTATGAACTATAATAGAACTGGAGCCGCGAGTTTCAACAACACCCACCACAATTCCGCTTCTTGGGCCCTCAAGCATATACTCTATGGCTGCGGCATGTTGCAGGTGGTCAACATTACCCGCAGCTTCCCTATTAAGCTGGTCACCAAGTTCTTTTGCAGGACTTTTTCCATCTTTACTGGTTGCTACAAGATGGTCTATTATGCTTTTCGGGCGCATGGATATATAATATACCGGCACTCCTCCTGTTTCGATTCCCTCAAAACTCAGATCTCCGGAGACCATAATTGCGGCAGCACCGAGTTCCTGGGAAATATGGGCTGCCGCTTCTGCAATTATACGTGCTCTGTCCATGTCATTCACCCCTTTTTATTTTTACGCAATCATATTTGCAGTCCTGCTGTTTTAATCTGAAGTTAGTTTATATTCTGTGTTTAATTTTAAGTTAATTATTATTTCTTTGGACTAATGTTACTCCTATAGGTTAACATTATTTCTTAGAGTTAACATTAGGTAATTACATACTTAATAAGCCTGTTTATTTTCCTGCGTAATATCTGAGATATTATAATTATTCTGTAGTTGATCCTATTTTTCTTTTTTTCTCTACCATCTTTCTCGCAACTTCCGGTACTTATCTTCGCTTCTTTTTCTATATGTCGTTTGGTTCACATAAGTTTATAATTTTTAAGGGTAACTGTATCTTAAATCTGCTTTATATAAATCATCGGCCAACAGAAACGTTTTTCTGTTTTTCCCTTCTAATTTATACTGGTGAAAGCTTTGATCAGGACATTCATTGCAGTGGAACTGGACCCGAGTTTCAGGGAGAAAATCCTCCAGATTCAGGACAAATTTTCCGAGTTTGACCTGAAGTTTGTTAATCCTGAAATCGTTCACATTACTCTTAAGTTTCTGGGTGATATTAAAGAATCAATGGTTGCTCCCATTTCTGAAGCTCTTGATTCTATTATGTGTGAGCCTTTCGAAGCAAAAGTCGAGGGTATCGGGGTTTTCCCAAAGCCTTTAAATCCTAAAGTCCTGTGGCTTGGAGCAACAGGAAACTTCGAAACTCTTCATAATGATGTGGAGACATTGCTGAAGCCTTTCAAGTTCAAAGAGGATGAAAGGGGATTTACCGCCCATGCTACCCTTGCCAGGGTAAAATCCCTGAATAAAGATCAAAAAAGTGCTTTTGCAGATGTCCTGAAAGAATTAAAAGATATCGAACTTGGCAGTATGCAGGTGAATAAAGTGCTTCTTAAAAAAAGCACTCTGACTCCCGACGGTCCTATTTATGAGACTCTGCATACGGTATACCTGGACTGACACCCCTTCTTGCTCCGGAATGAATCAGTCTTACATACCCTGGTCAATTTCTTTTTTCCTATCAGTTGATTTTGTGCATCTGAATGACAGCACTAATATTGACTTGATCTCAGCTAAAACCCTCTGCCTCATATTCTTTGAAACCTTTTTATGCTGAGTATCCTTAATGTAGTTTCCTGTAATGTTCTTTTTTCGAAATGAGGCCAATCTGCCAGAAATATCGCAAACATTCGAAAGTTTAAATATTATCTTCTCTAATTAAGGTGCAAGCATTAATGGAGGACTTTAAGATTAAAGAAGAGATCTGGATTGAGAAATACAGACCTGTCAGGCTGAGTCAGGTAGCAGGGCAGGATGAAACAATCGAGCGCCTGATGTCTTATGTGGCAACTAAAAATCTTCCTCACCTACTCTTTTCCGGGCCTCCAGGTGTCGGGAAAACGGCTTCTGCAGTTTCAATAGCTAGGGAGATCTTCGGGGAAGATTTATGGCGAGAAAATTTTACCGAACTCAATGCCTCTGATGAAAGGGGTATTGATATTGTTAGAAATAAAATCAAAAACTTTGCAAAAACAGCTCCAATAGGCGGAGCCCCCTTCAAAATCATTTTCCTTGATGAAGCTGATGCCCTTACCTCAGATGCTCAGTCTGCGCTCCGCAGAACTATGGAAAAATTCAGCAGCAATTGCCGTTTTATTCTTTCCTGTAACTACTCCTCCAAGATCATTGAGCCTATTCAGTCCAGATGTGCAGTCTACAGGTTCAGGCGGCTTTCCGATGAAGCCATCAGAGAACGCCTTGAATACATTGCTAAAGACCAGGGGCTGTCCATCACAGAAGACGGATATGAAGCTCTGATTTATGTGGCTCAGGGCGATATGCGAAAAGCTGTTAATTCTCTCCAGGCTGCTGCATTCATTGATACGGAAAAGCCAATTTCCAGGGAAACCATCTACAGGACTACGGCAACCGCAAACCCCGAAGAGATTAAGGATCTGATTGAGATTGCCCTTCGCGGAAATTTCAGGGCTGCCAGAAAAGAGCTTAACAGGCTGCTTTATGAAGAAGGTCTTTCCGGAGAGGATATCGTCGGGCAGATCTACAGGATAGTTTCTGAAATGGACAACCTGACGATACTCGACCTTGGGCTTTCGGAAAGAGATATAGTCGAACTTGTGGATATTATCGGGGAAACCGATTTCAGACTGACCGAGGGGGCCAGCGAAAAAATCCAGCTGGAAGCCTTGCTTGCACATTTTGCTCTCTCAAGAGAAGACTGAACTCTGGACTGAACTCCCTCATTCTTAAAAACGGGTTTCACGTGCAGTTTTTATATTATATCTTTCAATTTCTATTTCCAGATATTCAAAAAGCAAATGACCTGAGGGTAAGTCTTTTGACACCTTTTCGTGGAGATGACTCATATCAGGCTTTCGATTCCTCTTTCGGGGACTCTTTCGTGAGTGTGATATTCAGGTCAAGCTTTCGAAATCTTCATATACCTTAAAAATATCAAATCTATTATATACCGGACAAATATAAATATCTCTTTATACTTGCCAGCCCTGCTTTTACAGCTTCTTATGCGGTTCTTTTTCCGTTGTCTGGCAATTCTATGGAGTTTTTGAGGTGACTTTTAATGGCAAAGGCAGATAAGAAAAACAAAAAAATAGTTCAGTCTGAAAAGTGTATTGGGTGCGGGATATGCTATTCCGTCTGCCCTGTGAATGCAAAACTGATGAAAAGCGATGATTTCGATCCTGAAACCGCCGAACTCGCACTCCGGATAATTGACGGGGTGGCAGTAATCAATGAAGAATTCTGCATCCGCTGTGGAGCTTGCTCAAAGAACTGTCCTCTGGAATCCCTTACAGTAGTCGAGCTTGAATCCGCAACTGCGTAATCAGATGTACAATAAAAATATGGAAAATGCTGAAATACAGCATTCCGTCTTTTTATTTCTTACAGCAGGAATCTTATTCTTAAACCGGTATTTCAAAACGCTGGCAACCTGTGTTTCCAAATACTTTTTGTGGCCTTGTCTCTAAGTTATTGCTAAATGGGTTGAGGCTGCGTGCTTCTGATCTTCGAACCTGCAATTGCTTGTCAGGTAGATCTTTTTTAATTTACAGCATTTCTTTTGCCAGCTTTATGTCTTCAGCTTTTACGGTTTTCCTGCCAGCGTGTTCTGCGAGCTTTATAGCTTCTTTTGATATTTGAAGCCCATATTCTTCCAGAATTTCCGTAAGAGCCATTCCTGCACTTTCGCTCACTCTGTGGGCACCTGCTGTCCTTATTAATCGCTCGATTGGTGCGAACGGTATCACTTTTGCTGCCATATTATCCTCCAAGCTTTTTTTCTTTAATATAAATCCTTCTAATCTCTGATTTTGTAATCAGATGCTATAAATACTTTTGCTTATATCGGAGTTTTCTTTCCATCTTATTCAGGTTTTAATGCTTTTTTTACCCTTTGTTTTCTTTGTAAATCTTATTTCTCTTTTTTTATTATAAATTATTTTTATAAACTTTCTCCAGTACCAATGAATTCCGGCAGGGCATTTTGAATATCACATACTTAATTTTTGTTAATTCTTTTTCCTTCAAATCCCTGTTACTTTATTTTGAATCCTTTTTTCGAAATCTTGATATTGGATTATTCAAATCTAGTCAAACATGCTCTTACAGGAACTCCTTGGCATAGATGAAGAAATTTATCTTATAGAAGAAAGTTATACCTCTCAGAGAACTCCTGAACGCACTCTCCAGTATCTTAACAGACTCCGAAACTTCCCTGATGCAGGAAACACCAGGGTTATAAGGGTCAGGGAGGCAGGTCATACACTGGGATTGCTGTTTTTCAATCCCGCAGACGGGGATGTTCCTGTGGACTTCTGGTCGGTGTTTACTGGGGCTTTTGCCCAGGCTACTTTAAAATCCAGATTTGAAGCCCTTGCAGATTCCTTTCTTGCCCTCAACCCTCCTGAAAAGGATGTTGAACTTTCTTATGAGACCTGGCTGAGCGCAGTAAATGAATATTACTCCTTTATGCTTGTTAACAGGAATCTCTGTACTGGCTGTTCTGTCAGACCTGAGTCTTATAGCAGTGTTTTTTCAGAAAACCGCATAAAAAGAGTTGCTGAAATCCTTGAACTTCTTCGAAAAAAAGGTTATTATCCCGAAGGCAGGCTCCTTGAGGTCTGCTGCGGTAATGGGATGTCAACGCTTTCACTTTACAGATCCGGGCTGGATCCCCTGGCAATAGAAATAAATAAGTGTACTGTTTGTCAGGGGCTCGAGCAGCAGGTCCTGAACCCGCAAAGGGTCATGGTCATGGACGCAACAGCCGTCTCAAAATACTTTGAGCCAGAAAGTTTTGATGCTGTGATGGGTTTTATGCTGGGGCTTATCTACGAATTTAACAAAGAGCTCTGGATCAGAATTATAAGAGAGGCTGTTTCCGTTGCATCTGAGGGGGCAGTCCTGCTCTTTACCGTAAGCAGTAAGCCAGAGATTGAAATTCTTGCCAATGCTCTCCTTAACGCAGGGGTTGAGGGAGAAATTGTGGACAATAGAGATGCTGAAGGTGCTTACGACCAGTGGCTCTTTGTGGGGCGGAAGAAAAAAAGCGCATTCTTCAGGTTGTGAGTTTTCGTAAAAATATATTTGTTTTATCTCTTTTTTCTTTTTTCTACCCATCTCGGAACTTTATTGTTTTACTACAATTATTTTTTTCAGTTTGAGATATTTATTTTTTAAAATGATCTTTTCTAATGTCAACGATATTTCATGCGAAAAGTATTTACTTGTTAACAATGGTATTATTAAAAATATTCCTATCGATGCACGACAGGTTAAGTTTTGCGGTTGCATCTTTAATATTAATTTTCTCCTGCTATATTCTGCGTACTTGAGATTCGGTTGTGCTAAACCTAATTACCTTTCTCAAGGTAAATTGCAGGCCTCTGCAATCAAACGCAATCAGGAGACTTATATGCTTTGATCGAACCGAATTAAAAACAAACTGATTATACTCGTGAAACTCCCGATTAACATCTCTGGAAAAATAATGTTGAGTATATTTCAATAAATTCTGTTTTTGATTCGATTTAAGAGGATCATCCATGAGTGTAAAAATTACTGAAACCATCCTCCGGGATGCACACCAGTCCCTCCTGGCAACCAGAATGCGGACAAGGGATATGCTCGAAGTAGTTGAACAACTGGACCAGATTGGGTATTTTTCCCTCGAGATGTGGGGGGGTGCCACATTTGACTCCTGTATTCGATATCTTAACGAAGACCCCTGGCAGCGCCTCAGGGACCTCAAGAAAAAGATGGACAATACATATTCACAGATGCTGCTCCGCGGCCAGAACCTCGTAGGATACAGGCACTATTCGGACGATGTGGTTGAGAAATTCGTCACCAAATCCTATGAAAATGGCATTGACATATTCCGTATTTTTGACGCCGTCAATGATATCCGGAACATGGAACTTTCCATCAAAGTGGCAAAAAAGCTGGGAGCTCATGTCCAGGGCACGGTCTGTTATACCATAAGTCCTGTGCATACGGTAGAAAAGTATGTGGAGCTTGCAAAACAGCTTGAAGAGCTGGAATGTGATTCTCTTTGTATCAAAGATATGGCAGGGCTTCTCTCTCCCAATGAAGCTACCCAGATAATCAGTGCCATGAAAAAAGAGATCTCAATTCCTATTTCTCTCCACTGCCACTGCACCTCGGGAATGGCTCCCATGAGCTATATGGCAGCGTGCTCGGCTGGGGTTGATATTTTGGATACAGCTCTTTCCCCTCTGGCCTGGGGAACCTCTCAGCCTCCTACTGAGACCGTTGTTGCTGCCCTTCAGGGAACCCCGTATGATACAGGGCTTGACCTTGGAGCATTTGAAGAAGCTGTCAGGTACTTTAAAGACCTGAAAGAAAAATACCGCGGAATTCTTGATCCTATTTCCGAACAGATTGACACTAACGTTCTTATCTATCAAATTCCTGGAGGCATGCTCTCTAACCTTGTTTCCCAGTTAAAAGAGCAGAATGCCCTTGACAAGTATTCGGCTGTGCTTAAGGAGATGCCAAAGGTCAGAGAAGAGCTTGGATATCCTCCTCTTGTTACTCCTACAAGCCAGATTGTAGGCACACAGGCTGTGCTCAATGTGCTCATGGGAGAACGCTACAAGGTCATTCCTAAAGAGGTAAAAGACTACGTACGCGGGCTCTACGGACGCTCTCCTGCTCCTATAAGCCCTGAGATCATAGGAAAGATCATAGGCGATGAGGAGCCTATTCACTGCCGCCCGGCAGACCTTCTCAAGCCCGAGTATGAGAAGAGGAAAAAAGAAGCAGAAGAAATGGGTATTGCAAACTCCGAAGAAGATATCCTTACATACATCCTTTACCCTGCTATTGCTCCCAAGTTCCTGAAAGGGGAAATGGAAGAAGAAGCTCTGGCAGTTATCGCCCCTGCTCCTGCAGCTCCCAAGGAATATGCAATTCCAACCCACTTCAAGGTTGAGGTGGATGACGAGGTCTACGAAGTCAAGGTCGAGCCTATCGGTGGCGGAGTTTCTATCTCTGAAGCGGCCCCTAAAAAGCCAAGTGCCGAATCCGTCAAAGGAGGAGTTACCAGTTCAATGCAGGGCATGGTGCTTTCCCTTAAGGTTAAGGTAGAAGATGTTGTCAAGGAAGGGGACACCGTAGCTGTTATCGAAGCCATGAAGATGGAAAATGCGGTCCATGCCCCGCATTCGGGAATAGTTAAGGAAATCTTTGTTGCCGAAGGGGACACTGTCGCTCCTGGGGACATAATACTGTCAATCGAGTAAATTGAGCAAGGTGGAAGGTATCATGTTCAAAAAAGTACTCGTTGCAAACCGTGGTGAAATCGCGATAAGGGTCATGCGTGCCTGCCGAGAGCTCGGAATTTCAACAGTCGCTGTCTGCTCTGAGGCTGACAAAAACGCCCTTTTTGCCAAGTACGCAGATGAAGCCTATCTAATAGGGCCTGCTCCTTCCAGCCAGAGTTATCTGAACATGGAAGCTATCATCGCAGTTGCAAAAAATACCGGAGCCAATGCAATCCATCCCGGCTACGGTTTTCTTTCCGAAAATCCTGTCTTTGCAAAGCGCTGTGAAGACGAGGGTATTATTTTCATAGGTCCTCCGAGTAATGTAATTGCCGAAATGGGAAGTAAAATCCGTGCTCGGCATCTCATGATGAAAGCCGGAGTGCCTGTAGTGCCCGGTACAAAGGATGCAGTTGAGGATCCTAAAGAAGCCATAGAAGTTGCGGAAAAAATCGGCTATCCCGTCCTTATCAAAGCGTCTGCCGGAGGCGGCGGAATAGGGATGAAAGTCGTTAACTCCAGAGAAGAGCTTGCTGCTTCCTTAAGTTCTACGCGGCAGATGGCAGGTTCTGCTTTTGGGGACTCTTCGGTATTTATCGAAAAGTACGTAGAAGAGCCCAGGCATATAGAGATCCAGATACTTGCCGATTCTCACGGTAATATGGTTTACCTTGCGGACAGGGAGTGTTCTATTCAGAGAAGGCACCAGAAACTGATTGAAGAGGCTCCTTCTCCAATTATGACTCCGGAGCTCAGAAAGCAGATGGGAGAGGCTGCCGTAAAGGTCGCAAAAGCAATCGGTTATGTAAACGCAGGAACTGTCGAATTCCTTTATTCTAAAGGAAATTTCTATTTCCTTGAGGTCAATACCCGCCTCCAGGTGGAACACGGAATTACCGAAATGGTCACAGGCGTTGACATTGTCAGGGAACAGCTCAGGATTGCTTGGGGTGAAAAACTCGAGTTTGGACAGGAAGATATAGTTATTGACGGGCATGCAATCGAATGCAGGATAAACGCCGAGGATCCCTTGAATGATTTTGCTCCTTCACCGGGAAAGATCAGGAGGTACCGTTCTGCAGGAGGTCCAGGAGTAAGGGTGGATAGCGGTGTGCACACAGGCTATACAATTTCTCCTTATTATGACTCCATGATTTCCAAGCTCTGCGTCTGGTCAAGAAAAAGAGAAGACGCTATTGCCAGGATGGATAGGGCACTCTACGAATATGTGGTCGTGGGAGTGAAAACCAATATTCCCTTCCATAAAGCTGTCATGAGGAATCCGGCATTCCGTAGAGGTGATCTGACAACCGGGTTTATTGAAGAGCAAAATATTCTTGATGCTGTGGAACACGTTGTCAAGGCAGATAGCGAAAAAGGGGCTACTCTGGCTTCGGCTCTTGAGGCAAAAGACAAGAAGGTTGCAGCTATCACGGCTGCGGTACATGCCTATGTAAATATGGCCCAGAAAACACAGCAGTGATGCCGGTCACTCTTCGAAAAACATGAATAAGAGTTTCCGGCCTATTATGGTATGAGCATATGTTTGGACTAAATTATTATATACTGTGGAACATATAGATTTATATGGGGTGCATGGATGGGAGATAAAAGGTCTCGAATTATTAAGGCACTTAAGGATGCGCAGAAGACCCCAGTTTCTGGAGAAGAACTGGGGCTCAAGCTTGGGATTTCCAGGACAATGGTATGGAAATACATCAAGTCTCTCCAGGCTGACGGATACGAAATCGAATCGTCTCCAAAGAGAGGCTACGTCCTGAAATCCGTGCCTCAACTCCTGTACCCTGATGAGATTCAGATGGGGCTCAAAACATCTCTTCTGGGCCAGAAGATCCATTACTTTGAGGAAGTCAGCTCCACTAACAGTGTTGCAAAAGAAATTGCAGCTTCCGAAGAAGAAGGGACTCTTGTCATTGCTGAGATCCAGAAAGGAGGCCGAGGCCGCATGGGTAGAGAGTGGGTCTCCCCTCACGGTGGAATTTGGATGTCAGTAATCCTTAAGCCCGGGATTCCTCTCAGACATGCCTCAAGGTTGACCCTTGTTGCCGGACTTGCAGTTGCAAACGTCATCCGTGATATGGGTCTCGATGCCCGTATCAAGTGGCCAAATGATGTCCGTATAAATGGGAAAAAAGTCTGCGGGATCCTCACCGAAGCAAAGGCTGAGGTGGACAGGGTGGATTATGTCGTTCTCGGAATAGGGATCAATGTAAATATGGACCTGAAAGACATTCCCGAATCATTCCGTGCAGGTTCGACAACTCTGAAAGTCGAGCTTGGAAAACACATCAGAAGGGTTTCATTCCTTCAGGACTTCCTTTTCGAGCTTGAGCAGCAGTATATAAGCTTCAAAACTCAGCCGTTTTCCCATATCCTGAATGACTGGCTTGCTCTTTCGGATACAATTGGTAGAGAAGTAAAGGTCACCACACCTTCCAGGATTATAGAGGGCAGAGCTGTCGGAGTAACTCCGGACGGAGCACTTATCATCAGGAAGGGGGATGATACTAAGGAAGAAGTTATTGCAGGTAGATGCATTTATGCGCGTCCCAAATAAATACGGAAGAAAAAGCAGGAAAGAAATGAATTTTCTCCCTGCACTTTTTTTCTCCGCCACGGTTCTATTTTTATTTTCAATTATAGTCTCCTGTGTAGTCTTTCCTGCCGCAGGGGCGGATGATGAGAAGCTTTCTATTATTCTAATTGACGGGGACGAAGTTTATGTGCGTTCAGGAAACGGTCACACTTTCTTACAGGATTATCAGGTTTATGTAAAAGGTGCCAATTCAGAAGGCAACAGGGTATGGATCGAATTGCGCAGAAATGATGTCTCTCTTAAAGACACTATTGTCGGCGAGGGCGACACTTTTGTATATTCTAACAATTCTACTGAGATTTTAAACCTCACAGTGGGAACTATATATGGTGGGGCAAATGGAGTGCTGGTAAAGTTTTCTCCTGTATATCAGTACCTTGACCCCAAACTTCCTATGCCCCATACACCAGTAATTTCTCCTGATAACAGTTCCGATAACAATTCCTCTGTCCCTCCGGTATTTGAAAATCAGGCAAAAGGTTTTGATATGCCGATTTTTCTTCTGAGCATTGGAGCTGTTTTATTGATAACAGGAGTTTTTACGGGATTATATAAGAAAAAGTGATTGTAAAAAGAGATATGTAACAATTGATTGTAAAAAGAGATCAGTACCCACTGAAAGACAGTAGTAATCACTTATAAATCAAAATTATATCTTAACACAAAAATAGTTTTTGAATGTGGGAACTAAAGTCTCAGACTTAAGTTCCCGTAATAAGAGAATTCTGCTTCGGGTTTTTAAAAACAGCTTTTATTGCTTTTTCCTTGCTCTTTCTTCTCAGCTTATTCATTTGAAAACTTTACATCTCCTTTTTCTATAAGGAGCTTGAGGTCTTCCAGGCTGAGACGAGCGTTTTTCTGCAACTTTTCGCGGGCATCATTATGCTTCTGGCTTACGTTGTGCTCGTCTTTCGTTATCTGAATCTCTTTTAACTTGTCCAGATATAAGGAGAGTTCTTTTCTACTGTTAGCAATGCTGTTCTTGAGGGGATCGATTTTTTCTTTAATGGAATTTATATTTGCAATTTTGTCGGTAAGCTGAGCATGGTACATATTTGCTTCTTTTCGGATCTCATCTGCTTTCTTGAAATTATCAAGCATTTCCAGGTGACATGCCTGAGACTCATCCGAAAGGCCCTGAATTTTTTCGTGAAACTCGTCCCCTTCTTTATGGATCCCCTTGGATTCCTTATAATTCTCCTGGATCTGTGAATGAAATTCATTTGCCTTTTTTGCAGCATCCAGGCGTTTACTCAGGTCATCTAGCTTCTGCAGTATCTTGATTTCAACTGCAAGGGGGAGTTCTTTATTAAACAAAGCGTCAAGTTCAGCCTCATAAGCCTTTGAAAGGGATTCTACGCTTCCGTGAGATAGTTTATTACATTCATCACGCTGTTCTTTGAGCTCCGCAATTCCTGAAAAAAGCTCCTGAGTTTTGGAATTTATACCGCTTCTTTTCTCTTTGTATTCGCCGATTTGTTTATTAATTTCGTCCCGTCGGTCTCTAAGTGCCTGCGCTTTTGCGACCCTTTCCTTTACCTGCTGGTTCAGAGCATCTCTTTTTTCTTTCAGTTCGTCGATGTCGGTTCTGTTTATTTTCAGGTCCTTGAAAATCGAAGCCAACTGCCTTTCGCTTTTCTCTATCTTGCTCCTTAGCTCGTTAACCTTGCCCTTGAGCTCCCGTTCATTAAGGTTTGAAAGGTCGGCCGTTGCAGTTTCTGCTGTTGAAACGTCGTTGTTCATGTCCTACCACCCACGTGTTTCCGAAACAATTCATGCTTTTTGTTTTTCCCAGTAACTCAGAGCTTCTTCGTGACTTTTTATTTTAGTGCTGAGCCATTTGTGCTGGGGTTTATTTTTGGTAATTTCACTGCTTTTGCTTCCATCATCCTCTTCAAGTTGTTTTTCAGACTCTATTACTCCCTTTAGCTCCAGATTTGAGCTTCTTGCTTCTTCCAATCTGGCACTGACCTGAAGGAGAAGGTTTTCTTCGATTCCTTTTTCTCTGGCGAGTTCGCACAGGTTTTCCATAAAAGAGTCTTTAAGTTTCTGTTCCTCTTCGGGTTCGATCTGTCCTTTGAGTTTTTTAATATCTTCCTTTATTTTATCAGCAGTTACACGATCCAGCTTAGGGAAGAGCTCTTTTTCGAGCAGTCCTTCTGCCTGATGGTAATACTGCTGCCTCTTTTCCTTCAGGACCTCTTTTCGCTCCGCCATCCGGGTTCTGGAAAGTTTGGCATTTTTTGCGTCTTCTTCAAACTGATTCAGCTTGCTGTCCAGTTCTTCAAACTCTTTTTGGTATTCTTCCAGAAACCTTTTATGTTTTTCTACAACCCTGGAAATCAGTTCCCCTTCTGTCAGTATCCTGATCCCGGCTTCTTCAATATTCCCGCTCACAGTATCACGATTTTGTAGTTTCTTTTTATAATCTTTTGTTTTTATTTGGCTTTGTAGAGCCAGCCCGGAGAATTAACCGGGAATTACCATACCTTACTGTTTTCAGCCGTTTGAATAACCCGTTTGAGATGTTACAGGCTTTTCAAACTCTAAACACCTGGGCATGAGGTACGCAGTCGATCATGATTACGGATTCAGGATCGATAAGCCCACATTTTATGGCGCACTTGATCGTTTTTTCCCCGAAAAGATTTGCAGTCGTAGCTTCTTCCAGAGCTTTCTGGAGTTCTTCCTCAGAGACAAGCTCTCCACCATAGAAAACTCTGTTTATTTCTACTGTAGTGTTGCCATGTTTCAGGGTTTTTCCGAGCACTTCCTTATCACAGGCTGCAACAAGTACGTGCCCTCCATTTTTGTAGATCTTTAGATACATACTTCCCCTTTTAAGTACTATTTCGCCCTTTTAGTATTTACAGCTTAACTGTCTTCGTTTATTGGGGTTAATTGGGATTTGTGTATATACATTTGAACGTAATTCGCGAATTGAAGCTAACTTGAGCTGCAGGTTTATTTAACGGCTTTTATATGTGCTATGTTTGGTTTAAAAAGATCGCCTTTAGTTACCATCTTTTTTATCAAATCTTCTACATGAGCTCGATCAATACCACATTCTTTTTCAGCTTCAACATAAACTTCTTCTAATGGAGCTCCTTCTTTTCCTGGATATCTCTCACAGACCTTTTTAATTACATCTTTCAATATTTTTATCTTATTTCTCTGGCTCATGCTTGTGCCCGAAGCAAGTATGTCTGCATCAAGAGCTCCTGTTTCAGGATCAACTCCTACGTTTTTAAGGCAGTTCATGGTGATCCTTATAGTCCGTTTTGCATCTTCCAGGGTGACGATATTACTGAGGCGGACCCGTGCACTTGCTTCGGAGAGGCGAACCAGCGCTTCAAGCTGTCTTGCGGTCACGGGCACGGGTGTATTCTTGCCTTCTCCACTCTTTCTGATGTCCGTATAGAAATTAATGAGGTAATGTCTTGCATCTTTTTCCATTACAGGATAAACATTTTTTCGTGAATATGCAACATACTTCCGCATAATTTCTGCTTCTATAACGGGCTGGATTACTTCCAGTTCCGCATCAACAAAATCTTCTGTAATGGTAGATCCGGGAAGTTTTTGCCGCTGTTCGGAGAGCTCGCCTGCATAATGCGACTGAAGGATATGGTTTGCAATCCTGCTGTCCAGGGACTGGTTTGGGGTATCGAGCAAAACGAAGATCAGGTCAAAACGGGAAAGCAGGGCAGGAGGCATATTTATTTGATCTGCAAGCCCCTCATACCTATCAAAGCGGCCGTATTTGGGGTTTGCAGCCCCCAGAAGGGCGCATCGGGACTTCAGGGTTGCAATGATTCCTGCTTTGGCTATACTTATGGTCTGCTGTTCCATTGCCTCATGCAGAGCACTCTTGTCCTCTGTCCTCATTTTGTCCATTTCGTCAACAGCAGCAACCCCCATATCAGCCATTACAAGGGCTCCACCTTCTATTGTCCACCTGCCGTCATTCATGTCGTCTTTTACAGCAGCTGCAGTCAAACCGCTTGCAGACGCGCTCCGCCCTGAAGCAAAGACGCCTCTTGGAGAGAGTTTGACCACATAACGGAGTAGCTGACTTTTTGCAATTCCGGGGTCGCCTACGAGCATCATATGGATATCGCCCCTTGTCCTCGAGCCGTCGGGAAGGTTTTTCACAACTCCTGAAAAAAGCTGGAGTGCAAGGGCTTCTTTGATATCTTCGTACCCGTAGATCGAAGGTGCAATGGACCCTATAATTTTTTCATAAATTTCCGGGTCACGGGAAAGCTCAAGGATCTTTTCCTCGTCTTCGGGAGTTATTTCAAGCTCATCATAATCTTTGTCCAGGCGCTCTATGGAATTTGCTTCCAGTACGAGGTCGTAGAATGTGGATTTTCCATCTTTGAGAGTGCGCTGCCTTGATTTCAGGACTCCGTTAATTATGACACGGTCACCAGGGGTAACATTTCCTGTGAGGTCATCTTCAGCATCCACTTCAAGGCTCTGGGGCTGTGAGCCTCCTTTGAGATTTTCCGGGGACTCCTGGATCTGGAGTTTTTGAGCATCAATAAAAGTAGAATCTTCAATTGAAACCTTGAAAGGCCCTTTCTTTCCGCAGGTCTCATCTTCACAGCCGGCAAAGGGTTCTTCGAACTTGAAGCTGTTCTGTTCCACAATGGTCAGGTGCCCGCATCTGAGACACTGGAAGGCAGCTTTTGTGATCCTTGGCCTGACCTCTGTTGCTTTTCTTATCATGCCCTCGATTGCAACAAAGCGTGCGAGATGTTTGCTTCTAAGGTCCCTGATAGGAACTCTGTTCGGGATTTTTATAACCCTTACATGAGCCTGATCCAGGCTTTTTTCAACAGGCAGGTCGATTTCTTTCAGGGCGGCTTCGGCTGCAGTTATGAGTTCTCCTGGGTGTTCAAGAAATTCCTTCGAAAGCTCCCTGTCAAACTTCTCTATATCTGTGAAATCGACGCCAAGGCTTCGCTGGTCCGGGTATTCGTTTGCCAGTTGAAGGATTTCATTCCAGTAATAATCTTTAAAGAACCTCTTTAATTTCTCGTCCCACTTGCTTTCTGTTTCAGTCATAGCATTCTCAGAAATTGGCTTTTATGTAAAATTTCTATCTTTGATAAGGTTGTTTCTGCTTGAAAACTGCCCTCAAAAAAGTCAAAAAACGTATAATAGTTTCTGATACAACATTATTATCATATGAACTTTTCTATGCTTTCCGAATTTTCCGTTTTTTGCAGGGTTTCTGCCTCTGATGCAAGTCTCATTTTTCTCTCGCTTTTCCTTATTATTCCCCTAAGAGTCTGGACTTCTCTTGGAGTAAGCCCCGCTCTTCCGAATATTCTCCTCAGCATCAGGGACGTTTTGTCTTTTTTGTGGGCTGGATAATCTATTTCCTCAAGCAGCTCATCCAGATGCTCATAAAGAAGCTGCAGGTCAAAACCCTCTGCAAGGGGTTTGCTTCCTCCTTCAAGCTCCGAGAGTTCGTAAAGCACAATTGCAACGGCGTGAGAAAGGTTCATAATCGGATATATTTCCGAAGTAGGGACCGTGATAAGCATATCAAAGCCTTTCAGTTCGTCATTACTAAAGCCATTGTCCTCGCGCCCGAAAAGGACTGCGATGGTGCCGCTGTATCCTTTAAGTTTTTCTTTTATTTCCTTTACAGTATAAAGAGGAAGGCGGATATGTTCTCCCGTTTTCAGGCTTGAGACTCCTGTGGTCCCTATGAGCAGGTCTGCACCTTTTACGGCTTCTTCAAGGGTTGAAGTAATTCTTGCTCCTTCGAGCACGTCCCTTGCGTGAGAAGACATTGCTCTTGCCTGCCCTTCAAGTTTGCAGGGATTTACCATAACCAGGTCCGAATATCCAAAGTTTTTCATTGCTCTTGCAACCGACCCCACATTTCCCTGATACATGGGTTCTACAAGCACTACGCGAATCTCAAGTGACAAATTTCTCAATCCTGAATGCATTTTTTATTTCTTAAAATCAGTTTTCAAGGGTGATTGCATCTTCCATACAGACAGTCACACACATTCTGCAGCCCAGACAGTAAGAGGGGTCCTTAACAACACAGACTTTTTTACCATTTTTTTCTTCCATGGAATAAACCCTCGGTCCTTTAGGGCAGGCAGCTTTGCATTTTCCACAGCCTGTACATTTCTCTTCGTCGATATAAATTTTCATACTGGCTATTTTCCATTTATTTATATAGTTTATCATTCCGGCTATTTTTCATTCATCATTTTTTATTTATTTTCTTTAATTTATTATTTTTCCGTTATTTTTATTCTTTGCCAGTTTAAATCTTTTTGAGTTTTAAACATCTGCAAAACCCCTGTTTATATCTGCCTGAAAATGGAAGATCTCTTGAGTCCAAAAGCCTTTGATGCGTTTAATTTATAAACAAGGTTCTTTTAAGGATATGTGGTGATTTTATGGCTCTTGAAAAGATTCTGAAAGATACCTTTAGAGGGGAAACCACTGAAGTCGGGTGGTACCTTGCAATGTCAAAGATTGCCGAACAGGAAGGGCTTGCAGATGTTGCAGTGTACCTCCGTCAGATTGCAATGGATGAAGCCTGGCATGCCACAGAAGTGGCTGAGATTCTGGGGCTTGTGAAAAATACAACAGTTGAAAACCTTGAAATGATGCTTGAAGGGGAAAGCAAAGCCGAGGTAGAAAAAGCCGAAGCTGCTGAACTTGCAAGAAAAGAAGGCAATACCAGAGCTGCCCTTTTCTTCGAGAGGGCTTCCCTTGACGAAGCCAGGCACAAGGCAGGGCTCAGAGGATTTCTGGAAAGAATGAAAAAGCAGCAGTAATAACCATTATAACGGATCTTCTGATCCGTTTTCTTTCTATTGTTTTGAATTTTGACTCGCTATGTATCTTTTACTGACCTGATCCATGGTTTTGCTGAGTTCTGTTCTAAGGTAAGGTCGTGTAAAATCTTCTAAGATTCATCTCTTTGACCAGATTGATACTCCTGAAATAGGTCTTAAAACACGCATATTATTTATATTGTTTCACTCCATATTCTCTGGTATTTAGCAAAAAAAACTGGTGTTTATTTTTATTTTTGTGAATTCATACTATAATAATTCATATTCTAAATCTTGAGTATTAGGCTTATTTGACCAAAGTTTCAGTCACTTCGATTAACTGCTTAGAAATTATTGATAATTCAAGATTTTAGAGATGATCTATTGGCAAATAACATTAAAACTAAATTTATAATTATAGGATTTCTCCTTACAGTCTCTTTATTAGTCTATATCTCATTTAATTTCATGTTAATGGGACCTACAGCACCATTATTTATAATAAATAATCATGATGTTAAGGACCATGAAGTGACAGTTGAAGTATCTGATCAAAATAAGAAATTAGTAATGAATGAGACCTATAGTCTGGGATCTAAAGGCGATGTGTTACAGCCTCGGACGTTTATCTCACGATACTACCAGGAAAAAAAGAGTATACATTCAAGGTAACAATGGATAAACAGATTACGAAAATAGTTAAAATGGAGATCCCTGATAGGCATACTCTTGTCTACATAAGTTTATACTACAAAGACTATGAATCTCCTGAAGCTATCCCTATTTTCATGGTAACTACAAAATATTGCTAAAGTCGGAAAGCAAATTTTGTGGTCATGAATTTGATATTTTTAAAAGCTGAGATAGAACCGTACGTCTTCTCAGCGTTTAGTTTTGCATTAATGGTTTGCAGCCACTCGATTCTGAGCGGGTCCTGTTTTAGCCAAGTTAATTTCATAGTTTCTTTAGACCCCTAAGTGATATATCGCCCTTCCACTCTAAATATTCTATAATCTGGTGCTCTCTTTTACGAGTCCAGAAGTTAATTCCTCTAATCCGGAAGGGTGCCGGATTATCAAGGTTCTGTAGTTATTATGGGGTCAAATTTTTCAGGGGCTAAAACAGGTTTCCAGATTCGTTTATTTACGGGTCAAAGTATTGTTTGGGAACTTCAGCCTGTTCATACTCAGTTTTTGCTCTGATGTGTGGACGTTGGGTTTAAGCTGACTGATTAGATCCTGAAACAAACCTTGAGCTATTAAATTGGGAAAACCAGGAGAGTGTAAAATATGGTAAGCAAGGAATATGTTAAGGGAGACCTTCCTGAGAAGGCTGCAATCCTGCAAAGAGACGGGGAAACTTATGCAATTGCTCCTCACATCCCCGGAGGGATCGTATATCCGGAAACCCTCCGAAAGATAGCAGACATTGCAGAGAAATACGGAGCCGCGGCTCTGAAAATTACCTCTGCCCAGAGAATTGCAATTGTAGGGCTCAAGGAGGAAGACCTGGATTCAGCATGGGGTGAACTGGGCCTGAAACCTGGAGCTGCAATAGGGCTCTGTGTCAGGAGCGTCAAAATCTGCCCAGGGACCACGTTTTGCAAGAGGGGTAAGCAGGACGCAGTCGGGCTTGGCCTGAAGCTTGATGAAAAGTATCACGGCATGCAGCTCCCTTCCAAATTCAAAATGGCTGTTTCCGGCTGCCCGAATTCCTGTTCCGAACCGAGGATAAAAGATATAGGAATTATGGGCACGGCAAAAGGTTATACTGTGAGTGTAGGAGGAAGTGCAGGGCCCCGTCCCAGGCTTGGGGATGTGGTTGCAAAGGACCTCTCCGAAGAACAGGTTCTGGACCTTGTTGACAGGATAATCAGTTTCTATAAAGGGTATGGAAAATCAAGACGGATCGGAGAAGTACTGGACGAGATCGGGATTGAGAAGTTCAAAGAAGGGGTAGGGCTGTAAATAACCCTCTTTCAATACGGGCCAGCCCAGTTCGGGCCAGCTCAGTTGAATTGATTCAGGTGAGCTGGCTTCAAATACTGATTTCAAATAGTTTTGACAATTCGATTTCAACCATGCTTTTAAGCATCCTGCATAAATTTTATTCGATTTCCTCCTTTTTCTCCAGCTTTTTTCCAGTCCTTTACTCAAGTTTTTCTGAGCGTAGCTGATCTTTTCCTTCATTTTTTGACTTCTATTCCGTCGGATTTTTTCATTCACAGTCGGGAAGTGTTTCAGTAATGTGATTCATAATCTAAATATTATAATTCTACCATTATTTTTCCTTTTTTCTTTTTCTTTTCCTTTAAAATGACTTTAATGTTACCATATTTTCATGGCTCTTGTGAGCTTTTCGATGCATTGTGTGTTAAAGATAACGTTTAAATATAATAGATACAAAGACTAACAGACTAGTCAAACCTTATGCATACAGTAGCTACGGTTATCACTCTGTCTTTATTGTTATTTATTTTCTGTAACGTGAAATTCTAAAATCAGTATCAGCTTTCAGTTTTTGACCTATATATAGGAGGAATAAACTATTAGCAGCGAAATGGCATACTTCTCTGGGCTCTCAGATGCACTCAGGATGACGTTTGTCCAGATAATGATATTAAGTACAATAGCTATCGTTATTTTCTTATACGGTATGATCGGTAACCTCCAGAAATGGGGTACAGGAGTGACAGGCTATGCCCTTGAGCCTAAAGAAGGCCAGAAGGGGAGCGCAATCAGGTTCTTAAAAACCTGGTGGGAACAGGTCACAGCAGAAGCTCATCATCATGGAAAGCCTATTTTAGAGGTTCTTATTCTTGACATTCTCTTCCAGAGAAGAATCCTTAAAAGAAGCGCTCTTCGCTGGTTTATGCACATATGTATATTCGCAGGCTGGATGACTCTTTTTGCTCTGTCAGGAATGATGTTTGCAGTCGAAATGACTGAAAAGATCGGAATCGAACTTCCATTTACTCCTGCTGAATTTAGAGACATGCTCTCCATCCCGAACTATATCTTTGGTTATATCCTGCTTATCGGAGTTCTCATCGCAATAATTAGAAGGCTCTTTGTCTCTGAAGTCAGGCAGGCTTCTATCATGTATGACTGGATTCTTCTCGCAGGAGTTTTCTTAATCACAATCTCAGGTTTTATTGCCGACGGGATCAGAACTGGCATTATCTGGAGCTTTGGGCTTGACCCCACAACAGCACCACCAGCTGCTCTCTTCCACTCAATAATTTCCCTGCTCTTCTGTATCGCATATGTCCCATACAGCAAATACATACACGTAATTGCCACCCCGCTTGCAATCCTTGCAAACAAGGGAGGAGAATAAAATGGCAAAAAAAGCTCCATCAATTGACACCAAGAACCTTACAGCAGTCCAGCTCATGGAGCTCGACTCCTGTACCCGCTGCGGTGAATGTGTAAAATGGTGTCCAACTTATGCAGCTTCCGGCCAGAAGCCTGGGTTAGCACCCAGGGATAAGATCCTGCGCTGGAGGCAGTTCATGAACAAATCCTACGGGATTAAAGCAAAACTCTTCGGTCCAACTGAAATCCCCCAGTCTGAGCTTGAAGAATTCAAAGACGATGTACACGGCTGTACCACCTGTGGTATCTGTGCAACCGTTTGTGAATCAGGCATCAACACTGTTGAACTCTGGGAATCCATGAGGGCAAACCTTGTAAAGAAAGGTATAGGTCCTTTTGGAAAGCAGAATATGTTCCCGAAAGTTATTGGTCAGTACCATAACCCTTACATGAAGGACCAGAAGGACAGACTTAACTGGGTCCCTCCAGACGTGAAAATCGAAGACAAAGCAGACATTGTCTATTTCACAGGCTGTACTGCAGGGTACAATCAGCTCGCTTTAGCCTTTGCGACCTCACGTGTGCTCAACAAGCTGGGCATTAAATTTGCCATGCTTGGGGAAGAGGAATGGTGCTGCGGCTCAGCTCTTATCAGGACAGGTCAGGCCCACATCAATGATGTGCCCCGTCAACTTGCAAAACACAACGTCGAGGCAATCAAGAAAAAAGGTGCCAAAAAGGTCCTCTATGCCTGTGCAGGCTGCTTCCGTGCCTCCAAGGTTGACTGGCCCAGGCTTCTCGGAGAAGAACTGCCTTTTGAGGTTGTCCACGTTTCAGAGTTCCTTGCAGGCCTGATCAAGGAGGACAAAATTAAATGGGAAAAATCCATTAACAAGACTGTTACCTATCACGATCCCTGCCACCTTGGCCGCCACGTTGGTGTCTTTGATGCTCCAAGGTATGTGCTTTCCCATATTCCGGGTGTTAAGTTCGTTGAAATGGACCGGTCAAAAGAATTCCAGCGCTGCTGTGGAGCTGGCGGTGGTGTAAAGGCAGGTCTCCCTGATCTTGCACTGGGAATCGCAGAATCCAGAGTAAAGGATGCCGTTGCAACCAATGCAGAGATACTGTCCAGCTGCTGCCCGTTCTGTAAGAGGAACCTCTCAGACGGCAGAGACTCACTCAAAGTTGACATGGTTGTCGAGGACGTCATTGAGCTGGTTGCAGAAGCTTTAGGCCTTAAGACCGAATAACCGAAGAAAGTAAAGGCTGGTATTTTCCAGCTTTTCTTATTTCTTTTACTAATTCTTTAGATTCTTTAAAAATTTTTATTTTTATTAAAACTCTATGATATCCTTTGTTCCTGATTTCTCCGATTTGACATTTTGAATTTCATTTGTTTATTCTTTATTTTCTCTGTTTTTATAGTAAAACTTAAATACTGAAAACTCCCATCCCCTTCAATATGGACATCCCTTACGAATTCCTCGGAAAAGTATTCGTCTATTTGATATTTTTCGCTCTTGCAGGTACAGGGATTGCTCTGCTTATAGGAGCTTACTCATTTAAAAATCATAAAATTATTTTTCCGGGATTCGTTTTGTTCACACTTTACCTTTTCTATTCCCCTGCAAAGTGGATATGTAAAGTTTTCAGGATAAGGGAGACTCTTGTTGATGACATACTTATTGATGTCCGGAATGCTGTAATGCATGATGACTTCGTGCGTACGGAAGGCAGAAAGATTTTACTTCTTCCTCAATGTTTGCGCCATCCCGGCTGTAAGGCGAGATGTGATCCCGTTCATGGATATGAATGCAAACGCTGTGGGCTTTGTGATATTGCAAAAATCTCCGAAGCTGCGGATAAATGTAATTTTAAGGTCTTTGTAGTTCCAGGGGGGAGTTTTGTAAAAAAGATTTTTAAAGAATACAGGCCGGAAGCTTGTATTGGAGTTGCCTGTTATAACGAGCTTTCTGAAAATATGCAGGCTGTTTCTTTTGTCCCTGTTCAGGGCGTGCTTCTTCTCAAAGACGGCTGCTTTAATACCGAGGCAAATGTTGAAGAAATAATTCAAAAAATGGAGATGTGCAATGTATAATCTTATAGGGCAGGCTCTTTTTATTTCTATTGTAGTCTCCTTTACTCTTTCAAGCATAGCTCTGCTGGTCAGCCGAAGGAGTCTTAAACACAGTGTTTTTCTGGCAGGCTTTTATGCAGATGTACTCGACTTCTTTTATTTGCCTCTAAGGCATATTTTTCTCAAGTTTTCTGATACCCGCGTCCTGGACAAATGGATGTCATCTTTGAAAAATAGAGCCCATAAGTCAGCTTTTGCAAAAACGAAAAAAAGGATCATTCTTGCCCCTCACTGCATGCGTAGCCTTGACTGCCCTGCTCATTCTACGCAGGTGGGAATCCAGTGCAAGTCCTGTGGAAAGTGTGTTTTTAATCAGTTGAAAAAAGATGCCGAAAAATATGGATATAAAGTTTTTATTCTAACAGGATCTTCATATGTGAAGAACATCCTTAAAACGGCAGATGTAGATGGCGTCCTTCTTATCGCCTGTGACTATGAAATCAATAAAGTTATGCGTGCTCTTAAAGGCAAGAAAGTGACTACTTATGGGATTCCTATGGAAAGAGACGGGTGTTTTGGGACAGAAGTGAATTACCAGAACGTGCTTACAGTATTTGAGGATTTTAAAAGTTCAGTTTAAATGGTTCTAATTTAATTCCTTCTCGTCAATCTTTCTCTTTTTTTACTGCCTTTTCCATTTCTCTCTTCTATTTCTCAAATGAATCGCAACTTTGAATTAATATCAACACTTTAAATAAGACCTTCATTGAATAGACTTGAAACTCAGATTATTTCAGGATACTTTTGAGGGTGCTACTTTCATGTATGACGTAATCATCATAGGTGGTGGTCCTTCTGGAGCCTCGGCTGGAAGAAGGGCAGGAAAACTTGGTCTTAATACACTGTTGCTCGAAAAAGAAGAATTCCCAAGATACAAACCCTGCGGAGGAGGGCTTTCGGTACACGCCATTTCTTACCTTGATTTCGAGCTCCCCAAGGATGTTATTGAATGGGAAGTCACAGGGGCAAAGGTCTTTTTTAAGAACCAGCTGATCGAGGCGCATAAAGATTACCGGTTGTCTGCGCTTGTTTCCCGGAATGTGTTTGATAATCTCCTGCTTGAAAAGGCAAAGGAAACCGGAATTGAAGTCCACACAGGGAAAAAGGCTCTTTGTTGCAGGGAAATGCCTGAATTTGTCGAAATCGAGACTAACAGGGGAACATACAGGGCAAAGTTTGCAATCGTTGCCGAAGGGGCACATGGACTCATCAAGACCTGTGTGAGACCTGCGGATACTAAAGAGGAGTATGGGATCTGTGTGGTCACTGAAGTCCCTGCTGATGAAAACGAAATTGAAGAAAAGCTGGGAAGGGCAATCGAACTGCACTTTGGAGTTGTCGGAGGAGGATACGGCTGGATCTTTCCCCACAAAACTTATTATTCTGTCGGAATTGGTGGAGTTGTACAGGACCTCCCCCATCCAAAAGAAGCTATGCTTGAGTTCCTGAAGGCAAACGGTTTTGCAGGTGAGTACAAACTTCACGGGCACAAAATTCCCTGGGGCGGAATTAAGCGAAGAGTTTCCGGTTCAAGAGTCCTCCTCAGCGGGGATGCCGCAGGATTCGTAGACGCTTTTTCAGGTGAGGGGCTTGCTTATGCCATCAGTTCCGGGCAGTTTGCTGCTGAAGCAATTGCTGGAGTTTGCCTGCGTGGTGGAAATCTCAAAGATCTAAAAAAATATGAGTCTCTCTGTCAGGCCGAGTTTGGACCTCACCTTAAGTATTCCCTTATGTTTTCCAGAATAATGCACCGCTTCCCTGAAAAGACATTCCATATTTTCACTTCAAATGACAAAATGATTGATAAATACCTCGATGTTGTGGACTACAGTATTGATTATAAGGATTATCTTCGCTGGTCCCTTTTGAATTTTAAACTCAGGTAATTAGAAGGTGTCTTAACATGTATGATCTAATTATAGTTGGAGGAGGACCTTCCGGAGCTTCGGCTGGAAGAAGAGCAGGAAAACTTGGTCTTAATACACTTATTATTGAAAAGGAAGAATTCCCGAGATACAAACCCTGTGGAGGAGGGCTTTCGAGGCATGCGATTTCTTACCTTGATTTCGCCCTCCCCCAGGATGTTATTGAATGGGAAGTTACAGGTGCTCGAGTCTCCTTCAGGGAACTGACGATTGAAGCACACAAAGACCACTGCCTTTCCACAATGGTTTCCCGGGATGTTTTTGATAACTTCCTTATCGAAAAGGCAAGAGAGGCAGGAACCGAAGTTCACACCGGAGAAAAAGTTCTTCAATGTGTGGAATCTCCTGAATGTGTGGAGGTCATGACAGAAAAAGGAACGTATCAGGCAAGGTTTGCAATCATTGCTGAAGGGGCGCATGGGCTTCTCAAGACCTGTGTAAGACCTGTCGACAGTGATGAAAATTGTGGAGTCTGTGTGGTTACCGAAGTTCCAGCCGAAGAAGAGGAGATCAAAGAGAAGGTTGGCAGAACCGTTTATATGCGCTTCGGAGTGGCTGGCGGCGGTTACGGCTGGATTTTCCCTCACAAAACTTATTACTCAGTCGGAGTTGGAGGGCTAATTAAGGATCTTCCTCACCCCAAAGAATCCATGCTTGAGTTCCTCAAATGTAACGGTTTTTCCGGCGATTACAAATTAAAAGGGCACAAAATCCCCCTGGGCGGGGTTAAGCGAAAGATTACAGGCTCAAGGGTCCTTCTGAGCGGGGATGCCGCAGGATTCGTAGATGCTTTTTCAGGTGAGGGTCTTGCTTATGCCATAAGCTCCGGGCAATTTGCTGCTGAAGCAATTGCCGGGATTTGCCTGCGTGGTGGAAATCTCAAAGACCTGAAAAAATATGAGTCTCTCTGTCAGGCTGAGTTTGGAACTCACCTTAAGTATTCCCTTATGTTTTCCAAAATAATGCACCGCTTCCCTGAAAAGACATTCAAAATCTTCGCATCAAGCGACAAAATGATTGATAAATACCTCGATGTTGTGGACTACAGTATTGATTATAAGGATTATCTTCGCTGGTCCCTCCTGAATTTTAAACTCAGGTAATCAATATGGTCCTGGTAACGGTTGATCTATTCCAGCTGATCAAAGCTGGAATCTTTCAATTCTCTCTTCCTGCACTGCTTTTTCTGGGTTTGGGGGCTGTCGAGTTAAGGAACAAATTGAATCCGGAAATGGAAGCATGATCTGAAATTCGAAAGGTGTTCAACGGTTTTAGCACAATTTTTCTCTTGCTCTCTTATTTTTCTCCTGCTCTCTTATTTTTCCTCTATCTTTTTATTTTTCCACACCAATCTACCTTATGGGGTAAATAATTCGTTTGAGGCAGTGTGTTAACGGCATGCCTCTCATCCATAAGCAGGTGGTTTGGGTATGTATGATCTCATCGTAGTGGGTGGAGGGCCATCGGGAGCTTCTGCTGGAAGGGCAGCCGGAAAAGCAGGAATCTCAACTCTCCTGCTCGAAAAAGAAAATTTTCCTAGGTATAAGCCCTGCGGAGGGGCATTATCTCCTTATGCTCTCTCATGCCTGGATTTTGAACTCCCTGAATACTTAATCGAGAGGGATATTTCTAAGGTTAGGATTCACTTCAGGGAACTCTATACTGAAAGGCAAAAAGATTACAGGTTAGCTCTGCTTGTTTCCAGAAAAGCTTTTGACAATTTTCTGCTTGACAAAGCACGAGAAACAGGAATTGAGATTCATCTTGGGGAAAAGGTGCTGGATTGTAAGGAAAGAGAAGGATGCGTTGAGGTTAAGACTTCTAAGAACACTTACCTTGCAAAGTATGTCCTTATCGCAGAAGGTTCCAAAGGTGTGCTTAAATACAATGTCAGGCCGCAGAAAGACCGGAGGACAGAATATGATCTTGCCCTTGTTTCGGAAATCCCTGAAGAGGACGAGGTAATAAGGAACCGGTTTCCAGGTGTGATAGATCTTCATTTCGGGGTCGCACCCGGAGGGTATGGCTGGATTTTCCCTCATGAAGGGTACTATTCCGTGGGAATTGTGGGAACAGCTGAGCATCTTAAGTATCCGAAGGTGGTAATGCAGGACTTTTTGCAGGCAAACGGTTTTTCAGGAGAGTTTCAGATCCGCTCTCACATTATTCCTGTGGGTGGGATAAAACGAAAAACCGTGAGGTCAAGGATCCTTTTGAGTGGAGATGCCGCAGGTTTTGTGGATGCCTTTATAGGGGAAGGTATCGCGTATGCTATCCGGTCAGGGCAGCTTGCAGCGGAGACAGTAGCCGAGATTGTGCTTTATGACCGGAAATTGACCGACCTTAAAGAGTATGAAGCCAGTTGCAGGCAGGAATTCGGAAATTTCCTTGTAAGTTCACTTAAACTGGAAAAGGTTATGCACCGTTTTCCTGAAACCTCTTTCAAAATCGCTCTCAGCAGGGAGGAAATCCTGGATAAATATCTGGATGATGTTATGATAAATAGAAGCCACAAAGACTATATCAGGTGGTTGCTGCTTAATTTCAGTCTGGCTGAACCTGCATCTAAAATAAAGTCCATTGCAGAGAAGAATCTGTAATAGAAGAATTATTTGAATAAAAAGACTAATTCAAAAGTAACGTCAGAAGACTAATTTGAATAAAAAGACTAATTCAAAAAAAGATTGAATAATATGAATAATTGAGTGCGAGTGAGGCGTGTAAGCTCCCTTCTGTTCCTGCAAAGCTTTCTTGCACTCACCAGTGTAAGAAATGGTCCCGGAGGATCTTGCAGCGACGGCATTCGGCTAAGCGTTCCAAAACCAATCGGGACGATTCCGGACTGCTCGTTCTTCCCGATTTCCAACTTGCACCCACGAGGATTCGCCGTTTCATCCACTCTCCCTGCGACCTCAGCTTATGGCATCATCGCATTTGCAGGGGATGGTTCTCGTTTCTGTGCCAGGGCCCAGGCTCTCGCCCGACATCCTTTACAGACGTTCGTGTGTCCGGAGCGGTGGGGAGACTTTCCTCAGACCCAAAGGTCCGGCAGCCGCCCAGCCTCTCTCGCATGTTACTGATTCTCTGGCTCTATTTGTTTTTTAAACCTATATATATTTATGGGTGAATACTTCTACTGTAAGGAAAAGGCTGAAATGGTCTCCTGATAGTAATTCTTTCATCAACAACAGGTTGATTTCCCGGTTAATTTTAGTTCTCCCAGGCCTGGGTTAAGAAAGTGCAGTCCTTCCGTGCACTCTATATGATTTTTGCTTGCTGGAAATTTCCCCAAATATTAATATATATGTATTTTTATTATAAAAGTGTTCTAGACATTCCATTCTCGCGAATTCTTTGAAAAAAGTATCGTAAGCCTAAAAAGATTCGTTAGTTTAATATCTGACTATTACTATCATTTTTGTGTTCAGTTTCCATTCTTATTTTTAAGAGGTAAAACATGAGTGATTGTCTATTTGATTTGCATATTGGTTATGTTCGTTTTAGAAATCCTATCGCATTGGCGCCAATGGCAGGAATTGTCGACAGCGCTTTTGCCAACCAGTATGCAGGTGATGCCGGGCTCGTAGTTCTGGGAGCCTTCAATCTTGATAAAGGATCAATGAAAGTCGCATCAGACCTTGCAGCTCGGGGCAGGAAAGAGTTCATTTCCGATGAACCTCTGGAGCTTATAAAAAGGGAAATTCGGGCGGTAAATTCAGGCAGTGCAGTTGCTGTAAATGTAAGGAGCACCACCCTTGAACCCCTGATTGAAGCTGCAAAACTTGTAAAGGAAGAAGGGGCAATTCTTGAATTAAACGCCCACTGCAAGCAGCCTGAAATGCTTGAAGCGGGTATAGGAGAATCCCTTTTGCGTGACCTCCAAAGGCTCTCTGCCTGGATAAAGGCAATAAAAGAGACCGGAGTCGTGCTTTCTGTAAAGGTACGGGCGAATGTAGTAAATGATGTTAAACTTGCGAGGCTTATTGATAAAGCCGGAGCTGATATTATCCATGTCGATGCCATGCTCGAAGGGTTTGGAGCGGACCTTGATGCAATTTCAAATTACAGGGACGCTACAAGGCTCTTTATTATAGGCAACAACTCGGTTACTGACTTTGGCGCTGCAAAGGACATGTTTTCCCGAGGAGCTGACATGGTCTCAGTTGCAAGGGG
Source organism: uncultured Methanosarcinales archaeon (assembly GCA_964434965.1). Taxonomy (GTDB): domain Archaea; phylum Halobacteriota; class Methanosarcinia; order Methanosarcinales; family Methanosarcinaceae; genus Methanosarcina. Next base: position 48,841 of record CAYSWX010000003.1, read on the forward strand.
AGTCACGAAAAATCCTAAACTCATAAAGGAACTCGTAGAAAGCGTCACTTCGTATCAGGAGTCAATAGGCTGGTATAATGCTCCCAAGCACGTTTGCAGTGAAGGGGACTTTAGAGCTCTGGCTTTCTGCTGCCTTCCGGTAAAACCCTGCCCTGTACATGCGAAATTCAAAAAGCTGGGATATACCGCAGAAGAGTTCGCCCGGACTAAAATGGAGTTTGCCAGAGGCACTATGCTCGAGTATGGAGAGGATACATGTTTTGGCAGCCTTGTCTGGTGCTGTAAGATTACAAAGCCCTGCTGGATCAGGGACGGCGTACTGCACACGATAGGTCTCTCTGACGCAGAATACATGAAGCTTAAAGAGAAGCTGGCAAAACATGTCCTTGACCACGCCAGGATTCCTGTAAATGAATCCAAATAACACTTTTTTCTCATGTAATACACATGAATGGGGAGGAAAATCCCTTACTCCAAGCCTGATTGCGCGCTGTGCACAGCTTGCTATGCTGCTTGAGGTCTCAGCTTCCCCTAAACCAGGGAATGTTGATAGGGAACATAATTATCCCGATACCTGTTTTGAGCATTTTGTTGCTTCTTCGGTTGCCGTCTACCCTGTCCTTGAGCTTGCTGCAAAGAATACAGGACGGATAGGTTCGCTTCTCAGGAATGCAGTTTACGAAAGCTCTTCTTGGCAGCAGGGTGGAAACACCCATTTTGGGGCTTTTTTACTTCTTATCCCTCTGTCAATGGCTGCAGGTGAACTTTCAAGGGAACAATCCATCTGTAGAAAAGCAGATTTCAGGCTTGAAATCGGAGAATTTGAGGAGCTCGCTTCCCGTGCCCATTCTTTTGTCCGTTCAACGGACTGTGAAGATGCCGTTGAGTTTTACAGGGCTTTTGGGCATGCAGGAGTCAGGGTAAACAGCGTGGACGAATTTGACCTTAAAGACCCCGAATCAACTGACGATTTAAGAAAGGAGAATATTACCCTTTACTCCCTTATGGAGATTGCCAGGGACTATGACCTGATCGCAAATGAGTGGACATCAGGTTTCGGGCGCTGCCTTGAGGGAGCAAAAAGCATTCTTGAGTTCATGCAGGCACGAAACTGCGGAGCAGAAGCTTTGACCGGAGGTTCGGTTTCCACATGCTCGGGCACAGGAATCAATGAGGCTGTAGTATACACTTTTCTGAAACTGCTTTCAAGGCACAGGGATACCTTTATCCAGACCAAGTTTGATGCCGAAACTGCGGATTACGTGTCTTCCAGAGCAGGCGAGCTTCTGTCAGATTGGGATATTTCAGGGAAGACCGCAAGGGATTTTGCTTTCATCCTTCCTGAAGTACAGAAATTTGATTACGAGCTTCTGGAAAAAAGGATCAATCCTGGCTCGACGGCAGATATCATTATCGCAGGGCTTTTTATTGCCCTTCTTGGAGGACTACGTTTTTGAAGATATTTGATGAATCCGGAGATAGCTGTAAACCAGATATCGACCTTTCTGAATACGGAATTCTGGAAGGCATCTCTGAGACAATCGTAAGTACGGGGCTTGATACCCCCAATGCGGCTCCAATCGGGATTATCAGGAAAAACCAGAAGACCTTTGTCCGCATTTTCAAAGGCAGCCATACCGGAGAAAACCTGGTCCTGGACAGGGTTCTTGTAGCAAATGTGGTATACGATCCCCTGCTCCTCGTACGTTCCACGTTCTTCGATATCGAATCTTCCGAATTCGATTTTGTGGACATTGGCGGGAAAAAGATTCCTGTCCTGAAATCGGCCATTTCCTGGGTGGCTTTCAGGTGCACCAACATAAAGAATATGGAACAGACTGTGGTATCCGACCTCATCCCGCTCGGGGCAGGCTTTTGTGAGGTGAACAGGAGAGCGATTCCAGCCCCTAACCGCGGCTTCAATGCCGTGCTTGAGGCTACTGTCCATGCAACCCGCTACCAGCTTACAGAAGACAAAAAATACCTCGAATGGATAATGCACTACGAGAGCCTTGCTTCCAGATGCGGGGGCGAGAGTGAAAAGGAAGCCATGAAATTGCTTTATGAAGTTCTCGGGCTTTAACCCCTCTCTTTTTTAGAAAATTATATTATCCTCCTCAGGCATGACTTATTTCCATGAGTTTTCAGAGAATTGCATGGGGTATTACAGGAGCAGGACATTTCCTGGACCGCAGTTATCAGGTCTTTAAAGAACTTAAACTCAGAAACCCCGAACTTTCCATAAACACGTATGTTTCAAGGGCAGCCGAAGAAGTTCTCCGGATGTACGGGCTTGAGCAGAAGCTTGTGAAAATCTCAGGCGGGGATTACCTGGAAGAGATTTTCAGGGAAAGCGAACAGGGCTCAAGTTCTCCAAAAGTCGGGAGGTTCCTCCTTGACAGATATGACGCTCTCTTTGTTACACCTGCAACTTCAAACACGGTCTCGAAAATTGCCTACGGAATTGCCGATTCCCTTGTAACCAATGCCGTTGCCCAGGCCGTTAAAGGAAAAGTCCCGGTCTATATCGTACCCGTGGATATAGAAGGCTCTATAGTATCTGAAATGCCCTATAACATAGACAGGAAACAGTGCAGACACTGTGAGGCCTGCCCTCCGCGGGAAAACTGCCCACAAGGAGCAATTACTGAAAAAAACGGTGTCACGGACCAGATAGAACTCCTTAAATGCAAAGGCTGCGGGATCTGCAAAGAACTCTGTCCTTACAATGCTATCAAGGGCGGGCCTGTTGAAGTTCTTGTCAGGGACGTGGACATGCGAAATGTTGAGATTGTAAAAGGACTGCAAGGAATCACTGTACTCGAAAGCCCTGAAGCAATTCTGGAGCTTTTCTAATTTTTCGTTTTTCTCCCCTTTTCTTTCTTTTCTCCTTCTCTTTTTCTCCCCTTATCTTTCTTCTCTTTCTCTTTTTTAGTTGGAAGTTATGAAAACCTCAGGATGAAACTTCACCTGATATGATAATTTTTTAATATTTCCCAATAAGGAAACTTTTATCCCAAAAAAATAAAAAAAATTAAAAAGTGGATTATGTGGAGTATTAATTTTTCCGTGGAAATTGTGGAGATTTCCAATGGCAAAAGTACTTTAAAATCAACTTAAGTTGATTTTCTAATTACTGGTATTCTTTTGTCATATATAAATGTGTTGTTAACGCCGTTATGTGTTTTAAGTCTACTTGCATTCTTTTTTCTCTCTTTCTGATATTTTTCCAGGATTTCGTTTTCCTCTTTCCTGTTTGTGTTAGTTTCTCAATTTTCCTTTCCTTATTTTTCTTCAGGATGTAAACGCAATGAGGCAGGATGTTTTTATCCGGGATTATGGAGGTTTTTCTTTCTTGCGATAATAAGTTGCGTGGGAATGCTATCAGGGAACTCAGTTTCATATTCTGCCTTGAAGCCTGCATCTACAAGAGCCTCCCTGATTTCCCAGCTGCTCATCATATACATATTGCGGCCTGCAATCTTTTTGTACAGGTCATGAAGAAGGGAATTCAGAGGACCTGTCCTATCAGCCTTTATCGCAAAAGTCTGGATTATGAAGACTCCTCCGGGCTTTAAACAACGGGCCACATTTTGATAAAACCGTTTTGCGTCTTCCAGGTTGCTTTCAAAGGACAAAGCCTCAAGGGCGATGTCGTACTCTGTCCCCAGTTCGTCCTTTACATAGTCCCCTGATACAGCTCTTACACGTTTTTCCATGCCGTATTTTTCTATAAATTCCCGGCATACTTCTGCCATTCCAGGGCGGTCAAAGATTACTACTTCCAGGTCCGGTTTTTCCTGGGCAAGCCCTATCCCGAAAAGGCCGTGCCCTCCTCCCAGGTCGATAATGCGCCTGGCAGCCTGAAATTCCGGAAGCGCAATAATGATTTTCAGGGTATTTTGCAGCCTTCCGAGCAAGGCTGACCTTGCAATCAATTCCATGGACTTCCGGTCATAATAATACTGGAAATCAGGCTTTTCCTTCTCCTGGGGGCCATGTATCAGGATTTCTTTCAGGTTCAGCCAGTTACGTTTTTCATCTTCCGATAAAAGGAGCTGTTCTGAAAAATAAAGTCCATCGGCTGCAAGGAATGGATAGAGGTCTGGCAGTGTTACGTAGGACCCGTCTTCTTTGGTAAGGAGGCCGAGGGCAACGAGTACATCAAGAAACCTGCCGGTAAGAACAGGGTCTGTCCCCATTTCCCTGGAGATTGTTTCGACTGTCCTAGGGTTTTTGAGTTTTGTAAATATGTCAAGATCAAGAGCTGTCTGAAAGACCTGCCCTTTTTTAAAATTCGAAGCAAGGTCCCTGAGAAAAGGGTTTTTGTCTTCCAGAGGAGGCTTTAATTTGGCTAATTTTTCCATTGCGACCCCTTGTCAGTTCTATTTTAAATTCTTGTTTTTCTATTTTCTTTTCTTCGCTTTCCTTTTCTTCTCTTTTTTATCTCTTCATTTTTTCTTCTGCTCTCTTTTCCTTATAATTGCCTGATCCGGATTCTGTTCCAGTATCAATCTTTAATCACTTCCAGATTCCCGTTTTTAAGTATTCCAATCCTCTCAGACATGAAGCGGATGACGTCTTCGTCATGGGAGACCAGGAGGTAGCCTATCCCCTGCTCGGCCTGAACTTTTTTCAAAAGGCGGAGGATCTGGGCCTGGACCGAGACGTCCAGAGCTGAGGTTGGCTCGTCAAGCACAATGTATTCCGGTCCGAGAAGGAGAATCCTGCCGAGGGCAAGGCGCTGAAGCTGCCCGCCTGAGAGCTGGGCAGGGTAGCGGGAAAGCACTTCTTCAGGGAGGCCTGTGGTCTTTAGCATTTCTTTTGTGCGCTGAATTCTTTCGGTTTCCGGTGTATCAAGCAGTTTCAGGACTTCGGAAATAGAGTGCTCGATCCGTTTCCTGGGGTTAAAAGCATCAGTTGGGTCCTGGAACATCATCTGGACCCGGCGGCGGAAAGCCGCGTATTCGGCTTTTTTCATCCCGGAAAGCGGATTTCCGTTAAGAAGAACCGCACCATTGGTGGGACTTTCAAGCCCTGCGATAATTCTTCCGAGCGTGCTCTTCCCTTCCCCTGAAGGCCCCATAAGCCCGAAGGTTTTTCCGGGTTCAAGGTCAAACGATACTTCCCGGAAAATGCATTTTCCGCCACCAAGCAGGCCGGACCCGTATGTCTTTGAGATGTTTTTGGCTTTCAGGGACACAAAAAACACCTCACTGCCCTTCCATTGCTTTCTTTAAGTTCGGGATGTTCCTGCATACAGCGTTTTTCCTTAATGGGGCATCTAGGATGGAACCTGCAGCCTGCAGGCGGGCTGCTGAGGGGTGGAGATGAACCGGGTATGGGCACAAAGCCATTTTCCGGCAGGCTGTTAAGCAATCCACGGGTGTAAGGGTGGCGCGGACTTTCAAATAAACTTGAAGGGCCAGCGATCTCAATGATTTCTCCTGCATACATTACAGCAATCCTGTCTGCAAGCCGTCGCACAAAGCCAAGGTCGTGGCTTATCAGAAGCAGGGCGTTTTCATTCATCTTTTTCAGACTCTTAAATTCATTTTCAAGCTCGGATACGCGGTCTCTGTCGAGCCCTTTGCTTGGTTCGTCTGCTATAAGGAGTACAGGGTCAAGCATGGTAGAACTTGCAATCAGGAAGCGCTGGTTCATTCCTCCGGAACACCAGGAGGGGTAGTATCCCATGTATTCATGGGGATCTGGAAAACCCACTTTTTTAAGGGCTCCTGCAACTTTTGAGAGGCTTGTATTCTCCTCTTTTTTCTGCCCGTGAATTCTGAGTGGTTCTGCAAGTTGGTGCCCTATGGGATATACGGGATTTAAAGCGAGAGAAGGATTCTGGAAAATTATGGAGATCTCTTTTCCCCTTAACTTTGACATTTCTTTCTCACTAAGTTCTAGGAGATTTTTGCCTCTTAATTCAATTGTTCCCTTTACTCTGGACTCGGGAGGAAGAAGACGCATAATCGTATGTGCAACCACGGATTTGCCGCACCCGGTCTCCCCTACAAGGGCAAGGGTTTCTTTTTCCCTGATAGATAATGATAGGCAGGAAACTGCGGTTACTGCTTCGTTTTTATTTTCTTTTTTGTCCTCGTTTTTGTTCTCAATTTCATTTCCCAGAAAAGAAACGTTCAGGTCTTTTATTTCCAGCAGGGTGTTCATTCCGCTTCCACTCCCCTTTTTCCTTTTTCATCCCTTCCTTCGAACCCGAACCCTATCAGTGCAATGGACATTACACAGAGCGTTATGCAGACCCCTGGAGGTATGTACCACCACCACATGTCCCTGATAAAACCGCCCCTGGAAAAGGCAAAGGAAAGCATGATTCCCCAGCTTTTCATGCTTACGTCTCCTAATCCCAGGAAGGAGAGCGAAGCTTCGGAAATCATTGCCGAAGCCGTTGCCAGCATAAACTTGGGCAGCAGGACGTGGACGAGGTTAGGGAAGATGTCCGAGACCATTATGTGAAAAGAGGAAAATCCCATGCATCGGGCACTTTTTACATAACCTGCTTCCCTTATCTGGAGGGTTTTTGATCGTACAATCCTTGCAATGGACTCCCAGGAAAGAAGACCCAGGACAAGGATAAGGGTCCAGATGCTCGGGTGAAGGAAAGCACCTATGATTATTATCAGGGGGATCTTCGGGATTGTCAGGACAACGTCAGTAAAGCCCATAAGCAGCTCATCCGTCGTCCCCCTGAAGTAACCTGAACAAAGCCCTATTATGAGGCCTATTACGGTTGATATGCAGGCCGATGCAAATCCCACCATAATAGAGATTCTTGCTCCGTAAATTAGCTCAGAGAGTATGTCATTTCCTATATCGTTTGTCCCGAGGATGTGGGCAGATGATGGCGATTCATAGGGCACGAAACGCTCGGTAGGGGAGTATGGGGCAAAGAGAGAAGGAAACAGGGCAAGGATCAGGAAAAATGTAAAGAGAAATAGCCCTCCCCTGTTGAATTTTTTAAATGTTTTTTCATATTTCCGTATATCCAGGTTTAAATGATGGACTATAAAATCTTTCCACTGCCGGACATTTTCCTGTATGTACACTTCCTTCTGCATCATGTCGGCCTCCTGACTCTTGGGTCAGCAACTGCATACAGCAGGTCTGCAAGCATGTTTGCAAGCAAGACTGCGAGGGCTATTACCAGAAAAGATCCCTGGAGGACTGGGTAATCTTTTCCTATTATTGCATCATAGATCAGAGTCCCCATGCCGTTTAAGGAAAAAACGATCTCTGTAAAAAGGGCTCCACTGAAGAGAAATCCGAAATCAAGAGCCAGCAGGGTAATGATAGGAAGGGAGGCATTCTTTATGACGTGCCTGAAAAGAATGGATATATCGTAAAGGCCCTTTGCCTGGGCATAGAGGGCATAAAGCTGTCCTTTTTCCTGTATGACGCTCCCCCGCATTATCAGGAAGTTCCTGGATGCGGAAAATAGTGCCATCACAGTTACCGGTAAAAACATGTGGTGAATAACACTTACAGGAGTCAGGACGTCATAAAATCCCTTGAATGGGAAAAGCCCCAGTTCAAAGGCAAAGATATCCAGACAAAGCAGGGCAAGGAAATAGGGGGGCGTGCAGGAGAGCGCAATAAACCCGCAGCATACAAGGCGGTTTGCCTTTGTTTCAGGTTTCCAGCCCGCGTATGCCCCAAGAAGAGTCCCCAGAACTGCTCCCAGAAGTACAGAAACCCCCACAAAAAGGAGGGTCCATCCAATCCTTTCCCTCAAAACCTCGGCTACCGGGCTGTGAAGGTGATATGAGTAACCCAGGTCAAACCGGAGGAGGTCCCCGATGTAAGCTGTAAACTGCTCGTAAAGCGGCCTGTTCAGCCCCATCTCCGCCCTCAGCTCCTCCATTACGGCATCAGAAACGTAGACGTCCTCTCCTATGAGATTCTTTACGGGGTCCCCTGGCATGAGCCTTGGGAGCGCAAAGTTGAGGGTAACTATGAGGAGAAAGGAGGCTGCGTACCTGAACGTTTTTTTTACTGCTTCACGCATCGTACCACTTACTGTTTTCAAAGTATTGTCCTCAAAGTCTTCTCCTGTTTCATACCTCATGTAAATCAAGGAATGTGTCCTGTGTGTAAATCCCGTCCAGGTTGTTGTAGTGCCAGCCTTCTAACTTTTTGTTATAGGGGATTACAACCTTTTTCCAGTAAATCGGAATAACCGGCAGTTCCTCTGCATAGTAGTCCTGAAGGGAATACGAACATGAACGGAGGGTTTCGGGGTCCGTCGTATTCAGTATCTGGTCGCAAAGTCCGGTAAATTCCGGGTCTTCGATGTAACCGTAGCGTCTGGAATCAAAGTATCCGGTACCAAGTCCCGAATGCATCAGCATTCCCCAGGGCGTGGTCCTCGAAAATACAAGCTCGTACCTGGAAGTGTCCTTCTGGTCCATGTAGGTGTTCTGGTCAACGTTTTCTATCTCGATGTCTATTCCTACGTCCCGGAAGTATTCCTGCAAAAGTTCGGCATCCCTTTCATAGTCGGGGATGATCATGAGTTCCAGAAGGATATCTTTTCCATTTTTGTCTTCTACGATCCCGTTTCCATTGCGGTCTTCATATCCTGCTTTTTTCAGGATTTCCCTGGCTTTTTCCGGGTCATAAGTGCATTTTTCCGTAGGTTTATAGTATTCCATGCCAGGTGGGACCAGCCCTCTGTTTGGAACGCTTCCGTAGCCCAGAGTATCCAGCTGCATGAGTTCTTCATAATTGATGGCATAGGCCATGGCTTCCCTAAACTGCAGGTCTGAGCGGGGGGCTTCATTTAAAGTAATTCCCAGATAGCACATCCCTGTACTGTCTTTTTCGACAAAATTGAAGTTCCCTGTTTTTTCAAGACGCTCTATGTTTGCATACGGGTAGGAGGCTGCGTATTTGTAGTAGGTGTCGGCTTCTCCCTTCTCAAGGGCCAGGCAGGCTGCGTCTTCGCTTGCGTACCAGTCCACCTCTACCTTATCAAAGGTACAGGTTTTGCCTTTCCAGTAAGGGTTTTTCTGGAAAATGAGGCGGGCGGTGTTCAGGTCTACGGATTCTATGTAGTAGGGCCCGCAGCCCACATATGGGCCTTTGCTTGAGTATTCCATAGGGTTCTCGATCGATTCCCATATGTGTTTGGGAATGATCATGTAGGTTGCAAATTCAAGGTTGATGCGGGTGTAAGGCTTGTTGAACCTGAAGGTCACTGAATTTTCGGCCTCTGAAACGGAGGAACTTTCCAGGGTATCGTTTATCCAGCGACCTGCAGGGTCTTTTTCGCCATAATAAAGCATGCTGAACTGTACGTCTTCTGGGGTTACTTTTACCCCATCACTCCAGTAAAGGTCGTCCCTGATGTAGAACGTCCATTCTCTGTGGTCTTTTGAGACATCATAATGATCTGCCAGCCTGCCGACAATTTTGCCGTCTTCGGACATCTGCATGAGGGGGGGACTGGAGAGATGGGCAAAGATGCCCATATAGTAGTCTCCTATCAGAGATTCGGATTTTATGACGTTAGGGGTTGCGATCTTCAGGACTTTTTCAGGTCTCTCTGAATAATTTGCATCAGCCTCCGCACCTGGAGTTTTAACTCCGGAAGCCTCCTCATTTCCCGAAGGCGACATTAACAGAGAAACCCCTACTAAAAATAATAAAGAGAGGGCTGCAATACAGAACAGCTTTCCTTTTGTCCATTCCATATGCTGCTTTCTCCTTAAGCAGGGGTTTTCGTTACATTTACAAAGTTGTCCAGGTTATAGATCCCGTAAAGAGGATCGGTATACCAGCCCTCAAAGTTCCTGTTATACGGGGTAACAACATTGTTCCAGTAGAGAGGAATTGCAGGCAAATTCTCTGCATAGTAGTCCTGAAGTTCGGATGCATAGCCGTCAAGTTCTTCAGGGTCCGTGGTTGCGAGGATATCGTCGCATAGCTTCAGGAATTTGGGGTCATCCAGATTATGCATAACTCCCTGTCCTGTCCTTCTTGAATCGAAATAGCCGCTTCCCCAGCTTGCGTGCATGAGCATGCCCCAGGGGGTTGAACGGGTTACTGTCAGGTCATACTCGTAGTTATCCTTGAGTGTGAACCAGGTATCTGCATCTACACTCCTCAGGTCTGAGTCAATGCCCACCTGTTCAAGGTAATCTTCAAGAAGCTCGCCTGTACGGGCATAATCCGGCCGGATAACGATTTCAAGTTTGATGTCTTTCCTGTCTTTTCCTTCAAGTATCCCATTTCCGTTACTATCTGAGTATCCTGCTTTTTCCAGAATTTCTCTGGCTTTTTCAGGGTTGTACTCAAGTTTTTCGGTTTCTTTGAAACTTTCCATGGTTGGTGGCACAAAACCACGATTCGGAACTTCTCCATACCCAAGAGTCTCAAGATTTACAATTTCTTCATAATTTATTGCGTAAGCCAGGGCTTCTCTGAATTCTTCGTCTGAAAGAGGAGCTTTCTTCAAATTGGGAGCAAGAAATACAAGCCCTATATCTGTCTTTTCAATAAAGTCGAAATTTCCCGTTTTTTCGAGTTGCTCAATGCCGGAATACGGGTATGAACCTGCGTATTTGTAATAAGTGTCAACCTCTTCGTTTTCAAGTGCAAGGGTGGCTACGTCCATACTTGAGTAAAAGTGGACCTCTACAGTTTCGGATTCAGGAGCGTTTCCTTTCCAGTATGGATTTTTCTCAAAAACGAGTTTTCCTGCGTTAATGTCTATCAACTTGAGGTAATAGGGCCCGCAGCCCACATAAGGGCCATTATTTGTATATTCCATTGGATTCTCAATTGTTTCCCATATATGGGCAGGGAGGATATTGTAAGTCGCAAATTCCAGGTTAACGCGGGTGTAAGGCTTGTTAAATTTGAAGGTTACGGAATTGTCGGACTCTGAAACCGTTGAGCTTTCCAGAGTCTCATTGATCCAGCTAGCCCATGGTGTTTCTTTTCCGTAGTAGCGGATTGAAAACTCAACGTCTTCCGGGGTCACTTTTTCTCCGTCGCTCCAGTAGAGGTCGTCTTTAAGGTAAAAGGTCCAGCATGTGCTATTTTCCGAGACATTATAGCTTTCTGCAAGCTGCCCGACAAGGTGCCCTTCAGAGTCCATTTTCATGAGGGGTGGATTTGAGAGATGGGCAAAAACTCCGAGATTTGAGTCTCCTATCAAAGATGCAGATTTTATTACGCTTGGAGTTGCAATTTTCAAAACTGTTCCTTCAGGACTTGCTGATTGCTGCATTCCTGCAACTGCTGTTTCGGGAACTGTTCCGGAACTCTGAACATTTTCTTCTTCTCCCAGCAGGCTTTTTATGTACGTTATTATACTGTCAAAGAACCCGCCGGTTGATGCCGTAAGATTTTCTCCTGAATCTTCAGATTCTGCTGCTCCTACTGTATATATATTTGAGCAAAAAATAATCATAAGTACGGAATAAATCAACCACCGTTTCAACTCTTTTTTTAATTTCAGTTCAGTGAAACCTTTTCCCTGTTTCATTCTGCTGCCTCTTCCTGTTTCAAATTCTTTCGTCTGGATTTGCATAAATCGCGCCAGAGGGTCCGGTTACTTCGAAAAGACTTCTGCCTGCTCATTTTTCTCCGTTTCTCTACTGATTTACAGAGTATGGAAAGTATTATGCTTGAAATATGAGCAGGACTGGTATTGGTGACCTCTATACACTATTTTTTTAAATTTATTTGCATCTATTATTAATATCTTCTATTCAAATAATTAAAAATAATACAAAAAATTTAATTTTTATGCTATAGCATCTAACAATTTCGTAATATAAACCTTTTCATTTTTTACGAATTTTTGAAAAGCAGGCCTGTTGCAGTGAGTTATTAATCAATCTATTTTTATAAAAAACGATTAAAACTCAAGAAAAATGAACTAACCAAGAAAAGAACTAACCAAGAAAAGGAAACTCTTTTTTACTTCTGGCTTTTGATCTCTATATTTTTTTCTATTTCTTTGGCAAAACACTTTTCTGAATGAATGTAGAATGAAGCAGGAAGCCCTGTGTTTGAGATCATGTAGAAAAGGTTCATAGCTGTCCGGTTAAGTCCTGGAAAATAGTTTAAAAGGTCACTCCTTGAGATTTTGACCATCGTGTCCAGAGATTTTATTCCTGTAAGATAGTTTTTTATGTCCCGGTTCTTCTGGCTCTTTTCAAAGATCAGGTCTATCCAGGTATTCATCTCTTCTATCAGGAGTTCTCTTGTAAGGTCTTCGGGAACGATGTAATTTCTTCCCTTTTCTATGTTCCTGAAATATTCCCTGAAACTGTCTCCTTTTGCCAGGGTATATACCTGCCCCAGTTTTCCGGAGTGGGTATCCGTTGTCGCAACGATGCTTTTGCCATACTTCTCTGCAAGAGCTATCGTAAGTTCGTTTTTCTGCTTTAGTTCATGCATATTATATTCAAGTACGGGAAAGAGCTTTGCCAGTTTCTGCACTGCAGAAGGGTTCGGATGCATGTGAAACTCAAACCAGAAAGGGTGATTATAAATAAAAGGAAGGTTGTGCCGCTTGAGGTATCCTGTAAAACTTTTGAGGTTCTGTTCTATTTTTGCTATTTCCATGAGTTCTGAAAATTCCTCTCTGTCAAGCTTGAAAACATTAATATGTAAAGTATGCCCTGCAAGTTCAGGGTCATATATACTTATTTCAACCCCAGGGACAAGCTTTTCACGGTCCCATCCGAGGATTTCATATGCCTCCATAGAATCGTGATCTGTAAACGTTATATAATCCATACCCATCTCAAGAGACTTTTTGTAGAGACTCTCGGGATTCAAGTCTTTTGCCGGAAGCACGTCAAAAGAACATGTTGTATGCACATGCAGGTCTGCCCGTTTCCATCCCTCCTCCATAAGCTCAGCTACCCGTTCCGGTGCTATCAGCTTTTCCTCGTAATTCCTATGCCTTCTCCCCATAGGCGTAGAATCCTGATATTTTAATTCTTCTCTGAGTATTTTTATCTGGTTTTATATCTTTTCCATTATAGTATAATCATTATTTAAAAATAAGGTTTTCCGAAAATCCAAAAAAGCATTTTTTAATCCTTTAAATCCCAGATAAAGAACAGATGGGAACCATACTTATTGGAATATTTTAATAACAAAAAAGATACCTGATATCGGGCTTTGTAAGGTTTCCTCCTGTGATACAGCCTTCATTTTTTTGCATTTCATACCACTACATTTATAATTATGTTAAAATATTCAAGTATTTTCTCTAAAACAATAGTGGTGTAACTATGGGCCTGTTTAGAAAGCTAAGGAAAATCCTGAGTGTCATTTTCGAAAATGAATCCGAACAAAAAGGAGATGATTTTGAAAGGTATGTGGTAGACCTCTTCAATGAAAGGACCTTTTCTATTGTGCAGTGGACCACGGATATGGCAAGAAAACACAACCGATTTGTGGAGTCAGACTGCGGTCCAGATCTCATCCTCCGCCACAGGCGCACCAATGAAATTTTCTGCGTAGAATGCAAATTCAGGTCAAAACTCTTTAAAGGTAGACTCCAGTGGTCAAGTCCCAAACAGATGGGGCGTTACAGGACCTTTGCAAACGACAATCTTATCCCTTTTTTTGTGGTTATAGGGCTCGGAGGAAAGGCGAGAAAGCCAAAAAGGATGTTCTGTATCCCTCTTGAAGAGGCAAAGTATCCTGCGCTTTTTCCGGAGCTTTGCGAGAAATTTGAACGGAGCCCGAAGAAAAACTTCTCCTGGAAAAAAGGGATACTGAAATAAATATTAGAATTGAATTCATTTGTCATCAGTTAAGGATTTATTTTCCTTCTTTTCTTACTTTTTTGCTATTAATCCCTTCATTTCTGCCGCAATAAGGTGAGCATTCCTTTAGTTTACTATTTTTTGCTTTATATTCACGTCTATTTGAATGGTATTTTTTCAATTGCGTTTAATTTTTCTGTGTATTTTATGCGGTTAAACACAATGTACATTAGTTTTTAATTTATGGCAATATAATCCTTTTTAATCTAAAACAAAGCTTTATAAAGCATTATAAAGCTTTAAATATATTTCTACTATCTAATTTAATGCAATTTGCTATAAGTATCTTTATCTTTTCATTTGTCCAGTCAATTTTGATTACCGGTAATCTTGTATCAAAATTAAGGAAAAGGAGATAAAAAATGGATTTAAACAGAAAGTCAACTTTGAAGATTATAGTATCAGTTTCTGTTGTATTAATGTTGTTAACTTTGATTCCTGCAGGAGCCTCTGCAGGTTCGATAACAAAAGACTTCCACACCGAGAAATCACTTGGTGACCATGACCGTGACCGCCTCAGGGATGGTTCCTGCTTATCCAGCCGTTCTTCTAACGGCAATGGTGACTGTGACCGCCTTAGAGACGGTTCCTGCTTATCCAGCCGTTCTTCTGGCGGCAATGGTGACTGTGGCCGCCTTAGAGACGGTTCCTGCTTATCCAGCCGTTCTTCTGGCGGCAATGGTGACTGTGACCGCCTTAGAGACGGTTCCTGCGTGTCCGCTACTTCAGGAATCTAACTATAACGCTTAAAAGGATGAACTGCCCGTGAACTTCAGTTCACGGGTTTGCTTTATTCATTCCTGACACTGATGAAATAGGTCGAAAAGCTTTAGAATTAAAAAACAGTATATACTTATATACCTTGTTGGGGGGTTATTATGGGGCTTGTAAATAAGATTATAAAAGCTGTTGAAGTATTGGCAGAAGATGAGTCTGTAGAAAAAGGAAATGATTTTGAAAAGTATGTTGTGGACCTTTTTGATAAAAGGTACTTTTCTATTGTTCAATGGAGCACGGACATTACTCGAAAGCACGATAAATTTGTAGAATCAGATGCTGGTCCTGACCTTACTTTCCGTTATATGCCAACGGGTGAAATCTTTGATGTGGAATGCAAATTCAGGTCAGATTTGTATGAAGGAAAACTTTACTGGTCCAATCCAGAACAGTTAAAACGCTACCAGAACTTTGCGATAGAGAATAGATCTCCTTTTTTCGTTGTTATCGGGCTTGGTGGAGGTCCCTCTTCTCCAAAAAGGTTGTTTTGTATCCCTCTTGAAGAAGCAAGGTATCCAGCTCTTTATCCGAGTGTATTTGAAAAGTTCGAAAGAACGCCTGAAAAGAACTTTTTCTGGAAAAATGGTGTCTTAAAATAACCTGTACTCCTTTTTATCTTTTATTTCCCCTAATTTATAATATATGGGAACTCAATATTAATAATGGCTCTTTTTGGGGGGTAGAGCATGAAAATTAAATCCATTAATCCTTATACTGAAGAAGTAAACTGGACTTATGATTCATTTTCTATCGGGGAATGCAGGACCCAGATCGAAAAATCCAGGGCTGCTTTTTCTGTATGGAGTTTATTGCCTGTGGAGAAGCGGGCAAAATACTTTATCAGGGTTGCAGAGGTGCTGCGACAGAACACCGAGATTTACGCCAGAATTATTACAAAGGAGATGGGAAAACCTATCAGGCAGTCGAGAAGCGAAGTCCAAAAATGCGCCAGGCTCTGTGATTATTATGCAGAAAATGCGGCTGGATTTTTGAGACCCGAACTTGTGGACATCGGGACTGAGAAGAGTTATGTTACTTTTGAGCCTCTTGGTGTGATTTTCGGGATTATGCCCTGGAATTTTCCTTTCTGGCAGGTTTTCAGTTTTGCAGTGCCTGCAATGTGTGCGGGAAATGTCTGTGTGCTAAAACACGCCTCAAATGTGCCTGGATCAGCTCTGGAAATTGAGAAAATCTTTCTGGAAGCCGGAATACAGGAAAATGTTTTCAAGACTCTTTTAATTGACTCAAAAACTGCAATGGAGATTATTAAAGAAGAACTGGTGGACGGAATTTCGTTTACCGGAAGTGTAGGTGGAGGTTCGGAAATTGGAGAACTTGCAGGAAAAACCATCAAGCCTGTAGTACTGGAACTTGGAGGCTCTGACCCTTTTATAGTGCTTGAAGATGCTGATATTGGCAGGGCCGCACAGGCAGGTGTTAAGTCTCGTTTTCTAAATGCAGGACAGAGCTGTACTGCTGCCAAGAGGTTTATTGTCATTGAAGATGTTGTTGCGGATTTCATCAATGCATTTAAGCTCCATGTGCAGGAACTGAAAGTAGGGAGCCCGATGGACGAAGAGACAGATATGGGACCTCTTGCAAAGAAGGAATTCGTTAACAGTCTTGAAAGAATCCTTAAAGATGCAAGGAAAAAAGGGGCAGAGCCTCAAACTTATGGAGGAAAGCACGAAAAAGGCTTTTTCTTCAATCCCACTATTATCCCTTCAGCCAGCATCGATATGGAAGTATGGAATGTTGAGGTTTTTGGGCCTGTTGCGCCGGTTATCACTGCAAAGGACGAGGATGAAGCAGTGGAAATTGCAAACTCCACGGAGTTCGGGCTTGGAGCCAGGATCTGGTCTGGAGACCTCGCCAGGGCTGAAAGGCTGGCAAAAAGGATCAGGTCAGGGATTGTAGCCATCAATGGAATGACAATGTCTGACCCGAGACTGCCTTTTGGCGGGATTAAAAAATCAGGAATAGGAAGAGAACTTTCCCACTACGGGCTTAAGGAATTCGTAAATATAAAGGCAGTCGTGATTTATAGATAAAGGGGTTCTGTAAAGTCTGCATTTGATAATTTGAGGGGGGAAATGCGTTGTCAGAATTAGCCGAACAGGATGTACTGTCCAGATTGACTCAGCTAGAACGGAAAATGAACGATCTGGATAATACCGCAAATGCTCTGATAGATGAATTAGAAGGCCTGCAAACCGTGGCCAGAGAATTAAAGATGGAGGAATTTGTCGATAAATTAGATGAATATCTCGAAGAGATAGAAAATATCAAGGAAGATTTAAGCTGCAAAATATCTGATGAGATTGAAAATGAACAGATGAAAAAGCTTGTGGAGACAAGGATGAAAACCATCCAGGTCGACATCGAAAAATTGAAAAATGAATATAGTTCTGTGCGTGGTAAATTAGCAGAGTTAAGGGATGAGATTAGCAGAAGCAAACCGGGTAAAATGGACTAACATAACTGAATAGTGCGTTATTGTCGCAAAGCTGGCTCAATTCAGTAGACACTGGTAATAAATGGTGTATAAACTTCTGGATTAAAGATTTAACTCCTCTGTTGAATGGAGTTAATCCTTCAGAAAAATAGTCCAGCAGAGCCTGGTAGAGTCGAACAAACGAGTCCAACAAACAAAGGATAGCCGAGTCGGTTGATTACATGCAAAAAATTCCTTATCATTTTTTCTTTACTCTTGATTCATGTACTGCCAGGTCTGCACTTTATCTTCATTTACACTGCTTTAACTGCTATTTTTGCAACTGCCGGTTTATTAGCCGCTAAAAAGGTAGCTTTTAACTGCCCTGCCGGGTCTCTGAGTTCTATTTTCGCGTTTGAATAGTAGCCGATCTCGATATCTTCCGTAAACTCTCTGGTGGACGAGAGGCTGGCAGAACACATAACACCGGTAATCGGAAGAGCCCAGAAATGGTGGCCTTCATAAGTCGGGTTATAATTGACAGCAGTATCACCTGCCAGATGTGCCAGATAAACAATCCTTACCTTCATCACACCTCTGCTTGCTGTCAGTACGGCTTCAACTGACTCTCCAGGACCTAATTCTACGCTGACTCCTGAACTTGAGCCGACTGTAATGCTTTTACTCTCAGAGCCGCCCTGCCCCCAGGAATGGCTGTAAGACATTGATGTTTCTCCTCCTCCCCCGGCTCCGAGGAAGCTGACATTATACGTAAACTTCTGCCCTACTTCTATTGTATCCGTCTGAGACCAGTTGCTCTCCGTTGTATTGGTAACCTGGTCCGATATGCTTGCATCGAAAGTGGCTTTTTTTGTGCTGCTGTTGACAAATTTCTTGGTTGCCACTATTACTGGTTCTGAAGTGATCCCGGTTATTTTTGCACTCTTTACATCAAGTATTGTCTGAACCTCATCCCAGCCGTATGTTTTGTAGAGGTCGTCCCAGGGAGTGGGGCTGTGAAGATATGCATCATTAGGTTTCTTTCCAAAATATTTTTCAACTGCACTCTTGAGGCCTGAATCTTGAATGCCGAATGTCTTTCTTTCTTTATCTGTAATGATGTGCTGTACACTTCCCGAAGCGCTGACACTTGAAGTTGATGCGTCTGCGCCCGCCTTTATGCTGATTTCAATTCCCATGCTTTTTTCTATGACATAATCAAATATAAATTTTTTGAGAAAGTGATTAAATATGTATGCACGTGTTTTTCTAATGTTAAGCTGGAAGGATGGCAAAATCGTCAAGCAAAATGAAAACGTGCATAAACAAGCTGCTCATACTTTTGCTCTTATTCAAGAAAATAGCAAATTGAATATGTAACTCTTATCTGAAATCTTCTAGAATAATAAATCATGTTGTGTTTTGGTAAGATTTTGGCTATCGGTCAGTAGAGATATGTGAAAGGTGTTTTACCTATGGAACAACGATACTTGAGGTTTGTTGATGGGCGATATGAAGCAGATATTGATATCACGGTAGAAGAATGGAAATCAATGCTTGAAAATCATCACATTTTTTATGATGAAGCTTTGGATATGATTTTAAAATGGTATAATGAAATTGATCACCAAGCAACATCAAATGCAATCATGGTAAAATATTCTTCTGAGTTTCCTGAGTTGAAAGGTACCCCATATAATGGAATTGTTGTTGGTTTAACTAATCGAATTTTAAAATATCTAAATCGGTTTGAAGTAATCGGTATTGAAGGTAATAAATCTAAATTTATTGTACCATTTGAAGGATGGTATGAAAACTACAAAAAAGGTAATCATTTTGTCTGGAAGTTAAGAGATGAGTTAGTCCAGGCTTTAGAAGAGCTTGAGATGGTAAATGAACATAAATTTCCATCTGAAGAGGACGAGCTTACAAGTTTCACTATAGAAAGTACACCAGATGGTAAAAAGAGGTTATATTATACCACTCGATATGAACGAAGTGCAAAGAATAGAGACATGGCGATTAAAATGCATGGCACTGTATGCCAGGGATGTGGTTTTGATTTTGGAAAAACATATGGTGAAATCGGGAGAGGTTATATCGAAGTTCATCATGTAAAACCACTCTGTGAAGGAGAAGGTTCTGTTCCTATAAATGCTGAAACTGATTTAATATGTGTTTGTGCTAATTGTCATCGTATGATTCACAGAAGGAAGGATTCTGTCCTTTCTCTTAAAGAATTGCAAAAATTAGTATTGACAAAAAAATAGGTCAATAGTATAAACAAAAGTAAACT
The DNA here is from genome assembly GCA_964434965.1 of uncultured Methanosarcinales archaeon. Lineage (GTDB taxonomy): Archaea > Halobacteriota > Methanosarcinia > Methanosarcinales > Methanosarcinaceae > Methanosarcina. Next base: position 68,171 of record CAYSWX010000003.1, read on the forward strand.
TTTCTATTTCTATTTTTTTGATTTTAATTTAGTTCTTTTCTGAACTCCGGCATTTCATATACTTCAGAATATGCAAGTTTCCACCGAATACTGCGATATTTAATAGATTTTTATCCTAATTTAAGCATATCATACCTAAAAATTAGCTATCTGATATCGTTTTTATTGCAATTTATTTGCATTGTGCTTACTCTGAAAATCTTAAAATTAAGGAATGAAGGAGGAAACATTTATACATCTCTTTATTTCCATCCCTTATTTTTTCAGAAAACCTGTCCCCAATTCCGGCTTTCACTCAACAAATATATATTACTGTTAAAGTATCTTTTATTCATGACCCTTGAGCCCGTGCATATGCATAAGATCTCGGAGCTTGCAGAGAGAATTGACCGATCATTTGAAGTTGATGACCCGAAAACGGCGGCGGATATTTATAAGTTGCTTGAGGAACTGAAGGTTGACGGGAAGGTAATTCTTAAGGCTGTAGACAGGCTTTTTCGGGGAATGGTCAGGACCGAGCTGATGGCACAGGGCGAGGACCCTTATCCTGTCACTTATGCATGCGACAGTGGGAGCACGAATCCAAGGACTTATGACAGCGGGCTTTTTGTAGACTTCTGCCACTGTGGGCTGGCTGCAACGCCTACTGATCTTGATATTCAGAGGTGCAGGACAATTGTATGTGCTGCTTATTCCTCTTCACAGAAAATAGCAATGAGAGCGACATCAGGCTGGGAAACCTTTGATGAAGGGCTTGGAAGGGCAAAGCTGGTCACAATTGCTCCGGATGAGCTGAAGAGAAAGGCTCCTGATATGGTACACAGTTTTGCCATGTACCTTGCAGAATCCGAGCATTTGCTTTTTATGAAAGACAGGATAGAGCCTGAGAGCTTTTTCATAATGGACGGGCCTATTTATCCAAAGCAGCTCATGTACTGGATGGTTCTCGATGATGATGAGGTAAGGATCCGGCAGAACCCTGATGCCCGAAAAATCCTTCAGAACTACATTGATGTAATGGACCATTTTCTGGAAAAAAAGAGCCCTGTGATAGGGTTTGTAAAAAATCCTACCGACATGCAGATCATGGACAGCGTCCGGAAGAGAAAAGAGGCTTTTGACCTTCCCTGGCTGCTTGATGCCCAGTTTTTCAGAAACCTTCTTTCCCCGGACAAAGCCGGCAGAGCTTCAGTGAATGAGCATAACGGGTGGAACTCGAAAAATAACGGAAATAATGGCAATCATAACGATCCAAGAAGTGCTTATATTACTTACACTAACTGGTTTTTACAGCCCAACAGGTTTTATGAAAGGATGCTTAATGGGACTTCTCCCCTTGCAGCCGGGGATATGATTCAGCAAAAGCTCAGGCACAGGTTTTCGCCTGAAGATTATGCCCTCTGTTTCTTCATGCTTTACGTGCCTTCAAAGGACGTAGTTTTTAAGGTTGAAGCCCCTTACGGACTTATTAAGGATGATTTCCTGCGCATGCAAATTACCAAAAAAGTGCTCTTTGACCTTTCTCTGTACGGTTTTCCCCTTACCCTCACAAAGGCAGACCACCTCGCAAAAATCAGGAAAGTGGAGAGGCAGGAAATCGATAAATTCTTTGAAAATATGAGTCCTGATATAACTTATAATGACACCCGGTGGGGTAAGATAAATGAAATATGAAGACGCCGATATTCTTGCTTTTATTTCCAAAAAGTCGAAACCGACTTCTGCTCCTGAAAAGGCTACTATTTCTGAAAAGGGTGATATTCATGAACAGGGTCATGAACAGGGGTCAGGCGAAAACTCAGGATCAAAGGTGGGCCCCGAGAATGAGATGAATGGCCTGGAAAACGATTTCTCTAAAGAAACTTCCAACTCTGGCACACTGCCAGCTTTTGAAGAGTTCCCTGTTTCTTCATCTGAAACTCTTATTTTCCCTGATAATTCGTCGGCTGCCGGATTTTCCGAAAAAGACGAACTTCCGTTTGAAACATTTGAAGAATATGATATTGGAGTCTCCAGAGCTGCTCCATCCCTGATTGAAGCTTTCGGAATTGTCACAACCGGTATAGAACCCCTGGAAATAACTCCTTCTGGAGCCACAATTACAGGATATATCGCTTCTGCCCGCAGGAGTGAGATCAGGCTCGGGACTTATGTTGTCGTGCCCTATGAAGGCGGAGAAAAGCTCTTTGCAAGGGTAGGAAAACTCCAGTACAGGCAGGAATTCGCAGTGGACGATGCAACTGAAATCCACTCAAGGCGCATGTTAAATGCCCGGGCAAACACTATAAACGAAGCAGATTACAAGTTCCTTGCCTGCCTTGATCCGCTCTGCATCCTGTTCCGGAAAATGGCAGAAGGTTCACTCATGCGCAGGATGGCAGACAGGATTCCCCATCCGAACACGCCTATACTACCTGTTACGGACAGACTTGAAGTCCAGACCGGGCTGAATATCCCTGAAGAGGGAGTTTTCCTCGGGCACCTCAGTGTCGGGGGAGAACTTGTAAAAACACATTCCGAGCCCGAAACCGTTGCTTATTACCTCAGAAACGATTATTCTATTGGCGACCCCCTTATTTTCAGGCATATGCTTATCTGCGGGAGTACAGGAACGGGAAAGACTTTCCTCTCAAAAAACATCCTGCGCCAGTTCATGACGGAAGACAACCGCTATAGGCTTCGGAATTCTCAGGACAAAGCCCGGAAAAATCCCTGCCTTGTAATTATGGACCCCCAGGACGAATATTCCCAGATTTTCGAGGATAACGAGACCCTTACAGAGGACGACAAATTCAGGTTTGAATCCGAAAATGTTACTTACGGCAGGGTCCAGTCAACGAAAGCATTCGTGGCAAAGGTTGATGGGCAAAAATATCCCGGAGACAAGTCAAGGGCAGAGCAGATCGAATTTACAATTCCTTTTTCCTTCGTAGAACATAATTCCTGGCTTATTGCAGCAGCAGGAATGTCCGAACTGCAGTATATAGGGCTTGAAGTGCTCCTCGGAGATTTTTTCAAGTCAAGTGTGCCGCATACCTACCAGAACTTTATCAGCCACATTGAAAACGAAGGTACGCGTTCTTATTACGTTGACAGCAATAGAATCCACGAATCTTCCTATGATGGGATCGTGCGGAGAGTAAGCAGCAGGTTTTTCTCAAAGGTCTTTGACCGGGATGCAACCCCGATTTCCGACATTGTTGATAAAATCTTTAAACCAGGGCAGATTTCAGTTTTCCCTACCGAGTACATAAGTTCTCCCAGGATCAGGGACCTCATAGTACTCACAATCATGAGCCTGATTGTTGATAACAAGCTCAATACAACAGGGATTGATGCCATAAAAGATACTCCGATCATCCTGGCTCTGGACGAGGCTCATCGCTACCTTTCAAAGGCAAACGGGGAACATTCCCGCCTTATCATCTCCCGTTTCGCAGATGCAGCCCGCCAGGGAAGAAAAGAAGCGCTTGGGCTCTTTTTAATCACGCAGGACCCTCAGGATATCGACGACACCGTCCTTAAACAGGTTAATACGAAGCTGATCCTTAACCTCAATAATGATGCTGCAATCTCATCTTTAAAAGTCCCTAAAGAATACGAACGCAGGATTCCCTATCTTAAGAAAGGGCAGATGATCATCCACAGCCCTGACAACAGCGATATTGTAGAAATCCTCGGGCTATCGAACTGCGTTGTGAGGCACCGCTAATAGAATGTGGTGAGGAATACGAATAAAGGATGCGAAGCAAAAAACAAAGGATGCGAAGCAAAAAAACGAAAAATCTACAAAATCTGAAAATTGAACATTGAAAAATGCACAACCTGATTTTCAGAAAAATTTTCTCTGCGCATGCCTGCCTTGTGAAATACGGGCATGTGCCTCTTTTTTTGTGCTATTAAAATTCTCTTTTTTATATGTTGATATATCTCAAATCATATATTTTTAGGCTGTAATCTCAGAAATAATAGCTTTCAAGTTATAAACCAAAATATAAACCACAAACATCCATTTGCTGACATGTATTAAAAAAGATAAAAAATGATGGGATAGCGCGGATTTGAACCGCGGTCCAAGCGTCCCAAACGCTCGAGGATGGACCAAGCTACCCTACTATCCCATTTGGATATGCCATAAGGGCGTCCTTTCAAAGGATATTATCCTTTATATAGCTTTCGTTAGAACATGCGGCTGTACTCTGACCTTGCGAGTCAAAACCAGAATTTTAGCTTTTATTTCTTTACTTCCGGGTTTACTTATCTCACTGAATTATTTACTTAATTTCAGGCATTTGTGCCGCAATCCTCCAAATCCCAGACTTTTTTCATTCCCAGCGCTGATAAATGTCATTTTCTATTCCTAAAAGGTCAAGTGACCTGCCAGCCATGGTGTCTATGAGGTCGTCAATTGTTTTTGGTCTGGAATAAAAGCCGGGACATGCCGGAAGGATGCTCGCTCCTGCCCGTTTAGCTTTCAGCATGTTCTCGAGGTGTATCAGGTTCAGGGGAGTTTCTCTTGTCATCAGGACCAGTTTTCTCTCTTCTTTCAGGCAGACATCTGCAGCCCTCGTTATCAGGGAATCGGATATTCCGTTTGCAACTGCTCCGAGGGTCTTCATACTGCATGGAGCAATAATCATTCCTGAAGTTTTGTAAGAGCCGCTGGCTATGGGTGCTGAAAAATCTTTCTGGGAATAATTCCAGGTTGCCAGTTTTTCAACTTCTACGGGTAAGTAGTCAGTTTCTATCTCAATTATCTGTTTTGCGGCTTCGGTCAGTACAAGGTGGGTTTTAATCCCTTTTTTCGCCATCACTTCAAGCAGGCGGATACCGTACTGAACCCCTGAAGCCCCGCTGATACCTACAATTATTTCCATTATTCGCTTCTCCTTGCTGTCATACCATTTTTTTCACAGTAGGTGATGAAGTTTCCAATCATTTCCTCTGTGGCTGAAACTATCTCTTTTATCTCTTCCAGGGTGATATTATCCACGTGGATTCCGGCAATAATTACTGATGTTTTTCCTGTTGCCCTGCTTACCCGCTTTGCACTGTCTAGGGCAAGTTGTTCTTCCCTGTGTCCGGGCAATGTGATCACGGAAGAACTGGCTCTCCCGCTTTTTTCATCAAACAGCCCTACTGCAACTGCACCCGCATGTTTTTCTCCGCCGGTAAGGGTCAGCAGGTAGTCCTCCCCCAGTTTTTTCACTTCTAGCGTAATCTCTATTCTGCTGACTTTCCTTGTGAGTTTAAACAACAAATTTACTCCTTTGCCTTTGTTTCTTTCAGGTCGCTCAGCTTAAACTGTTTTGTGACTTTTTTTACGTTAAAGTATTCCTTTGCAGCTTTTCCCACAGCTTCGCAGTGTTCCTTTGGGCAGTAAACACCCATTCTCCAGTTATCCATATGAGCTTCCTGCAGGATGGATACGAAGTGTGAAGCTTCATTAAGGGGGACAATCTTGTGGTCTGTTTTTATCATTGCTTTCATTTCAAGCATTTCAGGAGTTTTTGGAATATCCACAAGCACACATTGCTGGTCTACTCCGGCAAGTTCTGCAATTTCCATCTCGGCTCTCTCTATTTTATCCCGGTGCTTGAGCACGCCTTTTCCTGCGTCTTCAAGCCCTGTATAAAGCGCCCTCTTATAGAGTTTGCGTGCATCGAGCCGCCTGGCAAGTTCTCCTCCATACCCTTTTGAGTTTCTCATGGCTGCTATGAGATCTATGTCATCCATCTGCCTTAGCCGGAATGGGTCGAGTTCTTCTTCCTCGATCATATACTTAACGGCTTTTGAGCACATAGATTCCGAAATTCGGGTCACGTGATGGTAATAAACTGAGGTATTCATCCAGAAGCGGGAGACCAGAAGAGATTCGGCTGCTTTAAGCCCCCCCTGATCGATGACAAGCCTATCTTCATGAAAACGCATCTGGTTAATCAGGCGGTTGTAGTCCACAACCCCGAAAGCAACACCTGTATAATGAGCATCCCGGACAAGGTAGTCCATCCTGTCCACATCGATTTCACTGCTAAGGATCTGTCCTAAAGATGTCTCGCCTTCGACATGTTTTGCAAGTTCTCCAGGATAAATCCCGTGCTTATTCAGGACTTCTTTTATTTCCCCTTTACCTATTATTTCCTTTATCTCGTCATGCCTGCGCCTGGTATATTTGTAAATAACATTCTCTGTTACGTGCGAAAAAGGGCCATGCCCTACATCATGCAAAAGGGCAGCAACCCTGATCTCCAGTTTTTTATCTTCCTCTATCGAGTCGATGTTTTTCATCAGCATGGAGGCAAGGTGCATGGTTCCGAGGGAGTGTTCAAAACGGGTATGGTTTGCTCCCGGATATACAAGGTTTGAAAAGCCAAGTTGCCTGACTCTTCTGAGGCGCTGCATCTGTGGGGTAGCCAGAAGTTCCTGGACAATTTCATCCAGTTCTATGTAACCGTGTACGGGATCAAGGACTACTTTCATTAATCTTTAGACAGATGTCATTATATATTGTTGTATCTATTACTTTGATGCTATTACTTTGATACGTATATTCCAGGGCATCTACTGCCCGAATATTAATTAAAGTTCGGAAACAGGTATTAGAAACAGGTATTATCATGATTATATTTTCAGGCGGCACCGGAACTCCCAAACTCCTTGACGGGCTCAAGGAAATCCTCCCTCCGGAGGAACTGACCGTTGTTGTAAACACTGCCGAAGACCTGTGGGTTTCTGGAAACCTTATCTCTCCAGACCTTGATACAGTGCTTTATCTTTTCTCAGACCAGATTGACCGGAAGAAATGGTGGGGCATAGAAAATGATACCTTCAGGACTTATGAGCGTATGAAGGAACTTGGGGCAGAGGAAGGAATGAAACTCGGAGACCGGGACAGGGTAACCCATATTATCCGCTCTAACCTGATCCGGGACGGGGCATCTCTTACGGATGCAACAGTGAAACTTGCATCTCTTTTCGGGATAAAGGCAAATATTCTACCCATGTCCGATGATCCTGTTTCCACTTATATAGATACCATTCAAGGAGTCATGCATTTTCAGGATTTCTGGGTTAGAAAACATGGAGAACCCGATGTGCGTGGAGTTGATATCAGAGGAGTTTCCGAAGCTTCGATTTCTCCAAAAGTGCTCAAAGCCCTTGAAAGGGAAGAAAATGTACTTATCGGCCCGAGTAACCCTATAACAAGTATAGGCCCGATTATTTCCCTTCCCGGAATGAAGGATCTGTTGAAAAAGAAAAAAGTCGTAGCAGTCAGCCCGATTATTGGGAATGCACCTGTCAGCGGTCCTGCTGGAAAACTGATGCAGGCATGTGGGCTTGAAGTCTCTTCCATGGGAGTTGCGGAATACTATCAGGATTTCCTTGATGTCTTCGTTTTCGATGAAAGGGACCGTGCAGATGAATTCGCATTTGAGAAGCTTGGGTGCTATGCTTCCCGGGCAGATACCCTGATGACCTCTACCGAGAAGAGCAAAGAACTGGCAGAGATTGTAGTGGGGCTTTTTGATAATATCGTCTGCCGTTAATCTCCTTTTTTAACTTTCTCTTTTCCTTTTCTCTTCTTTTTTCTTTTCCTTTTTTCTCTATCTTTTTCTTCTCTTTTTTCGTTATTCTATCCTTTTTTCTTTCCTATAATTTCCTTTATCTTCCTTTTCTACTGCCTTTATTAGCCTTCAACGTTAACAAAATTCGAAAGTTTTATGTATTATTTTTTTTATACTCAGTAACACTAAAAAATATAAAATCAATATTTTATCTTAAATATTAAGTTATCTTTTTCTGATAAATACTATTTTTGTCAGACTAATTTAACTACTCATAGGCAACAGAGGTAAAAATATGATTAGAAGAAGTGTGTTTACAAATAGGAAAATCAAAGCAAAAATCATGGATTTTGTTTTCCTGACAATACTTGTTTTTTCCATTGGATCCATTCCGGGGATGGCAGCTGCAACTGATAACCCTGAACTGATGGCACAGGTCTTTGCCGCAGCTGAAAAAGATCTGGGATGCATCAGGCCTGAAGATACCCTTATAATTACGGATATCGGATCTCCTGCAGAATCCTATGTTTTTCTGGACAGTTTTTACTCGGAATTTTATGAAAGGGACATGAAATATACGGAAAATCTCCTTGTTGTCCAGAACGCGAGGAATGCTCCTCTGTGGTTTTCTTTCTTCAACAAATCAACCGGGAACTGCACTTTCATCGAGGTTTCATATGGAGATGAAAATGAGATCAGCTATCAGGTAACGGAAAATATAGATTTTGATAAGCTTTCGAAAAATAAGACGTCCATAGCAGCCTGGAATGAAAAAGTAAACTCTACGGTTTTCGATGGGCGCGAGTTTGCCATTCTTACAATCTCCAATGGCTGGGCTACAGGAAAGCTTGATTATGAACTGATGCAGTGCCTGCAACTTCACAACCACTTCTGTCCTGGCGTTTCAAGCGGCTTTGTGCTTGCAGACTGGATGGAAGAAAATTACCCGCTTGAGGAAGGGGTAAGTTATACGGTTTTCTCCTGCCCCAACTGGTGCAAAGAAGATGTTTTCGTAAAGCGCTGGGATGTATCCCCCGGAAAAGGAGGGATCTTCGTCTCTTCACTGAAGGATGAAGAAAAAGAAGCGATTGGAAACTCTCCAGCCGGAATCTTCGTGGTTACGAATAAAAGCGCAGGAACCATGAAGGCAGTGGTGCTCGGGTTTAACTTTGACGTCGTAAGTGCGGAATCCGGGGCAAAAAAAGATGACCCTGCGTGGATTTCGAAATACCTATCTGACCTCTGGCTTATGGATCGGGAAAACTGGGATAAGGAAGGGCTTGTTACGGAAATTGCAGTCATTGATATCGATCAAGATACCCTGAATGAAATGAAACAGGCAGGTAGCAATCCTTATGTTGTTCTTGGACTGCTCAATCCCGAGGGAAATGTCAGTTCCTCTAAAAATGGAATTTGTGGGATTGGAAGCCTTATCAGCAAATCTTAAGCTTGAATAAGAACTTAATGAAGGGATTGAAAGCTATTTAATGAAGGGATTGAAAACTATTGATGGTTTTCTTTTTTCCTTTCCCTTTTTCCTTTTGCTTTTCTATCTTTTTACGTTTTGCTTTTTCGAATTTTATTTTTTCATTTTTCCTGTATTCATCTTTTTATCTTTATCATCCTTAAATTTATTAACACTGAGATAACTATTTATTATAAATTTCCTGCCTCCAGAACATTAACAGGCTCGACCTGGAAAACCAAAGCTATATCAAGTACTTTGATGTTTTCCTGAAATCGACTTATTTTTCCCGGCAGCGGGTTTGTACATTTATATCCATACATAGCTTCGGGAAACATTATATTTGAGGGAGCAGGCTTAATTTCAGGATTTTTTACTTCCCTGAATATTGAAACAGCCAAAAAAGGTTAAAACATGCTTGAAAGACTGAAAGATTCACTGATCAACTCCCCTGTGATCAAGCGAGGGGAGTATAACTATTTTATCCATCCGATCTCTGACGGTGTACCTTCTATCGACCCCCGCCTGGTAGAAGAGATCTCTGATTACATCGCAGGGATCGCAGATCTGAATGTTGACACTATCCTTACCGTGGAAGCTATGGGTATTCCGGTAGCAAATGCCCTCTCCCTGAAAACCGGAATTTCTCTTACTATTGTCCGGAAGCGGCCTTACTTCCTTGAAGGAGAAGTGGAGCTCTCCCAGAGCACAGGGTATTCTAAGGGTGTCCTCTATATAAACGGGCTCAAAAAAGGGGATAGAGTAATTATTGTTGACGACGTTATCAGTACGGGGGGAACGCTTCTTGCCCTTGTGAAGGCGTTACAGAATATGGGCGTTGTAGTAGCGGATGTAATTTCAGTTATAGGGCGTGGAAACGGGTGCCTTAAGTTGAAGGAGCTCGGAGTTGAACCCAAGATTCTCGTTACAATTGATGTGGGCGAGAAAGGTGTGGAGATCAAGGATGTCTTTAAGGATCATTGAAGCATTTGACCTGAGGCCTGAATACATAATCAGCGTAATTAAGGATACGAAAGCAAAGCTTGTAGGCTTCCAGTTTCCTGAAGGGCTTAAAAGAAAAGGTCCTGAACTGGCAAAAACCGTTGAAGAGGCTACCGGAGCTGAAATTCTTATCTCAGGAGACCCGTGTTTTGGAGCATGTGACCTGGACAGGACTCTCCTTGACCACGTTGACATTCTTTTCCATTTCGGGCATGCGGAACTGGAAGATGTCAACCTTTTCAACAAAGTATACTTTATCGAAACGCGCTCTTCAGTTGATGTCCGGCCAGTTGTTGAAAAGGCTGTTCCTGAGCTAAAAGGCCAGAAGATAGGGCTGATAACTACTGTCCAGCACGTCCATAAACTTCCAGATGCATGCGGTGTGCTGGAGAGCAGGGGAAAGACCTGCGTTATCGGGCGTGGAGATTCACGCATTGCCTATGAGGGGCAGGTGCTCGGCTGCAATTTTTCGGCAGCCCGGGATGAAGATTGTGACGAGTATCTTTACATCGGAAGCGGAGATTTCCATCCCCTCGGAGTATCTCTTTCCACAAAGAAACGTGTCCTTGCAGCGGATCCTTTTTCCGGAGAAGTCCGCGAGGTAGACCCTTCAAGGATTTTGCGCCAGAGGAGTGCGGTAATTGCAAAATCTCTGGATGCACAGGTTTTCGGGATAATTGTCTCAAGCAAAAACGGGCAGAAGAGGATAGAGCTTGCTTCTTCCTTAAAAGAACTCGCAAAGAAGCATGGAAAAGAGGCACACCTGATCCTTATTGACCTGGTAACCCCGGACCAGCTGCTTCAGTTCAAGGTAGACGCTTTTGTAAATACTGCCTGTCCAAGGCTTGCTGTGGATGAAGTGGGACGTTTTCCTGCCCCTATGCTGACGCCTCAGGAATTTGAAATAGTACTTGGAGAACGTGAATGGGAAAAGCTTGTGCTGGATGAAATTACTGAGAATCCGGTATAATTTTTTACCAGATTAAATGATTTCACAATCTCTTATCAGATTATGATCGAGTAATTAAGAAAAACCAAAGGATATGAAACAGAGAAAACTTGAAATGCTGCTTGAAGAGATCGAAGGTTTTTCCGATCCTGAACTTGAACTGGAACAGTATCAGACGCCTTCTCTTCTTGCTGCGGAAATACTCCATTTCGCTTATATGCAGGGAGATCTTGATGACTCTGTCCAGGATCTGGGCTGCGGTACGGGCATTCTTGCAATAGGAGCAAAACTTCTGGGAGCAAGGAAAGTCGTGGGATATGATACTGACCCAAAAGCTCTTGAGGTTGCAAGAAAAAATGCCGAAAAGCTTGGAGTGGAGGTTGAATTCGTTTGCTCCGATATATCTGAAGTCTCAGAGAGGGTAAAAACCACAATTATGAACCCTCCATTTGGGGCAAGGGTTAAAGGCAGGGATAGACCCTTTCTTTCGTCAGCATTAAGAACAAGCGAAGTGATATATTCAATCCACAACCGCGGAAGCCTCGCTTTTATCCAAAAGTTCATTAAGCCAGCGGTCATTACACACTCGTACGTTGCGAAGTTCCCTCTAAAGAGGACTTTTGATTTTCATCAAAAAGAAAGAGAAGTTATTGAGGTCGAAATTTACAGAATTGCTGTCCATGATTGAACCTGCAGTCAGGAACCTTTTAAGGCATCATGTTTTACAGCTTACATCTTCATGCTCCATTATAAAGGCGGAATTAATTAGTTATTGAGCGAGGAAAAGATCATAAGATAGAGAATAAATCCATAATGTAGAAATAAATCCACAGTAAAAATAAGTACATTGAGACAGATGACTTTAGATATACTCTGAATGAGTAATTTTAATTTAACATCTTTCTATGCATCTATGCACTAAGTGTACATCATGCTGAAAAAGAAGAATCTCTGGAACAGAATACTGGAATAAATGTTTTCTATTCCTTAAATGAGTATAACGTGGTTCATTTCCGGCAATAGTTCCATACTAATTATAAAAATTATTGCAATGATTACCTATATCACTAATAGCGATAATTCGAATGAGGGATCATGATTAGAATTCGAAAAAATAAGACTACTAGGAAAAAATTAACAGGTCCTGGTGAAGGAAAGCCTGGAACTGATAAATCGGTTCCAGCAAGTGAAGAAAACAGGGATCAATTTAAGGGTCCGCAGAGGGAACATCAGCCCAGGGCTCAGTTTAAAGGCCAGTCAAGAGATCAGCTTAAAGACCAGCCAAGGGGTCAGTTTAAAGTTCCATCCCGAGACCAGCCCAGAGGCCGGTCTAGAGACCAGTCAAAGGGCCAGTTCAGAGGAGATCCTGATAAAAAGAGAAAATTCACTTATTCCAAGAAAGGGCCCAGGGATAGAAAGGAAGCGACGGGTTTTAAGCCGCCTGCCGAGGAAGCCGTGAGGTCTGAAGAAGATCTTGAAAAAGGAGGTTTTGTTCTTCCGGGAGAACTTGTTGGAACTACAGAGGAGTTCAAACCAGGGGATAGAACTGCAGTAATTGCAGGAGATATCTATTCTACTGCTACGGGTAATGTACTCATTGACAGAAAAGCCAGAATTGTCTCGGTAAAGCCAAACACTGTTACTCCAAACATCCTGAAAGTAGGAAATTTAATATACGGGAGGATAACTGATGTCCGTGAGTCTGGAGCAGCGGTGGAAGTTGCAGGAATTGAAGGGAAAGAAAACAGGGAAATCGTCAATGTAAGACCCGGGGATATTCATGTCTCTAATGTAAGGGATTCCTACGTAAAGAGACTGGCAGATGAGTTCAGGCCTTCTGATGTCGTAAAAGCTAGGGTCATTGATGTTGACAGAATGCGCCTTACTACAGCTGAAGATTCTCTTGGAGTTGTAAAAGCTTACTGCTCAAACTGTAGAGGAGAACTTGTGCTGGAAGGGAAAAAGCTTAAATGTCCGGTCTGCAATATGACTGAAACCCGTAAGATCTCAACTGAGTATGGGAAAGGAATCAGGTAATTTTCTCTTCCCTATCTTGCTTTATGCGGGTTTCGACGCTTATGGCAACTATGAATTCTACGGCAGCTATTTATAACCGATTATATTATTCACCATTTACAGGTGGTCACAAGTGGAACTGAACATTCTTAACAAAACAAATAATGAGCTTGAAGTCGAGATCAGAGGCGAAACTCATACCCTTCTTAATCTTCTTAAGGACCTCCTGATTAAAGATGAAAGGGTTGAAACGGCTTTTTACGACATAAAACACGTGAGCATCAGCGACCCCATCCTTTACATCAAAACCGATGGTACAGACCCGATTCTGGTTTTAAAGGAAGTGGCAGCAATCATTGTTTCTCAGAGTGATGAGTTTATCGATGTCTTCAGCAAGGCAGTAAATGCCTGAAGCTGACGACTGCAGGACGTCTCTTAAAAAGGCGTTTTGCTCCTTTTTCTTTTGCCAGGGACTTTTTCCTGCTCTGTAATTTCAGTAAAGGCTTCTAAATTGTATTGGCTTCTAAATAGTATTTTCTTTTCTACTTTACCTCTCTGTTCTGAAGTATCTTTTATGAGTTTGTTCTGGAATACCTTTTTATGAATTCCTGATATATCACTGAATACATAGAGCTCCAGGCAGTTAATTTACAATATATCTGCTTTCATAGCAGGGACAGAACCTTACAGAGATATTTATAGCTAAATTAGAAACTTACAGTTATCACTGAGGTATAAAGAAAATGACACTTGACGACTCATCTTTACAGAAGTTTGGTTTCATAAAGCGAGAGACCCTTGGCAGCATAAATATTGACCCTCTTCAGACTGGCGGGCTTTTGACCGAGGCTGCTAAACAGTCCCTTGTGGAATGGGGAGACGGTTACTCTGTCTGCGACTTCTGTGGTGGGGTTCTGGACCAGATCAAAAAACCCCCTATCCATGATTTCGTACACCAGGCACTTCCTGAGTTTCTGGGCTGCGATGAGGCAAGGGTTACAAACGGGGCAAGAGAGTCTAAATTTGCTGTTATGCATTCCATAGGAAAGCCAGGGGATTGGATCGTGCTTGACGGGCTTGCTCATTACTCATCTTATGTTGCAGCCGAGAGAGCCGGGCTGAACATCAAAGCCGTGCCTCATTCAGGCAGCCCCGAATACTATCTTGACCCCGAAAGCTACGGGACTTCAATCGAAGAGGTCATCAAAGAAAGCGGAAAACCCCCTGCTCTTGCCCTTGTGACATATCCTGACGGGAGTTATGGAAACATCCCTGATGCCGGAAAGATAGCCTCAATCTGCCACGAATACGATGTCCCTCTTCTCCTGAACGGGGCTTACTGCGTGGGGAGGATGCCAGTATCCGCAAAAGAAATTGGGGCTGACTTCATTGTGGGCAGCGGGCACAAGTCCATGGCAGCTTCAGGTCCTGTCGGAGTGTTAGGGGTAAGTGAAGAGTATGCTCCAACCGTGTTCAGGAAATCCGAGTACAACAAGGCAAAAGAAGTTGAACTCCTCGGATGCACAGCCCGCGGGGCTACGGTCATGACCCTGATGGCTTCTTTCCCCGAAGTGGTAAAGCGTGTCCGGAACTGGGACCAGGAAGTAGAAAACGCCCGCTGGTTCTCTGCAAAGCTTCAGGACCTGGGCTTTATCCAGCGCGGACAAAACCCCCACAATCACGACCTTATGTTCTTTGAAGCCCCGCGTTTCTATGATATTTCTCAGAAGGTCAAGAACGGCAGGTACTTCCTATATAAGGAACTGAAGAGTCGCAACATCCACGGCATCAAGTCAGGGCTTACGAAGTACTTCAAGCTCAGCACATTTGGTCTTGGAAAGGAAAAGCTCGGAGTTGTTGCGGATTCTTTTGAGGACATCCTGAAGAAATATGAGGATATTTAAGTCTGTTTAAATCATATTTTTGATGCCCGGGAGAATTTTTACAGTCAGTTCCAAATCCCGGGCATTGTTTTTACTTTTTCATCTCCACATTTTCCACATATCCTTCTCCCCGCGGGGTCAGGACATAATAAGCAGTCCCTTCGCTTTCTTCCTTTTCAATGCAGAGGGTACTTTCTAGCATGTTGAGGTTGTAGCTTGTCTGGGAATCAGTGAGTTTGAACTCGGCTTTAATCTCCTCAAATGTCATCCTGCACCCGTCAAGGGCTTTGAGGATGTTTCTCCGGACAGGGTTCTGAAGGGCGTTCAGGCAGGACTTGTGGTCTTCGGTCATGTCCTCTTTCATCCTGCCCTCGCGCTTCATCCTTGAGACCCACTCTTCTTTTCTTTTTGCAGCTTCCTCGGGAGTCATGATGATCATTAATATATTGGCGTGAATATGTAAATAAGTTTTTGAAATGAAGCTCATCCCTAACTGTATTCCTTCCCGGATTCAAGTTATAAATATCAGTGTCTCCAATTCCTTTCCATGAAACTTAATCCCGAACTCGAATCCGTCGAATTGCTTGCAAAAGTCATCCTCACTGCCGCCCGTACAGCCCCCAAGGGCAAGGGCATAGACGACATCGTGACCTGCCTCCTCTCTCCGGAAGATAAAGCCGAACTTGCCGGCAGGATGGAAGAGTTAAGCGAGGTCAAAGACTTCAAATTCCTGCTCAGGGATGCCCAGAATGTCAGGGATGCAGACGCCATCATTCTTATAGGGCTTAAAGCCTCCGGAGCAGCCAGCCTTAACTGCGGAGCCTGCGGCTTTGATACCTGCAAAAAGATGCTCGAACATGAAAAGGTGCAAAAGGAATTCCGTGGTCCCCAGTGCATGATAAAGTATGTTGACCTCGGGATTGCCGTAGGTTCGGCTTCTGCAAAAGCAAAAGACCTCTGCATTGATAACAGGATCATGTATTCAGCCGGGGCTGCTGCCTGCTCTTTTAAGATGATTGATGCGGATGTGGCTATGGGGATTCCACTAAGTATCAAAGGGAAAAATATCTTTTTTGACAGGGAATCCACAAGAAAGCCCTGAGTTAAAAAGTAAGAGTAAAAATTAGATTTCAGGGTAATTCTGTTAAATATGCATTTAGAAAATTAAACCCGAATATGAATATATAAGAGTAAAAGAAAAAGGCGGATTTGAAAAACCGGATTGCTTCAGCCTCTTACTTTTACTCTCATTTTTCTGAGAACTCTTACCTGAAACTCTTCAGCCCTTCAAAATCAAGGGTTGCAAAGTAATCTTCAATTGTCTCTGCCCTGCGGATCTGCACAACACTTCCATCTTCCCTGAGCAGGAGTTCGGCAGAGCGGAGTTTTCCATTGTAGTTGAATCCCATTGCGTGCCCGTGGGCTCCGGTGTCGTGGATAACCAGGATGTCACCGATTTCGATTTCCGGGAGCATTCTGCCAATTGCGAACTTGTCGTTGTTTTCACAGAGGGAGCCGGTTACGTCATATTTGTGGACAGGCGCTGCTTTTTCTTTACCTAGCACGGTTATGTGGTGGTATGCCCCGTACATTCCCGGGCGCATGAGGTTTGCCATGCATGAATCCAGCCCCACGTAGTCTCTGTAGGTGCTTTTCAGGTGCCTTACCTGTGAGACAAGATAGCCGTAGGGTCCTGTAATTACCCTTCCGCATTCAAGGTAGACTTTGAGAGGATAAAGCCCATTAGCTGTTATGGTAGCATCATAAGCCTCTTTAACGCCTTTTGCTATGGTTTCAAGGGAGACTGGCTCCTGATCCGGCCTGTAGGGGATGCCTATTCCTCCGCCGAGATTTACGAATTCGAACCGTATTCCAAGTTCCTTTGAGATCTCAACTATGAGTTCAAAGAGAATCCTTGCAGTTTCCACGAAATAAGAGGGGTCAAGTTCGTTTGAAGCTACCATTGTATGCAGCCCGAAGCGCTTGATTCCTTTATCTCTCAGGGTCCTGTACCCTTCAAAAAGCTGCTCTCTGGTAAAGCCATACTTTGCCTCTTCGGGTTTTCCTATTATAGCATTTCCTTCTTTCAGGGGTCCAGGGTTGTACCTGAAGCAAACGATTTCAGGGAACCCTGCATATTTTTCCAGATAAGGGATATGGGTGATATCATCAAGGTTGATAAAACCGTTAAGTTCCTTTGCTTTTACAAACTCATCGGCTGGCGTATCATTGGAACTGAACATGATATCGTCGCCGGTCATGCCTGCTTTTTCCGCGAGGATCATTTCCGGCAGTGAACTGCAGTCTGCCCCGAAACCTTCCTCTTTAAGGATCTTTAATATGAAAGGGTTAGGGAGAGCTTTTACGGCAAAAAACTCCTTAAAGCCGGGAACGTCTTTAAAGGCGGATTTCATTCTTCTGGCATTTTCCCGAATGGCTTTCTCATCGTAAATATGAAAAGGAGTGGGATATTTTTCCATTATTTTCAGGATATCTTCTCTGGTGAATGGCAGGTTCTTTGAAACCATTATTATAACCTTTTGACTGATTTTTGTTTAATCGGTTTTACATCATTTTGAACTGTTTTATATCAATTTGAACTGTTTCGTATCAATTTGAACTTTTATTCCTTTATTAGTTTTTCCTCTATCTCAAACACTAAGTAAAAAATTACTACCATTCTCAATCCCGGAGTTTTTTGAAAACTTCCTTAAGCCTTGAGTATGGATAAGTATTCACAATGTCTTCTTTTTCAAGCCAGCCCCTTCTCGCCTGCCCAAGCCCGTAACGCATAAAGGCAAGGTCTGATACTTTGTGGCTGTCCGTTGAAATACAGAATTTTAGCCCGCACTCTTTTGCTCTCAGGATAAGCTCATCATTAAGGTCAAACCTTGAAGGCTGGCAATTGATCTCCATAACCTTCCCGTTTTCAGCTGCTACCTCAAAGACATTTACGAAATTAACAGAATAAGCCTCCCTTTTTCCGAGAAGCCTGCCTGACGGGTGGGCAAGTATGTCAAGGTGCCTGTTTTCAAGAGCAGTGACAATCCTCCCAGTCATCTCACTTTCTGATGCTGCAAAGCCTGAATGTATAGCTCCGACTACAATATCCAGTTCTTTAAGAATCTCATCCGGATAGTCAAGGCTGCCGTCTTTTAAGATCTCTACCTCTGAGCCTCTGAGGATCTTCATTCTGAAGCGTTTTGACAGCTTTTCAATCTCTTTCCACTGCTTCTTCAGGGTATCGATTTGCAGCCCGCGTGCAATCCTCCTGGAGCGTGAGTGGTCTGTAATGGCGATATATTCGTACCCCATTGCTTCGGCTTTTTTCACCATTATCTCAAGGCTTTCCCTTCCTTCGCTATATTTTGTATGCAGATGGAGGTCTCCTCTCAGGTCTCCTGCGTCTACAAGTTTGGGAAGGGCGTTTTTTGCTGCAGCTTTAATTTCTCCTCTGTTTTCCCGGAGCTCAGGCACAATGTACTCAAGACCAAGTTTACTGTAGATTTCTTCCTCACTTTTGCCTGCAACCTGTTTTCCCGAAGCTTTTTCGTACAGCCCGTATTCTGAAAGCTTGTAACCTTCTCTTTGGGCAATATTCCGGAGTTCTATATTGTGCTCCTTTGAACCTGTGAAATACTGGAGAGCTGCCCCGTAACTTTCAGGCGGGACTACCCTCAGGTCTGCGCCCAACCCATTTTTAAGGATCACACTGCTTCTTGTGCTGCCTTTTGAGACAACCTGCCCAACTGCAGGAAGTGATACAAAAGCATTCATTATCTTCCCTGCCTGGTCTCCTTCCGCTTCTGCAAGGATATCAATATCCCCTATGGTCTCTTTCAGCCTGCGTAGAGAGCCTGTGTATATGATCTTCGAGAGTTCAATTTCCAGAGTTTCGCTCCTCATTTCGGTTTTCAGGGCAGATATTATATCTTCTGCAAGCGGGAGTGCCTTTCCAAGTGCTATTCTGGAGTGGCTTTTTTCGTAGTTTTCAATTGCCCTGGCGATGTTTTCTTCGCTTTTCTCTCCGAAGCCTTCAAGCCTCATGATCCTGTGTGCATTTACCGCATCCTTCAGGTCTGACATTGTTTTTATCTCAAGAGCATCATCGAGCTTCTTCATCTTTTTTGCTCCAAGCCCCCTGATCTCCATCAGTTCGGTGGTGCCTGAAGGAACTTTTCCTTTTAGCTCTTCGAATTTTTTCACCTTTCCGGTTTCGAGGTATTCGGCTATATGGTTAGCAATGGACTCCCCAATCCCTGGAATTTCTGTCAGTCCCTTTTTTCCCTTTCTCTCATAGATTTCCTCAATATCCTTCCCGAGGTTTTCGATATTCTGAGCTGCCCGCCGGTAGGCTCGCGGTTTCCACTCTATCTGCTGGAACTCCATAATATCAGCAGTTTCATATAACAATTCAGCAATCTCGCGGTTTTTCAACGGCTCTCCCACTCCTTCGCTGCTTTCGACTGCCTTTTCGTCTTTTCTCTTTACTTATCTCAGATTCCTGCCCTGTTTTCAAATTCCTTCCTTCAAATCCCGTATTTCCCTGACCGTAGTAGCATCATAGGGACCTTTGTCATGCCGTATACGCAAAAAACGGGGAAAACGCAGTGCAAGCCCTGTTTCTTCTTTTCCTTCTCCTGCTGTATGCCCCGGGCTGTTTGTGATCTCCGAACCAAGGACTTCAATAACAACTGCCGGTTCTATGAAGATATCAGGAAGCATACCTTTTTTTATGGAGACATTCTTTGGAGCTTCACTTACTATATGGGCTGATAGCAGGCTGCTGATTTCTTCTGCGTCCGCTTCGGTAAAACCAGTGCCCACTTTTGTCAGGGTTTCAAACCTCTGTTCTTCCTCATTCAGGACTGCACATAAAAGGGCTCCAAAAGAACCTTTCCTCCTTCCCCTCCCGTAATAGCTCCCGACAACTACGAGGTCAAAGGTCTCTCTCATCCCTTCTGAATATTCCTGCTTCCATTTGAGCCAGAGCCAGCTCCTTTTCCCTGCTTCGTAAACAGAGCTGCTGCTCATGGATTTGACCACGATCCCTTCAAGCCCCTTTCCGACCGTTTCGTTAAAAAAGTCCTCAATTTCCTCAATGTTTTCAGTAACAGTTCTCCTTGCCAGGTGAATTATTCCCTGCTCAGCGACATTCATTTCAAGCAAGTTTCTTCTTTCAGGGTAGGTCTTCTTTAGAAGGGGCTCTCCGTTCAGGCAAAGGATATCAAAAAAGAAAACCGCGACAGGACGTTTCTCCCTGTACTTTTCAATCTCGTATTTTCTGCGCCTTTGCATAAGATTTTGGAACGGGTAAAACTCTTCTATCCTGGTACCTTTTTTTTCGAGCTCGGCGTATGCGACTATTTCCCCGTCAAGCACGATTTTTTCGGCAAGGACACTTTTTCTGACCGCTTCGATAATATCGGGGTACTGGGCAGTGATATCTTCAAGTCTGCGGGAAAAAGCTTTAATCAAGTCTCCATCTTTGTGGATCTGAACCCTCTCTCCATCATATTTCTCTTCAGCTGCTTTTTTTCCTTTAACTCTTTTTTCAAGCTCTTCAAAGCTTTCAACACGCTGAGCAAGCATTGACTTTACAGGTCTTTCCGGTTTTATGGAGAAAAGTCCTGGATCCCTTACACCGTGCTCTGCAAGGGTTTTTGCGAGTTCCCCTATATCCGTACAGACACTATAGCTTTCTTTTATTTTTGCTGCGTACTTTTTATTCCCTGTAAAGGCTAAGAGGGCTTCGAGCAAAAACTGGTCCCCAAATCCCAGCCTGAGCCTCCCAAGTATAAGTCTTACAATATATTTTCCTTCTTCAGGTGTGGCTTTCTGCAGGATATCCGAAAGAATCCCGGTCTTTTCCTCCTGGCTGCCCTTGCCTGATGCTTCTTTTATTTGCTTCAGCCTTTCGAAAACCTCTTCAATGGTCAGGGAAGCTTCTCTTTTTTCACTCAGCTCAAAAGCCACGTCACCGAGATCTCCTGCCCTAACATACCTTTTTTTGATCTCTTCTTCGGAAACCCCATAAGCTCCTGCGATGGCTCTTGTAACAAGCCTGTCCTTAATCCCTAACGTTGTATCCTCAAAGGCAGGCCCTATGCTCCCGAGAAAAAGATAAGCGCTGTACTTCACCTCATTCCCTTTAAGCCCCACAAAAAACTCAGCAATCTTCCTTACAATTTCCTTATGGGACGTGATCTTTTCAAGCTCCTCAAAAAGCTCGGCAAGCTCTTTAAACCGCGCCATTGCCCCCTTCTCCAAAAAAGCGGTTTGAATTTTTCGACAATAACTATTTCCCTGCCCTGGTCTTTATCGCTTTGCACCCTCAAGTTTCCAAAATAGAAATTCTCTTTCCACAAGATGTGGACCAGTGTTCGGCTGTATCTTATTCTTTTACCGAAAACTTTAATATCTAAAAGATGCATGAGAAGAATACACAGCAGTTCTTTAAGACTGTGTGCGACTGTGGTTTAGTGGCTATGACCTGAGCTTCCCAAGCTTAGAACCCGGGTTCGAAT
Source organism: uncultured Methanosarcinales archaeon (assembly GCA_964434965.1). Lineage (GTDB taxonomy): Archaea > Halobacteriota > Methanosarcinia > Methanosarcinales > Methanosarcinaceae > Methanosarcina. The sequence continues at coordinate 89,578 of CAYSWX010000003.1, forward strand.
CCCGGCAGTCGCATTTTGAGCTTTTTTGTAATTCTTTTTCCAAAAAATGTTATTTTATTCCTATCCTTGTTTTCAGCAAAATTTTCGTGGTTTATTTACGGCGTGGTGTACTGAACTTAGCCCTCCAAATCCTTTTTAGCATCAAAATAATATTCTTTCTTGGGGCCAGGGTCATGGAAAAAGACGCGGAATTCTGGAAGGCGTTTGCCAGGCGAACGTCACAGGTTATCGTGGGTTTATTATTGTTTATAGTGGTGTTTTTTCTTTCCGCCGGACAGATCGACCTGCCACGAGCATGGTTTTTCTTTGGCATTTATTTTATCTCTTTGCTCTTCAATATGGTTATTTTCTTCAGGTTCAATCCTGAGATCATAAGAGCACGGAGTGAAACGAATTGGGGAGAAATGAAATGGTGGGATAAGCTGTTTGCAGTACTATATTTCGTGTTTCTTTTCTCAATGTTTATTGTTTGTGGGCTCGATGTCGGTAGATTACATCTTTCCAGCACCGGGATGGGATTTTTAGTAGTCGGCGTGATAATTTTCGTTGTGGGCTGGGTGTTTGTGGTGTGGGCAATGGTTGAAAACAAGTTTTTTGAAACTACAGCCCGCATCCAGAAGGATAGGGAACATACGGTTGTTTCCACCGGGCCTTACGCTATCGTCCGGCATCCGGGTTATTCCGGGATGATTCTGTTTTACGGTTGCGCTCCGTTCATCATAGGTTCTCTTTACGGGCTGATCCCTGCTATGTTTCTTGCTTTTGCTTTCGTTTTCCGCACTTACTTTGAAGACAGGATGCTTTACGAGGAGCTTTCAGGATATAAGGAATATACAAAAAATGTAAGGTACCGCCTAGTGCCATTTGTCTGGTGAGGGCGTTATAGAGAAAAAGGTTCTGTAGAAGTCCTGTGATGTTTTATGGGTTCAAACATCCGAAAAATCAAGTGAGGATTTTTTTCTGTAGGCCATTCCCTGAAATATTGCTACAAGGTCTCCTTCGTCATCAGTAATATTCACAGTATATGTGGCAATTTTAGGGTTTATTGAAGTTTCCTTTGCTTCGGCTGTGAGAGTTCCTTTTGTTGCGGCTTTTACAAAAGAGATATTTGCATTGACCCCAACTGCAGCAATTCCGTATGCATTTGAGGCAGCTGCAAAAGCAAGGTCTGCAAGTGTAAATAATGCGCCTCCCTGAACTATCTTTAAACCATTAAGATGTTTTTCTTCAATTACCATCCTGGCTTTTGCATAGCCTGGGGTAACTTCCAGCAGTTCTATTCCTGCGTGTGCAGCGAATTTATCATTTTTAAAAAAACGTATGAGGTCTCCCATAATAACAACTCAGGTAATAGCCAGTAACGTCACATCAGTAAAGTCACTTTCCATTTGTCATATTTTTAATTAAAGTTATGCCTTCCTGATTGTATCCGGGATTATGTTTATTTCATGACAGTGAACTCAAAGTATGATTTTTTTGTGCACAGTTTTTCCGAAATTTCAGATTAAATTTTAGTAAGTCTTTTAAGGTGTCTAATGAGCCTTAAAATCGAATTAACCCCCAGTATAGTTAAATAAAGATTAAGTATTTATAAATTCACCAGTTATTATTAAATATTTATTATTAAATACAGTTTTATTTAATTGAGTATTATAATGCAATCGGTCCAGATGACCAATTATCATGGGGGTATAGAATGAAACTGAAATTAATAGTTTCTCTGATAGCGTTATGTCTAACTCTATCTATCGTATCTGTTCAAGCGCAAACCGGTGCTGTCGGATACATGGATAGTGTAGATGTAATCCTGGACGGAAATATTGCTGAAACCATTACGTGCAACGTGACAGGAAACGCATTTATTATCGAAGAAATGGATAACGCTACTGAAGACATGGATAATGTCACCGAGGACAGGGATAACGTCACTGAGGATAACGTCACTGAGGACATGAATAACGTTACTGAGGATAACGTTACTGAGGACATGAATAACGTCACCGAGGACATGAATAATGTCTCCGAGGACATGGATAACGTCACCGAGGACATGAATAACGTTACTGAGGATAACGTTACTGAGGACATGAATAATGTCACCGAGGACATGGATAACGTTACTGAGGATAACGCTACTCAAGAGATTACAGTTGCTGTGACTGGAAAGATGCTTTTAATCAAAGATCCAGGTAATATGACCGAAAAGGCGGTTATAGTCGGAAAAGCGGATAATGTGCCCGGAAACGTGATCATTTTCGGAAAAATGGATAAAATGACTGGAGACCTGGGTAACATGACCGAAGGCATGGACATGACTGTACTCATGTCTGGAAACGTGACTGGAAACATAATATGCAACATGACCGAGAATGCGGATGCCGCCACTGAAGGCATGGATAACATGAACGTGCTCATGTCTGGAAACATGTCTGGAACTATAACAGGTGATATGACCAAAGAAAGGATTATAATCAAAAATATGGGCGGCATGAACGAAATGACTGAAAAAATGTGTAATATGACCTGGATGACCGATGCTGATAACATGACGGGAGCCACGGCATGTAATATGACCGGAAAAATGGTTGTAATCAAAAATATGGATGACATGACCGGAATGCAAGAAGATATTGATGATATGGCCGAGATTGACGAAGATACAGCCATAATCGGAGACGTTGATAACACCGAAATGGACGAGGTCATGGACAACACAACCGGAAAGATGGTCATAATCAAAAATATGGACGATATGATTCAAATCGTGACCAAACCCATTATGTTTAACACGACTGAAAGCACTTCTACAGTCGAAAGTATGGATTAATGGCCGGGAAAGTGACCGAAAATAATGGTATGGGCAGGTTGATGCAGGTGCCTGCCTACATTATAAACTTTGGTCTGGAATTATGGCTGTGAATTTGAATAATTCACAGCTTCTTCTTTTCATTTTCTAAATAACATTTTGCTGACTTTAGTTTAGGTTTAATATTTAAAACAAATTTTATCTAAAATCTATTTTAAGTGGATCATGGGATGACACAAAACAGATTGTTAATATATAAAAGCAAAAAAGAAGTTATAGAGAAGCAAAAAGAAGTTTACAAAAAATTTAATCTAAAGTATATGTTCATCATTTTTTCCTTATGAGTAATGAAGCTGGAGATTAAGTTTCAAAAGATTCAATACCTTTTTACTTCTTAATCCCCAGCAAATTCTTAAGGGGCATATTTGGGGAATATTTTATCCTGTTTTAATTCAGACAGGAGTTTCCTTGGTCAGGATATAAGCGACCATTCCAGGGTTCAGCTTACTTTCCCTTGAAACCTTTTTCTCAATTTCCTCAGAGGTTTTACCTTCTATTTTCATTTCCTTAATCTTTTCAATCACTGAGGATGGAATGCTGTAGTATTCGTTTATATCTTTCCTGTGTCCCCAGACATCTCCTTCAAGGAGCTGGACTCTCTGCATCTGAAGGAACATCTCTATGGACTTTGAAACCGTGCGAATGTAAGATTTTGGTAACTGGATTACCTCAATCTTCGGGCATGTTTCAACCAGTCCAAAGATGTCTTTGTTAGAAGGCCTGAAGGCCAGATGAACTATTCTTTCGTTTGGATTAAGTGTAAAGATTTCTTCTCTTGAACTAACAACTCTTATTCTCATATTTTTTCCCCCACTTTTAATTTATTTTTTGATTTTAGTTGGTAAACGGGATTATTTATGCAGACATGAAAGCGGAAACTTTTTCTTTCTTCATTTTTCCCTGAGCAGCTGAAAGGCATTCAAGTGTACAGTAAATTGCCTTTTCCTCCACTTTTTTCAGGACTATAAATTCATTCCCACAAATTGGACATGTTTTTCTTACATACTCCATAAAACATCACCCACTTGTTTTTTAATTAGTTTCTATCTATGTAAGATTCAGATACCTGAATTACCGCAATTTTCGGGCATGTTTATACCAGTCCAAAAATACCCTTGTTTGAAGGCCTGAAAATCAGGTGAACAAGGTGCTCATTCAGATTTTTATGTAAAGATTTCTTCCCTGGAACTAACAACTCTTACCCAGGTGTCAGTTTCATGTTTTCCTTCCCCACTGTTACGTTCTTTTTTGATTGTACTCATTATAAACTACATATACTTATTATATATAGTTATCTCATTGAACTAACATTATTTAGATAGTATTCGGGGAATACCGGTCAAATTGAATTTACAAAATTGATCTAAAAAGGCCAGAAATGAAATAAAAACGGTTTTTATATATTATATTCCTTATTTTTGCTTCTAATTCTACTCTTGTTTCTGCTATAATTTTTTCCAAAAAATGAGTAAATTATTTTACTCATTACCTTTGGTGTACACCGAAAATATAGTAGTAAAAGATCAATTGTAAACAGAAAGGTTTAGAGATGAATGGTTTATACAATATGAAGGGGTTGAATCAAAAAAAGAGTAAGAGAAGACGGAAATAGTTTCTTAAATGATGACCAATATATTCATCAAATTTCATAGCAATTTTTGCATCCATACCGTATCAAAGAATTTCCCGTTCTTTTTTCCTGCTTCCCTGAATCTCCCGCATTCGGAAAAACCGTGATGGCTGTGGAAATGGATGCTTCCTTCATTAAGGGAAGAAATGCTTGCTAGGATGCAGTGCAGTCCTTTTTCCCTGGCACCTGAAAGGAGGTATTCGAGCATTATAGAGCCGAGCCCTTTTCCAGTGTACTCGGGCCTGATGAAATAAGATATCTCGGCTGTTCCGAAAAAAGTGGGCATTGGTGAGTGGGGTCGGAGCATGCAAAAACCCAGAAATTTTTTCTTTTCATCCCTTACAACAGCATTTGGATACTCTGAAATAGCCTGTAGAAAGAAACCAAAGAACTCGTAAGGAACTTTTGTTTCCAGATAAGCAGCGAAACTGTTCTCAATATAGTAGTTAAAAGTATCAATTACATCCCCCCTGTCTTCGGGAGAGATTGAGGAGAATTCGTATTTCATCCTATTCACCTGTTTTCTCTGCTTCAAAGGTTTTTTCTGCCTGTTTAGAAGCTCATTTTTCTGTTCACTAAACTTTTATTTGTCTGATATTGTATAGTTACTATACTATCTATCTGCATATTTACTATTTTAATTTAGCTGCTAAACAAAAAATTTCATTTAAGACTGGGGCTTGAAATTTCGTTAGGGGTTACTTCCGGATTCAATATGCTTCTTTTACCTGTACCTCTCCATACACCGGTCAAGCATTCCTTCAATATGTCCGTAGACTCTGAGAAACGCCTCTATTTCGGCATCGCTCATTTTCTCAAGTTCTTTCCTTATTCCGGTCTCCATTGATTCATGGAGGGATCTGTGCCACTCAAAAGCTTCCCTGCCGAAATCTGTCAGTTCGAGCACGATATCTTTTTTATTCCCGGGAACACGGACCTTTTTTACAAGTCCTTTTTTCTCGAGTTTCTTGACCATCTGGGAGATTGCTCCTTTTGTCACTCCGAGACGGGAAGCTATAGAAGTCAGGTTTTCTGCCGGGTTTTTACCAGTAGCTTCAATCAGATGGAATTCCGAGGGGTACAGGAGCACACCGTGCCCTATGTCAACAGGTTTTTTTTCAAGCGCATACGCTTTATTCAGGATTCGGATTCCACTCCCTATAAGGGAATCTACCTTTTCGTCCAGATTTAGTTTATCCACTTGCTGCGTCCTCAGGAATGTTTTGGTCTGTACATTTTTTTCTCTGAAATTGGAAGCGAGTTCCTTATATTCTTTTTTACATGATAAGGCTCTCTCTTATGCGTGTTCCTGCCGAATATTTCAGTTCAATCATAGATAGTTTGCCTTCTGCGATAGGTTAATTGCAGGAATTTCCATCAAAGCAACTCTATGAATGAATCTGTTGTTGAATTTAAGGCAATCGAAGAACATGGCTGAAACTTTAGAATATCCGGGAATTGTTTTATATTCAGGTAGGTATGTTATTCTCTGGAAACAGTTTAATAGATTCTTGTCTGTAAGGTCTCTCTTATCGTTGTCTTTATCAATATAATAAGGAGGATTCTCCGATTGAACAAACAAAATTTAGTGTACTTAGCCTCTTTTTTAATACTTTTGATTGCAATAATGGTCTTTGCTCTGCGTTCTGGAGACAGTCCTGAAGGATTCAAGAACGTGACTGTTGAAGAAGCAAAGAAAATGATCGAAAAAGAAGATGTATTTATACTAGATGTCCGCACGCCTTCTGAATTTAATTCTTCGCATATCGAAGGTGCAACCCTGATCCCTGTTACGAATTCCGGCGGGTCAAATTTAGGCCCTGATCAGCTACTGGAAGCCCGGATAGACGAAGTTCCAGAAAACAAAAAAATACTGGTTTATTGCAGGTCAGGACACAGAAGCACTTCAGCAAGTCAGATCCTTGTAAACGCCGGATATTCACAGGTATACAATATGGAAGGAGGTATTAATGCCTGGACAGGCGCAGGGTATCCAGTTGTAAGTTCGTAAAACCAAGTAGTTGAGATCCTGCGCTGCGGATATTAAGGCTACTCCGTATATTTGAGCTGTTTTAACTTTCGAGTTTTGCCAGGCCTCTTAATCTTGCTCGAATTCTCTCGCAGAGCATTCAATTTTTTTAATTTTTTCGCACGTGGTCCCATCTGTTTATGTTCTCAAGCTTTATCAGGGGTTTTAAGCAGTTTGACCAGTCCTACAAAAGCTACAAGCGCCCATGTTCCTTCAAGAATCACGAAAGGCATATAGTCAATAAGTACAGAAGCGTAGCACGACAGCCCTGCACCGACCACATTAAGTATTGCATATGTTTTTGTATCCTGCATCAATATCTTGAAGAGATTGAGAAGAAAGGCCAGTAACAACAGGAGTACACCTGTTGAGCCTATTATAACTGAAAATTCAACCATAAGCATGAACATCTTTTTATTTATATATATTTTCTTCGACAGTGTTCCAGTAAATAGTTGGCAGTGTACTATATTTCTGTAATATTTTATAGATGTGCTCCTTATGTATACCAGTTTTTTCTGGTATTCTTTGGATTTTTTCCTGTAAACTTGCTTAATTTCATGCCTTATACACTTTTGAATCACCATTATCCAGTCACTGCATGTTTGTTCTATAACTGAAAAGTCTTTTATGCCCTTGAAACAAGAAATGAAATACAAATTGGAATATCAATCTGGGGGATAATATGAATAAAGGCAGAAATACATCCAAAGGTACAGTCTCTATAACACCCAGGGAGAGGGACACATATTTTGAGGTCCCTTATGCCCGGGAAAACATTAACAAATGCAGATGCCTGCAGTGTCAGGTTCAATTCGACAGCAAATGTGCACAGGACAAACTTGAAAGTTTAGAAAAAGCAATGGAGAGCATATCTGGAGAAAAAGTCCCTGATTCAGAAGAGGTGCCGGGAATATATTGCTCGACAGGCAAAGCCGTCTGCGAGGGCCTTAACCCAGACAGGCGATGCATCTGTTATACCTGTGATGTCTGGAAAGAGTATGATCTTGGAGAAGGAAGACCGTCTCAGTATTTCTGTCAGAATGGTAAAGCAACTTGATTTGTTATTTGAAGGGTTATAGCCTTTATTTTGATAGCCTTTCTTTTACTACTGTTACTACCTTTTTTATTAACACGTTGATTAAAGCTGCTTCTTTACTGAGAGGCTGGAAAAATAGAAAAACAATTACTTTCATTAAAATACTAAATGGTTAATCTCAAAAATAAAAATGAAGATAAGATAAGCTGGATCATAAGCGCATTTATGCTTTTACTGGCAGCTGCAGCCTGGATGGTTCTGGACAGGAACTGGAGCTCTTTGGATCATTTTCCAGTCTATGTTTATGCAGGAGTTCTTATATTCTATCTGCAGGCAGATAAATTCGCATACCGGGGATCTGATCTGTCAGGGGTGCAGTCAAGTAAATGGACTCGTTACCTGCTTTTATTCTTCTGGTGGCTGCTTTTAATTGTCCCGACTCTTGAATATAGCCTTTTTCACAGGTATTCCTATGCTATTACAGCGGCAGGTGCAGTACTGACAGTATCTGGAACGATCCTCAGGTCCTGGGGCATATGGACTCTGGGAAAATATTTTTCTGTCCACATCGAGGTCAAGGACAACCATGAACTTATCGAAACAGGACCTTACAGGTTCATAAGGCATCCGGCTTATGCAGGAAATATCTTACAGGCCATTGGTATTCCCCTTATACTCAGTGCGTATTATTCTCTCAGCATTTCGGCAGTGCTTGTCTTCCTGTTTCTGTACAGGCTGAAGCTGGAAGAAGAGGTCTTAATCCGGGAAGTGAAAGGGTATAGGGATTATACAGGAAGAACTTACAGGTTAATCCCGAAGGTATGGTAAACCGGATACGGCTTGAACCAAAATTGGTTTTGGGATGAGCTTATAAAATGAACAGGTCAATTTAAACGCTTTAAACTTTTTTGGTTTAATGTCTCGATTTCCCTGGTTACATACTCTCAATTTTTTAAAATTTATTTCTCTATTTCGTCTTAATCTTGATTTTTGATCCTGGTATTTATGTATATTTTTAGAGTTTCCACTCCCTACCAAAAATATTATATCTGTTGGTAAATATTTGTTTACCTACAGTATACAATATTTAGGGGGGATAGTACAATAGTGTTTGATTCACTCTACTCTATCGTGTCTTTTGAAAATTCGAGAACTTTTACTTTAAGAAGATGTAAATACCGTTGTTATAATTTCCAGAGGAGCAAAACGAAATGGAACTCTCTGTACTGGCACATGTCGATGTAATTCTAGGTTTTGCCATCCTGATCCTTACAATATTCTCCAAATTTCAAGTCCCTCCGGTACTGGGCTTCCTTATAACCGGAACACTAATAGGACCGCATGGGCTTGGAATTATGGATGGCGGGCAGAATATGGAGTTGAATGCCGAACTCGGTGTCATTTTTCTGCTCTTTACAATCGGAGTAGATCTTTCTTTAAAAGAGCTCTGGAAGATGAAAACGGCTGTAGTGGTAGGAGGAACTCTCCAGATCCTATTCACAACAGCGCTTGCACTCATCGTCTGTACAAGGTTTGGTTTCAGTCCTGCTACATCTGTTTTCTTAGGGTTCCTTATCTCTCTCAGCAGTACAGCAATAGTTCTCAAGGTCCTTCAGGATAGAAGTGAAGTCTATACTCCGCATGGAAAAACTTCACTTGCAATTCTTATATTTCAGGACCTCGCTATCGTACCCCTTATCCTGATCACCCCTATGCTTGCAGGAAGCTCTGTGAGTTTTGAGGGTGCGCTCCCTAATATATTCTTTAAGGGCTCCCTAATTATCCTGGTCTTTATCCTGAGCGCCAAATTCATTGTCCCGAGTATATTTTATCATGTAGGTAAGACTGGCAGCAAACAGCTGTTCTTTGTCAGTGTTGTTTTCATCTGCTTGTCTGCATCTGTTTTTACCTACAGTATAGGACTATCCCTTGCTCTTGGTGCCTTTTTAGCAGGGATTGTTATCTCAGGGTCTCAATATAGCCAGCAGGCAATAGGTAATATCATGCCTTTAAAAGACATGTTTATGAGCTTTTTTTTCGTGTCCGTGGGCATGCTTCTGGATATCAGTTATCTGCTTGATAACCTTCCTCTTATCATTCTTGCAACAATCGCTCTCATCATCATTAAAGTAATAGCCGCAAGTTTTGTAACTCTCCTTTTAGGATCTCCTCTCCGTACAACCATTCTGACAGGTTTTGCATTATCTCAGGTAGGAGAATTCTCTTTTGTCCTTTCCAGGCTGGGAATGGAATATTCTCTCCTTACTGAAGAAACCTATCAGGCGTTTCTGGCGGTCTCTATACTTACAATGGGAGTAACGCCCTTTGTGATCAATGCTTCTTACAAGCCTGCTGATTTCATTGTCAAAAAAGTTTCAAGCACTGCTTTTGGTATGAAACTGGTAAACGGAATTTATTCAGAGCCTATGTATACAGAAGAAAAAGCCGAGCCCCAGATAAAGGATCACCTTATAGTAGTAGGGTTTGGCTTTTCCGGGAAGACAATCTCAAAGGCTGCAAAATCCGCAGGTATCCCCTATATTATAATTGAAATGGACCCTGAAATTGTGGAGCAGGAGAAGGCAAAAGGGGAAAAAATACAATATGGAGATGCAACCTTTGGGGCTGTGCTGGAACATGCAGGAATTAAAAATGCAAGAGTCCTTATAACCGGAATATCTGATGCTATCGCTACAAGGAAAATCGTCGAGATCTCAAAAGAGCTAAATCCCAGCATCTGTGTTATTGCAAAGGTTCACGATCTGCGGGAAATGAAGCGGCTTAGTGCCCTTGGTGCGGATGAAATAATCCCTGAAGAATACGAGACATCAGTAGAGATCTTTGTCCGCCTGCTGGAAAAGTATCTTGTACCAAGGGAAGACATTGAGAAAATGGTAAATGATGTACGAGCTAACGGATACAGAAGACTGCGAAAGCTGGCTGTTGACTCAGGCGTTGACAGTGTTTTCAGTATACAGGACGGGCTTCCAGGAATCGATATCCAGGTTCTTAAAGTGGGAAAAGACTCGAATTTCGATGGAAAAACCCTTTCAGAGCTGGATTTGAGAAAAAAGCATGGATTAACTGTGATATCTGTCCGTAGAAGCTCGGAAATGTTTCCTACTCCCGCCGGTGACTTTCTTTTTAAGGCAAACGATGCCTGTATCCTCCTCGGGAAAACTGAAGACCTGTGTAATGTAAGAAAGTTCTTCGAAGGCATCCCCTCATAAGCGAAAATTTACCATTTTTTTCGCTTTTATCCATACAAATATATCCTATCCGTCCAGATTTCTCCCCATGCGCAGGATAATTCTCGCGTCCGCATCCCCGAGGCGGAAAGAACTGCTTAAACAGCTGATAGGAGATAATTTTCTTGTTTACCCGAGTTCTTACGAAGAACCTCTCCATCCATGCATGAAACCTGAAGAGCTTCTCCTGAAGCACTCCATAGAGAAAGCGAGGGATGTGGCAAAACACTTCGATTCCGGGATTGTGATCTCTGCTGATACGTCTGTCTTCTATAATGGGAAAGTTCTGGGAAAGCCCGGTTCTCCGGAAAACGCTGAAAAAATGCTGGAAAAGCTGAGCGGGAGGAAAATTCTGGTTATAACCGGACTCACAGTCCTGGACCTTGACAGCGAGCAGGAAATCAGTGAATCCGAATCAACAAATGTCTGGATGGCTAAAATAAACAAAGAACAGATTTCAGCTTACGTAAGGACGGGTGAACCTCTGGATAAAGCAGGGGCTTTTGCAGCTCAGGGAAAAGGGGCAGTGCTGGTTGAAAAAATTGAGGGGGATTTTTTTAATGTGGTTGGGCTTCCTCTTTTTCAGCTGGGGAGAATCCTGGAAAGGCTTGGAGTATCTGTGTTTGAAGAAGACTTTTCCTGAATTCCCTTTTTCGCTAGGGAATTTCAGGCTCTTTATTCAGGAGTTTTTGCCAGAAGTTACAAAAGTAATAAAGCAATTGGAAGCAATAGTAGAAAATAGTGCTAATAGCAGATAGGACTAATTTTTCCCGTAATTTAATAACCAGAGGCGTGCCGAATGCTGCAAGTCTACAATACCCTGACAAGAGAAAAAGAAATATTCAAACCTGTAAAGGAAGGTGAGGTTTCAATTTATGCCTGCGGGCCTACGGTCTACAATATGCCCCACATAGGTAACTATCGGACCTTTCTGATGACGGACGACATTGTGCGGACTCTCGAATACCTCGGGTACAGGGTAAAACTCGTAATGAACATTACGGACATTGACGACAAAACTATCAGGGACTCAAAAGCAGCTGGGATGTCTCTTAAGGACTTTACGGATAAATACACTGCAGAATTCTTTAAAGGGCTTGATATGCTGAACATAAAGCGGGCTTTTGCATACCCAAGGGCTACGGAAAACGTTGGCGGCATGATTGAGCTTGCACGGAAGCTGATTGAAATGGGGCTGGCTTACGAAAAAGGCGGGTCTGTCTATTACAGGATTTCAGGGTTTCCTGATTACGGCAAGCTTTCAAAGCTCAATTTTGATAACATCCTGATCGGTGCATCTGTGGATGTGGACGAGTATGACAAGGACAACCCAAGGGACTTTGCCCTCCTGAAAGCCTCAACGCCTGAGGAGATCGAAAGGGGGATCTATTATGAAAGCCCATGGGGAAAAATCCGCCCAGGCTGGCATATCGAATGTTCGGTAATGGCAATGAACAGTTTTGGTCCGACCCTGGACATCCATACCGGGGGTGTGGATCTGATCTTCCCGCACCACGAAAATGAGATTGCCCAGTCAGAAGGTGCAACCGGAAAGCCTTTCGCATTAAACTGGATTCATGGGGAGCACCTGATAGTTGAAGGGGAGAAGATGAGCAAGTCCAAAGGAAACGTTTTCACCCTGCCCGAGATAGTTGAGAAGTACGGGGGCGAGGTTGTCCGTTTCATGTTCCTATCCGTGCACTACAGGAAAAAACTGGACTATTCCGAAGACTTTGCAGAAAATGCAAAAAACAATTATCTGAGGCTTAAAGAGACCCTCTATAACCTTGAGTTTGCCCTTGAAAATTCAGAAGACGAATCATCTCCCGGAGACCTTGAAACCCTCAAAGCCCTTCCTGAATTTGAGAACCAGTTCAGGGAAGCCCTTGAGGATGATTTCAATGTCCCTAAAGCCCTGACCGTTTTCAGGGAACTTTCGCGCACAGCTAACGTATACCTCGAAGCCGGAAAAAACAGGGAGGTCCTGGAGAAAGTTCATGCCCTTTACAGGCAGTTTTCGGATGTCCTGGGCCTTTTTGCACAGGCAGCCAGAGAGGAAATTTCGGAAGAAGTTGTCAGGCTTGTGGAGGAACGTGAGGCTGCCCGAAAAAAGAAAGACTGGAAAACTTCCGATGCTATAAGGGAGAAAATAAAGGCACTGGGATATGTTATACAGGACAAAAAAGAAGGGCCTAATTTAAAGAAAGCCAAAGAAATTTGAAAGCCAGAGTAAGTTAAAAGCCTGATATAAAGATAGGCAAAGAAAGTTGAAAAGCTGGCTTTTTTTATTTTCCTGCCCGGCTCCGGGAAAAGAGTCAAACTCGGATTTCTTCTTCTTCCCCTGTTTTTTTACTGTCAGGTGCCTCCAGCTGGGAGCATTGGAGTGAGGAATATAATTCGTTTAAGCCCTGCAGAATTTTGAACCCCTTTTCTGTAATCATATAATCCCCTCTTTCGTGCTGCTGCAGGATAAGCCCGCTGTCCATAAGCTTCTGAAGGTGGAAGAGAAGATTTCCGCCTCTAAGGCCTGTAATTTCGGAAAAGGCTGAGAAACTTTTCGTCTCAAAAGCCACAGCTCTCAGGATTTCCAGGCGCTGGGGATTGGATACAGGCTCAAGGATCTCTCTCATAAGTGTGCCTGTTTCAAGGGCTGAAATATCAGGTTTTTGTCCCTGGTTATCAGCATAAATCCGCATCGAGCGCATAAGGTTAACCTGTTTTGTATAAAGGCTGAAAACTTCGGAAAAACACTGCTCACATTTGCTGTAGGGGGCTTTGCTTCTCATTTCCTGGAGTTTTTCACTGTTTCCTGAAAGGAATCTCTCATCTACCCTGCCCTGTTTTACAAGCCCTGCATTCCTCTGAAGGAGGGCTGAAAATGCAGACCTGCAGTTCTCTTTTTCAGGGCATTTCTTTACCATATTTCTTTCAAGTCCTGTGTCGATATCTTCAAAAAGGTGTTTGAGGACCGCATTTGAATATTCCTGCCTTGAGCACTCCAGAGCAGTTTCAAAGCGCAGCCTGTTCGAATATTCAATAACTTTCTTGATATCGCTATGCATGTCGCAAAGCTTTTCCCTGATAGCTTTTATTTCCTCCATTCCCGGATTATCAGGGGCTTTTTGGCTTTCATGGAAGTTTTCTTTTTTTCTGACGCTATCTTTCATATTTTTTACATCTTCCGGCTTTACTTAAAAAGTTTCTGTTACAACTCTGAAGGTCATTGAGATATATGAAATCTCTCAGGGTACTGGAATGCCTTTAGTATATTTTGATGCCGATTAAGTATAAATCAATAACTTGCAGATTACTAGTGGCGTAAATGCCATGTACTTGAAGACGGAGGTGAGAAAAATATGGTAAAGTGCGGAATTTGCGGAGGGGAAGCCCCGAAACAGCCCTGTATAACCGAAGAGGGAAAATGCGACCTTTGCGGTAAAAAGGTTGTTCTTGCAGAAGAGAAGGAAAAGAAATAATATTGAAAGATGAATGGTACTACTCTATTTAACTAACGATACACTACCAGAAAAAGAAGGTTACAGCATCAATTTCCCTTCATGAACAGGGAAATTACTGCTCTCTCTTTTTTGAAAACTGAAAATTTATACTGCAAAAAATTATGCTGCAAAGAATTATACTGCAAAGAATTATACTGTAATGTTTCTCTGTTTTCATTTGTTTTCTCCTAAATCTTTTATTTTTTCTTTTTTATTCCTCTGTTTTTATGGTCAAAGCCCAAAATCCCTTCGATCTCATACATGGAGATTTACTGTGGAGGATAACAACATCTGAAACACGTCAACAATTATTTATCTAAATATATACTATTTTATATATCTTATTCATTCTTTCCGGGGCGCATTCTTTTTTCTGCCATACGTCCCTTTACGTCCCTTTATTACCTCTGGGGGGTGGTAATACATGAATCTTAAAAGCATTGTTACTAAAGACAAGAGCAATAGTGAAAATAAAAATCAAAAATCCAATACGGAAACTGCGAAAGTAAGACCTATTTTAGCTGAACTTGGTCATGTTCCGGGAACTGGCACTATAAAGATGACGCTCGTATCCGCGAAAGCTGTAGAAGAGAAATCCATAAGTTCGATTAATAATGCAATGATTCTTATTAAGGAGTTTTCGAGAATGGTTGGAGATGCTGTGGAGGAAATACCTCTTGAGCACGGGCCTTCTCAGTTACAGCTGGGCTTTAACATTCTCCTGACTACAGATGGAAAAGCAATTATTACCAAGTCAGAAAAGGAGAAAAGTCTGAAAGTAACATTGACATGGAAGCGTGACGAGCAGGATAGAGAGAACAAAAAATACTGAAAGGTCAGTTTTTAAGACTGGCTTTTTTCAACCTGAATAAGTATTTTCCCTGTTACAGTCTCTCTTTCCTGAACACTGTCTATCTGCTCAAACGAGGAGCTTCTTTGAGTTCAGCTTAACCGAACTTACAGGGCTAAGTTAAGTTTCAGTCCAGTCTCTATGATACCTTTTCTCTTTTTCTATTCTTTTCTTATTCTTTAAGGTATCCTGGGAAGAAATAAGTACCAGCTGCGGCAAAATAATTCATATATGAAATCCAGGCTTCTCACCTTTATCCTCGTCCTTTCGCTTATTGCGAATGCTTACTTTCTTCTGTTTGAGCAGGCTCCGGTTGAGGGGGACCAGGTCCAGGAAATGCAGGCACAGATAAATTCCCTTGAAAAGGAGAATGAAAGACTCGAAACACAGGTAGCCCAGAATAACCAGTCTCTTCAGTCTTATGCTTCTCAGCTCGACTATTATCGTGAGAGAGTTTACGAACTCGAAAATAACCTTCAAGCATGCCCTGCAGGTATGGAAGGTTTTGCCACTCTCCAGGCGCCTGCTGTCTTTCAGAAAGTTGAACTGGAAAAGTCAGGTCCTTTTGCCAGGGAGGTAGTTTCTGAAGACGGGGCTCTTCTTAATATTTCTGCTGAGGTCAGATCTGGTAAAGGCAGGGTGCTTGTCCAGACAACGCCTCTAATGGGTATGATTTTCCAGGATGCTGCAAATACTGCAGTCTTTGTCGCTCAGAAGGAGACTGGAGTTTCTCTCTCAGGCAGCGATGTTATCTTCAGCATTAATGCGGATCAGGAAATCCCTGGTGTTGATGGCTCAAGTGCAGGCGCCCTTATGACCCTTCTTACTATTTCCGCGATCAATGGAACCGAACTTAACGACAGCATAACCCTTACCGGTACTATTGATGATGAGGGAAACGTCGGTGCTATAGGCGGGGTCTTTGAAAAAGCCCAGGCAGCAGAAGCCGGGGGCAAAACTCTCTTCCTTCTGCCCAGAGAAAACAGTGAACTCGTCACTTACAAATTAGTGAAAAGAAACGTCGGAGGCATTGAAGTCGTTGAAAGGGTCTCGAAAGTTGTGGACGCTGAGGAATACATCGAAGAAAATGTCGGGATTGATGTCGAGTACGTGGACACTATTGATGATGTGCTGGAGTATGAAACGTGAAACCGATGGAACATGAAATCAAATGAAACGTAAAATTGATGAGAAGTAAGGTTGGTAAGATGCAGGGTTGGTGAGAAGCAAGGTTGGCGAGATGCACAATCATGGCTGTCTTAATTAGTGAGCCTGTTCCTGCAATATTTTATATTCTTTGGCAGTCATAATTTTTTACATCTAAACCGCTATCTTCTATTTTTTATTCAAAAGGTGACCAATGTGTTTGAAAAACTTATCCCAAAACAGAGGAGAATGTCCACCCGGGTCGGAGGACTGCTTACCCTTGTGGGGGAAGCAATGTTTCTGTTTTCAATCCTCAATTTCCTGATGATTTCCCGGCTTCAGTATTACAGTGAAGGGGATTCATATATCAGGACCGTTTTTCCGAATTATTTCCTCTTTTTTATGGGGTTGAGTATCATAGGCTTTGTTGCTATGTGGTTTGTGTACGTTTATGTCTTGCCGAGCAAGCAGCGTTTTTCCCAGGAGCAGGCAGTTAAGGACAACAGGAGCCCGATGTATGACAGGATACTTGAGGTTCAGGACGAACTTGATGAGATGCGGAAGATGATGAAAGAGCTCTCGGAAAAGGTCGAAAAGCTTTCTGAAAAAGAGTCGAGATGAGCACTGAGTGTGGTAAAAAAGGTAATTCCTGAAATCGTAAATCTCGGGATGAAACCACAGAAAGGATTACTTTCAAAAATACATACAGTTTGGAACTTATCTCGCAGAGAATTCGTGAGCACATGTTATTCCTCCAAACTCAATACTGCTTTACTTGATCTGTTCCTTTCATTCCCCCTTTCTTCTTGATCGTGTTCTTATAGATCCTGCCATCCTTTAAAGGGGATGTCACTTATCAAACAGTCCCGAGGTTGCGTTCGGGCGCAGGTAACGGTGAAGCGAGACCTCCTGTCGACAGCCAGGTTACTTGCGTATCGCCCTCCATTTCTCAGCGAGCTTTGTAAAGAAAAAGGCTTCGGCCAGTGCATGTCGCTCCAGTTCCTTCGGGTCTACGCTTTCGTTCGGCGCGTGAATCAGGCATGAAGGTTCTTCAACACCGATCAGCATTAGTTCCGCCTGTGGACAGGCACCATGCAGCGTGTTCGCAAGCCCGATGGATCCACCTTGCCCCGCGGTTGTCGACTCACGACCATAGGCTGCTGCCATGGCCTCACGCATAGCAGCATACGCCGGACCACTCGTAGCAGCCTTGAAGGGAGATCCGGGATCACCAGTTTCGATCTCGACCTGAACATTCCAGGGAGCAACAGCCTTCAAATGCGTGACCAGTGCTTTTTCTGCGGCTTTTGAATCGATGTCGGGAGGTACGCGCATACTGACACGAGCAGCCGCCTCGGGTTGGACCGTATTAGCGGCCTCCGCAACCGACGGGCAGTCCATGCCTATCACGGTGATCGAGAGACGGGACCATAACATACTGGAGATGCTGCCATCGCCCACCAGGTCAACGCCATCCAGCACACGGGCATCGGAACGGAATTGGTCCGCCGGGTATTCAACACCCTGCCACGACTGAGTATTCTCCATGCCCTGAATCGTCACATTGCCATGCTCGTCATGTAGGGTGTCAAGCATTTTGATCAGCGCTATCAGCGCATCCGGTGCAGGTCCGCCGAACATGCCGGAGTGCATCGCACCTGCCAGAGACCGAACGCGTACAGTTACGGCAACCATGCCGCGCAGAGTGATGGTGAATGTGGGCAATCCCAGCTTGAAGTTGCCGGTATCTGCGAGCAGAATGGCATCGACCTAGAATTCTTCGGGATGTTCTTCAATATAGCCCTCTAGCTCTCCCAGGCCCTGCTCCTCCGATCCCTCGATGATTAGCTTAATTCCTACGGGGAACTTGCCATTGTAGGTGCGCAAAGCCGTCAGATGGGCAACCAGGCTTCCTTTGCAGTCAGCGGCGCCACGGCCATACCAGCGACCGTCGCGTTCCGTTAGTTCGAAAGGCGGCGAAAGCCACTCTCCAGTTTCCTCCTCGGATGGTTGAACATCGTAGTGCGCGTACAAAAGTACGGTTGGCGCCCCGGGAGGCGCAGGCGTGTATCCATAAATGGCCGGGTGCTTGTAGGGCATTTCAAGAAGTTTTACATTCTGAATCCCCACCTCAGTAAACGACTTTGCCACATCATTGGCTGCGTCAAGACATTCCTGCAAGGGTTCCACATCTGTGTTGGCTACGGATCTGTACCCAACCAGGCGCGTGAGATCTGCCCTGGCTTGCGGCATCAAGACGGAAATTGCTCTACGGAGTGTATTTTCATCCATAATATTCCTCGTCCTTTATCAGATCTGCTGTCTTCCAGTTTGGTTTCCTGAAGTGGTAGAACAAAAAGGGGATCACCAGTCCGACGATTACGACCCCAGTCCCCACGATACCCACATATGCCCAATGGCTACCAGCTCCAAACTGGGAAGGTGGCACAAAACCAACGACAAAAGCGGCAGCCGAGGCCAGAAATCCCACTACACAGAGGAGTACTAGTGCTGGTGCCTTGTATCCGCGCGGATGATCGGGTTCTTTACGGCGAAGCTGTACGGCAGCCACGAACATCAAGAGATACATGATCAAATAGACTTGCGTCGTCATTACGGAAAAGATCCAGTAGACGCCGGAAACGCTGGGCACATAGGCATACAACAGGGCGATGACGGTCGTCACTATGCCCTGGGTCACGAGGATGTTCTGCTGGATGCCCTGCTTGTTCAGCTTTTGAAAGTAAGGGGGGAGGTAGCCCTCCTGGCGGCCGATCAGCAGCAAACCTTTACTCGGGCCAGCCAGCCAGGTCAGCATGCCAGCCAGGCTGGCGCTGATGATCATGAGCGCCACGACCGGCGTCAGGAATTCCATGCCGAATTGTGCTAAGAAGGCCTGGAAGGCCTGCATCAGACCGGCGGTCAGGCTTATGGTCTCAGCAGGAACCACCCACGAAATCGCCAGCGCTGGCAGGATAAAGATTACCAGCACGAGGCCCATCGCCAGAAACATGGCTGTTGGAAACTCTTTGCCCGGATTGCGAAGCTCGCCCACGTGTACGGCGTTCATTTCCATACCCGAGTAGGAAAGGAAAGTGTTGACGATCAGCACCAGGCTGGCAATCCCGGTCCAGGAAGGAAAGATATGCGCTGCATCCATCGGTGCTTCAGAGGGATTCCCTTGCAGCAGGTAGAAGATCCCGAGAATCACTAAGGCAGCTCCCGGGATCAGGGTTCCGATGAAAAGCCCTGAGCTTGCCAGACCTGCCAGGCCCTTCAAGCCACGCGATGAGATTATGACCCCAAGCCAATAGAGCCCAATGATCATCACAGCAACATAATTCCCGTTGTTAGCCAAGTTGGGATTGATCACATAGGCGAACGTGCTGGCTACGTAGGATAGAAGGCTGGGGTAGTAGAAGATGGTCATCGCAAACTGGCACCAGACTGCTAGAAATCCCAGAGGCGCCGAGATGCCTCGTGTGACCCAGTTGTAGATACCACCTTCATAGCCAGAGGCCAATTCCGCTGCTACCAACGAGGTGGGTAGCAGGAAAATGATCGCTGACAAGGTGTAGAAAAAGACGGTAGAGAGACCATAAATTGCCATCGTGGGTGACGGCCGCAGAGATGCCACGGACGCGACTGTCATGAATGCCACCGCGGTCCAGGTAAGGAACTGAGGTGTCTTGGCTACCGCTTTTATCTGCTTCGTGATAGCTGGTTTTGCTGCCACAGAGCTGTCTGGGTTGCTCATATTATCCTCCTGTCTTTTCTGATAGTCGCTTGCTTGACTGCGACTTTGGCTGATTCCCGATTGTACGATTTTTTCATTTTACGTCTCATTGAAGAAGGAATTTCACTCGCCAAACAGTCCCGAGGTTGCGATCGGGCGCAGGTAGCGGTGATCTTCTGGGCCGAGACCTGCTTGATCAGGTTCCCTTCAACCAGCACGTAGGCGTTCTCGATGCGCTTCTCGTGCACGCCGTCGAAGAAGTGAACATTGGTAAAAAGAGTCTTTGGTTTGGCTGCTTGATCAGCCGGTGTTGTTGCTCCCATTTTCCTTTACCCCCATCTGAAATTTCCCCCCTTTTAATAAATATGAACCATTTTATTCAAATATGATATATCTCTATGGCGGAGTATATAGGTTTTTGGAATACAAAATCGCTAAGAGTCAGATTGCAATTGGCAAGCAGCCGTTCTTCCAGATGTTCATCATCGCCCTGATCATTGCGGCTGGCTTGATTGTCGGTAACACGATCTTCTGCTCTGAGGTCACGCTTTAAATCAGACATCGGGTGGGAAATGGCTATATTATCATGCTCCCTTTATCTGATGTCGGCCTGATTCTGTACTAACGATGGCGACAATCGGGAATTGGTTCGAACGATCTCAACACTTTTACTTCCCAGAAGGAGACCAGGGAACTCTATCCCTGAATGCTGATGCAGTTTATCCAGAACCTGTCAGGTGACGAAAAAAATGAAGAATCGATGCCTATATCCTGATTCCTGAGAATCCACATCTATTACTGGGTGACTGGCATATCAGCGAGACCATCGGCAAGGAAGAGGCCATTCGGATCTCTCCCATCGGCTTCGCGAAGAAGCGGGGAATTCGGTACACACCGAAAATTCAAAGTACACGAATTTGAGAAGATGGATGTGTAATAACATCCTCTTCAGGCATAATCCTTTTTCAAAAACAATTTTATTTATAGGGGCAGTATAAGTTCAGGGAGTTTTTTGGTAAAATGGTTCCAGATACTGATTCATCTCACATGAACTCTTTAAGTATTTCACATGAGAATGGCTTACCCCCACATCTTCTGAAATTTCTTGTTGAGGTCTCCCGGACTCTGACTGCTGCAGGAATCGCGGTGATGTCCATAGAATCAATTTTGAAAAAAATATGCCAGGCTTATGGTGTCAAAGCTGAGGAGGTTATTAGTTTACCTACTTTTTTACTCATAAAGATTGCAGATGGCGATTCAAAGGCTCTGGAAATCACCCTGCAGAAACCCGGAGTACTTCCTTTAGACCAGGTTTCAAGATTATATGAGTTAATTTACCTGGCAGAAAATGCTGAAATAACACCTGAACAGGGAATAAGACGTATTAATGAAATTATAAACGTTAAACGCCAGCATAACTATATTAAAAATATTTTCGGCTATGCACTGTTTTCCACAGGCCTGGGAATGCTCTTTTTACCATCCTTTAATGGGTTATTTTTTTGTGGAGCATTAGGGGCCATAGCGGGACTTATACTGGCTTATTCTCAGGATAAACCAAAACTTACTCTGATTCTGCCTGTTCTAACGGCCTTTATTGTTTCCACGATATTCTTTTTCGGTTTTAAACAGGGAATTATAGACGGGTCCCTGACCATAATGGTCCCTGCACTTGCTTATTTCATCCCTGGAGCAGTTCTGTCCACGGGAATGTTCGAGCTGGCAGCAAACAATTTGGTATCTGGTGCATCCCGCCTGGTTCAGGGAGTTGTAATACTGCTACTTCTTTTATTCGGAGTGATAGTAGGCCTCCAGGTTGTAGGTCTGTCCGAGGACTACATAATAGCTGACACGGCAGCTCCTATAAATTGTTGGGCTCCCTATATTGGAGTTCTTGTTTTCATCCTGGGAATGTACCTTTTAATGTCTATAAGAAACAAGGACATGTTTGGGGTTTTAATTGTATTGTTCGCCACTTTTCTGGGACAGCAAGCAGGGAACTACCTTTTAGGAGGCCTTTCCGGAGCTTTCATAGGCTCCTTCATCATGACCATGTTAGGAACTTTTCTGGAGCGATCCAGGCTTAGAACTCCGTATTATGTATCTATAATTCCTGCATTCTGGATCCTGGTTCCCGGAGCACTTGGATTTATCAGTTTAGCTTCATTGGTGGAGAACTATTCCTCTTCAATTGCCGGTCTGATCCAGGTAGCTCTGACCTTTGTGGCGATCTCCACAGGGCTGTTAATCGGTGCTGTGATTGCCGATCCACTAAAAATCGGGTCGTATCCCCAGGTCATTGAACAGGAACTCAAACATTAAAAATTCCTTTAAAGTCACATGCAATCAGTTATTCCTTTTGCCATCTGGAGACGCTAGTCCATAAAGAAAAGAAGCGGGACTTTAGCCAAAGCGGGATTTTAGCTGAAGTGGGATTTTAGCCTCCCAGGACGATGGTAATCACCGTGATGATAACCCCTATGAATGACGTGTTGATCCCGGAGATTATCTTCGAGGAAAGGTCTTTATTGAACGCCCGGTAATACCCGACCACGAAGAGAAGGAGGATGCCTAGAAGGTTCGAGACCATCAGGGCAGTCTCAACATCGTCCGTGAGAAAGAACGGGAGCTTACTGTCCATGAGAAAGAACGGGATGACGACAATAAGGCTTGCCACGGTTGAGATAAGAACGGTGCCGAGGATGATGGTTGCGGCGTCACGCAGTGACATCTTCTTTCTCTCTTCAACAATGGATAGGTACTGCACCAGTTTTTGATAGAGCTCCAGCCTCTTCTCCTGCGTGACATTCCGGAGTATCGTGTCATCCAGCTCATCTCCTACAAGGGATACCGCAGATTCACTCTCCCCTGCCGATTTTGAGAGCCGGATGATCGCGTTCTCCTGCTTGACGATATAGCTCCTCTCCCAGGAATAGAATAGGCCATCGGCGATGCCCCAGGCGATGCAGCATGCCAGGGCGGAGTAGATGATCGTGGAAAGCATCTGCTCGAAGACAACAGAGTTACCACGGAGCACGCTCGTGAAGGTCATGGCAATGATGACGGCATAGATCGCCTCGGCGCCCGTCCAGTACTTTCCTATGTAATCAGCAAGAGCCATACACGCTTCCCCAATATCCCACTAACCTGTGAGGCACCCTGGCTTCTTAAGCCTTTTCATCCCATCTGTAACCCTACTTTCGCTTCTGAAAATCGAGATTATTCTGACTTCCACCTTATTCCGGTGTCCCGACCATTTAAATATCGTAAACTACATATTGCTGCGGGTCTGAAGAGATATGCTCCTTTTTCAAGAACAGCTCTCTTTTCAGAAAAAATAATTTTTCAAATCCTTAAAAACGATCTTCCACCTATTATGCCTCCCAAAATCACTCCAATCCTCAACGAGCCTGCTCTCACCGTCACGAACACCGAAACCGCTCTGGTCATTGCCGACATCCACCTCGGGATCGAGTGGGACCTCTACAGGAGCGGGATCAATTTGCCGAGCCGGATAAATTCCCGGCTGGACAGGGTTCTGGGGTATCTGCAAACATGTTCCCCTGACCGGATAGTGCTCCTTGGGGATGTGAAGCATAATGTCCCTCAGATCTCATGGCAGGAGAAGGACGAGATCCCGCACTTTCTTGAAACGCTTGCAGAATATGCACATGTGGACATTTTTCCGGGCAACCATGACGGGGGAATTGAATCTCTTTTCAGCGGGCAGAAGGATATAAGGGTCCATCCGGTACGAGGTGCTGTCATTGACGGAGTCGGGTATTTCCACGGGCATACCTGGCCTGTTCCTGAACTGCTGGCTGCATCCCATGTAATTACTGCCCATAACCATCCGACAGTCCGTTTCACCGATACCTTTGGGTATTCCATAGTTGAGCCTGCCTGGATCAGGACAAAATTCAATGTTGAAGTCCTGAAAGGGCACTTCAGAATCCTTGATTTTGAAAGCGGAAGAGATTGGGCAGACCCCGAGGTCTTTATCATGCCAGCTTTCAATGAACTATGCGGAGGTGTACCCTTCAACGAGTCTGCACAGGAAGACCTTCTCGGTCCGGTTTTTTCTTCAGGAGGAATCGAACTTGAAAATGCCGAGGTGTATCTGCTGGACGGGACAAGGCTTGGGATGCTTAAAAATATTCGGAAACTTCAGCATACCAGAGTTAGAGTGAGGAAGGCAGGCAGAATATGCAAAAACCCGGAGAAAACAGTATGAACCAGTGGACAGGCAACGAATTTTAGGCAGGAGTGGTTTACGTATAAGGGCTGTTTTGTTACATGAGAGCGGTTTTGTTACAAAGTAATTTTCTGGCTTGTACTTTTTGCATAGGATTTTAAGTTTTTAGACAAATAGCCATTTTCTCTTTCTGATTTTTAAGTTTCTAACCAGATAAACAGTTTCTTCAATTTCCTCTCATAACTTTACCTTTAAAACTCATTTAACAAAACATTTATCAACATATCCAAATTTCTTTATGAAATTAAAGATATATTACTTATCTAAATTATTACTGAGATAAATTTTCTTATTATTTTGAGATTATATCCAAAGATGGAAAATAATTCAATAATTTCATAGTTATTTGTATGCAATTTATATTCCTGTTTAATTCTAAAATTGTCAGTCTCACTCGCAGACAATTAAATTTTAATTATTTTATAACTGGAGTAGAGTGGAATGGGAAGAAATTTGAGGAAGTCTGGAATTGACATTATTGGAAATGTGCCCTGGGAAACTCATTTCTGCCAATTCCACCAGAAAAAAGAAGATCTGGTGGATATACTCATCCCCTATTTCAAAACTGGGCTGGAAAATAATGAGTTTTGCTTCTGGGTCACATCACAACCTTCAGGAGCAGAAGAGGCAAAAGAAGCTATTAGAATGGCTGTTCCAGATATTGATGCTTATCTTGAAAAAGGGCAAATAGAAATTACTTCCTTCAGCCGGGGACATGTAAATGAAGGAGCTTTTGATTCTGAGAAAGTCATTTCTGAGAAAGTCATAAATGACTGGGTTATAAAATTAAACCAGGCTCTAACAAACGGCTTTTCAGGGCTTAGAGCAGCAGTGAATATTTCCTGGTTGAAGGAAGGAAACAGGGATAATTTTGCTAACTATGAGAAAATGAATTCTGTTTTTGGAAAATACCAGACAATAACCCTGTACCCGTATTTTCTCGAAAAGGGCAGTACAGCAAATATAGCAGGTACTATTGATGCAACCCCAGGCCATCAATTTATTTTGATCAAAAAGGACGGAAAATGGGAATGGATAGAGGGCGATAGGTGGAAAAACATAACCGGGTGTAAAAGGACCTGGGAAACTCAACAGAATAACTGGCAAGATCTGGAGTCCAGTATCACCTCGAAATGTGAAATCAGTTGGATATGCGAAAAGGCAGACCTGATACTTGATAACAACTGTACGCTTCACGGTGGTTTTTATACTGCTCAGGATATTGCCGTGGGCAGGAAGGCAGAAGAGGAGGTTCCGAGCCGGACCGAGCAGTTTATCAGGCCTGAACTGGAGAGTATTTTCTCTCTTGATAGGGAGATGGCAAACCTAGAACTTACTGATATTATTGATTCTCAGGAGATCCAGTCTCTCATGGATGATTTCTACAAGTTCGCTCACATTTCCATGGCTCTGGTCGATCTCAAAGGCAATGTTCTGGTCGGTGTCGGATGGCAGGAGATCTGCACGAGATTCCACAGGGTCCACCCTGAAACCTTTAGTCACTGTGTGGAAAGCGATACAAGGCTATCAGCGGGGGTTCTTCCTGGAAAGTTTAAACTGTACAGATGCAGGAACAATATGTGGGACATAGCGACTCCGATTATGGTAGGGGGTCAGCATATCGGTAATATCTTCTCAGGTCAGTTCTTTTTTGACAATGAACCTCTGGACTACGAGCTTTTCAGGTTCCAGGCCAGAAAATACGGTTTCAACGAAGAGGAATACATAGCAGCGCTTGAGAAAGTCCCGCGGCTGAAAAGGGAAACCGTGAATGCGGGCATGAACTTCTTAACCAGGCTTGCCAACATGATCTCACAGCTAAGTTACAGCAACATCAAGCTGTCCCGGTCGCTGGTTGAGCGTGATGCTCTGGTGAATTCGCTAAGGGAGAGCAAGGAAAAATATCGCAGTGTTGTGGAGACAGCAAATGAAGGCATATGGATTATTGATGCTGAAGATAGGACTATTTATGTAAATAAAAAAATGGCGGATATGCTGGGGTATGCTCAGCATGAAATGATTGGCAGATCTGGGTGGGACTTCACCGATGAAAAAGATGAGGCTGTTTCCAGAATAAATCTGGAAAAAAGGAAGCAGGGCATTGATGTAAGTCATGAATTTAAATTTATACGCAAGGATGGTTCATCTTTATGGACACTTGTAAACACTAAATCTTTCTTTGACAAAGATGGAAAGTTCACCGGCTCTATGGGCATGCTCACCGACATTACAGGGCGTAAACGGATCGAGGAGGCCCTAACTTTCGAGAGATCGCAGCTCCTGTCCATTTTTGATGGGATCGACGATGTGGTGTACGTGGCTGATCCTTATACCCACGAGGTGCTGTACGCTAACAAGGTGATGAAGGAGAAGTTTGGCATCGAATTCGTGGGAGGGTTTTGCTACCAGGAGTTCCAGAGGAGGGACTCACCCTGTGATTTCTGCACCAATCCTATTATTTTAAAGGAGAAAGGTAAGCCCTACCATTGGGAGTATCACAATACCGCGGCGGATAGGTATTTCATGATCATGGACCGGATTATCAAGTGGCCTGATGGTAGAGATGTGCGGTTCGAGATCGCAAAGGATATTACTGAACGCAAAAAAGCAGAGGAAGCTCTTAAAAAAGCACATGACAATTTAGAAGAAAAAATTGAAGAACGAACTGCCCAGCTTGAGAAGGCTTATAAGTCGTTAAAAGAAAGCGAAGAAAGGCTTGCTGAAGCTCAAAAAATGGCCCATATCGGAAACTGGGAATGGGATATTGCAACTGATAAAGCGTACTGGTCCGAGGAAATGTATCGTATTTTCGGACGAGATTCCGGAAAACCAGCACCATCTTACAATGAATATTTAAATTACATACATCCCGATGATCGAGATTACTATTGTGACGCTATTAAAAAAGCTGAAAAAGGAAAACCATTTGGTATTGATTACAGGATTTTCCTGGATAATGGAGAAGAAAGCATAGTCCACCTGAAATCGGAATTTGTTATGGATGAAAATATCCCTGCTCGGATTAAAGGAATAGTTCAGGATATCACTGAGAATAAAAAATCAGAAGAGAAAATTCAGGTCCTGGCGAATATTGTAGAATCATCAAATGATGCTATTGGAACTTTATCCCTTGATGGAATTATTACAAGCTGGAATAAAGGGGCAGAGCAGGTTTATGGTTATTCAGCTCAAGAAATTCTTGGAAAGGCTGGGTCCACCTTGTCTCCACGCCATTTAAGTGAAGAAATGAAAAAATTAAGTGAACTTATTAAACAGGGGAAAAAGATTCGCCACCATGAGACTTCACGGTTGAGAAAGGACGGGAAGATTATACATGCTTCAATAACTCTTTCTCCGGTTTTTAATAGCCATGGACAGCTTGCTGCGATCTCGTTCATTTCTAGAGATATAACCGAAAGTAAAAGAGTAGAAGAAAAACTTCGGGAAAGTGAGGAAAAGTACCGCAACATTGTAGAGACAGCCAATGAAGGCATATTCATAATTGACGCTGAAACCATAGCCACTTACGCGAATAAAAAAATGGCGGATATGATCGGATACCCTCTGGAAAAAATTATTGGCAGAGCGATGTGGGACTTCGTCAGTGAAGAAGGTAAGGCTATCGTCAAACTGAAGCTGGAAAGGAGAAGGCAGGGAATCAATGAAAGTTACGAATTGGAATTAATACGTAAGGATGGCTCAGTCTTATGGGTGTTCGTAAATGCTAAATCCCTTTTTGATATGGATGGCAGGTTCATGGGCTCGATAAGTATGCTGACTGACATCACCAAGCGAAAAGAGGCTGAAGAAGCTCTGGCAAATATCGAGATTGCCCGTAAAAAGGAAATCCACCACAGAATTAAGAATAATCTGCAGGTAATCTCCTCCCTGCTGGACCTTCAGGCTGAAAAGTTCAATAACAGAGAGGATATTAAGGACTCGGAAGTTCTGGAAGCTTTCAGGGAAAGTCAGGACAGAGTTATATCAATGGCTCTTATCCATGAAGAACTGTACAAAGGGGGAGGGCTCGACACACTGAACTTTTCATCGTATATTGAGGAACTCGCTGAGAACCTTTTCCATACATACAGACTTGGAAATGATGATATTCGATTAAATATGGAACTTGAAGAAAACATCTTCTTTGACATGGATGTTGCTGTCCCGTTAGGAATAATTGTTAACGAACTCGTTTCCAATTCCCTCAAACATGCATTTACTGAAAAAAAAGGGGAAATTAGAATCCAGTTTTGCAGGGAAGAAATGAGTGATAAAACACAAGAATCCCTTTTCAGCCTGACAATTTCAGATAACGGAAAAGGAATTCCTGAAAAAATAGAACTGGAAAATGTTGGAACACTGGGACTGAAACTGGTAAGCATCCTCGTTGACCAGCTGGATGGAAATTTGGTGCTTAAACGAGAGCATGGGGCCGAATTCGTGATTTCTTTTAAGGTCGTGGAAAGGTCCTGAACACTGCAAATTTATATTTTAAATGGACATGAAGAGTATATTTCTGCAACAAAATATCTGGAACAATTTATCTGGAAAACAATATTATTTTTCTTTAATAAGTACATTCTTATAAGTATACTCTCTTCTTAATGTTTATATAAGATGCATGGATGTATGAAAAAAAATAAATGTCAGGAAACAGGCTAATAAACAGTTGTTATTCTTGATAATTCAGGTTTGCAGCTTTCAGCCGCAGAAGTGAACTTAAAGTTACAGGTCCTGTGGTAGATTCTTTAAAATCCCCTTCTGCTCTGGCTTCAACTGATTTATTTATTATCAATTCCTTTATGGTTAACCTTTTCCGGTTTACTGATTGATTACTGATCTGTCTAATGATTTATCACTGATCGGTTACAGTTGATTATTCGTATATTGATTATTTGTATCACTTGATGAGGATGTACTGATTCAATGACTATGGAAATAAACAACAAGGATCTTTCTGAACAAGTGCCCTTGCCTGATGACACTGTTTTATCAGGTTCCAGGGCTTTTGACGACTCTAAACTTACAAAACTAAATGGTATCAAAAACCAGGGACTTAACCCCTATCCATATAAGTTCGACAAGAATGGAGACATCTGCGAAATCCTTGAAAAATTTGAGGATTTCGAAAAGAACGAAGGCCTAACTGTCAGAACAGCAGGCAGGCTCTATAATATTCGCAGGCTTGGAAAAATGATATTTGCCGATCTTGGAGACCAGGGAGGCAGAATTCAGATTACTTTAAGAAAAGGAAATCTTCCTGAAGAGGATTTCGAGACTTTTAAATCCCTGGTCGATTCGGGAGATATCATAGGCATTCAGGGCACACTTTTCAGGACAAAAAGGGGTGAAAACTCCATAAGTGTGTCTGAATTCTCCCTGCTCTCAAAATCCCTTTGCGCCCTCCCTGAAAAATTCCACGGCTTAAAAGACATTGAAACCAGGTACAGAAAAAGGTATCTTGACCTTATAGTCAATGCAGATAAGCGAGAGATCTTCGTCATGAGAAGCAAACTCATCTCCGAGATCAGGCGGTACCTCTCTGATAGGGAATTCCTGGAGTTTGAAACTCCAATCCTCCAGAACGTCTACGGCGGCGCAAATGCAAGGCCATTCATGACTTTCCACAACTGCCTCGGGCAAGACCTCTTCCTGAGGATCGCACCCGAACTATACCTGAAGAGGCTTGTTGTAGGCGGGTACGAGAAGGTCTTTGAGATTGCCAAAAACTTCAGAAACGAAGACATCGACACGACCCATAACCCCGAGTTCACGATGATCGAGGTCTACGAAGCTTACAGGGACTATAATGATATGATGGACCTGACAGAAGGCATGGTCTCTGAACTTGCCCTCAAGCTTACCGGCAGCTACGAAGTCAAAATGGGTGAAAACACAATCAACCTCCGCCCTCCATGGAAGAGGATTTCCATGGCAGATGCCTTAAAAGAGTATGCCGGGCTTGACGTCTTTGCCCACTCCCTTGAAGAGCTGAAGCAAATAGCAATCGAAAACAGGATTGATGACTATGAAAAGGCCAAGAGCTATGGAGAGTTCCTCGCCCTGCTTTTTGAAGGCCTTGTAGAAGACAAGCTGATAAACCCGACTTTCATATATGATTTCCCTGTTGAAAACTCTCCTCTTGCTAAAAACCACAGGGAAAAAGAAGGTTTTGTCGAGAGGTTTGAACTCTTCATCAACGGCTGGGAACTGGCAAACGGCTATTCCGAATTAAACGATCCTCTCGAGCAGGAAAAGAGGTTCGAAGATCAGGACAAGAAGCGCAGGTTAGGCGACCTTGAAGCCCAGACCATCGATTACGACTTTGTAAATGCTCTCGGATACGGAATGCCCCCAACAGGAGGCATGGGGCTTGGAATCGACCGGCTTACCATGATCCTTTCTGGCTTCGAGTCCATTAAGGAAGTAATCCTCTTCCCGCAGATGAAGAGGGAATGATCGTCTTCGGACTCAATTTTGTTTTGCAGTCCTGGTCTGTCTGCTAATCAGACAGGCTTATCGGGGAGAAAATCCCCACTTTTTATTCCGGAGTAGCCGGAACTGCATCTTCCCCAAGCAATCATATTTTTCCCAGGTCTCATCTTAAACAATAACTCTTTATAATAAAATGAGATAAGTAATTTAACAGTAATAATTTTTTATAACATTTCACTCATAATTTAAACTTCTTCAATCCCGGAAAAGTGCCTTTATATGCTTAATCTGAGACAAAAATAGGAAATAATCCATAAGAAAATAATCAGTTTTTAAGTAGACTGGCCGAGGATAATCTAATGGCTAAAGAAGAAATATATAGGGCTCTGTTTGAGCAGTCCAATGATGCAATTTTCATAACAAATGGGGAACATATTCTGGAAGTCAATCCTAAAGGTTGTAAACTTCTTGGATATGATATGATTCATCTTGAAAAAATTTCTCTCTTTTCTCTATTTACTGAAGAATCTCTTCCCGACTTCCAGAACGCATTGAACGTAACTCGGGAGAACGGATCGGCTTTTTTTGAGACGAAGATCAAAAGGTCAGATAATAGTATCCTCGATCTGGAGGTTAGTTCTTTAGCCATGGGTGACCAGAGAAAAACTCTCCTGATAATCGCCCGGGACATAACTTTGCGTAAAGAATCAGAACGTTTGGTGGAAAAGGAAAGAGAGATATTGAGTGCTTTACTGGAAAAAAGCCTTTGCGGAATATTGTTAATCGAAGCATCGAGCCACAAAATAGTTGATGTAAACCCTATTGCAATTAAAACAATAGGGCGATCAAAAGGAGAGATTGTCGGGAATGTATGTCACCAATTTATCTGTCCTGCAGAGATCGGAAAATGTCCTATCAGTGATCTTGGACTGTGTGTGGATAATTCAGAAAGAACTATCATAAATGCTCAAAAGGAAGTCATCCCGATCCTTAAGAGTGTGGTTCCGGTAACCATAGAGGACAAAGATTATTTTGTTGAATGTTTCATTGACCTTTCCGAGCGTAAAATTACTGAAAAGAAACTGCTTCAGGCAAAGTGTGCTGCAGAGAGTGCAAGCCTGGCAAAGAGTGAGTTCCTTACCAATATGAGTCACGAGCTGAGGACGCCTCTTAACTCCATTATTGGTTTTTCTGATATTCTGCTCGAAAAAGTTTTTGGGGATCTCAACGGAAAGCAGATGAAATATATTAATAACATCTCTGTCAGCGGAAAGCATCTTCTTGGACTTATAAACGATATCCTTGACCTCTCAAAAGTAGAAGCTGGTAAAATGGAGCTTCACTACAGTGAGTTTTCTATTGGCTCAGTTTTCGATGAGGTGAAATCCACTATCTCGTTCCTTGCTCAGATTAAAAACCTTGAAATGGAATTTAAGATAGATCCGGATTTTGGAGATATTCAGGCAGACAGAAGCCGCCTTATCCAGATCCTTTATAATCTCGTAAGCAACGCTGTCAAGTTTACCCCGGAAGGAGGCAAAGTCTCTGTCTACTGTAAAAAAAGCGGAAACAGAGCTCTATTTTCTGTCACAGATACGGGAATAGGTATATCTTCTGAAGACCAGAAATACCTCTTTGAGCCCTTCAAACAGATTGATTCGGGCATGAACCGGCAGTACGGAGGTACCGGTCTTGGGCTTGCTCTGGTAAAACAGTTTGTTAATATGCATAAGGGCAGAGTATGGTTTACAAGTGTTCAGGGAAAAGGTTCATCTTTCATATTTGAACTGCCCGTAAATGGTCCGGATGAAACGGAAAAACCGGATAATGTATTTAAAGATAGTGAAACCAGAGTAGAGGTATCTGCTAACTTCTCAGGATGAATAATTCCAGATTTTAATGCGGTAAAGTTATAGGAAGTTTTTTCCCAGCCACGGCAGTGAATAATGCATCATTTATCCGCATGTGTGAAGATCCTTTTTTCGGAAGCCGCAGGATGATAGGGAAGGTATTTCACAGATTGGAACCTATTTAAGGTTGAACGTTCTTTCGTGACAGTTCCCGCGAATAAATTCGCAGGCATCTATGGTATTTCAACCAATGCTATACTGCCCTAGAGCAACTATTTATTCGTGTCTCGCTCGTACCGTTCCAAGTTTTACCTGTAGAACTTCTCTACAGAACCCTATACTCAGAGTTCAATAGCAAAGTCAAGTGGCTTCTGTAGCATTTGCAGCTTTCAGAACAAAACTTGACAATAGAGTATAGGTTGGGACGTAAAAGAACGTTATCAGGAAACATATTATGTGATAGTTGACGGATTCATCCCATGTCTAAAGACACGGGGGTTCTCCTTCGTTCTCCTAAAGACTCAGAGTTTTTCCTGCTGAGGTTTTAAGGCAGCATCAGCTACAACAGCATCAACAATGAGCTTTTGAAAAATGACATTTTATAATCTCTTCAACTCCTTCCACCCGAAAATCCAGGAAGCTCTCAAGACCCTTGGCTTCACTAAACCCACAGAGCCGCAGGAAAGGGCATTTCCGCATATAATGGACGGCAAGCATACCCTTCTGATAGCTCCCACGGGTTCCGGAAAGACCGAATCAGCAGTTCTTCCTGTTTTTCACAGCATATTGAAAAAGAACCCTGAAGCCAGAAAAGGCATTTCAGCTCTTTATATCACTCCCCTGAGGGCGCTCAACAGGGACATGCTTTCCAGAATCGAGGTCATGGGGAAGCTGCTTGACATAAAGGTACAGGTCCGGCATGGGGATACCCCTCAAAGTGAAAGGCAGCGCCAGTCCAGAAACCCTCCAGACCTGCTGATTACTACCCCTGAAACTCTTCAGGCAATGTTTACCGGCTCCCGCCTGAGGCAGAACCTTGAAACCGTAACCCATGTGGTTGTGGACGAAATCCATGAGCTTGCAGGCTCGAAACGCGGGGCGCAGTTAGCTGTAGGGCTTGAGCGGCTTGTGGAAATCTCAGGGGAGTTCCAGAGGATAGGGCTTTCTGCAACAGTTGGGAACCCCTGGGAGGTTGCAAAGTTCCTGGCAGGAGCAAAGCGGGACTTCACTGTTATTGAAGTTGCTCTTCTGAAACTGCTGGAGTTCGATGTGATCAACCCGCAGGTCTCAGGGGAATCCGAAGATAGGGAGGTCATGGAGATTGCAAGGACTGTGGGCTGTGAGCCCGAGTTCGCGTCTCACCTTCTCCAGATCCGGAAAATCGTTGAAGAAAGCCAGTCCACCCTTATTTTTGTGAACACGCGGCAGAGTGCCGAAGCTCTTGCTGCTGGTTTCCGGAAGCTCGGAACCTCTATCGGAGTCCATCACGGCTCCCTTTCCTTTGAAGCCCGCGTTGAAGCCGAAGAGGAATTTAAGTCCGGAGCCTTAAGGGGCCTTATATGCACTTCATCAATGGAACTCGGGATCGATATTGGAAACGTTGACCGGGTAGTCCAGTACGGTTCCCCGCGCCAGGTCTCAAGGCTGCTCCAGAGAGTGGGAAGAGCAGGGCACAGGCTGCATGAGGTGTCCAGGGGCACGATCCTTTCCATGGAAGCCGATGACACCGCCGAGAGCATGGCAATTACAAAGGCCGCACTCGAAGGCAGGGTTGAAGACATTTCCCCGCACATAAATTCCCTTGACGTTGTGGCAAACCAGATCGCAGGCATGGTTATGGACTTTGGGGAGGTCGGGATCGAGAAGATTCTGAGGATTCTCAGGCGGGCGTACCCTTTTAAGGACCTGCGGATTGAAGAACTCCAGAGGGTGGTCGATCAGATCGGGGACTACAGGCTTGTCTGGCATGAGAAAGGCTCACAGATTGTGAAAAAACGAAGGAAGAGCTGGGAGTACTATTATGATAACCTCTCCATGATCCCGGACGAAAAGAAGTACGAGATCTATGACATCGTGAGCGGCAGGTCTATAGGCGTGCTGGACGAAGCCTTTGTGGTGAACTTTGCCGAACCCGGAGCCGTTTTTATAACCAAAGGAGATATGTGGCGTGTCATTGAGATGCCTGACCGCGAAAGGGAACCGGACCGGGACCGGATCAAGGTAGAACCTGTCGAAGGCATGGGCGAAGTCCCGAGCTGGACCGGAGAAGAGATCCCCGTACCCTTTGAAGTAGCCCAGGACGTGGGAAAGCTCAGGGCAGAAATTGCAGCCCTCATCCACGAAGGCCTCGAAGACGAACAGATTGCTGAAAAGCTGCGGTTGAAATATCCCGTGGCAAAGGCAGCAGTGCTCGAAGTAATCCGCCTGCTGCGGGATCAGGTCGAAGGAAATTTTCCACTCCCGGACGCAGACACGATTGTAATCGAAGACGAAGGAGACGCTGTGACCCTGAACGCCTGTTTTGGCCACAACACCAACGGGACCCTTGCAAGAGTCCTCACCTCTCTCCTTTCGGCACGTTTCGGGAGCAGCGTAGCTCAGGAAGTGGACCCGTACAGGATCAGGTTAACTCTCCCCCGCCGTGTAGGTCCCCCTCAGATCCGGGATATGCTTCTCTCCATTCGCCCGGAACATGTTGAGCCAATAATCGAAATGACCCTGAAGAACACGACCCTCATGAAGTGGAAAATGGTCCACGTAGCTCGCAAGTTCGGAGCCCTCTCACGGGACGTTGACTACGACAGGATCAGCATGAAAAAGCTCCTTGAAATTTACGAGGGCTCTTCCATGTACGATGAGGTGGTCCGTGAGATCTTCCACGATATGCTCGACGTCCCGAGGGCAAAAGAAGTCCTGATGAAAATTGCAGCCGGCGAAATTTCAGTTGAGTTATCGGGTCCGACCCCGAT
This sequence comes from uncultured Methanosarcinales archaeon, assembly GCA_964434965.1. Lineage (GTDB taxonomy): Archaea > Halobacteriota > Methanosarcinia > Methanosarcinales > Methanosarcinaceae > Methanosarcina. The sequence goes on from CAYSWX010000003.1 coordinate 125,128, forward strand.
CGGTTCAGCCGGTTTTGCCATGAAAAAAGACCTCGTAGCTCCGGAAAAAGCCGACCGTTCAATTGTGCTTGCCTTAAAGGAACGCATCATGAACGACAATATAATCCTTTTCTGCACGACCTGCAAGAAATGGACCTCCCACCGCCAGGTGAAAAGCGTGCCTGAAGAAATCGTCTGCCCGGTTTGCGAATCCAGAATGGTTGCAGCCCTCAAGCCCTGGGAAGAAGAGGAGATCAAACTTGTCAAAAAGCAGGAAAAGGGCGTCCCTATCTCAGCCGAGGAGAAAAAACGCATCCAAAGAGTCTACCGGAACGCCAGCATCGTGAACTCGCAGGGGAAAAAAGCCGTTATTGCGCTTGCGAGCAGGGGAGTAGGGCCTGAGACGGCGTCGAGGGTTATTGAGAAGATGAGGGTGGACGAGGAGGCTTTTTACAGGGATATTCTGATTGCGGAGAGGAATTATGTGAAGACGAAGAAGTTCTGGGAATGAAGTAAGAAAATAGTGGTAAAGTATCTTAAAAACCATTATCAATCTTCTAACATTTCTTCGTCCCTTTCGAGTGAATATTTTATTGATCTTTTAGCTTGCTCAGAGAGCCATTTGTAGAAATTCCAAGTAGGTGATCCCGCCGGATACTTTTCCATAAATTCTTGAGCTCTATCACGAATCTTTTGATCTTCATGACTTGGTTCACCCATGAGTCCTGTTTTTACTCCGTAAAGAGCTGAATTTGATAGGTTAGATCTTACTTCTTTGTAACAGTCATCGCTAATCTCTTGTGCATTTGTAAGTAATTTTGACACAAAATCTGAATGTGAAAAAACGAAATCTGAGGGCGCTTCTTTGACAAGAGTTCCAACTGCCTTCATTTTTTCTTCATCCTCGGTATCTATCCACTCACTCAGAACTTCCAAGCTTTCTGATGAAAAATTTTCAGAAATATAATAATACAGCCTTGTAAGCCAAAATGAATCTTCATTCATTGGGTCTAAAGATTGATCTCTGACCTTCCGAAGTATTTCTTTGTAATGAGGACTAAGTAATATGCCATTTAATCCTTTATCAAAGAAATTTTTGTAAGGTAAAGGTTGAAATCGATCGCCTGAATTATATTTTACTTTTTTATCTAAATTTACCCTTTCCAAAAGGAAATCGACCAATTCATCAGGTATCCTGGTACTGCAATATGTTAGAAATATCTCCAAATGATATAGATTTTCATCAAATACTTTGATTTTGGATATTTTTTTTAGGATTAGTTTTAGTTGTTCTGTATCTAAGTTAACGGGTGAAATCCCGTGTTTATCAAATATGCCACAGTATGCATCAGCTAACTTCTCATTATCTCCAATTTCAATACTTAAAGCAAGTTCGATAGCTTTATTTTTCTGGGTGTCGGGAAAACGTCCTAGAGATTCAATAGCCAATCTTCTTGTATCCGCATCTAACGAGCTTAGTAATTTCGTTATTATTTTGATTTCTTCATTTTTTAGTCTAAGTGCCCATCCTCTATATGCATATCCTTCTGCTACAGAACGACAGAGGACCATATCACCACTATTGACAACAGTCTCCGTTAACCTTATAGCTGTATTCTCATCTTTTCTTCTAATCCCTAACAATAAAAACTCTAAATAATTAGCTAAAGGTTTTGATGTGTCGGATATAATGTGATTGCAAATCTCACAAGCAATTTCATGATCTGTAGTGGAAAGAGCCACCAAAAAGTCAGCTGGATTAATTGTAATCTCAATAATTTGGAACTTGGTAATGGTTTCATTTAGAGAGTCAAAAATCTGTTTACCTTCATTATTACATCTATTCAGGAATTCTCTTGCTACTTTTTCCATTTCTTGGGAGATCTGTTCCTGATTCTCCTCAAATTTTTCATAATCCCTGTCATAATGATACCAAACTGCTCTCATAAATTTAGTATCAAAGTCTTCAGAAATAGATTCTATAATTGAACTGGCTTTATCTGCAACCTCAGGTTGGTTTATTTGTCTAGAATGCCAAGCAAGTGATGATTTTATCTGAATTTTAATAATAGGATCTATTGTGGTTTTTGAAAAATCTTCTATAATTTTAAGTATTTCCATTTGCTCTGGAAGCCATCTTGTAATTTCGTCAGTAGAAACTTTCCTCCCAAAGTAACCAGTAGGTGGATTCAAGGCTTCGGAAAGAATTTTCAATGCTTTTAATACGACTTTAGTCGATTCGGATTTTAGCTGTTCTCCAATTAGCCATATGGCTTTTCTTCTGATTTCTTTTGTATTTTCATAGGGGATTGACCAAGATATGAACTTTATCTCGTACCCTACAAGTTTATTTGACAGTATCTCTTTTTCTAGTATTGGATCAAGTATATCTAAAAGTGAGCAAGTATATTTCGGGTCTTTACAATTTTTTATCTTTTTTTCAACAAAAGTAAGGATTTGGAAGCTATATTCGAAAGGTTTATACATTTCATATTTGGCTAAATCTACGAGTACTGTCAGTGCATAGCTTGAACCAGTAGTTACTTTTATTTCTATTTCTTTTTCAGCCAACTTCCAAAGGAGTTCACAAGATTGTAGAAGATATTCCAAATTAAAGCTAATATTTTTTAGTAATGAGGGGATTATTCCTAATACATTTTCATGCGTGAAATCACATAATGGGCTACGATTCTTCTCGGATTTGTTAAGCGGGTTATTAATTGCATATCTAATTAGGTTTAATGTCCTCTGAGGTTGATAATAAGCTACTCTTCCCAATTTTTCTAATGTAGTTGCTCTATCCTCGTTTGATGAGCTTTTGAACTCTTCTTCTATATTATCCCATATTTCTACTAAAAGGTCAGTTTCTCTATTTTGTGAGGTTATTCGCCAGTCTAATTCTGCTAAATTGTTTAATATATTCTCAAGATAAATATCCCCAAAAGTATCAAATATTTCTTGAGAGTATCCTGTCGAATAACCATCTGATTTAATACATGAATTATGTAATATATGATCTGACAAAACATCGGGAGTTATCCTAAGTTTAGATCCGACAGAATGGAGCGCTCTATATTTTTCAAGAGTATCAATTGCTATATTAAGCTTTGATTTTTTTACTTCTAAGTATTTAGCCATCCTTTCAATTAATTCATTTTCTTTTTGGATTGGGGATAAAATGGAAATAATGGAAAGCAAATCTCTACAAAAAGTTGCATCAAGATCCTTGCTAATAACACCTGATATTATGTCTTCCTCGAATCTTCTGAAAACAGTCTCTTGGAATTCTGGGTCTTGTTCTAAAAGAGCTGGTTGTACTTTATTTTCTACAATAAGTTGTGCTCCAATGACTAAAACTATGGTGGAGTCTTTGGCTACTTTTATTAAAGGTTCTAAATATTGGTGGTGTTTTAATCCAAGTATACTTTTTCCAAGCTCGTCTTTTTCTTTTCTTTCAAGCTCTTCAACTTCTGAAATCTCTTCAATATCACGAGTCCCAAATCCGCACCAACTACAATTATTTTTTATAATATCTACTCTATGAGGTCTGAACGCAAGAATTAGTTTTGTTTGATTGTTTGCTTGCTGAGCAGTTTTTAGTAATGTAATAATATCTTCTCTGCGATGAGCATCATCTACTACTATGGTACATTTTCTTTCAGGTAATTCACGAATTGAGTCTTGTGTTAATGGATTTTCGCTGAGATATCTGAGTTCCCATTCATCGTGCCTTGATTCAAAATCTCTCCCAAATTCTAAAAGTATTCTACTTTTTCCAATTCCTCCCCTGCCAGATAAAAGGGCTATTTTTTTGTCCGATTCTATAAAATTATTTAATTGTGATAAAATTTCATTGCGACCTATAAAGGTATATGTGTGATTCAATAGATTTGTATTTTCAAGGTAACGAATGAAAAATTCGTTGGTAGAATTAAATGATTTCAAATGAATCTGGTTTTTTTCAGTATATTCCTTTAAAATCCGACTGATATCTTGCATATTGGAATTTGTGTCCTTTACTATGGATAGTATTAAATTTTCCTCTAATTTTGGATTTTTTTGAATATTACGATCTAATATTTCTAGAAAATTAAAAACAATTTTTTTAGCTTCTTCTATAGAAAAATAACCTTCTTCAAAGAAATTAGTAAATTCTTTTGATAGATTCTCGTAAAAGGTTTGTTTTTCTGGATATTCAAAATAAGCTTTTATTAAATTATGAACAGTAGGCTCATGTAAAAACTGGTCAATATGAATCTCAGTTAATTTAGGATATATCGGTACCAATTCTTTAATCGAATCATCATAAACATTTGAGTAAGTGTCTTGAAGTGTTTGTGGTATTTTTTTAACACTATCATATCCAAAGTTGGCTAAAAATCCAACAGCAACTCCATCAATAATCATTTTATCCCATAGTTTATTTTTTATTTCTAACTCGTGTTTTTCTCACATAATTTTAGGATTAATTTAAGTCCTAAAATTATGTAATTCTATCTTCTATATTTGTTTCTAATCACTATGTAATATTTTCCAAATATATCTTCTTAAACATTCAGCAAGATTTATAAATTGGGTGTTCAAAGCAACCTTTGAATATTATAATAATCTTCAAAACAGCGGCGCAATCTTCGATTTCCAATAGAAGGATTCGAGGGGCTGATGTGGAAATATAATTAAACAGTTATATCCCCCCAAAAAGCTCTCCTTTACCAAATCTATTTTCTCTTTCTTTTACCGTCATTTCACTCCACATACCTTTAAATGATCATAAACAAAATATACTGACATGGAGAACGCTGCCCGGCATAAAGAGTTGTTCGAAAAAATCTCTTCTTTCCTTGAAAAAGAAGGAGCGACAAAGGTAGCTGTTTTTGGCTCTTATGCAAGAGGAGAAGAAAAGCCGGATAGTGATATAGACGTTCTTGTGGAGTTTTCCGAAACTAAAGGTCTGTTAACCCTTGTGCGGATTGAGAGGGAACTCTCAGAGTTGCTCGGGTTAAAGGTCGATTTGCTTACCGAAGAATCGATAAGTCCGTATCTTATTGATGGGATTAAGCGGGAAGCAAAAGTGATCTCAACATGAAACTAAAGTCGATATCCCAGCTTTGAAAGATGAGATCTTGTTTATACTCGATGTTCTGGAGACTGAAAAATAATTTTGGATTTAGACTTGTTTGCTATTTTTTTATAATATTTCAGTTATTTCTTCAAAACAGCGGCCCAATCGTAGAATTTCCAACCGAAGGATTGAGGGAGCCTGGGTGGAAATATTTTAAAAAAGTTATATCGCTTCGATTTCTGGTGGTTATAGTCTTTTTGAGGATATTTTGGCAAATTAATGTTATTAAATTTCTTTTTCTGTGTGTACCAGTTTTGGGCATGAATACTTTAAGCGGGAAATTATGGGGTATTTTAATTATAAACATGCTTTTATAACTCTCAGTCCATACAACTTAACAGGGGAACAGGAAACTTTCGAATCTCATGCAGTGTATTGAAATAAATACTGATTTTGTTCCTTAATTGGGGGTTAATGAATGAAAATTAAACTGGTACTTAAACCGATACTTGCAGTAATCATTGTGCTTCTAGCAGCTTCGAATGCAGCTCTTGCAAATGAGACCAGCGATTATATCGGCGAACTCCTAATAAGTGATGTTTTCCATCCGCCTGAATCAGGAGAGCCTGGACATCTGTACAACGAGTGGCACTATTTCAATATGATCGATGAAGAACAGAACCTTTCAGTGGTATGCACTTTCAAGTTGAACGGTGGTACTAATTCCTCGGTAGTTCTTCTGGGCTATTATATAAATAACACATCGGCTTCTTTTTATGAGGCATATCCTCTAACTCCGGAGTTTGTGAATTATTCTTCTCAATCTCCTGATGTCAGGATATCTAATAATACGGTAACATTGACTGACGAGGGATATCGTGTGCATATAGGATCCGGGAATGGGATAAGCGTTTTTGATGCCCTGTTAATACCGGAAGCTGAGCCTGCTCCTGTCTTTAATGCCTCTAATCTTTCCATGCCGGGAATGGGTATCAACTGGCTGGTAGCTTCATCGAAAATGGAGGGTTCTGGAAACCTCTCTTTTGCCGGACAAACTTATTCGCTGAATAACTCAAGAGCTTACCACGACCATAACTGGGGCTACTGGTCATGGGGAGACGATCTTGGATGGGACTGGGGTCAGGTCTCCCAGACCGGAAATTACTCAAACGAGACAATTGGGGAGTATTCACTAAGTTTTGGGAATATCACCAATGCCAACCATTCACAATCAGTAAATTCAGTTCTTAATGTTTGGAAGGATGGGGAAATTATTGCCAATTTTAGCGGGAAAGAAATACAAATTGAGCATTCCAATCTGAGTACAACAGATATTGGAATCCCTTCCGCAGAAGTAGCCCCGCAATATATTCTACCTCAGGGTTCTTTTTATTTCCCTCAAAATACCCTCCTGAATGCTTCTTCGGGTTCTGATACTCTCAAAATAGAGTTCACCACTCAGAACCATGTTCCGCTTCCGGTAATGATACCGGATGGAAGTGAAATTGGAAGCGAATCTATGAATGAATCTGTAAATGAATCTGTAAATGAATCTGTAAATGAATCTGTAAATGAATCTGGAGGTGGAATTAAATACAGAATAATCTGGGAAATGATCGGAACCTATCAGGTCAACGGGGTAATAGACGGAAAACCAATTTCATATACCGCTGATGGGTTTATGGAATATGTATCTGGAGAAGCTGTTTCTCCCACACCTTTCGCGTCCTCGAATCCCTGAACGAATCAGCTTTTAACAGATACAAATTAAAAAATTATAAAGATCCTTAAAAAAGGATTTTTTATATTTTTAACTTTTTTTCTCAGTGACATTCATCCACTTTGATATTATATGTCTTCAGACCTTCAGACTCTTAAAAACTTAATTATTTGTTGTATTTTTCAATAGGGTCCTCTTAAACTCACTATTTAACTGGAACTTATTTTCCATTTTTTTTCTGCCAATTAAGCCAGATAATAGTTTCCCCAAAAAAAGTACATTATATTTCTGATTTAAAACCTAATTAACGCCTTAAAAAACCGTAAATTTTATTGAGGAGGGCGTACACTCCTCCTCTGGCGACATATTATGAAAGCTCCGCTTATACCACTAAACGAAGATTTCAAATGGAAATTGTTATTCGAAATATTAAACGTTTTTGATCTGAGATCTTGCAGGCAAATTCTCACAAAGAGGGGCATTCTGCCCCTCCATAAATCAGTGGCTGCTATTAAAATCGTACTCCTGAGCATGTTTTTTTCCTGTGAAATTTCCTATTCTATCAGAGAATTAAAAGAAAGGGAAAGCTTGAGACACTTTTTAAAAATCGGTTCAGTACCAACTGAAAATGAGATTTATGGCATTCTCAGTAAATATGAACCAAACCAGTTTACTTATTTTGTTTTTGAACTCTTGAACGAATTATGCCCTAAGAGAAAAAACGAATCAAGAGGCATTATAATTGATAGTACTGACATAAACCTTAACCTTAACTTTCATGCAAAAAAGATTACCAAAGAAAGCCTGGAAAACAAAGAATACAAATGGGGCCACTCAACTCACAGAGGATTCTTCATTGGCATGAAACTAACTCTTGCACTTGAATCTACAACATTGAAACCATTAGCGTTTTTGATTAATGAAGCAAATGTACCAGAACCTAAAATTTATCCAAAAATACTTGAAGAACTCAAAAGAAAGAGAATAATAAGAGCAGGAGACATTGTTTATGCTGATAGAGGATATTATTCCTATGAAAATTACGTTATTTCTGTCAGAGAGTTCAAGGTGGTACCTTTAATTTTTCCAAGGAAAAACTGTAATTTTAAGAAACTTTTCAATATGCTGAGATATCCTCTAAAAATATTTGATTCAAGAAGAGATACTAAAAAAGAAATAAAAATATACAAAGAAATAATTGCAAAATTTAAAGAGCTAATAAGCAAATGGAAAGAGTTCAGATCAGTAAGATCAATCATAGAAGATGTATTCAAATTGGCCAAGAAAGCATACTCTATGGAGAATTTGCACAGATATACAAGGAGTTCTGTCCAAAAGTACTGCTCTTTAGCTGTACTTTTAGTGGGGATAACTGTAAATTACGGCATTAAAGAAAGGAAGGAATTACAAGCCTTCTCTGAATAAAGGATTAAAGAGGGGGCTAATTTTTCAATAACTGAGCTATCTTCAAAACAGCGGCGCAATCATAGAATTTCCAATCAAAGTATTTGAGGGGGGTCGGGGTAGAAATATAATAAAAAACTATTCAATACAGGCTTATCTCTGATTTAAAGATCTCCACGTACACGCTTTCTCAAAAAGATTTTTCATATTTTTTGAAGTATAGAACCCACAATGAAAATCTTATAATACATCCCGCCTAAATTTATATTGTCATAACTGATTTTTTAGGGGTGTGCATATGAAAAAATACATCTACTTCGCATTGTGTATTTTGGTATTTGTACTGATTGTCAGGTGTTTTGTCGGATCACAAAATGATGAAAATGCTTCTCAGGCTCAATCAAATTCATCATTAAATACCTTCAAGTCAGCCTACCAGGATATTGCATGGGCAGCTAACGTCCAGAAAAATCTGAGGGTACTTAAAGCGGATTTGGACGGTGTATCCAGTGCTGCAAACAATTCTGATTATACCACTCTCGCTGTGTATGCACAACAAACAGTAAATGATACTCAGAACGCCATTCAGGAAAATGATCAATATACCGTATCTTCCAAACTTCAAGATGCCCAGAATGAATGGAAGGCAGCTCTTCAGGACTATAACTCTGCAGGTCAGTTTTTGTTGCAGGGAGCAAATGAAGCGAAAAATGGTACTGGAGGAGCTGAATATTTTCAAAAATCAAGAACATTTAGCGATTCTGGTACAGATCATCTTAAGAGAGCGTCCGAATTAGCAGGAATAAAATAATCTTCATTTAATTTCCCACAGGTTTCATAAATCTTAGATAAAATCGAAGCACCGTTAATTTTGTGCAGATTAATCAAAAGCTCGCAGTTTTGTGTATTCCCGATGAGAAATAATCTTCAAAACAGCAGCACAATCGAAGAATTTCCAATCGAAGGATTTGAGGGGGGCGGGGGTGAAATATAATTATAAAGTTATTCATATTCGGGTTCTGCTGATTTTCAGCTAATTTTCATCAGTTCTGTCGGTAACAACTTAAAATGCTCACAGATCAAATTTTATTCTTGTAAAGATGGAAGGCAAGAGCTTGAATATAGCGTTTTGACCTAAGTCGCTATCAGTAATTCATTTTCCATGCTCTGTAATTTTCCAGGTCGTCTTTAATAAGACTGAATGCAAAAGCAAATACTGCGACATCATCCACAAGTCCGATTAAAGGAAGGATATCTGGGAAGATGTCAACTGGACTTATGAGATACAGGAAAGCAAATGTTATAACTAATATCGTTTTCTTCGGAACAGGATATTTCTTATTAAAGGAATCTGCTAACATGGAATACAATAATTCTAAATAAACCCAAATTTTCCTGATGTCTCCCCGCCGGTGCTGCCCTTCTTCCGGCTCTTCAGGAAAAACCGTACTGGTATCAGAAGTTTGATCTTGATTGAATTTAAATTGGTCAATATTTGACCCAACTTTTTTCCTTCTGAAACTATTAATTTTTTCCATAATAAACCTCCAAATATTGGATTGCATATAGGGTCTATTAAACTAACTGTCAGATTGTTTATTAACTGTCAAATTGCTTATTATTTCTATTTTTTGCATCAATTAAGACAATTAATGGGCGTTCTTCAATAATAAATCAAACTTTGCCTCTTAGAAATCCGAATTGATAGATTATTATAAAGCACGTTTTAATCAATTACTCTTCAAAGTCTCTTTAAAAGATACTCAACCAATAGTATAATCCGGTGTATATAAAAATTGGGGTAAAGGGTATATTAAGTTTGTCTCAGGAATTTCTTTTTCATCTTCTATTTTGTTTTCGGTAATTACTCATTTTCCTGTTTTTTCAGGTCCGATTTATTTTTTCCGCCTATTATCGTATATTATAGAAAAGTCCAGTTTTTGTGCAGAAAATACCCCTTGTAATAAGCATAATGATACAGAATAATAATGACAGCAGAATATTATAATATAAAACAACTCAAATTAGTATCAATAAACATTATCCAGGCTTAAACAGCCTTTAATTTTTATCTTTTTCGATCCTGTCATTCTATATTTCTCATCAGGGAGTTGTTATCCGGTGATTCACAGGTTTAAAAAAGTCCAGCGGGTCCTTGTGATCGTACTTTTCCTTAACCTAGCTGTAGCTTTTGCTAAAATCATTTACGGAACCATGAGCGGCGCTCTCAGCATGACCGCAGACGGCTACCATTCCCTATTTGACGGAGTCTCAAACATTGTGGGACTTGTGGGAAGTTTTATTGCAGCGCGTCCTCCTGACAAAGAACACCCTTACGGGCACCATAAATATGAAACTGTAGCCTCTATTTTTATTGCCCTGCTCCTTCTTTATGTGGGTTTTGAGATTTTCCGGAATGCACTTGACCGCTTTCTGGTTAGGAGCGTCCCTGAGGTTACAGCTATCAGCTTTCTTGTAATACTTGGTACGATGTGCATTAACTATCTGGTCACTCACTATGAATATGGACAGGGGACAGCTCTGAGAAGCCAGGTCCTTATTGCTGATTCCATGCACACGAAAAGCGACATCTATGTCTCTCTTTCGGTAATAGTGAGCCTGGCTGCCATAAAGCTGGGTTTTCCTCTTCTTGACCCTGTAATCGCTCTACTCATATCTTTTCTTATCTTCAGGGCAGGGTTTCAGATTATGAAGGAGAGCACAATGGTTCTGCTTGATATGTCCAGGCTTGAAGAAGAAGATATCTGCAACCTTGTTATGGGAGTTGAAGGAGTTCTGGGCTGCCATAAGATACGGACGCGCGGCGGCATGGGTGATATCCGGATAGATATGCATGTGCTTGTGAAGGCCGACCTGCCTCTTGAAGAAGCACATCTTATTTCTCACAACGTAAGTAAAATGCTGAAAGTCGAATACAAAGATATCACTGATGTGGTTGTGCACCTTGAACCCGCTTCACCCCAAGGATCAAATACCAAAAAAACCAGTTAAGATGCATGGCTGGAAACATTTTCGGGCAGATGTTTCGAATCACGACCTGGGGTGAGTCCCACGGAAGGGCTGTCGGTGTTGTGGTTGACGGGCTGCCTGCAGGACTCCCGTTTTCCGAATCCGACATCCAGAAAGAACTGGACAGGCGGCGCCCAGGACAGAGTGAAGTCTCCACACCGAGAAGCGAGGCTGATAAGGTGGAGATACTTTCCGGAATTTTTGAAGGCATGAGCACAGGCACCCCTATCTCCATGCTGGTCTGGAATTCGGATGCCCGGTCTTCTTCTTATGATGCTATCAAAAACACTCCCCGCCCCGGACATGCGGATTTTACATATATGGCACGCTACGGGATAAGAGACCACCGCGGAGGTGGCAGGTCTTCAGCCCGTGAAACAATAGGCAGGGTTGCAGGCGGTGCCCTGGCAAAGCTTCTTCTCTCTCGTTCCGGTATCCGGATTGCCGGGCATGTCCTCGAACTTGGCGGGATCCGGGCAAAATCCCTTTCTTTTGACGAAATTCTCGAAAACGTGGAAAAAACCCCTGTTCGCTGCGCAGACCTCGAAGCTTCAAAGAAAATGCTTGAAAAGGTTGCAGCCCTACGGCAGGAGGGAGACAGCGTCGGCGGAATTGTCGAAATCATTGTAAAAGGTGTGCCTGCAGGCCTTGGAGAACCTGTATTTGACAGGCTTGATGCAGATCTTGCAAAAGCCCTTATGAGCATCCCTGCAGTCAAAGGGTTTGAAATCGGATCCGGATTTGAGGCTGCCCGAATGCGTGGAAGTGAAATGAATGATTCCTTCCGCATGGATGGGGAAAAAATCACCTGTACGAGCAATAACGCAGGTGGGATCCTTGGAGGAATTTCAACGGGTCTGGATATTGTTTGCAGGGCAGCAGTAAAACCAACGCCTTCCATAAGTAAACTTCAGCAAACCGTTGACTTCACAACTCGGGAAAACACCAAAATAGCAATCAAAGGACGGCACGATCCCACGATTCCACCGCGAATGGTGCCGGTTGCCGAAGCAATGGTTGCCCTCGTGCTTGCTGACCATATGCTCAGGAGCGGCTTTATCAATCCAAGAACCCTGCTGGAATAAAGGAAATACGTTCAATTGCGGTTTGGACACCCAAAAATACACACCGATAAATACTCTCCACCGCAAATCACTTTTTTAATCCTGCTGCAAATGATCAGGCAGGTATCAATCTGGATTTCAGATGAACTGGTTTGAATGCCAGCTTAGATAACTGTGCATTTCTATATATTTATGGATCCCTTTTTATATTATGGAAAACGCCTTCGGCAACTGTAACCATATAAGTTCTCTGTCCATGGTGTCAAACAATTAAAGGTAAGGAAATAATTTCGTACTCCAAAAGAGTATGAAAATGTGTCAGTTTGAGGATCTGGCTAGAAAACTTATATAGAGTCTGTTGAAATTCGATTATGGAGTTCGAATATACTTTCCATACTCGCCTGAACTCCACGTTCCAGTGGTATGACTATGCAAGTTTTAAGGGCTCTTAAGGTTTTCATGGTCATGCCTCCCGGGAAATTAGGGCCCTGTAATTATGTAAAGGTAAAGCTTCTGGGAGAGAAGGTATCCTGGCAAAATTCTACATTCTGAGCAAGCCGATAAGGTCCATAATATTATTCCAATGAAACTCCTTACGGTGAGACTAAACAGGATGTCTGGAACATATTCTGTGCGTAATAATTAATTTTTGGAGAATTTTGGTGATTACATGGGTAAAAAATCAGAAAAGCTATTCGTCTTTTTTTTGGTTCTAGTCCTGTTTTCAGGACCTGGACTTGCAGATAGTTCCCATTTGCCTTATCCGGACAAAATTATAGAGAAATCAATTGGTTGGTCAGAGATACCCATGTATAGTGTACCATACTATTCCTGGCATGATAGTCCCGAGGAAACAATCTCCCTGCTCTCAAAATTGAATGAAGAATCCCTTAAAAATTGTACAAATCCTGAAAGTCCTGTATATGACCCCAATGTGCTAAAAGCGTATGGAAATGTCCCGGTAATTAAAAATGCCTCCCAGCTGGTTGAGTTCAGTTCAACTCTGCAGGATGTAAGAGACAGTTCTATCCGTGAGGCAAAGTCGTATCTTTATCCTGATGGACCGATAGTTGACTACGGGGCGGGTCCTATGCCAGGATATTTTTTGATCAAACTCTACGATTATGGGGGTAACGAAACTGCCTATTCCGAAAAGGAGTTAAAAGAAATTTACAACATTGTGGAAAAGAATGCAATTAGATCCGGGATTGATGAAGTCCCGGTCATATTTTGTCTCTGGGATAAGACAGCAATGTTTTGTTTTCCTGAAAATAACTCTGCATTCGGTAAAGATGTTATCCAGCTAACAGACGTTGAATTTCCAGTTTTTTATTACCATATAGCTAATTCGTCATCCTTACAACTTATCAAAAATAGTTCTCTCGACGAAATAAAACCATACCTCTATCCCAAAGGGCCAATAATTAACTACGGCTCTGACAATATGGATCAATTTTTCCCGATAAAACTCTATTATGAAGGAAATGAAACGACCTATTTCCATAGAGAACTTGATGAAATTTGCAATATCGTGAAAGAAAATGCGAATAAGGCTGGGCTTGAAGGGGTTTCTGTTGTCTTTTACAACCAGAAAGGCACAGTACGCTCTGATAATTACTATAGTGAATCATATTTCCGCCCCAGTAAATTGACTTCAGATAATAATGGCGAAACAGATTCTACATTAAACATTTCAAGTCAACAAAATCGTGTGGATCAACAAAATCGTGTGGAAAATACTACCTCTACAGTAGAAAATACTGTTTTTCCAATAGAAGACTTTAATCATGTCGTAGCGATTGGATTATGCGCTACATTATTGTTAATTTTTGGAATTATTATAGTAAAAAATTAAGCTTTACATTCTCCTGTTTCTCGATACTATTTAAATTTTTCACTTTTTGAAATTTCTTACTTTTTATGGATTTGTCTGCTAAAACCAGAATTTAAATGTGAAGGATTTGACTTGAAAATAAGGAGCTTACAGATGCAGAGTACAAATTCATCAGTAATTTCGGACAAAACCTAGCTCCAATGCTTGAAAATGTGGATATAATGTCTCAGATGTCCACTCTGGTTGCGGATGTTTACACTTCTCCTGCTGGAGTTCTGGAAGAAGGGACCGGAAAACTGGACCTTATAGTTGTAGCCTATAAGCAGCCAGATGGCAGGATAGTGCTCGGAGCAGGCCCTGTAATGAGTTATTATGAGTTCTGGCAGCCTCCTGGAAAACGGTTGACTGATGAAGAATGGAGGGATATGCTGAATAACAATCCTCCTGATAGACCGGAATGGGTTGATTCCTTTAGGGGATAAAAGATGCTATCCTGAATAGTTTATCTTTTTCACCCATTATTTTCTTTTTAAGAATCTGTTGATGATAAACAAAAGTGAGAAGTCTTATTCCTGAAACGTATGATTATTTCAGTCGAATAACCTGCTAGTGTCACGTCAATCCTCAAGGATTGAATGATTCGAATGGTTGTAATCAAAGTTACACGACATTTTACTGCTGAAGCGACACTAGCTTGCTGCAGGTGCGCCAGTGCTACTTTTTTCTATATGTCTAAAACGAACGTAAATTTGTTTTTATTTTCTATTTTCTCAAATATTTCCTTGTGATGTGTGTAAAATAGCAAACCATATATCCCCAAAAAGAAAATTTGATTTTTTGATTGTGAAATTTTTGGTGGTAAAATGCAAGAGTTTCCTGATAAGTTTGATTTCTCTATTATACTAAAATCTGAAGGCTTTGACAATTCTTCGGAATACTGGCAGGAACAGTGCTGCCAGTTGTATGACTCAATTTGCAAGGGTATACCTGATGGTAAAATAGGGCCTTTAAAACTCAAGGGATCTGAAGGAGACAGAGCAGACCTGACAACAATTTTCAGTACACTCGTAATTTTTGGTGTAACCGGAAAAGTTTTTGTTGATATAGTCCTCGATGCAATGAAGACGTGGCTTGAGTATAGACCTACTGCCGAAATCGAACTAAAATGCCCTGACGGAAGCACGATCAAAATTTCAAACCTGCCTCTCTCAAAGTTATCTCAGTTTTTTGAAGAAAACCCGCAGCTATCAATCTGTGAAGGTCTGAATCGTTTCAAGAATTCCAGGGAATAAATGTGCATGTGTTAGCATCATGACTGGCAAAAGAGTCGGGCTTGTTATTGGAAATAATTATCCGAATTCAGATAAAGAGCTGAAGTTTGCTGTAGCTGATGCTATCAAAATGAAGGAAGTCCTGCTGAATAAAGATATTTGCGGATTTGATGATGTCGAAGAATCAATAGACGATACTTTTTTAGATGCAAGGATCAAAATTGAAAGGACGCTGAAAAATGCAAATCATGGCGACCTTATTTTCATTTATTTTTCAGGTCATGGGAAAAAACATCTGGACAACGGGTTGCGCTTGTTGTTCAAAGATACTAACGAAGATTACATTCTGGCAACGTCATTAAATTTTGATTACATCAACAGATGTATGAGATATCCGTCTCAGAAATCGGTTATTATAGTTCTTGATTGCTGTTATAGTGGGGTTGCTGGAATAAGGGATGCCGATGATGTGATGGAAGCCTTGAAAAAATATTCCGGTTCAGGAACAATTATTCTCACTTCAACCGGGTTGATAGGTTCTCCTGCTGCAAGAGAAGAAGAGAAGTTCGGACACGGAGTTTTTACTCACTATTTGATAGAAGGACTGGAGAAAGGTTATGCTGATAAAGGCAACGGTTACATCTCCATTGAGGAGTTGTACGATTACGCTTTTAAAAAGACAAAATCTGACGGGCGCCAATCTCCAAAGAAGGAAGGTAGCATAGAAGGATCGATATTTATCAGCAGAAATCCTCAAAAAATCAGGGAAAACGAATACAATTCAAAGAAAAGCAACCTCCTTGGTGAATATGTTAGAATACTTCACCCCCTCATACTTAACGAATCTCTGACAATCCTGAGAAACGCCTATGATGTACCTCCTTCCCTTGATCCGGTTGAAGTAACTATATATGATCTACTTAATTCGCTATTGAAAGGTGAGCTTCAACCTAATAATTATAGTGATGCAGTACAGCACCTTAAGGGAATAAGTATAAGTCCTGAAAGTTCCCGAAATAAGGATAAAGTTGATAACTCGAATCCTGCCGTTTCAAAGAGTGAAAATAAAGAGCCTCCTGCAAACTCTGTAAAACCTGATATCTCTAAAACCTTCACCAGCCTTTCTACAGGTATGGAGTTCGTACTCATTCCAGCCGGTAAGTTCATAATGGGATCACCTTATGGCGAGAAGGGTATGTATAGGGACGAAGCTCCTGCCCATAAAGTGATCATTAAAAATCCTTTTTATTTTGGTAAATATTTGGTTACTCAGAAGCAGTGGGAAAAAGTTATGGGTAGTAATCCTTCTCATTTCAAAGGTGATGCCCTGCCTGTGGAATGTGTTTCCTGGAATGAGATTCATGAGTTTATCCAAAAACTCAATGAAATGGAAGGTACTGATAAGTATTATTTGCCTTCTGAAGCTAAATGGGAATATGCCTGCCGAGCCGGCACACAAACAAAGTATTCTTTTGGGGATGATGAGTCAAAGCTTTATGAATATGCTTGGTATGATCAAAATTCAGGTTCTGAAACTCGTCCAGTTGGCCGGAAGAAACCTAACCTCTGGGGTCTTTACGATATACATGGAAATGTTTGGGAATGGGTTCAGGACAACTTTAGTGTAAACTATACTGCTGCTCTTTCTGATGGTAGTGCTAGGGTAAATGGAAATAGCTCCTTCCGTGTTGTCCGTGGTGGTGGTTGGTACAGCGGTTTCCGTAGTTGCAGGTCTGCGACTCGCGGTGGGCGCTTACCTGTCGACCGCAACTATGGTGTTGGCTTCCGTCTTCTAAGGGAGTTATAATTACTTCTATTCAGTTTCTTTTCATCATTCAAGCCTACCTTAAAATTTCTCAAAACCTGTTATTAACAATAAGGTCCTCTTGAGCGAAGCGAAAAGGACAGTGTACTCCCGAGGCGCAATTAGGGCGCTCAAAAATTGGCTATCTGTAAAAAGAATTCTACAGTAACACTTATACATGAATCCTTTCTTATATCCACTTCATGAAACAGGATATGTCAAGTGCCGACGTTGCTGCAGTTGTTGCCGAACTGTCAGCGGGTCCCAGGTCCATTATTGATGCGAAGATAGGGAAGATCTACCAGCCTGCGAGCGAGGAGATCCGCATCAACCTTTATGTTTTTCACCAGGGGAGGGACAACCTGATTATCGAGGCAGGAAAGCGCCTCCATATGACCAAATACATCCGGACAAGTCCAACGCTTCCTCAGGCTTTTCCCATGCTTCTGCGAAAATACCTGATGGGAGGCAGGATCGTATCTGTCGAGCAGCACGACTTCGACAGGATCGTAAAAATAGGGATTGAGAGGGCGGGAGTTAGAAGCACACTCATTGTAGAACTGTTTGCGCGAGGCAATGTCCTGATTGTGGATTCGGAAAACAAAATCATTCTGCCCATGAACCCAGTAACCCTCAAGGACCGCCGGCTCAGGAGTGGAGAAATTTACGAGCTTCCTGAGGCGCAATTGAGCCCTGTCGAAGCTAAGGTTTCGGACCTCATGGATGCGTTTTCAAAATCAACGGCTGATATTGTCCGGACAATCGCTACAAGGTTCAACCTCGGAGGAGTCCTTGCAGAAGAAGCCTGTGCACGTGCAGGAATCAACAAGTCTAAATCTGCAAAAGAAGCCACAGTAGAGGATGCTGAAAAGCTGCGTGATGCACTTCAGGACCTATTCTCTCCTCTGTTTAGAGGTCGGGGTGCTGGTAAAGCTGAGGGCGAGCCAGAAATTCGCTCTGAAATCGAAGGCGGACCTGAAGCAGGAATTGAAACTCAGGTTCCTGGGCTCAGGCCTCAGCATATAAAGCAAGAAATTAATGGAAAACTGGAAACTTTCGATGTAGTTCCTTTTGACCTTAACCGTTATTCGGAGTATGAAAAAGAATATTTCGATTTTTTTAATACGGCTCTTGATGAGTTTTTCGGAAAAAAGGCTCTGGAACAGGTTGCAGAGGTAAAAGAAGCAGAGAAAAAGGAAAAAACCCTTGGAGTATTTGAAAGACGTCTGCTCCAGCAGGAAGAGAGCCTTGCAAAATTCGGAAAGGAAATTGAGAAAAGCAATACCCTTGCAGAGACAATATATGCAAATTACCAGATTATCGAAGAGCTGTTCTCTGTGCTTAATGGAGCAAGGGAAAAGGGCTATTCATGGGATGAAATCCGTTCTATCCTGAAACAGGCAAAAAAGACCTTGCCTGCTGCCCAGATGATTACGAACATTGACCAAAAAACCGGGACTGTAATGGTAAACCTTGACGGAAAGAGCGTAAACCTTGATATCCGAAAGACTGTGCCTCAAAACGCTCAGGAATACTATGAGAAGGTCAAAAAGTTTACTAAAAAGAGGGACGGGGCCATCAGGGCTATTGAAGACACTAAAACGGCTATGGAGAAAAAGGCTGCTGCAAAAGCTGCAAAGGCTGGGAGAAAACTTCAGGCGTCCCGGAGAAAGCACTGGTTCGACCGTTTCAGGTGGTTTGTGTCTTCAGACGGTTTCCTGGTTGTAGGAGGCAGGGATGCCGATACCAACGAGGAAATTTTCAAAAAATACATGGAAAAGAGAGACATCGTTTTCCATACACAGACACCTGGTGCTCCTCTGACAGTTGTAAAGACCGGAGGAGAGGAAGTTCCGGAATCCACACTTTTGGAAGCTGCGCAGTTTGCGGTTTCTTATTCGAGCCTCTGGAAAACTGGACAGTTCAGCGGGGACTGCTACTGGATTAAATCCGAACAGGTAACAAAGACTCCTGAATCTGGAGAGTACCTGAAAAAAGGATCATTTGTTATCCGCGGGGAGCGCAATTACTTCAAAGACATACCTCTTGGCATTGCAGTCGGGCTTGAACTGAAAGGCGAAACAAGGGTCATAGGCGGGCCTGCTTCTGCAGTCCGTAAGCACGGGGACTACATCCTTGAAATCATTCCGGGCAAATTCAACCAGAACGATATCTCAAAAAAGATCTACAGGACTTATGCGGATGAACTCGGAGACCCACGTTTTGTAAAGCAGATCGCATCCCCTGATCAGGTAGCTATGATGGTCCCGGCTGGAGAATCCGACATCAGAAGCCAGAAACCGGAACGTAAAGGTCAGGGATACGGTCCCGAAGAGGAAGGGCATGAGCTTTCTGAAATAGAACCCGGATTTGAAGATAGTGAAGGGGTAACTGAAGAGGAATTTATGGAAGAAGCTGATGAGGAGTTCGGAGAAGACGCCGGAGAAGGCGGTGAAGTGGAAATTGAAGCGGAAACCAGAGAGGAAAATGAAGACAAAATTGAAACACCCGGAGTGAAAAAAGTATGAGGGTTACAAACCGTTCTCTGAGAGG
This sequence comes from uncultured Methanosarcinales archaeon, assembly GCA_964434965.1. GTDB lineage: Archaea > Halobacteriota > Methanosarcinia > Methanosarcinales > Methanosarcinaceae > Methanosarcina. The sequence continues at coordinate 144,849 of CAYSWX010000003.1, forward strand.
CAGGGAAGGGGAAATTGCCGTAACAGCCGAGACCCTTGACGACCTCTGGCACCTGAAATATATTATTGAAAAAGGGGACCTGGTCTTTGCCCTGACCAAAAGGAAATCTGATACGACAAGCGACAAACTCCGCCCGGAAAAGGTTGAGAAAGTAAAGGTGAGGCTGGGGATCAGGGTCGAAGAACTGGAGTTCCATAAATTTGCAAACAGGTTGCGAATTCACGGGCCAATTGAGCAAGGGATGGATGCCGGTTCCTATCATACTCTTAATGTTGAGATAGGGACTAACATCTCTATAATTAAGGAACAGTGGAAAAACGACCAGCTCCAGCGCATTCAGGACGCCGAAGAAGCCGGAAAACGCCCTAAAGTTGTTATTGTAGCAGTTGAGGAGGGCGATGCAGATATTGGTTTTGTGCACCACTATGGAATTGAAGTCTATTCCCATATCCGGCAGTCCTCCGGAAAGCGAGAGACCGGGCTCAGGAATGAGTTTTTCAGGGAAATTGTTGAACAGCTCAGGCATGCAGTTCCCGAAGAGGCTTCTATAGTAATCGCAGGGCCCGGCTTTACCAAAGAAGATTTCCTGAAATATTTCAATGAAGTTGAGTCTGGAATGGCTTCAAAGGCATTGACTGAAGACACCTCCATGATTGGCATGTCTGGATTTCAGGAAGTGCTTCGCAGAGGAGCAGTGGACCGGATCATGCAGGAGTCCCGTATAGCCCGGGAATCCTCTCTCATGGAAGACCTTATAAGGGAAATTTCAATGGACGGCAAAGCAGCTTATGGTTTTGCAGATGTTAAAAATGCTCTTGGTTATGGGGCTGTCGAAACCCTGTTAATTGCTGATGAAACCCTGCGGGAAGGGAGGGAAAAAAGCGAGGATATTGATAAACTCCTTATGGAAGTTGAGCAGGCTCAGGGAAAGGTTGTTGTGTTCAGTACAGCCTTTGAGCCAGGGGAAAAGCTTCACAAACTTGGAGGAATCGCAGCTCTGCTCCGCTTTAAAGTAACAGGCTGAGTTAATCTAAGCTCTATCTCCCAGCTCTTTAGTTCTTTGCTTATCCTGTTTTCTATTTTTTTTCCTTAATATTTTTGATTTCCTCAAAAGCTTATTTTTTTTATTTATTACTTCTTTATATTCTATCCTGTATTAATTTCTTTTTTTTCTGTTTAAATTAGTAAAATTTATTAATTATTTAGCTTTATTTGTTGTTACTTTCTATTTACTTCATAATAATGTTTGCTTATGATATGTATTTTATTATGATTAGATGTATGACAAAAATGAAAAAGAGTGATCATGCCTTATGAAACCCAACATCAAGAGATTTTTGTTTTCACTGTTTGCTTCGCTTACAGTTTATTTGGTGCTTGCTCCTTCGGGTTTTGCAGCTCCAGCCCCGGTTATTTTTGGAGTTCCATTTGATACCAATGAAACTTCATCCGATGGTTTTAGCTGGGATGCGTCCACTTTTGGTGGCTTTAACTACCCTGTAAACAAACACAAGGATTTCGTTGCTTCTGAAAACTGGTGGGGAGAACGCCTGCAGTACATTGAGAAGGACGGGAAGGACGAACTTGGAAAAAACAACCCCGGAAATCATGTTATTGGTGAAGGGGAGCTTGTATATTCTACAAGACAGTTCTCCAACAAATACGAACTTGTTTCCGATCTTGAGCTTAATGCGAATACGACTCCTTCAGAACTTGGCGGGATGTTTTTCTACAAACTTGCCTGGTTTGGAAAGCCGTATGTTACCGTTGAAAATGATGCAAGTCAACTTGCAAATCTTGTAATCAGCCAGGGAAGCAGCGAGAAAAAAGAGCTTAAAGCCGGTGATGTATGGGACCTTGGAAAGGGTTACTCCCTTACTGTAAATCAGGTTGATGTAGAGGGCAATAAAGTCTGGTTCTCCTTATCCAAAAACGGGGAAGAACTCGAGTCCGGAATTGTGAATGCAGATGGGACTGTAGAAAATCATACCTTTACCGCAACTGCGGATTTCGGAGATGAAAAAGATCAGCTTTACTTCATCACCTATGTGGACTCTATTTTTGTGAGTGCTACTGATTCTTTTGCCGTCTTTAAGTATACCTGGTTAATCGACAGAGATAACACTACGGTTATTGAAAATGGAGATGAATATCAGGGGTTTGAAGTAAAAGAAGTTTCAAAAGATGGGATTGTCCTCAAAAACTCTGATTCCATTACCCTGAACCTCGATAAAGACACAAAGAATTACTTTACTGATTCCTGGTATTTCCAGACTTCAGATGAGGGAAAGGGCAGTACTTCTCCTGCCGGATATATTATCTTCCCTGCAAAAGAACTGAACAAACCTGGAAATTATACTTTGAAAGGATTGCCTCTTGATACAAACAAGACTTCATCCGATGGTTTTTACTGGGATGCAACCACCTTTGGTGGCTTTAACTACCCTGTAAACAAACACAAGGATTTCGTTGCTTCTGAAAACTGGTGGGGAGAACGCCTGCAGTACATTGAGAAGGACGGGAAGGACGAACTTGGAAAAAACAACCCCGGAAATCATGTTATTGGTGAAGGGGAGCTTGTATATTCTACAAGACAGTTCTCCAACAAATACGAACTTGTTTCCGATCTTGAGCTTAATGCGAATACGACTCCTTCAGAACTTGGCGGGATGTTTTTCTACAAACTTGCCTGGTTTGGAAAGCCGTATGTTACCGTTGAAAATGATGCAAGTCAACTTGCAAATCTTGTAATCAGCCAGGGAAGCAGCGAGAAAAAAGAGCTTAAAGCCGGTGATGTATGGGACCTTGGAAAGGGTTACTCCCTTACTGTAAATCAGGTTGATGTAGAGGGCAATAAAGTCTGGTTCTCCTTATCCAAAAACGGGGAAGAACTCGAGTCCGGAATTGTGAATGCAGATGGGACTGTAGAAAATCATACCTTTACCGCAACTGCGGATTTCGGAGATGAAAAAGATCAGCTTTACTTCATCACCTATGTGGACTCTATTTTTGTGAGTGCTACTGATTCTTTTGCCGTCTTTAAGTATACCTGGTTAATCGACAGAGATAACACTACGGTTATTGAAAATGGAGATGAATATCAGGGGTTTGAAGTAAAAGAAGTTTCAAAAGATGGGATTGTCCTCAAAAACTCTGATTCCATTACCCTGAACCTCGATAAGGATACAAAGAATTACTTTACTGATTCCTGGTATTTCCAGACCTCAGATGAGGGAAAGGGCAGTACTTCTCCGAGCGGATACATTATTTATCCTGCAACAGATGTGGTTGTTGAAGACAAAAACGCCACTAAACCCGCAGTTAATTCCACCGGAGATACCAATAATTCCATAGAATATACCAATATGACTTCGGGTTCAAATGAGTCTGAAAATATCTCCACCGATTACAGGGCAGCATCTTCTTCTGAAACAGGGGATTCTGAAGATAAGAATAACTCTGCTGAGAAATCTGAAGAAAAAACCCCTGAAAAACTTCCAGGATTTGGAGTAATTTCCGGAATTATCGGGGTTATGATATGTCTGGCTCTCAGAGGAAAGAGATAATCTGTAATTCCAGGTGAAAAATTATAAATCAGGCTGTTTCAAAACCATTTTGAGTTTTTCAATGGGTAATACCCATACCAATTTTTTTATAAAAATAAATACTGCTGACTTTGATCGTACTTTCTGAACACGGTGGAACACTAGAATTAAATTTTGAAAAAATTTAATGATATGTGGTTTCTTCCCAGAATATACAATCGGGCATATTTTTGAGACAGCCTGTTATTTATGCATTGGGGTGGGAAACTCAATTAAGATCTTATTCTAGAAATCTTATTCTAGAAATCTTATTCTAGAAATCTTATTCTAGAGCTCTTATTATAGAGAAATAACCATTTTTAGTCCTTGAGAACTTTTGACATATATACTCCGTCAAGATCATACCCGAGTTTTCGGTAGTATTCCCTGGCACCTATTCCACTGATTATTGCAAGTTTCCTGTAACCAGATTCTGATGCGATCTCTTCAGCACGCTCAATAAGCTCCTTTCCATAGCCCCGGTGTTGCCATTCTTTTTGTTTTGCCCCTTTTCCCACAGGTACCATGGAGCCATAAACATGCAGTTCTCTTATAAGGGCAGAGTCCTGCAGTTCCTCGCGGTGGGGAACAGCCGGGAAGCGCAAACGTGTAAAGCCTATAAGGACGTCTGCCGAAAGGTCTTCAAAAGCGATAAAGTGTTCTTTACCATTACAGGCTTCATAAATTTCAGTCGTAAGCTCGATATCTTTTTCGTTAATCCTTCTCCCTTTCAGGCTGTTGTGTCCAACCTCTCTGCAGCGTATGCAGCGGCATTTTTCTCCTTTTTCCCGGAGTTTTTCCTCTGCAAGCTGCCTGAGGTTACTTTTTCTGACACCTGCAAAGATTTGATGGGCAGGAATGTCCCTCTGGATGCGCTGAAGTCTTACCCATTTAGGCAGGACAGCCTTTATGTCTGCAACAAGCTCTGCAGCCTCTTCGTCTGAAAGCGCGTTATATTCTCCGGCTTCCCACATTCTATACAGAGGGGTGCCTTCGGTTACAAGGGTAGGATAAATTTTAAGGTAATCAGGTCTGAAACGCGGGTCATCGAAGAGCTTCTTGAATCCTCTCAGGTCGAGTTCAGAATCTGCCCCAGGGAGATGGGGCATCATATGGAAGCCTATCTTAAACGCGCTGTCTCTTAAAATTTGGTTAGCTTTGACAATTTCCGCAACTCCGTGTCCTCTCTGCATACGGGATAAAACAAAATCATAAACACTCTGGACTCCAAGCTCTACCTTTGTCCCTCCAAGCCTGAGGAATTCGTCCACATGCTCCTCTTTTGCCCAATCAGGCCGTGTCTCGAAGGTTATGCCTACGTTGCGGATATCAGCGGTTTCGTTTGCTTTCTGAACCTCTTCAAGCGGGATATAAGGGGAGGATTTTCCTATCTTCCAGGCTCTGTCCCTCCATTCTGTGCCTGTAAAATCGTTCATTGCTTCAAGGCAGCGTTTGCTAAACCATTCCTGATAGTCAAGGCTGCGTGCTGAAAAAGTGCCTCCCATTACTATTAACTCCACTTTTTCAACATCGTGGCCTATTTCCCTTAGCTGGGAAAGCCTGGAATGAACCTGAGCATAAGGGTCAAACTCATGCTGGATGGCCCTCATTGCTGCAGGTTCTCTTCCCATATAACTCTGAGGGGATTTAAATGCTGAATTTGGACCGCCCGGACAGGGCAGGCAAACTCCGTGAGGGCATGGGGCAGGTGAAGTCATTACAGCAATTACTGCAACTCCGGAAATCGTCCTTACGGGTTTTCGCCTGAGAAACTCTTTTATTATAGCCTGTTCCTCAGGTGTACCCTGCATAATGATATCTCCATTTCTTGGCAGGCTGGCAAGATGATATAGTTTACTCACCTCTTTTTTTACTTTGTTCAACTGGTCTTCGTCTTTGATTTCGCCAGCAAGTGCCTTCTCAAGGATATTCCTGCATGCCCTGTTATAATCAGCTTCTTTCATGTCAAATTCCGTCTTTTCGGATTGTATTCCCGGATCTTTCTTTCGGTTAGCAGTTGTAACTTATATGATCTCTTTGGGACTGGTACCCAGGTTTCAGAACTTCCGGATTCGTGTATTTTGAATTCCTGTTTTTAATTCTTTGGATAAGCCCAGTATAAAATAACCTGCTACTGAAAGTAAACCTGCTACTGAATCTTAAAAAAGATAATTCTGGTCTTTTTTATTGAGGACCGTTAATGTAGTCCTCAATGACTGTATCAGGCGCTAGTATATTATTGATGTTAATATGCTAGTATATTATTGATGTTAATATTATAGTATAAGTATTGATTATATGATCATAGTCAATTGAGCAATTGAACCCAATTGACTGTATATAACTGCTTTAATGTGAGACTTATAAAACTGCTTTAGTGTAAAACTTATTTGTTGGGTCAGATGGGTGCAATTTCCGTTTTATTTGATTTTGATCAGCAGAAGTCAAATCCTATAATAAAAGTTCCCAGGCCAACTGCTGGTTTAAGACCCATGACAGATCTAATATACTCATCCGAAGGAGTGGAAGGAGACGCCAGTACAATATTGGCAATGCCGACCGCGCATTCTAAATCTTTACATTTTTGAGGAGGAAGAACAACGGTCATGGGTTCTTTTTTGGCATCCTGTGGCTTTGGTACTGCATTTCTATAAATTACAAAATTTCCCATCACCATCATATCTTTGCACTTTTTACACTCTTCGAGTTTTTCGGGGTCATAGACATCCTCACCTATTTTTTCCCCGTATTGCATGAGAATCACATTGGGGCCTTCAGGCCAGATATAGTCCATATTGGTTGTAAAAGCTATGATTAACTGGCGTTTGAGAACCTCCTTGATTCCTCGGTTATCTCCGATTCCCATGCCCATCAAAACTGCCCCTTCGGCTTTTTTCTCGAGTTCAAATATTTTTTCTTTATCCTCTTCACTTAATATGTATGTCTCTTCCACGCCTTTCATGGCTTTTATCCTGCAGAGGACATCCTGAATAATATCTTGACATTCCAAAATTGATACCCCTTATTGTTTTTATCCTATGTTTCGTTGTTCATATATAGAGCTGATCCCAAAACTCAAAAATTACTTATTTGAACTCGATTTTGAAATAATTATTAGAGCTACAGATCAGGAAATTGGTTCTGATACTCTGTGAGTTTAGAAGTAAAAGTTGGTTTTGGGATAGGCTCATAAATAAGTCTTATATTAACTTAGATATGTCTTATATAGGCCTTCTGTGTAGAATCTCAGGTGTCATATCTTCAGTTTTTCTTTTCTTCAGGTAATTTCCACTCTGCTCTGTTATATATTTCTCCTATTTTATATTTCTCTGATTATATCGTCAATTTCTAATATGTTGTTATTATACTATATTGCGAGAAAAATAGGAAATCTTTAACTTTTCTTATTAATTTAATGGAAGTCTGCGCAAGAAATATGAGAATTATTTCATATGGTCATCTACAGCTTTATTTCATATGTTTATCTATAGATTTACCTGCAATTATTTCCAGTTTATAGACTAGCACCTGAATTAATACGTTTGAGTAGGTTTTTTCCTGCTGTCGGATGCGCTCAGTGGTGCGGGATCTTTTAAGAAAATCGTATTATTAATTTCAAGACCGGTTCTTACTTGAACATGCCTTCCGTGTTAGTAAAAAAGTTTTCAGGTTGACTGAGCGGCAAACTCTGTTCTATATATGATTGAAAAAAAGTGGTCACGCTCGAAACTCAGAACATTTTATGGTTTAAATACTTTTTAATAAGCAATGAGAAACGTGTTAGAGTGCTTTTTTATATAATATTTTTTTAAAACTGGTATGTTACAAATCCTTTAATTGTACCTCTTCAAACATATTACCTTTTTCCATATTATCTTATAAGCGTTTCTACTTCATCCTGTATATTAACCTCTGACGAATATTCCACTCAGGTTCTTTCGACATTTACCGTCATTTGTATCGTTGTTTTGCGGTTTTCCTCTTCAATTCTTCAGAAATAGACCACAAAAGATTTAATAATGCAATTATTTTATAGAACACTTGTAATCCAATTTAGAGGGATAAGGAGGGAACGAAATCCTCTTCGGCAATCGACGAAATGGATACGTCTGATTTGGTGAAGAATGGTGAAACCCTTTAAGTGTTCGATCCCGGCACTTCTTCTTACATACGATATATCTTAACAAACATGGAGGAAACAATAAAATGAAGAGATTTGTAGCAGTATCACTGGCTGCTCTCATGCTTCTTACTGTATTTGCATCCGCCGCAAGTGCAGCAGACGCAATTGAGATCCGCGGTCCAGTATACAACGGCTCTGATATCAATTCCATTATTGCCACATCTGGTAGTAATGACAAACTTACAATCGATGCTACCAAGTTTGCAGCATTCTATTACGATATTGACGATAATGTGACAACCGAAACCCTTTCCATCTTAAAAAAGCCTGACAATAAGGGCAATGTAATTGGAGAAGGCGGACTTGTCTACACAACTAAAATCCAGAAAGTTGCTTACGAATTCGAAAAGCCATCTCTTGGATGGAGCAACTACAGCCTGATCGGTTTCTTCGCAGAGAAGTACATTCCGATCAACCCTGACAAAGCTGACAAGCTTGCAAAGCTCGTCCTTGACAGCGATGACAAGTACACCATCAGAACTGGTGAAAAGCTCGACCTCGGCCAGGGCTATGCTCTCGAAGCCAAGCAGGTCGATGTTGACGGTGAGAAAGTCTGGCTTGAGTTCAGCAAGGACGGAGAATTCGTCGATGATGAAATCATCTCAGTCGGTTCCGGCAACGCCAGCAACACCTGGGAAGTTGAACTTGATGACATCCAGGACGAAGACGATGTCGTTGTCCTCAGAGTCCATGTCAACCAGGTCTTCCAGGGTGCAGTCGACAGCATTGCCCAGATCGAAGGTATCTGGCTCATTGACTATGCAAATGCAATGACAATCGAGTCTGATGATGAATTCGGTGAACTCAATGATGTATCCATCAATGGTGACACCCTTACCATCTCCAACGAAGACACCTTCACTCTTGCCAGAGACAGCGTAAATGAAATTGCTGAGGGTCTGTCCTTCAAGGTCGCTGACACCCCAACCAATGTGCTCAGGTTCTATCCAATGAAGGAACTCACAGAACCAGGTACCTATGAAATCAGGGGACAGGTCGCTTCCGGTACAGGTGACTTTACCTGGAATGCAGCCAACTTCGCAGGCTTCTACTATGACCTCAATGATGATGTCTCCACAGAATCTCTCAGTGTCTCCAAGATTAAAGGAAACGTGATTGATAAAAGCGGCCTCAAATATTCATCCACCATCAAGAAAGTTGATTATGAGTTCTCCAAGCCTTCCCTTGGCTGGGACCAGTACCCTGTGATTGGCTTCTTCGCAGAAGAATACATCCCAATCAACCCAACCAAAGCTGACAAGCTTGCAAAGCTCATCATGGACAGCGATGACAAGTACACCATCAGAACTGGTGAAAAGCTCGACCTCGGTGAGGGCTATGCTCTCGAAGCCAAGCAGGTCGATGTTGACGGTGAGAAAGTCTGGCTTGAGTTCAGCAAGGACGGAGAATTCGTCGATGATGAAATCATCTCAGTCGGTTCCGGCAACGCCAGCAACACCTGGGAAGTTGAACTTGATGACATCCAGGACGAAGACGATGTCGTTGTCCTCAGAGTCCATGTCAACCAGGTCTTCCAGGGTGCAGTCGACAGCATTGCCCAGATCGAAGGTATCTGGCTCATTGACTATGCAAACGCAATGACAATCGAGTCTGATGATGAATTCGGTGACCTCAATGATGTATCCATCAACGGTGACACCATTTCCATCACCAACGAAGACACCTTCACTCTGACCAGAGACAGTGACGTGGAAATCGGCCAGGGCATGTCCTTCAAGGTCGCTGACACCTCAACCTCTGAACTCAGGTACTACCCATTCGTCGAGAAGACTCTCGGAGAAGGAGTACCCGGAACTGAAAAGCCAACCACTGGTAACGATACCAACAAGACTGACGACAACAAGACTGATGATAAGGAACCAGCCGATGATGGTGAAGTGACTCCAACCGAGCCAACCGAACCAACCACGACTGAAGGGAATGCAACCACTCCTACAGAGGGAGAATCTACTCCAGGTTTCGGAGTTGTCCTTGGCCTTGTCGGACTTCTTGCAGTAGTCTACCTCGTCAGGAGGAACAACTAAATTTTCTGAGTGAAGGGTTTTCCTACCCTTCTCTCTTTTAAATTCTTTTTTTGTTTCTTCTTGCAGATAACTTTATATTTGCGGATTTCTTAGTTCTGGCGATTCTTTTAAATCTGAAATCCTGATTCTATAAACCACTGGTTTCAGGGTTTAAGATCAAGGTGAATTTTATGAAAAAAATAATAGCTTTAGTATCTGTGTTTGCGGTTTTGATGATCGCATTTTCAGGCTGCGTGGACAACAATCCTGCAGTTAACGGGACAGATACGGAAAATCCGAAAACAAACTCCATTTCTGATGAAGATACAGCTGGAATAAGTACGCTTGAAACACTTCCTGCAGGCTTTGAGTATATTGATACCATTCAACTCACCACAGATGATATTAAAAGTGGTTATCAAACTGAAAATGTTTCAGGGGTTCTTGCCGGCTCTGAAGGGATCTACAAAGACTCCAATAAAACTGAATATCACATAGACGTGATCGAACTTGAAGATGAAGAAGCTGTAAACAATTTCATTGCCGCATACAAAGCTTCTTTCCCCCCATTAAGTGACGGTTCCCGTTTTACGGACGTTTCTTTTAACGGACACAATGCCGTAAAAATCACTGACTACATTACATCTGGAGGAAAGACTGTTCCCAGATACTCCTATATCTGGGGTAATGAAAACTATGTGATTGTAGTTTTCGGAAATACTGCTGAAGAAGCCCCTATCAGGCAGCTGGCAGAAGCAACAGGATACTGATCATTCAGTAATCTGATGTTTTTCCTTTTTTCCTTTTTTATCTATTTGAAAATTATAGGTCTATAATCGAAGATAAATTCAAATTAAATAGCCGAAAAATAGTAGAATATAATAGAAAAAACAGTAAGCAGATTTGAATAGAAAAGGTAAGCGGACAAGAACGAAATCTGGGAAGTCTGTTTTTCTATTTCTCATCCGCCAGACGTTTAAATTTCACTCAAATTTTCGGAGTGCTATTCAGAGAGTCTTTTTTATATCAGTTTAACTTGCCTGGTCGTTCACTTTATAAGCAGAACGCCTTTTCCGCCGACGTTAACGTCACCTGCGAACTTGCGGTATGTAACGCCTTCAACTTCTTCTGTCCCTTCTTCTTTGTAGGAGGGGAGCAGGTCGGATACCTCACCTTTGACGATGACTGTACCGTTCTTCATTTCGCTTGCAGGCATGGTTGCTTTGCCTTCAATGACTATTTTCCCGCCGTTGTTTGATATTGCGGGAAGGAGTCCCACATCGCCATTTACGAGGATTTCCCCTCCGCACATGTGTTCTCCGAGGTAGTCCTTTGTATTGCCGTTGACGGTAATCTTTCCGCCGCGCATGCCGCAGGACTCTCCGCGGTAACCTGCTCCTACATAATATGAAGCATTTCCGTTGAGTATAATTTCTCCGCCTGCCATTTCGCAGCCAAGCCAGCTGTCAGCATCGCCGTTGATTACTATCTTTCCTCCCTTCATGCCAAAGCCGCAGTGCATATCCACGTTGCCGTTGATTTCTATCTCTCCTGCACTCATGTTCTGCCCGATGCGTTTGACCCTTGAGACATCTCCTTCGAAAACAATCTTTGTGTTTTCGACGGAATCATTTCCTTCTACTTCCACGTTGAAAAAATCTCCAAGAGGGCACTGCCCGTTTCCGTACCAGACAGGAATCTCCTTTATCTTTTCTGCGGTCTTGCCGGCAAAGTTGTCAGGGTTTATATTATCGGCTTCAATTGGGATTTTGTTTGCTTTTTTGAGGGAAAGTTTTACGATCTGCATTTAGAATACCCCCTCAGTATCGATTTCAACAGGCTTCGGGATGTACGAGTCCTCAACCATGTAATTGGCTTTGCTCACAGTGTAGTACTTCCTGAATTTGAGGTCTATATCTTTCTGCATTGCAGTATCGATGCTTTCCGGAACTTTTGCGTTTACCCAGTAAGTTTTTCCTTTCGGGGTTGCTTCGATTTCGCCGTCCTTTACAACGATTTCCCCGCCTTTCAGGGTATACGCTGTACCTGAGAAAGCTTTCTTGACCTTTGCGTACTCTGCCGAGGGGTCAATCTGGCCGGGGAGGATATCATAGATTGCAATGTCGGCATCTGAACCCACTTTAAGGTTTCCTTTCTCCGGCCTGCTGTACATCTTTGACTGGGTGCTCCTTGTCATGACAGCAAGCTCGTAAAAGTCCAGTTCCCTGTCGATTCCCGGCAGCACCATCCTATCAAGAGCCATCTTGGAAAAGCCTGAGATGACCTCTGCTCTCCTCTTTGCGCTCATCAGGTAGGTAAAGGCTTCAGGATAGTTCACAAAAGACCCGCCGTTGGGGCTGTCGGTTGTGAACATGATTTTCCAGGGGTCTTTTACGAGCAGGGCGAGTTCAAGCCCTATTGCCCACTGGACTGCGTTTACAAAGCTCTTTGGTGAATAAAACAGGGGCACGACTCCTGAAGCGTCTTCAAGCTCTATGTCTTGGTTGCTCCATTTCTCGTGCAGCATTCTTGCGTTTGCGTACTCAACAGGCCCGTCTGCGGTCATGGTCACTGCGGGTCCGAAGATTACCTGTCCAAGGTCAAAGGTCAGGTGGTCTGTCCCATTTACGTAGTCTGCAACCATTGGAGCTCCTGTCTCGAAGTCTCTCCAGGAAGTTCCTGCATAAGCATTGAACTGCACATGAGTCACATGGAGAGATTGTCTGTCCCGGCTCGGCTTGACCTTCTCAAAGAGCTTCATGGTCTCAATGGTGGTTGCATAGTTCCCTGGCTTTCCGAGGTTGTTGCAGTGAACATGTACGGAATGCGGAAGCTGAAGGCGCTCGTTAGCTTCTGCGAGTCCCATGAGGATCTCTGCAGGGGTTACATCAAAGTTAGGGACAGGGTCATAGAGGCCGCTAACGTTCTTTCCCCAGCCCCAGGCTTCTCCGCCTCCGGGGTTTACAATCTTGACGCCGTAGCCTTTTGAGGCTTTGAGTCCCCAGGCAATATAAGCTGCGAGTTTTTCAGGTTCCTTGTCCCGGATATATTCCATTACCTGCCAGTTGCTTCCAAAGAGAGAAAGTCCCATTTTGTCAAGGATTGGTATTTCTTTAAATTCCTCATGGGTATGCCTTGCAGTAAGAAGGGGGATTGCAGCTTCACAGATAGTTGTGTACCCGAGTTTTGCATACCTGTACCCGATTGCGTAAGTGTTTGGGGTGTTGTACCCGACCTGCGCTCTCGTTTTTTCGGTACGTGCAACCTGGCCCGAAAGTCCGGGTACAAGTTTTTTCCTTGCATCGTTGGGGTTGATGAAGCGGCCTACGTTAATTTTACCTGCGCTGTGGGTGTGCCCGTCAAAGCCCCCTGCCATGGTGAGCTTGCCTTCTGCATCGATAACCCTTGCATTTCCAGAGACGCTGTCCACAATCTTTCCGTCTCTTATGCAGATGTCCATAGTCTCGCAGTTAATTCCCTGCGCCGGATCACAGACGCTGGCGTTTTTAATCAGGATTTCCGACATCTCATGCACCTCTCTTCAGTTCCCTGACCTTTACAGTCAGGTCTTTTACGATTTCTTCGTCGGTCTTGAATTTTGAATCAATCAATTTCTTCATGCGGAGGGAAATTGCGTCCATACGGTAAGCTGTCCCTTCTGCTTCGATTCCCACGATTGCCGATGGGATCACAACGTCCGCAAGCTCGGTTGTGGGGTTGGCATACGGATCAATCTGGATTACAGGAATCCTTGCAAGATGCCTGACCGCTTTCTGCGGGAAATGTGCTCCTGCATCAGCTGCAGCTATAATTGCAGCGTCTGGCTCTTCACGCACAAGCAGGTCGTTTGCTCCTGTTTCTCCGGGGTTGTAATACGGATAGCCTCTGGCAAAGTCAATAGCCATCGGGAAGCCAGTTTCCCAGGTAGCTACCTGCCCGAAACCTGTAACGTTATAGTGTCCGCGCATTCCGATCATTACGGCTTTTGTGTGCTGGTTAAGGTCTGAAATAAGAGAAGACACGGCATCTCCGTTCTTGTACTTTGAGCGGGACTGGGTGACCCCCATACCGAAGAAAATACAGACAAACTTTGCGTTCTTAAGGGTCTCTGCAAGCTCAATGACTTCAGCCTTGGGGACACCTGCAATGGTTTCCGGAATAACATCCTCGTGACCGTTTACAATTGAACGGAGAGCGGTTATAAGGAGCAGGTCTGAACCCTGTTCAATCTCCACATACTTATCAGCGATTTTTGCAGTATCAGTTTTTCTTACATCAATAACTGCCATTGTCCTGCTTTTTCGTCCTTTTTCGGTAAAGAAGCCTTTTGAAAAGCTTGAGTAACGGGACATATGCCTGGGGTGGGCATGCACGGGGTTGCAGCCCCAGAACACAATTACATCTGCCCTGTTTTTTATTACTCCAAGGGAGGCTGAAGGAGACCCTTTTTCCTGGGCAGCAAGGGCAGAAGGTCCGTGGCAGACATTTGCCGTAGAATCTATAATCGATCCTGTCTCTTCTGCAAGCTGAATTGCTCCGCTTATTGCTTCACATGAGGTGGAGCACCAGCCGTAGGAAAGTGTCCTTCTGGAATTTACGAGAATTTTTGCGGCAGCTTCGATTGCCTCTTCATAGGAGACCGGGACGAGTTCCCCATCTTTTCTTATCATCGGGGTTTCTATCCTGTCGTGTTCGAACATGCCGACAAACTTGCTGTGCCCGAGGATGCAGGCGTTTTCTACTTTCGTGATCTTATTGTCCTCAACAGTGACCGTGATATCGTCGCAGAGGGATCCGCAGAGGGAACATACTGCGTCTTTAATTACTGGCATATTTTTTCCTCCGAATTTTCAGTTTTCTCCGGATCTGATGAAAATATGAATTTCTTGCTTCAGGGGAATCTGGAATTTAGTCTTCCAGGTACTTCCTCATGAGTGCCTTCATTTCCAGGGGCTTTTCGTCCGTCACTTCTATCTCAGCAGGGACACCTTTGAATCCAGGCATTCCGCAGCCGTGTGTGTCTGGATTCAGCACTGCATTTGCCCAGGGCCCCATAGGGATAAAGGCAAGACCGTCAGGGTTTCCTTCGTTTGCTTTTGCAAATACCACCACTTCACCAAACTCAGTGGTTACCTTCAGACTGTCTCCTTCGGAGGCGCCCAGCCTCTCAAGGTCAGCAGAGTTCAGCTCGCAGTAAGCGCAGGCATCAAAATAGCCTTTATGCGTTTTTGCTTCCAGATGTGCGCCCTGGTCGGCGGTCCTTCCGGATATGAGATTTGCTTTTATTTTCATGGAAATTCCTCATCTGGGGGTTATACTAGAGTCTCTATAAGCTGAATCGTTTATCTTAGCCGAATCTTTTTATGGTTAATTGACAAGGCTCAAACTGGTTCAGAAGTTTGTTGATGATGTTTTAATTGAATCATGAGGGATGTTCTTCTTTTTAGGGGTGTCCTTCTTTTGAGATGGTGCCGCTGAAGAGCCCGATTTTTCGGTCCTGCAGTTTCAGTCTCCTACTGGCCGGACCCGGGTCTCAGGACTGCCTGTCCTATCCAGGTTTTATATCAATTTTTCATTATAATTGATATAAATTCTCTTTTTTATATATATTTCTATAGATTTAATCCACTAGCAGCATCCTCAAATAATGCCTTAGTTGATGGCAGCTCTCCATGGGTGACCTACCCGGGTTCCCTTCGTTTTTAAAAATCTATATGAAAGATAATTATTATTTCTCTTAAATTATATAATTATCTGTTATACTGCCAATACCCAATAATCCCTTTTATTATATATTACTATATTATGTTACGTTTAACATAACGTGCTTACTGTTGTCCTTTTCATTTCCAGAATACCCGCTGTCCCATCGATTTTATTTTCCTGCCGCGTTCCGGAACTATGGGGCTGGGAAGCGGGGCATTGATCAAATCTGAATAAATGAACGCATATTTCGGCACAAAATTCCTGTCTAAAAAATAGTTAAATGAGTCTGAAGCTTTTGATTTTTATGATTTCCTTCCTGCCCTCCAAATTACGAAAAAACCCCTTTTTCCCTCTTCCGATCGTTACCCTTTAATATATGTTAATACATTTGTGTGTTGCAAGCCCGGATAGCCTAGTCGGTTGGGGCGCCAGACTCATAGGGACTTTATATGAGGCGTCTTTAATCTCCTGAGATATCTGGAGGTCGCGTGTTCGAGTCACGCTCCGGGCACCTGATTCTTTTTAATTCTAAAGTCTTTTCGATTATTTTTTTTCTAGATATTTGACTTCTTCTAAATACTTGATTTGATCTATATCTAAAACTCAAGTACTGGTATATCTCTCACTATTTTCGAGTTTCCATTGGTTTTTACATCTTTACTTTCAGGTTTCTCAGGATTTTTCACTTACTGTTGAGCAGATCTCATAAATCTGAATCGTGTTCCTGAATCTCAAATATCTGCCAATATTTTTTATATCTTTTCCAAAAAAGAGGCGTATTATTTTATTTATGTACTGACCTCTCAAAATTATAGCTAAGAAAGAGAAAACAGTAATTTTTGAAAGAAAAAATAATTCTGGTTATTAAATATACATATTGGAATATATTTTTTAGGATATATGGGGCTTTCGCGGTTGAACTGAGAAATCGATAGCATCAAACCTTCAACTTTTTAAAACACTATACCGGTCATAACTCCGAATGTTCTTGATTTTGTACTTCAGGTACGTAAGCCCTACAGGTGTGAATCAATCAAAAGGAGCAACTTATGACGACTATAGATAATCCGATGAAATTAAATCAAAGATTATTATTAGCGGTTTTCGTCTCAGTGTGCGCTATCGTGCTCTTAGGCGTCATCCAAACCGCCAACGCCGTGGGGTGCATATCCTCCACATCCAACGCTTCTTGCATGACGGTAGCTGAAAACTCCTGTAATGAGTCAAATGTCGGTGAGCCGGTTTTCAATCCCTACCTGGCATCCTCACTTTATGCAATCACACATTTTGACTCTTCCCAGAGTGACTCTACGCCTTACGGCCCTCCTAGCGGTGTTTTTACGGTAGACCCTACTACGGAGCCAATTGTCTATGGAGGTCCAATAAACATCATAACCCTTGCCTCCACTAGCAAGAATCACATGTGGGCAGTCGGGACTGATCGGGTAAGCTACGTAAATGTGGCCGATAATAATTGGACTGTTGTGGCAAAATATGAGGCTCTTGCCGATGCGTCAAATGACGTACTACCAGCTATTCCGAAAGAAAATTTCCAAACTTTTGGTGAGTCGTCTGCTGTGGGAATGAACACAACATCGATGAATAGTTCCTTGAAAAACCTTTTCGATGATAATTACTCAGACCGCTTCGGGAATGGTGCGTACTCGGTAGTCGATAACAATAACGTACTCTATACCAATTATGGGGGTAACCTCTACGCATTTGCATTAAAAGACCCGAGCAACCCATCTGCAGGCATAACCAAACGCTACATGATAGAAGACGTACTCACTGCTATCCAAGGTGACGACCACCCGGAAAACGCAAGATTATTTGGGCTTTCCATGACCTACGATGGGTGTCTTATTATCACGTTCAGCAATGGAGTTGCAGTTATCAACCGCGACCTTGACCTTGACTCTGCATCTTTCTACAGGTTAGCGGATACTGAGTACGTCAGTAACTCGGTTGCAGTCGATGAAAACAATGGCATCTATGTGGCAAGTGATGTTTTCATGCATAAGCTCATCTGGAACGGCACAGCTATTTCCGATGATGAAACGGACGGTGCGTGGTCGCAAGAATACACTAATTCGGGCACTGAGCTGCCTCCTATTATCAAAGTTGGCAGGGGCACAGGATCAACCCCTACGCTCATGGGGTTCGGCAACGATGAGGATAAGCTTGTGGTTATAACCGATGGTGCCAAACAGATGAACCTGGTGGCATTCTGGCGTGACGAGATCCCCAAGGGGTCCCAGCGCATTGCGGACCAGATCCCGGCAACCTGCGGTTTATCAAACGATACCGAGTGGATACAGTCGGAGCAGTCTGTAGTCGTATATGGATACGGGGCCTTTGTTGTGAATAACATTCCGGAAAATGTCAGCTCTGACCTTGTTGGCCAGAACAAGATCCTTCAGGTCTCGCTCATGGGCCCAGCATATGATACCTCATATGGCGCTGAGCGCTTCGAATGGAACCCGAAAACGAATGAATGGTCTTCCGTATGGGCGCGGTCAGATGTCTCATCGACAAGCATGGTCCCGATCCACAGCCAGTCGAGCAATATGGCCCTCATAAATGGTTACAGGTCGCCAAACGGCTGGGAAGTCCTCGGACTTGACTGGGATACAGGAGAAACTATCCACCAGACAATCTTTGGCGATGTGAATTCAGGAAATGGGGCATACGCAATCCTGCAGTACCTGGATAACGGAGATCTGCTTTTCAATTCATTTGCGGGCCCAATTCGTATCAATTACGACAAAGAATGAGGGGGCAGGTCATAACCCCCTTTTTTTCAAGAAAAAACCTTGTCTCGTCAGTGGTAAAATGTCGTAAAATTATATTTTTAGGACTTACGCAGTTGCCTGCTTTGCAGGTAACTTTTGAATTTCCATATAGGCAATCAATTTTGTTTTTTGTTATTACTGGTAAAACAAGAGAACGTGGGGGATTGATGCTTATATCCCCTGAGATAAAGACTCAGGGGTTTTAAGCTTCTTAATATAAATTAAATAAGAAATGAATACAGGGTGTGTAAAAGGACTTTTGAAAGGCCCTGATTTGCATTTACTCAAGTTCTGAAGCTGTAAATTCGGTGTTTTCAAGATTCGGTGTTTTCACAAACCTTGTTTCTACAAGTTCTTTTTCTGCAGTGCATACAGAGAATACAGCAGAGGGAATAAGACATTGTTCTGTACAGTCCAGAGCACATTCTTTAGTACATTCAAAGGAGCATTTAATTTGTCTTTCCATCTCAGTTATAAGATTTTTCTCAATATAAGGCAGTTCCTGAATCGGGATTTCGAGGCAATCGAATTCTCTGAACTTTTCACAGGGAGTGTCAATTTCTACAATGATTTTGTTTCCTTCAACCCTCCCTTTTACAGTGTGTTTTATCCCGCAGATGCGGGAAGATACACTTATTTTTGTCATTTTGAATCCCTTCCAGTTTATCTGCCTATAATTTTTCTAATACGCTTCCGTCAGTAAATTCCGCCGGTCAAAACACCTTTTTGAATTCCGTTTACATTAAGAGCTGCAATATTTTTGAAGTCTATTGCTTTTATCGGGCAGGCACGGACACAGCGCCTGCAGCTTGTCCCAAGGCAGTCCTGGGTCCTGCAGCTCGCAAAGAAACTTCCGTTTCTCTCTATGGTCATCAGGGCATTTTCCGGGCATTCATTGTTGCAGCGCTGGCACTGCAGGCATCTTTCCAGAGGAACTTCTATGGTGATCCCTATATCTTCTACTATTTCTACAGGCGCATTTCCGGTCTCTTCAATATCTCTGGAAGCTCTTTTTTCCATTTTTGCATTCTCGATGGGTTCCGGAAGAGGAGGATATTTGTACAGTTTGAAATACTTCTTGTAGAGCTTCATACTCATACCCTCGGTCCAGTACGAAAGCTCGCATGTGTAAATGTTCTTGAATATCTCGCTGGTAGCCATCATCAGGTGGTCGGCTTTTATAGTGCCTGCAAGAGCAATTACCTCTTCAAGCCTGGACTCGTTCAGAATAAGTTCGCGTGCAAGGGCGATTGAAGTGTTTCCAAACTGAACAGCCTTCTTTGAGAAATCCGGGCATGAACCTATTTTTCTGGCTTTTCTGCAGTCCACATATGTGCCAGAAGCTCCTGACATGTAAACGTTTTCGAGTTTTTCGAAAGGGACTCCAGCTTCAAGCAGGAGTGTGAGCTGAGCTGCCCTGATCGCTCCTATGGCTTTTCCGGCTTCTGCAATATCTTCCTCTGTAATCTCTATGCCGTTGCCAAGAATCAGCCTACCATTGGGTAGTTTCGGAGGCTGCTCCATAATTCCTGTTTCCATTGCAAGGGCAATGACCGCAATTACTCCAGTTCCGGTAATTCCTACTGCCTCGATTTCTCCTTTCTCTACAGTTTCGCCGGTAACCGGGTTTATAAGATCCCCTGGCTTGCTTTCCATTTTTTCATTCAGGACCGTAAGCCGCCAGCAGTTCTTTCCGTTACTGTCCGTCTCAATATTTACATCAGAAATCGCACCCGGACTCGCAATCATTCCGCAGCTTATACCCTGACCTTCAATTGCAGGTCCTGCAGCTGCACTGCCTGTGATAATCCGGTTTCCTGCTTTTATTGCCATTTCCGCATTCGTACCGTAATCTGTGACAATGGATACCTCTTTCTGGTTCAGAAAGTCGGTTTCTATCATCATTGCCAGGGCATCGGCTCCTATCTCATGGGCAATAGCCGGAGGTATGATTATTTTGCAGTTCGGCAGTTCAAGGACTCCCCTGAAAAGTTCGGATGCCGGAAAGACCCTGGAACTCCTGTCCACGTTCTCTACTCCAAGCCGTTTCTGCATGTTTTTTCCGGCAAAAGCAAGGTCCCTGATCTCCGAGTTCTGGAAAAGTGAAAGCTGGATGGGGTTTCCACATACAGCCATTTTCTTAATGCATGCCGGGTCTACATCAAAAGTCTCTATAATCTTACTTACTGCGTCCAGTATGATATTATTTGCAACATCTCCCCCTACTTCGAGTGCGAAATCCAGGTGGTCAATTACATTGCCCCCTGGCAGGGGGTGCCTCATCGTCATGGCAGTTTTTACAACTTTTTTTGTTTCCAGGTCTATAAGCTGCGCTCTAAAGCCGCTGGTACCCAGGTCAAGTGCAATCCCGTACATTTTTTATACTCCATGCAGCAGTCATTGAAAATTAAGAAAAAAAATAACCTCTACCCTGTCCAAACAATATACTGTATACTCAGGATATTTTATACCAGGTTAACTTCAGGTAGTGAAATGGGCTGCGCAGCTCTTCACTATTTTTAACCGTTTTTAACTATATTTGGGTTTAAATCTATATAACATAATTCGCAGCTTATCATAAAGGGTCTTGATTTCAGTAAAGTCCTTGATTTTTGAGGGGGCTTTGATTTTTGAGGGGTATCAATTTACAGAACATATGATATATTTGGGGGTATATACTGTGAAAAAATTACTACTGTCTGAAAAATAGATTCTTTTTACTTACTGGTTTTTAATCCTGCAAACCTGAAATTTATTTGTATAGACTTTTTTGCCTGAACTTATAGTATCAAATATTTCAAAACATTTCTATTAGTCCATGTAACAGTTATGAACAAAATGTCGATACGAGCCTCAAATAGAAATATAGCAACATTTTTAGGGTAAAAACATTTCCATCAAAATTTATGGTAAAACATTGTCAGTAAAATTTGGGAAGAAACTTCACAGAAAATGTTAATTTGTATGTTTGATATATTGAATTATTATGGATATAATGTTGGGAGTCATCATATTTATAATAACATTTGCGGCAGCAATTTTATATTTTTCGAAAACGAAAAATTTGACATTCTCGACATTCTGCGACTCTATTTTTATAGCACTATTATTCGGAGCAATAGCTGCAAGTGGGCAAGAACTACGGTGGTTTAAAAAGTAGCGGCAATTTAGGCAAAATTTTAAGGATTTCATGATACTATAATAACGGGTAACGTATTGTTTTCAACTTTTCAAATATATATACTGACCACACTATAAAAATATGTTTTTGATTCCGTAGAATCATTGGTACACAGCCCACACTACCTCTAACTCAAAAAGAAATTGCAAAAACCCAGAGTTTTTATGACAAATACTTGAGTTTATAAGGGTAAAGCCTGAAAATATTTAAATGTATAAATTTCTAATGGAAAACCGATTTTTACTTCTACAGTTTATTACGGTCTTTAGTCTTCTTGAGCGAAGCAAAAGTGACCGCGTACTCCTGAGGTACAATTCGGGTTATAATACTCGTTTCTCGCTTCAACAAGTGCCTTGATATTTTTTATCGGGGTTTTTGGGGCAATCCCGCACCCTGGAGCAAGTATATCGATTCCTTCCCGCAGGCACTTCTGTGCTTCTTCCTTTATCTCTTCACATGTCCCATTGAGCATGACTCCTGATGAGGAAATGTTTCCTATCAGTTTTGTTCTTTTCCCGACAATTTTTTTTGCAGCACGCAGGTCGGTTACTTTTTCCTCTATACTGATCCCCTGAAAGCCGCATTCTGAAAGAGTTTCAAGAATAGAAGTTGAGTTCCCGCAGACATGTATGAGTTTCATTCCTTTTCCTGACCTGCAAAGCCTTTCATACTTTGGTTTTATGAGGGAGTCAAAGTGTCTGGGATCAAGCATATCCGGTCCTGCGATCCCATCTACTATGCAGACCGCATCTGCCCCGGCTTCGGACAGGATTCCTGCGTATTCAGAACAGATCGCCCCTGTTACTTTAAGGCATTCCCTTAAAGTCTCGGGTTTTCTGATTATCCAGGTAAGAAAATTATAAGTTCCAAGTAGCCTTGAAGCAAGGGATGCCGGGCCTTCCATACCTGCTATAAGGGGGACTTCTTCGCCCGCCTTTTCCCTCAGGATGGATGTCACATCAGCAATAAGAGGAATCCTCCCTCTATCTGCAAAATCCGGGGGAAGCTCAAGCCCTTCAGGCTCTTTTGCAAAAGGGTTAGACCCTGGGGACGGCTGAATATCATATCTGCCCGGGTTAACCCTGCATCCCAGAGCTTCAGAAAGGACAGTGAGACAGAATGGGTAACGAACGGCTTCAAAGCCTGCTAAAGTATGGGCTGAAAGGGCGAGGTCTGCCATTTTTTCAGCATCAAAATGAGCTTCAGGCCAGGCTGCTCCGCTTTTTTCCATTAATTCAACAGTTCCTGTCTGAGTCACAGAAAGAACAGGCACTTTATCAACAGCTTTTCCATGCAGTGTATTCAGGAAACGGTCTCTTAATTCTGAGTCTGCCATTAAAACCTGCCATTAAAGTTCTTTTTATTGCACTAAGCCCTTGAAGTTTTTTCTGAGTATTAATATGGACAGGATAACTTTTATATTTTTCATTTAAAATATCTGTGAACTAATTATATAAATTAATGCGCATATGTGGCATTAAAGTGATTAACTAAGTTCGTAATTCAACCATGAGATGTTGAAAAAACTTGACGAAAGCCTGCAAAAAAGGGTATTTAATGAATCCATTGCATGAAAGTGCCCCTTACATAAAAATATCCCTTGGGTAAAATAAGGTTCTTCTAACTTCAACACAATGTGATATTTTATCTCAGCAATAAGATTAATTAATGATCGGTTTTTTGCTCCTTTTCCTGTCTGGAGGGTCCAGACAGTTCTGGAGCATACCGATCTTCTGTAGTTTTTCAGGATTTTCAACACTTTTTCAGCTCTAAAAATGGCAAATAGAGGCTGATTGGCGTTTTTACCTGATTTTCTAGTTCGTAGTCTCTCAAGCTGGAGGTTTGAGGCTTGAGCATTGAACTTTTTTCCGTGGATTTTGACCTTACTTTCCTGAGTACACTAAAATGGCAAAAGTGTTTTACTGAGGAACTTTTCAGGTCTATTTACTTTTTTGGAGGTTTGGATAACAATGCTTTAG
The DNA here is from genome assembly GCA_964434965.1 of uncultured Methanosarcinales archaeon. Classification (GTDB taxonomy): domain Archaea; phylum Halobacteriota; class Methanosarcinia; order Methanosarcinales; family Methanosarcinaceae; genus Methanosarcina. The sequence goes on from CAYSWX010000003.1 coordinate 168,301, forward strand.
AGAGGGAGAAGCATTGTCATCAGCGTGATATTTATTGGTGAGATTTTTAGGATTTCTATAAAAAATATAGAGGTCTTATTTCCTCTTATTTTTTCCTGAATCCTTTATGTTTGATTTAACTTGTGGAATTTAAGTTAAATATTCATTTTTTTGATTAAATTGTGGATATTTGATTAAATTGTGGATATTTAATTTTAACTATGGGGATTTTGCTGGATTCTATTTTTTCCCCCATAAAATGTTCTTCATATATATACTTTTCATTCTGAATCTGTTTTTAAAAGTTTCTGGAAATGAATATGTAAGAAAGGACAGACAAAGATGTCCATCCTCTCAAACAACAATTTTGCATTGCCTTTTTTTGATTGAGTGGTATCAACGGTTTTATCCGATGATCTTCTTGAAGAGTTCCGGACCTGTCTGTGCTGCAGTATAGGTCTGGGCAGCAACGGTGTCGCACGGGCCTTTTGGTGGAACTTCGCATCCAGTAGAGATCACGTACTTGGACTGCATTCCGTTCTCCTTGAGAGTGTTCAGGACGCTCGTCTGGAGGGCGATTGTGTCTGCCTTCATCTTCTGGATGCCTTCTGGGCTGTTGTCAAGGAAAACAACCGGGCTGACTTCACCTGCGAACATGACATCTTTGCCGTAGTTCTCAATGAGGTACTTGTGGTCCTTTGAACCTTTGTTTACCTTATCTGGGTAGAAGGTATAGCTGTAGTACTTTGTGTCCCACTTTTTGATCAGATCCCAGTGAGGAGCATCTGCACAGTTGTGGATGACCATTGGCTTGTTGTACTTCTTGTAGAGAGGAGCGAAGACATTCTGCATGACCTTACCTTCTGTCTTCATGTACTCGTCTGCTCCGAGGATGAGGTTGTTAGTCCAGAGCGTTGCCAGACAGAGGTTGTCGGGCTGAGCTTCTTCGAACATCATCTTGGCCATTTCCTTGCAGTACTCGGTGGTCTTCTCGAGACCCTTGAGGACAACATCAGGGTTTGTCTTGAGGTCGGAAAGTACGCGAGTTGCTCCCATGATCTGGGTCAGGGCTACCATTGGGCCTTCAAAGAGTGCAGTGACAGGGGCGTTGAGTTCTTTTGTTGCCTTCTCGGTTGCAAGCTTGTTGCCCTGGATAAGGTTGTAGGCACGGGTGCCTTCCTTGATTTCGGGGACTTCCATTGCTTCGTAGTCCTCGAGGTGGCCGGTTGCTGCAGGTGTGTCTTCTTCAGGGACTCTGATGGTTGCACCGAAGTCGCTTGCGACGACACAGAGGTCGGTCAAGCCGACGAAGTTGTCAATGTTGAAGTACTTGGTACCTGCGACTACGCTGGCTGCATACTTGTCTGCCTTTGTGGAGTAGTCTGCATAAGTGCAGGGCACAAATTTCCTGGAGAGACCGCAGATGAGTGGTGCAACAGGGAGCCTGTCGACCTTCTTGTCCTGGAAGGCAGAAACGAACCTTTCCTTCTTGGTCATGGTCTCATTGAACTTGGGCACTATGGAGTCGTATTCTGCAAGCATCTTCTCTGCAGTTATGAGTCCAATGTCGATTTCTTCCTTGGTGCCCTTCTTTGCGAGAATTTCTTTGTATTTTATCTTGCTTGCTGCGACTGCGGAATCGCTCCAGGCATCGGAGGGAAGTCCGCTTACAAGGGAAGTAAGAGTCTCGACTGCTCCGTTTGCGTCACGTGCTGTCCCGTCTGCTCCGATAGACTCTGCGTATTCTTTTGATACAGGTGCACCGCCGATCATGACTACAAGGGAGTCCCTGATACCTTCTTCCTGAAGCTGGTCGATAACAGTTTCCATTCCGCCCATGGTGGTGGTCATCAGAGTGCTCATGGAAATAGCTGCTGCCTTCTTTTCCTTTGCAGCTTCTGCGAATTTTCCGAGTGGGACATCGACACCGAGGTCAATTGCATTGAATCCTGCGGCTGTGATCATGGTCTTGACAAGGTTCTTTCCAATGTCGTGAACATCTCCTTCGACAGTACCGACGATAACGTTCTGGGGGCCAGCGCTTGCGTCGACCTTCATGTGGGGGGTAAGAATTTCCATTCCTGCATACATTGCATCTGCTGCGAGCAGAAGGCTGGGAACGAAAGCTTCTCCCTTTTCGTACTGGTCACTGATGATGTTCATACCTTTTGCGAGACCGCCGACGATTGCTTCATATGCGTCGACTCCCTCGTCAAGTGCCTTCTGTGCGAATTCTTCTGCAAGGTCGTCGTCACCTTCGACGACAGCATCAGCTAAAGCATTTAAAATCTCTTCTTTTGCCATATTGAACCTCCATTTTTCAGGATTAGATCTTCCCATAGATCTCCTGATGCCTATCCAGCAGCTACTTTCTCAGACCAGATGGCCTCCTTCAATACGCCTGAAAATAGCTGTTTTTTTGCCTCTGGACCTTCATCTTTCTTCTATGGTTGTTAACATTTAGTTAGTATTCCTCAATATTATATAGCATAACCGATGCTGTTTTTATGAATTCCTCTAATATTTTGCCGTTCTCTTATTTTTTGAATTTCCTGTTTACTGACGTGTTTTAATTTTCCAGCCCTGTCCTTTTCAGGATTCATTCTTCTATGATAAATGAGCTCTTTTTGTGGAGGGCGGAGAATTTGAAATAATGATCTTTTATGAGGGCACGGGAATTGATTAGCCGGGAAATTTTGAGAAAAAGAAGAAATCAGTCAATGAGAAATTTTGAGGTGGATGAAACATTTTGGATGGATGAAACATTTAAGGGGGAATAAAAAAAGCTTTTTCCTTTGAATTATAAGCTTCGAAAAATAGATGCCTTCAAAAATATCCTATCTTGAAATATTCAAGGGTATGTTTTTTAGGAGGGTGAAGGAGAATCTTCGCGATTTTAATAATGGGGTGAATCCTTCATCTCTCCAGAGTTACGCTATCAATAAGAATTGTTATCTTCTTATGCACTATATTATCTCACTTTTTAACCTTTTTATTTAATTTACCTTTTCCGAAAGTCCTATATAATAATCAACAAGTTCATTTCCCCATTCAATGGCGCCTGTGTTAAAACTTACGATCCTTCTGTGATCAAACTCCCCTTCCTTTCCAAAGAGTTTTAACACCATCAATTTATCTGAGACTATGACGGAAGAAGGCTTTATTTTCCCTCTATATATATAAAGTGAAACATTGTTTTCAAGCAGTAATTTGTATGTGTCCTTAAAGTCATTTTTCAGTCTTATGTATACTTTTTCATCCAGGATCAGGTCCACTTCTGCTCCGTTTTTTGCACAGGTTGCCTGAATTTCGGGGCAGTCGGGGCAAAAGAATGAGTAAAAGCTCCTCAGTCTCGTGGGGCTTACTAATAGTTTTTTCAGGTCTTTTGGGAATTCGAAAATATGATCCAGTTCAGGTTCATTCAGCTGACATTTCCCAAGCATGTGAATCTTTTTCATCAGATGCTCCGGTATTGGCCTTCTGTCGTGTTTTAACCAGTAGTCATTATTTCCTTCAAAAACCTGGAGGAGGTCAGTAAGAGGCAGGAGTTTTTCGCCAATTATTTTTCCGATATCTGATAGCTGGTAAATATCCTCTTCCTGGATAACTATGTCCATCTCTTTCAACCTTTTTAAGTGTGGCATTATAGAGATGGTATCTCCTTGAAGCCCATTTTTGATTTCATCAACACTCTTTGGTCCTTTTGCCAATAAGACCAGAATTTCCTTTCTTTTTTCAGAAAAAAAGATCAAATCTATAAGTCCACTCATTATATCAACTTCCAGTCTTGCAGTCTGGATAATCATAAAAAGCAATCCCTTGCAGCGTTATACTCTTTTTATGCCGCATCGATGAGGAACTGCACATCGGCCAGTAATCCCGGAAACTTCAGGTTTCAGTTTCCCGCAAGTCTCCATACGTGGCAGGTTTCAATGTTAAGGCAATGCTTCTAATTATCTGGTAGGGGAATTTCCCTCAATAACTCTATGACTAACTCTATATAACATAATTCACGGCTTTAAACAAATATATTCGTTTTTTCATGGGGTTTTGATTTTTCTTTTGGTCCATTTTTTTCAAGTGACATTTTTTTCAGATCACTTTGATTTTTCTTGGACATATACTTTC
>CAYSWX010000004.1:0-161050 GCA_964434965.1 uncultured Methanosarcinales archaeon
GGAACATACGGAAACACTAAATATGCTTCAAAGTCAGGAGTCTTACAGACAAACAGAGCTCCTGTAATGAACTCTGTCCCTGCTGCTACAGTTGAAATTGGAGAAAGTCTTAGCTTTACAGTATCCGCTTCGGACGCAGATGGAGACAGTCTTACATATTCTGCTTCAGGCTTTCCAACAGGAGCGATGTTTAACGAGAACTCCAGGTTATTTAGCTGGACTCCGTCATCAGGCCAGGAAGGAACTTACAGTGTAACCTTTGAAGTAAGTGATGGAAAGCTCAAGAACTCTGTCACAACAAGCATAACTGCAGTTAATACTGAAAGTGACTTGCTCCAGAGCAACATATATGATAACCGTCTCCGTGACTCTTCCCCTGAAACTGTTTTACCGGACAACTCTTATATTGATGTCGGAGGTGTGAGTAATGTCAGGTACAGAGATGTCATGTGGTTTAACCTGAGTGAGTATGCAGGTTCAGAGATTAATGGTGCAACTCTTTCCCTTTACTGGTATTATCCTGCAGGAAGTTCAAGGCCTTCTGATACCATAATTGAGGTTTACAGACCTGCTTCTTCCTGGAACCCCAGCTATGTTAGCTGGAATAAGAGGGATAAAGGCATTGCCTGGAATAATGCTGGAGGAGACTGGTATGACAAAAACGGTGTTTTACAGGGCAGCACTCCTTATGCCACAATCACAATCAAAGGCAGTACTCTTCCTGATAACAGGTACTACGAACTGGATGTTACAGACCTTGTAAAGGAGTATGCTAGTGGCAAATACACTAACACAGGCTTCTTTATCAAAGCCAGAACTGAAAGTAATAACTATATTGCCTTCTACAGTTCTGATGTAGGAAATGAAAATCAGAGACCAAAACTTAATGTAACTAAAAAAGTCTCTGTAACTCCGATTGTAAATGAAACTGTTACTAACTTAAAGGATAACCGTCTCCGTGACTCTTCCCCTGAAACTGTTTTACCGGACAACTCTTATATTGATGTCGGAGGTGTGAGTAATGTCAGGTACAGAGATGTCATGTGGTTTAACCTGAGTGAGTATGCAGGTTCAGAGATTAATGGTGCAACTCTTTCCCTTTACTGGTATTATCCTGCAGGAAGTTCAAGGCCTTCTGATACCATAATTGAGGTTTACAGACCTGCTTCTTCCTGGAACCCCAGCTATGTTAGCTGGAATAAGAGGGATAAAGGCATTGCCTGGAATAATGCTGGAGGAGACTGGTATGACAAAAACGGTGTTTTACAGGGCAGCACTCCTTATGCCACAATCACAATCAAAGGCAGTACTCTTCCTGATAACAGGTACTACGAACTGGATGTTACAGACCTTGTAAAGGAGTATGCTAGTGGCAAATACACTAACACAGGCTTCTTTATCAAAGCCAGAACTGAAAGTAATAACTATATTGCCTTCTACAGTTCTGATGTAGGAAATGAAAATCAGAGACCAAAACTTAATGTAACTAAAAAAGTCTCTGTAACTCCGATTGTAAATGAAACTGTTACTAACTTAAAGGATAACCGTCTCCGTGACTCTTCCCCTGAAACTGTTTTACCGGACAACTCTTATATTGATGTCGGAGGTGTGAGTAATGTCAGGTACAGAGATGTCATGTGGTTTAACCTGAGTGAGTATGCAGGTTCAGAGATTAATGGTGCAACTCTTTCCCTTTACTGGTATTATCCTGCAGGAAGTTCAAGGCCTTCTGATACCATAATTGAGGTTTACAGACCTGCTTCTTCCTGGAACCCCAGCTATGTTAGCTGGAATAAGAGGGATAAAGGCATTGCCTGGAATAATGCTGGAGGAGACTGGTATGACAAAAACGGTGTTTTACAGGGCAGCACTCCTTATGCCACAATCACAATCAAAGGCAGTACTCTTCCTGATAACAGGTACTACGAACTGGATGTTACAGACCTTGTAAAGGAGTATGCTAGTGGCAAACACGTAAACACAGGATTCCTGATAAAAGCCAGAACCGAGAATAACAACTATATTGCCTTCTACAGTTCTGAGACAGGGAATGAAAATCATAAATCAAAACTTACTATGAAGGTAAATCAATAAATTTCTGAATAATTAAAATCTGGGTCAGAAAACTAAAAGATTGCACAGAGGGATGAATCTTTCTGTGCAGGTAATTTTTTGAGTTAAACACACTTTTCTCTGAAAAATCCCTTAATTTTATAGGCACTTCTCATATGATTTTTCACATAGTATTCCAGATTTCAATTACTGTTTATAATATAAGGGTGCCGCAAAAAAGCTGCTGCTTGATACTGAAAGGGTTATAGTATGCTTGAGCAGTATGACGTGAAAATGTCATGTATAGTTCTTAGAAGTGGGAAAGCAGATAATCGCTTTTTCTTATCCGACGCTCAATCTTTTACTTTTAATTGAAAATCGTAAATTTTATTGAGAATAATGTATAACCTTTACTTAGTAATTATTTACTATGCTTTGTGGCTTGAAGCATGTAAGTGCTTAAGGAAACCTTTTAAGATAGGTTTTTATGTTTCCGAACATGAAATCTATGGACTCATGGGCAAGTTTGATCCTGAAAATTTACTGATTTATCAAACTGTTAAATATTTTATCTCATTAATACTAAACAAGTTGAAATAATAATCATAATCTATGTGCTAACGTATTACCCAGGTACTCTTTGTATGGATGGTCATCGTTGTGATACTAGCAAAAAAGAAAGCTGTACATTTTCTCTGTATAATCATACAGGTCTATGATAGATAAGCTTTTTAAACTCAAAATTATTATTGTTAATACTCTTTTTAAGACTTTGAGAGATAAAAGAGGTGAAAAATTTAATGGGTATTAGTGGGAAGCCAGAACTAAAAAAGTATATTCTGATTTTAGCTTCTTTAATAGTAATATCTTTCGGAATCTTTTTTAATTTTCCTGCGGTGTCTGTTGTTTATGTTTCCGGTGACGGCAGTGGAAATTATAATTGTGACGGAAAAGATGATCACGTCCAGATTCAACAGGCTCTCGAATATGCTTCATCTCACCCTGGCACCACTGTATATTTGAAAGGTCCATTCACTTATAACGTTGATCCCAATAAGATGTATGTGGGATCACATACAACAGTAACTGGAGACTCAACTGCTGTTGTAAAACTCAAAGAACAGGACTACAATTTTCCCACCCCAACTGTTACTAGGGCAATTTTCCAGGCAAAAGGAAGTTCGACTCAGGATATAACATTTCATGGTTTTGTAATTGATGGAAATGCCGTTCATTCTAAACTAGTTTCTGGGAATGACCATCTTAACATGATACAACTTCTTGGAAGTTCTGACGTAACTGTTTACGATATGACTTTTAAGAATGGGCTCGGAGATGCGATCAAAATAAAACAGGGTAGCGATAGTAACTATGTCCATGAAAACACCAATATTCAAATATATAATAATATAATTGATAAAATCGGCCACGACGGTGTCTATCTCTTGTGCGTTTCTAACATCTCTGTCCACGATAATTTTATTTCGTGCAGGAATGATGCTGGAGTCCGGTTATTTAACTGTAAGGATGCCGCAGTTTTTGATAACGAAATTACCTCTGAGAATCACGGCGGTGCAGGAATTGAGATCCAAAAGAAAAATTCTGTAAAAATCAGTAACATTGAAATCTATAATAATAACATCTACAATATTCGTACAATGGGAATATGGGTTTACGGATACGGGACATATGACAAATCCGCTGCTACCGGTGTCCATATCCACCATAACGTCATCCGAGGAAATGGTCTATATACTGATGAAGTAGGTGGGATTGTCCTTCAGGGATTTGATGGAACTCTCATTGAAAACAATGTTATTGACGGGAATTACAGGGCTGGAGTATCGATAAGGAACACATATGACTATGTTTCCCCAGGTTCTGGATATGTTACAACACTTCGAAATAATATTATTACAAACAGCAGGCCTGATCGGAGCGCCGGAGGTACAGCCTATGGAGTTTCAAATGAACTGCCCTCAACCCATTCTTTTGTAATGGAATATAACTGTGTATACAATCCAGGCCAATCTAATTATAATAAAGTTTCAACTCACAAGACAGATATTAATGTAGATCCTCTTTTTGCTGGCCAAAAAACTTATGATTATCATCTCAGGTCAAAGGCAGGTCGCTGGGACGGTAGTAAATGGGTACCCGATACAGTAAGTTCTCCCTGTATTGATGCAGGTTCTCCTTCATCGGATTATTCTAACGAGCCTGAAGACAATGGAAACAGGATTAACTTAGGAACATACGGAAACACTAAATATGCTTCAAAGTCAGGAGTCTTACAGACAAACAAATGACCAAACTACTGCAATGAACTCTGTTACTGCTGCTACAGTTTAAATTGGAGTAAGTCTTAGTTTAGTGACTGCTTTGGATAAAAATGGAAACAGTCTTACACACTCTTCTGTGGATCGGTTAGGGTTGTTCCGCTTGGTGCTGGTAGAGAATTAGTCCGGAATGGGCATAAAAAGATATTCTTCCAGCTTCGGCGTATAACTTATTTTTTCCATAATATTTTTATTGGTGACTTTATTGAAAATTCACTCTCTCTGCTGCTAAACGCACATGATATTCTTCGAATAACAGGCACAAATAAATGAAAGTTCTTTACTCCACTTTTTTTGATTATTGATTTCCTCATTTCCTTGGGTAATAATGTTGTCCTAATTTTGGTTTTTCAAACCATCGCTAAACTAATCAGTGAATTGCTATCGAAGGCTTATGTTTAGGGGCAGAAATGAAAAAGGAAAATGGAGAACCAGTTTTGTTACGTACTTTCATGCTAATCATAAATAATAAGTTTATCACATTTAATCTCTAAATAATGAATATTATAAAAAATAATATTTTACTATTGGACAAAGGTCATTATGATCTAAAGGCCTAAATTAAAATCATACATTCAAAAATAAGGATAGGGCATAGAATGTTGTCATAAAATATCAATATATCAATAAATATAATAAGCTTCAACGATAATATATGTAGTTATTATTACTGAGGACAGCGTAATGATCATTTTAAAACATGCTCATTTATATAAGTGAAGGTTAATTCTACCTTTATTATTTTTTAAAATTTTAAAGGCCAATATATGTTCAAGCTAAAATTCAGTAAAAATACAAAAAATATTCAATGGTCATTACTTAGTCTTACAACATCCTCTTTTGCACATTTAATTCTTAGACTCATGCTAAGCAAAGAGTTAGGAGCCTCAGGACTTGGTTTATATACTCTGGTCTTTACCGTCTACATGTTTGGCATACAATTTGCAGGATTCGGCATTGGTTTAGCCCTTACTAAATACATTGCCGAATACCATGATAGCCTCCCAAAGATAAAGGAATTTGTTACATCTGGAATTCTTGGGTCCCTAATAAGTGGATCTGTGATGGGCATACTTCTATACTTATTCGCTAGCATTATCTCGAACCAGTTGTTTCACAATCCTCAGATGACAAGCCTCTTAAGACTTACAGCGTTCTGTTTTCCGCTTATCGCCATGCAGAAAGCTGTCATTGGAACTTTGAATGGCCTGAAGGAAATGAAATGGTATGCTATTGTGAACATTTCCCAGAATGTACTGGTAATGGTAGCATCTTTTGTTCTGGTGATATTGCTGAAAATGGAGGTAAGGGGTGCGGTGCTTGGATTTGTAATTCCAACAATATTTATTGGCTTTCTTTCCCTTATCTTGACCAGAGATTTTTTCATACGGCCAACTAAACTTTTAAATACTGTCTTTAGAGATATCTCAGGTTTTGGATTCTATGTTGTCCTTGCTAACTCCATTGGAATGATCAATACACAGGTAGATAGCTTAATGATTGGTTACTTCATGGATGAGGCTTCAGTGGGGTATTATGCGATTGCAATCATATTTGTGCAAGGAGTCCTCTTATTACCACAGGCAGTACAATCAGTAACAACGCCCTCAATAGCAGCCTATTATGGAAAAGGAAGGTTTTACCATATCCAGCAGCTGGTCAAAAAAACAATGTTTAATGTATTTGCAATCGTGACGTGTATTTCTCTTGTTCTGGCAATTTTCGGTAAGTTTTTGATATCCCTATTATTTACAGAAGAGTTTCTTCCTGCTTATTTACCAATGCTTATACTATTGATTGGGCATTCCATTTATGCAACATACACATCCATAGGGGGTTGCCTCTCAAGCATTGGCAAGGTTCAAATTGTGTTCAGGATTGATGCAATATGTGCTGGTATCAATATATTGTTAAACTTCACATTAATACCGAAATTCGGACTTATTGGAGCTGCAAGTGCCACAACTATTTCATTAATTTTGATCTCTGCGATTAAGTTTTATTATGTCAGGAGATATAGCACAGGAGACAAAAATAGAAAAGGAATTACCTATGGGGAAGGAATCTAAAATAGTAACTCATGATCAAAATAAAGTTACATAAATAAATGCATGTGCATAATAAGAATTTGAGGTGAACCTAAATGTTATTTCAGGAAATTGCTCCAATGATCATATTATTGACTTTGATCATTTCGGCATTAATTGCTATAAGAATAAAACGTTCAAATCTCTCCACTATTGATGGTGGATTCGCATTCCTTGGGGCAATATTGGGATTATTAATCACTTTTTTGAATTTGATCTATAGCAATAATTATCTTATCACAATTGGGCCTCTTCTTACAATTGCATCTATTCTATATCTTAGATATAGAACTAAGCTATTGGCAGATGACACAGGTATAAACCTGAATCTCAGTAATCGGACACTGAAGATTATTAAAACCATTTATTGGATTTGTATTTCAATAGCATTGATCAGTTATTATCAAGCAGAACCCTATTATCGTCCTCCATTATTTTTTATAAGTGTCTCTGTTGCAGTAGGTTTTTTAGGTTTGGAGATTTTGTCACGTAACTACGAAGAAAGTTCCCGATTCTATTTTATATTCCCAAAGATACTCATAGTATCGTTTATCCTTAGGTTCAGTGCCTATTTTATATCTCCCTACCCTGTTGGTTCAGATCCGTGGAGACACGCCGAGTTGATAAAAGATATTTCCGTCTACGGAACTAGTTATTTGCCCCAGTTGAATGACTACTATAGCAATTATCCTTTGATGCACATCTATGCATTTATAGTAGGTCTACTTGGAAATCTAGATACAAAAGGTGCAATGTTTATCGTTGGACTGGTTCTTACTTTAAGTACTATTTTTATATATCTCATGACCAAAAAAATTACAAATAATATTCAGCTTGCATTATTCTCTATGTTACTCATAAATTTTTCAGACTCCCATATCCAGTGGGCCATTCAAATAATTGCTATGAGTTTTGGAATTGCGATATACACGATGGTGATCTATTTCTTAATTGAGCAAAAAGAAAAAATAACAACAATATTCAAAATATTCATTGTTTTATTTATTTATATTCTTGTCTGGACTCATACTGTATCTTCTTTTATTTTTATCGTGTCACTGGGGTCCTTATATATAAGTTCTTTTATCTATAATTATATATATTATACTGAAAACAAATTTTCTAATATAACTGTAAATTCTACTATTTGTATACTTTCTCTACTAATATTGATCTTTCATTGGACAGACCCGAAATATCCATTTCTTGAAAGAACTCTGACAGTACTGATCGATTCATTATTAATGGAAGCCGAATTCTTGGGAAGGACAGATCTTTCAAATGTGGGAGAATCTTGGTCTTCTGTTTTTAACATTGTAGGGTTTCTTATTTTGATTTTTTTCGGAGTTATTGGAAGTCTGCACAGCTTATCAAAAGAACATCAAACTAAAACTAAAGTATCTTTAATCTTCATGCTTGTTGTGTTATTCTCAATCTTCTTTGCCTTTCCTGTAATGGGAATTCGGAATGTCATGCCCAACAGATGGCCTGCTTTTATATACACAACTTTTGTACTGTTTTCTGGAATTGGGATTCTTAGAGTTGTCAATGTTATTGGAGACAGACGTTACAAAGCTGCTTTTTTTTCTGTATTGCTAATAATATTCTCATTCTTCATGATAACGAACTCTATTACAGATATGGATTCTCCTATTTATGGAAAAAATCTCAATCAAAGAATGATATGGACTGAATCTGAAATCGAAATTTTTACAGCTATTAATAGTTCTTATGACGAGAATATTGTTACAGATCTTCAGACACGTGAGAATCCATTTATATCATACTTAAAGAGAGACGAAGATCGCGTAGCAGAATATCCATTGACTCCTAGCGGAGATTTAGATTGGGAGTTTATGAGTGATAAAATGTTAGTTTGGAGAAAAGTCAGTTTAGATAGGCCTGTACAAGTTTATGCTTTTAGAAATCCTGATATATTACTTGGACCTTCTTTTAAACAGTACCTAGATAAAAACTTTGATGATATATATGACGGTGGAGATGCAGAGATGTACTTATGACTTACCATTAAATAACATAGGTAACTTTTTAGACTTCATTCCATTATTTTTCATTAATAGATCAATCGGATATAATTTCAAATAATTATGCGCTACCTGCCGATTTCGTAATAAGTTCTAGGTTTAATAATGGAAAAATGAAGTTAAAAGACGAGTTTTAAAGCCCTTCTCTTTTTTATGTCCGTTATTTGAGATAGTTTTTTCTAATGGAATGGCTAAAAATTACAAGTTATATCTTTTCTTGAATTTTTGGTCGCTGCCCGACCCTCTTACATGGACTTCCAACATTAATCGTCCATGGATCGATGTCCTTTAACACGAGACTATTACTCCCAATAATAGCTCCTTCTCCTATAGTAACATTTGGATGTACAACTACATTCGTACCAACAAAAGCATCCTTTCCGATGTATACTTTCCCTCTAACAACGTTTCTTTGTGTTAAAGGTAATGTTGAGTTCATTCTTTTGCCACCATGATAAGTATCTGTTCCAGTTAAAATCCTGACACCACATGCAAGAACCGAATAGTCCTCCATGACCAATTCTCCTCCACCTGTAATACTTACGAAAGAAGCAATATGAACATTTCTTCCAATAGTAATACCTTTACCTCCGTATATAAAGGTAAAATCATCTATTACTGAATTATCAGAAATCTTAATTACCTCAGGTTTTATGATCTTTGCAGTAGGATATATAGTAACATTATCTCCATATTTCCCAAATGCTACTGCATAATGTGAAAACATATTATTTTGTGTGGTCAATTCCTTAGGGATTTCCATTTTATCACTAATCCTAAAGATCCTGATGATTCAGAACATGGCAAATTTTGGGATCAACTAGTATATAAATAATCCGTTACAATTTTTTCCAGTTCATCTTTCGTAATCAATTCCACATCGTTTGAACCGTATGATTCCAATTCTACTTTAGATACATCTTTATATGTTGGAAATAATGAATTATCCTTCAAAATTATATACATATCATCAAGTTCATACATTCTATTAGTTTCTGATTCATTTACTAGCTCTTCGTTTAACTTCTCACCAGGGACTAAACCAATTTCCTCAACCCTAATTTCTTCCTTAGATAGTCCTAATCTGGGTGCAATTCTATCTAGCATCACATCCAATAAATCTCCTAGCCTGAATGCTCTCATTTTCAGAATAAAGAGATCTCCACCCTTAGTATGGGTTGTCGCTTTTATCACTAATTTCACAGCATCTGGTATAGTAAACATAAACCGTGTTACTTCTGGATCAGTAATTATTATTTTCTTGTCTTTTAGCATACTATCAATAAAGACAGGGATCACAGAACCACGGGAATTTGCAACATTTCCAAATCTAACACATGAATAATTCGAGTTCAATGTAATCATTTCAGCAATATATTTGGTACAACCCATAACATTAACAGGAGATGCTGCTTTATCTGTGCTTATTGTTATCAATTGTGGGACATTATATCTTACTGCTAAGTCTACAATGTTTTGTGTCCCATTTATATTTGTTTTTGCACATTCATTTGGGTATCTTTCAGACACTATCACATGTTTCATGGCAGCAGCATGGTAAATTATGTCAATTTTAAATCTGTCAAATACAGGCATGACGCTCTTTATATCTCTTACATCACCAATAATCGTTTCAAGTCTTTCATCTTTGATCTTTTTTTTGAACATTAAATGTTTAATCTCATCTCTGCTAAGAACTATTACCTTATTAACTTCATACGTCAAGATTTGTTTTACTATTTCTGAACCAATTGAGCCAGTACCACCGGTTACTAAAACTGTCTTTCCATTGAAATCTTCACTCATAAAAATCACCTGCGTAAAAATCAGTTATCGCTTCAACAATGTAGTCCATTTCTTCTGTATCTAGTGTGGGATAAATTGGCAAAGATAAAACTTCATCTGAGATTTTCTCTGTAAAGGGGAGATCTCCTCTTTTATATCCAAAACTTGCCTTATAATAATGAGTTAAATGTACTGGTGGAAAAAACACTTTTGTCATAATTCCTCTATCTGTAAAATACTTGGCCAATTTATTTCGCAAGCCGTCTTTTACTCTGATAGTGTATATTTGATACACCTGAAAATAATCAGGAGGAAGTTTTGGGCAGAAAATTTGTTTGATGTTTGACAACTTTTTTGTCATATATTCTGCATTTTCTCGTCTTTTTTGTATTAAATAGCCTATTTTTTTTAACTGAGATATTCCCAATGCGGCAGTTAAACTAGACATTCTGAAGTTATATCCCAATGTCACATAATCAAGTGATTCCGTAGACTCAAAGTAGTTCTGTGGTTCCGGTCTTCCATGAGAGACAACTAATTTTAATTTCTTATATATCTCGTCTGAATTCGTGGTGACGGCTCCACCTTCACCAGTTGAGATGATTTTATTTTGACAGAAACTAAATATAGCTGAGTCACCAAAAGTACCAATATATTTATTTTTAATCTTAGCTCCTATAGATTCTGCTGCATCTTCAAATAGCAATAATTTGTAATCCTCGGCAATTTCTCTTAATTCATTTATTAAACAGGGGCATCCTCCATAATGAATTGGCATAATTGCTTTTGTCTTAGAGGTTATTTTTTCTTTGACATTTTCCGGGTCAAGTCCATATGTTAAATCTTCGATTTCTGCAAACACTGTTTTTGATCCTACAAATTGAGGTGCATTTGCCGTTGAAATAAATGTAAAGGAAGGTACAATCACTTCATCACCTTGCTTTAAACCATGAGCTAACAGAAGGGCATGCAAAGCTGAAGTTCCCGAATTGAATACAACTGAATGTTTTGTACCAATATATTCAGAGATATTGTCTTCAAAATCACGGATTTCAGGACCATCTGCCCAAT
The DNA here is from genome assembly GCA_964434965.1 of uncultured Methanosarcinales archaeon. Taxonomy (GTDB): domain Archaea; phylum Halobacteriota; class Methanosarcinia; order Methanosarcinales; family Methanosarcinaceae; genus Methanosarcina. The sequence goes on from CAYSWX010000004.1 coordinate 11,380, forward strand.
TAGAACCTCTTTCCAGAACACGAGTCACATATTCAATATCAGTATTATCAGAATACGTTTTAAACAGAGGGATTTTCCAGTTCATTCTAAGACTCTTTTTTGCAAAACCATTTTTTCAATAGTTGTTGTCAGCTCATTATAAACTTGCTTTGTATTTTGATACTTCAGAAATAGCTTGACATTCCTTGCATAAAAACTTCCACAATTTTCCTGATTCTTAAGTATCCATTCAATTTTTGCAGCGATCGCTTCTGGTTCAGGTTTGACATAAATACAATTTTCACTATCTTTTAACAAATCATGATAAGCTGGTATCTCAATATTTAATAACGGAACGCAGTCGCATAGGCATCCTTCTACTATAGATCTGCCAAATTGATCATGATTAGGAATGTTTACATTAATCAATGAAATATTGTAGATTTCGGCCATCTCTTGTGGGGTCAGAAATTTATCCAAATTAACTACGTCAAGATTATTTTTTCTCCCGATTTCAATTAATCGATTTAAATAATCTCTGTCTCCAAATCCAGTAATCACAATCTGTATGTCTTTTTTTAAGTTGTCGTCAAGGAGGTTCATTGCTTCAAACAGAATATGATGATTATAGTGCTTATTTACAGTACGAGGAGAAAATATAACATATTTTTTAACTATCTTCCATTTTTTTCTGATTTCCTGTTTCTGTGAATCATTGTATTTTTTGAAAGACGGATTTACTGGAAATACAACTTTGGATGATTCCACTTTATCGTATGAAACTCCAAACAAGTTGTGTATGTACTCTTTTTGGGCTGGAACCTGCACAAAAATTAAATCCACTTTTTCGATTGCTCTCTTTAAGAACAAATTTGCTATTTTTGTGTTGTGAACATCAGTACCATAACAAAAGTAAACTATAGGTCTATTTATAATGCCAAATAAAATCAGCAATGCAAAATAGAGATTCATATAGTGAACAAGAAAGACATCCACAAATCTACGAGTTTTTTTAATTGCAAAAGGTAACTTTAATAGTGAAAAAAAAGATCTACTATTAATAGATGTCAAATTTATCCTATCATTCAAAATGATGTTATTTTTATCTGTTTTTTTCCTCAAAATAATTGCATCAATCTGACAAAAATCAGAAAGCTCCATGGTAGTTTCCCTGACAAAAACATTATTTGATCCAAGAACTCCAAATCTCATAACATCACTCATATCTAATATTCTGATTTCTATTTTTCAATTTTCTTTCTTTCAATTTACTTCCTAGCATCTATTTTTTGACTCTCTATGAGGGATTACTCCACATCAACATATTTTTCTATAAGATCTTCCATAAACCTGGTAACATCAATACTTTCTGCAAGTAATTTCTCTCGTTTTTGTCTACCTTCTTTCTTTAGAAAGGGATTATTCAATAATTCTAGTGCTTTAGCTAAAGAGTCCTTACCCATCGAATCTTCTTTATGAAAATTATATACCAACCCATATCTTTTTTCTTCTTCATCTGTGTACCCTCTTCCTGCGTAATCACAGAAAATTGCATGTGTTCCCAGAACTGCACACTCTGATGCCATTGTTGCACTTTCACCATATAATAACGTTGCATAATATAACAAATCGTGCATCTTTTCTGGTGAAACATTAATCCGATATTTTTCAAACTCCTTCTGAAGGGGTTTTTCTGAAGTTATGAGAACACGTCCAAATTTCTCAAATTCTCTTACAGCATTTCTTTTATCCTCTAAAGTTAAACCCATGTGTCCGACATCGTGGATGGCCCCCCATGAGACAAATCGTAAGATTATGAGGGTATCTTCTTCTTTAATCCCAAGCTCATTTAGAACCTTGGCATCAGGTGTGAAATTATTAGGATGAAGATATGCAAGTTCATGATTTCCATGATATCGGATTTGCTTCTTGCCTAGATCAAGTCTATAACATGAAGGCGTACAAATCACGGTTGCAAAAGGATCCATCAAAAAGTGTTCAATTCTTGAATGTTCGGTATCATCAAATACAATAGAGGTTTTTCCAATTAGTTTCCCTAGATGTGAGATATATACGTTCCCTACACCGCCAACTAGAATATCAGGTTTAAACGATTTAGCAATCTTATACAATTTATATTCTATTTTTATCATTTCTATTGCCTTTGAGAATGACGTGGGTTTTGAACTTCCTACTACTTCATATTCAAATCCGTAAGCATCTAGTAAATTCAATGAAACTTCCTTTTCAACAGCTGTAATTTTACATCTGTGCCCGTTTTTTTTCAGATTCCAGAGTAAATTCTTGAATAAATGAACTTGAGCAGGATGGCCTACATTGAAAAGTACCTTCATGTTTTCATTCTCCATCAAAATTCCATGACTCCAAATTAATCTCCAGTCTTTACAATAAATACTAAACAACAGGGTAACTTCGTTATCTTTGATATCAAAATATGTGTTTTTGTTGAAAAATTGTTAAACACAAGAGAATGAAATATTTTTATAATAATATGTCTATCATAAAAATACATTTTTTCAATAGTACAATCTAAATTTTCAAAGAATAATTTTAATTCATTTATTCTGTGCTCTCTCCAATGCGTCTTTCTGACCATCCCTGTCAAATTTGAATTATGGACAAAGATTAATTTTCCACCTATATCAAGCAGCGATAGGTATTTCTTCATTACTTCTTTATCCAGGTCAATACTAAATAACGAGAAACCACACATAAAAACAATATCGTATTTTTCAGTAAAAATTTTCTCTGGGAATCTGCCGTCAGCAATCAGAAATTTCACTTTCGAATTGAGCTCTTTCTTTTTTTCGTTTGCATTCCTGATTAAGTTCTTATTGTAGTCAAAGGCAGTTACATCTGTCCCCAGTTCCTCGAATAAAAATGAATAATGCCCAGTTCCACATCCTACATCAAGAATTTTAGCATTTTTATTCTCTGAAAATCTTAAGATCTGTTTTATAAAATACTGATCTTCAGGATAATATTTAAAATGATTTTTAGAGATCAATTTATGAATTATTTCATCAGTAAACCTCATTGTCTCACAGCCATCAAAACCCTTTTTCCTGAGTTCAATATAATATCCTCTAACCAGAACAAACTCCAATTTGCAATATTAGATTTCCACCGGTCTGGATGAAGTGAGATATAAAAATTATTAATTTCATTATCTTTAGCTAGCTTAATAAGATCATCAGTTGTGTTAGCAAAAACCTGTTCGCTTTTTCCAGGGATAAAGTCTCTCATGTTGCTCTTTGAATTCCAGCTTCGCCCTGTATCAGTGAAATAATTAAGATTTTCCCCCACAGAAAGATAGGCTTCTCCAAGAATCCCAAAGTCTCTGAAATCATAGAATTTCCATAAGTCTCTGTTATCGTATTTTGACAAAACAGCTCCATGCATGCAAATAGTTCTGAGTTTGCAAATGCTCCTGAATCTCTGGATATCGTCTTCAAATAATTGGATGGCTTTTTCATAATTACCTTTAGCAGTACTCAAAACTTCATAGTGGTATCCGACCTCATGTCCCATTTTCTCTATCTTTTGGATAATTTCTGGAACAAAAGCTTTCTTACTTGTTCTGAAATAGTAAGTTGCCTTTATGCCATATTCTTCTTCTATACTTGCTGTTTTCAATGCATTTTTGGCCATTTTATCAACATCATGGCGCATCAATACAAATCTCTCTGGGAGCTTTTCACCTGCTGTCATGTATTCATGCATGGTGAGGAATGTGTATTTGCCTGATATGGCAGAACAAAGTTGGCGGTACTTTTCATGCGTAAAATCCAGGTTGCGAATATTTAACATTGAAGTTCACTATCCTCTAATTAATCAGCCATCAGATACCTTTTTTATCTGTAAGTATCATTTCCAATCTTTGTTTGCTTTTTTCGTACTGACTGTTTTATACCCATTTGTGAAATTGATAGAGATAAAGTCACCAAATCCAAAGTAATGTTATGTCTCTTTTTTGTTGTCTCTTTTTTGTTTCTTATTTTTAATTTTTACAGTTTAACTTCAAGTGTCACAATAATTTCTCACCTGATTTCGCAAAGGAACTTTATTGATATTTTCAAACTTATTAAATACATAACGAAGTCTTTCTTCAACGATTTTTCCTTTTATAGTCCAATAGAAAGGCCTTCTGTTACCAACAGATGGAAATTTCTCTAGAGATATGTCAATAGGATGAAAATAAAAAATCGTATGGCCTCTATTCAAACTCTGCTTTAGACCTTTAAAGATCAAGTGAGAACCTAAAAACCTGAGAGTAGGTCCACCATACGTAGGAATCTTAATGCCCATATCGTAATAGGCCCATGGGAACTCAACAAAGTTCCTTTTCTCAATTGTAGGTTCCAGACCACCCGGGGCTGGATAATAGGGAAAAGAAGAAACGGCTCTTAAAGAAGAGTCAGATTTATTGTACAGTGAGTTCACAGATACCGAAGAATCATACTTAAACCCAATTTTTTCAAGCGAGTCAAGCATCCATCCTGTAACTGCTCCGTTTGGAGCTCTGTATCCAACGACCTCTTGTCCAGATATTCTTTCAAGTATTTTTTTTGCCTTCAAAGTTGTTGCTTCAAACTCTTCGACACCTATTAGAGGTTGTTTTGTTTTTGTGTCGAGCACGCATGCATGGTCTGCACCGTGACAGGCAATCTCGTGTCCCCTTTCAGAGATCGACTCTATCAGACCTGGATAATGCTCTGCAATATCTGCAACAATAAAGAATGTGGCAGTTACTTTAAACTCATCAAGAAGATCCAGTGTTCTTTTTGTTGGTTCACTCAAGTAATCATATCTTCCATTCCATTTTTCAAAAAATTCATTTACATTTTTATATACTGAAAAACTGGATCCACAAACCGAAGGAATATGATACCAATCTTCAACGTCGATAGTAATTGATAAACTGGTATTTCTCATATTTTGAGTAAACTGATTTTTTCCGCCGCATGCCATTAATATTTTCTTACCACAGTTGACTGCCAGATCTGTCGAATAATAAAGACCCCATCCTAGTGCACTTGAAGACCATCTCTCCGGATGAGCTAATATATAAAAATTGTTAAATTTATTGCTATTGATAAGTTTGATAAGATCATCAGTAGTATCAGCAAAAATTCTCTCAGCTTTACCTGGGATATAATCCCTCAAATTATTTCCAGAACCCCACGTTCTTCCTGTGTCCGAAAAATAGTTGAGATCGTTTCCTGCAGAGAGGTAGGCTTCACCGATTAGTCCAAGCTCCTTAAAATTGTGTTCCTCCCATAATTCGCGATTGTCATATTTTGAAAGGGGTTTTCCGTGCATACAGATCGTTTTTATCTCGCATATGTTTCTGAAATCAGTAAGATGTGATTTAAAAAGGTCGAATGCCTTATTTTTATCTCCTTTTGCCTCGCTTAAGGTTTCGTAGTGATAACCTATTTCATGTCCCATGCCTCTTATTTGGTGAATGATTTCAGGTTTGAAGACACTTTTAATCGTCCTGAAATAATATGTTGCCTTGATGCCGAGTTCATGTTCGATCCTGGCAGTTTCAAGGGCTCGCTCGGGCATCCTATCAACGTCATGACGCAATAGCACGAACCTCTCAGGGTACTGGTTGCAAATGTACTCGGTCATGGTTACTGTGGTGTAGTTAGATGATATTGCTTCACATAGCTGGAGAAATTTTTGGATTGTGAAATCGTGATCTCCAATGTTCGGCATCAAAGATCACCTTCTGATTCTTTGCTTTCGTAGAGGATATTCAACTGTGTAAGACATCCAGCTGTAAACTCTAACATATACCCTCTCATACTCTCAATTTTATTCCTGGACATCCAGATCACATAGTACCTTTTTGCTGGATTTAAGTTCTGCCAAGTATACTCTCTTTAGTATTTTTTCCACAGAATATTTTTGGTGAATTTTTTAAGTAGTCTAAATAGCACGTAAATATCCTGCAGTAATTTGGACTAGCTTTTCAATTTGTTGTCTTATTGACCTGCATGTCAAAGAACATGGCAAAGAGCAGCAACTGAATGCCTATAAGTGAAATAAACACGTCAAGCAGTGGATAGTTTGTTGAAACAGGAAGATGAAAAACTACTTTTTGTAAAAAAATCCATAGTCCAAACAAGAACCCAATTGGCACAAGCACCATACTGGCCATATAAAACAACACAAGTGGATGGAAATCAAGAATCATGTATTTCATCTTCAATCTCCATAGAAAACCTCTAAAAATCATGGGGGCAACTTTTCTTATGTAAGTACCATATTTGATGGTTGATTTTTCTCTTCCGTAACGCGCAGGCATTGCTACATCTATTGTTTGCAGACCAAGAGCGTTGAGTTTTATAAGGAGATCATTGCAGTAACCATAATAAGTATAAACCGAGTCCAGGTCGATAGCCTCAAGTGCTTCTCGTGATATTACAGTGTAACCGTTTTGAGGGTCGGCAATGTGCCAGTATCCGCTCCCTACTTTTGTGATCAACGTCAGGAGCCCGTTCCCGAATGCACGCCAGGTACTCATGCCTTTTCTCATCTCCTTTGAAAGGAGACGGTTACCCTTGGTATAGTCGGCTTTTCCTTCAATTATAGGGAAGAGAAGCCGAGGTAGTTGAGCCGGATCCATCTGGTTGTCTCCAGCCATAACCGCAACCATATCCATTTCGTCGGCTAGAGCGTGCTTATATCCATTTATAATGGCTGCTCCCACACCTTTGTTAATCTTGTGATGTATTGGCACTACTCTTTGATCGGTCATCTGCTCAATGATTTCTCCTGTCCGGTCGGAGCTACAGTCATTTATGACATAGATCTTACCCACATAATCTGGGATTCCTTCAATCGTTTCCTGGATTAAAAGTTCTTCATTGTAGGCTGGGACCACAACTCCGATTCTGTAGGCTTTGAAGAGATTTTTTTCGTGTTCTTCCTGAAGGTCTATGTGGCAGGCCCGGATTTTTTTTCTTTCGCAGTCTGACATAATAGAATGAATGGAATTAAGATAGGCATAAGAAATGTCCAGTTTTTTGAAACATTCTTTTGAGAATACCAGAAAGCCCACTGGTTTTTTTTCTGTTTTTTTATTTTTAATCAAAAGAGCATTTTCGGGACTTTTACTTCGCCTGTGAATACATGTTCCTACTATAAGGTCAAAATTCCCTTCTTTAATAGGCTTAATCATTTTCGGGATTAATTTAGGGTCTCTGCAAACATCCATATCCATAGTGACCAGAATGTCTGCACCTTCTGCAGCTTCAATACCTCTTCTCAGCGAGAAATCTTTGCTTGTGCCTGAAAAATCCGTAATTACTTCCGCTCCTGCAGCTTCGGCCACTTCTGCACATTGATCTGAACTTCCATTGTTTACAACGATGACTCTATCCGCATAACGTCTAGCGATAAGCACTATTGTCCCTATCTCTAATTCTCGGTTGAATGCAGGGAGAATAACTGCAATCTCCGATAAACCCTCCTCATACATGTCCATTCACCCACAGCCGAAATACTATTTTTCACTTAGTTTCCCTGATCGAAAGATTAACTCAACAAATAAATTCGGAATAACTGTATCTGAATTGTAGCACACTAACTACAACTCATTTTATAATGAAAAACTTGTTAAACAATAGTAATTGATTCTTATTTCTTCTTAACATTCTATTGTTTATGAGATTGGTTTGCGAATTGAACTTATAAATATAAATAGCTTTGGATATTGCCTTATTCCATAAAGAATAAATATGTAGTAAACTAAAACGTTTTTTGAATGATGTGTTTTTGTGATTATTTATTGAAAAAAATTATTAAAAAATGAGCTATCTTTCTAAATATATATCTCTTCTCTCCCTCGCTCATTATAAATACTGTTCTGCTTACTTTTTAATATCATTAATCCTTTATAAAAACTCCAAGTAAAAATTACAGTTTTTGAAATAGGTTACTCATAACTATTTTTCTAATAAAATGTATTCCTCCTAAGTGATTAGGGAAGATCTGATTTAAAATTCAATCAAAAAAGAAAGAGAAAAAGCATGATTCTCTTGTTAAAAAATTCTAATCTATATATAATCAAACTAAATTTATTTTAATAAACATATGTTAAAAAGTTAGTGCCATTGTTAAATGTACCTGTTAATAATGAAGTTTTAATATTTATTTTTATATTATTATCTATTATCTTAGTTTTTAAGGAATGTTCTAACGCTGAAATAATAATCCTCATGTAAATATAATAATCTTTGATCAAAAATGAATGTCATAAACTAGTATATTTATAAACTAGTATATTTATAATGTATGCCCATGATTCTCTTATGTTAACATTTTCAGAGAATAATGATACTATCCGGGAATACATGTCTGGAAATTAATCCCTCTTGTACTATATCTTATTTTAATTTTTACAACGTCAATAATTCGTGCTTACTAATAAGATTTGGAGATAACTATCTAAATTGCCCTTTCGTTTAAGGTAAAACATGAGACTTGAGTTCCAGCTTTGCAATTATATTAAAAAAATCTCTCACATCAATACCTTTAAATCGGGATAATATATGCGAATCTGAGAAAATATGGAGAAATGGGTATGACAAATTTCAACAAAAAAACAAGAATTTTCTGGAAGTCCGCAGAAAATCCAGAACTACGACAGAAAAACTCAAATCATCAAGGTAGAGAAGTCCTTGCAGTTTTTCTCCTTCTTCTTATCGCTTTACCCGAATATTTAATTTATTCTGAGTATACTCAAACTGCTCTCTTGCTGTATGCAGGTTTACTGGTAGTTCTATCTCTTATCTCCATATTTGTAAAAGAGCAGGAAATTCGCAATATCTGCCAGGCTTTTCTCCTGCTTCCCATTCTTCGCCTTATGAATTTTTCAGTTCCGTTCTTTCCTGAAAGCCCTCTTTTCTCTTTTGTGTTTATTTATGCCCCTTTAATGGTTCCTTTAACAATCGTTACGATTCGTCAACAGTTGACATATGAACAGTTAGGATTCAATTTCAAAAACATAGGCTTTTATCTCCCTAGCTCCATTATTTTTGGTCTTACTTTCGGGTTGGGGGAGTTCTTTCTTATTAATACGAGCTCATTTTTTCCAGATCCTTCATTAATAAATATCATCGAACTTACCGTTGTAATGGTCTTGTTTGTCGGGATTACTGAAGAACTCCTGTTCAGGTCAATTATCCAGACAAGACTTGAGAAAGTGTTTGGATCATGGACAGGCCTTATCCTTACAAGCCTGGTTTTCGGGTTTATGAACTCTGGCTATGGGACTCCATTTGCAATTTTCTATGCTTTCCTTGAAGGACTTTTTATTGGGCGCATATTCCAGAAAACAAGAAGCTTCCCATTTATTGCATTGATACATGGTTTTATATGTGTATTTTCTTTCGGAATTATACCTATGATGAGTCCTGGTTTTGGATTTATCTGAACATTACATTGCCTTTAAAGATAAGCCATCAATTCTAAGTTAAATTATATCTTTCATAACATTATTATATATAATTAAATTTCAAACGACAAATTTCGGTTTGATTTACTGTGAGTTTAAAAAATATTATCTATCGTTACAATAATCTTACTTAACGAAACACAAACAGTTAATTTATGGAGTGGTATCGTATGTTTACAACTATAATTAATACTACTACACTATCAAGTACAATTTTTACGAATGTAATGTGCAGTCTCCCAGATTACTATAATATAGCTCTATCCATGCTGGGTTTACTCCTCAGTTTTAAGTATATACTCTCAGGATCAAATCTCTCGGATGGTTTTCTGGAGGATTCTTTAAATATGGGAATTTCTCCGCTACTATTCTCGTTTAGCTGGATAATTATTTATGAGTTCTTAAATATTTTATAATCGATGTCAGTACATTCAATTTTTACAGATTACGGAGCTGCCTGGTCGCAGGCAACTTTTGAATCTTTTACATCCAGGTACAATTTTTCTTCTATACTATATGAGTAACAGTAGCTTTTGCATATTTCTCTTTATTTCAGTCGAATACCCCTCTGCTTGCAGGCTGTCATACAATTACCTTCAATAACATAAAAATTCCTTCTTTTTTGATTTAAAGGTTTTATTTGCTTTCTTTTTATCCTTTTTTATTAATTTCAGTAATTGTCAGACAGCCTACTTACAGCGGGGTGCGCCAGTGCAACTTTGATTATGTATTTTGAAGTTTCCTGACAAGCTCCACGAAAATCAGCCAGAGAATGAGTTTCTGATCAGAGAATGAGTTTCTGATATATCTAAATAGAAAATCTTGCAACGTTCGGCGCAAAGCCTGGTCAATGATGGAACGTTTTGGAGGCTGATGGTTTCAGTGATGTACCAAAAAGCACTCAATTGTATGCAGCGACTTGAAGTTACTGAAATCCATTTCATCCACAAAGACTCAATCAGGTAGCAGATATGATCTGAATGAATAAGATCTCGAATATCTGGAGGTAAAATCCAAACTTGATTTTTTGAGGATTTGATAAATGCCCTAAATCAAAATATTCATACTCTATCTATATATTAATCAATATATTCAAAACTTAAACTCAAATGTCACAGGTAATTGTCGGACTGCCTGTAAAGAACGGGGTGGCCGCATGTAATTTGATTTGTCTAATATCTAGCCATGTACAATCATGTCTTGCAATATAATAGTTGTGTATAAATAAATTTCTGGAATCATATATATAGTAGTATATTATCTCCAATAATTCAAATTGAGTACTAAAATCCATGCGAGTCTTTAATTCCATATCTTGGAATAATATATGTATTCATTATCTGTCAAGAAATATATTGAAACTGGAAGCCAAAACAAGTGGGTGATGTTTAACGGAGTATGTAAAAAAAACTTGTCCAATTTGTGGGGGGAGTTTGTAGTTCTGAAAACGGTGGAGGAAAAGGCGATCTACTGTATGCTTGAATACCTTTTAGCAGTGCAGGAGAAGACGAATAGAGAGAATGTTTCCTCTGTAGTGCCTGCATAAGTTTATTCTGTTCTATTGTGTACAGTATAACTTATTTTTATTAATCTTTTTTGTATTTCTTATTATCACTTTTCTTTTTTATTCATAGCATTTTCTATTCTCTGTTCAATTGTTTCTGGTTTTTATGAATTTCAGCGGGTGTCATAAGCTGCACTGTATAATTATTTGGTAAATAAATTGCAATTTTTTAACAAAGTATTTATCCTTTCAATGTTCTATCTTTTTTACTCAGTTCACATCAGTTTAAGGGGAAAATACTATGGTAAGTGTCGGTCAGGAACTATTGAACGTTCCCTTTGGGGACATGATTCGAGAAATGGCCCTTGCGATTGCAGAAGGGCAGATCGCCTTGGACATGGATTCCGTGCAGGTTGCGCAGACTCTTGCAGGAACTCAGCTTGATGCCGGAAGCGTTGTAATGTATATCGAAGAGACCACGGATGCTGATGGCAATGTTATCGCAAGCAACGTGATTACCAATGATAAGCCCATGTCGCTTCTGACCTATGGGCTTGAGCCTCGTTTCTACGAATTCACTGAGTCGATTATCGAAGTAAAGATGGCAATCACCATGATGAGGGAGTCCTCAACAGAGCTAACTTACGGCAGGGAATTCAAGTTAAACAACCAGTCAAAGGTCACCGGAAGCATGGAGTCTGGAGGGCTTGCAAAAATCCTCTTTGGAAAGAGTAAAGGGAGCTTTGAAAATACAACATCTGTTGCCTATGCCTCCACGTTTAACGCAAAATACAGTTCAAAATTTTCCTTTAAGGAAGAAGGCACAAGCCTGCTGAGGACTACACTAAAGCCTGTCCCCGCTCCTGAGAGGGCTATTCCAAAGGTGAAAGTTAAGGCTGCTGAATGAACCTGTCCTAACTAAAACCTTTAATATATTTTTTACTACTGTCCTGTTTTCTTGAAATAATAGAGAACCTGACTTTAGTTGCGGCAGGTCCTGCTTAATATCTCCTTTTTGAAGCTGGCTGTATTGCCGTGTTTTTCTATGCTTTTTCAATGCCTTCCAGGATTTATTTCAAGAGTTTATTTCAAGAATTTATTTCAAGGAGTTGTTATTCTGGTTTATGACGGGGAAGAAATAGGAGAAGTGCTTATCAACCCTCTCTCCAGGATTCTGGGTGAAGTCGGGCGTTCCATTGCTGAGACTCAGCGGGCTCTTGACCTGAACTCCATAAAGACCCAGATCGAAATTGATGATGAAAAATCTCTCAGCGAATATGATATTCAGGCCGCTTGGTATCACATTCCAGAGGTAGACCTTGAGCTCAAGATGTCGCTTACTGTGAGGTTTGAAGAGGAAAGGGATTCTAAAGGCCGGGTAAGGGGCTACAGACCTGTCCTCAACGCCTCTCCCCTCAATGCCTCGTATAACTCTCTTTACAGTTATGATGTTCAGGGTTCAAGCTGCATCAAAGCAAAAATAGTATCTATACCTGCGTCTTCAAAATTAAGGGAGAAATAATGCCCTTTTCAGGAAATGCTCTTTCAGGAGGAATGGAATGACAAATCTAAGTGATATCAGGAGCAGCCTGGAAATCTTCAGGAAAGCAGGGAAAATAGATGCCGGCAGTTATACAAGCATTGTAGCTAAACTGAAAGAAACGGAGATCGAATTTGAATCCGTGGAAAAGGAGGCCCTTGTCTATAAAGAAAATTCGGACAGGTTGCTCGGGGAAAAACTCGTACTTGAACGGGAAAAAAGCAGCCTTGCAGCGCAGGTGACAAAACTTTCAAGTGAGAATGCCGAACTTGAGTCCCGGATTTCCATATTGCAAAAAAGCAGGCCTGCCCTTTCGTCTTCAAATCTTGTCAGCTCTTTTGCGTCATCTCTTGCCGAAATGGATAAAAGTCTCAAGAAAGTGCAGGCCGGTTCAAAGTACATTGTCAGCAATATGAACGTGGCCTTAAAGACAAATATCACTATCGAAGGGGGAGAACTGAGGTTCCAGATGCCAAAACCCGATGACATCATCAGCCCGGAAAACCTCAGTACAATAGAATTTTCTCTAAAGGCATCTCCCGAAAAGCCGGGTATTGACTCTTATAAGGAAGTTCCGGACCTTGTGGGGCTCTCAAAAGAAGAAGCCGAAATCAAGTTGCTGGAAGCAGGTTTTAAGGCGGGGGATATCCTTGAAAAAGAGAGTAGCATGCCACAGGGTACTGTAATCGGCCAGCTCCCATCTGAAGGATCTCTTGCAGCACCAGGGGCAGCTGTGGACCTTACAGTTTCGAAAATTCTTTCCGTGAAAGTCCCGAACCTTATAGGTCTCGGTCTTGAAGCCGCAAAAAACCTCCTCGAAAAATCACGGCTCCGGCTTGAAGGGGTCAAAGAAAAGCCTTCTGACAAAAACCCTAATACAGTCCTTGTCCAGAGCCTCGATCCTGGTTTGGAAGTCAAGGTTGATTCTGAAATTGTCCTGACGATTTCTACAAAGGTTTTCAAAGTCCCAAATCTGCTCGGGCTTGAGCTTGAGAGTGCAAAACAGGTAATAGAAAAATCCGGACTCATGATTGGCAGTGTAAAAGAACAGCTATCTAGAGGAAAATCGGGAATTGTCCTTGCTCAGAGCCTTAAACCCGGACTCGAAGTTGAAGCAAACTCAAAGATTGACCTTGTCATTTCAGCAAGAGAACCAAAAGTTGGGTTTGAAAACCCCCAGCAGGGTGTTTCTGAAGCTGTTGTTAAGGGACCTGTAAATAAAGTTCTGTCCGAGCCCCTCTCTAAGCTACAGCCTGAAAACACACTAAAGGTAGCCGGTGGAATTTCTGCCAGTGCACCTGCACCGGTTCAGGGGATAAAAGTTGGAAATATCTATGAGTCCGGTTCGATGGCTGCAGACGGTACGGTTTTAAGCCAGAACCCAGGTGCAGGTTCTGATGTTAATCCTCCGGATCCGGTGAATCTCGTGGTTTCAAAACAAGCACCTGAAACTCAGGTGCGAAGCAGAACTATTTCAAGGCTTAAACTTTGATCTGCAGGTTTTTCGATGCCAATTGAAACATATCTTATAAAGGTTGCAGATTATGCTACTGCCCTTCAGATTCAGGGAGTCCTTAAAGTGGTTATCGGAATCGGAGGGCGGGTCGAAATGGTGGCCGGAAGGACAATTATCGCCAGCATCGACAGCAGTTATGCCGAATTAGTCCGGAAGACGCAGGGCGTGGTGCTTGCAGGCGGGATAAGCTTCAGGGGCAGAAAGATCCCTAAAGTCATAAAAAAGGCTTCTGATGAAAAACAGGCAAAACCCTGATATTTGGGCTCTGTAACCATATCCCATATCTTTAGGGCCTGTCTTCTTCAGGGGGTTTTGCTTCCTAACTTTATTCTGGCCGCTGGCAGACAGGGAGTGTTTGTTGTCCTGAATGTATTATATATGTGTAATATATGTGTATCATATAGCTATTATGTGTATCATCTGGCTGCTTTAGTGGTGCAGGACTTCATATTGATGTATTCTCCAGATTTTTGCCGGTGAATGCCTGAATATTTTTGTCTTATCTGCGTAATCCCTGCAGCCTTTTTACTTTTTAATTTCTTTTCTTTTTTCTTTCCTGTCATTGATTCTTCTTTCTTATTTTTCCTCCTCCTCTGCAAAGGCTTTATATATTAGATGTACCCTTTTAAGGCAAAGTACATCAGAGATGTGAAGTTTCAGGCATTTTCATGCTTGAAGCATTTAATCAGATCAATTTGATGCTTAATGCTAAACTCCCGGAAATCTCCGGAAGTAAGGGTCTTCTATCGTTATCACGGTAGATTCCTGCATTGAATATTAACCAGTGAGAAAAGTCGGATCAACATGAGTGTCAAAGGGCCAATGCTTTGAAACGCCCGCTTTTGGCGCCAAAGGGGCGTCTAAAATCGCACGAAACTGTTTCAGGTTTTCGATGAATTGCGGTTGCAGTTGCTGAACACTGAAGTTTCAAATCAGGTTAACTGAGTTAGATATCAGGTTACTGAACACTGAAGTTTCAAAATCAGATTGCTATATGTTTCAAATCAGGGCCGAGTGCCTGGATTTGGGTCTGCCAGGATCGTAAGGTCGGTCCCTCAATCATAGATTTCCTGCAGAGGCAGGAAGGGAACCGAATATCTGCAGATGCCTGAAGGAATGTAGGGTACCGAGAGTATAGAACTCCGGTCTGCTCGAGGCTTTATGCCGGCAGGTCTGAATGACATCCCTCCCCCACCTGGTAGCGTTCGGGAAATCCAGCGCATTTCTCTTTTGTCACCCGTGTTGCTCTGACCGGAGGGACTGGTATTTCAATTGAAGTTTACGGAGTATAAATATGGCAAGCATACACCGACCAAAACGAGGTTCCCTCGCATTCAGTCCGCGCAAGAGGGCTAAGAGCCACATTCCAAGGTTCAGAGCCTGGCCGGAAGCCACGGGCGAGCCAAAGCTGCAGAGTTTTGCAGGCTATAAGGTGGGTATGACCCACGTGATCATGGTTGATGATATAAAGAACAGCCTTACCCAGGGTATGGAGATCTCCGTGCCTGTAACTGTAATCGAAACTCCTGCAATAAGGGTCGCAGCCGTCAGGGCTTACGCAGAAGACAGCACCGGAGAAAAGGCAATCGCTGAGGTATGGGCATCAGACCTTGACCCTGAACTCAAGCGCAGGATCCCAATCTCCGCAGCAGATAATCAGGCTGAAGGTCTTGAAAATATCGGAAAACTGATTGAAGAAGGCAGAGTAAGCGATATAAAGGCAGTTACCTACACCCTGCCAAAAAGCCTTACCGGTGTCCCCAAAAAGGTACCGGACATCATGGAATCCGGAATCAGTGCAAAAGACCTTGGTGCTAAATTCGAATATGCAAAGTCAATCCTTGGAACCCTTATCAGCGTTACCGACGTTTTCAAGAACGGAACCGTTGTTGACACAGCTGCGATTACCATAGGTAAAGGTACCCAGGGCCCTGTAAAGCGCTGGGGTATTCAGCTGATGAAGAACAAGCACTCCAGGCAGGGAAGCCTCAGGCAGATCGGTACCCTTGGTCCGTGGCACCCGGCTCATGTTTCCTGGAGAGTTCCTCAGATGGGTCAGATGGGATACCACCAGAGGACTGAGTTTAACAAGCGCATCCTCAAGATCGGCTCCGATGGAGCAGAAATCACTCCAGAAGGCGGGTTCCTTAACTACGGTCTTGTTCGCGGAGACTATGTGCTGATCAAAGGCAGTGTTCCAGGACCTTCCAAGAGGCTTATAAGGCTCAGAGACCCGATAAGGGCAAAGAAAGCCGACCTTGGCGAACCAAACATCCTGTACATAAGCAGGGAATCCAAGCAGGGGTGATCTAAGATGGCTACAGCAAAAACCATAGACCTCACAGGAAAAGCTGTTGGGGAAATCAAACTCCCTGCAGTGTTTGATGTAGACTACCGCCCTGACCTCATTAAAAAGGCAGTGCTTGCAGCACAGGCAAACAGGCTTCAGCCATACGGTCCTCGCCTCTATGCAGGTATGGAGACTTCGGCAAGAGGCTGGGGTTCCGGAAGAGGTGTATCCCACGTCCCAAGGCTCGTAAACAGCAGCAGAGCTGCAAGAGTCCCGCACGCAAGGGGAGGTCGGAGAGCTCACCCGCCAAAGCCTGAAGCTGACAGGAGCGAAAAGGTCAACACAAAAGAGCGCCGCTATGCAATCCGCTCGGCAATCGCAGCAACCATAGACCCGACCCTCGTAAGCCTGAGAGGTCATATCTTTGAAGCTGAACTTCCGATTGTTGCAGTAAATGACCTTGAAAACCTTGAGCGCACAAAGCAGGTAATAGAGTTTCTCGAAGCTGCAGGTCTCTATGAGGATGTACTCAGGGCAAAATATGGAAGGCACATTAGAGCCGGTCGCGGAAAGCTCAGAGGCAGGAAATACAAGCATAAAAAGAGCGTCCTGATTGTTGCAGGAGAAAACTCTCCTATCATGAAGGCTGCAAGAAACCTGTCCGGAGTAGACGTCGTAACAGTAGACTCACTGAATGCTGAACTGCTCGCACCGGGTACTCACGCAGGTCGCCTTACTGTCTGGACAGAGTCTGCAATTGGAAAACTGGAGGGCGCATTCCAATGAGTTCTATCAATTATCCATTTGTTACTGAAAAAGCGATGATGCTGCTTGATGAAAACAAGCTTCAGTTCATCGTTGATACCAGGTCAAACAAAAAGCAGATCGTAGAAGATGTTGAGAAGATATACGGGTTCAAAGTAAAATCCGTGCGGACCATGACCACAATGAAGGGTACAAAAAAAGCAGTCCTTGCCTTTGAAGAACCTGAAGCGGCACATGAGATTGCAACCCGAATAGGACTTATGTGAGGTGTGATCCATGGGTAAAAGACTAATATCACAGAACAGGGGTAGAGGTACTCCAACCTACAGAGCTCCTTCTCACAAGTTCAAGGCGGACCTCAAGCATCCCCGTGTGGATGAAAACACCTCCCTTCAGGGAGAGGTAATAAACATCGAGCACGACCCTGCCCGTTCAGCCCCTATCGCAAAAGTCGCCTTTGAAAATGGAGAGGAACTTTTCCTTCTCGCTTCCGAGGGAATTGCAGTAGGGAACATTATTGAATGCGGAGACAATGCCGAAATCAAACCAGGGAACATTGTACCTATCGGAAATGTGCCTGAAGGTTTTTTCATCTGCAACATTGAATCAAAGCCAAACGACGGCGGCAAATTTGTCCGTTCCTCTGGAGTATATGCAACCGTTGTAACTCACGAACCAAACAGAACTGCAGTGGCTATGCCCTCTGGTAACATAAAGTGGCTTAACCCCAAGTGCAGGGCAGTTGTCGGTATTGTTGCTGGCGGAGGCAGAGTGGACAGACCATGGCTCAAAGCCGGGAAAAAATATCACAAACTGAAAACAAGGGCTGCAAAGTATCCGAGGGTTTCAGGTGTTGCCATGAACCCGCGTGACCACCCGTTCGGTGGAGGTGCCTGGAAACACCCAGGAAAGCCAACTACTGTCGGCAGAAACGCACCGCCTGGAAGAAAGGTTGGACTGATTGCAGCAAGAAGGACCGGAATGAAGCGCTGATGAGGTGTATTCGTTATGGCAAAAAAATCATCATCAAGGTTACCAAAGAGAAAGGGTGAGTATACCTACCGCGGGAAGACCGTCTCAGAACTTCAGGAACTGAGCCTTGAAGAGTTTGCAGAACTTCTGCCTTCCAGAGAACGCAGGAGTATCAAACGCGGGTTTACTGACGGGCAGAAAAAAGTCCTGCACGAGTTCAAGGAAGGAAATAAAATCAGGACCCATCACAGGGACATGATTATTCTCCCCGAAATGATTGGAACAGCTATCGAAATTCACAACGGGAAAGAGTTTGTAAATGTAGAGCTCCAGCCTGAAATGATTGGGCACCGCTTCGGAGAATTCGCACCTACAAGATCAAGAGTTAACCACGGCAGTGCCGGTGTAGGAGCAACCCGTTCAAGCAAGTTCGTGCCGCTGAAATGAGGTGAAAGGGAATGGCAAAAATCAATTACTCTATCAACGGAGACCCTGAAACTACCTCTAAAGCTATGGGTTCTGAACTTCACATTTCTCCTAAAAAGTCCCGTGAAGTCTGCTGCAAAATTAAGGGCATGAAAGCCTCTGAAGCAAGGAAGTTCCTTGAAGACGTAATTGCCATGAAGCAGGCAGTACCTTTCAAGAGACACCATGAGGGTACCGGTCACAGGAAAGGGCCCATGGCTGCAGGAAGATACCCTGTAAACGCTTCAAAAGAGATCTTAAAGGTCCTTAAAAACGCAGAGAGCAATGCCGAGTACAAGGGCCTTGAACCTGCAAACATGTACATCATCCATGCTGCCATTCAGCGCGGAAGAGTGATCCATGGGTTCATGCCAAGAGCCAGAGGAAGGGCAACGCCCAAAGACACAGAAACTGTAAACATCGAGATGATCCTCTCCGAGGTGCGCTAAATGGCAATAGAGAAAAAGTTCGTCAATGACGGGTATGTTAAGGCTTCCATGGACGAGTATTTTGCAGAACAGCTTAACAGGGCTGGATACGGCGGCATGGAGTTAAACAGGACCCCCATGGGCACTCAGATTGTTATCTATTCCGAAAAACCGGGAATGGTAATTGGGAAAGCCGGGAAGGTCATTAGAAAACTTACCCGTGACGTTGCAACCAAATACAACCTCGAAAACCCGCAGATTGACGCTCAGGAAGTCAAGAAGCCTGAACTTAACGCCCAGATGATGGCATCAAGGCTTGCAGCTTCCATTGAGAGGGGCTGGTACTTCAGAAAAGCCGGACACAACACCCTCAGAGCAGTCATGAATGCAGGCGCCCTTGGCTGTGAAGTCGTAATCTCCGGAAAGCTTACTGGAGCAAGGTCAAGAGTCGAAAAGTTCGTTGATGGGCACGTAAAACATTCCGGACACCCTGTAGAAGAAGTTGTGGACGAAGGGTTTGCAGTAGCAATCAAAAAGCTTGGAACCCTTGGATGTAAAGTCAGGATCATTCAGCCTGGCGTTATCCTGCCTGACTCATTCAGGGTTAGGGAATTAGCCGAAGTTGTAGAACCCGCTGAAAAGCCTGCTGAGAAACCTGCTGTAAAACCTGCTGAGAAACCGGCTGAAGCTCCCAAAAAGGAAGCCGCAAAGGCCAAAGCTCCTGCTCCTGCTCCTGCTCCTGCTGTCCCTGAACCGGCACCTGTAGAAGCAGCCGAAGTTGCAGAACCTGAAGAAGCAGAAGAAGCCCAGGTTGAGGCATCCGAAGACTTTGAAGAAGCTGAACTTATCTACGTTGAGGGTTCAGAGGAAGTCCGCAGGCAGGTCAATGGTGTCTGGCAGCACAAGCATGAGGGCTATGATTACTGGCATCCCATGGCAAGAGTCCACAAGGAGGCTAAGGAATAATGGCAATTCTCAGGACCAGCGAAATCCGGACAATGACAGTTGAAGA
This sequence comes from uncultured Methanosarcinales archaeon, assembly GCA_964434965.1. Taxonomy (GTDB): domain Archaea; phylum Halobacteriota; class Methanosarcinia; order Methanosarcinales; family Methanosarcinaceae; genus Methanosarcina. Next base: position 31,341 of record CAYSWX010000004.1, read on the forward strand.
ACGGGCTGATGAACTCGAAAACCTGAAAAATGAACTTGTAAGGGAAAGAGCTCTCACCTCTGCAGGTGGAGCTCCGGATAACCCTGGCAGGATCGGAGAAATCAGGAGAACGATTGCCCGGATAAAGACAATTCAGCATGAGCTAAATGATATCTAAAGTGGAAATTCTGCCTTCGAATCTTATCTTTCATGAACTGATAGGGCTCGAAATTAAGGTGAGTAACTCCACTAATCCATCATTAACAGGAATCCGGGGCAGAGTAATCAACGAGACGAAAAATATGCTTGTGATAGAAAACTCAGAGTCCCGGGAACTGAAGATTCCCAAGGCGGATTCGGAATTTATCTTCCGGATCCCTGCCGAGCTCTCAGAAAAAGGCCGCAGATCCGATATATTCGTTAAAATTCAGGGAAACCTGCTGCTCTCACAACCCGAAAATCGGATCAAGAACATTAAAAAGCTACGTAAATGGGGCTAAATTCATGGCAAGAGATATTGGATTAAATATACCGGCGCCATCAGAGGAATGTGACGATGCATACTGTCCCTTCCACGGAACACTTCCGGTAAGAGGTCAGATCCTTGTGGGTACCGTGGTCAGCAGCAAAATGGACAATACGGTAGTCATCGAAAGGCAATACATGAAAATGGTGTCGAAATATCAGAGATATGAAAAGAGACGCTCGAAGATTCATGCACATAATCCTGCCTGCATTTCCGCAAAAGTCGGTGACATTGTCACTATTGCAGAGTGCAGACCTATAAGCAAAACCAAATCCTACGTTGTCGTCAAAGCAGAGGTGCCAAAATGAAAGGCATACGCTCAAACATCCCAAGAGCACTCAATGCAGGTGCCAAAATCGCCTGCGTGGACAACACAGGGGCTAAAGTGGTCGAGATTATTTCTGTCAAGAAGTACAGAGGTGTCAAGAACAGAATGCCCTGCGCAGGAATTGGGGACATGTGCGTTGTGTCTGTGAAAAAAGGCACGCCCGAAATGAGGAAACAGGTCCTCCTTGCAGTCGTGGTCCGCCAGAAGCAGGAGATCCACCGCCCGGATGGGCTCCGTGTCTCATTTGAAGATAATGCAATGGTAATTACGGACGAAGACGGGATCCCAAAAGGCACAGACATAAAAGGCCCTGTTGCCAGGGAAGCTGCAGAAAGGTACCCGAAGATCGGGACAACCGCATCCATCATTGTCTGAGGTGATTGCAATGGTATCCAAACAGCCAAGAAAGCAGAGAAAGGCAAGATACACTGCACCTCTCCATATCAGGCAGAAATTCATGGGTGCAAGGCTCAGTGAGGCACTTGCGAAGCAGTACGGCACAAGGAGTGCTGCAGTTATCACTGGTGACACAGTAAAGGTCATGCGCGGAGACTTCAAGGGCACTGAAGGAAAAGTCCAGGCCGTATCCCTTATGAACGGCACTATTGCAGTGGACGGAGTCATTTCCACAAAAGTGGACGGCACCGAAGTCCCAAGGCCCATTAACCCCTCCAATGTTATGATCACAAAACTGGAAACGAAAGACGGGCGCAGAGCGTCAAGCATTAAGAAGTGAGGCAGGTGATTTTGTGACACACCAGAAAAGATTATCAGTTCCTAAGAGCTGGAAGGTTGGGAGAAAAGGTAACAAGTGGATCTCCACTACCCGCCCAGGGCCTCACAGCCAGGCACGCAGTCTTCCGCTCGGACTCATAATCCGGGACATTCTCAAACTTGTTGACAACAACAGGGAAGGTAAAAGGATCCTCTCCGAAGGAAAAGTCCTCGTTGATGGAATTTCCAGGAAAGACCTCAGGTTCCCGGTAGGTCTCTTTGATGTAATTACACTTCCACTCGTAAATGAAGCATACAGGATGCTCCAGGATGAAAAGGGACGTTTGACCCTCCACAAGCTCAATGAAACCAATGTAAACAAGCTGTGCAGGATCAACAACAAGATAACCGTTAAAGGAGGAAAAGTCCAGCTTAACCTCAATGACGGGACCAACATCCTTGGATCTAATGAGTATGGGACAAAGGACTCTCTGATCCTTTCCATTCCTGACAAGAAGGTAGTTAAGCACCTGAAGTTTGAGGTCGGCAACCTTGCAATGGTTGTAGGCGGTCAGCACTCAGGCGAAACTGGAAAGATTACGGAGATCAGGGAAGTTAAGAGTTCCAGGCACAACACAGTAATGATTTCCGGAGAAACCGATTTCGAAACAATCGAAGACTACGTAATCGTTATTGGCAAGGACAAACCTGAAATCAGGCTTGGCGGTGAGATACGTGAGTAATCCTATGCGCACCCCTGTAGTTGAGAAAGTAATTGTCCACATGGGTGTTGGAGAAAGCGGTCAGCACCTTGTAAATGCCGAAGAAATCCTCCGGAAAATCACAGGCCAGGTAGTCGTAAGGTGCTTTGCCAAAAGGACCCTTCCTGCCTTCGCAATCAAAAAGAATGAACCTATAGGCTGCAAGGTAACCCTCAGGGGCCAGAAAGCCCAGGAGTTCCTTGAGACCTCATTAGGGATCATCGAAAAGACCCTGAGCAGGGCCCAGTTCGATACCCTTGGAAACGTCTCTTTCGGAATTGAAGAACACACTGATTTTCCGGGTATGAGATATGACCCTAACATAGGGGTTTTCGGAATGGATGTAACCGTTGTACTCAAGCGCCCAGGGGAAAGGATCTGTAAGAGGAGAATTGCAACCCGAAAGATCCCGGCTGACCACAGAGTCACGGTGGACGATGCGATTGCTTTCCTCAACGAAAGTTACGGCGTGGAGGTCATGTAAATGACAGATTCAATAGACAAGTCCGGAAGAGGAGTAAACGTCTGCAAGCGGTGCGGAAGAAAGCAGGGTCTTGTCCGCAAATACGACATTTATCTCTGCAGGCACTGCTTCAGGGAGATTGCCCACGAGATGGGCTTTGAGAAGTATTCTTAAGGTGATTAAAATGGTATTACTTGATCCTCTTGCAAACGCCCTTTCCACTATTAAAAATGCTGAAGCCATTGGGAAGAGCTCCTGTATTGTCAGGCCTGCTTCAAAGAATATTGGCAACGTCCTGAAGGTCATGCAGGATCTTGGCTACATTGGAGATTTCGAGTTTATCGACGATGGAAAAGCCGGAATCTACAGCATTACCCTTGTGGGAAGAATTAACAAATGCGGTGCAATCAAGCCGCGGTATTCAGTGGGAACTGGCAGCTTTGAACGCTGGGAAAAGCAGTTTCTGCCAGCAAAGAACTTCGGCGCCCTTATATTAACCACTTCAAGCGGGGTCATGTCTCAGTACGAGGCCCGTGATAAGAAGATTGGTGGGCAGCTTCTTGCTTATGTATACTGAGGAGGGAACAGGAAATGGTTAAGGAGATTGCAAGAACAATAGAGATTCCTGAAGGAGTTTCCGTCTCTCTCTCTCAGGATGTTGTTACTGCCAGGGGTCCGAAGGGAACTGTCGAAAGAAAGTTGTGGTACCCTGGAATCAGAATCGAAGTCAGGGAAGGCGAAGTACTCGTGGATTCTGAATCCTCAAGGAAAGAGCAGAAAGCCATGGCAGGAACTTTTGCTTCCCATATCAAGAACCTGATGATAGGTGTAAGTGATGGCTTTGAGTGCAAGATGAACATCGTGTACGCTCACTTCCCCATGCAGGTAAAAGTTGAAGGCAAAACCCTGGTTATCGGGAATTTCCTTGGAGAAAAGAAGCCAAGAATTGCAAAAATCCTTGGCGAGACGAAGGTGAAGATAAGCGGAAGCGAAGTCACAATCACCGGAATCAACAAGGAAGACGTCGGGCAGACTGCCGCAAACATAGAACAGAAGACCAAGATTAAGAGGTTCGATCCGAGGATTTTCCAGGATGGAATCTACATAGTGCAGAAGGCCTGAAGGTGGTTATGATGGCAGAAGACAACAAAGTTGAAGGTACCACTGTTTCCCTTGATATGGACCCTGAATCCAGGCGTTTATTCAATGTGAGAAAGGTTCTGAAAGGAAAGAAACCTCAGTTCAAGAGAGCCTGCTATCACAAGTTCAAAAAACTTGATGATAACTGGAGGCGCCCGAGAGGAAGCCAGGGTAAGCAGCGCAGAAAGTATGTTTCAAAAGGTGCTCTTGCTCAGATAGGGTACGGAAGCCCTGCAGCAGTTAAAGGCCTGCACCCATCGGGTTATTCTGATGTTCTTATTTCCAGCATTGCGGAGCTTGAGCTTGTTGACCCGTCTTTCGAAGCTATCAGAATCGCAGGAAAGATAGGCGCAAAAAAGAAAGCTTTCATTATTGCAAAAGCCGAGGAAGCCGGGATTAAAGTCCTGAACCCTGGAAGGAGTGAGTAAAATGTCAGACCTGGCTAACCAGAGAAGACTGGCTTCCAAAGTTCTTGAATGCGGGCTTGACAGGGTATGGCTTAATCCCGAAGCCTCTGAAGAAATTGCTTCCGCAATTACAAGAGAAGATATCCGCGGACTCATTGAGAAAGGCACCATTAAGGCAAAGCCTGTAAGAGGAGTTAGCAGAGGTAGAGCCAGAGCTCTTGCTGCCAAGCGTAAGTACGGGCACTGCAAGGGACATGGTTCCAGAAAGGGTAAAAAGGGAGCCCGTACTCCTAAGAAGGAGCAGTGGATCAAAAAGATCAGGGCCCTTAGAAGAAGACTCAAGGAGCTGCGTGCAGACGGAGCACTTGATAAGTCAGTGTATTGCAGACTCTATAGAAAGGCAAAGGGCGGAGAATACAGAAGCGTTTCTCACCTTAACACCCACCTTGAGTCCGAAAAAATGTTAAAGAAATAACCTGGAGGAGCTGAAGATGGCAACAGGACCGAGATATAAGGTTCCTTTTAGACGAAGAAGAGAAGGACGCACTAACTACCACCTCCGCCTTAAATTACTACTTTCAGGGCAGGATCGTGTGGTCATCAGAAAGAGTGCAAGAAACATTCAGATCCAGTTAATAGCTCCAACCCCAGAAGGGGACATAACATATTCCTCAGCCGTTTCGAGTGAACTTGCTAAGTACGGTTACACAGGAGCTACCGGAAACACAACGGCTGCATACCTTACAGGGCTCTTATTCGGGCTGAAAAGTTTGCAGAAGGGCTATGAAGGAGGCATTCTGGATATAGGACTCCAGGCTTCCTCTGCAGGCTCAAGAGTTTATGCTGCCCTTAAAGGGGTTGTAGACTCTGGCTTTGAAATCCCCTGCAGCCCCGATGTCTTCCCATCGGACGAGAGGATCCGTGGAGAGCACATCGCCGAATACAGAGAAGAGAGCTCAGACCTGCCAGAGCAGTTTGAAGCAACCAAAGAGAAAATCTTTGCTGAATTTAGTTAAGGTGATTAAATGGCATTCGATCAAGATTGGGTCCCGAAAACAAGGCTTGGAAAGCTGGTCGTTGAAGGACAGGTTGCTTCCATGGATGAAGCAATCAAATCAGGCCTGCCTATTAGAGAACCCCAGATAATTGATATGCTGCTTCCTGACCTGGAAGATGAAGTGCTCGACATTAACATGGTCCAGAGGATGACTGACTCCGGACGCCGTGTGAAGTTCAGAGCAACCGTAATCGTAGGAAACAGAAACGGCTATGTAGGGCTCGGACAGGCAAAAGACGTACAGGTCGGGCCTGCTATCCGCAAGGCAATTGATGCTGCAAAGCTTAACATTACCTATATCCGCAGAGGCTGCGGTTCCTGGGAATGCGCCTGCGGACTGCCGCACACCGTACCTTACGAGGTTACTGGAAAGGCAGGCAGTGTAAGTGTAACCCTCATCCCTGCCCCAAGGGGTCTCGGGATTGCTGCAGGAAACACTGCAACCAAAGTGCTTGAAAAAGCCGGCATTAAAGACGTATGGACCAAGACCTTCGGAACCACCAGGTCAACCCTCAACTTCGCAAAGGCTACCTATGAAGCCCTTAACCAGGTTAACATTATAAGGCTGCCTGTTTACTACGGTAAGGAGGAAGTTTGAGATGTATGCAGTTGTGAGACTGAGAGGTCAGGTCAACGTACGCTATACTATCGAGGACACAATGAAGATGCTCCGCCTGCACAAAGTCAACCACTGCGTGTTTGTGCCGGAAGATCCTCACTACAAGGGTATGGTCCAGAAAGTAAAGGACTACGTTGCATATGGAAAGGTTGATGCAAAGACCCTTGCGGAAGTCCTTGAAAACCGCGGAAGGCTTGAAGGCGACACCCGCCTCACAAATGAATATATCCGTGAAAATACGGACTATGATTCTATCCAGGCCTTTGCCGAAGCCGTTGTCGAAGGAAAAGCCTCCCTTAAGGACGTCCCCAAAATGAAGCCTGTTTTCAGGCTTCACCCGCCCAGAAAAGGGCATGCAGGGATTAAGAGAACAGTCCAGCAGGGCGGCGTACTCGGAAACCACGATGAAAATATCAATGTGCTTCTGCACAAGATGAGATAAGGTGGTTGAAATGGATATTAAGAAGTTCAGAGGGTCCAGGACCTGCGGTGGCGGGACCCATAAAAACAGGCGTGGAGCCGGAAACCGCGGAGGACGCGGAAAAGCCGGTGGCTGCAAGCACCACTTCGTAAGAGCTATGATGCGTGGTTACAGCTACGGAAAGCACGGTTTCAAGCGCCCTGATGAAATCTCCAAAGATGTTTCCATAGTAAATGTTGGAGAGCTCGACGAACTTGCTCCCTATCTTGTTGAAGAAGGGCTTGCAGAAGTTAAGGACGGGGCATACCACATTAACCTTGAAAACCTTGGAATCGAAAAGGTCCTTGGAAGTGGACGTGTCACAAGGAACCTTGTGATAACTTCAGAGGAGTTTTCCGCCTCTGCCCGCGAAAAAATCGAAAATGCTGGCGGAAGCTGCATCGATGCAGAATAAGTAGTGTCATCCTGACATTACTTATTTCATTCTTTTAGTACCTTTTTATATTAGATGTGCTATATACCATCTATTCTACGGTAAAAGCATTATCTAATATTTAAAATAGTAAAAAAATTTATGTTTTGAATGGTGTAATCGATGACTCTCAGGGATACCTTAGAACCGTTTTTTAATAAGTTACCTGCAGTAGCAAGTCCGGAAAAACACGTCCACTTCAAAGATAAACTCTGGTGGACTCTGGGAGTTCTGGTGCTGTACTTTGCTCTTGCAAATGTGCCGCTCTTCGGAATGTCTCAGGATTCTATTGACCTTTTTGAATCATACCGTGCCTTCTTTGCCGGGGCGTCGGGAACTTTAGTCCTCCTTGGTATAGGACCAATTGTCACTGCTTCGATTGTTCTGCAGCTTCTTGTTGGGGCAGATATCATAAAAATGGATCTTTCGGACCCCAGAGATCAGGCATTTTTTCAGGGAGCTCAGAAATTCCTTGTCTTTGTCATGATCATTCTGGAGGCTTTGCCGCAGATTCTTGGCGGATACATCCAGCCGGACCCGGGGCTTGCTTCTACTCTTGGTGTAGGCCTGGGAGTGATCACTTTACTGCTCCTTGTCCAGATCTTTATCGGAGGCGTTCTGGTCCTCTTCATGGATGAAGTGGTCTCCAAATGGGGTATCGGATCAGGAGTCGGGTTGTTCATAGTTGCGGGTATCTCCCAGCAGATTGTTACAGGAATACTTAACTGGGAAATGGAAAATGGGCTTCCTGTAGGACTTATTCCCAAATGGATTTATATCGCCCAGAATACCGATGCAGGCTATCTCCTATCCGGTGAAGGCTTCATATTCATGCTGGTTAATGGAGGAATTCTTGCTCTCCTGAGCACGATTGTTATCTTCCTGCTTGTGGTGTATGTGGAAAGTACAAGAATAGAAATCCCTCTCGCTCACAGTGCGGTTAGAGGGGCAAGGGGACGCTTCCCTGTAAAACTCATCTACGCATCAGTTCTGCCAATGATCCTTGTCAGGGCTCTTCAGGCTAATATCCAGATGGTTGGGATTATTCTTTCCGGAAGAGGAATTACTTTCCTGGGAGAATTCAGCGGCTCAAATCCACTTAATGGGATTATGTACTATCTATCTCCCATAAACAGCCCCTATGACTGGATTCCATCTCTCGTACAGCAATCATTTGCAAGCTATGGGGCAACTGCTCCGGCTACGTGGCAGATTGTACTGCATGTCCTTATGGATGCTACGTTTCTGATTGCAGGAGGAGTTGTTTTCGCTCTCTTCTGGATAGAGACTACAGGCATGGGTGCAAAGCCCACAGCTCAAAAGATCTTCAATTCGGGAATGCAAATTCCAGGTTTCAGGCGGAACATTAGCAGTATTGAAAAAGTTATGCAGCGCTATATTCCAAAGGTTACCGTGATTGGTGGAGTATTCATTGGATTACTCACCCTGATTGCAAGCTTACTCGGTACTCTGGGAAGTGCTGGAGGTACGGGACTACTGCTTACGGTAAGTATTGTATATCGCCTGTACGAGGATATAGCTTCTGAGCAGATGATGGAAATGCACCCTATGATCCGTTCCTTCTTCGGAGAATAATAAGGGATCGTAAACCTCTAATTTCGTGGTTTAACTAAAAAAGATGGATCAGTAAGGGAAAAAACTCAAATAAAAGGACACAAAAAGGGTTCTTCTAATGAATATAATACTATTCGGGCCCCCGGGTGCTGGCAAAGGTACCCAGGCCAAAAAACTGGTTGATTTCTACGGAATCCCACAGATTTCCACAGGGGATATCCTGCGGGCAAACGTTAGAGAAGGAACAGAACTGGGACTTGCAGCCAAGGCATATATGGACAAGGGAGAACTTGTTCCTGATAAGGTGCTTATTGGCATAATTAAAAACCGTCTGAAAGAGGCAGACTGCAAAAAGGGTTTCATTCTTGACGGATACCCAAGGACTGTCCCTCAGGCCGATGCCCTGGAAGTAATCCTTGATGAAATTGAAAAGCCCATCGATGTCGTCCTCAACCTTGAGGTTCCTGATGAGGAACTTGTAGGAAGAATAAGCGGGCGTCTTATGTGCAAATGTGGGGCAAGCTACCACATTATTTCCAACCCGCCAAAGAAAGACAACATTTGTGATATCTGCGGCGGCGAGGTTTTCCAGCGTGCTGACGATAAAGCAGAAGCTGTCCAGAACCGTCTGGATGTCTACAAAAAGCAGACCCAGCCGCTTATCAACTACTATCAAGAAAAGGGTATCCTTGTCACCCTTGACGGCACAAAGGACATAAATGTGGTTTTTAAGGATATTAAGGCAATTCTGGCAAAGTTTGCCTGAATTCCTTTCCTTTTTTGTTTTTACTTATCTCTTATTTTCTATATTATCGCGCCCGGTTTTTATGTTCTGTTTTTTCATTTCCTGTTAACCGGTTAATATTTCCAGATTAAGGAATCGGTTAATATTTCCAGATTAAGGTCTTTGTTTTTCAGTAGCAGTTTTGATTTCAGATTTTATACTCTCTTGATTAGCTATCAATGTCTATGATTCAACCTGTCTTTGAGTGCAGTTCTTTAAAATCTTTTTCAATGTTTGAATTGTCTTTCCCTGACTGATGGTTCTTTAAATGACATAATGATTAAATTTTAAATATTATGTGATTTCTTATCTCAGTAGGAAGCTTTTGCTGGAGAATATGAATTAACATGACTGAAAATTCAATGGATGAATTGATAAAGTGGGTCATCAGCGTTGATCGCCGTCTAATACTGATGAAATTTATGAAGAGGCATACTGCAGTAAGGGCTTCGGATATCGCCCATGAAGCAAATAGGTCTACACAAAATATCAGCCGTGCTTTAAAGGAGCTTGAGGACAGAGATTTAATCGAATGCCTGACTCCTGAGAAGGCGACATGGAAAAAATACATGCTTACGGATAAAGGAAAAAAGGTTCTGGAAAAACTGGAGGGAAAATATCTTTAATTCCGGTCATGCGCACTTGATCAGAATTATTCCCTTTCTTTTTCCATAATATTTCTGGACATTTCTGGATATTCCAGCCATTTTTGAATATCTCACAGTGTTTATGTCATTTCTGGAAAGATAACCTGCTTTTGCCCTCAACTCTCTTCTCCAAGCCTTATATATCCTTCTACAAGTTCGATATTTGCCCCGACTACGGATTTTTTAAATTCAGTCAGTTCTGTTGTGATTTCCTCAAGAGCATCAGCGCAGTCCTGGCTGGTGACCGCAGTTCCGTCAGGTACCATCCTGCCTGAGGAAATATCTACTCCGCGGACTATGGCCTTGTGAAGGACAAGCGTATCTTTCCCTATATTGCAGTCAAACACCACTGCTCCGAACCCTATGAAGCAGCCTTCTTCTATCCTGCAGGGCCCGTGTACAATGCAGCCGTGAGCAAGAGATGTATTTTTGCCTATCAGGACATCGGAATGTGAAAGGGCATGGACAACAACATTGTCCTGCACATTGCTGCCGTTGTGAACGGTTATGGATGATCCGGGCTCGTCTGCCCTGAGGACTGCATTTGGCCCTACGAATACATTATCTGCAATACTTACATTTCCAATTATTACTGCAGTTTCGGATATCCATGCTTTTTCGCTGATTTCCGGGTGCTGTTTATGGGGATTTGGAAGATGCATTTTTAACTCCTGCCTGATGCCTGGACGTGCTCTTCGAGGTTCATTCATGAATCTACTTTGGACTTAATTTCAGGTCCGGCTCTTTATTCTAAGACCTAAAAGTTTTTTATGATAAATTATGATAAGTTATTTAAAGCTATGTTTTAATTTCTTTTCTCTTCCCTGAAAATATCCTCCAGTATCTTTCCTTAAATGATTCAACCAAAGTGTAATTTCCCTTGCAGGAAACGCCGGATTTTTTTGGACATGAAAGCTCCAGAACCGGGTTCTTTGAGAGTGCTTCCATTTATTTCAATGGTACAGTATTCCCCTTCTGGACCAACCTGAAAAGTATACGAAATTTAGAGAAAAACTGGAATTAAGGGGAGGCTTGCAATCTGTGTTTCACCGAATAGTATAACTTATATATACATCGAAACTTATTAACCTGAAAAACCCATGTAATAGTCTTAATATAGCTCCTTCAGTCTGAGCGGATTTATTGACCTATATTTAAGTTTCAGGTTTATCAGTACTCGATTCACTGAATCTTTGACTCGATTCATTGTCAGGGCTTTATTTTCTATTAAGACTCTATATTACGGTTCTTCCGTATTTGAATTCCCCGGATTAATAGTCTCCGATTAATATTCATTAAACCTTAATGGTGAGGACAACTTGGTTACAGAGACATTAAAAAAGCAAATTGACCGGTTCCTGCTGGCTTTCGGTTTTTCCCTCATGTTCGGGATAATGCTCCTTGGACAGGAATTCAGGCAGGCTGTAGGAGAAGTCGTCAGCGTTATTATGAATCCTGTGCTCATGCTGGTCGGACAGGAGAACTTCCACCTGGTCCTTTTAGTTATGGCTGCTATCACCGCCATCTATGCATCCCTTATCCAGAAGTACACTATCGACTGGGATCTGATGAGAAATACGCAGGAGCGTATGAAGGTTTTCCAGAAAGAGTTCAGGGAAGCACAGCTTTCCCAGAATACCTATATGCTGAAAAAGCTTGAAGACCAGCGCAAAGAGATGATGGAAGACCAGATGAAGATGTCCAAGCAGCAGTTCAAGCCCATGGCTTATATCAGTATCATCTCACTGCCTCTCTTCATGTGGGCTTATTATTACATTAGCGGGCACGGAGCTGCTACCATGGTCTTTCCTTTCTGGGGCGAGCAGCTGCTCACTTCGAAGGCTTTTGGTCCTTTCCAGCACTGGATCTACTGGTACTTTATCTCCTCTCTGGGTGTCAGCCAGCTTATAAGGAAGGCTCTTAATATTGGTGGTGTCTGATGCAGATCACAGTGAGTGGGCTTCCTGGAAGCGGGACGACCACCCTCTCAAGGCTCCTTGCTGAATGCTATGACCTTGAGCTGGTTTCCTCGGGGGAAATCTTCAGAAAGATGGCAAAAGAGAGGGGAATGAGCCTGGCTGAATTTGGAGTCATGGCTGAAAAAGATCCTTCCATTGACCTTGACATTGACAAAAACCAGAAGTCTATCATTCAAAGCCGGGAGAATATCATTCTCGAAAGCCGGCTTGCAGGTCATATGGCTGAAGGGAGATCTGATGTACTTAAAGTCTGGATAAAAGCCCCGATATCGACCAGGGTAAAGCGTATCCAGAGGCGTGAGAAATCGGCCTCCTTTGATGAAGAACTGAAAAAAACGGAAGATAGGGAGAATTCCGAAGCCCTCAGGTACAAAAACTACTACAAAATTGATATTTCAGACTTATCAATTTACGACATTATTATCGATTCTGAAAAATGGAATCAGTACCAGATTCTTGATATTCTCAGGGTTGCTATTGATGCTCTTGTCGGGCCTGAGTGATTTTCACCAGCCACAGATCTACAGGGACACTTATTTAAGCAGGTTTTCAGATCAAGCACAGGGTTTTATCTGTCGAACCCTGATATTATTGATATCTACAAGGAAATCCATGCTTCTTGCTGGATACCTGCTCAATATATTCCCGAAATTCTCAAGAACGTTATGACCTACTTTGTTATGGTGATTTCCTTCATAATACAAGATCACCTTTTTCAGGAATTCTTTACTGGAAATTGCCTGTACTTTCCTGAGAACAGGTTTGTTACAGGACTTTAAGTTTACCGAATACTTCAATGTGAGTATTCATCTCCGGAGATATTTCAGATACGGGTATTTCAGATATGATTCACGAGTATTTGAGGTCCGGGGCTCCGTATTACACATTTCCACAAAGCATTACTTAATTGAATCCACAATAATAACCTAGGAGTTTTGAAAAACCATGTCATCCGCCGGCAAACTGCCATCAGAAGTTGAGAGAACCCTTGTCCGGAAGTCCGGCGCCTGGACAAATCCATCCTATGGCTGTCCTCCGGAAAAGCGCCCTATTCTTGAATATATCGAAAAAGGAGTGGTAAACATTGACAAGCCCAGAGGACCTACAAGCCATGAGGTTGCAGCCTGGGTAAAAGCCATCCTTGGTGTACATACGGCAGGGCACGCAGGCTCACTTGACCCCAAGGTTACAGGGCTTCTGCCCGCACTGCTTGGAAAAGCAACCCTTGCCGTACCTGCCCTGCGCCTCTCAGGAAAAGAGTATATCTGCCATTTGAAGCTCCACAGGGCTATACCTCCAAAGATGGTGCGCCAGGTATGTGAGGAATTTACAGGTCCTATTTACCAGATGCCTCCTATCAAATCCGCTGTTAAGCGTGTTATAAGGGTCAGGACAATATACTATCTGGAAGTGCTTGAGATTGAAGGTACTTCTGTGCTCTTCCGTGTTGGGTGTGAAGCAGGGACCTATATCCGGAAACTCTGCCATGACATAGGGCTTGCTCTGGGCTGCGGCGGTCATATGCAGGAACTCCGCAGGACTAAGGCAGGTCCGTTTACTGAAAAAACGCTTGTTACTCTCCATGAACTGAAGGATGCTCATGTATTCTGGAAGGAAGATGGGGATGAATCCGAACTGAGAAGGGTTATAATGCCAATGGAATCTGCCGTATCCCATCTCCCAAAAATTATCCTGCGGGACAGTGCGGTGGATGCGGTCTGTTCAGGCGCTTCACTTGCGGTTCCGGGCATCACAAGCCTTGACTCCCATCTGGCTAAAGGAGAACTTACAGGGCTCTTTACCTTAAAAGGGGAACTTGTTGCTCTTGCAAAAGCTGAAATGACCACGGAAGAGATTCTCAATGCTTCTGCGGGTATTGCAGCTTCTCCTATCCGGGTACTTATGGAAGCAGGAACTTATCCAAAGGGCTGGACTAAAAAAGAAGAAAAGGTTCAGCTCTAACCTTTTAAATTCTTTTTTACTACCTTCAAAGTTCTTTCTTCCTCATGCATTCCTAGAATAAGATTTATATACCACTATTCCGTTATGGTATAGGTCGTGCCATAAGCTCTGTGCCGAGGTAGTCTAGTGGTAGGGCGCAAGCCTGGAAAGCTTGTGGGGCTTAGCCCCTCGGGAGTTCAAATCTCCCCCTCGGCGTCATGTTTTCTTATTTTTGTGCCGTGTAAATTTTTCAGCATTTCTTTAGATATTTCTTGTATACTTCAATTATTCTATACTATTTCTGTATAACATATCCTGTTGCCAGCTTTCAGTGGAGAATTAACGCAGATATCCTTATATACTGGCAGCTGCATGTAAAGAAACTCATCAGTATATGCTGTAAAGAAGCTCCTTTTGAGAGCTGCTCCTGAGTTATTCGCGTATTCTTATTGGGTATTCGGTCAGGGGCTACAGGATGCTGTATGCACTCCAATGGAGGAAGTATATGGTAGAAGAAAACAATAATGAAGAACTAAGGCATCTTGTTCGGATTATGAATACCGACCTGCAGGGGGCAAAGCCCGTACAGTATGCTCTTACAGGTCTTCCCGGAATCGGGAGGCGCACTGCAATTCTCATTGCAAAGGGCGCAGATGTTGACCCCACTGCTACACTTGGGTACCTTCCGGATGAGGAAGTAGCCAAACTCGACGCTGCAATCGGAAAATTCGAAGATATCGTCCCTACCTGGATGCTTAACAGGCAGAAAGACCTGACCACCGGACAGGACAAGCACCTGCTCGGAACAGATATCATGCTGACCTTCAGGGAAGATATTAACAACCTGAAGAAGGTCCGTGCCTACAGAGGTCTCAGGCACGAGAGAGGCCTTAAGGTCAGAGGACAGAGGACAAAATCCACAGGCCGCCGCGGATCAACTGTCGGTGTGAGCAGGAAGAAGTAATTTTTCGGTTAAGGTGATTTGATGGCATATCCAGGTAAAAAAAATAAAAGTTACGAGACTCCAAGACACCCCTGGCAGGAAGCCAGGATGGCTGCTGAAGTCCAGCTTGTAAAGGCATATGGTCTCAGGAACAAAAAGGAAGTCTGGAAAGCAGCCAGTATGCTCAGGATGTACAGGTCCGAAGCCAGAAACCTGCTTGCAAATGTTGCTGCTGGTCAGGAAGGCGGGCTTGAGGGACACCTGAAGACCCAGTCCGAAGAAATTCTTGCCAAGCTTGTCCGCTACGGCATTATAAAATCTGACGCTGATATTGATGATATTCTCTCTTTAAAAACTGAAAATATCCTTGAAAGGAGGCTCCAGACCCAGGTTCTTCGCCTTGGGCTTGCAAGAACCGTTATTCAGGCACGTCAGTTCATTACTCACGGCCACATCGCAATTAACGGTAGAAAAGCTACAATTCCGGGAATGCTGGTCTCAAAGGAAGATGAAATGCACATCGGGTACTATGGAACCTCTCCTCTTGTAAGTGAATCTCACCCTGAAAGGCCTGTCCAGGTTGCATCCTTCCTTGCAGACAGCGCAACAACTCTTAAGGCTGCTGCCGAGGCAAAGCAGGCAAGAGAAAAGCCTGCTGAGAGAGGCGGTGCCGGTGGTAAGAAGAAGAGAGGCGGGAGGAGATAAACATGGCAGATATGAAATGGGCCGTAGCTCACATCAAATCCTCATTTAACAACACAATTATTACAGTAACTGATATCACCGGGGCTGAAACTATTGCCAAGTCCTCTGGTGGTATGGTTGTAAAGGCTGCAAGGGACGAAAGTTCTCCTTACACTGCCATGCAGATGGCAGGCCAGCTTGCTGACCAGCTCAGGGATAAGGGTATCAATGGCATTCACATCCGGGTAAGAGCTCCAGGAGGAAACAAGCAGAGAAGCCCGGGACCCGGTGCACAGGCTGCAATCAGAGCTTTTGCAAGAGCAGGCATCCGCATTGGCAGAATCGAGGATGTAACTCCTGTCCCGCACGACGGTACCCGCCCAAAAGGCGGAAGGCGCGTATAATAAGAATTGTTCAGAGAATTCTTCAAAATTCTCTTTTTTTAATATATTCAAAATTTAGGGGAATTAAGGTATATGACGATGGAAGTAGACATTCTGGAGTTATCGGACAGATCTGCAAAATTTGTGCTGTCCAGGGTAAGCACGGCTTTTGCTAACGGCATCCGGCGTGCCATGGTCGCCGATGTACCCACTCTTGCAATTGAGTATGTAAACCTTTACGACAACACATCCGTGCTCTATGATGAACAGCTGGCTCTTCGTCTCTCCTTAATCCCGCTTGTAACGGATATAGAGACGTATGTGCCTCAGGCCGAGTGCGACTGTGGTGGAGAAGGCTGCCCTGCATGTGAGCTATCTTTGACTCTCAGTGCAGAAGGCCCTGGAACCGTTTATTCGCGGGACCTTATCTCTTCTGACCCCAAGATCCAGCCGGCAGATCCTAATGTGCCGATTGTTGAGCTGAAGAAGGGACAGAAGCTTGTGCTGGAGGCTATTGCCCATATGGGCTATGGCAGAGACAGCGTAAAATGGCAGGCCGGCGTTGCTTGCGGTTACAAAAATGTGCCTGTTATAACCATTGAGAACTGCGATGCCTGCGGGCATTGTGCAGCAGAATGCCCAAAAGGCATTATCAGGGTTGAAGAAGCAGGAGCAAGGATTGCCGAGGACGATATTATAAAATGTTCCCTCTGCAAGCTCTGTGAGCAGGCATGCGACATTAACGCTATAAATGTGGACTTCCAGAAAAACGCTTTTGTTTTCACCATGGAATCCGATGGTTCATATACAGCTAAAGACCTTGCCCTTAATGCCGCAAATGTGATTAAAGGCAAAGCTGAAGAACTTATAACAATTTTGGACCAGTTCTGAACCCTGTTTAAGCGGGTTCAAACTACTATTTCCGGAGCCAAATTTTCCATTCTGGCCCCGGAAAACTCTCTGTCCGGGAGATTTCCTTCACCCTGTTACTTCGGGATTTATTCTTTTTACTTCGGGATCTTTCTATAATTATTGTCCGCGTCCTTTGTGACTCGAAACGTTTATATATTATCCATGATATTGTGAGGAAGTGCAAGGCGTAAGGCGCGCCGGAATTTCACAGGAATGCACGATGCGAGGGTTGCCCAGCCAGGTCAAAGGCGCTAGGTTGAGGGCCTAGTTTCGTAGGAATTCGTGGGTTCGAATCCCATCCCTCGCACCAGATTTCTTATACTGCTAACTTCGAACTGAATACGTTTTCACAGACAAATTCTCTAAAAAAGTCCTTAAATCCCATTTATTTGTTAAATCGAAATGCGAGGGTTGCCCAGCCAGGTCAAAGGCGCTAGGTTGAGGGCCTAGTCTCGTAGGAGTTCGTGCGTTCGAATCGCACCCCTCGCATCAAACTTTTTCTATTACTCAATAGGAAGATTATACTTATCTCTCCGCTTTTTTTGTTTTCAGCTATTAAAGCTTAAAATTCAAGCTTCAAGCTGTTTGTACAGTTGATAATGGGGCAGTGTCAGCTTTAAATGTCAAAGTAATTATTTCATTTATTATCTCTCAGTACTATTAGTCCGTTTTTTCAGGGCTGGGAGAAAGTTACCGGCTAAAAAAGTGTTCCGGCAGTATTTCCTGCCGGAAGAATATATACTCACAATAGATACTCACGATACTCTTATTTTGCCAAAGTGATTCGATTACTGGTTCCGGGAGCTATCGGAGAGAAATTCTCCAGATAATTGATGAGTGCATCTGTATCTATGGACCCTCCTGTCCTATCGACTCCTGCCTTCAGGACAGAGAAATTATCGCCTCCGTCTGCCAGGTAACCATTCACTGTTATGCGATAATAACCGTCTGGATCGATAGAAGTGCCGTTGATCTTTATACTGGAGATCTCTACCTTCTCACCTGTGGGTGCACTTTCATTCCAGGCATAGCTAAAACCTTTTGAGACTTGCAGTATACGATTTCTTCCAGGAGAAGGGTTGTCGAACTGCTGCTCCAGCAAAGAGTCGATCTGAGTTCCGTTCAGGGTCATTGTGGCCAGGCTGTTTACAAAGGGCTGGACGCTGAAGACCTCACCATAGGTAACCTCACCGGATAGTTCACCTCCGCTCACCTGATCATATGTCAGGTTAGCACGAATACCACCCGGGTTTGTGAAAGCTATCACAGCACCGCCATAGCCTGGGTTAGAGGTCGCATAGAGCTGAGCATCGGCTATGACATTGCCAAGAGCGGATTCGCCCGAATCATCAGCTTCTGTTGTAATACTGTCCGTAATGTTTCCGATTACCCTGTTTTCAAGGAGTGCAGCCAGAGATTTGTATCCCTTGATTAGCTCGGTCACTCCGGAATCTTCAGGGACATCTCTGGACACTATAATGTTTCTGGAACTGCCTTTGACCACATCATAAGTCTCGTTGCTTATTACCAGATCGATATCTGTGAGGACACTGCCTGTTGAGCCAGCTTCTGTCACTATGCGGCCGTCAATAACTGCGTTATATGCCTGGTGAGTGTGGCCGGTGATGAATACATCTACTTCATCGTCAGTGGCTTCGACAACATCTACAATGGGGCCAGTCATATTCAAGCTCTCGTTATATAGTCCCTGCTGGAAGCCTCCATCATGGATGATTACCACTATGGTTTTTACACCCATACTCTTCAGCTTTCCGACATACCTGTTAATTGTCTCAGCTTCATCCAGGAACTTGAGCCCCTCCACTCCAGAAGGTACCACTATGGACGGTGTATCTTTCAAGGCAATTCCAATAAACCCGATAGGTACTCCCTGAATGTAAGTAACATTGTATGCCGGAAATATTGTCGCATTAGTGCTCTCGTTGACTATGTTCGCAGCCAGGAACTGGAACCCTGCTCCTTCAAAGGAAGAGTTGCCAGAGAAGTCCTCTGTTGGGTGGCGGCCGCCATTCTGAATACGCATGAGCTCATCTGATCCTTCATCCAGATCATGGTTTCCCACAGCTGAAAAATCGAATCCCATCATGTTGAGGGCCTTTATTGTTGGCTCATCGTGGAATAGGGCTGAGGCAAGCGGGCTAGCACCTGTAGAGTCTCCGGCCGAAACCACGAATGTATTGGGGTTCTCAGAACTGAGATCCTTTATGTGGGTGGCCAGGTACTCCATGCCCCCTGCATCGATACGGATGGGAGCACCGATCTCATTATAACCTGTAATAATCTTGCTCGTGGGCTCAAGCTGACCGTGGAGATCGTTGACGGCCAGGATCTGGACTTCTATCGTACCCTTTTCCGGCCCTGAAACTTCCAGGCAGCCCGATAAGGTCAGAAAGGCCAGTATCATTAGGCCTAACTTAAGGGCAAAATACCTATTGACTTTGTTTATTTCACGATCACAGTTCTTTGACAGTATTAATCCCTCTTTAGTGCTGAATTAAAGTGTTTTAAAAGCCCTCAAATCGATAGGGCCTATCGCAAAATCTACTTTATATAAATTTTTAATTATAATGTGTAATTGTTTATATTTTTTATATATGTTGGTATGTGCCCTCCTCAACCATCATTTTTCTTCCCAGTAAAATAAGTAGAAAATAAGGCATAATCAAAAGAGAATATCAGATGATTCATTCTTCAGATATCATTTCTATAATCTAAAATTCTCATAAGCACTTTCAAAGGTAAAAAAGATGAAAGTAAGCAAGAAGCTATCTGTGAAAACTTTATTAAAAATATGGTGCTGATTTTTTATGATATACATAATTATAAGATTTACAATTTTATCTAGTGTCGCGTCAACCCTCAAGGATTAAAGGATTACGAATAGTTATAGTCGGCTATATGCGACATTTTACTGCTGGCGCGACACTAGTCCCTTCTTTAATTCGTTACCCAGATAAGGCTTGTAATTCCTTTCTTTCGTTAATGCCGTAATTTACAGTTATCCCCCTAAAAGTACATTTAAAGAACAGTATTTTTGGACATAAAGGCTGGTTTATGTAAATAATACTAACTACTGAGTTAATTATCAAGTTTAATTATTTTTTGAGAATAAGAAGGATTTGAGAAAATGGCAAAGATTTAGACATGAAAAATATATGGATGGTATGTTATACACCATCCGGGCTGATTTACGACTTTTCCCACCAAAGCCAGGCAGCGTATGATTTTTCCTTCATCCTGATGTCGCCGTTCTCGCAGGAAAATGCTTCGGATATATACTTTTGTAGTATTGCATCATGTTCGGTTGTGGTCGCGTTGACAATCCGTCTGTAATGATTAACTGCTGCTTCCATTCCCGGATAGACCAGTTCCCAGTAATCAGGGTACACGGTGACGTTCGGGTATATCCCCATGTCGTACAGCACTTTATATATGCAGTCAATCTGCGGGTAGATATTATATGGAGTACCGTGGACCCTCTGCCAGGCTTCAGCATACGTTTTTTCCCAGGATGGCATACCTGCGAACCAGTTCAGGTATACATATTTCGAGGACATGTCGTTCATTTTAATCACCGCCTCTCTGATGTCCGGCATGGCCAGGGAAAACGAGGCGATAACTATATCGTATGGTGAGTCCAGATCCTTAATATTTACATCTTCCCACCTCTTCTGGATCCAGGAAACATTATTTAACCCATTTGTTTTGATGTTCTCTTTCAGGCAGTATAACATACCATCTGAAGGCTCGACGGCAGTGACGTGCTTAACCATGCCTGCTAGCGGTATGGTCAGTGTACCGGGACCAGCTCCGATATCCAGAACTTTTGAATCCGGAGTGAAATCAATCCGTTTAATCAGGTTTCTGGAAAAACTCCAGTTGTCTATCTTGATCTGCGTGTCATATTTTACTGCCTCTTCCCTTGTCCAGAATCTGCCACTTTCAAAGTTCGTCTTCTTACTCTCTGCCATCATCGCTTTCCAGATCTCTCCATAGTCTATAGTGTTATTCATCATGAAAATTCTCCTCAAAAACTTTTCAAATTTTTCTCCAAATTTCTCTCACCAATTCTCAAAAGTCTTCCTCTTCCATCCAGTCGAGCCACTGTGCTGACCTGAGACCTCTCGCAGTTTCGTCATCGACATTGTAGACCTGTTTGTAGAAGTCCAGTACCCATTCATGGACTTTAATATCCTGGAATTTTTCCGGGTAACATGCTTTTGCTGTTATCATCAGATCAATGGGGTATTCCAGGCGCCTTGCACAATTTGAGGGCGTCCAGGGCATCGAATAGACTCTTTTATTTTTTATAGCATTCAACTCATTCAGATTCTGATAGTACGGCGCTTCGTAAAGTTCCCTGGCTGGATGGTATCCCCATGAGGTAGCCAGTAATATAACATCAGGGTCAATGGCAAGAACCTGCTCGGCATTCAGTATTTTTGCAGTGCCAGTATCCCTGTAGGCATTCTTCGCATGTACAATGCCTTCGATGGTGTACGATTCTGGCGTATCTATTCCCCATGAATGACCTGAACCTCCGGCTTTTCTGGCATTGGGTGAAAGACCTAAATATAATACTGAAGGCTTGTCGGTCTCAGGTATATCCCTGGTCCTGTCCGATATCATCTTCTCCGTGCTCTGGATGTAATCAGCTAACTCGAGAGCCTTCTCCTGTTTACCGAAAATTTGTCCGATAATTTTGATCTCTTCTCTTATGGTAGACAGGTCTGAGTTTGAGTAATATGTAGGTGAATACAGGACTATCACAGGGATTCCAAGTGATTCCATCGTATTGATTGTTTTATTCATTGTATCACGGTTGTCCCACCCGACTGAACAATCTCCTACTCTGAGAATTATTACATCAGGATCTGAACTTGCAAGAGCTTCGAAGCTTATGAGGTTGTACTGTTGGGGCGTTAACCGGATTGTATCTTTTATCGAAGGGTCGAGGTAAAGCATTGTGTTTTGGCCATTCTCATACGTAATATTTTCTCCCTTGACACTCGGAATTTCTACTTTATTATTAGGGGTGATCGTGGTACCAACAGCCACAATATTATCCTGGACACCCAGGCTGATCATTACACATTCGACGAAGCCGTCACTTATCACGGCGGTTCTTGTGATGTTTTTCGGCACTTTTACCTGGACACCTCTCATATCCGTGATAATGCTGGATTCATCGTTTGTTGATGGGTCAGTTGCTGGTAAAGTGGCTTTTTCTGATGTGCATCCGGAAAAAGGCAAACTAACGAGTAAAATCAAAAACATACAAACAATCAATTTATTCATAAAAACCTCAACTTCAGTTGTTTACTGATTGATCATTATTTGTAACTTTTTGTAACCTTCCGGGGAACGATACGTTTGAAAGTGCTGTTTTTATGCTAAATCTTACGTCTAAGTCGGAAAATCGCAGCATTCAATATTTAAATTTTATATAAACAACTATTAATGATAATATTAGTTTGTAGCACTTTAATTTAACTTCTTACTAATATACTTGTCTATTTTGTGTAATGTATATTATTAGGTGTTATCAATATTAAAAAAGATCTTATTATATTTTTAGAACCCTTTACCTTATTGATGTGCTTTAGAATTCTGGTAGATGTCTGTCACTTCAGTGATGGTAGTAATCACCTATCGATCATATTACATTAAGTGCCAGCAATGAGGCCAGAATAAAGAGAGTGATTCCAGTTGAAACATTTATGACGGCCCGGTGTTGTGTTCTGATCATGTCCAACTTGTGGGCGGAAAATCCTAGAGAGAGCAGCGTCCCCAGACCCAGTACCGGTAACACGACGCCTATATCGTAAGCCATCAGGCAGTATAATCCCTGAAATGAACTTCTCTGGCCAGCCATCATGCCGAGTATCGCTAGATATGGTCCGCCAGTGCAGGGTATTTTAATCAGGCCGAATCCCAGCCCCATGGCAAAGCTGCACCCAACCATATTTATTTTGCTATAAGGCCGCAGCAAAGAAACGAACTTTTTAAACCCTGAATCCGAAAAGCTGTACTCATAGTGGAATAATTCCCTGATTATCATGGTGGAGCCGATGAAGAGAATCGAAACGATAATTGTATTTTTGGCAAGACTATACATGGAGGGTATGGTTGCACTGATCCTGTAGAAGCAAATGCCTATCAGTGCATACATAAAGAGCAGCCCTGCAGAAAACGCAATTACATTAATCAGCATTAAGTACCGTCTTTCTCCAGAGGCTGCCAGCGCGGTCATATATGCCATGACTGCGAGGATACACGGGGAAAATGCAGCCATGACTCCGGATGCAAACGCAATGGGGACTGAGAACACTGGTATCGTGCCGACGGACACATAACTGTCTGTGATAATGTGACTGCCACAGTCATCCTCGTAATATACGGCAGATGGGGATACGTAAGAGGTATTGCCTCCCGATAGCACGTATGTGACCTTTTCCTCAGCTCCCGGCTGCAATGGTCCGCTCCAGAAAAATTGCCCTGAAACTAACCGGGAGCCCTCTGTCAGCCCTCCGGAAAGACTGACATTAATAGGTGTGTTTCCCTGATTGGATGTATACACGGTTACCGTGACATTACTGTCGCTTTTACTCTTTTTTACTGCAGTCGTATGCACGATCACTGGCGAAGCATACCCATAAGAAGACGCTATTGTATCCTTAATATTCTTTAGAACAGTTCCGTGCTCTCCCTCAAGGTTTGAGGGGCCAATGATTGTATGGTTATCGATGATTAGATTCGGGATGTCTGTCAGACCATATCGATCTACATAAGATGTGCCTTTTTGTGAATTGACCCTGATTTCCTGATAATCAACAGATAAGTCTTCTTTGCGGGCTTCTTCAACAGCCTGCCTGACTACTGGCATTACTTCGGTACACCGGTGGCAGCTTTCATCATAGAGATATATAACTGTGACAGGTTTCACATCATCCGCATAAGCGACTGAAGGCAAAGCAGTAAGAGTTATAATAATAATTATTAAAAATGTGAATAGCTCGCATACTGTTTCTTCCATTAGATTTCCGGAATACCGATGATCTATAGATCCTACCATTCTTAACCCTTTATACTAAACTGTCCTTTCTTGCTTTTGCATATAATGTCTAATTTTTAACAATAATTGTTACTATCTCATATAATCTTATTTATAATACTCAATTCGATAGTATTATGTAGTAAAATGTAATAAAAAACAATAAATTATTATTACGGTGGTCGTATATGAATGATAATCCTAACAATAATCATCGAATAAACAATCCCTCGAGTTGTTTTTTCTTTAAAAAGGGTTTAATGTTGTGTGTACTTATTGTGTTCCTTATAGTATCAGTAGAAGGGTGCACAGAAAAGACAGGCCAGATTACAACAACTGCCACAAACTTATCAACGACAGCAGACTCACCTGATGAACAATATCGTTACGTGACGGATATGCGTGGCGTGCAGGTAAAAGTGCCAAAGGACATCCAGCGTATTGCTACAATCGATGACGGGTTCGTTGAAGGTGTCCTGACGAATCTTAGCGAGATAGATAAAGTCGTGGCTATCGGGTCATGGTCACTCAAACGAGACTACTCATATTCATACACTACGATATATGGAAGTAATTATTCGTACGTACATGGATGGAATACAATGAAATACCTGCATCCATGGTTGAATGAAACGCCCTGTATTAACTCTCCCCAGGGTAACATAATCAGCTATGAGACATTGGCAGACGTGAACCCCGATGTTGTTATCATGCGGGTTGGGGACTGTACAATCGGCACCAGTAATGAGGAAAAAATCACGAAGACCATATCAGCTATCGAGTCTCTGGGTATACCACTTGTGGTATTGTATTCACCTTCATATTTCCAAAATTCTGACCTGGGAACGATGAGAGATGAAATGCGCGTGATTGGCCAGTTGTTTGGTAAAGAACAGAAGGTGATGGTTCTGGCTGATTACCTGGAAAGCACCGAGAAGATGATCCGGGAACGTACCCGAGACATACCTGACGATGAAAAGAGTAGTGTACTCTATATCGGTTTGTCTCCAAATGCCAGAAGATCTGGTGGGGCAGGGACTGTATCTGGTACTGACACGCCTGAATCTTACATTATTGAAAATATATGTAATGGTAGAAATGTGTTCCGTGACACAGGCTCAGGTAAACTATTAAATGCGGAACAAGTGATGGCTTTAGATCCGGATGTCATACTTTTGCCCACTGCAAATGGATTCCACCCGCCGCGCGAGTTGTATGAGGCGCCGTATTATCAGAATCTTCAGAACATGCGTGCAGTCCTGAACAAACGGGTGTATGCCATGCCATGGACGCCGATGAACTGTGCACGCAGGACAGAATACCCTATTGATATGATGGTCATAGCCAAAGCCTGTTATCCTGACCTGTTCAGCGATATCAAGGTTCATGAGTTTGCTCTTGATTATTATCAGGACGTATACGGCGTTAACAGAACAACTGCAAAGGAACTTCGTTCAAACCAGTGGTTGGACTGGACAGTGGAGTCTGATTTCTAGGTGTAAATCATGGAAGAAGTATCGACTGACGTGAAAATATCAACCCGTCCCGCCCTCAATTTTTTTGAGACGAGGAAGCTTTGTATCATGCTTTTCCTCGCTGTTGTTATGGTGGCAGGTGGGATTATCACAATCTGTTTGGGGACATATCATGTTTCTATACCGGAAGTGTACTCTATCATCGCTACTCACCTGTTTTCACCGGAT
Organism: uncultured Methanosarcinales archaeon; assembly: GCA_964434965.1. Lineage (GTDB taxonomy): Archaea > Halobacteriota > Methanosarcinia > Methanosarcinales > Methanosarcinaceae > Methanosarcina. Next base: position 56,854 of record CAYSWX010000004.1, read on the forward strand.
AATGTGGATTCTCTGAATAAACTGAAAAACACGATTATCTGGACTATCCGCTTTCCGAGGGTCATTATGGCTATAACCGTTGGTATCGGGCTTTCTGTGGCAGGGTCGATTTATCAGGGATGTTTCCACAATCCTCTTGTGGAGCCGTACATCCTTGGGGTGTCTTCGGGAGCGGCTTTTGGTGCAGCTCTGGGAATCGTTTATCCTCATATCTTTATTTCTATACAGCTGGGTGCTTTCCTATTTGCCTCGCTCTCCGTATTACTGGCATATACACTGGCAAGGAACAGGGGACAGACTCCCGTGGTCACGCTGGTACTTGCCGGTATCATCATAGGCTCGATATTTTCCGCTTGTGTTTCCATCATGAAATACCTCTCAAACGATACACAATTGAGAGAAATTGTCTTCTGGATGATGGGCGGCTTTTACTACACAACATGGGATGATGTGTATTTGACTGTGCCTGTTGTGCTGATATCCGTAGCTATCATGTGGTTCTTCGGGTGGAAGCTGAACGTCCTTTCAATGGGCGACGAGGAGGCCCGAGCACTGGGCGTGAACCCGGAAGTTTTTAAGTTTATTTTCATTGTGCTGGCCACGCTGGTGACTGCCGTCTGCGTATCTTCAGTCGGAATTATCGCATGGGTCGGTCTTATGATGCCCCACGCCGCTCGCCTGATTCAGGGTCCGGATAACCGTTTTGTCATACCTACCGCAGCACTGATGGGAGGTGTTTATATTATTTTTTGTGATACGATTGCGCGTACTCTGACCTCGGCAGAAATCCCTATAGGGATCATCACGGCTATCGTAGGTGCGCCTTACCTTGTGTATCTGCTGCGCAGTAAAGAAAAGGAGATTTTTGGGTGATTATATGTTGAGAGTGGATAACCTCAGCTTTGGGTACAACAGCGTACCCGTATTCAAAGGGGTTTCATTCAGGGTAGAGAAAGGTTCTTTATGCGGACTTTTCGGGCCAAATGGTTCAGGGAAAACAACCCTGTTCAAGTGCTGCATGAGCTTCCTTAAGTACAATAGCGGCAGCATATCCGTTGACGGATGCGATGTCAGGAAGAAGAAGATCGGGGAGATGGCAAAACTTGTCGCCTACGTGCCCCAGGAACACAAACCGCCCTTTCCTTACCTTGTCAAGGAAGTCGTGCTGATGGGCAGGACACCACACATGGGCGGCATCTTTGGCATTTCCGAGGAAGACAGGAATAAGGTATGGGAAGCTATGGAAATGCTCGAGATCTCTTATCTCGCCGATAAGCCTTACAACCAGCTTAGCGGTGGTCAGCGTCAGCTCGTGCTTATCGCAAGGGCTATGGCACAGGATACGCCTTTAATGCTGCTGGACGAGCCTACATCTGCTCTGGACTTCTGCAATCAGATCCGGATCTGGGACATTCTGAAGAAAATATCCGCGAAAGGGACAACCATACTGGCCTGCAGCCATGATCCAAACCATATCTCATGGTTCTGTGATGATGTCGTTGTCATGTATCGGGGAGGTCTGGTCGCAAAAGGAAATCCGAAAAGTGTAGTATCCGAGCAATTACTGAGCACTATATTTAACGACATTTGCAGTGTCGGTTATATGGACCATCTGATGATGGTATACCCAAAGAATATCCAGGCCTAATGTCCGGTAGCTGCGATAACCAATTGTTCCCCATAAGTTCGCTATAGTAATTTTGGTCGTGGGTGTGAGTTACTGAAAACCAAGAGCTTCCAAATCTCTCCCTATTTATTTCAAACATGGAATATGTGCTCGTTTTTTCAGATTTGATCAATGACTCACCCCCCACTACCGTAATTTTTAATAGACAGGAAGGATTTTAGCATAGAATGCTTTTGAGCTAAATCTCACTGGTAATAGCTTGCCAGCTATTCTCGCAATAACAGCAGGAGCAATTTCTGTAATCCGGCATTATTCCTTTCTTTTCTGTTTTATGGGCTGCCTTATAATCGTTTTAAGTTTAAGTCTATTTTTGGCATTTTCCAGCACCCTCTTATTTCTGCCGATTATTCTGCTTTTCATTGTTTATCATTAGTTCACTGTCATTTAGGTCATTGAACTCGATTTTGTGAAAGCATATCTCTTCATCTCTTCTCTATACTCTCCAGCCATCTCAACGTACTCATCAGCATTTTCTTTTATAGCCTCAACCTCTGCCTCATTCGTTTCCCTTTTTACCGTTCCCGGAACTCCGATAATAAGGCTGTTAGCAGGAAACTTCTTTCCCTGAGGCACAAGTGCATTTGCTCCTACGATTGAGTTTTTTCCGATCTCAGCCCCGTTCAGCACAGTTGAGTTCATACCAATAAGCACATTATCTTCGATCTTGCAGCCGTGAAGCACAGCTCCGTGCCCTACTGACACATTATCTCCCACCTGAACCCCATTTTTAGGGTCTGCATGAATCACCGCACAGTCTTGGATACTGGTCCTGTTCCCTATCTTTATTTTGTTCTGGTCTCCCCGGAGCACGGCATTAAACCATACGCTTGAAAAATTCCCTACCTCAACATCTCCTATTATGTCTGCAGAATCCGTAACAAAAGCCGTTTCAGCAATTATCGGGCTCTTCCCTTTAAATTGAATTATCATTTTATCACTCTCTTTTCTAATCTTTATTTTCGCTTGTCGCCTTTTTTTACCTGCATCATTTATGTTGTTTCTAGATTTTATGTCGTCCCCTGTTATGTTGTTGATATTTGTACATTAGATGCCTCGGCATGGTTATCGAGTTCGTTTTTATCTTCTGTACGCCGTCAGGCTCAAGCCTTGCATGGGGCGTGAAGAAAAAACACGAGCCTCCGCCATTTGCGACCACTTCTGAATAATACCTGCAAATCTATCCGGGAACGCCTAGAATAAATTCTGAGAATAAAAATGTTAACGGAATCAGGTGAGCCGGTAAAAAATAAAGAATATATAGGAAATGGTAGTCAAAAAAACCAGCAATCAAAAGAGATCTGAGAGCCTGAATTAACAGACACGAGGAATCGGGTCTCCTGAAGGCACGTCCACATAACGCATTCCTCCGAAGCGGTTCCTTAGGATAACTTCTCCTTTGTTTTCCGCAGTAACTTCGCCTATAAGGGCTGCGTCCTTGCCGTAAGGGTGCTGCCTGAGGATTGATAGTACCTCTTCTTCAAAGCCTGCTTTGACCCCGATTACTGCTTTTCCTTCGTTTGCAACTTCGAGTGGGTCTAGGCCAAGCATTTCACAGGCTGCATTGACTGCGGGCTTGTAGGGAATCATGCTTTCTTCAATAAGGACTCCAGCTCCTGATTTTGCTGCCATTTCATTCAGTGCGTTTGCAAGCCCTCCGCGTGTCGGGTCTTTCATAGCAGTAATTACAGGCTCTCCTTCCGGCGTCCTGAGCTTGAGGATTGGTTCTATGAGCTTCCATAGGGGAGCGGAATCAGAAACAAGGTCTGTATCAAAGTCAAAACCTTCCCTGTGGGCCATAAGAGATATCCCATGGTCTCCTATCGTGCCCGTGACAAGGAGCCTGTCCCCTGGCTTGAGTCCTGAGTCCCTTACTGGGCAATCTGTTATCCCGAGGCCTGCTGTGTTCAGGATGATTGAGTCAAGGGCGGTTTTTTCCACGGTCTTGGTGTCGCCTGTAATTATGGGTACGCCAACTTCAGCAGCCGTTTGGTCCATTGTTTTAATTATTTCTTCAAACTCACGGATTGGAAAACCTTCAGGGACTATGACTGCACAGGTAAGGGCAAGGGGTTTTGCTCCCATAACCGTGAGATCATTGACAGTGCCTGATACTGCCAGCCGTCCTATGTTTGTATCCGGGAAAAAAGCAGGAGTTATCACATGGCTGTCCGTTGTCAGGACGAGTTCGGAAGAGGAGTTAAAGCCCTCAAGTCTGACAGTAGACCCGTCATCGAGGCTGTCAAGCCCTATTGAGCCTGCACTTTTATTGCGGAAGTTTTTAAGGATTATTTCACCTATAAGTGCCTGCATGACTTCTCCGCCTGCACCGTGTTCGAGAGAAATTGTTTTTGTTTTCATTTCCTGCCTTCTTTTTTCCGTGTTTTCTTTTTCCGCATTTGAACAGCTTTCAATACCTTACTTTTTTTGAGCTTCCTTTGCTCTTGTGAGCCCAAATTCAATAAAGCCTATCCAGGTCTCAAGGCTTTCCCAGTCGTGTTTTGAAGTAAGGATGACAGGTATATCAGGATTTAAGGAAAGTATGTCATCCCTCATTTTCTCGGCATCGACATCAACTGCATGGGCGATGTCAACTTTATTTATAACTGCAAGCTCTGCAGTCTTGAAAATCATAGGATGCTTCAGGATAATGTCGTCTCCCTCTGTTACGCTCACCACGACCACCCTGAGTTGTTCTCCAAGCTTAAAGTCTACAGGACAGATCAGATTGCCCACATTTTCAATGATAAGAAGGTCCGTATTGTCAAGGTCGATCTCATCGAGGGCTTTTTCCACCAGTTTTGCATCAAGGTGACATTCCTTTCCTGTGTTTACGGGAATTGTCGGCACTCCCAGCTTCCTGAAACGGGAGGCATCCATCTCTGCAATAACGTCACCTGCGATTACCACTGTTCTGTATTTATCTTTAAGTTGTCTGATCACCTCTTCGATTAGAGTGGTCTTTCCTGACCCTATGGCTCCCATAACGTTAACTGAGAAAACTCCGTGTTTGTCAAGATTTTTCCTGTTTTTTTCGGCAATTTTATCGTTTGCCTTGAACACATCGTGTTCCATGTGGATTACATGCATTAACATAAGTGTCACTCGGGTTGCTTGATTGTCTTGATGAGAATCCGCTTGTTGCTATTTAATTAGATTTGCGGAGCAGAATGTTGTTCAGGTGAGTACATTTGAGTGAGATTTTTAGTGGGCGATTTTAGCTTCAAGTGAATATTTTTAAAGTGAGTATACTTGTGAGTATACTTAACAGACCTGCTACCTTTACCACATTTATATATTTGCTGCATGGAGGTCCATTTTTCTACTTCTGTCATAATCAATGTTATTTATAACCAGCTCTGCAGCCTGTGGTGCAGGCATTTTTTTGTACATACCTTGTATTCAAGCGATGTTGTGAATTTCAGAAGGTAACTCCGAAGTTCACAATTCCATCTTTTCTTGCTTGTGTTCACTTTCGAAGGAATCGGTTTCATCAAGACCGGCCATGATCTTGAGAAGGCGCATGGTTTCTTCACTTTCCTCTTCCGAAATCTCAGATATAGCATACCCAACATGGACAAGGAAATGTTTTCCAATCATAGACTCCTTTGCACCTCCCATAAGGGCCATATTTACGTCTCTACAGACTCCACCCATGTCAATAGTTGCTATGTTTTCATCCACAATAACCTTGATTTTTCCAGGAATTGCTATACACATGTTACCTCCTGTTTTTTTCCCTGATTTTCTTTTTTAAATTTGATCTTTATGAGAGTTTTTGATGAAAACAATCCTTTAAGAGGACTTTAAGAGGACTTATTTTAGTGCAGGCACTCTCATATGGGTTGACTCATGGATTGAATCTGATCTGATTGACTAAGCTCAATTACTTATTGGCTATTTGAATTGATGCTCACGTTTTATTAAAATAATAATTTTAATTGATACTCTAATTTATATTTAAACTGATATCTGATTTAATTTTGGAGAATTAGTATTGGACTATTTGACGGCTTTTTAAGAAATGGCTCTTACAAGTTTATTCATTATGAGGGTTAAATGCTAACGAAAAATAACCATCGAGCTTTGTAAAAATAGGTAATTCAGAAATTCTATTTTGCGCAGTTATATAGTTATCTTTTATATTCTTTTTGCTTTTTATTTTCTCCTTAAAATCTTATACATGTTTTTAACTCTTTATTTTTGGTCTTTAAAATGACCTAATATACTATTTAAAACATAATTTGATTATTTAATTCTTAATATGGTTTTTGTATGGGCAATAAAATAGCTACTATTTTATGCTGCTTTATTAATATTTTTATGTAAAAAATGTTTTTTTTCTCTGATTTTTGTTCCTTCAAAAATCTGCTCTTGTGGACTTCCTACAAAATTCCTCGCAGCCTGAGATAAATAATAGTCAAAAAATGATCATGCCTTCACATTTTATGTTGATTAAGGCATTACACATTGTTTTTCCGGTAACTTAAATTTTAATGCCTCTAACTGCAAAGGGGGATTTATTATTTTTCCAGAAGATTTTTACGCATTTCCTCATAAAATCATCTAATTTTTAGTTATATTTTCATATTTTAGTTTTCATATATGAGGATTAAACTTTTCTGAGGTAAAAACTAATTTTTTTCTTGTATTTTAAGCCCCGATTAATTCTGCTAAAATTCGTTTTGCTGTTCTATTACGTACCTCAAGGCGTATTATTAATTTTCAGATCGTTATATATTTTTATGTTTATTAATAAAGTTCTATCTACTGAATTAATATATTTATTCCATCGTGTAAAAACACTTAAATACTATTCCCTCATTCAAAACATTATCAGTATATTTATATACACATTTATATTATTGTAGTAAAAATTAAAGTAACCCCCCCTTTTGGATATATAACCTGGGTAAAAATCAAGATGTGGTAGAGATGAGTACTGGAACGAAAAATCTTGCCCGTACACTGGATAGTTTGGATTTCTTAAAACTAGACAGGCGTACTTTCATGAAAGCTGTAGGCGCTCTTGGTGCAACTGCGTTTCTTGGCACCTATAAAACAGACATTGTAAATGCGCTTGAACTTGCAGAGACAAAGCTTGTATGGTTACATGGTTCAGAGTGCACTGGCTGTTCAGAATCACTCTTAAACGGAGGAAACCCTGATATTGCACAGGCTTTGACCAAGCTCAATGTCAATCTTGTTTTCCATGAGACTATTTGTGCACAGCAGGGAATCTGGAATGATGGAAAGCTTGTAAACACCTCCGAGCTTAACTCCGAAATCCTCCTTGAAGATCTTTATAAAGAAGGTAAGTATATCCTGGTCGTTGAAGGCTCAATTCCGAACGGTCCGGATGGTTCAGGACGCTACCTGGTTATTGGGAACAAGACTTTCAAGGAAACCCTTGGAGAAGCTGCAAAGAACGCCGCAGCTATCGTTGCAATCGGGGCCTGTGCCTGCTGGGGAGGAATTACCTCTGCAAACAGCGATGTTGAAAAGGACACAGACTATAGGGGAGTTGCTTACAAAAAGACTGATGCATCAAAAGGCATGCTTAAGGAACTTGGCATCGATAAGCCAGTAATCAACATCCCTGGCTGCCCAGCTCACCCTGACTGGATTCTCCTTACCCTTGGAGCAGTAATCCTTGGAAAGATCAAGATCCCTGACGACCTTGGTGAAGTTCTTGACGAATACGGCAGACCAAAGGTCTTCTTCCCTCCAGACCACACAGTTCATGAAAACTGCCCACGCCGTGGATACTATGACCGTGGAGAATTCGATGAAGAGGTTGGCGGAGCAAAATGCCTTTGGAAATTAGGCTGCAAAGCTCCTTATGCCCATGCAGACTGTGGAATTCGCAGGTGGAATGGTTCAGTAAGCATGTGTACCCAGGCAGGAGGCCCCTGCATTAACTGTGTAGACCCTGGTTTCCCGGACGCTTCAAGACCACTGTATGTTGAAGCGGAAGATGAGGGAATTGCCGGAGCAAACATTGACACAGTTGCCAAAGTTGCAGTTGGTGCCGCTGCAGTCGCTGCAGGTGTGCATGCTGTAAGGAGAATGGGAAAAGGAGAGTGAGTGAAAAATGGTAAACGTTACAGTTGATCCCTTAACCAGAATTGAAGGTCACCAGCGCATATCCACTGAAGTAGATGCTAACGGTGTTATTACCGATGCCCAGTCATCTTCCCTTATATTCAGGGGTTTTGAACGCATTCTTCAGAAGCAGGACCCAAGAGACGCAGCTTTTCTTACCCAGAGAATTTGCGGTGTCTGCCCTATTGCTCATGGATTGGCAGCAACAAATGCTCTTGACGATCTTTATGGTGTGGCTGAATATGTTCCTAAAGATGCTCTTGTAATGAGGAACATTTTCCAGGGCCTGAACATGATTGCAAGCCATGCAACTCATATATATGTCCTCTTTGGCCCTGACCTTGCAAACCCAGCATACAGAAATGTACTTACAACACTTGGAGACACCGGAAACGCAGTCTGGAAAGAGATGGTTGGAAGGTTTGCCCCAATCAGCTACAAGATGGATGGCGCAGCTGTACCTGCGGGAAGTTCTTACATGGCAGCAATTCCTGAAAAGAAACGCCTTCAGGAAGCCATTGCACTTATTGCCGGTAGAATGCCTGGTCCTTCATCCCTTTATCCAGGTGGATATACCTACCCGGCTACTGTCGCAGATATAACCAAACTTTCCTCTTATTATCTGCAGGTCATGGACTTCGTATCCAACCATACTCTGAGAGTTCCATTCGATACCTGGATAGAAAATACGTATAAGGCAAGCTCTCCCCAAAAAGCAGTAAGCTTTGTTACTGAGCACCTCCAGGGCCTTGTAGACAAATCAACTGCTTCCAATGACTTCTCCAGAGCAGCAGGTTGGGGAGATGTTGAATTCTATGCAGCTTTCGGTTCCGAACTTGTAGGAGAAACTATGCTTGGTCTTCCTGCAAGCCTTAAACATGATACAATCGGTGGTTACAAGGACCCCTCAAAGATCTGCTTCGTTTCATATGGTGGGTACTACAAGCCCAAAGACGGATACGACCCGAGGAGCCCTGCAGGAGACCGCATTTTCACCTCAGGTGTGGTAACAGGAAAGCTCGAATATGAGGAATTTAATCCTGACAAGATTACTGAGAGTACTGCTCACTCCTTCTACACTAACAGTGTAAACGATCTCGCACCAGTACAGGGCGAAACCGTTCCGTTTACTGATTCAGAGAAAATTGTCTTCACAGGCGGTTCAAATAGCCAGTACAGCTGGGACAAGGCTCCGAGATACGATGGAATTCCGGGTGAAGTTGGGCCTCTTGCACGCATGCTGAATATAAAAGAGCCGCTTGTTACAGGACTTGCTCAGGCCTTTGCTGCAAAAGGATACTCTCCAGCTAATGTTTATACCAGAATGCTGGCTCGTATGCAGGAAACTGCAATTCTCGCATATGAACTTCTTAACTGGGTAACAGTTGACTATACGCCTGGAGGCAAGATTTCAGTTCCTCTTGACTTTAATGCAGCCAAAAATAATCAGGGTATGGGCCTGTGGGAAGCCCCTCGTGGAGCTCTTGGTCACTGGATCTCTGCTGGCAGCGATGGAAAGGTTGCCAACTATCAGTGTATAGTTCCGGGTACCTGGTTAATGTCCCCAAGAGACAGCAATGGCATCCCCGGTCCTCTTGAACAGTCTCTCATTGGTTCAAAAATCAATCCAGTAGGATCCGTCGATTATACCAACCCAGTTGGAATCTTCCATATGGGCAGGTCTTATGATCCATGCATCTCATGCGCAGTCCACACCATTGACCTGACTGGAAAACGCGCTCCAAATACTCTGAGAATACTCTAAGTATAGTACAAGGAGATGACCCACTATGAAATCTAACAACAACCGGTCAATGGTTGTTGAGCGCTATACAATAACTGACAGGATAGCTCATACTGTCCATGCTATTGCGATGATAGTGCTCATCATCACCGGGTTAAAGATATATGCTGGATGGGACTTCATGAGTTTCCATTCAGCCCGCGCTCTGCACATGATCGCGGTCCCGTTCCTGCTTGCAGTGAACTGGATCCTTATCCCGTACAATATTTTTTCCGAAGGTCACGGGTTAATGGGAAAAATCTCGCACTTTACGGACCATTACATCTTTGGTCCTAAAGATGCAGTTCGTATGAGAGATATTATTAAGAACTTCTTCAGGAAGGGCAGGTATCCTGCATTTTCCATCTATGATGAAGAAAAAGGCCACTACGAGACCAAACTCCATCCCTTAATGAAGATCTTGATTGTGCTTGAAGGTACAGCCCTCTTCTTAATTGCGGTTTCGGGAATTGTCCTGTACAAGCTTGACTGGTCACTTTTTGGCCTTCCGATAGCAGAATGGATCACTTCGATAGCAGGCATCTTTGCTCCTGCGTTCGGAATGACTGCTGTAGGATTCCTGAGGGCTATTCACCTTCTCATGACCTACTGGTTTGTCTTTGAACTGGTAGTGCATGTTGGAATTCTGGAGTTTGACCCCCATGTCTGGAAGTACTACAAAGCTATCTTCTGGTCTGGAAAAGAGGATCTTTCAGATACTCACTACTCAGAGTATGTGGAGAAATATTCAAGGTTTGATGCTAAGAAGTAACACGGACACCAAAAACATTTATAAAAACTGTTAAAGGAAAATCTTAACTGGAAAAGGTAATATAGGCATATTCGAAAGACCTGTACACCTTTTAATCAAGTGAGAATATGTCTATATTACACGCTCCAGTCCGTATCCTGGGATGCGGAAGCCCATTAATGGGAAACGATGGTGTCGGCCTCAAAGTCATTGAGGCTCTTCACAAAACTGAACTTAAAGACCTCAAAGATCTTGATATCGTGGACGCAGGTGTCTGCGGACTTGACCTTCTGAATCTTATCGACGGCGCAAGAAAGGTCATTATAGTTGATGCTGTTTTGGCAGATAGTCGTCCTGGTTCTGTACACCGCATTGAAGGAAAAGATCTTTTAAATGGTGCTGAGTTTCATCCCCTCGTCTCAGTGCACGACCTGACCATTACAGATGTATTGATGATAGGAGAACAGATTCAGACTTTACCGGAAATTGTGGTCATAGGGATAGAAATCGGAACCATTATCACTGAAGCTAGCCTGGAAATTAGTCCAGAAGTTCTTGAGGGTGCGGATAAGGCTATAAAACTTATCCGGGAAGAAATTTCTTCCTTGCTTTAATCTTTTTTAGTATTTTGTTAACTTATTTTTATCTGCATAATCAGTGAGATTTGATCTATATATCTGATATCGGTCCTGTAGCAGCTCGTTTTTAACTTTATATTAATATTTATTCTCTCTTTATGGATAACCTGGAGTTGCTGGAACCCAGTTGCTATAGATCTTCCAATCAATTAATGATTTCTTGCTATCTGTTTCAATATAAAATCTCCAGATAAAAGGTTCTTTATCTGCCATAGAGAATTCTAAGTCGACAGCGGTTTGAGATGGAAGTGCAAATTTTGCCACTTCACCGGTGTTTGACTTTATCTGGATATTTGAATCAATGTTCTCATGATTAGTAACTTCAAGGTGTATCGATTTTCCAGCCTCGACTTCAAAAGAACTGTTTCCTTTCCACGTTCCTGCAGAATGGAATTTGCGTCCCTCACTATCAACCATTGGTGGAGCATAATGTGATGGCACAGGTCGTGAAATACGAGGTGGAGTTTGTTCAATAGGCACTGCCTGTGTTGTCAATATAGGAGGTTCTGCAACAGGTGGAACTGGAGGTTGAGGCGTTTTAACTACAGGCCTCTCTACGTGAGGAGCTCTAGGTGTTTTGAGTGTTTTTAATGAAGGGATTCGTGTTTCTGGTGCTGATACCGGAGGCATCTTTGGAGATTTAGCTGGAGATTTGGGCACTAACGGAGATGGAACATCCGATACATACGGTTCTGTTGAAGGTGAAACAAAATGTTCTGTTGCTGGTCCCGTGAGGAATTCTTCATCTAGACTCCCTATAGTCTCAATCCCTACTGCACCATCAACTTTCAGTCCTCTTGCCTCCTGATAACTTCTTATAGCTAATTCAGTTTTGCTATCAAAGACACCACTGGCTCCTGCCTCGGCTATAGGAAATCCTAAATATATCAACGCCCGCTGGACTTTTTCTACTGAAGAGCCGCTGTCTCCTCTGCGAAGAGAACTTCTATTGTTGTAGCAAGCCTCGAGAACCTCATCACCCGCGAACCTCGCAGATTTTAAATTGTGACTTTCCCCAATAGTCATATTCTACCCCCACAATTTTGCTGCATAGTTTATTATCCAAAATGTCAGCCTTTACCACTATATGTCAGCCTTTACTACTATTATTACCACCATAATTCTACAAGAAGCCTTTTTGGCGTTGGAATCGATAAATAAAGTATGAAAATCAAAATATATAAATTTATATAAAAACAACATTTTATTTCTACAGTTCTTTGATTTTCCACATAATATTTAAAAAAATTAATGAATTCATTTAAAGGTATATCATTGGAGATTGTGGCAGTCTTTTAATATCTTGGATCTTATATTATATATCTCATTATATATATGTACTTACAATTGTGGGGGAAGTGAAACGAGTAATAAGGACTTACTTGAAAAGTTTAAAAACCTCAATTTTATGAAGATGGATCGCAGGACATTTATTAAAGCTGTAGGGGTACTGGGGGCATCACTGTTTTTACAGACATATAAAAGCGATCTGGTAAAAGCCCTTGAACTTTCGGAAACTAAAGTCTTATGGCTACATGGAGTGGAGTGTACTGGCTGCACGGTGTCCATGCTTGATGGAGGCTCACCTGATATAGTAGAGTTACTCAGAGTTTTGAATCTCAATCTGCTCTTTCAGGACGTTCTGATGATGCAGCAGGGAATTTTTGTAGATGGGAAACCTGCTAACACAAGTGATTTGAATTCCGAGATTTTGCTGGAGGAGATTCTTGACAATGAAAAAGGTTACGTCTTTATTTCTGAGGGAGGAGTCCCAAACGGGCCTGCAGATTCTGGAAAATATATGATAATTGGGGGAAAAACCTATAAGGAAACTTACGAGAAAGCTGCAAAAAATGCATCTGTAATTATAGCGATAGGGCAGTGTGCGACCAACAGTGGAGTAAATGCTGCTGAAAGCGAAATAAAAGAACTTCTTGACCACCGTGGAATTGCTTTTACCATGGAAGACTCTTCAAAAGGGATAGTTAACCTTCTTGGGATCGATACTCCGGTTATTAATATTAACGGCTGTCCTGCACATCCGGACTGGGTGTTTCTTACAATAAGCGCAGTTGTCCTTGGAAAAATAAAGGTGCCGGACGATCTTCCTTATGTGCTGGATGAATGGAAACGTCCTAAAGTTTTCTTCCCCCCAGACCATGTTATACACGACAACTGCCCTCGCCGTGGATATTATGACCGCGGAGAACTTGATCAGACGGTAGGAGGAACAAAATGTCTCTGGAAACTCGGTTGTAAGGGGCCGTATTCTCATGCTGACTGTGCTACTCGACACTGGAATGCCCACCTCTCTTTCTGTCCTCAGGCAGGTTCACCCTGCATAGGCTGTGTTGAACCGGGATTTCCGGACAGCACCAGGCCGTTTTTTGTTGAAATTGAAGATTCCGGGCTTGTTGGCACACCTCTTCATACTGTAGCAGGTGTGGCAATAGGAGGTGCACTTCTTGCAGCAGGTGCACATGCAGTAAGGAGGACTGTTCTGAAAAAACCTGAGGAAAAAGAGGGTTACGCAGAGGAAAGCGTGTCTGAAAAGGCCGGAGGTGAGAAGTAATGGTACAGGTAACTATAGACCCGCTTTCAAGAATTGAAGGACATTACAGGGTCAATACCGAAGTCAGTGAAGCGGGGGTTATCACCGATGCCCAGAGTAATGCTCTGGTATTCAGAGGGTTTGAGAGATTTCTTCAGAAGCAGGACCCAAGAGATGCCCCACTTCTTACCCAGAGGATTTGCGGGGTCTGCCCGGTTTGCCACAGCATATCTGCAGCAAATGCTCTTGATGAACTTTTTGGGGTTGCAGGAGAAATTCCCAAAGATGCTCTTGTGATGAGAAATATACATCAGGGCCTGAATTTTATAGCCAGCCATGCAGTCCACATCTACGTGCTCTGGGGACCGGACCTTGCAAACCCGGCTTATCATGATATCCTTATGCAGCAGGGAGATCTGGGGAATGCAGTATGGGGAGAATTATCCGGACGTTTTATGCCTATAGTAAATCAGTTTGATGGCATCCGCCTTCCTCCAGGGTCTTCTTACCTCGGTGCTATTACGGAACTGCGCCGCCTCCACGATGCCATTTCTCTTATTGGGGGAAAGATGCCTCATGCTGTTCTACAGCACGTTGGAGGAGTAGTTTACTCTCCTACTGTTGCAGATATTCAACAGCTTGCAGCTTATGTTTCAAAGACTGTGAATTTTATTGAAGCCTTTACTCTTGGTGTCTCTCCAGAGACATGGATTGAAAATACTTACAGGGCAGCTTCTCCACAAAAAGCTGTAGATTTCGTCATTGGACGCCTTCAAGAACTCCTTGATAAGTCCCTGACAAACAATGACTTCTCACATTCTTCGGGCTGGGGAGATGTCCCTCTTTTTGCGGCTTTTGGATCGGAACTGATAGGAGAAAAGCTTCTCGGCCTTCCTGTAAGTATGAAAATGGACCGGGCAGGAATTTACCCCGATCCTGCTAAGATAGGTTTTCTTTCTTACGGGGTTTTCTTCAAACCTGAGAATGGGGATGGATATGACCCTGCAAGCCCTGCAGACAGCAGGGTTATTCCTTCAGGTTATATGAACGGAAGTCTGAAACTTGAAAAATTCGACCACCAGAAAATCTCCGAAAGCATTAATCACTCGTTTTATATCGACGAGGAAGAAGACCGTCCGCCCTGGAACGGGGTCACGGTTCCCGAAGGGAGCCCAGAAGAAATCGATTATACCAGAGGCTCGGAAAGCCGCTACTCCTGGTCAAAAGCTCCTCATTATGACGGCATTCCCTGTGAAGTTGGACCTATTTCTCGCCTCATGATTATGGGAGAACCTCTTACAACCGGACTGGTGAAAGCTTTTCAGGACAACGGTTACTCTCCAGTAAACAACTATACCCGTATGATTGCAAGAATGCAGGAGATCCTTGTAGTGATGCCTGAACTGCAGAAATGGATTTTGCAGGACCTTGAGGCAGGGGCAAAAGTCGCAGTGCATACAGATCTTTCCATGGCAAAGGATTCACATGGAATGGGACTATGGGAAGCCCCACGTGGGGCTCTTGGGCACTGGGCTGCTACAGGTTCGGACTCAATGGTAACTCTGTATCAGGCTGTGGTCCCAAGTACCTGGAACCTTGCTCCAAGAAACTCAAAAGGAATTCCGGGCCCTGTTGAGCAGGCTCTCATAGGCACTAAGATTTCGGCTGCAGAAAATGCCCTGGGAGTAGATTATTCAAATCCTCTTGGGATCCTGCACACAGTTCGCTCCTACGACCCCTGTCTTGCATGTGCTGTTCATACCCTTGACAGGACAGGAAAACGTCCGGCTTATACTATCAAGGTGGTTTAAAGGGGGCTGAAAATATGGTACAACCTGCTGAAAATTCAGCTTCAAGAAGGGAAGTTGTTGAACGTTATACCTGGCTTGAGAGGGTTACTCATCTGGTACATCTTGTTGCCATGTTAACTCTTCTTATCACAGGTTTCAAAATCTACTTTGGCTGGGATTTCATACCTTTTCAAACAGCCAGGGCTCTGCATATGATTGCTGTGCCTTTTTTCCTGGCCGCAAACTGGATTTTAGTCCCTTATAACATCTTCTCCTGCAAAGGCGAAAGATGCAGTGTAGAGGACAGGATAAACCATTTCAAAGAATCTTACATGTTTGGAAAAGATGATGCAGAGCGCCTTATTGCCATAATCAAGAATTTCTTTGGAAAAGGCAGGTATCCGGCTTTCACGATCTATGATGAGCATGAGGGACATTACGTTACAAAACTTCATCCCATGCTCAAACTACTGCTTATCTTCGAAAGTACTGCAATACTCCTTATTGCAATTACAGGAGTGGTGATTTACAGTATCACCTGGTCTCCTTTGGGGATTCCGATTTCAGAATGGATTCTCTCTATAACCTGGTATTTTGCGCCTTTCTTTGGAGTTGATGCCCTGGGCCTTATCCGTACGGTGCATCTGGTCGCAGGCTACTGGTTTGTTTTTGAACTTATAGTCCATGTCGGAATCCTCGAATTTGACCCTGATGTCTGGAAGTACCATAAGGCAATTTTCTGGTCCGGAAAAGAAGACCTTTCAGACAGGCATTTTGTCAAAGTAATTGAAGAGAAGGATCAAGAAGGATTGCTGGAATAATCAAAGGTTTACTGGAAGAGCATTAAAAATAGTAAAATGAGGGATGGCTGATTAATAGCAGAGAGGTTAATAGCAGAGAATAGTAACAGATATAAGTGAGCGCTAAATGAACTGAAACCTGAGAGTTCTTTTATAACTCAATTTTCAGATGCAAGTATTTGAAAAAGTACTGGAAAATTTCCAAATGGTTATATACGGTCCTTTCCATATTTATATATGGGAATCCAGATGCATGAGCTGGCGTCTGTCAGGATGAGAATTGGCCAGATCATCCTCAACCTTTTAATTCTTTTTTTAGTGGTAGTGCTGGGGCTAGTTGTGGTTGAGGTTGTTCTCAAATGTTTGATAATTCAGGGCCTATATTGAGAACTTTGGCTTTCTTTTATTTTTATATTTTTTATTTTTGTTTTATTCTATTCTCTATTTTCTCTCCCCCTATTACCTTATCATATTCATCTTCTTCAAATTACCTTTAGTTCAATTACCTTTAGTTTACTTGCCTTTAGTTTAATTCTCCTCTAATTATTTCTTCTTCTCTTTCAATTCCAATATCATAATTTTGTGCAGAATTTATTTTTTCCTTTTCCTGAATTTTGTTCTCAGGTTTTTTCGGAAGTATGAAGGTGAAGGTACTGCCTTTCCCTGAATTGGCTTTAACCCATACCTTTCCTCCATGGAGTTCAGCAAACCTTTTGACTAGTGCAAGCCCGAGCCCCACACCTCCATGTTTTTTGGATATGGACTCATCAATCTGCACGAATGGGTGGAAAACTCTTTCATAATCATCTGCGTGAATGCCAATGCCTTCATCCTTTACACTGATCTCAATCATATCTTCCTTAAGCGCTGCATAAATGTTTACTTTCCCGTTTTCGGGTGAGAACTTGATAGCGTTGTTCAAAATATTGTAAAGGATCTGTTTGAGTTTTACCCTGTCAGCAATTATGGTTTTCAGTCCCGGCTCAATATTCGATTTTATGATGATATTTTTCTCGCCTGAGAGGGAATAGAGAACTCTCTGGACCTCTTCGATTACTCCAGGTATATCCACTGTTTCGTAGTAAAGCTCAATATTTCCCAGTTCAAGCCTTGAGATATCCAGCACATCATTGATGACATCAAGAAGATGTTTCCCACTTTTCGAAATGTTTTCTGTGTACCTTTTTTGCTTCTCATTCAGGGGTCCGAAGGTTTCACTTAAAAGGAGGTCAGAAAAACCTAGAACCGCGTTCAGGGGAGTCCTCAGTTCATGGCTCATATTGACAATGAATGTGGTTTTCGCTCTGTTTGCAGTTTCAGCAGCCATTTTTGCCTGAAGCAGTTTCTCCTCAGCCTGCTTGCGTTCGGTTATGTCAATAATAATGCCGAGGAGAACAGAATCTTCTTCCGTGAAGCCACTGAATATGAACTTATTGAGCATTACCTGATGTATTAAGCCATCAGCAAACTTTAAAGAGGTTTCATATACCTGAGTTTTTTTATTTTTTATCAGTTCTATATCCATTTTATGATATTTTCCAGCAACTAAAGGCGAGATAAAACTTTGAAGTGATTTTCCGAGAATTTTCTCTTTTTTCATCCCCACAAGAGTCTCAAAAGCGCTGTTACATGCAATATATCTCCCGTTCTTATCTCTACAGAATGCGGGTGCCGGCACTGAATTCACCAGTCTTCTAAGGGAGTCTGTTTGCTGAAGCCTTACGGCCTCAAGCCTCTTAACTTCAGTAAGATCTTCAACAATAATAATGCCGCCGTTAAATCTGGAATTTTCGGAAATAAGAGGCTTGTAGGTTACTTCACCAGGTATACTTTCTTTCTCATGGCTGGAAATATATTTTATGTCGCAATGGATAGGAACTTCGGGGAGATATGTAAAGCTTTTTTCCTCCGTTTTCTCCTCTTCTTGAGGGTTCATCAAATTGAAAATGAGTTTTTCGTTCTCACCGCTGCCCGTAAAATTTACAAATTTTTCGTTGCATACGATGATAGTTCCATACTTGTCGAACTGTGCGATTCCTCCAGGAAACTCTTCAAAAAGCATGCGGTATTTTCTTTCGGAATCCCTCAGGGCTTTTTCGGCCTGCCTGCGTTTGCTAATATCTCTGCCGATGGATATTACAGCTGGCTTGCCTTCGTATTCAATTAACCTGTTATTGATTTCCTGAGGTGTAATCATACCGTCCCTACGCAGGGAATCCATTTCAAAAGTAAAATATCCTGTTTGCTTTAGATTCTCAATTTGCTGTCCGAACTCGGTAAGGAGGATATTGGTCCTCAGATCTTTTATGTGCTTCCCAAGCATCTTACTGCGAGTATATCCGAAGATTTCACAGGCTACATGGTTTGCTTCCATGACTCTGCCGTTCATATCGTGTATAAGAATTGAATCACTGGAACTATCAAGTATTGTCTTAAATTTTCTATCTTGACTTTCTTGCTTTATTCTAAAATATTTCCATCTTCTGTCTCTGTTGATCAGTAATTTTTCCCCTTCTTCTATAAGGTCAAAAACCTCTCTCGGGGAAAGATTTTCCTCTCTGATCGTAAAGAGTGGCCTGATTTTCTTTTCAGATATGTTTTCGTCAAGAATGCGTCTCAGTTCCTTAAGGGAGCTTGTAATTGATTTCCCGATGGGTTTTACTTCAAGATTAATTCGCAGGTATCGCCAGTTTCCAGTGTGAATAAATTTAAGAATCTCTTTCTGAGGAATTCCTGCGTTCCAATCAAAATAGATCCCTGTACTTTCGAGTTGTTCGACAGAAAGTGCTTCTGTTTCCTGCAGGGGAATTATCTTAAGTAGGGATTTTCCTATACAGCTTTCGATATCTATCTCTGAGTTTGAAAGCAAATCTTTTACTAATTCTGCGCTTTGAAGGTTAGGGACGAGCCAGATGCAGCGTTCGTTCTGTTGCAGTCCTGCTTTTATGTAAGCTGCTATAAGTTCCGTCTTTTCTTCAGCCTCTTTATATACTGCTGTAAGGCCGTTAGACGGAATAATAGAACAGAAACAGAACTCTGACTTGCTTTTTTTATTTTTGATGTCGACCACCTTTCCGAAAATAGGCGAACCCGGCTCTCCAAACTTTTTACGTGCAAAATATCTTACGAGCTTTTATAATGTATATTCTTTAACTCTATTAATTTTTTGACACATGGATCTACACATTAGAAGAATAAAAACTTTTATCTTGGGTCCAGAGTACCTGCTCATTTTATCACACACTTTATCAACCGAAATCCTTATTGTAAAGCCCGGGATATGGCAGGAGTATGAAAATGCAAAGGGAAATCCAGGTTATTTGCGGAGCAGTGAGAATCGCGGACCTTTCAAGTTTTCTAAAAACAATAAATACAATCGCTTCCGAAAACAAAGTAACCATTCAGGGACTGAATGCTGACCTGATTGCGGGTGAAAAGCATCTTCACTTTGCAGTAGGGAAGGCTCTCCGGGCTATCGCATCAGGCAGTAACGTGGCAAAAGATCCAGGCGTTGAGATCATGCGCTATGCAGCCGGAGAGAGGCAGATTGAGAGGAGTTTTTCTATAGGGCTGCATGAAGGAGAAAATAATGCTGTTTTTGTGCTGCTTGGAAAAATAGATGATTTACTTATTGCTTTCTCCGAACTCCGGAAGCTTATCGAAGAAAAACCATGTTCTGAACTGCTTGCTTATTCCAGTTCGAAACGAAAAGGAATCCTTTCTCTCTTCGGAATTACAGCTGAAGAAATAGAAGCTTCAGGGGAAGAACATATCACTGAACTCGTGATCGAGAGGGTGGCGCTTGCAAACTTTGTAAAATAAAGGATTTAATATGAAAACAGGTTAAGCGAATTTAGTTAAGAAGGGATTTAAATTGATCTCCGCGCCTGCCTGAATTGTTTAAATCCTGATTATTACTTCTAATTCTTCTCATCTACTTCAATTTTCACACTTTTTCTCGAACCAGTCCATCAGGGAAAATGCAATATTCCGGGAATTTTCAAGGAAGTTCTCGTGTCGGAGTATTTCCTCTTTAGTTTGAATGTACTTCCCTTCAACAAGCTCGTGCCCAGAATCCGCTATCAGATTCATTATCCACTGCCTGTCGGCTTCAGGGTGAAACTGCAGCCCGAGAATATTTTCTCCGTAGATAAAACCCTGGTTTTGACAGGCTTCACTTTCGAAAAGTCTTACTGTGCCCGCAGGGATTTCGAAAGTATCTCCATGCCACATGAATGCAGTAAACTCGGGAAATAAGCCTGAAGGAAGCCCTGAGATAATCTCTTTCTCATTATTCACGTTTTCTCCTGCCAGAGCTTTTACCCTGTGCCAGCCTATTTCTTTAAACCGGTTCCTGGTAACTTTTCCTCCCAAAACCTCTGCAATTAATTGTGCTCCGAAACAGCTTCCAAGTATGGGTTTACCCGTATCAATCACTTTTTTCACAAACTCTTTTTCAGGCTTTAGCCACGTGAACTCCTCTTCCTGATAAACACTCATGGTACCGCCCATTATCAGGAGCATATCGAACTCTTCAGGCTCAGGAAACACAGGTTTTTCATAAAGCAGGGTTTTTGTAAGCCTGTGATCTTTCAGGGATATCCAGGTCCCTATGTTTCCAAGGGTCTCGTTTTTCAGATGCTGAAGGCAATGGATTTTCATGTTTTTCACCTTGGTCAGGCACGAATTACTTATTTAATATATTTCGCAAAGTCAAAATCGAAAAGTTATTTCTTAATCAGGTAACTGTACAGGTCGTACATAAGAGATAATGAATATAAAAATTTGTGCCAGAGCTTGCAGCGAGGTAAGCCAGCACAACTTTGATTTTGGCAGAAATGTTATTCTATTTGCCGGAAGGATTCAGGTGTTATTCAGAAATACGTCCAGCTGGAATGTTCACAATAAAATTGTATTTACAGTGTTTTCTTCAGTAACATTTAATGAGGTTTTTATCTCAATTCCTCAATAGATTCATTAATATACTATTGTGGTAACAGAAGACATAAAAATACAAAGGGAACAGTCAAAAAAGCTTTTATTATAAGGATATTATCAGGAAGTAGGAAATAAGAGTCGATTATCATGTCTCATCCAAAAACTGTAGAAGAAATGATTAATTGTGCCGGACCCATCGAATGCGAGTTACTACCAAGGCTCATTCAGGTAACCGAATCTGCTGCTATTGCCGCAGCTTACCAGATGGGACGCGGTGACAAGCACTTTGCCGACCAGGTAGCAGTTGCCTCCATGAGAAGGATGCTGAACAAACTTGATATGAAAGGCATAATAAAGATAGGGGAGGGAGAAAGGGATGAAGCCCCTATGCTTTTTATCGGGGAAGAAGTAGGGACTGGAATAGGAGACCTTGAAGTTGATATTGCAGTCGATCCACTTGAAGGCACAAACCTTACGGCAGACGGATGCCCGGGTTCGGTTGCTGTCATGGCAATGGCAGAAAGAGGAGGAATCTTCCACGGCCCTGATATCTACATGGACAAGATAGTTGTCGGACCCGATGTTGTGCGTTATGAAAAGGAGCACCCCGATGAAAAGATTGACCTCGATGCTCCTGTCAGGCATAACCTCGAAATCGTTGCAAAAGCTCTCGGAAGAAACGTTGAAGAACTCGTGGTCGTGATTCTTGACCGCCCAAGGCACGCCCAGAAAATAGCCGAAATCCGGAAAGCCGGAGCCCGTGTAAGGCTGGTCACTGATGGAGACCTCATGCCTGGTGTTGCAACTGCGGTCCGCGGCTCAGGCATCCATATGGTTATGGGAGCAGGTGGCTCTGGAGAGGCTGTTCTGACAGCTGCTGCAATTAAGATCTTGGGTGGAAAAATCCTTGCAAGGCTTGTCCTGCCGACTGTTGCAAACGGAAAATCCGGGGACAAGATCGATGAGGAAATCAATGAAAAGATGCCCAGGCTCGAAAAGATGGGGATCACCCTTGAGAACCTTAATGATGTCCTTGATACCAACAAACTTGTTCCTGGTAATGATGTCATTTTTTCTGCAACAGCCGTAACTCCGGGTCATTTCCTGCGTGAAACCCGCCTCTTTGGTGGAGGAGATGCAAGAGTACACACAGTTTCCATGGGCACTTCCGGAGCTGTCAGGTTCACAGACAGCATTTATATCAAGGATAAGCAGGAGACTCCCCTCTACCTGTAAATCCTTTTTTCTCCCTATTTTTACTTTAATTCTTTTTTTGAAACATGGGTTGATAAGATTACTTATTTTTCGGCTATGTCAGAAAAATGTGGGTTCTGGACATTAATTATAAATAATAAATAAATATCAGGGCAAACTACAAAATTTCGAGTTAATACAAAATTCAAGTCAAAGTATTAATTCCCGATATAAGTTGTACTGTCATGTCAAATATCGTTTAAATTGTGAAGGCAGAATATGAAGATTTATCTTGAGAGTTTTGGCTGTTCCGCAAGTCTGGCATCAGCCGAGATTATGAAAGCGAGAGTTGAGAGGCTCGGGCACGAATTATTGAGCCCTGATAGAGCAGGACAGGCAGAGGTTTATATCTGCAATTCCTGCACAGTGAAATACACAACAGAACAAAAAATTCTCTATAAAATTCGCAGTATGGGTGAGAAAGGTGTGCAGGTGATTGTTTCCGGCTGCATGCCCGAAGTCCAGCTTGATGATATCCTGCATGCAAATCCCGAAGCACATATTCTTGGTGTAAATGCAATCTCCCATCTGGGCGATCTTCTTTCCTTAATCGAAAAAAGAAAAAAGTCTGGACTTACAGGAGGGGAACATCTGGAAGTGCGAACTTCCGAGCCCCTGGGTTTCCTTAATGTCCCACGCGAGCGCTCAAATCCCAATATTCATATATGCCAGATCTCTCAGGGCTGCAATTTTGCCTGCTCTTATTGTATCGTAAAAAATGCAAGAGGCAAGCTCCGCTCTTTCCCCCCTGAGGAAATCGTAGAAGATATCCGCTCCGCAGTTGCAGACGGATGCAGGGAGATCTGGCTTACGTCCCAGGACGACAGCCAGTATGGTATGGATACAGGCATTAAACTCCCTGAACTCCTGCACATGATCTCGGAAATTCCGGGTGACTTCAAGGTAAGGGTCGGCATGATGAACCCTTTCTCAGTCCTCCCTATCCTGGACGATCTGATTGATGCTTTTGACTCAGATAAAATCTTTAAACTTCTCCATCTCCCGATTCAGTCCGCTTCCCACCATGTCCTTAAAAAAATGAACCGCCTGCATAAAATGGACGCTGTAGATGAAATTATCACAAAATTCCGCGCTCGCTTCGAAGACCTTTCCCTCTTTACCGACATAATTGTTGGCTTCTGCGATGAAACCGATGAGGACTTTGAAGAAACCGTAGAGTGGGTAAAAAAATACCGTCCTGAAAAAATCAATATTTCCAGATACTCCCCACGCCCGCACACTAAAGCCTTTTCTTTCCGGAACCTTGACTCCAGGATTCCTGCACAGCGCTCTCACGAGCTGCACAAAGTCTGCGAACAGATAAAGATAGAGGCAAAGCAGGAGATGATAGGCTGGAAAGGCAGGGTTTTTGTCTCGAAATACACAGAGATTGGCGACGTCCTTACACGTACTGACTCTTATCGTCCGGTTGTGATTAGTGGATCAGACCTTAAGCCCGGCCAATACGCTGAAGTGGAAATTACGGGTGCAAAGCCCGGTTATTTCCTGGGAAAAATTATCAGTTAAGGTGAAGGGAAACCGAAAATAGTAATGCAGCAAAATAGCAAATAAACATGCAGAAAATAAAGAGAACCGATTTTTCTGCGGTGTCATTCCTTTCTTTTTCCTTTCGTTTTTTATTTACTTATCTATTATTTTTATTTATATTACTCTCCAATATAAAGTAAACTATTTATTCATAAAACTCTGTAATATTTTTTACTTTGATTTTCTAATTCTTTACAATCTTCTATTTTGGGGTGGGACATATAGCCGTGAAACGACCAGTTAAATCTTCCTTTTTAAAGTATTCCCGGCTTTTTCAGGATACCAGCGCCTATATTCCTTATGCTGTAATAGGGATTTTTATTGTCCTTATAGCAACCTTTACCTCTGTTTTTCTTCTGAAAATGGACAGTGAGGTTGCCGAAACAATCTATACGACAGAGAAAAGCGATCCCAGACAGACTGCTATCAACCTTGCCGCATCCGACCTTGCACGCTGCCTTAATTACGCCGGAATGGAAGCTCTGGAATGGCAGGGGGAACATCCTGTAATCCTGCCCGAGGGCTCTCCGGTTGAGAGGTTTTCTGAAGATAATTTTATGGCAACTCCGCAAAACCAGAACCTTGAAAGAGGAGATACCCTTCAAATCTCCATAAACCTGCCATCCGATGTCTGGGGCAGAATAGAATCCATTTGGAAAAATAGGGATGTCATCCTGGTTATAAATGACTCTGCAGGGCAGCAGCTCAAACGTGTAAACTATGGGCACGCTACCGGTTTTCTTCAGAAAGTTTCCTTTAATGAATATATGGAAGTCCCTGAAAACTCAAAAGCCGGGTATGCGTCCATTGAACTCTATTACGGGGATGAACTCAAAGCTTCTGATTGGTTCCAGATTGAAGCAAGTCCCATAAAGGATATTACGGCAGAAGCTTTTAACCGGCTGCTTTCGGCAAACTACCAGAGCAACAGCCACACATTCATGGAATTTGCCATTAATGTCGAGCCTGACATAGAACCCGAGCAAATAAAGGTAAGAAAAGTTAGTGGAACTCTGCAGCGGGAAATTTCCCCTTCTGACAAAAATTACACGATTTACTATATTTTCGAAATTCCTGCTTTGAATTACACCCTTGTGGACCTCGAATCCGGAGAATCATACAATATGAGTATGAACCTCTCCACCCTTATCACCTCAAGAGAACCCCTGCTTGAAGAACTTGTAAGGGAGTATGAAACCGCACTTGTGACCTCTTCAAGCCTGGACTCTACTTCCAATATCGTGCTCGGGGCAACAAACCTCAGGACTTTTATATACGGTCCCTGGCAGCACTACGCAAACGGTCCATTGAATATCCTGACCAACCCTGCACTTGCAAGTTCAGTCAACGGTGCAACGCTTTACACGCAGAAGAAGGTCTTTGACTCTGTTGATCCGCTGGCTCTTACATACACCACTTACTACAATGGAAAAGTCCTTTATGAAGACGTCTGCGATTCCGGCAGTCCAGAAGCCAGTTCAGGCTTGATTAACTCAACCGTGCCTAATTCCAGATCAAATACTTCTGGCTCCTCGTATGAAACGGATAAAGGCGTGAACCTTACTACTGCCTACTTTTCTCTTGCAGCAAACAGGTCTTTTTCCCTGGATGTGGAGGAAGGCATAGAGGACTCCCTTGTGGAAGCAAATACCTCCTATGATAATCTTTCCGAATATTCGGAAATTGAAGTTTCAGCCTCGGACTATACGCAGGGAGTTCTTGACGGCTGGGTTTTCAATGACCATGTATGGGCAGAAGAAAACCCTGACCTTATCCACGCTGTCACAAATAGTGTTTACACAGCTCCGGTTCAGGGGCAGATCCTGAGGGACGGCTTTAGCTCCCCTATTCCTGTGGCTTCAACAATAACACCGGATTTTGACCGGGACTCGGTTTCATACAGCGGGCACGCTGTCAGCTGGGATTCTGATTATTTCGCGTCAGGTACGCATTCAGGGGCTCGTGTGTCCTCTTATTCCTGGGGTCAATCTGTTACAAACTCCTATTCAAAAATCATGGATCCCGAAATTGATCCACCGAGAGGGAAACTAAAAAGCTGGCATATTACGGAAGCCTCTGTTAGATTAAGTTCCGTGGAAATAGCTGATGTAAGAGTTGAACCCCATTACGAATACAGGGCTAATGACATGCTTGTTGACGAGTACAGGACCGATGACGGTTATCTCAGCAGAGAGGACCATATATTTGATTGGGGAATCCGCTATGACATCTATTATACCATCAGGACAACGTGGGACATTAATTATGATTATACATATACGTACGTCTGGCATACAGTCAACCGTCATGCAGATGGTACCACATCAATAGAAACAAATTCTGCCACGTCAAGAGGTTCGGATTTTGAAGCTGTAAGTAAAGCCGATTCTGAATCCTTTTCCCACTCAGAGGCCGAATCAGAAAACCTGACAGTAATCTATCACCAGCGCCCGCCTGCAGGCGGCTATACAGGCATATCAACCTACACTGACCTGATAGAAAGAGAATACAGAAACACAAACCTTTACACAGCAGGCTCAGAGAGGCGTGATCCCTGCTGTTCCGATGCTGCAGACAAATACAGGGCTGCTTATGTGGACCTCAGGGCAATCGAAAGCGCATTCTGGGCTTACCCTAACGGAAATTACCTCCCACAGCGCGGTGTCGTCTGCGATATCCCTCCCTGGCTGCACAGGGTTATGGCTGAAGAGGTGCTGGTGATGCTCAATGCCATTGAAATGGACAATCCCACCTTCAATTACTCTCTCCTCGAATCTCCCGGCCGGGACCCAACAGACCTTCAGGTGGCTGCTGCCGAAAAACTCATTCTCGACCTTGAATCAAACCGGGAAACCTATGTAAACAAAAAGCAGCACCTCACCTCCTCCGGGAAAATGTACAGCTCAAGCGATTCTGCCCGCTACATTGCCAGAAACGAAGCTTACAACAGGCTGCTTAAAGACATCGAGCAGAAGAACAAAAAACTGGACTCAAGCCTGAACTCCTACATCCTTGATGCCCTTGAGGAAAAAGGACTCAGTACCGGCGTGTTTGACAGCGTGACCTCAGGCACCATGACCCTTTTCGATAACCCTGCAGTAGAGAGGGCTGCCTCTGCCCTCGGGCAGGATATGGGCATAATCTCCACAATGGCTGTCACAGGCCAGCCCGAAAGCAAATACAACTGGACAGAAAACCTGACACTCATCGTTGACCAGAAGCCAAATTATCTATACCACGACCCGGACTTCGACCTCAGGGGAGAATACGAGTGGGCTGACTCTATGGGTGGGAAAACAATCTACCCCCTCGGTGTCCGGAACACCTGCATTTTCACAGCCAACGTCTCAGAAGAAATTGCCGATGCCATATCCTCAAGCGGTGAATACGTAAAAACCGAAACATCGCAGCAGATCAGCCAGAGCATTTCCACGCTGAACACAGAAGTTAACCTGCTGGAGCAGAACCTGAGTGAACAGGGAGTTCCTTTAGACACTTCCAGCCTTAATACGGAAGTCAACAACCTGAATCTGGTCTATGCAAGGGAAATGAGGCTTCAGATCACTGATGAAGTCGCTTCCGAAGTAAGTTCAAATCCTGTTGTTTCCGGCTGGGTCAAAGAAGACCGCGTCCGCGCAGTTACAGTCGGTTATCTCAACAGCCTCTCCGATGAGGAATTAATCGAAAAATCCACTACAGACCAGCTTGCATCCGAACTTTCTGCTGTCATAAAAACAGAAATTCGGAATTCAAATCCTTCGGTTGGACCTGATGAACTTGAAGCCGTCCTGAACAGGGTCGATACAGACGTTAGAATAGGCGTTGCAAACGGCATCTGTGCAGTAACGGTAAACAAAGGTGAATCGCTTGATATTCTTTTCGGAAAAGTTGATGGTGAACTGAAAAACCTGGCAAATGAGATCGTGGATAGGTATTCGGGAGAAGCAGCGGATAAGGTCACAAAAAGGCTTGACAGGGCTATGGCTGCTGTTCCTTGCGGGCTTCCGGTAATGCCGCCACACTGGGTTTTTACGGTTAATGTTTGGACGTATGAGATTGTGGGGAAGTATCAAACGTTTACTGTTATCGACAACGATAATGAAGTGATTCCAAAGCCTTACTTTGGACATAAAGGACAGAAGTATGTGAGAGAGCAACGATCTGTCACTCTTAATGGAGAGTATCTAGGTGAAAACAAGCCAATTAATTTCAGATTCAACGGTTATGCGTCTACGATTGTTGGTTCTGGTCCTAAAGGTGTAGGAGATAAAGTAGAAGGCACTACAGAAGAGTCTCCAGGTTATCAAGATCTATTACTATGAATGGTGATTAGCTATGAATTTAAGAGTCATTATAGGTTCTACACTTGTTCTTTTAATGTTAGTAGGGGTTGCATCTGCCAGTAGCCAGTATGGTTCGATTGATGTTTATTACAATGATGAGTTATTACCTGGTAAAGAGGTTGCAAAACCAACACTCAAAATTGGAGAACCTTTCAAAGTAAGAATTGAAATGACACTTAATCAGACCAGCACTGTGTTTGTGCAAGTTTGTAGTTTAGGAGGTAATTTCTTTGAAGTCACAGAGGGTCCGTCAGAATTTGGAAAAACAAATTATATAAACTCTTTAGATCCTGGAAAGCATGTCTTTGAATGGACACTCGTTCCAACTGATGAATGGGTTGGGGGTTCGATTCCAATAAATTTCTGGTACCAGATCAACCTTATTGGAGAAGATGAGCCTGCGGTAAAGGGAGAATTCACAGTCGCTTACTGCACTATCTCCAACGAACATTACGAAGGCGGTGAAACTCCCACTCCTGAAGAAAAGCCAGTTTCTGAAACCGAATCCTCACCTACATCCGCATCCACGCCAGCCTTTACACTAGCCGGCGCGATTTCAGTTCTTGCACTGGCTTTTGCCCTGTTCCGCAGGTGAAATGCCTGCTTAAAAGCTTATTTTTGGGCTTATTAATTGAAAAATCCACTAAAGACCAGCTAGCAGCCGAACTTGCTGCTGTCGTAATAACGGAAATTCGGAATTCAAACCCTTCGGTTGGATCTGATGAACTCGAAGCCGTCCTGAACAGGGTCGATACAGACGTTAGAATAGGCGTTGCAAACGGCATCTGTGCAGTAACGGTAAACAAAGGTGAATCGCTTGATATTCTTTTCGGAAAAGTTGATGGTGAACTGAAAAACCTGGCAAATGAGATCGTGGATAGGTATTCGGGAGAAGCAGCGGATAAGGTCACAAAAAGGCTTGACAGGGCTATGGCTGCTGTTCCTTGCGGGCTTCCGGTAATGCCTCCGCACTGGGTTTTTACGGTGAATGTTTGGGCGTATGAGATTGTGGGAAAGTATCAAACGTTTACTGTTATCGACAACGATAATGAAGTGATTCCGAAGCCTTACTTTGGACATAAAGGGCAGAAGTATGTGAGACAAGATTCTGATGTTTATGATCCTATAAAAACCGATGAGGATGGATACTACTTGGTATTAGGAAGTAATGTACCAATTTATTTTGGATTTAATGGATATGCAGCAACAGTTGTTGGGCCTGGAGTAAAAGGTGTTGGAGATAAGACCGGTGGAAGCATTGAAAAGTCAATTGGTTATGAAAGTATTTCGTCTGAATATGGGGGATTATCGTGAAAATTAGATATTTATTTATTGCAATGGTTGTTGGAATCCTATTTTTACCAATTACAGCTATTGCTACTAATTCCTATGGAGAAATGGATGTTTACTTCAATGATAAAATTTTACCCGGCGAAGAAATTGCGAAACCTTCTTTAAAAATTAATGAGCCTTTCAAAGTAAAAATAAATATGACCGTGTATCAAGAGTATAAGGTCTCGGGCAAACTCACATCACTAGGGGAAGATTACTTTGAGATTATAGATGGTCCTTCTGAAATGGATCAATATTCAAGAATAGTTTTGAAGGCAAATGAGTCTCATATTTTTGAATGGACAGTTATACCAACCGATAAATGGGCTGGTGGATCAATGCCCATCAATTTTCATTATTCAATAGTAGAAAAAAATAATCCTGAACCTGTAGTAAATAGCGAGTTCACAGTCGCTTACTGTACCATTTCCAACGAACATTACGAAAGCGGTGAAACTTCCGTTTCTGAAGAAAAGCCAGTTTCTGAAACCGAATCTTCACCGACATCTGCATCCACGCCAGCTTTTACACTAGCCGGCGCGATTTCAGTTCTTTCACTGGCTTTTGCCCTGTTCCGCAGGTGAAATGCCTGTGGAGAAACTTATTTTTGAGCATCCTTTTTAAAAACCGAGATCCAAAATAAATCCTTATCTAAATGCGGTAAATTTCTCTTTTACTGCACCGCACACTGGACACCTATCCGGAGCCTCTCCTTCGAGAGTATATCCGCATACCTCGCAGATGTTGACAGGTCCGAGTTCGACATCCTTACCTGCACTAACCGCCTCGAATGCTTTTTCAAAAAGCTGTTTGTGCAGTTTTTCGGTGGCAAAAGACCATTCAAAGCTTCTCTGTGCGATTTTTTCTTCCTGGAATTTTGCCACTTCTATGTATGCGGGATACATTTCTTCGATTTCAAACTTCTCGCCGTCGATTGCCAGTTGAAGGTTTTTCAGTGTGTCCCCTGGACCAAAAGCTGCCATGCTGTTTGCGACAAATCCTCCATTGAGGTGCTTTAACGCTTTATAATGGTCGCCTGCATGGACATATTCGGCATGAGCGACTGCACGGAACAGTCGGGCTACGTTGGTGAATTTTTCTTTCTCTGCCTGATTCCCAAAGTGCAAATATCTCATATGTGCCTGGCTTTCCCCACCAAATGCATTAATCAGATGCTGTTCTGTCATCTTTTTCATTTAAAAACCCCTCTTCAATTAAAATTCAAAAATTCTGTATTTTCAGGACTTATGCATTTGTGACGCAAAATATAACATGAGCAGGTCTGTTACAAATGTGATTTAAACGGTAGAAGTTTCATGTTATAATTTTTCAGTTCAACTGTGTAAGTCCGAGTTTACTTTTTATTTGGGTTTAGAGGATAAAAGTGTTTTTGGTTCAGAAAGTAGATTAACAATTTCTTAAGAAATGTTATTCCTGGCAGTAAATAAATCCTGGATACTTGAGGATCTAAAGTAGAATAAAACCATATATATATACTTATAATGTCACTCTTTTGGATCGCTCATATTATGGTCACATACGCTTATTGGGCAGATTTTAGCTTATTTTAGTTCCGTAACAAACCTAAGTTTATAGAAAAGCTAATAATGATAAAAAACAATAATATAAAATATGACAGAATGTCCTTATTGCGGAAGGTCTTTTAATAGTCAAAAAGGTGTATCAGTTCACCTTCATTCCTGCCCGAAGTGTTCCGGTTTTGATATGTATATGAGAGGACAGGGCACGCAGCGAAGAAATGAAAGTGATAAAATTCTTAAACCACACTGAGAAGATGAAACAATGCGGTTAAGGATGGAGAATTATACAGGTTGAGTCAGCGTATTTGAAGAGCAAGTAACAGCAATCTTAATAATGGCAGTAAGCTTTATAATTCTACTTCTTAAGTTTTCATGGTTTTATTGGATTTTACTTTGAACTTAAAGTTAATATTCAGGTTTGTAAGCAAGTAAATATAGCCTACTTTTTTTGATTTTATTCTTTTTTATATAGTTATGTCGTTTTTTAATTTGTATCAGTATTCTGGACCCAAGCCACGTCAACGCACTGTACAGGAACAGAGGGTAAGGTACCAGGTTCCTAATAATTCACTTATTCAACCAAAACACATCCCGGTGGAAACAACTTAAATACTAATATACAAATCCCTATACCGTAAAAACTAGAGACTGATACCATGGACCGGGAAATAAGGATACTCCACACAGCAGACACGCACCTGGGATACCGGCAGTACCACAGCGAGGTACGGAGGCAGGACTTTTTTAAGGCTTTTGAAACTGTCATAAAGGATGCGGTTGACATGCAGGTTGATGCTGTCGTGCATGCGGGAGACCTTTTTGATTCAAGGAACCCGACCCTTGAAGACATCCTTGAGACTATGAACATCCTGTCCCGGTTAAAGATTGCAAACATACCTTTTTTCGGAATTGTCGGGAATCACGAGAGCAAGCAGAATACCCAGTGGCTTGATCTCTTTGAAGAAATGGGGCTTGCTACAAGGCTCGGGAAAAAGCCGCAGATGATAGGGGATGTGGCAATCTATGGAATTGACAGCGTCCCGAAGTCGAAAATTCCTCTTTACGATTACTCAGGGTTTGAAGTTCCGGAATCCCTGCCGGAAAATTGCAGGAAACTGCTTGTAATGCACCAGATCGTACCGCCTTTCCCGTATCCTGACTGGGACTGTACCGAGGTGCTTGAAAACCTGCCTTTTAAGGTTGATGCAATTCTCCTCGGGGACTACCACGAATATGAGAAAATAAAGGTAGGAGAGGCATGGGTCACGTACTCGGGCAGTACCGAACGCAACAGCGCATCCGAAAAAGAGCCCCGTTCTTACAGTATTATCACTCTTTCCGGAGAAGGGCTGGAAATCAGCAAAAGGACAATCCCTACCCGCAACTTCCTGTTCCTTACGGTAAAACTTGACGGGGGAGAAAATCCTTATGACCAGATTTTTTCTACCGTTTCCGAACATCTCGAAGAGCTTCTGGAATCTGTGGTATTTCTTGAAATCTTGGGAGATTCGGGCTCTGTTCTTTCCTTCAGCGAAATCGAAGAATACCTGTTAAGTAAAGGAGCCCTTGTATCAAAGGTCAAAGACGAGAGGACAAAAGAGGGCCTCCCAAAGGAAGTTGTTAAAGTAGCATTTTCTGACCCTGACATGGCCGTTGCCGAAGAGATCCGCAGGATGAGCTTAAACGACGGCGGGCTGATAGTCGATGAGGTCATACGAAATCCGGATGTTCCAAGATCGAGGGTGGACGAAGAAACAGAGAACCGGCTTCTGGGGTTGATTGAAGCAATAGATTTCAAAGACCCGGATTTCATGATAAAAATCCCTGTCAGTCCTGTTATTCCTGTCATTCCAGTCAGTTCTGTTATTCCTATTAGTCCTGACAGCTCTGCCGCTATTGAAGAGCCTGAAAAATTAAAACCGGCAGGTGCGGTTGAGCAGCTTGAAACTCCCGAACCTGACGGAGAAGCTGAGTTTGCGGAAGCAGTTGCCGGAAAATCTGAAACTTTGATAGCTCCTGCGAGAATTCAAAGGTCTGAATCTCTTAACAAGTCTCTCGATAAGATTTTTGAAGCCTCTGATGAAGTACTTGAAGCTCCCTCTCATATTTCTGAATCTCATGATAAAAGTCCCGAACCTCATCACGTTCCAAATCACATCCCAATTATCTGTGAAAATACTGAATCTGCTGAAGCTGCCGGATTATCTGAAACTGCCGAATCCGAAAATGCATCCTTAGAAGTCGAAATATCTGAAGTAACTCCTATTCCCGGCGTTACTGGTGATTCTCCGACCGATCCCCTGACCGGCTCTCCTGTTGAAAGCTTCTCCTTACCCGAGATTTCGCAGGAAACTCTCGGAACCCCTAATGAAAGCCCGGAAGAAGATGGAGAACGGGCCGGGTTCGGCAAAGATCTCGGAAATAAAACCGATTTCGGAAATAAAACCGAAACGAAGACCGGAAAACTGTCGGGTTTTGGGTTGGGATTCAGTCCCGAAAAAGAGGACGGGGGCAAAACAGAAAAGCTTCAGGACGAAAAGCCTGTTGATGTGGAGCTCTCTGACGAGAAGCCTGCTAAGGCTCCGGATAAAACCGCAAAACATGTAAAGCAGAGCCAGAAAAAAGGAAAAGAAAAAACTGCCGTGCCCAGACAGTATAACCTTGGTGATTACCTGTGAAGCTAAAAAACCTGTACATAGAAAATATCCGGAGCTATAAAAAGCTGGACTTCACCTTCGAAGACGGAGTGACCGTAATTTCCGGGGTAAACGGTAGCGGAAAATCAAGCCTGCTTGAAGCCTGCTTCATGGGGCTTTTCGGGAGTAAAATCCTCTCAAAAGACTTTGTGCTTGCTGATATGATTTTCAAAGGGGCTGAGAGTGCAAAGATCAACTTAGGCTTTGAACATTTGGGTCATGAGTATCTACTTGAACAGGCTTTCAGGTACTCTTCTAAAAGCGAAAACGCTTCAAGTTCAAGGTGTGTGCTCTTTGCTGACGGGGAAAACATTGTTGACCAGGCAACCCGCACCTATGAAGAGGTCTGTGCCCTTCTGAACATGGACGAAGAAGCATACAGGAACTGCGCGTATATCCGGCAGGGAGAAATCGACGTTCTAATCAATGCAAAACCAAAGGACAGGCAGCGCATGATTGATGACCTTTTGCAGCTCGGAAAGCTTGAGGAATACCGTGAAAGGGCAGGATATGCGAAGACGGCTGTCAGAAGGATTGAAAGGGATACAAAAAACAGCTTATCAGGAGTGAAAGCTGAAATTGAGGGTATTGAAAGCACCGAGCCCGTTTCAGCCGTTAACAGGCTCAGGCAAAAGGTGAAAGAAATTGATGCTGCCCTGAATGATCTTACTAATAAGAAAGAATTTGCGGCTGCACGTAAAGGAGAACTTGACCTCAAGATTGCCGATTACAGGGAACGCCTGCAGGAAATTGAGGCTTTGAAACAGGCTATAAATAAGTCTCAGGAAGATAAGGCTGGATGCTTTAAAGAAAAAGAGACCTTTTCAGGGGAAGTCCAGAGCCACAGGCGTGTTTTGCTTGAACTGGGGGAAGAAAATGCAGGCTTAAGGGAAGAATGCGGCTTTGGAAACCTCGAAATTGAGTCTCTCCTTTTGCGCCAGGAAAAAGAGGAGTCCTCTGCCAGGGAAAAAGTAAATGCCGAATCAAAAGAACTTGCCCTCCTCCTTAAAGAAGAAGAAACCGGCGTACAGGCATTGCGTGAGCTTGAAAAAGAGAAGGCTGAGACTGAGCGTACTCTTATTGAATGCAGAAACAGCATAGGGGCTGCAAATAAGGAAATTGAAGGTTTCAGGGCAAATATAAAGCAGCTCGAAGAGGAAAACATAGGGCTAAGAGAAAAAGCAGGCTTTGGGGCTGCTGATGAGATCACTTCAGTCATAAAGGGACTTGAAGAAAAGGAAAGCCTCCTCAGAGACCGGAAAAACGATGTTTCGGCAAAACTTGGTCTTGCTCTCAAAGAAAAGGAGACCGGCGATGCAAGCCTGCGCGAGCTTGATACGGAAATTCAAAACTGCAAAACCGCAGTCCGGAAAGGAAGTACGGAGATTGAGGTGCTTGAGCAGGAACTCAGGGACAACTCAAAAGCAGTGCTGGATATTCAGGAGCAGAAGTCCGGGGTTTTTTCCGGGCTGAGGGAACTCGGCTTTACGGAAGGCCAGCTTGAAAACCTGGAGGATTTCAGCGAGCTTTTACTGGAAAACAAAAACCGGCTGCACGGAAAAGAAAAGGAGCTTGAGGCTACTTTAAGGGAAATAGAAAACAGCCTCCGTAAAAACCGGGAACTGCTTGCCGAAGGGAAGTGCCCTACCTGCGGGCAGGAGTTGAAAGGGTCCGAAATCGCATGCACGGCAGAAGAATGCGAACAGAAAAAAGAAAAGCTTTCTTTGGAACTTGCGGACATAAAACTGCAAAATGCTGAACTTGAGAAAAAGCTTAACCGGCTCAAGGACGCAAAGAAGCTTGAGAAACAGGCATCGGATTATGATATTGAAATTGAAAAGCTCGTTGAAAAGGCAAAAGCTTCCGGAAAACTTATAGAGACTCACAGAACCCGGATAGAGGAAGATTCCCTGAAGCTTGAGAACCTTAATAAGCGGAAACAGGAACTTGAAACCTTAGGGAGCAAACTCCTTTCAGACATTAAAGCCCTGCAGGGCCAGGAAGACGAGGCAAAAAAAGTTCACGGTGAAAGTGAAAAGGCTCTCAGGGAAGCAAAAGTTTTTGAAAGAAAGCTTGCAGAAAACGCCTCTGAAATAGA
Organism: uncultured Methanosarcinales archaeon; assembly: GCA_964434965.1. Taxonomy (GTDB): domain Archaea; phylum Halobacteriota; class Methanosarcinia; order Methanosarcinales; family Methanosarcinaceae; genus Methanosarcina. The sequence goes on from CAYSWX010000004.1 coordinate 92,706, forward strand.
ATCTCTAAACGGTAAAATCCGGACATCTCTTGCGCTTATCGAAAATTATGGGCATAGGCTTGAAGAGCTCAATGAAAAATTAAAGGCGTTTTCAGAAAAGGAAGCCTTATCAAAAGAAAAACTCGAAGCCCTCGAACTTTCCCTTGAGGCTGTACGGAAAAAAGAAGATGAGGCAAAAAAGGCCCATACTGAAAGTGAAAAACTTCTCGGGCAGGCAAAAAAGCTCCAGGCTAACCTTCTCCGCATGGAAAATATCAAACATAAAATCTCCGAACTTGAGACCGGCATCAGAAACCTTGCAGAAAAAATAGGTTTCTTTGACCGTGAAATCCTTGAACGCAGTGACAGGATAAGGCAGATGCAAGAAAAACTTGAAGGAAACAAGCTTGCAGAACTCCAGCAGAAACGCGCTCAGTTTGAAGAGGCACAGGCAAACATAACCGAGAAAATCCGGGGCATAACTGCTGAAAAAGATACTTTTCTAAAAGAAATCGGCATGATCGAAAACAGCTTAAAGCGTTTAAGAGAACTCAAAGAAGAACAGAAGGCTCTTGAAAACAAAAGGCTGTACCTTGAAGCCGTATATAATAACGCCGATGAGCTTGAGAATACCTATACCCGCGTCCGGGCTGATATGAGGGCAAGAAATATAGGTGCCCTTTCAATTCTACTGAATGAAATGTTCAGTTTCATGTACACAAATAACGCTTATTCTCATATCGAACTTGACCCTGAATATAACCTGACGGTCTACAGAAAAGACGGGACCCCTCTCGAACCCAAACTCCTGAGCGGCGGCGAGCGTGCAATCTTCAACCTTGTCCTGCGCTGTGCCATCTACAGGCTTCTTGCCCTCGGCTTTGGCGGAGATAAGCCAGACGGACTTCCTCCCATGATCCTTGATGAACCCACAGTTTTCCTTGACCGCGGGCATGTCAGGCAGCTTTTGAAACTCATAGACATGATGCGCAGCATAGGAGTCGGGCAGATCATAGTAGTCTCTCACGATGAGTCCCTGATCGATTCAGCAGACCACGTCTTCCAGGTAGAAAAAGACCCCCTCACCAATATGTCCTCAATTACAAGGATTTGAAATCATTCTTATCAAATTGTAAGTGGGTCTTCAAAAAAGTTCACTACTAAAACTCAAAAATTAGTCTGCATGAGTTCAGCTCACTACTAAAACTCAAAAATTAGTCTGCTTGAGCTCAATTCGCTCTATAACTTCTAAATTAGCCCTCTTGAGCGAAGCGAAAAGGGCCTCGTGCTCCCGATGCGAAATTCGGGTGGGAAATATGAATGTACTGACTTTCTTAATTTGCCGGCTTATTTCGCTGGAGATTCCCAGTACACAAGATAGTTGAACAGTTCATCAGTCTGCTCTTTATATTCTCCAAAAAAGCTGTGGTCTTTTATCAGGTAGCCTTCTTCTTCGGAATTGATGTCTTCCAGGTAGCCGTACCAGTAAACTACCATGCCTTCCCCGAAAATGTCGGCATATTCCCGGAACTGTTTCTTTGAGTAATGCTTATGTTCAAAATCGTCCCCGAAGAGGGCTTTGCTTTCAATCCACCTGACCATACGACCCTCTATCTGGATCGGAGCCGAAAGGACAAAATCCGGGGTCTTGCCCTCTCCCTGAGCCCTTATTTCAGCTTCGGTGCAGTAAGAAAGCTCCATGTCGTCAAGCCATTTACGGATGATTTCCTCTCCCATTTCACCTTTTTTGCACTGCATCTCATGGGCGCGGGGAGAAAAGAAATAGTCTGCTTCAAGAGCTTTTCTGACCTCTTTTCTAAGACGGCGGTTTTCAATGCAGTCAAGGTGCTTGAAGAGCCAGTTTATGTTTTTTCGGGACAGGTCACAGTTTTTAAGGATCAGTGAAGCCATAAGGGTCGGAGGAAAATACGTATATTCTGCAAGTTCAAGGATAGATCTTCCCTGCTTCCACCGCAAAAAGAGTTCTTTTTCTCTGGAATAGACTTTCCTGTGCTTGAACCTTGTCATTTTCACTACTTTCTGATTAAGAATGGTAGCAAGCATGCCCGCAGGCCGGGTGTGTTCCTCTGAGAGGCGGAAAACGTCTCCAAAGTTATGCAGTGAACTATAGATTTTCTGGTATGTTTGGCGGTCCATTCTTAATCATTGAATCCCTGTTTTTGTTTAGCATAGAAAACAAAATTGAATAACATGAATGAAAAGCGAACTTTCCAATATGCAGGGAGCTTACTTTTCATGTAGACTTTTATCTCTCTCTTATTATATAAGTATCTGACCTTCATCTGACCTTCGCTCTTTGACCCTACTTTAAGAAGCAAAACCTCAAAAGGTGAAAAGTCCGGAATTAAGCCATAAATTTCGGTCTCATAAAGGAGGCTATGCAGGCTTGTTTGAAGCTCAGAATGATTGAAACTCAGAAAGAGAGAAATACTTTCTCCTTTTTTGGGTCTTAAACGGTTTTCCGAAACTTCAGCCTGCCGCTCTATTCCATGTTAATTCGGGTAATTCTGAATATACCTTATGTAAAAGTAATCCTGAATACTTTATATAATATAGTATTTAACTCCAGAACTCCTCTTCGTAATTATCAGGGAGGTCTATATCCATTACTTCATCAAGTTTTTTGCGTTTCTCTCTATTTTCAATCGTTTTTTTAGGTTTCTCTTCCCTGCCTGAAGGATAAATATTTTTCTTTTCTTCTTCGTCACAGGATGCGAAGATTGTTGCATGTTTATCTCTGGAAATTATTCTTTCCTGAACCTTTGGCTTTTCCTGAACCTTTGGCTTTTCCTGAACCTTTGGCTGCGGATTTGCATATCTAATCGAGTCTTCTTCAACGGGCTCTTTTTTCAACCTGGCTTCCAGTCTCAGTGAAGCTTTTTCAGCCTCTCCGGCATCTGGTCTTTTTTGCAGCCTTTCTTCCTGCCTTTCTACATGGCTTTTTTCAGGTTTTACACCTCTGGATCCTTCGCGGCATCCAAAGAATAATTTTTGGGGGTCTGTTTCTGCAGTGTGAGAAGTCCTTTCTTCTCTTATCTCAACAGGCCTTTCTGGAGGTCTTTCTACCTGCCTGGTTGGTGCCCAGTCCCCTTTTTCAGAAACGTTCTTCCATCTGGGCTGAGGCTTTTGCCCTAACTTGCGGTAGGTGTCTTCAGCATAAGTGTCTTTATTACGGTCAGCTTTGTTAAACCTGACTTTACTTGTTGTATTGTAACCTATGAGACAGGTCGGTTCCCTTGTTCTCCATTCCAGACAAAAGAGGTGGCATTCCCGCCCTTTGCACGTCTGGGAATCATCAAGTGGACAAACTTCTGGAAGGGTCATGATAATAAGAATATGCAGAACATAAAAAATAGTTAACGGTTATAAAGTTGAGTAAAACGATCAGAGCCCTGAAAGGGCTTCTGCAATAAGAGGGGCAACACTCAGTTTGCTTTCGGCTTTCTCGAGAGTGTCGGTTCCGATTATGTCTTTTACTCCTGCATTGAACAGCCTTAGAGCCGCATTTCTTGTAAGTACAGGGTGTACACAGGCAATGTGGACATCAATTGCTCCCTGGGATTTAAGCATCCGGATCGACTCAGCCATTGTTCCTCCGGTTGCAATCATATCGTCCACAAGGACAACGTGCCTGCCGGTTACATCAAGGTTCTTTGTCTTGATTACAACTGTATCTCCGCTGAGCCTTGTTTTCTGGAGATGGTCATAATCAAAGCCGTGCCCTGAAGCCACATTCTTTACAAGCTCCTGAGCCCCTTCGTCTGGAGCAACCAGCATGGGGTTCTCAAGGCCGAAACCTGCAATATATTCCCCAAGGAGATTTGCTGCATCAAGATTTCTGGCAGTACAGGGGAAGTGGTCAAGTACACTCTTTTCATGAATATTTATCGTAAAAATCCTGTCAGCGTTAATGCAGCGGGCAATTGCGCGGGCACTTATGGGCTCTCCGGGTTTGAACTTCTTGTCCTGCCTGGCATAACCCATGTAAGGGATCACAACATTGATTTCAGCTGCCCCCTCACAGGCATCGATAAGCTGGAGCAGGGCGACAAGATCAGAGTCTGTGGGCGTGCTCTGGATAAGTGTCACTTTTTCGTTTTCGATTTCTTCTGCGATTCTAAGATAGAGTTCCCCGTCAGGGAATCGGTTAAACTCGCAGAGCACCGGTTCTATCCCTAGAGCTCTGGCCGTGCGGCTGGCAAGTAACTGTGATGCTGGTCCACCTATTATCTTCAAGATATATACCTCAGTGTGCCGTCTTGATATATCCCATCCTTTAAAAAGCTTATTTTTAATGGACCCTGATTTTATCCGGCTTTTATCTTTTCAAATTTTCACTCTTTTTTACCCTTTGAGCTTTTCAAGCACCCTGATATTTCTTATCAGTGTATGCGGGTAATTTCCTGTTTCGTCCTTTTCTGCGGATTTTACCATATCCCAGACAGTAAGCAGCGCAACCGAAACTCCTGTCAGAGCTTCCATTTCAACTCCTGTTTTTCCAACAGTCCTGACCTCAACTACAACAGAAACCTCTTCTTCTCTTATCTCAAAGTCCACATCTATTCCCGTTATAGGGATCTGGTGGCACATTGGAATAGTCTCGGGAGTCTTTTTAACTGCAAGAACGGCTGCAACCCTTGCAGTTGCAAACACATTTCCTTTCTCCACGGTTCCTGTCCTTATTTTCTCTATGGTCTCTGCGGAAAGTGCGATTTCTCCCGTAGCCCTTGCCAGCCTGGGAACAATACTTTTTTCGCTTATATCGACCATCCGTGCCCTGCCGGCTTCAATATGAGTAAATGACTTTTCCACAAAATCACCGCGTTTTTCGTATCAGTCTGGAATTATTCTAATATTCAATTTTTCTACTCAGTCAATCCTGATTTGTTTCCGCTGCGAGTAATCCTCAATCGCCTGATCCAGTTTTTCTGCAAATTCTTCGGCTTCTTCAAGGTTGAGTTTTATAACTTCTTCATCTTCCCCGTGAAAAACAGTGATCCTGATCCTTGTCCTTTCAATCTCCACATCTATTTTTCTCTCAAAATCACGTACCATGTTCTCTTACCCCCTCTACTGATATATGATCAATTATTTTTGAATACTGCACGGTTATGTTTGAATACTGTTTGAGTAGTATTTGAGCATTATCTGAATATTGTTTCTTTAAGGTTATACTTTTTGAGCCCTTCTATGGGTTAGTCCTTTCATCCTATTTCTGCATCTTTGATTATTTCAGGAATCTTTTCAAGCACATCAGTTGCAAGCAGTGCATTTCCTGCTTTTTCGAACGCCAGGTCTCCGGCTGCTCCATTGATAAAGGCTGCGCAGGCTGCGGCAAGAAATGCCGGGTTTCTTGAAAAAAGAGACCCTGTAATGCCTGCCAGAACGTCTCCGGTACCTCCTACAGTCATACCGGGATTTCCTGTCCTGTTCAGAAGAGTCTGTTTTCCGTCAGAAATAATATCCATCTTTCCTTTCAGGAGTGTTACTACGCCCATTTCCCCGGAAAACTCTCTGACTGCTTTTTCGCGGGCTTCAGGGTCTTCAGGAGTTTCCAGGCCTCTCATGCGCGCAAATTCTCCTGCATGCGGAGTTACTATTATTTCACAATTCCCGGCAAGGGTCTCGAAGAGAGTGCCTGAAAGCGCTGAAAGGGCGTCGGCGTCAAGGACCACTTTTCTGCAAAAGGGCAGGATTTTTCGGACAGCTTCAAGTGTCTCTGTCGCTCTTCCAAGCCCCATTCCCATCACAACCACATCATGAGAATTGATGAGGTCAGGGAGAATTGACAGGTCTTCAGGGCAGAGTATGCTTGAAGAAAGTTTCCGGACAATAAGGTCAGGGGAATAAGATGCTACTATCCTCGCTACGGAGTCGGGAACGGCTGCTGTTACCAGGTCTGCCCCTACCTTAAGGGCGGAAAGAGCTGCAAGTGCTGGCGCACCGGAGTAAGGGCCTCCACCTATAATGAGGATCCTTCCGGCTTTTCCTTTGTGTGCTTCAGGATTCCTCTTTTGAAGCATTTGGAGGTCACCTGGGCCCACATAACGTTCCGCGTCTGTGCAGACCCCGATTTCTGAAACCTTTACCGTCCCTGTATGCTCTTTTGCCCGTTCTGTCAGAAGCCCAGCTTTCATGCGGTGAAAGGTTACGGTAAGGTCTGCGTACACGGCTTTTCCAAAATCTCCCCCATCAGGATCAAGTCCGGATGGGATATCTACGGCAATTACTGTTTTTCCGGTTTTTCCTTCCCTGTTTACAAGGTCAATTGCAGTTGACTCGGGCTCTTTTATTTCTCCCTTAACCCCTGTACCAAAGACAGCGTCCACAAGCAGGTCTGCTTCTGAAAACCATTCCGAAGCTGTAAGCTGGCTTGAATCTCTGATTTCAAGAGTTTCTACCTTGCTGAACCTTAACAGGGAGAAATTATGAAGAGCTTCTTCAGTTCCTATATCCCGGTCTTTCCCGAGCAGCATAACCCTTACAGTGTATCCGGGAATGCCTGCAAGGTGCCTGGCAGCAACAAAAGCATCGCCTCCATTATTGCCTCTTCCTGTCACAAACAGTACTTTTCCGCTACCAAGATTTTCCTTTACACTTTGTGCAATAGACGCACCTGCATTTTCCATTAACTGAAGTGGAAGCAGTCCCAGATATGCACAGTTTGTATCGATCGCTTTCATCCGTGAAGAACTGATATATTTCATGTTCATTGCCTGCAGGTCTTTTTTCTATCAATTGTAGAATCTGATTGTAAGTATTACTCGGTTTTCCGGAGAGCTGAAAACGCCTCCTTAGTTGCTCCTGGTATTTCTCCAGATATTTTTCTCTTTCTTCAGTATCTGGCCTGAATTTACTTGCTCTTTTATCTATTCGTGCTTTTACACAGAATTAATTTATACAGAGGAAAATTTATCTTCTGTTATTTACTATATACGCTGTATTCTAATATAGTATAATATAATGGTAAAACGAGATTAACATTCCAGAAAACCATTTTATGCAGTAATGCAGGCTTATACTATGGATGTATGTTACTTTATTCCAGAATACCTGGCCGTTACAGAAGATGTAACAGTAAGGGTAACAAATGTATAGTAAGAACAACTAATAACTCAGGTTAGATAACTAAAGTCAGCAGATTTCAGAATAACAGTGTTATTCAGGAATCGAGTTGTAAAAACGAAAGCGAATATGTGAATTATAAACTTCATGAATCGGATTCGGTACTTAAATAATTTTAAATAGCCTTATGTCTAACAATGTAATGTTTTTCGTTATTCCTTTATTTAGATTGAATAGAGAGAAAAGTATAAAAATTGTAAGCAGGCAGGAATCTGATCAAATGTTTGCTTTCCTTTGCACGTGTCTGGACTTACATGAGAGCAGGAGGATGACTTTTGTCAAATTCTTCAAAAGATGCAGACAGCAGCCTTAAGAGTACAGTTAAACCCAGATATCTTATCCTGGGAAGCGGTAGTATTGGTTTTGCTCTGGCAAAAGAGCTCAGGGAAAGCAATAAGCTTGTAATTATTGTAGATAAAGACGAAGCCAAGGTTGAGACTCTGAGAGAAGAAGGTTTTGAAACCATTCTAGGAGATATCTCTGACCCACAGCTCGTTAATAATATTGATCTTAAAAATGTTGTTGCCATACTTTTCCTGAGTTCTAACAATGAAGCTAACAGGAAAGGAATTGAAAACTTTAAAAAAGTCGTAAATCCGGATATCCAGATCTTTTCCCGGGCTTCGGATATAATCAATAAAGAAAAGATGGAAGATCTGGGGTCGGATTACGTATTTATGCCTTCAAAGCTTGTTGCAAGTTCCCTTTCCCGCTCTCTCGAAAGAGCTGAATCAGTCCACAGGGGCAACAGGCTTGCCAGATGGCTGAAAGGGATAAGAGACAAAAACCTTGCTATCGTAATCCACGATAACCCTGATCCGGATGCGATATCCAGCGGGCTTGCTTTGAAGGAAATTGCAAAAAGCCTTGGTGTTGAGGCAAGTATTCTCTACCATGGGAGGATAGGACATCAGGAAAACAAGGCTTTCGTAAATCTTCTTGGGATCGACCTAAGCAAGATGGAGGAGCATGACCCAAAGGACTTTGACGAAATTGCCCTGATAGACTGTTCAATTCCGGGTGTTAATAATATGGTTCCCCCTAACTCCTACGTAGGGATTGTAATTGACCACCATCCACCAGGAGAATCCGAGATAAAGGCTGAGTATATAGACATCAGGCCTAACTTTGGGGCAACAGCCACTATAATGACAAAGTACCTGCAGCAGTTAAACATCAATATCTCAAAAACTCTTGCAACGGCTTTGCTTTATGGGATCAGGACCGACACGCAGGACTTCAAGAGGAAAACCGATCCTGCAGACCTCTCCGCTGCTTCATACCTCTATCCACTTTCGAACCATGGGATATTGGACCAGCTCGAGCAGCCTTCAATGGCTATTGAAACCCTTGACGTGCTCGGGGAAGCCATCAGGAACCGGCAGGTACTCGGGAGTTACCTTCTCTCAAATGTCGGGAACATCCGTGATAGGGATACCCTTCCTCAGGCCGCAGATTACCTCCTGAGCCTTGAAGGAATCTCCACAACAGTTGTCTTCGGGGTTTCGGAAGACCGCATCTATATCTCAGGACGCAGTACCGATATCAGGATCAATCTCGGAGAAATTATGCGTCAGGCTTTCGGAGAAGACGCAGGCGGGCATGCAAATGCCGCAGGTGCTCAGATACCTCTCGGAGTCTTCAGTGCCACGAAAGACAGGCAGACACTCCTGAGGCTTGTTAATGAAGCAGTTGTCAAGAGGTTCCTGAGTGCTGTCGGAGTGGAAAGTACAGGAGAATAAGCTTGAGAGCATAAATCATTCTTTAAAGACAAACTTACAGAAAAAAATAGATTTCTTAATTTAAAATACTAATATTAAATTTTCTAAGGAAGAATTAAGGAAAGATTTATTTCTTTCCTCTATTTTTTTCAGATTTTTTTTCTCTTCCTTTTCACTTGTTTTCATGTGCTAATTTTACTGCACTTTTTCTGCTTCAGCCAGGGACGTTTACCTCAATTCTATTGCCGTTAACAATATCGTTTTCACTCACCTGAACTCCATTGATGGTTGAGTTTTCTCCTGCAGTCAGAGAATAGGCAGATGTTGCATGAACTCCGTTTTCTGTGCTTTCAGTTGAGTAGGGAACAGTTATCTCAAATAAACCTTTTTCATCCGCCACGTCGCCTTTCTGATAAACGAATTCCCTGCCAGTGTTTGAGTTGAGCTCAAGTGTTGCCATCACGGTTTCTTTAGGGCTTACCGTTCCCGAAATTGTGGCTCCCTTTACATACTCGAATATCTTAACAGTATCGTTTTCTTTACTATTTCCGTCCTCTGTGGTGTTCAAAGCACTTTCGTGGATTAGCCTGAAATTTCCTAGAGACGTTCCATCAAGTTTATGAAGCTTATATATCTGGGTCTGCAGAAGGGCCTGCCTGGGAGTTGCAACGGCTCGAAGGCCCGTATTCCCATTAACGGTTTCTATCTCGTAATAGTCCTCAATATTCTTTCCTGCTACCTTGGTAATAGCACTAAACTTGCCTTCTGCCATCAGTGTGTCGGTTATTACATATTTTACGTGGAGTTTTTTTATTATTGCTTTTGCTTCTTTTTCGGAATCCGTCAGGAAGAAGTCAGCAGAATCTTTCATACCTGTCTGGAAGTTATTTGATACTGCAGGCCGCTTTCCTACGTATACTATCCAGTTTCCGTAGTCCCACCAGCTAAGGACCCCATACTCGGGAGTTTCTGAAGGTTCAAGGTAATAGGAAGTTTCAGGTGTGGAAGCGGCAAGCCATTCAAGAGAGTCCTGCCATTCGGGGCCAACTGAGACTGCATCTGTTGTATAAGCGGCACAGATCCAAATAGAAGGCACAAAGATAAGTCCTATAAGTGCCACCCCCGAAGCAAGCTTAAAGTAGTCAGGTTCGACAGTTTTACGATTTGATTCCGCTATTTTCCCGGCTTTTGATTTTGATTTCTTTTTTAATGGTGTTTTTTTTGCCGTTTGAATGGGGGTTTCCAAATCTATCTTTATTCCTTTCCTGGGTTTTATTAGCTTTTTTACTTCTTTTTCAAAATCAAGGGATTCTATCAGGACCCAGAGGACATAGGCAGTAAGAATTGAGACATTTATTGCAAAAAGATAGGTAAAGCGCTTCTGAGAAAGAGCAAGATATGCATAAAAAAGTGTCCATACAAAGAAGAATACACTTTCTGGTTTTGATTTTTCGCTTTTTAATTCAAGGATCAGCAGGAAAAAACCTGCAAGCGCGGTCAGGAAAGTAAGTCCGAAACTTCCCAGTACTGACGAGAAGGTAAGTTTTCCATTTGCGGTCAAAAAGAGGGGCACTGCTTCAGCAATTGTGCTTATGTATTCGCCTTTACCCGAAAAGAACCTCAGTCCTTCTATAATGAAAGCGTAATATTCGACGGAAAATATCCTGAAGAAAAGAAGCCCGGAGACAACTACGAGGATTAATACGCCAGGATAATACTTCCAGTTCATGCCTTTCTTTGAGGCATATGTTGAAAAACCCCATAGAAGGAGTATTCCTGCAATCATGATAATTAAATACACTACCTGGAACCAGGAAAGGTACATTGCACTCATTTCGAGGCCCTGGCGTACTGCTCCTGCCGAGAGGGGAATAGTAAACAGAAGTGTTGAAAACAGAGTTGCGGTCGAGCAAATGAATACGTAATCCGACTCTGTTCCTGCTTTAAGATCGAGTGTTGCCTGAACTAATGCATAAAGAACAATAAAACTGACAAATGCAGGAGCTCCTACCCACGTAAAGATAAACAGGGAAAAAAAGAGCCCTGAGACCACTGAAAAAATCAGAGGATTTACAAGTTTTTTATCTGATGATATATTTTTAAGTGAACTTAATGAAAGTTTACTTTCTCCTGCCTGTTTTAAGGCAAGTATGAAAAATGCATAAGCTACCGTTGAGAGGAATACTTCAGCTACGTGGTGGTCAACTGTTCCGAAACGGGATATGTATACATGGGCAGGCAGGACCGCAAAAGCAAAAGCTCCAACAAGTCCTGTTTTTCTGTCAAAGACTGAAGCCGCTATCACATAAACCGGGATTATTGTCAGGACTCCTAGCAGTACTGGTAAGAGAGCACCTGCAAATTCAGCAGTATGCGTATCAGGCTGTCCTCCTCCCATAATTATTGCAAGCATGGCACCTAACAGGTCAAAGAGTGGCGGCCACCCAACCTCAAAACCATACGGATAGTTAATGTAGGTATCAAAGTTGAGAAAATGAGGGAAATTAAAGGTTGTATAAAGAATGCGCCGCATATGATAAAACTCATCATAGCCCGTGAATGTTATGCCACCGTCTGCGGTAAGTGAAGCATAGGAGAGCATGCGCATAAGAAAAGCAACTGCTACTACAGCGATAAGTAAAATAACTTTACTTCTTGAATTATGAGTTGATAGGTCTGACTCCAGATGCCTCATGTTTTTATTCATAGAGACCACTTCATTGTGTGTTTTGATTTTTTCAGTTCTATTTTAGTTACAACTTCTTAAAGTGTGAGTATCCAAAAAAAGTCCTTTTACTTTCGTTTGATTTTTTGGTATTCTATTATTTTCAACATCTTGTTATCTTAATGATATATTTGTTACGTCCACGACTTTCCTCAAAATAATGACTTTTATTGCAATGTTTACTTAATTTTATTCACGATGTCTGCTTAATTTTATAATTCAATACCCAATCAATTATGCTTTAATTTTAATGATTCTTTCATTTCTGAAAATACAAATAGGCTCTTGAAATATTTATCTACATAATGTAAAGCTTTTTTATTTTTTGGTCAATTGACTATAAATGTATTGATTCAAATTTATTTGACATAAAAGCGCTTTCAAGTCCTTTCGTTTTTTGTGCTTGCTATTGGAAAATTTTATGTGCATCTTTGATAATTCCCAGAGGTGCTTGTACATGAAATTACGGCTCTTAGCCGTTTCGAGTGGTATTTACATCAATTTCCTAAATTGGAATAGCAAGTTTAATTTTTAGAAAGATTCTTTATCGAAAATCGCATTCATATTAGTTGTTTATTACTTTGGGAGTGTGGGGGTCAGGAATACAACGCTTTCAGAGGTTTTTTGGTAATTACACTTATTATAATCAAATTTTCGCTTTTGATTTAAATGCTTTATATGCCTGATTTTACATTCTTTTTCCCGAATTTAATTGTCGGACAGCCTGTAATTCCCAGGGTTTTTGCGCTTTGTTCCATCAATGTTTATATTGTTTGTAGTAGAAAGGGGTATACACATATTTCTGTGATTATAAAAGATTATTTGTTTAATGTTATTTTTTTTAGTAGAACATGTCATACTTACAATTATTAAAATATATTCATGAGTTCACTTAAAATATGAAACTTTTGTGTATAGAACCCTGTCTAAACCGGGATCATCAGATAAGGACTTGAGTTGCAAAATGCATATCAGTAATTCAATTTAATTATATTGAGATTTCTTATATTATCTCTAAAAGTCCAAAAATAATCTCTAAAAATCCAAACTTTGATGAAATCAATTTTAGGAGCAATATCATTATTTAAATGAGGACCTTAAAATGAAGCTCTCTATAATCTTAGGTACAAGACCAGAAATAATTAAAATGTCTCCTCTTATAAGAGCATGCGAAAAAAGGAATCTTGATTATTTTGTTCTTCATACTGGCCAGCATTATTCCTATGAGATGGATAAGGCTTTCTTCGATGATTTAGAGCTTCCGAAACCGGCTTATAATCTCGATGTGGGTTCCGGAAGCCATGCAGAGCAAACAGGTAAAATCATGGAGGGTATAGAAAAAGTCCTTATTGAAGAAAAGCCTGATGTGGTTTTAGTTCAGGGTGATACAAATACCGTACTTGCAGGTGCACTTGCTGCTTCAAAATTGCATATCAAAGTAGGGCATGTGGAAGCTGGCCTGAGAAGTTATGACCGCAGCATGCCAGAAGAAATAAACAGGGTTGTAGCGGATCATGTTTCGGATTATCTCTTTGCGCCTACTGAGCTTTCAAAGAAAAATCTTCTGAAAGAGGGTATTGAAGAAAGCAAAATATTTGTAACTGGCAATACAATTGTTGATGCTGTTTTACAAAATTTAGAGATTTCTAACCAGAAAGTAGATGTTCTGAATGATCTGGGCTTGAAGTCTAAAGAATATTTCCTTCTCACGTCTCACAGAGCTGAAAATGTTGATAATCGTGAACAGTTGAGTAAATTATTGAATGGCATTTCCACGATTCAAAAAGAATATTCGCTACCTGTTGTTTTCCCTGTACACCCGAGAACAGAAAAAAGAATCAAGGACTTTGGTCTGTCATTGGAAGGCATCATGCCTATAAAGCCTGCAGGCTTTCTGGAGTTCCTGCAGCTTGAAGCAAATGCCAGACTTGTATTCACTGATTCAGGTGGAGTTCAGGAAGAAACCTGTATTCTAAAGACACCCTGTGTAACACTAAGAGATAATACTGAAAGACCTGAAACATTGGAAGTAGGTTCTAACATCCTGGCAGGTGTTGAACCGGACCGTATAATCCAATCAGCTCTCAAAATGATGCACGAAAAAAGGAGCTGGACCAATCCTTTTGGAGATGGAAGGGCTGCAGAAAAAATAATTGATGCTCTGAGGACCGAATAATGGTATCTTCAGCAGAGAGCGTCCCACTGGACATTGTCTGTTTCTCGGACATTTTCTGGGACGCGCTCTGGCAAAGGCATCAGCAATTATTTACAAGATTCCCTTCTAACTGGAGAATTCTATTTATTGAGCCAACGTCAATTCCTGTTCTCCTTAAGCAGCCCAGGCGCTTATTCACAAGAAAATATCAAAATATTGAGATTGTTTCACTGCCATCGATTCCCTTGATTGACAGATCCGAAAATTTAAGGTGGATTAATGATTCTTTGGTCTCTTTCTGGCTCCGTTTCATATTAAAAAGGAAGAATATAAAAGAGCCTGTTCTTTTCTACTATGAGCCCAGATATTCGACTTTAATCGGGAAGCTGCAGGAAAAAATGGTTGTCCTGGATTATATAGATGATAAACTTGCATTCTCCAATGTTCCATCCTGGATGGAGAAGTATCTGGACAGTTTAATCGAGAAAGCAAATCTCATTTTCGTAGCTTCTTCATATTTACATAAAAGTATCCTGAAGACCAGAAAGAATAACGTGTATCTGATTGGTAATGGAGTTGATGTAAACCATTTCAAGAAGGCAATGACAGATATCCCTATTCCTGACGATATAGCACACATAAATAAACCGATTGTAGGATACACTGGGGCTCTGAGTGACTGGGTAGACTTTGATATAATAAGAGCGATTGGCAAGGCATATCCGGATTTTTCTGTTGTGCTGGTTGGGCCGGAATTTCCAAGCGTAAAAAATGAAATTGATTCCTTAAAACAGTATCCAAATATATTTATACTTGGGTCGAAGCCTTATGAAGCGCTTCCGAATTACCTTAAAGCTTTTGATGTTTGTATAATTCCCTTTAAAATTAATGAGTTAACATTGAGTTCGAATCCCCTCAAATTCTATGAATATCTTTCAAGTGGGAAAAATGTAATTTCGATCAATTTACCTGAAGTAAAGCAGTTTGATCAAACAGCATATGTTGCAAATAATTTGAATGAATTCCTGCATTTTATCCCAATTTCTTTTAATAATAAAGTGAATATCGAAGAAGTTCTTAAGATTACAGAAGAAAACACATGGGATCGAAAGTCGGAAAAGATGATTAAGTTGATCATTGAAACATTGGCAAACTAAATAAATAGGGTATTTTAATTGTTAATTCTTAAATTTTGGTGTGGCTGCCAATTACTAGTTATCTACAAAAACAATCTCTAAACTTTGATTACTATGACGAAAGATGATAACATCCTGATTAATTCTCAATCATCTCAATTGTGGGATAATGTAGCAGAGACTTATTCCGAAACTGCAAATACCGCAGAAATTCAACTCGGTAAAGAGATTGAACAATTATTATCAGGAATGGGAATTGAACCTGGATCCTCTTTACTTGAAGTTGGTTGTGGAAGTGGGCATTTGTCGGGATATCTCGCAGGTAGAGGTTTTCAGACAACACTTCTTGACTTCAGTAAAGTAGCTCTGGAAAAAGCAAAAAAGTATTATGAACAAAATAATCTTGCAGGAACTTTTATTAATGCAGATATGTTCAACCTATCTACTGACCTGGTTGAACCTTACGACGTTGTCTGGAATTCAGGCGTACTTGAGCATTTTGATGCCTGGGAAGTTATTGATGTATTAAAGAAAATGAGGCAGGTTGCCAGAAAATATGTTCTTGTTCTTGTACCAAATGCGATGAGTATACCTTATCTGCTATTTCGCCGGCATGCAATGGAAAAAGGTGAATGGATATGGGGGAGAGAACTTCTCCGCGACTCTATGAAACATCTTGCAGAGGCTGCAGGGCTTGAAGTTATTGAAGAGCAGTATATCGGGGAGCATTTTTCTAAAGATCACTATGCTTATGCTAGTTGCGAATTAAGAGCAAAATATCAGGGATATGATCATTTCATCCCAAGGGAAAAAAATTATTTAATTGCGATGATCGCTCGTCCTAAAGATAGAGATACTTCACCTAGTTACGAAAAAATAATCGAAAATACACTTAGAGAAGAATCGAAAATTGAAACAAATACATACTATTTTGATTTTTCTTCGATTAATTCTAACCTCGAAAATAATTATAATAAAATCGAGGAGTTACAAAATTTAACTGCTGATCTTAAACCCCAACTTGAAGAAAGAGGTAACAAAATCAACGAGTTACAAAATTTAACTGCTGATCTCAAGTCTCAACTTGAAGTAAAAGATAACAAAATCAGCGAGCTGCAAAGTTTAACCGTGGATTTTAAATCACAAGTTGAAGAGATATCCAATGAAGTTCTTAACCTTAAAGAGACTCTAAAATTAGAAGTTGAAAATAAGGATCTGGAAATCAGGAATCTTGAAGGAATTATTCTCCAAATGGAAAATTCAGTCTCCTGGCGGCTTGGGCAATTATATGGGAGTTTCATTCCCGGAGATTCAAAGACAACCAAGCTGCTAAGGAAAGGAATGAATAAGGTTTTATTATCTAAAAATAAAGAAAATAGCCTGATAAAAAATGCGGTTAGTGTTTTACAAAATGAAGGAACATCCGGCCTTATAAGGAGAAGTGCTCCAAAGATATCTCAGAATGTAAAAATTAAGTTTAATCCTTATGATAGGTTGCTTTTTCTTAAGCCGATTGTTGTAGATGTTATCGAAAAGGACTATCCAGGTACATACGATGATATAAAGTTCACAGTAGTTCTACCCGTTAAGAACGAAGAAGAAAATATATCTAAGATTTTTAACAGTATCGAAAAACAAAGTGTAAAACCAGATGAATTAATAATTGTTGAACACGGGTCTACAGACAATACCGTACAAGAGATAAAAGAATACATGAAAAATCATTCGGGGAAGACTGATGTACGCCTAATTCAACCAACTATAAAATCTTTAGCAGGGCAACGAAATGTAGGAATACGTGAGGCTAAAAACAAATATATTATGTTAGTAGATGCCTGCGATATTCCTCCAAATCTATTTGCAAATTTGCTCGGTCCTATATCAGAAGACCCGTCAACTGACTTGGTGAGTGCTATCTACTATGCAAAACAGGAGAACAACAACTATTGGCATAATAAATTTATCTGGAATTGGAGTGATATGGACTTCAACAATTTCTTGCCTTCTGCACGAGCACTATTAATAAAAAAAGACAATTTTCAAAAAGTTTCCGGCTTCCCTGAGTTTCTGGATTACACTGGTGAAGACACACTATTCGCCATAAAATATCAGAGAATTAGTAACAAATGGATAGTAAATAAAGCCGCTTTTGTTTTTTGGGATGCTGCAGGTACAAAGGAGAAGGCACTCAAAAAGGCGTACTTATATGGTAAAGGGGACGGAGAAAGTGGATTTGGAGATTTTCGTTTTTATGAATCTTTAATTATTAGTTTGCATGGGAATAAACAATATATTAGTGATCCCATAACGGAATCATCTTTTGAGGGCTATTTAGATGGTAGAAAGAATAGGGTAAAAAATTTACTTGAGAAAAACGAACTGGAAGGAAATTTCTTAATACTCTCCGGAGTTCCATTTACAGACAGTGGTGGAGGTCAGAGAGGAACACAAATTGCTCTGGAATTAATGAAAAAAAAGCACAAAGTAACTTTCTGTAATGTTTATCCATCCTTTGAAAAGGAAAATAAGGTCTTCCTTGATGTTGAGCACCAACTCCTCGAATTATATTGCCTTGAGGATTTCTCCATCGATGATTACATAGAGAGACATCAGCTGGTATTAGATCAGACAGTGATCCTGCTGGAGTTCCCTCATCCAGATTTTATCCGATATGTAAACCACTTAAAATCCATTAATCCGAATATTAGGGTTATCTATGACTGTATTGACAATTGGAATAGTACTCTTGGGTGGATATGGTATTCAAAAGAGAAAGAGCTTGAAATCATTGAGTTGTCTGATGTAATAATAGCTTCAGCAAGGACCTTACTTGAGAGACTAAAGTTGATGACGGATAAAGAGATACATTTAATTCCTAATTCCGTAAACACCAGGCTTTTTAATCCAGAATTAAATTATGACAGACCTTCAGACTGCCCCAATAATGGAAGGAAAAAAGTCCTATATGCGGGTGCTCTTTGGGGTAAATGGTTTGATTGGAATCTTCTGGAGCATATAGCCGTAAATTTACCAGATATAGACCTTATAATAATAGGAAATATTCAGGATGATCATCCTGAATATACAAAGTTAAAAGATTACAAAAACGTCTATTTCCTGGGCTTAAAGAATCAATTCGACATTCCAAAGTATTTATACTACTCTGATGTGTGCATTATTCCTTTCATATATGACAAAGAAATAATAAAGTATACTAACCCGTTAAAAGTTTATGAGTATATAGCTATGAACAAACCAGTAGTCTCTACATTCATGGATGAGATCGTAGGATTTCCCGGGGTATTTCTTTCAAAGGATCATAACGCATTTCTATCAGATCTGAAATATGCGCTTAACATTTCACCGGATGACTTAAATTATAATGACTTTGTTTATAATAACTCTTGGACGAAAAGAATTGATGACTTAGTTAAAATTATTAAATCATAGGGGATAACAAGGAATTAATATAATAATGCAGTAAGAATAAAAATTATTTCACTAGAGTTTATGAGTTCAAAAGCGAAATAAAGGACGCTGGTGAATTAATATACTTAGCGGCTGTGATTCAGGACATTGTCTGAAAAGTAGATATTAGGACTTACGCGGTTGAACTGAGAAATCAATAGCATTACATTTTCAACTGTTTGAAAAACACGTTTCTCCATAATGTCCATTGTGTTTGATTCTGCAAATCCAATGCGTAAGTCCGATCTTACTTTTGGCAGGTTGAAATTAGATCTTGAGAATTTTTTGATAGCGTTTTTAAAACATGGCATAAATACTTATTGGGTTTGAAACTGGTTAACATATGGCACAAATCTCATGATATACCTTACTTTCGGCAGGCAATTTGCTTTTTTCGTAATATTCTTACGGATAGCGTTTTTGCTGTAAAACACATTATCTCTGATCCCATATTATTGTAAAAATTGTCCATTACTTATAGGGCCCATCCAAAACCAATTTTATTCTCTAATCATCAAAATTTCTGAATTATTCTCTAATCAAAAACTTGATTGATTATTCAGAATTCGATATTTGAAGACGTAATACCAGGTTTTAGGATCAGCTCGTAATCTAAAATAAAATGGAATTAATTGGAATCAATGCACTAGGACTTTACTCTATAACAATTTAAGACGAATTTTGAGGGCCTTAATGAAAAGTGTAATTCAAAAACCAGTAGTTAAGAATAGGTATCTTTGGGCTGATTTAATAAGGATAATAGCGACATTTGCAGTGGTGGCAATCCACGTCAACACTAATTTCATATACTCTTGGAATAAAATTCCATGGGTAGACTGGTGGATATCTGATATATATGATGCAATGATACGCTTTGCTGTTCCGGTATTCATAATATTAAGCGGGTACCTATTACTGGATAAGCAGGAGGATGACTGGGTTTTCTTTTCAAAAAGGTTTGGCAAGGTCTTTGTACCCCTAGTTGCATGGTCAATGATATATTGGATATTCGTGAACAATTATGATGTATTTAGCGTATTTACCATAGATTTTGTGCGACGATTCCTGGCTGATACAATATATTATCACCTATACTTTCTCTACATAATTATCGGATTATATCTTATTACACCGTTGTTACGCAGGATCTTAGCGAATGCAAACATGCACGATATATATTATTTCCTTATGCTGTGGTTTTTATTCACGCCTTTCAGACAGCTAATAGGATTATTCGGATACAATTTTGAGATACCCTTAGAAGCCGTAACCGGGTATCTCGGTTATTATATCATCGGTTATGCCATCAAAAAAACCCGGATAACTGACAAAATAATATATTTGTCGGGTATCATGGCTGTTACTTCCATAATGGGTACGATCGTCGGGTCTTATATCTTGAGCATGAATAGCGGAAAATTTGAACCGTTTTTTACCTACGGATTAAGTATAACAACGGTAGTATACTCGATATGTTTGTTCATCTTCCTTCGGGAAGTGCTAGACCATATGATAGTATCAACGGCAATTATGAATATAAAAAACATTATAAATGCTGTTGCCAGCGCTTCAATGGGCATATACCTTATCCATCCAATACTATTATGGTATGTATCAAATGGTTTATTTGACGTGTTTTTATTACCTGCGTCTTTTCCGACCCCCTCAGTTCTAAGCCCGATAATATACGTTCCGCTGGTTACGGTCTTATTGGTCGTCGTTTCTCTTATCCTCGTGATAATAATGCAGAAAATACCTCTGATCAGGAAAATTGTGCCATAAGACAGAAAATGCGCATGAAATTATTCTAGTGCGACAAGAAATTGTGTAATGAAGTGCCTTGTGCTACCATTTCCATTTGGGGTAATTCTATAATGAAGTGCATCAGTAGTAATGCAGGCGTGCTAAGCTCATAAGACAACGTGGAGAAGCCTGAAAGTCTAATTCGGGTCATCTGCCAGGATAAAAATGCCCTGAAGAAACTATGTTGAACCATTGTAAGAGTCGTTATATCAGGCGAGCGAAATTAGACCCGACGTTCCGCAGATGTATTAAAAAAGTTAAATTTTTCTTGTTATAGTTTTTGAGAATTATTCAAAAATCTGCATTTATTATTTCAACTGAAGTTTCGGGAAATGAGTGCTGGAAATTTTCAATGAAGGCAAAAGAAGAAAATTGAGATATTTCAAAAATACATGTTTGAGTGCCCAGGACGGTGTTCAAAAAAAAGATAGCAGGAAAAGTTGTAAAAATTGGAAGGACATCTGCGGAAAGTGTGTTATATGAAATCGATACCCTGTTACAGCTTACAACATAATCAAATATTTAAGAAATGTTGTGAGAATGGGGGAATTTATTACGATTCTTCACTTAACCGAAGACACATGAAAATATATCACACCTTCATTTTTCCAAACAATTTTCCTGCGATTCCAAGCATGGCTACAGAAAACAAGGTCATTACTGTAATACTCAATGAAATAGGAATCGTGGAGCTACCGGATAGACACCAGCGGAGCGCTTCAACGCCGTAAGTAAGGGGATTTAGATATACAAGATTCTTTAGCCAGCCTGGCAGATCTGAAATTGGGAAAAAGGCTCCGCTTAGCAAAACAAGAGGCATTGTCAGGAAGCCCATAATCATTTGAAATCCCTCATGACTCTCGATTTTTGAGGCGAGGGCAATACCTAATCCGTTAAACCCGATACCTGAGAGAAACATGACAGCAATACTTGCCAGTACACCTAAAAGTGAAACATATTTCACACCTATGAACATGGCAATAATCAATACCAATGTACCTTGAATTATTGCTATCGTAACCCCACCTACGGCCTTTCCGAGAGATACGAAAAAACGGTTAACTGGCGCGATTAAAATCCCTTTGAGAATCCCGAACTCTCTTTCCCAGATAATAGATACACCACTAAATAAAGATGCGAAGAGGACAGACATACCTATAAAACCCGGTGCAAAAAAACTGATATCTACATTGCCACCTCCTCGAAACTGAAAACCAGAAATAAGGCCAGGACCAAGAAAAATCATGAAAGTAAGAGGAGTTGAAAGAGCACCTATAATACGCGATTTTGAGCGCCAGAACTTTATCATTTCCCGAAGCCACATCGCATATACAGTATTTATCGACCCTTCTATCATAACCGTTATTTCCTCCTTGGTTTGATCCTGGACCCGACATGTTCTATTTCGCTTATCTCCTTATCCCGTATCGCATGGCCTGTATGATAAAGAAACACATCGTCCAGCGTTGGCTTATGCAAACTTACTGAAAGAATTGAAATGCCCGCACTCAAAGCAAGATTCAGAACATGCGGGATTTGGCGCTCACCGTCTTTTACTGCGATAAAGACTTCGTTATTTTTTGGAGAACGGATCTTTGTAAACCCATTATTTTCATAAATAGCACGTAATCGTGATATATCTGCATGTTCTTTTAACACAAGGATGATTACATCTCCTCCAAACATGCTCTTTAAGTTTTCAGGAGCATCAAGTGCTACGATCTCCCCATGATCGATAATAGCAATCCTATCACACAATTGATCTGCCTCTTCCAGATAATGTGTGGTGAGCACAATAGTTACACCTTCCTCTTTTGTTAGAACTTTTATATATTCCCAGATATGGGTTCTGGTCTGTGGATCAAGCCCGATTGTGGGCTCGTCCAGAAATAAGATATGGGGCTTATGGATTAGCCCACGCGCAATCTCAAGGCGTCTCATCATTCCGCCAGAGTATGTATTTACTATAGAGTCTGCCCTATCTGTGAGTTCAACAAGAGAGAGAACTTCTTCAATTCTCTTTTTCCGGAGTTGCTTATCAAGCCCATAGAGCCTGCCTTGAATGTCCAGATTCTCTCGACCAGTAAGGTGGTCATCCAGTGTAGTATCCTGAAACACTACACCAATACTCTGACGCACTGAGGACGCTTCTTTAACCACATCGAACCCCCATACTCTAGCTTTTCCACTTGAGGGTTCGGCCATAGTGGATAACATATTTATAAGGGTTGTCTTTCCTGCTCCATTGGGTCCAAGGAGTCCGAACAACTCTCCTTGCTTGATCGAAATGTTGATATTATTTACGGCAGTAGCTCCCCCAAAATTCTTGGTTATGCCGTTTGTTTCTATAGCATATAACATAATGCTCCCGAATTAATGTTATAGATAATCCAGATTTTTTCCATCCAGATTCATATAAGTGAAGTTGTCAATGTATTCAACAACCAGCACTTCTAAAGTGTATTTTCACTAACGCTAATGTTTTTTGGAAGGGAGGCTTCAAACCCCCCTTCAGTCCTGCTGGAATACCAGTACATAGCGCTGAGGGATAAACTGCCTGGAATCAACCAGATGGAATCCATAATACTTCAATTGAGAAATAACAAGCTCCTTTGCGATACCTGATCCAAAATAAGTCACAACAGAAGGAGGAGTAATCGCATTATCTACAATCACAAGCCTTCCTCCCTTTTTAAGTGCTTTCTTTAAACTGGCTATGAAATCATCTTTTACAAATTCAATTGAAGCTATGTAGACAGCATGATACATCGAGCACATAAAAACGGTATCAACGCTTTCAGGTGGAAGGCAAGCATCGTTTAAGCTTGCCTGGATCGTCTGGAGGTCCAGTCCGTATTTATTACTAATTTTCTCGACGTATCCAAGAGCATCTTTGTTAATTTCTGTAGAATAAACTTTGCCATTTTTGCCTACCATTTGAGAAAACTTAAAGGAGAAAAATCCAAAGCCACAACCTACGTCAGCAACTATTTCGCCGTCTTTTATATTGAGATAATTGAGCATCTCACTGGTTTTTTCCCAGCTTTCACGATTGGGATTGTTAAAGGAAATAAATTCGTTCCATTCGTTAAGCTGATCAAAGCTCACTTCATTTCCGGAATATTCATAGACAATGTCATGAATTCTTTTGACTGCAAAGTCGTCACTTTCATCTGGCATCTCCGGATCTGAGACTGCCAGATCATACTTTATTCTTACATACTTTTTTAACAATGCAAAGTCGTCACCGGCCAGATAGTTAAAAAATTCAGCGTCAAACTTATCTTCAAGCATTCTTGTCTGCTCTTCCTCGGATGCCAGGAGATATTTGCAGAACCATTCAAAAACTGTATATTCGTCTCCTATTCTCTCTTTTGGAATCAGTTCTTCATACGCTTTAAGAGCGGTTTCGATAGCAACTCTGTCTTTATTTTCAAGAGCTGCATAGAAAAGCCTGGCTGCTTTCTTGCCTAAAAGGGTGTAACCCTGTGATGACGTACCGATCATACGGTAGCGAATCAATGAGGAAGGTGAAGTAATTTTAATAAGATTTGTTGTTTTCTCATCAGCGAACATTGCCGGTGTTGAAACCGAATAATCCGATACATTTTGTTTTACGGATGCGACTTTAAATTCAAGAATATAACGCTGGACTGTGAACTGGTACTGCCTGACTACCTCAAAGCCATAATGCCATAACTGACTAATTATCAAATCACGAGATATATACGGTCCGTGATACGGCAATTCTTTGCTTTCCACGAGGTCGTTGTCAACAATAATGAGGCGTCCATCTTCTTTAAGATATTTCTTGATATTCTCAATAAAAAGATCTCTTTCCCCGTCAGTAAGGACAGCGTATAAAATATGATACAATGAACACATAAAGACTGCATCGGCTTTGGTAGAGCTATCTAACCCCAGTCCTTCTGGCTTGTATTCAAAAATATCTACGTTTTTAATATTATATTTCTTTATGTAGTCATTAACATAGTTAATATGCTGTTCGTTAGTCTCGACACCATATACATGTCCCTTTTCGCCAACAATATCAGCAAACTTAAATGTAAAATATCCAGGTCCGCAGCCGAAATCTATGACATTGTACCCTTCCTGCAGGCCAAGATTGTAAATGTTCTCTCCTATCTTATCCCAGCGGTTACGATCCGGATTGTTGAAAAGAATAAAATCTTCCAGGAAGCGAAGTTTAACCTTAGCTTCAGGATCATCTTTTTCGTTTTCGATGAAGTGGTATTTTCTCTTGATATATTCCTTTAAGTTTGCAAAATCGTCTTTTGCCAGCATATCATACCAGCTGGCAACCATAGGCTGCGAGAGAAAGTGCTTTTTTTCTTTTTTCGGAGCCAGGAATAATTTGCAAATCCATTGCAGTGCTGTGTATTCTCCTCCAAAGTTCTCATTGGGAATTATAAGCTCATAAATATCTATGGCTTCTTTAAGGGGTTTCTTGTCTCCTGTATCCATGTATTCAAGTATTTTTCCGGCAGCTTTCTTACCTTCCTCGGTAATATCGAAAGAGTCAAGGCTTCCAATGTGGATAATCGAAGATTTAGAGCGTATATCCAGGGTAATGGCAGAGGCAGGGTCTGTACCTTCTATTGACAGTGAAGTGTTTGAGTTATTACTATATGTGTTTGTCATTTTTGTCATTAATAGTTCTCTCCCGATATCAAAAGTTATTTTTCAACCATCCCATTCTTGATCTGAATATTGGAATTTATCTTTAAGCCAGCTATTTTAGCTGTATCAATTGCATGGTTAAGGGTTACTATATAACGGTCTTTTGCGTAGATTTTGTAATGTTCCCGATATGATTGAGGGGTAAAATTGATTGTCATTACATTAGCTCCTGCGTTTAATCCCATCAGCTGGCCTCCTGTATGAATGTATTCAAGAGCACTAACTGCTGGAATCAATGCGTCTTTTAACCCAATGCGCAGGATGGCCATAGTATTGAGAGCAAGGTTAATATCTCCGAAGGGTTGGTCTTGAAGCGGTGTCCCCTGGTTAGGTATAAATGGGGCTGTACTGACAAAATCCGGTTTAAATTCGAAGGCCAGCCGGATATCTGATACCAGGCTCTCTATTGATTGATGCGGCAATCCTATGATGTTTCCAGTTCCGATTTTCATGCCTGCATCCCTTATCAATTTCATACACTGAATTCTCTTATCCAGTGGCCCATGAGCTATGTATTCATATCTTGCAGCATCGGAGGTTTCATATTTCAAAATGAATGATTTGGCTCCGAGACGAGCAAACCTTTCATAGGTTTCTTTGCTGCGCTCGCCAACATTTAAAAGTACTTCTGCTCCCAGATCATTGGTGATTGCAGGGATGACTTCTCCCAGTATTGGGTCACAGTGTGAGTCCTGACCTGCTTGTAAAAATATTGTAGTAATGCCAATCTCTGTAATATTCCTCGCGATTGCCATAATCGTTTCTACATCAAGCCGGAATCTTTTCAGAGAACTGTTGCCGTATCGCATTGCACAATAATCACAGTTTTTCTGACAGATGTTAGATATTTCAATAACACCGCGAAATTTAATCTCATCGCCTAAATACTGATGCCTTATGGCTCTTGCCTGCTTAAATAATTCCTGCTGCATATCTCCTGTTGAGGTCAATAAACTTAATAGCTGCTGATCACTCATCGTAGAGGTCAATAAACTTGATAGCTGCTGACTACTCGTCGTAGAAGCCGATAAACTTGATAGCTGCTGATCACTCATATCTGGAATCCCCTCCTCTGCAGCTTTCTGGCATGTTGCTTTCAGTTACTTTTTCCAGTTTAAAGCCATCTGGTTCCCCAGACAACTCCCCACTTCCCATCGCATCTTCTGAAGTGTTATCAGCGTAAGGGTTCAATGGCCCCTGTGTATATGCATCAGTTGGGAATGGCATAAACTCTTTTGAGTTAAACTGTTCGACTACTTCGTCAGCAACAAAGGTACCTAACTCGGTGAGGCGGACGACTCTATCATTTTCTTCAATCAACCCGAATTGTTTCAGTCTTTCGACCTTCTTCCGGAATATATCATCAAAGCAAATGCCTGTTATTTCTTCAAAGTAAGCTTTTTTAAGTTCACTGTTTTTTAGAGGCAGAACTGTTGCCCAACGTACCTGTGTCTCTTTGCTGCGAATAAGACCACGGTTAACAGGTAGGTTTCCTTTTTCAATACATGCGTAATACTCATCGAAATACTGTGTATTAAGTGCGAACCTATCTCGCAGGCTGCTAAATGCCGTAAGGCCAAACCCTATTTGGTCGTATAACATGCAGCACTGGTTGTATGCATAGTGAGAGAAGTGTTTCTTTTCCTTCGAATAAACCCGGCGGAGATTTTCATTGAATCCGTGCTCATTAAGGATATCGATAGCTATCTGTTTCATCATCATGGTATCCTCAAATGATGGGATACTGGTGGGATCTTTTTCTCTTACTTTGATGATGTTACCCTGGAGATCTCCATATGCCAGGACCTTCAGACGGTATAGCTGTATCTCATCCACTGGCAATGTAACGGCTTTTTCCATAACATCAATCCAGTTTTCTATTGTCTCGCCTGGATGACCGAAAATAAATTCTATGTTGAGCTGGTAACCAAATTTTCTGCTGTTTTCAATTGACTCAACTGCAGTTTTGGCGTTATGAGGCCGGTTCATTATTTTCAGTACGTTGTCATCAAGTGATTGTACACCAATAGTAAGGCGGTCTACACCATGTTTTTTCATTATTCGCAACCGCTCAAGACCTGATTCCCCTACAAGTGTGCCAGGATCAACATCGTAATTGAACTGAGTACAGTGTGTCAAATCGACTCGGTCACAGAAAAATTGAAGGAATCGTTCTAATTGCTCCGGCGTAAGATATGTTGGTGTACCACCACCGATAAGTATAGACCTGGCCTTGATTTTGTCAAGACCCAACCGGCGCATATATAAATCTATCTCTTTTTTCAGGGCAACCAGGTACCGGTTCTTTTCCTCAGTTTGCTCTCCCACTTTCCCCGGATAGTGACAAAAAGTGCAGTGCTGCTGGCAAAAAGGGATATGCACATATATGTCGAGTAACCCGTCCTGTGGGGGAGCATAACCGGTGAAGAGTTCGTCCTCGGTAACGGTTGGATATTGTGTAATGGGTGGATAATGAACTGATGGAACGAAATCACCATCTGAACAGATGAGACCTGCAATCTGTAGCTTTTTAATTTCGTCCACACGTTGTCTGGCTTTCGCTAACAACTTATTATATTTAGTTTGCTGGATAAACATGTATAAAAATCCCCTCTCTTAAGGCAACACATTACATACAATTACGTATCTAAAACGTATCTAAACAGGCTGCTCGTTATTGCATTGCTGGCATAGGTAGCTTCTATGTCTTTGCTTATAATGTGCTGCAAGATCCTTTTTCATTGGCAAACTCAGATTAGTTTTAATAGCATTTACAGATTTTTACATGAATATTTATTCGGATAAATAAATATTCCGAAATTATATCAAATTTATGCAGATATCTCCTCAGAAGTAGAACTTTTCACAATTTTTTTTATTATTTCATTAATCGGTTGATCTTTTTATATATATACAAGTCAATAATTCTGCCAAGTCCATTTTTTCAGAGCTATTCCGCATTCTTGTGGTAGTCTAACCTATATCTAAAGGCTTTTACATCTATTGGCATCGAAGTGCTTTCAAATGAGGTTTTTCTAAAGTTGATTATAATGCTTTAAATACAAAAAAGGCCTAAAATTGCTTCTTTAACTGAAAAAATTACATTTAGCTCCTTTAAAATGGCACCATTAATGCCGTGGAATATAGAATCCATTGATAAAAACTTAATTAATATTATATTTGATTAATAAATTCACATTTAATGTGATATTTTTTTCTACAAATTGTATAAAATAATAAATATTAGGTGTTGAAACTTCAAATCGGGCTTTTTCTTTATTAAATAATTAAAAATACATCTAATCAAGCTGTCTCAAAACTAAATTTGATTCTATAATTAGGATGAATTATTCCACTAAAAGGCCAAATGTTAACTGAATTTCAGAAAAATCACCTGTTTGAATTTAAAAATAATTATTGCCTATTACCCAATTGTAGAAATGGGTTGAGTTTTGAGATCGCTTGAGAATTAGACTTCCAGTTTTTTCCACATTGTCTTATGAGCTTAGCACGCCTGCATTACTACTGATGCACTTCATTATAGAATTACCCCAAATGGAAATGGTAGCACAAGGCAATTCAGAACATGACTTCTTGTCGCACTCGAAGAATACCATGTGCGTTTTATCTAATTGTCAAAGTCAGATTATTAATTAACGAAGAAAATTGATAAATTTCTCAGACATCTGTGGACGGTAGGTTCTAAAGAGTTTATGAAAAATTTAGTAAAATTTATATCAAAAGATGGGGAATTTAAACCGACCAAAGTGGGGAAATTTAAACCGCCGTTGACAGGAGCATAATATTTGCTAAAAATACATCAAATCTATTGACAGTGATTCTGCATAGATGTGGAATTTAGATACGAAAGTCAAGCATTGGATCCGCATGTAAACAGAAAAAGGGTTAGAGATGAATGGCTCGAATAATAATGAAGGTGTTGGATACATAAAAGAGTAAGAGGAGATGGAAATACATTCTTACCCAATGACCAATGAGATATTTAAAACGAAGTTGAATCTCTCAAAAATTATGAATTCGCTCGTATCCCTGTTCATCTGTCCAAGTTGCATAAATAGGAAGGGAAGACGATTATCATTGTTACACATGACCTGGATATTGTAAAGTTGCAACAAGAATTGTGTACCTTGGAGATGGTAAAATCGAAAAAATTGAAAAACGAACAAAAAATGACCGAGGAATAAAATGAAAACGTTCTCTTTTCTAATACTTTTATTGCTATTTACAGTAACTTCATTCATATGTTTTGGGGCCGGAACAGCGCTTGGTGCAAGCGACGTTGTAGATTCTTCACCTGTGCATGTAAACTTGACTAATCAGAATCCTGGTGTTATCTATTCGAGTGAACAAAATAAACCTGTTGAACCTGCTTCTGGCGTGCAAAAAATAGATAGTAAAAAAGGCAGTACAGTTCTCAGTAAAAGTGATTTTATAGATTCTTCATCTGTGCAGGTAAATCTAACCAATCAAAACCCTGCTACTGCCCGTCCGGGTGAACCTGTTGAACTCATCGTCAGCGTGCAGAACGTAGGAAACAGTGACATGAAAGACATAACTGTCACTGTAAATCCGGAATATCCCTTCAGTAAGGTTTCTGGAGAATCTCTTGAAAAAAAAGTATCCTATCTAAATGCAAGGCAGGATGATGACGATGCCGCAGTCCTTAAATTCATATTAATGACTGATTATAACGCTTCCGAAGGTACATATGATATAGATATTACCACCACTGCAAAAGAAAGCGGTTCCTCATCAAACACAATTACCACTACAAAAACAATCCAGCTCGAGGTAAGAGGTAAAGAATACGCTCAGATCATAACTATAAACAAGGCAAATATTGACATTGCAAAAGAAGAGACCCTTGAGTTCATTATAAGGAATACCGGAAATTCCCCTCTGAAAAATATGATTGTTTCCTGGAAAGATTCAAAAGGGGTGATTTTGCCGGTTTACTCGGACAACACCAAGTACATTAAATATCTGGATGCTGGCCAATCAGTAACCGTTGCTTATTCAGTAATGGCAGATGTAAATGCGGATCCAGGTCTTTATCCTCTGGATGTGAATCTCAGCTTTGAAGATTATGAATCCAATGAAAAAAACATCCAGACGGTCGCGGGAGTTTTCGTAGGTGGAGAGACCGACTTTGATGTTTCCTTCTCGGAAAGCGATGCTGGAGAAATTTCTCTTTCAGTTGCAAATATAGGTAATAACGTTGCATATTCGGTGAAGGTATCGATTCCGGACCAGGAAGGTTACAGGGTATCAGGAAGTTCTTCAACAATTGTAGGGAATCTTGAGAAGGGAGACTATACAATCGCTTCCTTTGACGTTACACCCACACAGAGTGCAGGAACACAGTCAGGTGACGCAAAAGCAAGTGCAAGAAGAGAAAATGCGACTTCTTTCCCGGCGAATGCAGATTCTCTAAAAGTCCAGATTGAATATACGGATGCAAAAGGAGACAGAATAACGGTTGATAAGGAAGTAAAACTTGAGATGACATCTTCCGGAAATATGACAGCAGGTACAGGAGACAAAGGTAGAAACAATGGTATTGGGCCATACTTGCTCTTCATTGTGGTAATCGTGCTTGCAGGCGGGGTGTTTGTATACCGCAAGCAAAAAAAAAGTGAACAAAAAAACAAAATATAAAGCATCTGAAAATGACTCCAGCTTATGATTTTGAAGCATTGAAAAAAACAGCAAAAATTGGAGGGATGCTCAATTAAAAATGCAACTTACTTGAAATTGGCCCTGAATATGCTTGTCCATAGCAAACTCAGAAGCTGGCTTACTATTATAGGAATTGTTATAGGGGTTGGGGCAGTTGTAGGAATTATCTCTCTTGGAGATGCTATGGAAGCAAGCGTACAAAGCAGACTTGCCGACATGGATCTGACGAGCATTACCATAACTCCGGGATACTCAAAAGCTCAGTCGCGTATGCCAGGACCTGGACCAGGACCTGGACCCGGACCTGGGGTTGGGGGTGGTACTACAACTAATGTCGAATTGACAGATCACGATATCGATACTCTCCGGGGTATAGAAGGCATAGTGTATTCTACCGGTCAGATTTCCGGCAGTGAAGACATAAGTTACGCTGGAGAAAATGCAACCCTTTCTATTACAGGAGTGGATCCACAGGTCTGGCAGTACATGAACTCTCTTGAGGTAGAATCCGGAAGGCTTCTGGAACCTGCAGACAAGTATGTTGCAGTTATCGGGAGCGGGGTTGCCATGGGTCTTTATTCAAAAGATGTTGGAGTCAACCAGATCATAGCTATCAATGGAAAGTCTGTAAGAGTGGTAGGGATTCTGAAAGAGGAAGGAGGAATTGAAGATAGGCAGATATACATGCCTATAGATGCAGCAATTGATGTGATTTCTGATGCAAAAAAAGATGTTTTTGACTCCATTCAAGTAAAAGCTCAGAGTGCGGATGTAGTAGATACAGTTATTACAGAGATTGAGAAAAAGCTCATGATTTCCAGACACATCGCCAACGAAGATGACAGGGATTTTTCCGTGACAGCTTCAAAATCTATGGTAGAGTCAGTTACTGAGATTACGAGCTCTATGACTCTCTTCCTTGGAGCCATTGCTGCAGTGTCGCTTATTGTAGGAGCTGTAGGAATTGCAAACACTATGTTTACTTCTGTCCTTGAAAAGACAAAGGAAATAGGCACTATGAAGGCCATTGGTGCGAAAAATAAGGATATCCTTATGATTTTCCTCTTATACTCCGCGATGGTAGGGCTTGTTGGCGGTATCCTTGGAGTCATGCTGGGATCGATTATTTCCGCTGGCTTACAAACAATGATGATGGGAGATACAACGTATGGAAGTGGACTAAGCCTCAGGCTGATAGTTGAAGGGCTTATTCTGGCAGTTATTACAGGAGTAATCTCAGGAGTAGTCCCTGCTTACAGGGCTTCTAAACTTAAACCTGTAGATGCATTGAGATCTGAATGAGAGAAAAAGGAAATCACTTTCCTTACAGCCCACTTTCCGCAGATGTCCTTCCAATTTTTACAACTTTTCCTGCTATCTTTTTTTTGAACACCGTCCTGGGCACTCAAACATGTATTTTTGAAATATCTCAATTTTCTTCTTTTGCCTTCATTGAAAATTTCCAGCACTCATTTCCCGAAACTTCAGTTGAAATAATAAATGCAGATTTTTGAATAATTCTCAAAAACTATAACAAGAAGAATGTTATTTTTTGAAGGCATCTGCCGGAAGTCATACCAATGGAAACTGTTTTTATACTTGATTAACTAGTGAATTTATTAGGTAATCTCCTCACGCATATTAACAACTTGATATATATATTCTGCCTCTAAACACATATATAATTCTTTTACCCTTTAAAGAAGAGAGACTAATTAAGATTGCTAATGTCTCTTTGAAAAAAAGAAGATTTTCCACGGAATATATAAATTAAAAAATAATTATAAAAGAGTTGTAAATAAATTGTACTTATATTCTGTTTTTTTGATATTCCTGCTAGCTTTTCATCATATATGCAAACAAATCTCTAAACTCTGGTTAATATGAAGAAAGATGATCACCTCCTGATTAATTCTCAATCGCCACAACTATGGGATAATGTAGCAGAGACTTATTCCGAAACTGCAAATACCGCAGAAATTCAACTCGGTAAAGAGATTGAACAATTATTATCAGGAATGGGAATTGAACCTGGATCCTCTTTACTTGAAGTTGGGTGCGGAAGCGGGCATTTGTCGGGGTATTTGGCGAGTAAAGGTTTTCAGACAACGCTTATTGATTTCAGTAAAGTAGCTCTGGAAAAAGCAAAAAAGCATTATGAACAAAATAATCTTGCAGGAACTTTTATTAATGCAGATATGTTCGACCTATCTACTGACCTGGTTGAACCTCACGACGTTGTCTGGAATTCAGGAGTACTTGAGCATTTTGATGCCTGGGATGTTATTGATGTATTAAAGAAAATGAGGCAGGTTGCCAGAAAATATGTTCTTGTTCTTGTACCAAATGCGATGAGTATACCTTATCTGCTATTCCGCCGGCATGCAATGGAAAATGGTGAATGGATATGGGGAAGAGAAATGCTTCGCGACTCCATGAAGCATCTTGCCGAGGCTGCAGGACTTGAAGTTATTGAAGAGCAATATATAGGGGGACATTTTTCCTGTGACCATCTTTCTTATGTTAATTCTGAAGTAGGGTCAAAATATCAGGATATAGGTCAACAACTTATTCCACGGGAACAAAATTATTTGATTGCATTGATAGCACGTCCTAAAAATAAAGATGCTCCATCTAATTATGAAGTAGCAATTGAAGATGTGCTTAAAAAAGAATCAAAAATTGAAAACAATACATATTACTTCGATTTTTCATCTTTTAATTCTCATCTTGAAAAAAAAGATACTAAAATTAATGAGTTACAAAATGTAACTGATGATTTCATGTTCCAACTCAATGAAAAAGATAAGAAGATCAATGAGTTGCAATATGTAACTGCTGATTTCAAGTTTCAACTTGAAGAAAAAGATACGAAGATCAACGAGTTGCAAAATTTAGCTACTGATTTTAAGTCAAAGGTTGAAGATAAAACTAATGAAATTCTTGACTTAAAAGAAACATTGAATCAAAGAGAAAGTTCTTTATCCTGGAGATTTAGCCAATATTACGGAAAATATTTTAGTATCCATTCTCCAGTAACGAAAGTTGTTTCTTCTTTTCTTAATATAATGATGAGTTCCAAAAAGTCTGAGCATTATTCCGAGAATAATACTGAGGATCAAAATCGTTATAAAGTTGAACTTAACAATATTCTAGAAAAACACAAAGATAAGATTAAGGGGATTATTATATATCCTCCAACGGTTGATTGGAATATTCCTTTATTTCAACGTCCTCAACAACTAGCATTAGAATTCTCAAAATTGGGCTATTTATTCTTCTTTTCAACGGGAAGTAATGAATTTGATCGTGTGGAAGGCTTTCGAAAAATTGAGGATCGATGTTATATAACAAATTGCTACGACTTATTAATTAAAGAGTTGCCAGAGTTCATTCTTTTATTTTCATCCACCAATTTAGTGATTACTCTCAATGGTATTCAGAATCTCAGGAATAAAGCACTAATTATTTACGAATACATCGACGAAATTTCTGAAGAGATTTCTGGCGGTTCTATTGAAAATATCATACGCCGTCACAAATATATGATAAAGCATTCTGATGTTGTCATTGCAACAGCAGATAAACTGTTCGATGATGTAACAAAAATAAGGCAAAAAGATGTATATCTCAATCCAAATGGTGTGGATTATGAACACTTCCACATCGAAAGAGACCCTGAGAATATTCCTTCTGACCTCACATCAATAATAAAAAAAGGAAACCCGATAATCGGATACTATGGGGCACTTGCAACATGGTTTGATTACAAACTTATAAAAGAATTAGCAGAAAAAAGGCCAAATTATGAAATAGTACTTATTGGATGGGATTATGATGAAAGTATGAAGGATCAGAGATTGGATCATTATAATAACATTCACTATTTGGGAATTAAAAAATATCCGGTCCTTCCAAAGTATGCCATATGGTTTGATGTAGCAACAATTCCTTTTGTATTAAACAAAATTACAGAATCTACATCCCCAATAAAAATTTTTGAATATATGGCGCTTGGTGTTCCGATAGTTACTACTGATATGAGGGAATGTAGAAAATACAGGTCAGTTTTAATAGGAAAAGACTATGAGGAGTTTATTCAGAAGATTGACGAAAGCTTGGAATTAAAAAAGGATAATTCCTATTTAGCTTTGCTGGATCAAGAAGCAATGGAAAACACATGGAAGATGCGCGCAAAAAAAATTGATGAATATATAAATTCATTACGTAACTAACAGTTTTATTAAAATTATAACTCTTTGTTTATGGATTTAAAGATATTGATGATTTTTATGGGAAAACATAAAATGTAATCTCTTTCTCAGAAACTCCGCATAGAAGGACTCATTCAAACTTATGAACATTGATGAATTTTTAGGTCTCAAAAACGGTAGCATTTAATTTTCTAAATTAAATATTCAAAAAGCGATTTTGAATTTTGGGATCAGTTTGTAATACACAGAATTATACTTCTCAGAATTATATTTTAAATTCTGTGAGAATTACACCAAATTCTGCGGGGAATCTATCTTGATATCAACATTTAGGAGTTATAAATGAAAGTCAATAATATATGGTCAGCATATCGAATTGACCTATTTCTTGTCTGCATTACTGGATATATTCTCTTTATGGGCTCAATTTTGTCCGTTCAGAGCTATCATTTAATTAATGTTCCTAAATATTGGATATTTGTTTTTGGATTTATAGGATGTTGTTTTTATTATATACTTTCTGATACAGGCAGTTTTATTCAAAAAGGATCAACAAAACATTTTTTGATTATTAGTGTCTTTTTAATTATCTTACTACGCTTTATCTGGATACTCTTGGTACCAACTATACCGTTTTCAGATTTCGAAGTCTATAATAATTTTGGAATATCTATTTCCGAACAGTTTCCAACCCATATATTATCTATCGATTATGACGGAAGAGGCTTTGGATACTCTTTTGTGCTGGGAATCATTTATAAAATCTTTGGCATAAATCTTTTTGCAGCAAAGTTGCTAAATGTTTTTCTTAGTGCATTGACAGGAATTCTTCTTTATTTGATTGCAGAATATTTATTTGATGAACGTGTTGCAAGGATAACTACGATACTGTACTTAATCTGGCCTGCTCAAATTATGTATAGCAGTGTTCTGGCTTCAGAGCATCTCTTTATTTTTGTTCTTTTTCTTGGAGTCGCTATATACATCGGAGCCATTAAGGTGAAATCAGATGACAAATATCTAAATATTTTTTTAGCAGGTGTTGTTTTTGGATTAGCTTATACCGTTCGTTTTCTATCTCTGATTATTGTTGCCATCGGCATTATGACGTTATTATTTGTTCAAGAAGAACCTTTTAAAAAGAAGTTCAAATCATCTCTTTTTTTAATATCTGGCTTTGTTATTGTCTGGACATTTATAAATGGCCTTGGTTTACTCGTTGATATCCCTTCTGACCCGAGTACCGGAATACAACATTCATTGCTTGTGGGAACAAATCCTGAGTACAAAGGGCAGTGGAATCCGGTTGACAGCCAGATATGGAACAACTATCGTCCAGACGAAGCAAAAAAAATTGCTTTTCAGACTGGCTTATCTCGTATAACTGAAAATCCCGGAGGATTTACTAAACTAATATTCGAAAAATTTAATATAATGTGGGGCGACGAATCATTTGGAACTTATTGGAGTACCCTGAGTATGGATACAACAAAATCAAATGATTTTATATTCCATAATCAATTGCTAATGCTTGCAGTATCCCAACTATACTATTTTGGAATATTGTTTTTCAGTTTATTGGGCTGCCATAAATTAAAGAATGCAAATCTTAGCATTGGAATTCAGTTTCTTCTTATAATATTTTTAATTTTTGTGGTACTTCACAGTTTTCTTGAAGTTCAATCTCGATATCATTATCCCTGGGAATTAATATTCCTTATATTGGGAGGATACGGAATAGCATGTAAATCGGTCACTCCATGTGATCCTTAAAATTATTACTTATGGAGTGCAGAGGATTATGAATACTTCGGCTTCACAGGCGGTCTGACAATTCGATGTCAAAAAATTCGGTTTAAGGGCAAAAATATGAAAAATTAAGGCATTAAATACCTTAAATCGAGAATAAATCATACTGCAAAAGATAGAACATATTCTATTGATAAAAATCTAAGAACATATTCTATTGATAGTAAAATCTCAGGATGTTTATGCAATAGATTGATACAGACGTATCATTTCCTCAGGATCCCCTATTCCAATCTGTTCTCCATGATTCAATAGAAGCACCTTATCACAAAAACGCTGCACTGTGCTCAAATCATGGCTGACATAAACAACCGTTTTGTCCATTTCCCTATACCTGTCGAAAACTTCAAAACATTTTTTCTGGAAATCGAGGTCGCCTACTGCAAGAACTTCATCCAGAAGAAGAATTTCCGGCTCGATTTGAACTGCTGTAGAGAACGCTAACCTTACAATCATCCCACTTGAAAAATTTTTGATTTTAGTATCCTTGAAACGAGTCAATCCTCCAAATTCAAGAATGCCATCTATTCGCTCATCTATCTCAGTGTCTGAGAGCCCCATTATGGCGCCATAAATTTTTATGTTTTCTTTTGCGGTTAAATCCGGTTGAAAACCTATTCCTAACTCCAGAAATGAAGTTATTTTTCCATTTACCGTAATCTTGCCTTTTGAAGGACGAATCGTATTTGCAATGACCTTTAGAAGAGTGCTTTTTCCACTTCCATTATGGCCTATGACTCCAAGCCATTCTCCTTTTTTGACTGTGAAATTTATGTCTTTTAATGCGGTGAAAGACTCATATCCCATTTTAGTATCCAGCAGTCCATATAAGGTCTCAAATAAAGTATTTCTTTTTTCATGAGGGATCTTGTAATTTTTCCATACATTTTTTGCTTCGATAATGTCCATTGTAATTAAACCTCCTCTGCAAATCCAGGCTCAAGCTTCATAAAGATCAGATACCCGACAAATAACATCACAAGGGATGAAGCAAGGCAGAAGATAAGATCCCAGGAAGATACGGGTGTATTATACAGCAACGACTCTCTTGATATTAAAATTATTCTTGCCATTGGATTCAAAAGTAGCAGGCTCTTAATTTCACCCTCATACGTTGAGAAATCAAAGAAAACTCCACTTGCAAAGAAACCAGCCTGAAGAATGACTGCCCAGATGTACTGGACATCCCTGTAGTATGTATTGAGTGCGCCTAACGTAAGGGATGTACCAAATACGAGTATAAATAAGATCATGAATATTATGGGGAAATAAATAGCAGTTGATGTTGGCATCACTCCTGAAATTGCCATGAAAATGCCAAATACCCCAATTTCAAGAACGGCCATCATAAGAGCAGTAAGAGAAGAACTAAAAACCAATATTTCTCTTGGGATATAGACCTGTCTTACCATTCCCGGTTTACTGATTATAGCTTGCAGGCCCATTGAAGTCCCTTTTGTGAAAAAATCCCATACAGCAATGCCAAGAAGGAGGAATAAATGATAGTTTTCCTGAGTACTTGGAAATACATCTACAAATACCACATATAATACCAGTAGCATCAGCAGTGGTTCTAACAACGACCAGAAAAAGCCCAGCACTGAGTTTTTATATCGTACCTTGAAATCACTAATTGCCAGTCTTTTTATAAGATGACGATATTTCCATAAATTTTTGCTCATCTACTGATTACCTCATTCGTTTTTCTAATAAATTCTGATGTATCAAAAAGTTTTGCTCTTTGAAGGCACGAATCCTTAAATTTTTCTGGATTTTCCGAGACGATTCTTATTGCCTTAACAATACTTCCTACATTTGCTTCAACCAGCAGCCCAGTTTTGCCGTCAATCACGCTTTCGAGAAATCCGCCTTCTTTAACTGCCACTACAGGTTTTCCTGCGGCCATGGCTTCAACAGGTGTCATTCCAAAATCCTCATCCATTGCAGTTGTGATGTGTCCCCTGCAGGTGGCATATAATTCAATTAGTTTTTCCTCTGAAACACTGCCAAGCAACATTACATTTTCAGGAAGCCCTGTCATTAATCGGGACGCATATACTGAAGCATGGTCTCCTGACGCATAACCTCCGACTATAAGCAGTTTTTGATCTGGCATTTCCCTGAAAGCTTCAATTTGCAGTTCCACTCTCTTTTCGGGATACAGCCGATTTACGGACAGCCAGAAATCTCCATACTCCTTCAATTTAAATTTTGAAGTGTCAACCGGAGGATAAATTACTTCTGAATCCTTATTTAAGTACTTTCTTATTCTATTTTCAGTATTTACAGAGTTAGTAACGATCTTGCATACATGAGATAAATAGTACTCAGAAAATTTCCTGTGAAACTGTACCCATACCATAAATGGCACAGAAATAAAAATTGGCTTGTTTTTACGGTACACATCGTAAAGATCATAGAAGGCTCTTGTTGGCGTGTGACAGTAGTAAAGATTTGGTTTGTGTCTTTTCGCTGCAAAAAATGCCCAGTTCCCGGAAAAAACAAAAAAATCATATTTTTTCGAAAAATCACATGTTGCAAATTTAAAAGAGGCATCTATCTGTTTTAGGGGCGGCATCTTTAAGGTTTTCCCGAGACTTATGATTTTTACGTCTTCAAAACCCATTTTTTTTACAGAATCCATGTCCACATCTGTGGTAATCACATCTGCTTTCAGCCCCCTTGCAAGAGTTAGGACCAGTTTCTCCCCGCCGCCTATTGCTCCGATGTAATCATGGAATATTGCAATTTTCATGCAAATTCCTCATAACTGTGTTTTAGTTTCACTAATAATTCATCCCAATCATATTTTCTAGCTTTATTAAATGCAGCTTCTGAAGCCTTTCTGTTCTCTGAGTCCTTTGCAATTATTTTTTCCACGGCTTTTGCAATTTCTCTCTCTTCAAGCTCCACAACAAATCCATCAACTCCACCTGAGACTAGCCCCTGTGCCGCGTTATACTTTTCTTTTACAGTGACTACGGGCACCCCGCAGGCAAAGGCCTCGATTACAACCATCCCGAAGCCCTCCCTGCTTGAAGGCAAAACAAGGACTTTTGAAGCTTTGATTTTTCCGATTAATGTCCTGTACTCCTGAAACCCTTCAAATTTCACATTTTCCTTCACACCGAGATCAAGAGTAAGTTTCTCAAGATCTTTCCTTTCCGGTCCGTCTCCAACGATGCAGCAGCAGATCTCGGGGAAGTCTTTTTTTAACAGGGAGACTGCTTTTATCAAAACATTGACATTTTTTTCTTTTATGAGCCTGCCTGCGAAGATGATATCATAAATTTTACTTATCGGATTACCCGATAAATCCTGATCGGCAGGTTTGATTTCAGAGATTAACTTCAGATCGACCCCATTGGGCAGGACTGCTATCTCTCTATCCGTTCCCATAAGGTCTTCAAGTCTTTTCTTTGTCCATTCCGAGACAGCAATACTATTCTTTGAGATTTTTGCAACTGTAATCTCTATAGCAAGTCCGAAAAACCCCTTCTTTTTTCCAAGATATTCGTACCAGTAGTCTCCCCATACTTCATGCCATGTAAATACGATAGGGATCTTTTTTAAGACTGAAATCGCTTTTACGGTAAAACAGGAAAAATAGGGAAATACACTTACGTCAATAATATCGAATTTTTCTTTTGTGAGAGCTGGAAATAGCTTTATAGAGAAGACTATTGCTTCGGAAATCGAACGTCTGCCATTCACATAAAGGTTCCGCGCTTTACAGACTCCATGCAGGGTCATACCTTCATACTGTAATACATCTTCACCTTCCCACCATTTAATCCCGAAAAGGTGCACATCATGTCCCTGTAAAGAAAGTCGCCTCCCCAGTTCATGAATGCGCACTTCTGCGCCTCCTTTGACCCAGGGATAAATAGCGTCGTATACAAAGGCAACTTTCATCGCATCACTTTACCAATCAGTATCAACTTCAAGGAGCATTACACTTACAAAGATTGCAGCAAAAATGAGCTGAAGCCCGACTGCTGCAAGGACCATTGAAATAACTGCAGATTCAACTTCTTCAAGGGAGCCATACCCGGTACTGACCCATGTATAGGCAACTTTCAGCCCGAGAATGAAGCCTGAACCCAGGATGAGGGAACCTCCGAGCAGCTCTTTTTCAAGGGAATGGTAGCTCAGCAGTTTTCTGCTTTTTTTGTCATCACGATACATGCCACGGATAAGACCGTATGTTTTCATATATCCGCCAGTGGCAAGAATTTGCCCACCAATGATTAAGAGCATGCTGCCTAAAATAAACGAGTGTAGCCGGTGATATGCAGCGTTGTCCGTAAGGAGAAGAGAAGCGGTTATAAGAAAACCCAGGATAAATACGAAAGCTCCGGGGATATAAAGGAAAGGAACAGGCCTGTACAGCATCATAAACCTTACATGCCTCCAGCCATCTTGAAATGAGCGCAGTTTGGAGGGGGCTTTACGTGAATAGTATGTTATGGGGACTTCCTTAATCCTGAGCCCGCATCTTGCAGCTTCGATTACCATCTCTGACGCAAGTTCCATACCATGAGTTTTAAGGTTCATTTTTTCAAGGGCTTCTTTAGTAAAAGCCCTCATTCCGCAATGTGCATCCGAAATCTTCGTTTTGAACAGGAAATTGAGCATTCCGGTAAGGATGGGGTTTCCTATATACTGGTGCAGCCAGGGCATAGCCCCTGCTTTGATTTCACCTTTAAGCCGTGTGCCCATAATGAAATCGGCTTCACCTGCCATAAGGGGGTCCAGAAATCTGCCAAGCTCAAGGAGGTCATAAGTGTTGTCTGCATCTGCAATAGCAATATAATCCCCTGTTGCCTCGGCCAGTCCTTTTAGATAGGCGTTCCCATATCCTTTTATCGGGCCTATAACTTTGGCACCCATGGATGTTGCAATCTCTGCGGTTCTATCCGAAGAATTATCAGCAACTATTATTTCCCCCTCTATACCATACTTCTTGAATATACGCTGAGCTTTCTCTATACAGATACGAATAGTTTCTTCTTCATTCATGGAAGGCATTACGATAGAAAGAGAGGGCATGCCCAGCTTATACATCATATGTCTTAATAACTATTTTGATACATCACATTATCAGTAATTGATCATTTCCACATATTTCTTACAGTACGGTTTGAAGCAGGGGATCAGATGAGCCTGAACATAAAGAAAAGGATTCAGACTTAGGTTAAGTTAATAGTTTCAGCGAATGACTGATAGTTTCTGTAAACAAGCCACCGCTTCTGTTAACAACCTATTTCTGTAAACAACCTATTAATGTACCAGGAACCTATTTTTAAGGGGGAGTTTGGAGTTCTCCGGAACTCACAGGGCATTTCGGTGCATTTTGGAAGCCGGAATAGCTTCTGTCTGGACTCAAAAAACCTGATGGCATATTAAACTGGTTTTTGACAGGGGGATCGAATGGTAAAGGTAAATATAATATTTTACAGTATGTATGGTCACATCTACAGGATGGCAGAAGCCGTCGCTGAGGGGGCAAGGGAAGTTGAAGGTGCTGAGGTAGGAATTTACCAGGTGCCTGAGACCCTTCCGGATGAAATCATAGAAAAGATGGGAGCAATAAAAACGAAAAAGCTTTTTGCCCATATCCCTGTGCTGACCCGGGACATGTATGAGGAAGTACTTGTAGGTGCTGACGCGCTTATTTTTGGTACTCCCACACGCTTTGGGAACATGGCAGCCCAGATGCGAACAATGCTGGACGGGACAGGGAAGTTCTGGGTAAGTGATGCCCTTGTAGAAAAGGTGGCGAGCGTGTTTACTTCCAGCGGAACCCAGCATGGAGGACAGGAGTCAACAATTCTAACATTTCATGTTACCCTGCTTCATCTCGGCATGATCATTGTCGAGCTTCCTTATGCAGAAAAACGGCAGAGCAGGATGGATGAAATTACAGGCGGCAGCCCCTATGGAGCTTCAACGATTGCCGGAGGAGACGGGAGACGCCAGCCGTCAGAAAACGAACTTGAAATGGCTCGCTACCAGGGAAGGCACGTAACTCAGATTGCAAAGAAAGTCGTTGGAAAATAAAAGCTTTTAAAAATAAATAAGGATGGAAAAACGTTCCCTTTTCTGGGGTGTGTTTTCCCTTTATCTTCAGTCCTTTTGTCTGAAAAAGAATGTTCAGCTAAAGCCTGGTAAGGCTCTGCCTCTGAATTCAAGTTTGTCCTGAGCTGTTGCCAGGCAAGCCAGAGTACAGTATACTGCCTTTTCCTCGGCATTCTTGAGAACAAAGAATTCTTTCCCGCAAACGGGACATATTTTTTTTACGTAAACCATAGTAGACACGCACATTTTTGTATGTGGATACTTTCTTTAAAGGCTGATTTCAAGCCATATTAACAAGAACACAACTAAATATAAACTTTCTTATTAAATTTATATATATCTTTGGCAAGAAATTAAATTGCCCTCGACAGACCGGTAACGTCAATTTTTTTCAAAAATAGTATGTAGCAAATGCACATGTTTTATCTTCAGACATCTTTTATGTAAATTATATTGCAATGTTGTGCCTGAAGATGATGGTTTTTAAGGCTAAAGTTGTCAATTCGATTCTTATAAGAACTTAAGTTCAAAAACTGATTCGATTCTTCAATAGAGTTTAAAAAAGGTTCTAGCTTTACATTAAAAGCTACAAAATGGTTG
Source organism: uncultured Methanosarcinales archaeon (assembly GCA_964434965.1). Taxonomy (GTDB): domain Archaea; phylum Halobacteriota; class Methanosarcinia; order Methanosarcinales; family Methanosarcinaceae; genus Methanosarcina. The sequence goes on from CAYSWX010000004.1 coordinate 135,944, forward strand.
AGCTGTAATGAATTATAGGTTCAGATACAGGTTTATTTATAGTTCTGGCTCAAAAAGAATATTAAGCTCTAAAAACGCACATGAATCTCTTCGAATAAATGTTTTAATATTGAGTCGGGGGTGTTCAGAATCAGGCCGCTGATTTTTGGAAATGGTAAAGTCCTGATTTGTGAAGATGAGAACGGTACTATAAGGGATGTTTACTTTCCGTATGTGGGGCTCGAAAATCATGGTAACTCGATAAGGGTTGGTGTATGTGACCTTGATCCCCTTTACTGCAGCTGGCTTGAAAACTGGAACATACGGCAGCGATACAAGTCGGAGTTTAATACGGAGTTCTGTAACAGGATACTTGAAATCTCTGAAAGCCCGAAAAAAGAAGATTCCTCAGGGAAAAGGGCAGACGATGCACAGGGTATGGTCAGCGAAAAAGTACCAGTAGCCTGTAGAGAGGTGATCTCAAACATTGGGGAGACCGTCTTTGAAAACCTGAATCTTGGGCTCAAAGTCACTGTATGGGAGGCAGTCCACCCGTCTACGAACATTTTCTACAGGACATTTGAGGTCAGGAATGTCTCTAACTCCTCAAGGCGTCTCCGTCTTTTTTCCAACCAGAATTACAGGATTCTTGAAACCAAAATCGGAGAAACCGCCGTAATTGATAAACATGCCCTTATCCATTACAAGCGCGACCGCTATTTCCTGCATGCAAGTGAACCTGCCTTTGACCAGTATGCTGTAGGGACTGCCGAATGGAAAGGGCTTGAAGGTACCTGGAAAGATATGGAAAGTGATGCAAGCCTAAGTGGTAACCCTGTAGCTCATGGCTCGGTAGACTCGACACTTGGCTGGACCCTTCCGGAATTAAAACCTGGAGAAGCAACAAGGGTACATTTCTGGATTGTCTTTGGGAAGAATTACTGCGGCGTGCTTAAAGTACATAAAAGGGTAAAGGAAACCGGAAAAAGTGACCTTTTCCATCTTAATTTCAATTTCTGGAACTCCTTTACCGAAAGGGTATCCGTCCTTCCTGAGTATGCCTGGATGCCGAAGCTTCCTGAAAGGGTTGTGAAATGTTTCTACAGGAGCCTTCTTGCATCTGTGGCCCATATGGATATCACGGGCTCGGTGATCGCATCCTGTGATTCGGATATCAGGCAGTTTGGGGCAGACCTTTATACATACTGCTGGCCAAGGGACGCTGCCTGGGTCTGTCTCGCCCTTGATAGGGCGCGGTATCATCACCTGAGTGCCGAAACATTTGAGTTTTTTTCAAAAACCATTACTCCAAGAGGTAATTTTCTCCATAAGTACACGCCTGCAGGGGATTTCGGGAGCACCTGGCATCCTGTACCCATGATTCAGATTGATGAGACCGGGCTCCCTCTCTATGCTCTTTACAACAACTGGGAGATTGAAAGGAGTGTATGGACAACAGGCAGGTACTACAGGGGCATTGTAATTCCCGCAGCTAATTACCTCGCTAAAGCAATTGACCTGAAAACAGATCTCCCAATTTCAAGTTTTGACCTGTGGGAAGAGCGAAAAGGTGTGCATACCTATAGTGCCTGCACGGTTTATGCAGGGCTCAGGGGTGCCTGCGAACTCGCCCGTTCTCTCGGAGATTACGGCAACGCAGATATCTGGGAAAAGGCTGCAGACCGGGTCAAAGAGGCTGTTATTGAGAAGCTTTATGATAATAAACTCAAACGTTTCAGGCGGTCCCTCAAAGAGTCTACTCTTGATTCTTCGGTCTTTGCAGTCTGGTATTTTGGAATCCTCCCTTTCGATGACCCCAGGGTTGTCCAGACAATGGAAGCAATAGAAAGCGAACTTTTGCGCCCCTCAGGCGGGATTGCCAGGTATCTCCATGACAGTTACCATGGTTATATGAACAGCTGGATTATCTGCACTCTCTGGCTCTCTCAGTGGCATTCGGCAATGGGGAATCTGGATAGGGCTCTTGAGCTGATTGACTGGTGCGCGGTTCATGCTCATCCTTCGGGCCTTATGCCCGAGCAGATCGATGATAAAGGCAGACCCCTTTCTGTCCTCCCACTGGCATGGTCCCATTCAGCCTTCGTGCTTGCCGTGCTTGAATATCTTCAGGCTCTTGCAAAAAGGGATGGTGGTGCCTGTATTTTCCAGGATAAATAAAAAAGCCTGCCGAAAAAGTAAAACACATACCTTCGCAGGAAACATAAAACAGTTTTTTAAAACCATTTCTCGTAGTAAAGGTATCCTTCTTTTTCTTTTACGAAAGAAAATCCGTGCTTGAGGTACATGTTTATTGCTTTTTTAAGGGTTGAATCGGTTTTAAGTACGGCACCCATACAATTTTTTTCGGCAAAATCCAGAGCAGCCAGAAAAAGCTTTTCTCCATTGCCTTTACCCCTGTAGCCTTTTTTTAGGTAGATGCGCCTGATTTCGCATAGGTCCCCATCAAGTTTGCGGACTCCTGCAGTGCCCACAACCCTGCCGTCATCAACTCCTACAAAAAAAGTGCCTCCTTTTGAAAAATAGTAGCCATTGATGTCCTTCAGGTCTGAATCCTTAAGCCTGTCATACTCAAAGCCGTGCTCCATCAGGACTTCAAGAACAACCTCGCGGACTTCTTCCTTTCTGGAATCATCATACTTCTGGATTATCATGTTTTTCTCCTTATATTGAAACAAACAGCGCCCTGTATTTATTCAGGCTTTTTCGAGATACTTCCGAGGGCCATTGTATTTTTGAAGGTTGAGATATTTTTCAGGGTTCTTGAGGAAATCCAGAGATACGGTATAGAAAATTTCAGTGCCTGTGAGCAGGATATCTTCGTCGATATCGAATGTGCATGAGTGGTTGATCTCCACGATTCTTTTTTCCGGGTTCAAGGTGCCGAGGGAAATAAAGATTCCGGGCACTGCTTGCAGATAGCTTGCAAAGTCTTCGGCAGCAAAGGTTTTTTCCAGTTCCGGATAGATTGTGAGCTCAGGGAAGCTTTCCTTAAGTTTTAAGTTAACGGCATCTGTGAAAACCGGGTCATTTACCAGGACCGGATACCCGTGCAGGATGTCAAGTTCGTAATCCGGAAGCCCTGCAAATTCTTCCCCGGGTTTTACGTATCTGTCTTTTATCCTATCAAGGCACTCTTTTATTGTCTGGTCGATAATTTCTGTAGTCTCGCTGTCAAATGTCCGGTAGCTTCCGAGAATCTCTACACTGTCAGGGGTCCTGTTGAACTGTGCTCCTCCCTGAATCCTTCCTACTCCCAGTACATACTTATCCGGTTCAAGTTGTTTTTCAAGGGCCGGGTAGATGCTGCTTATGAAGTCCGTTGCCATCCGGACGGGGTCAATGCAGTTTTTGGGTTTTGAGATATGGCCCCCTTTTCCTTTAAAGGTGATTTCAAAACGGTTTGTGCTTGCCATAAAGGGTCCAGGGCGGAACCCCACACTTCCTGATTCATGGTTGGTAAAGATGTGCATGCCCATAACTGCATCCACGCCTTTAAGCCCGCCTTTGGCAATGACTCTCACCGAGCCGCCCGGGGGAATCTCTTCTGCAGGCTGGAAGATCAGTCGGACTTCTCCAGGGAAATCTCTGTTTTCTAAAAAGAGCCTTGCAGCCCCAAAGATCATTGCCATATGCCCGTCGTGCCCGCAGGCATGCATTACTCCATTATTTCTGGAAATATATTCCCTGTTTCTTTCTGTAGGCTCTTCCTGGACCTGAAGGCCGTCAGTATCCGTCCTCAGGGCAATGCATGGGCCGGGCATAGTGCCACGGATGCTTGCAAGTACGCCTGTATCTGCAATCTTCCTGGCCTCTATTCCAAGTTCTCCAAGGATTTTCAGGATTTGTTTCTGTGTGTCGTATTCTTTGAAACTTAGTTCTGGGTATCGGTGGAATTCTCGCCTCAGCCGGATAATCCAGGCTTCAAGAGGTTCTGCACTCGGGTCATCTCTCAAACTTATTACCTCGGATCTTCTGCACATGCAGTTTATTCCGTTTATTTTTTCGATAACGTTCTCTATTTTTTATTTTACTTCTTTAGTATATATTACTCCGGGTATATTATTCCATTTTCTTACTTTATATTAATTATCTACCCGTTGATGTCCAGGCATTTGATTTAAGGTGAATATAAATTTGTATTTCATCTAAATATGTAATACTAATTTTAATTTTGATAACATTAAATCTCATGGATGTTAGAATAAATGTTAAATACATGTTTGACATACATAGGCATATCCTAAAGACTCAAAAACAGACACGCCTCCTAAATCTATGAGCAAACATGGGACTATGGGAATTCCTCACCTGTAAGTGCAGGCAGGTGAGGAGTTTTCAGGTTCAAGGATAGAGCAAAAATTATTCTGCTACTCTGCTCAATTAAATCTTTTTTGAAAAATAGCAAACAGAGGAAATGATATCAATTTGCATAATTGCATCTTAATCTGAAGCTCAATTTGGTATCAGGACTGTTACAAATATTCCCTGAAGAATCCGTCCTGGCTACTTGATCACATAACCTATTAACCTCAGCTCCCGTTAAGTTATTCATCAAAAACTAAAAAATTGCAGGCCCCGTTAAGTTATTTATCAAAAACTAAAATAACTGATAGCTATATACAGGAATGGTACAATACATCTCCTGTCATTTATTACGAATTCTTATATAGGTCAGCAGCTAGATTTCCTTTGAATTCAATTACTTATCACAGGCTCCAGGGATGATAAAAAATGCTTAAAACACGCCTCAGAGATTTTCTTCTTACAAAAGACGACTGGCTTTTTGCAGTTTCTGATTACTTCCGTAGAGATGGAGTAAGATCTACACTCCGCTATGTTCCGGATGAAAACGGAGAGAGGGAATTAAACGGGAAACGGTATAAGAAATACGATTTTGGTCCTGCTTTCGAATTTATGAAAAAAAACAGGCCGGACTGGGTCCAGGACGTGCACGTTGTCCCTGAGTCCGAAGTAAAAAAGGTGCTTCGCCCATCTGACGTAATTCCCGGGCTTGTGAATTCCGACAGCCGTGTAAGGGCAATTGTAAAAGTGCTTGATCTGGCAGGAATTCCCAGGACAAGTATGGGAGTTACGGGCTCGATGCTTGCAGGCCTCCAGAATGAAAGTTCAGATATAGATTTTGTAGTCTACGGCCCTATGTGGTTCAGGGCAAGAGATGCCATAACCACTGCAAAACAGCAGGAGGGACCCATCGAAGAGATCGACGAGGAAATGTGGCAGAGGATCTACAGAAAAAGAATCCCTGAAATCTCTTTTGACGAATTCATGCTTCACGAATCCAGAAAAGGAAACCGCGGCATGGTTGAGGGTACCTATTTCGACCTCCTCTTCGTGCGGGAGTGGGACCAGATCAAAGAGCCTCTACTTCGGGGCACGGACACGGTCAAAATGAAAATAGAAGCCGAAGTCAAAAACGCTGACTTTGCCTTTGACAACCCCTCCTACTATAAGGTCGAACACGACGAAATCGACCATGTGCTCTCCTACACCCATACCTATGCCGGCCAGGCCCTCCCCGGAGAGATAATCGAAGCCCGCGGTGTGGTCGAAGAATTAGGGGACATTAAAAGGCTTGTCGTTGGCACTTCCAGGGAGCCTAAAGGAGAATGGATAAGGTCCCTTACCTGGCTTGAGAAATGCGGATACATTTGATTGAAAACCTGCTTCCCGGACTGAGAATACTTTCTCTGGCTCCTGAAAACCATTTTTGGATCTAATTTTTCCCTTTGGAAGACCGGATAAGGAAAGTATGCACAACGCGGAAAAAATCAACATTAAACAGAAAAAGAAGATTGAATAACAGCATAAATATAGAAAGGAAGGCTTCAACGAACCTTCCTCTTTATTAAGAGATTTATTTCATTTTTCTTTTTTCAGGGCAGCGTATGATGTCAGAACACTGGCTGCTGCAAATAAAATTCCAGCTCCTGGAGCACCTTTATTTTCCTTTTCTTCATCTGAAGCCGGATTTCTTTCACTTTCTTCTCCGGATGTCTCTCCTGTGCTCATGAGATCATTTCCCTTATCTACTGAAGGAGTGATTTCAACTGACGAGCTGCTTTTTCCCGGGCTTGAGATTGCAAAAGGTGAGAAACCCGGAGATTCTGCAGTGAAGTAGAAGTAATCTTTATCTTCTCCTGTCAGGGTTGTGGGCAGTGCGTTCCATGTGTTATCATTGTACCTGTAAAGGGTTATTGTGCTTTCACTTATGCTTTTTTCGGAAAGCCATGTCCGGTTAACTCTGAAACTTATCCGGGCGTTTTCAAGGTTTTCTGAGCTTGAAAATCCGCTGTTTCCTACCCATATATTCAGGTTTTTATATACTGTTCCAGGTGCAGGCTCTTTAACTATTGAGGATGTGTTCTTCAGCATTTCCACAATTGTGGTTGTTTTTCCAAAGTTCTTTTTAGGGTCAAACTCAATAGTAACTATCTCGTTTGTCTCTCCTATGAAGGTGTAGCAGGCGTGAATTCCTTTGAATATCTGGGCGTTTGCGATTTCCTTGAGCTCTACGTTTCTGCTCGATTCCGGAGAACCTCCCCCGCCTCCGCCACCTCCGCCGCTACTTCCACCGCCTCCACTGCTTCCTCCGGAAGAAGCTATTTTCTCCATAACTGTAATATAACCTGTTTTTGTCTCGGTGTCGTTTCCGCAGGTAGTGTTAGTTGCCTTCAGGGTTACAGTATAGGTTCCCGTGGTTGCATAGGTCCATACCGGATTTTTCTCTAAAGAGTCGATGTTTCCGTTCCCATCAAAGTCCCATTCCCATGAATCAGGATTGCCTGTAGATAAGTCCATGAACTGAACCGTGAGAGGGGGAGCACCGGAGAGAGGGCTTGCAGAAAAGTCAGCTTCTGGGGGTGGATATGTCAATATTATTTCCGAAGCCCCTGCGACAGGAACAGCTGGGACAGAATATCCGGAAATATTTCCTGAGATCGTGAAATTTCCAGGCTCGACAATTGAAGGCACTGTAACCCTGTATACAACAGTTTTTTCCCCTCCTGCCTGAAGGCCATCGACCCAGACCCATTCCATGGTAGGCTCTTTAAATGTCTCGATATTCTGGAAGGTAGCACCGTCATTTTCAAGTCTGCTTATAGTCCATCCCTCAGGAAGGTTTTCATCAAGGGTGGGGGCTTCAACATACTGGTCTGTCTGTATGTGCACAGTCACTGTAAAAGTTTCACCTGAATGAACCGTTCCTGAGGAAAACTCCCTGCTCGCCTCTATTCCAGCGCCTGAAACCGGAAGTATGGTTGTTGTAAAAAATAGAATAAGTGTAAGACCGGAAATAAAATTTAAGATTTTGGTCCGGTTTTTTACTTTATGGATATCAATACTTTTCATGAAAACGAATCCTTTAGTTTTTAGGGAGTATTTTAATATCTATTTTAATTTCTATATCCTGTGTTGGTCTATATTATTATAACTGTTTTCCGACTCATTTTTATATAAATCCGGGGAGATTATTTAATATTCAATATCATAAGGATCAAAAAATCTCATGGCTCATAATGATGACTGCGAGTGAATTCGCAGTCAAGGTTAAATATTTATAAAACAGTGGTTAATTTTCTGTTATGAGAACAGGGAATAGTTACCTATTTATTGCTCTGATTTTTATCGGAGTTATAGCCACAACTGCAGCGTTTGCATACACTGGCTCTACCAAAAGCGCGGTTCCGGCTGATGAGCACGAAATCGCTGCTAATGGGATTGAATCATCTTCCAGTGTAATAACAAAGGTAGAACCTTCAAACCCCCTGGAGTTTCTTACTGCTGGAGCAGCAGGGACTGATTCGGCTACCGAGGTTACGGTCTATAACAATAACCTTGCCCTTGTGAAAGAACGCAGGGAGCTTGATCTGAATACCGGAGTTAACAATGTCGAATACACTGATGTCGCTGCACTTATTGATCCAACCTCAGTCATGTTTGAGGACACGAAAAACAAAAATACTGCTGTTCTTGAACAGAACTATGAGTATGACCTGGTAAGCAGTTACAAACTTCTGGACAAATTCCTGGGTAAAGAAATTACTGCAACCGAAAAGGAAGGAGAGACATATACAGGGACCCTTCTCAGCCATGACGGTGGGGTTGTGCTCAAACTGAGCGACGGAAAGGTTGTGAGTCTTACAGAAGTCTCCAGATTTGAGTTTCCCGACTCTGCAGGTCTGCTCACAAAACCAACCCTTGTCTGGCAGGTCTATTCTCCTGTATCAGGCAGCCGGAATGTCCTTACCTCTTACCTTACAGGCGGCATGAACTGGAATGCGGATTACATCGTAAAGACGAACGCTGATGATACTAAGGCTGACATCCAGGGCTGGGTCAGCATTGACAATCAGGCAGGGACCACCTATAATGATGCAAAATTGAAGCTCGTCGCAGGAGAAGTCCACCGCGTAGCTGTACCTGAGCCTATCCGTTATGATAATGCCGTTGCAGAAGACGCAGAACAGGATATGTCTAAGGGAGGCTTTGCTGAGGAATCCCTCTTTGAGTACCACCTCTACACCCTTGAAAGACCTGCTACCCTGAAAAACAACCAGGTCAAGCAGCTTTCCCTGCTCTCTGTGGATTCCGTGCCCGTGGAAAAGGAACTTATCTTTGACGCTTCAAAAAGTGATAAGGTGCAGGTAGTCCTGAACCTGAATAACTCCAAAGAAAAAGGCCTTGGAATGCCTCTTCCCGCCGGAGTTTTGAGGGTATACAAAGCTGATTCCGAAGGGCAGCTCCAGTTCCTCGGAGAAGACAGTATAGACCACACTCCAAAAGATGAGGAAATTAAAGTCGTTGTCGGAAATGCTTTTGATGTTACCGGCACCAGGACCCAGACTGATTATAAGAGGGTAAGCGATGATGTATGGCGGGAAAGCTATGATATCGAACTTAAGAACCATAAGTCTGAAGCCCAGAAAATAAGGATTGTAGAACACTTCTACGGAGACTGGGAAATTACCACTACTTCAGATACTTATGAAAAGACGGATGCTTTCACTGCTGAATGGGAAGTAACCGTGCCCGCAAACGGTTCAAAAAAGGTCTCTTTCACAGTGGAACGCAGCTATTGAGTTTCTTGATTTAAGCATGAGTCCTTGATCGAAATCTTTGAAAACCTTCCAGGCTCATGATTAAATGAAGAAGCCAGAAAAATGTCTGTAAGGGGGCTTTGCCCTCTTACTTTTCATTGATCTGTAAAGGAAGAAAGTGTATAAGTGGTATATTGACTTAAAAACGGTGAAATGCCACTACTGTCGCTTCAATCCTCCAGAATTTAAGGATTATGAATAGCTGTGATCGGCTATATGCGACATTTTACCGCTGACGCGACACTACTTTACTCGTTTCCAGTTTAACCAGGCACAACTCTCCTGGGTGCAGTTTCAAGAAATCAACAAATTGTGCAGGCACTTCTGCAGTCAGTATTTTATTATATTTTCACGTTTGATGAGTTTTAAGGAATTCGCTTTTTTGTCTATTATTGTTTTTCGGATTCAAAACAGCAGTGAATCGACATATTTATATCTAAGATTTAAATCATCTTTTATATGTAATTCCTTGTGGAGTTTCTATCATCTCTAAATAATAATATAGTTTACCGGCAACAAACGCAGATATGAGAATCTGTTAACTGGTAAACAACAGCAAAAAACTTGAACACGGTTTTTTTCTATTGGGACTTGGAAAGTCCTGGACTCTCTCTGGTTCCCCCACCCGTCTTCCTTGATGCAGGGAAAAAGGCGTATTCCTGAGACCTGTTGACATTGAAGTACTAGTTCATAAAAATGACACAGTGCTGTACAATTGCTGTGCACTGTTCATTCAACATGAATATGAACTGCTGTGCAGCGCACGGAACAATGTTGAGAGGTACGCAAAATGCAAGCTGATAACCTATTTTTCTGTTCTGAAAAGGTCACCGAATATGTAATATTGGAATTGGATATTTATGTTGGAGGGCAGGGATTATGTTTTTAAAAAACATAATTTGTCCTGCCTGCGGGGCTGCCTGTGACGATATTCAGGTCGAATTCAAGGCCGGAATAATAGAAGCTAAAAATATCTGTAAGGTAGGAGATGCCCGGTTCAGGATTCTTGCAAATCCTCACCGGTTCCTGCAACCCCTTATAAAAGATAGAGACAAATTAAAACCGGTTTCCTGGGACGAAGCCCTTGAAAAAGCTGCTGATATCCTCGTTTCGGCAAAACGTCCTCTGCTTTTCATGGGCAGCGATACTTCCTGTGAAACACATGAAATAGGGCTCAAGATAGGGGAATATCTGGGCGCAGTTGTTGATTCGAACACCACTATTGGCAATGGGCCCATAGCTATGGGAACTCAGGAATCCGGAAAAGTCTGTGCAACCGAAGGGCAGAAGAAAAACAGAGGTGATCTCGTAGTCTACTGGGGAACCAACCCTCTCGAATCCATGCCCAGGCAGATGTCCAGGTACGGGGTTTTCCCGAGGGGTTACTGGACCAGACGTGGGCGTTTTGACAGGACAGTTATCACGGTAGACCCAAGAAAAACCCCTACCACCGAAGCTTCCGACTTGCATGTGCAGCTCAACCCGAACTCAGATTATGAACTAATAAGTGCACTTCTTACCCTGCTTCACGGAAAAAACCCTCATCCTTCAGTAGAAGAGATCACAGGAGTCCCTATCTCCTTAATGGAACAGATGCTCCATATGATGAAAAACTGTAACTTCGGCTCAATCTCAGCAGGTGTCGGGCTTTCTTCTTCAATAGGGAAGCACAGGAACGCCGAACTTGCCATGAACCTCGTAAAGGAACTGAATGGCTATACAAGGTTCACCCTTGGAGTTCTCCGCAGCCACTGCAATGTAGCAGGCTTTAACCAGATCGCATCCTATATGTACGGCTATCCTTTTGGGCTTGATTTCATGCGCGGGTATCCGCGTTATAACCCTGGGGAATTTACTACAGTGGACCTGTTACGGGAAAAGGACGTAGACGCGGTCTTTGTGATATGCACTGATCTTTTAAATCAGGTCCCGGCTGACTGTGCAGCTTACCTTGCTGAAATTCCTGTGATTTGCCTGGATACTGTTCCGTGTCCTACAACAATTGCCTCGAATGTTATACTTCCGGCTGTCATTGATGCAATGGAATGCGACGGTACTTTCTACAGACTCGATGACGTGGCTATTCACTTCGAGCCTTTTGTGTCTTCTTCCTTTGAGTTCACTAAGAGTAATGAAGACACCTTAAAACAGCTTTTTAAGAAAATCAAAGAAAAAATCTGAAGCCCAGAAAATAAGGATTGCTCGTGTAAGATGGTAAATTTTTCACTTTTAAACTGGCCCTTGCCGGTTTTTTATCCATTTTTTCTGAAACCGGTGGTTTCTGATAAATAGTTTCTCTACTCCGGAACCCGAAAAGAAGTTTTTCAGTTTTTTCTCGCCCTGTGCCACACTGGACCTGGAGGGAATGTCAGTTAAATACATACTTCTTTTTCCCCAGAACTGTTTTTGAATTCAAGCAAATCTATAACGCCTCCGCCAGCTTGTCTGGCGGCCCTGCACAAAAAACAGAAACAAGAAATACAGGAGAAATAAAAGTAAAAAAAGATGAAAACAATATTAAAAACGGCATCTCTTTTTTGTCTTTTTCGGACAGGCCGCTCTCCTTCGTCGAGCGTGACAAGACAGGTTCTATATAGCAAGTACGGTTGCACCGGCCAAGTATTATAACCCTGCTCTTTGGATTTGGCGCACTTTTCTATAAATCCATGTATATATAAATCCGAACCCCATTACTTATGCTATGGGAGTGAAGAAATACTTTTTATGGATTATATCAGGGCTTACAGGGTTTTTGTTGCTTTTTTCAGCCTATGTGCCTCTGCAATCTGAAGGCATTGCTCAGGCAAATGTGTCCGGCAGTGAAGGGAATCACTCGGAATCGAACTCGATAATTTCTGCGGAAGTTCCAGCTTCAAATCCACTGGAAACTCTGGCTACGGGTGCAGTAAATGCCGAAGGGGATCTTGAGCTTACCATCTATGAACAGGGAGTTGCTCTGGTAAAAGAAAAGCGGGACATCGAGCTTGAAACCGGGGAAAACCGCGTGGAATATAAGGATGTTGCTTCCGGAATTATCCCTGCGTCGGTTATGGTGGAAGATCTCAAAAATGGAGATGTGAATATCCTTGAACAGAACTATGAGTATGACCTCCTGAGCAGTTTCAGTTTGCTTGAAAAATATCTTGGAAGGGAGATTACAGTAGTTAGCGCAAACGGTGAAACTTATGCCGGCAGGCTGCTCAGCTATGAAGACGGAGGAGTTGTTCTCGAGACTGAAACGGGGAAAGCTATAGTGCTCCGGGAAATCTCAAAGGTCGAGCTGCAGAATGCTTCAGAGCTCTCAACAAAACCGACTATTGTCTGGCAGATTTATTCTCCTGTCTCAGGGACGCGTGAACTCCTCACTTCTTACCTGACAGAAGGCATAAGCTGGGAAGCAAATTATGTCCTGAATAGTAATGCAGATGATACACAGGCTGATATAAGGGGTTGGGCGAATATTGATAACAGGGCAGGGATTACCTATGAAAACACTTCCTTAAAACTGGTTTCCGGTGAAATAAACCGTGTATCTCCGCCAGTGCAGCCTCTGCCTGAAATTACCGAAGAAGCGGCAGATGAAGCAGCAGATGAAGAAAAGGCTGTGCCTTCTTTTGCCGAAGAAGCTTTTTCTGAATACCATCTGTATGCTCTTGAGAGGCCTGCAACCCTTAAAAACAACCAGGAAAAGCAGATCTCACTTTTCTCTGTGGACTCCGTGCCTGTAAAAAAAGAGCTCATCTATGACAGTGCCCTGAGCGAGCAGGTCAGAATTTTCCTTACTCTTGAGAACTCAAACAATACTGGGCCTGGAATGCCTCTCCCGGCAGGCGTGGTAAGAGTATATAAGACCGATTCATCAGGGGAAATGCAGTTTCTTGGTGAGGATAGTATAAAGCACACTCCTGAGGGGGAAGAGATGAAAGTGGCTGTGGGTTCAGCCTTTGACCTTACAGTTGCAAGAAACCAGACTGATTTCCAGCGCATAAGCGATAATGTAGAAAGAGCCAGTTATGAGATAAAAATTAACAGCAGCAAATCCGAACCGCAGAATGTGACTGTCGTGGAGCATTTCTATGGGGAATGGGAAATTCTGGAAAACTCAGATAAATATGTAAAAACCGATGCTTTTACTATTGAATTTAAAGTGACAGTTCCTGCAAACGGTACGAAAACCATTGCATATACGGTAGAGAACAGATTTTAACCGGAGTACAATAGAAGATCAGATAGATGAAGCTGAAATAAAAGTAAAAACATACAGAGAAAAAATTTACAAAATCATAGAAAGAGAGAAATTTGCAGAATCTCCGGTGGCTGAAAAAGCCCTCACAGGGGGCAGCCGCCGGCAAATTTCTCAAATGTGGATAAAGTAAATATTCAGGAATAACGAAGTGAAAAGGAATTTGCAAGACCGGGTACAGAGTTGTTCTGTAACCTGGCATTTTTTGCATTTATCCTTCGAGTACGATCTCGATGTTTATGTCTTTTGGGACCTGGATTCTCATGAGCTGGCGGAGTGCTCTTTCATCGGCTGCTATGTCGATGAGCCTCTTGTGTACGCGCATTTCCCAGTGGTCCCAGGTTGCAGTCCCATCACCGCTTGGGCTCTTCCTTGTAGGAACAACAAGCTTCTTTGTGGGCAGCGGAACAGGTCCTGAAATACTAACTCCTGTTCTTTCCGCAATTGACTTTACCTGGTTGCAGACTCCGTCCAGATCCTTGGGACTGATGCCTGACAGTCTGATTCTAGCTTTTTGCATACCTTTTTTCTCCTTTAAAAAATGAAAAAAGGAGAGTGTTATTTCTGCTTAACACTCATGCACATGCCTGCGGCAATTGTCATACCCATATCACGGATAGCGAACCTGCCGAGCTGTGGAATTTCCTTTACGGGCTCGATGACCATCGGCTTTGTTGGTTTGATGGTAACGATTGCTGCGTCTCCTGCCTTAAGGAAGGTTGGGTTTTCTTCCTTTACCTGGCCAGTCTTCGGGTCCAGCTTCTTGTCAAGAGAGATCAGCTGGCATGCGATCTGTGAGGTGTGGGAGTGGAATACAGGAGTGTACCCTGCAGTAATTGCAGACGGGTGCTGGAGGACCACGATCTGACCTACGAATTCGTCAGCAACCTTTGGTGGGTTGTCAACGTGGCCACAGACGTCTCCTCTGCGGACATCAGCCTTGCCGATACCACGGACGTTCCAGCCGATGTTGTCACCAGGGATTGCCTGTGGAATTTCTTCGTGGTGCATTTCAATGGACTTAACTTCACCGCCAGCTCCGCCGGGCATGAAGACTACCTTGTCACCCTTCTTCATTACACCAGTTTCAACTCTGCCTACAGGGACAGTTCCGATACCGGAGATGGTGTATGCGTCTTCGACAGGGATCCTGAGTGGAAGATTGGATGGCTTTTCTGGTTGCTTGAGGTTGTTAAGGGCTTCCATGATGGCAGGGCCCTTGTACCAGGGAGTGTTTGCGCTGGCTTTGAGAATGTTGTCGCCCTGGAATGCAGAGGTCGGGATGAAGGGGATTTCGCTTGGCTTGAATCCGATCATTTTCAGAATACCGGATACCTGCTCAACGACTTCCTTGTACCTCTTCTCGCTGTATTCAACGGCATCCATCTTGTTAACGGCAACAATGAGCTGGTTGATACCGAGGGTCCTGGAAAGGAAGATATGTTCCTTGGTCTGGGCCATGACACCATCAGGGGCTGCAACGACAAGGACTGCAGCATCAGCCTGGGAAGCGCCTGTAATCATGTTCTTAACGAAGTCACGGTGTCCAGGGCAGTCCACGACTGTGAAGTAGAATTTGTCTGTGTCGAATCTCTTGTGAGCGATGTCGATTGTGATACCTCTTTCACGCTCTTCCTTAAGAGAGTCCATAACCCAGGCGAATGCAAAGGATTCCTTACCCTTCTGCTTTGCTTCTTCCTTGTACTTCTCGATGACGTGAGCAGGTACAGCTCCTGCATCGTACATTAAGCGTCCTACGAATGTTGACTTTCCGTGGTCAATGTGACCAATCACTGCTAAATTCATGTGCGGTTTGTCTGCTGCCATTATAATTCTCCTTTATATATTCTGCATGAGTTTCAATGCTATATCAGATTATAGTATATTAACATTAGGGCAGATCTCGTAATGATTAGACCTTCTCTGGTCTTCTTTCAACCATTACTTATAATTTCCCGATACGAACATTTATCGGGTGAATATAATTTGAATTTCCAGCGGCCTGGACTGTTTTCCCCAATATAGGCATATCTTGTTTTAAATCTTTCCCATTGACTGAACTCTAAGAAAACTTCTGGATTCTTCTCTTTGAATGTTTCCAGATTTTCCTCTTTCAGGTCAGCAGGGAGCTTTGTCTTGAGATATAACCTTTAATAAAGGGATGTAGCGGAAAATAAATTCCGCTCTTACATTGAAAGGTAATCTGCAGCTTTGGGCAGATCTTTCTTCAAGCCTTTCCTCTCTCTGATCTGGCCTACTACTTCAGTCTGGATGCTGGTTGGCACAACGTCAAAGCCTCCAAACTCCGTGCTCCACATGGCACGCCCTTCGGTTGCGGACCTAATCTCTCCGGCAAATCCGAACATCTCAGCCACAGGCACTCTTGCCTCGATAATTGCCAGATCTCCTTCTGTGGTCATGTTAAGGATGATACCACGGCGGCCCTGAAGTTCCTTTGTTGCACCGCCCATTAATAGCTGGGGTACCTGAACAAAGACCTTCTGGTAAGGCTCAAGCAGGCTGTCTTCTGCCATAAGCATTCCTGCCTGGATTGCCTGCCTTGATGCAGGAATAATCTGAGCCGGACCTCTGTGGATTGCGTCTTCGTGGAGTTTTGCATCTACAAGCACGCACTTTACGCTTGCTACAGGTTCTCTGGTAAGTGGACCTGCACGCATGACCTCTTCAAACCCGTCGAGTACAAGTTCCATTGTCTCGTTAAGGTACTGGATACCTTTGGTCATATCAATGAAGATATTGGAGTTGAAGATGCTGACAATGCCTTTTGCCTCTTCTTTTCCCATGCCGAGGTCCATGAGCTTCTGCCTTCTTTCAAGTTCAGGCATGTTCATGCTGACGTCTCCTGCCTTGATTGCGCTGACAATCTCAGCGTCAAGGGGCTCGATATAGATATAGAACCTGTTGTGCCTGTTTGGAGACTTTCCTTCGACAGCCTCGGTTTTCTTCTTAATTGTTTCCCTGTAAACGACAATTGGCTTGCTCGTGGTAATTTCCACGTTCTTGTCCCTTTCGATCCTGTGGGCGATAACTTCGAGGTGAAGTTCTCCCATACCTGCCATCAGGTGTTCCCCGGTTTCCTCATCCAGAGTAATCTGGAGGGTCGGATCTTCCTTTGCAACCTGCCTGAGAACCTCAACGAGCTTGGGGAGGTCTTTGGTGTGCTTGGCTTCTACAGCCACGGTAACCACAGGTTCGCTTACGTGCCTGATGCTTTCGAAAGGTGTCATATCTTCAAGGGTTGTAACTGTGGACCCTACGATTGCATCTTTTAAACCCGTAACTGCAGCAATGTTTCCTGCAGGGATTTTCTCCACTTCGAGCCTTTCGGGCCCCATGAAGATGCCTACCTGCTGGACTCTGCTCTTTTTTGCAGTTCCGGATGTGAAAACTTCCATTCCACGGGTAAGAGATCCGCTGAACAGCCTTCCTGTTGCAACTTCTCCTGCGTGGGGGTCAATGGAAATGTCCGTTACCATGAAAGCAAGGTCACCGGCTGCATTTGCATTGGCCATGGATTTGCCAATTTCAGTGTTAGCATCTCCGTGCCAGATGGCAGGTACCCTTCCCTTCTGGGCGTCAAGAGGGTTGGGCAGGTACCTTATGACCATATCAAGGACAGTTGCATGCAGGGGACACTTTTCTGCCAGAGCCTTCATGTCTTCTGCCTTACAGTAGTCGTATACTTCCTTGAATGAAATCCCTGTCTTCTGCATCATAGGCACACTGATTGCCCAGTTATAAAGGGCGGAACCAAATGCTACGGTTCCGGCTGCAGCATCAACTTTCCAGCCTGCCTTGAACTTCTCAGGGTTCATGTTCTTAATGAGCTTGTTCACGTGGTCAATGACCTTTCCAAGACGGACCTGCATTTCCTGAGAATCGACCTGCAGCTCATTGATCAGCCTGTCTACCTTGTTAACGAAAAGCACTGGCCTTACATGTTCCCTGAGAGCCTGCCTCAGCACAGTTTCGGTCTGGGGCATTGTGCCTTCTACTGCATCGACTACCACTACCGCACCGTCTACTGCTCTCATGGCACGGGTAACGTCTCCACCGAAGTCAACGTGTCCGGGTGTGTCGATAAGGTTGATCAGATAGTCTTCATTATCATATGTGTGAACCATGGAAACGTTGGAGGCATCGATTGTAATACCTCTTGCCTGTTCCTCTTCATCGGAGTCCATGAAAAGCTGTCTCCCGGCAAGTTCCCTGGAAATCATGCCCGCGCCTGCTAACAGGTTGTCCGATAATGTGGTTTTTCCGTGGTCAATGTGTGCAACGATTCCAATGTTTCTGATTTTCTCTGGATCATTCATGAGCGTTGTCACACGCTCGACCATTTTCTTTCTTCGTCCCATGCTAATACCTTTTAAGAGAAATATGAATTGTTATATTTTGTTTTATGAATCGGGACAGGCCCGAGTAACTGATTAACGGGCTGCCTTCGCAACTCTTTCCTTTGCATCCTTTCTGTTGATAGAGAAGGATTTTGTATCACGGTTTGCTGCGCCTATGAGTTCGGTTGCAAGACATTCTGCAACAGAGCGCTTGGATTTGAAGGCTGCGGCATTTGTTCCCATGCTGATGTAGCGCAGGGCAGTGTCAACGCGCCTCTGAGGTGCAGTATCTACTGCTTTCGGAACAGAGATCCCGCCGTACTTCAGCCTTACCACTTCTTCTCTGGGGCCTGCATTTGCAATGGCGTCCACGAGAGTCTGGATCGGGTTCTGCTGGGTCTTCCTGTTAATAATCTCAAAAGCTTCTTCAACTGCGCGGAGAGTCGTCTGCTTCTTTCCGCTGTTGATTTCTGTCCTCATGAGGTTGTTTGCGAGGCGCTCTACAATCGAAATTTCGGATTTGTTAAACTGCTGCCTGGCATGTTTTCCACTGCTGTGGGGGACAATGACAGGGGTAAGGCTGACATAGCGCTTAATTCCAAGGTCCCTGACCTCAACTTCTGTAGGGTCCCATTTCCCAAAAATCTTATACAAAAAATCATCTCCTGGGTTTTTCCAATCTGCCGATGACCAGCTGGTTCAGGGACACGTTATTTACGGCAATTACCTTGAAACGTACGCCGGGAATGTCACCCATAGCACCGCCCATGCGGCCTCCGATCCTTTCCACGGTAACTTCATCGTGTTCATCAATGAAGTTTACTGCACCGTCTCCTGGACAGAATGCGGTTACCTGACGCCCATTTTTAATGAGCTGGATTCTTACGCATTTTCTGATTGCGGAGTTCGGCTGTTTTGCTTCAACTCCCACTTTCTCTAATACAATACCCCGACCCTGCGGTGCACCACCAAGAGGGTCAGCTTTCACGTTCAGACCAAGAACACGCCTGCCGTAGTATGTATCTTTCCAGCGGGCATCTTTCCTGGTTTGTTTGAGAATATTAGCTGCATATTTTCCGTTAGCCATAGTAAATTTCTCCAGTTAATAATTGATCACAGTTTGGCATTAAATGCCAGAATTGTCCTTCAACGCCGGATTAATGGATCAACGTAAATTAAGGAATATCACTGCAGGATCACGTCTTCTATAGTGTGGTGACGACGTGCAAGCATCTTCACTTTCTCTATATTCTTACCGTTACGACCGATGGCAAGCCCCTTCTCTTTATTGGGTACCTCTACATAAGCTAATCGCTTGCCATTTTTGTTTGTAAGATTCACGGAACTTACAGATACCGGTCCGAAGGCATTTTTGATAAAGGTTGCAGGATCCTCTGAATACTCCACAAGCTCAATGGGTTTGTCAAGGGCCTTTTTAACACGGTTTATATTTTCTCCGTTTTTGCCTATTGCAAGCCCCATATCGCCCTGCTTTACAACATATACGAGCCTTTCCTCTTCCTGAATACAGTCAAGTATTTTGGCCCGTGTCATGTTTTCAAACAATGCAATGTACTGGATGCTTTCTGCAGTAAGTCTTATTTCGCCCAAGACGTTGCAACTCCTTTTTATTAAGCTGTAGCTGCCAGTATATCCGATTCGCCCGCATCAATAATTGCCATTGCTGCAATTGTGAAGGGCTTTCCGCATACGGGTCCGAGTTCTACACTTGTGCCTTCGTATTCAAGAACCGGAACATTTGTTTCCTGAACTTTCTTCTTAATCTCTTCTGGGCAGTTTGATGCCAGGATTACCATTTTTGCTGAGCCATTTGCTGCTGCATCAACGGTCCTGTTGGCCCCGATTATTACTTTTCCTGTTTTCACAGCCTTGTTAAGAGATTTATCAACATTGATCTTCATTTTCATCAACTCTCGTCTCAAATTAGCTCGTTTACTCTATCTCTTTTTAAATAAAGATTCCAAGCTCGGTGAGTATATGGTACTCTAAATACCTGATGCTTTATATCAATTTTCTGGTTATGAGCCTCGCGGACTCAAGTTTCTGCAGCAGGCTTTGATGAAGTTTATTAAGGTAATATACACCAGATCTGGACCCGTCCTGTATCAGATTATTTATTTAAATAATTATAGGTCAGGTCCGGATTTTACCTCAAGGTCTTTACTCCTCTTCGGCTTCAATTTCTTCGGCTTCAATTTCTTCAGCCTTGATTTCTGGTGCTGCTTCCACTACTTTCTCAACTTTTCTGCTTACCAGGTGTATATCTCCTGTACCCATGCGGATCGGCTGACCTACAATGATATTTTCCGTAACACCCTGCAGTTCATCCACATATCCGCGCATGCCTGCATCAAGCAGATGGTTAACAGTAACTTCAAAAGCTGCACGGGCAAATACACTTGCCTTTTCACCTGAAATTCCGTGCCTACCGATCTGTTTTACTTCTCCGTCCGAGGTCATAAGGTCTGCCACAAGCATGATGTGCCTGATATCCACAGTAAGACCCTGTTCACGCAGAGTATCTGTGGCTTCTTTAATTATCGCATTTCTTGCAGCCTCGACTCCCAAAACTTCATAAATTTCATTAATATTGTTAGTACTGGTCCTTGTCTTGTCCACACCCTCAAACTGGAGGACTTCACGCAGAGCCGATCCTTCCGTATAAAGGGTGTACTCTTCACCCTCTTTCCGGACCACTACTCTTTTGATCCCTTCTATACCTTTAAGGGTAACATTGTGGATGCTCTTTGCAAGCTGGAGAAGTTCCCTATAGGAAGGCTCTCCAGGAGTAATAACAATCTGGTTATCTATATCAGGTGAGATGCTTACCAGAACATTCAGCTCTTCGTTAAATCTCTCTTTTACCCGATCTATTGTAATATTCCTGCCTTCCATTGCCTTTTCGTGCAGGTCTATTATAAGCTTCATCTGGGAAAGGTCAGTTGTCACGTCTGCGATATGGTCGATTTTGGTAGCTTCAATCTCCCATGCAAGGGCTCTTGTTTTTTCCCTGTCGTAAGCATAGTCTTCCGGATTTTCTTTTGAAAGGGCAATTGTCATCATAGGAGTGCTTGGAATTTTCCTTGCATCCACGATTTCAATAAGGCGGGGAAGACCGAGAGTAACGTTAATCTCAGCCACACCAGCATAGTGGAAGGTACGCATCGTCATCTGAGTACCCGGCTCCCCTATTGACTGGGCTGCAACAACGCCCGCAGCGTCACAGGGCTCAATGCATGAGGTAGTATATTCTTCCATTACCTTTTCTATTATCTCTTCCATTTCCTTCTTGCTTACTCCGGCTTTGAGGACATCTTCTCTCAGAGCTTTTAAAATGTTAAATGGAAGCGGGAGGTCCTTTATCATGCTGTCTACTGTAGCCTCGCTAATGCTCATCATGCCACCTCCTTGTTTACCACGGAACGAACAATCCTGTGGATAGTATCGGGTTTGCTGAAATCACTCTTTGTCGGGTTAATTCCATCTTCCCCGTACTTAAACTGTACAAGCACACCTCTGGTATCTCTGACCGTGAGGTCATACTGGACTTCAAGATCCTGAAGGGCATTGACAAGTCTTCTCTGCAGGTAACCTGACTGTGACGTCCTGACCGCAGTGTCCACAAGACCTTCTCTACCACCGATTGCGTGGAAGAAATATTCAGTAGGGTTAAGCCCGCTCTTGTAACTTGCCTTGACGAACCCGTGGGCATCTGATCCCAGGTCTCCTTCCAGGAAGTGGGGAAGGGTTCTGCCTGCATACCCTCTGCGGATACGTTCACCACGTACGGCCTGCTGGCCGACACAGGCTGCCATCTGGGTAAGGTTAAGGATAGAACCTCTGGCTCCGGAACGAGCCATGATAACTGCCGAGTTTTCAAGCCCCATATGGCTGTCTGCTATGTTACCTGTCTTGTCTCTGGCTTTACCCAGCTTCTGCATGATGCTCATTTCAATTGTTTCGTCGAGTGTCCTTCCGGGGAGGGGGTCAAGCTCTTTATTTATATACGACTTGATAAGGTTCTGCACGGCGTCTTCAGCTTCAGAGAGGACTTCATTGATCTGGATCCTTGCTTCTTTCGGAATATCTTCATCAGCTATTCCGAAACTCAGGCCCGTACGCATGATGGCACGGATTGCAAGCTTTGTCATATCATCTATAAACTGGGACCCAGCTGCAGGACCGATTTCCTTGATGATGCGATCCTGGATCTTTCCTTTAAAAGCACCTATTGCCGCTTCATCTATCGTACCCTTAAGGAGTCTACCATTCCGGATCACTACATAGGCATCATTAGGACATTCTTCTTTCTTACAGGTATCACAGTGTGAGCAGACCTGAGCTGAGAACTCTGCATTGAGATCTTCAGGCAGGATCTGGCTGAAGATCTGTTTTCCTGTCCAGTAAGGTTTTCCGTCTTCGTCAATGCCTGCAGGTTCAGGCAGGTTGCGTGAACGGCTTTTTCTCAGAAGGTCGTAAGCATCATAACTGGAAATGTGGTTTTCAAAACGTGTCAGCAGGAAAAGCCCTGAAATGTGGTCGTGAATCCCACCGATAATTGGACCTCCGAAACGTGGGGAGAGGATGTTCTCCTGAACCTGCATGAGGATCTTTGCCTCAGCCCTTGACTCTTCGGTCTGGAGGGCATGCATGTTCATTTCGTCCCCGTCAAAGTCAGCGTTGTATGGAGGGCAGACTGCAGGGTTCAGCCTGAAAGTTTTGTTCGGCAGCACCTTTACGGAGTGTGCCATGATACTCATCTTGTGCAGAGACGGCTGCCTGTTGAAAAGAACGGTGTCGCCGTCTTTTAACTGTCGTTCTACAGTCCAGCCGAATTCCAGCTTCTCGGCAAGGTCGTCCTTGTTCATATTGGTTACTTTTATGCGCCTGCCGTCAGACCTGAACACATAGTTTGCTCCTGGGTGGATATCTTCCCCATTCCTTACATAGACTTTGAGCTGTTCGATGTTCCTTGGAGTCACCACTGCAGGCACTGTAAGTATCTTTGCAATGGGCATAGGGACACCGACTTCGTTTATGCTGAGGTTCGGGTCAGGAGAGATAACGGTACGGGCAGAGAAGTTAACACGCTTACCTGACAGGCTTCCTCTGAACCTCCCTTCTTTACCTTTCAAACGCTGGGAAAGGGTCTTGAGAGGTCTGCCTGATCTGTGTCTTGCAGGCGGGATTCCTGATACCGAGTTGTCAAAGAATGTGGTAACGTGATACTGAAGCAGCTCCCAGAGGTCCTCAATGATAAGCTGTGGAGCTCCTGCTTCCCTGTTTTCCTGGAACCGCTGGTTGATTCTTATAATGTCTACCAGCTTGTGGGTCAGGTCGTCTTCACTGCGCTGCCCGGATTCCAGTGTAATCGAAGGACGTACAGTAACAGGAGGTACTGGCAGGACTGTAAGAATCATCCATTCAGGCCTTGCATTCTTGGGGTCCATCCCTACAACCCTGATATCCTCGTCAGGGATGTTTTCAAAGCGGTCCCTTATCTCGGTAGGGGTCAGCTTCTCCCCGTTTTCCAGGTATTCACTGGGCTTTTCGAACTTGATCTCGAGCTGTTCCTCATTACAGTAAGGACAGCTCTTTACCTTGCTGGCTTCTTTGTATACTTCGTTAATCAGGTCATCAGGCATGTGCCCGATTTCTTCAATTGCAATAAGTTGGTCCAGAAACTGCTGTTTCTGTGCTGGTTCCAGCAGGAGTTTGCTGCATTTTCTGCAGGTTGCCCTGAGGAGTTTTCTGATTATTTTGTTAAAACCAACGTGGACAACAGGGGCAACAAGTTCGATGTGCCCGAAGTGTCCGGGACACTCGCCTGCCCTGCCAGAGCAGGTCTTGCAGCGAAGCCCGGGGTCAATAACCCCGAGTTTTGTGTCCATAAGCCCCATGTCAATTGGAAATCCGTCATCATCGTAAGTGTCAGCCGTGATAATGGGTGTTGAACTCATCTTACGGATTTCTTTTGGGGACATTAAGCCGAATTTGATAGAAGAAATTCTTTTAGGAATTGGAGGTACGTTTGCCATATGTCCACCTCACTTATACAGCATCTTCAAGGTTAAGTCTGGGAGCGACTCCAAGGGACTTAATCTCGTCCAGTAACAGCTTGAACGCGTAGCTCATATCTACAGGGTATATGTCCGTGTCAGCTCCGCAGGCTGAACAGAAAGAGACGTTGCGTTGTTTGTCGTATGTTGCAATCATTCCACAGTGCGAGCAGACGAGTTCTACCACTTTGTCAGACTCGTCGAGCAGTCTTTCTTTCAAGGACATGGCAGCTCCGTGTCCTACCAGGACATCACGCTCCATTTCTCCGAACCTGAGACCTCCTTCCCTTGCTCGACCTTCAGTCGGCTGGCGGGTGAGCACCTGTACAGGTCCGCGGGACCTTGCATGCATCTTGGATGTGACCATATGGTGCAGTTTCTGGTATAGGATTACACCAACAAAGACATCTGCAGGGATCATCCTGCCTGTTGCCCCATCATAGAAAACCTCTTTTCCTGTATGGGCAAAGCCGTGCTTTTTCAGGGCTTCTCTGAGGTCATCTTCGTTTTCTCCTGAGAAGGCTGTTGCATTAATTCTTCTGCCTTCCATGGAACCTACTTTTCCGCCAATCATTTCCAGGACGTGCCCTACAGTCATACGTGATGGAATTGCATGCGGGTTAATCATCAGGTCAGGAGTCAGTCCTGATTCCGTAAACGGCATGTCAGCAATAGGGACTTTTAAGCCAATAACTCCTTTTTGCCCATGCCTGGAAGCGAACTTGTCTCCTATGTCAGGGATCCTCTCGTCCCTTACCTTTACCTTGGCAAGGCGGGTCCCATTAATGGATTCTGTAAGGATGACCGTGTCCACAATTCCTGTTTCGTTGGACCGCATGGTAATGGAGCTTTCTCTCCTCTGTTCAACTGCAATCCCGAAGTCTGAGGGCTCTTCAAGGAATCTAGGAGGGCTGGTCTTTCCTATAAGCACATCGTTTGGACCGACAGGAGTCTCAGGGTTTACAAGCCCGTCTACGTCAAGATTTGCATATGCTTCAGCGCTGCGAGCTCCACGGTATTCGGAGTCAGGGATCTCGAACTTATCTTCCTGCCCACCTGGATACCTCCTTTCTTCCCCTTCAAAAGTCCTGAGGAAGTGGCTTCTCCCGAGCCCTCTTTCAATTGATCCCTTGTTGAAAATCAGAGCGTCTTCAATGTTATACCCTTCATAAGACAGGATTGCAACAACGAAGTTCTGACCCGCAGGTCTGTCGTCGAAACCTATTGCTTCGCAAGTCCTGGTCCTTGTAAGTGCCCTCTGAGGGTAGTGAAGGACATGAGCACGGGTATCGGGCCTTAACTTCTGG
>CAYSWX010000005.1:0-134986 GCA_964434965.1 uncultured Methanosarcinales archaeon
CAGCTTCATCAGGACCAAGGTTCCAGAATGGAGTTGTATGCCCGCTCATTCCAAGAGCACTTGTTAGTTTAGAAATCCTTTCATCTATTTCATGACCGGATGCCGCTGGAACAAAATATGCCACATATTTTGTGGTGGGATTGTTTCCATATGCAGAAGGTAATACTCCTTTCTCTAACATTCCAATTAAATCAAAGTACCCCAATTCACCTTCCTCTACAGTAAATCCATCCTGCTCTAAAGCCTGTTGAAAAGCCCCCGCGTCATACGTTTCATTCTGTGCAAGGCCAGTCCCTGTAAACACAGTGAACAAAACGCCAAGTATTATAATCATTGTATAATAATTCATATATAATATCCCCCGAGTTAATTTATCTTTAAATATATTAGAAACCTTGGTGGAACGTTAATTAAACTTGGATAGTTGATCTGTTAACAGTCCAGGTGGTTTTTTACAGCAGCAGCCAGTTATGAGTATTGCTTTTGGGAGACCAAAGAAAAGCAATTGAGTTTTTGAAGCAATTCCTTGCTATAGAAAAGGAAATTGAAGACCCAAGGCTAATCGGATTTTGCGAGCAGAAATTGAAGGAACTTGAAGGATCTGATGATTGATTTCTCTTCTTTTTTCAATTTCATGGGAAAAGCCGTTTGCTTCGCAAACGGGGCGGCTGCCGGGGGAAGATTTTCGATTTATTTTTCAAACAGCAACCACCTTGAAGATATTTCTTTTCAGGACCCCGGGCAACTTCCCGCTCGACGAAGGAGAGCGGTCTTTCCCGCAAAGTCTACAAGAAAGAAACGTATAAGAAAACTTAAGAATCGTTCAAAGCTAAGTTAGATACAAAACAAAAAGTAACCCTATCATAAAGGTCAATATACTCAAAAGGTTATATATCGCTCAGAACATACACTTCATGCTGAAATCACCTAAATTTCTGAAAAGGAAGTATAATTATGGCCGGAAACTTAAAGGAAATCTATCATTTGTTTAATCCCAATAAAGCTCTTCAAGATGATGATCTGGAAAACTACTATGTGGAAATAGACCAGAACGAAACAAATATTGAAGAGCTAAAAATCCGTCTTGAGCTTAGCCTTGAAACTTACGAGCCAGTTAAACTTCTTTTTACAGGACATAGAGGTTCAGGTAAAACAACTGCATTAAACCGTCTTGTTTCATATCTGAACAGAGAGATGCGAGATAAATTCTTTATCGTACATTTTAGCGTTCTCGATCTTCTGGACAACAACGACATAAATTACACGGATGTTTTATTTTCAATACTTACAAAAATAATTGGAAAATGCCAGGACGAAGAATGTAATATAAGTCCCTCATTAATGGAAAGGACAAAAAAATGGGGAAAATCAATCACAAAAATGGAAGTGTATGAGGATAAGCTTGAAGGCGGTGCAGGCTTCAGCTTACCTGTCTACTTTGTTGAACTTCTGGCAAGGATGAAGAGTGAAACAACCACCAGGCAAGAAATAAGAGAGGAAATCCAGCCGCGTGTATCTGAGCTAATTAACCTGATAAACGACATAATTGCTGAGATTGAAAGAAGTGGGAGACAGGTACTTGTCATAATAGACAACCTTGAGAAATGTGATTCTGAAAAAGCATTAAACTTATTCTACTGCCACAGCACCCAGCTAACCCAGCCAATGTGCAAGATAATCTATACATTTCCTATATCACTTCGAAGTTCGGATAAGTTCACCCAGATAAAGATGAACTTTAGCGACGATATCATGTATCCGAACATCAAAGTTCATGAAAAAGATGAAAATATAACCCGGGAAACAGCCGGGAGAGCTTTCATGAAGCAAATTGTGACAAAAAGAGTTTCCCTTGACTTATTTACTCCCGAGGCTCTTGAATACATAATAGATATGAGTGGGGGCGTAATAAGGGAGTATATAAGGATTATAAGAGATTCGGCAGTACGTGCCATAGCCAGAAGAAAAACTGTGATAGACAAAGATATTGCTGTCGAAGTCATAAACGGGCTTAAGAACTCATATCAGGCACAGTTAAGCGACGAAGACTATGATGTACTTCTGAATATTTACGAAACTAAGGATATAAAAAGGGATGAGAAGCTCGTTGGTCTGCTTCATAACCTCAGTGTGCTTGAATATAAAAACGGAAGAAGCTGGTGTGACCTCAACCCTATAGTCAGGTCGATTCTCGAAGAGAAAAATCTTATCCCACGAAAGTAAAACAAATAGGAAGCAGGATATACCTTAATACATATTTTCAAAATTTAGAGCCATAACAGGAAGAATTATGGAACTGAACCCTTCTCACTTAATGAAGATTGAAGAGATAGTTACACTTCTTGACATCTCAGAAGACTGTACAATTGCATTTGTTCGCTGTAACGAGCCGGTTTTATGTGATGCAATCTGCAAGGAAATTTTTGAGAGGGTACACAGCAGAATTCACATTTACAGTCTCAAAATGGATGAAGGATCTACCAATCTTTTTCAGCTTTTAGAGGAAACCACTAAATCAGATTCATACTATTCAAAAATTAAGGAAAATAAAAAAGTTGCATTTTTTGTTTTCGGCCTTGACAGCGTAGTGAAAAAGAAAAACATTAATGGGAAATCCGAGGCTCTCCTCCTGCTAAATATGATGCGGGAGAAATTCCTAAAAATCAGACACCCGATACTCATCTGGATAAACAGTGCAACGCTTAATTTAATTCTTGATGAGGCTCAGGATTTTTTCTCATGGAGAACAACGATTTTTGAGTTTGATATAAAGCGAGAAATAACTTCCAGTCCAATATTTGAATTTGAAGATTTTGATGATCTGGACAAAAAGGGACTTGAAGACTTAATTGAATATTATTCAAATTTAATTAAGGAATTCAAGGACAGTGGAATAAAAGACCCCTATAAATTTGCTTACTGGAATTACAACCTCGGAACTATTAAACTGTTGTTGGGATATTCAAAAGAAGCTGAAAAATACCTTAAAACCTCTGCATCGATATCCTCCGAACTCAACAACAAGAATCTGAATGAATCAATATGCAGCAAACTCGGGATAACATACTACCATCTTGGAGATTTGAAAAAGGCTCTCGAATATTCAGAGCAGGCTCTGGTAATAGCAAAAGAAATAGAAAATAAGAAAGAAGAAGGATTTATCCTAAAAAACTTTGGCGTAATCTATGCACAACTTGGCCATGTGAAAAAAGCAATTGAATATTACGAAAAGGCGCTGAAAATTGCAAAAGAAATCGGGGACAGGCGCGGGGAAAGTGCAGACCTTGGAAATCTGGGGTTAGCATACAGTCATCTGGGAGAACCAAGAAAAGCAATTGAGTTTTTGAAGCAATCCCTTGCCATAGGAAAGGCAATTGAAAACCCAAGGCTAATCGAATTTTGTAAGCAGAAATTGAAAGAACTTGAAGGGTCTGAGGACTGATTTTATATTCTTTTTTCAATTTCATGGGAAAAGCCGTTTGCTTCGCAAACGGGGCGGCTGCCGGGGGAAGATTTTCGATTTATTTTTCAAACAGCAACCACCTTGAAGATATTTCTTTTCAGGACCCCGGGCAACTTCCCGCTCGACGAAGGAGAGCGGTCTTTCCCGCAAAGCCGGAGAAGGAACTGAAATTCCTGAGTTTTAGCAAATGAAACCCTGAAAAAAAGCTGAAGCCTGAAGATTTTTCTTATTAACCGATCTAAATAACAAAATTTATTTTCTAACGCCTTCAATACCAAAAAGATATTGGAGGAGTTTATGGATTTAGCTTCCCTCTCGCAGCTCGCCCAGCAGGCAACAGTAATTCTCGCTCCAGCCCTGCCTATCGTTTATGCAGGAGGCAAAGCTGTAGCAGATAAAGGCAAAGAAGTCCTTGGGGACATGATCTACGAAAAAGCCTTTGAGAAACTGGGCAAGGAGTCGGCGGAAAGAGCAACCTTGCTACTTAAAAAGATCAATCCAAAAATTGGTTCTTCTCTTGAAAAAGCGATCAAAAAAGTTTCAGAAAAACCTGAAGACTCAGCATCGAAAGAGGATCTGCAACAGGAAATCCTGAAATTGCTTAAAGATAATCAGGATCTTGCCAAAGAAATAGAGCTCATTGTGAACATAAACATAAAAATTGATGTTGTCAAGCAACTTGTTTTTGGCAGCAATAACCTTATTCTTAATCTGGAAGGCATAAAAGGGGAAGAACTGATAAAAATCGAGGAGTACAGGGACTGGAAGAGACAGGAAGAGCAGAAGCGGGAAGTCTTAAAACGCTACAGCCCTTCTGTCCTGCCAGATTATTCAGAAAATCTCATAAAATTTGTTACCGAAAACAGAGCAAAAGAGTTGTCTGAAGCCCTCGTGCATCTTCAGAAGAACAAAATCATTCTTTTTAGCGGTATTGCAGGCATCGGAAAAACTACGCTAGCAAGAGTCTTGATTAACTTCAAACCAACAGATATTCCCGAACCATTCTGGTTCAATTTTTATCATAATAGAGATGCAAATCTTGAAGATTTACTCGAAAAACTCGCAGGATACCTGAACTGCCAAGAAATTGCGAGCTTCAAAGCCGAAAGAAGGAAAGCAGGAAAAGCCGACGTTGACCTCCTGACTGATGAACTTCAAAAAAGAGATTCCTTATGGCTTGTCTTTGACGACCTGAGTTATATCCTTAACGAAGAGAGGAAATTCAAAGACCCGGAAATGGACCTCTTTTTCACGTCCCTGCGTGAAAACACTCACAGGGCAAAGATCATCGTTACAAGCCGAATTTTACCGCTTCTGGAAAACGGAAAAAATTTAATCGACCCAGTAAACGAAAAAAAACAGAGAATCGAAGGGTTAACAACCGATTTTGCCGTTGAATTCCTGAAAGAAAACGGACTTGACGATGTTAAGCGCGAAAAACTTGAAGAACTGGTAAAAAGTGTTTGCGGACACCCTCTTGCATTGGAAATTCTAATAGGCCTCGTCAATGATTTTGGAGTTGAAGACACCCTGAATGACTTGAGCGAATTTAAAGTTTCCAGAGAAGAAACGATCAAAATAGCAAGAAAGCTGTTTGAAAAGCTTGCCGGAGATGAAAAGGAACTTCTTGAACGCATATCTGTTTACCGACGACCCGAACCCAGAGCCGCGATAAAATATATGTTCGCGGAAAAAACATCGGAAAATTCCATCAAAAAATTAACTGACAAGTCCCTCCTCGAAACAAACCATAACGGGAAATATTGGCTCCACCCTTTAGTTCAGGAATTCTCCTATGAGGATCTGAAAAACAAAAAAGAAGTCCATCTAGTTGCTTACTATTATTATAAATCTCTAAAACCCCCCGAAAATCCAGCCAAAAAGGAAGACCTTCAGCCAGTAATTGAGGCTCATTACCACGCTTGCATGTCCAAAGAATATGACAAGGCTTTTGCTATCATATTTAACAACAAGCTGGATGAATGCCTTGACCTTAGGGGTAATTACACATTACTCATCGACATCTGCTCAAAACTATTACCCAAAGACCATTTTGGGAATGAAATCCTGTTGAAAAACAAAGGAGATCATGGTTTGATCCTTGGAAATCTGGGGAACGCATACTATAATATGGGTGACTCGAGAAAAGCAATTGAATACTATAAACAGGAACTAGAAATTTATAAAGAGATAGGTGATAGACGCGGAGAAGGAAACGCAATCAAAAATCTGGGGAACTCATACATTCATCTGGGAGAACCAAGAAAAGCAATTGAATGTTACAAACAGGCAACAGAAATTGCAAAAGATATTGGAGACAGATGCGGAGAATGTTCAGGTCTTGGAAATTTAGGGTTTTCATACAGTCGTCGTGGAGACACGAGAAAAGCAATTGAATATTATGAACAGGCAATAAAAATTGCAAGATATATGGATGATAGGCGCAGAGAAGGAATTTGGCTTGCATATTTGGGAAATGAATACAATAATTTGGGAGACTCGAGAAAAGCAGTTGAATATTGTGAACAGGCACTGAAAATTGCAAGAGAGCAGGGGGACTGTCGTGTAGAAGGAATCTGGATTGGATATGCGGGAAATGCATACAGGAATATGGGCAAAACAAGAAAAGCAATAGAATATCATGAACAGGAACTGAAAATTTCAAGAAAGATCCGCAACAGACGAGGAGAAGGAAATGCCCTAGGAAATTTAGGGTTAGCATACGATCATCTGGGAGAGCCAAGAAAAGCAATTGAATATTACGATCAGGCACTGAATATTGCTAGAGAAATAGGCGACAGGCGAAATGAAGGTAATTGGCTTGGAAATCTGGGGTTGGCATACATTCATCTGGGAGAGCCAAGAAAAGCAATTGAATATTACGAACAGGCACTGAAAATTTCCAGAGAAATAGGCGACAGGCGCGGAGAAGGAAATTGCCTTGGAAATCTGGGGTTAGCATACAGTCATCTGGGAGAACCAAGAAAAGCAATTGAGTTTTTGAAGCAATCCCTTGCCATAGGAAAGGCAATTGAAAACCCAAGGCTAATCGAATTTTGTGAGCAGAAATTGAAGGAACTTGAAGGGTCTGAGGACTGATTTTATATTCTTTTTTTAATTTCATGGGAAAAGCCGTTTGCTTCGCAAACGGGACGGCTGCCGGGGAAGATTTTCGATTTATTTTTCAAACAGCAGCCACCTTGAAGATATTTCTTTTTCAGGACCCCAAGCAACTTCCCGCTCGACGAAGGAGAGCGGCCTTTCCCGCAAAGTCGGAGAAGAAACTGAAATTCCTGAGTTTTAGCAAATGAAGTTCTAAAAAAAGCTGAAACATGATGATTTTTCATATTAACCAACCGAAATAACAAAAAAGTCCAAAAAGTAATCTTTTAAAAAACAGACTTCAATTTTCAACTAAACACATCAAAAAGCAGGTTGAAAGCCAAAATCAGAATAATTAAAATTTCTATGCGAAGCCATAAATCGAATAAAAAGCCCAAAACCAATAAACTATTAAGTAATCACCCCCAAACTTTACCAGTTATTTTTTCCTAATTTGTATTTCTTAACAATTGTATTTTTGCTCAGCTTGTAAAGGTGGAACTATGCCTCACATAATGGAATTACTTGGAAAAACAAGAGTTGTCGTAAAAGATGGAAAGGTCATTGAAGTAGGAGAGCCTGAAGTTGATTGGTGTCCCCTCTTTGCCAAGATCCGCGGGATCCAGAAGATCACCTCTGAAGAAGCCAAAAAGAACATGGAATTCAGGATCAGCGATTTCGGGATGTTTACTGACAAACGCAGGCTGGAACTCGAGGACTTTGTAGGGTTCGGGGCATCAGAAGTTATGATGACAGGCCTGGGCAGAGGCTTGCTTGACACAACAGTAACCGCCTGTGAGGGCGCAGGGACTGTAATCTCCAATAACCCAACTCTGGTTCAGGGAATGGGCGGCAGGATGTCCGGCCTGGTCGAAACCGAGCCCATCGAAGGCATAATAAACGGGATTATAGAGCGCGGCGGAATAGTGCTTGATCCCTCAACTGCAAAAATGGACCCTGTTGCAGGCGTGAAAAAGGCAGCCGAACTAGGGTACAAAAAGATCGCAGTAACCGCAGCTTTCGGTGAAACCGCAAAAGAGTTACGGAAGCTTGAAGACGAACTCGGGCTTGATTTAATAGTAATTGGGGTGCACGTTACAGGTTTAACCAGGGAAGGAGCCCAGGTCCTTGTGGAAAATTCAGATATCGTAACCAGCTGCGCTTCAAAGCCCGTCAGGGACCTTGTAAAGCCTCTCGCACAGGTAGGGACTGCCGTGCCGCTTTTTGCCCTTACTCAGAAAGGAAAAGAACTAGTGATCGAAAGGGCAAAGGACATAAAAAGCCCGATTTTGATCAATACAATGGCCCTGCCTGTTCTGCCTGAGCACAAGCAGCCCAGGGATCTTAAATAAAACGGCTTTTTATGCCGTTTTTACATTATTCAATTCTAATTCTATTTATCCTTTATTTTTTCATTTTATCCCTGATTTGTCCATTTCATCCCGGATTTTCTACTTAAAGCTCTTATTTTCCTTTTTAGCCCATACTTTCCATTTTAATTCACTTATTTTACCTCATTCTCTTCTTTTTCCCCAGTATTTACTTTCTCTCATCTTCATTTTTCTTTTTTTCCCAGCATTTCTTCCTCTCTTCTTCATTTTTCTTCTTTTTCCCCAGCATTTCTTCCTCTTTTCTTCATTTTCTTTTGTCAACACTATTGTCAACACTAATTCATATGCAGCATTTTCTACGATAGTATTATATTTTTTAGAATTTATGGATGTACGGGTTCTGAAAAATTCCGAACAGATTCTGAAATAGCATACTTAAAATTCCAGAGGCGATGAAATGACTTCCATCTCAAACGATAAACTTGCCGTATTAAATGACAAGGTTGCCGTATCAAATAACAAGGAGCCTAAAAGTACAACTCTTGAAGAGATCATCATCACCGAAAAAGACAGAATTTTACGATTCATAAATGAAAGAAATGAGTACATCAGAAACCTGCCTGAAATCGAAAAGAAAGCATTTATCGAGTCAATACAGAAGATAAAGGAAAGTAAGGACAAGATAGAAAGGCTGCTCCTGAAGAAAGAAACAAAAAGAGGCATTGATGACCTTCTTTTCTCTTTTGAAGAGTTGCCTCTTTTCGGGAAAGAATACTGGTTTATGAAATTCACAGCCAATGACGGGTCAAGACGCCAGTTCTTCCTCACATTTGGAAGGAGCGCAGGAGATATTGAGGTCAATGGCAAATATGTGGAAAACAGCAGGATAATAGACGACAAAACGGAGGTATATTGCGTTTCCTGGGCATTTGATGAGATACAGAGAGGTCTCACTGATGACCTTGGGGTCATTGAGGTGAAAGATGATAGGGTCACCTGCGTAAGTAAAGATATGAAGGCAGAATTCTATGGGTCCTTCCCGAAATATGTACTTGATATTTCGAACAACGGCGAAAAAATCTGCTGTCTGGATATAAAAGAGCCGATAGATAACAATTATAACTCAGAGGTATCCGAACAATTCAAAGGCTTATTCGGGTACAGGCTTGCTAACCTTTATTTTGATTTCAAGGGCGTATTGTTTGAGAAAGAGTTCTCAGGAAAATGCTATGCGCAGAAAGTAATCGTTATAGGGCCTTTCATTCCCTGGAAATGGTCGAGAATCATCTTCAGGAACGGATCAATTCTTACCTATTACATCCCAAATATAGAGATCGGAGGAGTAGAATACAATATATACAATTCCCTGGACTTCTATGACGCTGAGACCGGGAAGATGCACAGATTCAAAAAGGCAAAAGTTAACGAATACCCCTCGAAAAAAGGGGACAAAAGATGGGTTATTACCGCTGAAGAAGGCAGAGTGTTCATGGTTACAAAGAGCTACTGCAAAGAGTCTTTCAGTTTTACGAATAACTTCAATTTCAGGTATATAGAGAACCTTGTAGAAGTTGCCGATTTTCAGGTCGAGACCGAAGATAGGATCATAACATTGAAGGAGACCGGAAGTGGACTGGGCATGGTTGAAGATACGTCAGGGTTCGTAATATAAATTCAGGTCCGATACAGGAAAAAACATAACTCACCACCTTTTTCCTTTTCCAGCGATTCTATCCATTTTTCTTACTATCACTTCTTTTTTCAGTAAGGAACTATTTTCGGCATTCTGCGGCTAATCCTATAATCCCCTGGAAGGCATCAAGATAACTTTAATAGTTATCGCAGTATACTAAAATGCATTAACTACATCCCAGTGCCGATTAAGTATATATTAATAACCCGCCAATAAGAGATTGTAGGATGAATTCTCCGGAGGAAATCAAACTGCAAAGAAGCAAAATGTCCATAAACTCAGGAAAAAAACGAAAAAATAGAGGTATAAGAAATGACCGTAAGAGATGATATTCACGGACAGATCATTGCAGGCCTTAAAGGTGCAAAATTTCCCATAAACACACCCGCAGAATTGCTCGCTGCTTTTCCTGCTGGTGCAGACACTACATGCAGATCAGGCGACCTTGCAGTTACTGCAGGAGAAGCAGGAAAATTGCTCACTCCAGCGGATTTTCCGTTTAAAGATGCAAAACATGTGGCAGACACAATAGTTGAAAGAGCAGGGCTTTAAGTCCTGCCCTTCTTCTTTCGTCTGAAAATCCTACAAAAATTAGACTCGAAAATTCCACTGAGCTTCACAAAAGAAACAGTAGAAGATAGAGAGAAGGCAAGAAGCTGGAAACAGTTACTTCCATGCCATCTTATCAAGTATCTTTGTTAAGTCGTTTGCCTCATCAAATGATAATTCAGTCCAGCACTTTCCGCATTCATTGCAATACTGACTAATTTTTGTATGTCTCTCCATATACCTGAGAGACTTTATCACTAAATTTTTTTGCCTGAAAGTCATTGAAGAATCCATAAACTCCATAAAATACTCCTTAACTCATGCCTTCACTTTTCAGTATTCGTAGCTGTAATCAATTAAAAACCCAGAAAAAATTAAAAACCTGATACTTTATGATTGTTATTTAGAGGGGTTTCATACTATATATATACAGATCTTACAACAATATATTAATTAGATAAAAATTCCAATATATAGTCACATCAGGTGGAAATATCATGAACATCATAATTCGAAATCTCAATAGCTAGGATCGTAAATCATCGGGACATGAACCAATAAGACAAGAATCATTAAGTTAATAAGCACTCATTTTGAACGAATACAAATTTATCCAGTACTTAAGAGGTGTGCCTATTATGCCTCATATAATGGAAATGATGGGGAAAGCAAGGGTAGTCGTAAAAGATGGAAAGGTCGTGGAAGTCGGGGTTCCGGAAGTCGAATGGTGCCCTCTTTTTGTCAAACTGCGGGGAGTTGAGAAGATGACCCCGGATGAAATCAGGAAAAACATGGAGTCCCGGATAAGCGAGTTAGGGATGTTTACTGAAAAACGTAAGCTTGAATTTGAAACAACCGTTGTTGCCTTCGGTGCATCCGAAGTCATGATGAGCGGCCTCAAAAACGGTTTCCTTGACATAACCGTAACTGCCTGCGACGGTGCAGGGACCGTTATCTCCAGCAATCCGGCACTGGTTCAGGGAATCGGAGGCAGGATGTCCGGCCTGATCGAAACTGAGCCGATAAATGAGGTTATCAAAGGAATCGAAGAGCGTGGAGGAGTTGTGCTCGATCCATCAACAGCAGCCATCGACCCGGCTAAAGGAGTAAAAAAAGCTGCTGAACTCGGTTACAAAAATATCGCAGTAACCGTTGCAGATGCTGAAACTGCAAGAAAGATCAGAAAAATAGAATCAGAGCTGGGGCTTGACCTGTTTGTCATCGCGGTGCATGTAACAGGCGTCAGCCGGGAAGAAGCCCAGGATCTTCTGGATAACTCGGATATTGTAATCAGCTGTGCTTCAAAAAATATCAGAGAGCTTGCAAAGCCGCTTGTCCAGGTGGCAGCTGCGATCCCCCTATTTGCCATCACACAGAAAGGAAAAGAGCTTGTGATTGAAAGGGCAAAAGATATAGAAAGCCCTATTCTGATCAATACCATGCCTCTGCCAGTTTTGCCGGAGCATAAACAGCCTAAAGAATTGAAGTAAAAAGAAAAATGAAATAATTACGGCTTTTGGGTCATTGAAGTGAAAGATGATAGGGTGACCTGCAAAGTAAGACATGAAAGCAGAATTTTACGGTCCTTCCCGAACTAAGTACCTGATATTTCAAATTCTGAAAAATAAATCTTCTACTTTACAAAGAAGCGAGGATTAAGAAGTTTAAAGAAAAACAAAAAGGTGAAGGGGCACTCCCTTTCCTGCATAAAGGTCAGGTACTCATGCTCATTCACATTTTTAGGGCAATAACAAAAAAATATGTTTAGTGCCCCGGCCACTTAATCTGATACTCACTCTACCTCTTATATTCACTCTACCCTGTACTGGTTTTCTGGTTACGTTAAATGGTGTTATTACTTAAATAGTGTTTTTCTTTACCCATTACTTACCAGTACATACACTGACTATAGCAGTTTTTGAACTTGTGCCGTATTTATTGGTTGCTGTTAATTTAACTGTGTAGTTTCCTGCAGCTTTGTATCTGTGTAGAGGATTCTTTTCTGTTGAATTTGTTCCGTCTCCAAAGTCCCAGTACCATTTGGTTGCATTTTTCGAGAGGTCCTTAAACGGAACCATGAAGAGGACCTGGCTGTTGAAATCTGCAACTGGACGTGGTTTTAATACCGGGAGAGGACACACACATTTTCCTGTGGGAACAGGAGTTGTTCCTGCAGTCACCGTGCCTGTTACAATGTTTGTAGTTGTGTCAATTATAGTGACAGTATTGCTGATGACATTCGTCACATAGACGTATTTTCCCACGCACGCGATTCCAGCAGGATACTGTCCAACATTAATTGTGGCTATAACGGTGTTGTTTATCGTGTTAATTACAGAGACAGTATTGCTGATAACATTCGTCACATAGATGTATGTTCCATCCTTGCTAACTGCAATTCCAGCAGGATACTGTCCAACATTAACTGTGGCTGTAACATTGTTGTTTATCGTGTTGATTACAGAGACATTATTGCTGTTAGCGTTCGTAACATATACTTTTGTTCCATCCGGGTTGACTGCAACTCCAGTAGGATATTGTCCAACATTAACTGTGGCTGTAACATTGTTGTTTATCGTGTTAATTACAGAGACAGTATTGTTGATGAAGTTAGTCACATATACATTTGTTCCATTTGGGTTGACTGCAATTCCAGCAGGATACTGTCCAACATTAACTGTAGCTGTAACATTGTTGTTTATCGTGTTAATTACAGAAACATTATTGCTGTTAGAGTTAGTCACATATACTTTTGTTCCATCCGGGCTGACCGCAACTCCAGTAGGATATTGTCCAACATTAACTGTGGCTTCAATATTGTTGTTTATCGTGTTAATTACAGAAACCGTGTTATTGACAAGATCAGTCACATATACTTTTGTTCCATTCGGGTTAACTGCAATTCCACCAGTATTGGGCCCTACATCCACCCTGGCTGTAGTGTTTGTTGTTTCGTTAATTATAGTGACCTCGTCACTGGTTCCGATTGTTGGTGGAATTATAGTAACTGGTATAGTTTCGTTAGTTTCTGGTACTGTAATATTAAC
The DNA here is from genome assembly GCA_964434965.1 of uncultured Methanosarcinales archaeon. Lineage (GTDB taxonomy): Archaea > Halobacteriota > Methanosarcinia > Methanosarcinales > Methanosarcinaceae > Methanosarcina. The sequence continues at coordinate 13,186 of CAYSWX010000005.1, forward strand.
TTCTGGTACTATTACATTAATTTCCGGTTCTGTTATGTTCATTTCAGGCTCTGTTATGTTCATTTCAGGCTCTGTTATGTTCATTTCAGGCTCTGTTATATTCATTTCAGGCTCTGTTATGTTCATTTCAGGTTCTGTTATGTTCATTTCAGGCTCTGTTATTCCTGGTTCTGTGATGTTCATTTCAGGTTCTGTTATTTCCGGCTCTGTTATTCCTGGTTCTGTTATGTTATTTTCCAGCTCTGTTCCGCTTTCATCGGGTGTATCTCCATTCGATGCGCTTACTGCCGTTGATATTGCTGATATTGCAAAAATTAATGTGAAAACACAAAGTATCTTTTGTACTCTGCCAGATGTTTGTTTTCCCATTGTATACCCCCAGACTCTTTCTAAGTTTGATACAATTTTGACCTGTTCTTGGTCCACTCCCTTCAACAGATTTGCTGAGTAAATATTATTTTACCAATCAACATCCAAATTAATTTCTACAAAAATATTATTGGCAAAATTTTATACTTGTTTTGGACGGCCAGTGAAAGTGATTTCAAATTGTATCAGGATGATATTATTATTCAAGTAAATATAATAGTTATAGAAATATAATTACTGATTTTATAATAACGAAAGCCTTCAAATATATCATTCACTTTGACCAATAATTTGCGGTCACTGCCCAAGTTTGCTTTACCAAATGGGTTTTAGAAGAAACATTTCAAAGTAACAAAGATAATAAAATATATTGTAGCCACGCTTATGGAAAAAAGAGAAGTGCTCCAGAAGTCTGGAGCTGAACAAGAATCATACTGCAGAGGAATTATGCCGCAGACGAATTATTTATCTGTGACCTGAATTTGAACCTCTGTCATCAGCTCTTCTTCCGGGACTTCAGCAGGGTCATTAAAATATAGTTCCCTGCTTGGCATAACGACCTCAAGGTTATTTTCTTCCGTATAGGAGAAGAGCCTGTTGTAGGCTGCTTCAACTCCGTGGTATGGGCCCCGATAGACAACTGAAACAGCCCTTATAGCCGGCAGCGTCTTTATTTCCATTTTTGGGTCTTCTACTGAGATCCTTCCTGTAACCGGGAGTGCAATCTCTATATCCGCTCCTGTTTCTTTGTATTCTTCGTCGTGGCAGAGGAACATAATCGGGCCTGTAGTTTTTACGCGGTTCCGCTGGTTTTCAGGGCTGCTGACGCATGCACAGATTTCACCAATTAACCTTCCTATAGTTTCTACAAAGTTCCCTTTTTCACGCTTGCTTATTACCCGCAGCTCGGGAATCTCTTTGATAACGGGTTCTGTAACTGACATTTTGAATATCTCCATAACTTTTCCACTATGTTTGCAGGCGCCCTGCAAAATGCCCTCGATTTTCTGCAACTTCCCAACCTCCAGCCGGACCTCATCGAGTCTCTTCCTGAAGCAGGTCTCAATGAACTCATAATTTCCTGCGTTTTCTGCGTCCAGAAGCATGGAAATTTCCTCAAGAGAAAATCCCAGGAAAGTGAAGGTCTTGATCTTCATTCCCTGCTCGATCTGGGGAACCGTGTAGTAACGGTAACCTGTAAAGGAATCTTTTTCTTCCGGAACGAGCAGCCCTTTCCTGTCATAGAGCCTGAGAGCTTTCTGGGAGAGGCGGGTCATAAGGGAAAATTTACCGATTGGGATCTGATCAATTGACATTTTGCTCAACCCCTTAATTATCCTGAAGTTAGATAAACTGCCTTACTTTTCCCTGGGGAAAGGTTTGATTTTTATGAGTAAAAAGAATATATTTATATCACAAAAACCTGGAATCAGAACTTCAAGGCATATCGCCGTCATTTTTTGGTAAAAAGGGCAAATATCGGGTGATTTGGGGTAATAGTGATGAGGGGTACAAGAAATTTTAAGCTTATTGGATTACTGATGTTTTTAGTGGTTATACTCGCAGCCTCTGGTTGCGTTGAGGAACCGGAGTCAGGCAATGAATCTGATACTGAATTGGATACGGAATCAGGTACAGAGCCAGCCACGTACTGGCCAACCGAAGGCTGGAAAACATCAACGCCTGAGCAGCAGGGAATGGACTCGGAAAAACTGGTTGAGGCGCTGGATTACATTAAGGAAGAAGACATCCGCATACACAGCCTCCTCATAATAAGGAACGGCTACGTAATCACAGATGCTTACTTTTATCCCTTTGCAGGGGGTTCCATACATGACACTGCCTCCGTCACTAAAAGTTTTACGTCAACCCTTACAGGCATCGCAATTTCCGAGGGGCACATTTCCGGGGTTGAGAAGCCGGTCCTGAGCTTTTTTCCGGATCGCACTGTGGAAAATGTTGATGCGAGAAAGGAAGCAATGACTCTTGAAGACCTTCTTACCATGAGGTCAGGTTTTGAGTGCGTCAATGACCCATTTGAAGCTACACTCTCTCAGATGCGGGAAAGCCCGGACTGGGTCCAGTTCACGCTTGACCTGCCAATGGTAGAAGAGCCGGGAACCAAATTCGTCTACTGCAGCTGTAATTCCCACCTTCTCTCAGGGATCATCAGGGAGGCAACCGGCATGAGCGAACAGGATTATGCCAATGGAACTCTCTTTGGACCTCTTGGAATCTCCAATGTAAGCTGGCCTACCGACCCTCAGGGGAATAACCACGGCTGGGGAGACCTGCGTTTAACTCCTCCGGACATGGCAAAACTGGGCTATCTCTATCTTAATAATGGGACCTGGGACGGTGAACAGATAGTGCCGGCAGAATGGGTGGCTGAATCTACGCAAAAGAAGGTTTCTTTGGAAGAAGGTGATGGATATGGTTACCAATGGTGGGTTTCAGGTGACGTCCCGGGAATTTATGAAGCAAGGGGGCGTGGCGGCCAACGCATAATTGTCTGGCCTGATAAAAAAATTATAGTTGTGACCACAGGCGGGGGTTTTGAACCAGATGATATTGCTCCTTTCCTTCTTGAATCTCTTCAGTCGGACAAATCCCTGCCTGAAAATCCTGAAGCCTACGGGCAGCTTCAGGAAAAAATAGCGGCTGCCTCCAATCCTCCAGATCCCGAGCCGGTGCCACCTCTTCCTGATATGGCAAAGAACATCTCAGGGAAAACTTATGTGGTTGAGTCAAATCCCTTTGGTATAGAAGCTATTGCTCTTAGTTTTGAAGGACAGGAAGAGGCCCTTCTTAACCTTTCTCTTGAAGAGGAACAGCAGACGCTGCCTATCGGGCTGGATAATGTTTACCGCATATCTCCCGGCGGGGAATTTGGACCTCTGGCACTGAAAGGTTTCTGGAAAACAGACAACGAATTTGTTTTCTATTACAATGAAGTCTCCAATATCAACAACTACCAGGTAAATATGACCTTTGAAGGTAAGCAGGTTGCAGTCAGGGTAGAGGAATTAGCAGGGACTGGAGGTGCAGAGGAGTTTAGAGGCTGGCTTGAGAGCAACAACCAGCAGACAGCAACTGAGAAGGAATAAATTATTAAGCAGGAATAACTTATTTAAGGAGTTCTTTTCCCAGCCTGATTGAAAAACGATAAGGTCCTGTTACCCACAAAAATTCATCCCGCAATGCAAAAAAAGAAATTATGGAGAATTTCGATAACCTCTTCAATTAATTGCTAAAAATTTATGTATAAATATCTTGACTCAGAGGTTTTCGAAATTCTAATTTTATTCAAGCCTTGTGAAGTCCTTTAAGACTTTCAGTTGCAGGCAGATGCAGCTTCTACAGGACAGGCTCCTTCACAGCCGGACTGAGCGCAGGACTCTTTACAGCAAGTTCCATTGCAGCAAGTTCCATTGCAGCAGGCATTACAGGTTGTCTGGTTGCATTTACCATCACAATTTGTTTCACTGCAGGTTCCGATACAGCAAGTCTTCCCGCATACACCATCGCAGCAGCCTTCACCACAGGTCTTTTTACAGTCGCTGTTACAGTTTTCCCTGTCACAGCATTTATCGCATGCAGTTCCATCACAACAGGTTTTGTCACATGAAGCCCCTTTGCAAGAGGTTCCATCACAGGAGGTCCCATCACAATTTTCCTGGTCACAGTCTCCATTATTACATGTTGCCTGCTCATCGACTGCCCGGGCACATGATGCATGGTTGCTGTCGGTATGACCACATGTTGCAGAGACTCCCGCAGGAAGTAGAGCCAGCAGCATCAGCACAGCAGAGACAGATGCCATAACTTTAAAAATTGACTTTTTATTGAAATTCATTTTTTTCCTCCTATATCATTTTTCGACTGGAAATAAACTGTCAGAACTCACTGGGAAAATGAAAATATAAAGATACTTATTTTTTAAACAGAAAATAAAAATCGAAAAATAACTTTAAAGCTTTATAATTCTTTACATTATTTTTCGCAAGGCGATAACATTATAAATTGTATTAAACTATTTTCTTAACAGATGAAAACTGGATACGAGTCTTCTCAAGCAGATATATTTCTTAATATCTTAAATGAGTCCTTTATAATAGGACACACTCTCTCTATAGGGTTATTTATGCAGATGAGGACTGTTAAAACCCTGTAACTTTCTAATAGAGTTAATTTACCGGGTTTCAGGCAAAAGGAAAATCCAGAACCTGTATATGAGAATGCTTTATTTTGCTTTTCGGGCATTTTCAGGAGATATCCTGCCCGTATCTATGTTGTCTTGCGCAGCCTTGCAATTCTTTGTGTTTTTTGGCAAAACTGAGGCTTTTTCATGTTATTTCCTGCCGTTTTTTCTTGTCCCGATTAAATCAAATCTGTTTTTCTTCTCTTTCATCTGCAAAGCCGCTCTTCTTCGTAGAAAGGGACAAGAAAAACCCGGTAAAGAGAATAAGAATTAAGGGGGGCAGATTTGGAATAAGAATTAATGGGTTAGATTTTGAATAAGAATTTTGATCTGTCAAGTGTTTTCTTTTCATTCAAAAAATTCTACATCTCAGGATCATTCTATATCTCATGATCACTCGAAGATTTCCTTTACTTCCTTCAACATCTCCCTTATCTTGATATTCTGCGGACAGACCTCCTCACATTTCCCACACTCAACACAATTTTCAGCTTTTTCTTCCGGTGACAGAAGAACTCCATACTGAAATCTGGCATTTTCGATGTCATCAAGCATGAAAACGTCATTCAAGTAACTGAGGTTCCGCGGGATGTTTACACCCTTCGGGCATGGCATACAGTACTTGCAGCCGGTACAGTTGACCCTTATTCTGGACCTGTAGATGCCACCCACTTCATATATCAGGTTTTTTTCTTCGGCGGAAAGGGAGTTGGGATGCCCTTCTTCCGCAATTTTTAGGTTTTCTTTCAGGTGCTCCATTTCTGACATCCCGCTCAGGACAACACTGATTTCGGGATAGTTCCAGAGGTAGCGGAAAGCCCATTCTGCCGGGGTCTTTTTGATTTCAGCTTTGTCCCAGACCTTCCTGGCGTCTTTAGGGATATTTGATGCCAGGTTTCCTCCCCTCAACGGTTCCATAATAATCACTGCAAGGCCCTTTTCAGCCGCATATTTAAGCCCCTCAATTCCTGCCTGGAAGTCCTCGTCCAGATAATTGAACTGGATCTGGCAGAGGTCCCAGGTGTAGTCATCGATGATTTCCTTGAAAACGTCAAGCTCATCATGGAAGGAAAAACCTGTGTATTTGATCTTTCCGGCTTCAAGAGCCGAGTCAAGAAATTCTGTAATACCAAGTGCTTTCAGTTTTTTCCAGTAGCTCTTTTTTACTGCATGCAGGAGGTAGAAGTCAATACAGTCAGTCTGGAGCTTTTCAAGCTGCTCGTCCAGAAAGCGGTCCATGTCCTCTCTGATATTCACTCGCTTGCAGGAAAGTTTTGTTGCAAGGTGCACTTTTTCCCGGTAGCCGTCTTTGAGGGCTTTTCCCAGGAACACTTCACTCATCCCGCTGTGATAGGAGTATGCCGAGTCAACGTAATTCACTCCATGGTCAATTGCATAACGGAGGAGCTCAGTTGCCTTTTCTTCGTCTACATTTTCGGGTTTTTCGTCAAGAACTGGAAGCCTCATGCAGCCATATCCAAGAATAGAGACCTTCTCACCCGTTTTTCCTAATTTGCGGTACAGCATCTTTTTGCCTCAGTTATTTTGCCTGCCTGCATAATAGGAGTAACAGCTCTAAACCTTTACCGGTCGAGTTGTGGCTCGACAATGCTCGGTACTTTTCACTGATATCAAGAAATATTCCATCTCAAGCACCATGTTTTTGAGAGAATTTTTGAAGAGAGGTGTGGATAAACAGGATTTGTTTGATGGATAATGGGCTTACTTACGTAAAAACAGGCTGTAGTGAAAAAATATATTTTACCTCTATTTTTTCAAATATGCCAGCTCATGAAGGTGTTTCCGGAAAGCTGAGGAGGATTTTATTATTATATTTTTTAGCAGGAGGAAAAACTCAAATATTAGTTAGCCTAACTAACCAGTTAGTCTGACTAACTAAATTCTGCTAATCTTATTAATGGAGAGCAAAAATGGCAATCTCTCAGTTTTTTGAAAAAATTGACCGATATTATCAAAAAAATTTAAAAGAATATGAATTCTCCGAAGAATACAGCGATATCAGCTTCAATACCTTCCTCTACCTCAGGAATATAAATTCCCTCGGCAATCCCACAATGTCCGAACTGGCAAAGGCCATGGAGGTCAGCAAGCCTTCTGCCAGCAACATGGTTTCTAAAATGGCGGCAAAAGGCCTGGTGGAAACAGGGGCTTCTCCGAAAGACGGAAGGGTTTGCCTGCTCGGGCTTACAGATAAAGGGAAAAAGGTAATTGAGATCGAAAACGGGGCTGACATGAAGTTTTTCGAAAAGGTCCGGGAAATCCTGAACAAAGACGAACTTGAGGTTCTGGAAAGGATCTTTGAGAAAATCGCTGCCGGTCTGGAAGAGGAAAAAGCATGACCGATGAACGGGAAATGAGATATGAAAGCATCGAAAAGCTTTTCTTGAAATTCGTTTTTCCGGCGACCATCGGGTTTATTGTTGCGGGAATTCAGGGAGTCATTGACGGTTTCTTTATCGGGAATGCGGTGGGCAGCCAGGGGCTTGCAGGGGTGACCCTTGCATTTCCTGCACTTATAGTCATAGCTGCAGCAGGACATATGATCGGGATCGGGACTTCAAGCCTTGTGGCTCTGGCTCGTGGAAGAGGCGATCTTAAGGAAGCCTTCAGGCTCGTACATAATGCTTTTCCCCTGCTCATGATTGCGGGAATGGGGCTTACCGCCTTTGGGCTTGCTTTCTCTGACTCATATCTCCGTATTCTGGGTGCCTCCGGTCCGGTCTTTGACATGGCAAATGATTACCTCAGGGTCCTTTTTTCAGGTTCGGTATTCCTGCTCCTGGCAATTGCCCTTGACCCGCTGGTCCGAAACGATGGGAAACCAGGGCTTGCAATGATGTGCCTCGTTGCGGGTGTTCTCATAAACCTGGGTCTTGACTATCTCTTTGTAATGCGCATGGGAATGGGAGTCACCGGGGCTGCTGTAGCCACGGTAATTGCTTTTTCCCTTTCCGGAATCCTGCTGTCGCTTTACCTTTTCAGCAAGCGAGCCAGACTGAGGCTAAAACCCCGGGACTTTTGCCTGGAACCGGGAATTATTCTTGAGATAATAAAGGCAGGTCTTCCCTCCTTTGCAATGCAGTTTTCAACCTTCTTCCTGCTCTTTGCAAACAATTACATGCTGCTTAGATACGGCTCGGAACTTGCGGTTTCAGGCTACGGTATCATAGGTTATGTCTTCTCGATCTTCTCTCTGATCTTTGAAGGAATCGCAGTTGGTACTCAGCCAATCATCGGTTTCAATTACGGGGCACGCTGTTACTCCCGAGTTGCAAGGACCCTGAAGTTAGCTGCAATTTCCTGCCTTGGGACAGGAGCAGCAGGATTCCTGCTTCTTTCAATATTTCCTGAACAGGTTATCCGGATCTTCAATCACGACAACCATGAACTCCTGGCAATCACCCTTAAAGGCATGGGGATTTTTATGTTTGCCCTCCTTGCCCAGGGGACAGTTATGCTGGGTTCCGTGTATTTCCAGTCAATAAACAGAGTCAGGTCCGCTCTTTTCATCCAGCTCGGGAAAGTATTTCTCTTCCTGCTTCCCTTACTCTTGATTTTACCTCCCATAATAGGTCTTGACGGGGTCTGGCTCGCAACTCCGGCTGCGGAATTTCTGATGCTTATGGTCGTACTGGGCTTGCTCTGGAAGGAGTTTGGTTTTCTCAGGAGTGAAAAAACTGTAAGTGAGGAAGACCGCTGCCCTGTTTCTGAGTCCACATTGACGACCAACAACTAAAGCTGGCTTCATACCCCTGCGGACACTATTATCAGAACTCCCTGCATAAGGAATTCAAGTACTGTCGTGTCCAGGGGCAAAAGCCTCTCGATTGCGCCGAGTGAGTATGAGCACGTTTTTTTGGGAAAAATCGGCGGCGGCTCAGGATAAAAAGAGTAGAGAGCTGCCTTACTTAGCAGCCCGTTTTTTCTGAGAACTGATTTTTCGGTATCCTGGCTTGTTTTGAGTTCTCAGCTCATCTGCAGTGGGTCTACCTTCATATATTCCCGCAGGACGGTTGTAGCATAACTTCCCTTAGGGAGCATGAATTTCAGGACCGCCTTTGATTTTCCGGGGTTCAGCTCATCCTCTCCTACCTCAAACTTCGGTTCAACCTGCAGGAGGACTTCCCTCCTGGTGCCTTTTGAACTCATTTCCGGGAACTCTTCTACATTAAAACCTTCGAGAGAGACTCCAAGTTCTTTAATTACCTCGCTTTCAATTTCTCCCTGGACTCCGGATGCAAATTCCGTGTTGAAGCCAGGGAGGGGAGCAGTTATAAATGCCCTCCCGCGCTTTATCAGGCGGTTCATGGCGTTTACGGTTTCAGAGGTAACTTTTTCAGTCTTTGAGGAATCCGGAAGGCCAGCCTCATTCCTGAAGCAGACAATATCTCCTTCAACTGCCTGGATTAAGGATATGCCCCTTTCTATCCTGCGGCAGATGATTGTGTTGTAAATATAGGACTGGTAGCCGTGTACAAACATCCTGCAGAGATTCTGGGGAAGCACGCGGAAAGCTCCTGAATAATCTTCCGGGTTTGATATAAGGTGGTTCATCATAGCTCTTTCATGGCCCAGGCGGAGAGGATAGGCTTTAAGCCCTTCTTTGAAATCCCGGGTCTCTTTGACGAACTGACGGGCTTTTTTAGTTTCTTCAGGCTCTTCCGGGAAGGGTTCGGCAATATAGAGGAGGGCTGCTTTTTCAAAGTTTCCTTCAACAATGGCTTTTCCTACAAGATGAGTGACAGGACGGACAGAGCCGAAACGCTGGATCCCAAAGAAGTTTGGAACGCCGCCCTGAGAAATAATTTCATCATTTGTCTTTTTGAGCAGAGCTTCTGTCTCTTCAGGAGAATTCTCAATATTCCTCACTGTAATTATGAAATCATTTCCCCACAGGTCTCCAAGTTCTACAGACTTCCGGGAACGCCCCAGTACTTTCAACTCTATATCTTTTAAATGGATTTTTTCAATTTTAGATGCATCTGTATCAAATATGCTGATCTTTTGAGTGGTGAGCGCTCTTTTGTCCTTTGTACCTGCAACACTGATTCTTTTCTGGCTTATCTGCAGGATTCTTGCAAGGGTCCGTGTAAGGTGGTGAGTATCCCAGTCCCTTTTTGTAAGTTCGAGGATGAGGTATTTTCCTTCCTGCCCTTCCTCCCGGTTTGTAATCTCCTTTACAATGAAATCCTCGATTTCCTGGCGGAGCTGCCCCCCAAGACCTCTGGCATCAGTAGAATAAAGATCTATTCCTATCTGTTTTTCAATTTCCGGAACTTCCATAAGTTGCAAACACTCCTTTAATAAACTGAATAATTAATTGAATAAAATTCATGGCCGGATTTTTTGAGTAAAAAGGTAAATGGTGTTGATCGATAGTCAAGATCAACAACTATCTTAAAAATATTTCTTCACATGTATTACCAGACTTAATATGTTAAACTTAATTAATTCTCTGGTACTGGAATTTATTTAACTGATCTGGTGCTGATGTCAATAACTTTCACCTGGCTTGTATTTACAAATGTCCAGCTTCTTTTGTTTCCTTCCAATCCCCGTTCATTTGTCTGACCCGTTTTTCCAGGAAGTCCGCCTGCATAAAGGCTGGAAGTAGGGTCTAGCATGAGCCAGGAACCGTATTCATCAGTCAGGTAGTTTACATCAACATTTCCGTAATAAGCCCTTACTCCTTTAATTGCAGCTTTGGTTGCATCTGTCCCGTTGCCCAGATAAACAGCTGCAAAGGCGTGGTTGTCTGTGATATAGACTCGAGTCGTACCCCCCACAGCTTCGAGCATGGATGAGAGAAGGATTGCCTGGTCTTCACAGTCTCCTGCTCCTATCTGCAGGGTAACATTGGCTGGCTCCCATATATCATTCTCTCTGGGGTCACTTACGTATTTTACGTCTTCTTTTACCATGTCAAAGAGGGCGCAGACCTGATAAATATTATAAGCTCCAGGATATGAGCGAGCCGTTTCGGCTGCTTTAGTTCTTACATCAGGTTCGGCTGGCTCCACCAGTAGATTTATTTTTTTAAAGTAATAGTCAGGATTGTATCGGTATTCTGGATCTTTTTTTTCTGGCATCGGCTTCAGGTCTGCAGTAAACCCGTTCAGGGAATAGGGATCGTATTCATGCCATTTACCCTCTGAGGTCGAGGCAAGAAGCCAGAGAACAAGGCTAAATCTGGCTTTTTCTTCTTCAGGTACCTGAACTGCGATTACTCCAAGTTTCTCCTCTGCTCCCGGAGAAAGCAAAACTCCGCAATTTCTGGAATAAATCTGATTTTCGGAGGCATTTACCGAAACTCCATACCTGTCAATAAAGATAGGGTTTCTGCCTTCATTTCTTATGCTAATTTTAAAATAACCGACCCCTCCCTGGAAAAGCTCTGATGTCTGATAATTACTGCTCAAAGAAAAGCCAGGTTGCAATGGAGTTCTCAGAATAGGAGTAAGTTCTTCTTTTTCAGTGGAATACGAAGGTATTGCCGGGATAGTAAAAGAAGACGTATCAGGTATGAATGCATTTTCTGAGTTTTCGCCTCCAAAATCCAGCCCGAGATGATCTTCTAATTCGTTCGCAACATCACGAACAGAGTCGGGGAAGAGAAATCCAGTTATTATAACCAGTAAAAGGCACATACACAGGACAGCGATTATCGAGGCTACTTTTTTTTCTGAAACCTCTGAGCTATTCATGAATGCCCTCCTGAATAGAATAGCAGGCAGAATTTTTTTTCTGTCAGTGAAAACATCTCTTCAGGTATCCTTTGCTAGTTTTTTAAACGGGACTCTTAATCCTTTTATCCAGGCAGTTAAACAAGTTTAAGATCCCGTGTAACCTTATCTATAATCTCTTCTTTTGCCGGTCCGATCCCGAGAACTGTGACTGTTCCAGGAGGGATCTCCGTAAGACCTGCATCCTGTATAAGGGCAGTAGGAAGTCCTTCTCTTCTTGCTTTCTCCTTTAGTTCATAAAGGTCCTTAAGGGTGGGAACTTTCAGGACAACCTTTTTTTGCCCACCTTCCTTCCATTTTTCAAGGTCGCTTTTGCTTGCCCATTCAGCCGCAGAAAGTGCAGCATGAGCTACCTGTACTGCAAATTTGCCTTTAGAAAGTTTCAGATCTTCCCGGGTAACTATACACTGTTTATATTCACTCATCTTTTGCCTCGGGCTTATTCAAAGGCAGCCTATATCTTAAATGTTTTCTGTGAAGCCTTTTCGGTTTGATATTAAGAGCTCTCTCAAATTCTCAATAACTTATTATGGATTGGTTATCCTCAAACTGCCTGTTCTCAGACAGCTTCAGACCTATGGGCTGCTTTTAATAAGATCTTTAGACTGCTTTTAACAGTTTCACAGATCTGGTAGTTTAAAGATTTGATAGCTTACTGATTATTAATGCCTTTATTAAATATCTTATTAAAATATGTTATACTATCTCCACTAACATTTATAGTTATTCATAAAATATTTTGAAGGTATTCTATAATATGCCCTGCAGGATTTATTCCCCATGCATCAAAAATCCCTTTTCCTGAAGGTGTTCCGTTGACCTCAAGTATCCTGGGACCCTTCCTGTTATCATTGCTTTGACCTTTAACCTTTTCATTTTTGCTTTCATCCAGGGCTTCCGGGCCTTCTATAATATCTATACCTGCAAATGTCGTGCCAATTGCAAGAGAAGCTCTTTCAGCAATTTCTTTTTGCTCATCTGTAAGCACACACCTATCCGAACTTCCTCCCTGGCTCAGGTTGTTTACCCAGGAACCAGCAGCAGCTTTTCTGTAAATCGCACCTATGGCATTGCCGCCTACTACAAAAGCCCTTATATCCCTCCCTGGGTTTTCTATGAATTCCTGGATATAGAGCATCCCCTTCTCTTCGAGCAGCTTTTCAAGAGTTTCCTCCACAGGCACATGCCCGGTTTTTCGGTCTGAAAACTGGATTTCCCAATTCTTTACCCTTGCAATATCCTTTCCTTTGTAACCAAAAACAGGTTTTATAACGGCGTCCCCGAATTTTGATATTACCTTTAAGGCTGCCTCTACGCTCTGGACAGCTGTGGTTTCAGGCACAGGAAGCCCGGCTCTTGCAAGGAGATAAGAAGCATGGTACTTGTTTGCCGCATTCTGGATGGCTTCCGGGGAGTTTATTACAGCAACTCCTTCTGCCTCCAGTTCCCTCAGGATGTCAAACCTGAAAGATACCCCTTCAAAAGCCCCTGCACCCACATCCCTCACAATGAGTGCGTCAAGGTCCGAGAGCAGGATTTCTCCTGCTTTAAAATGAGCTGCCGGCTCAGAAATTCCCGAACTGATCTTGACTTCTGCTTTCCTGAGATCAAGAACAAGAGGAGAAAAGCCTTTTTCCTTCGCGGCATTGATGAGTGCCCGGGCTGTCCAGTCTTCTGGGTCGGTGATTGCGATCCCTATTTTTTTCATAGGGTATGATCTGATACCCTTATGATCAAGTTTACGATAAAGGTATTCAGGAGGCTTACAGGAGTTTCTGTAAAGAGATTCCGACCGGGCTTCAAGCCCCGGGTACTTTACAGGTTTACTGTACTTTATTCACATGTTTTTTCATTCAGTCCTGCTCTGCAAGAGGCTCAAGTCCCTGTTTTTTGCGGAAATCATTGATCGCCCTGTGGGTAGCTTCCCTGGAAACTACCGAACACTCCAGTTTTCCCGGAGGCAGCCCCTCAAGCGCTTCAGCCACGTCTTCATTTGTAAGTTCCCAGGCTTCTTCAAGGGTTTTGCCTTTTATCAGTTCGGTTGCCATGCTGCTGGATGCGATTGCTGCTGCACAGCCAAATGTCTTGAATTTCACATCTTCAATCCGGTTGTCCCGGATTTTCAGGAATATTTTCATCTGGTCCCCATGAGGGTTTCCGGCTTCTCCGATGCCATCAGCATTTTCTATTTCCCCAACGTTTCTCGGGTTCATAAAATGGTCCATCACCTTTTTATTATACACAAAACTCCCCCGCTTCTTCTAAGATGCTTACTGCTTCTTTATTCAATTTTCACATGTGCTTTCCGGTTTGTAGAATGGAGATATCGCCCTCAATTTTCCAACGGCTTCAGGCAACACTTCGAGTACATAATCAATATCTTCTTTTGAATTTGCATCTCCAAGGGTCAGGCGCAGAGAGCCCTGGGCGGTTTTTGGCGGCACTCCTATTGCCCTGAGCACATGTGAAGGTTCAGGAGAACCTGAAGAACAGGCACTGCCTGTTGAACAGCAGATCCCCATCTGGTCAAGCATGAGCAGCAGGGACTCGCCTTCAATATGCTCAAAGCTGAAGTTCAGGTTTTCAGGAAGGCGTTTTTCCAAGTGCCCGTTGAGCCTGCAGTAAGGAATATCAAGGATTCCGGTCATGAGGCGGTCTCTCATTTCCCTCATCTTTTCGTTATGGTCCTCGATGTTTGCAGTTGCAAGTTCTATTGCCTTTCCCATGCCAACGATCCCTGCGACATTCTCTGTTCCTGCGCGTTTTCCGCTCTCCTGCGCGCCTCCGTGCATGTAATTGTCAATTTCTGTTCCTTCTCTTATGTAAAGGGCCCCGACCCCTTTTGGCCCATAGAATTTATGCGAAGAAAGAGAGAGCATGTCCACATCCTTATGTTTTTCCTGCATGTCAAGAGGTACCTTCCCTATTACCTGCACGGCATCGGTATGAAAAGGAATTGCATGTTCTCTTGCAACCTGTCCGATCTCTAATATTGGCTCTATAGTCCCGATTTCGTTATTGGCATACATGACCGAAATCAGAATGGTATCTTCTCTTATTGCAGCTTCCAGCTCCGCAGGGTCTACAAGCCCATAGTGGTCTACAGGCAGATAGGTCACATCAAAGCCCTGCGTTTCCAGATATTCGCAGGGATAAAGAACTGCATGGTGTTCTATTAGCGTGGTGATAATGTGCTTTCCCTTCTTACGCCTGGCAAAAGCAGTTCCCTTGACAGCCCAGTTATCAGACTCTGTCCCGCCTGATGTAAAATATATTTCCTCAGGTTTGGCTCCAAGAGCCTTTGCAAGCTTTTCCCTTGCAGTTTCCACGTTTTCCTTGCCTTCTCTGCCTATTGAGTAAAGGGAAGAAGGATTCCCGAAATGTTCCTTCAAAAAAGGCAGCATTGCTTCGACTACTTCCGGTTTTGTGAAAGTGGTAGCTGCATGGTCCATGTATACTAAACGCTTCTCTCCCATCAGAACCCCCAGAGAAAATATGAGTTTGCTCGATATGAATTTATTGTGTGCCCTTTAAAAACTTTCAGTTTGTATCCGGGGTATGCTATTAGGGATTTACCATCCAGAATGTGCTATTCGGGATGTACTGACTGTTTGAGTCACATTGTAAACAATTATTCCGCATGGAAAAGGTATTTATAACCCGATTTCTTAGTCCGGTTCCAGTCAACAGGAGGAAAATCAGATCTTGCTAAAACAGTTTTCGATTATTCTTAGCATATATTTTCTGGGCGAGCTGCTTCAGAAAGCATTTGGATTGCCTGTTCCGGGCAATATCCTTGGTATGTTAATCCTTTTTTTCGGCCTTTATACAGGCGTAATTAAGCTCGAAATGATAGACCGGATTAGTGATTTTCTGCTCGATAACCTGGCTTTTTTCTTCCTTCCCGCAGGTGTCAGCCTTATAACCTGCTTTGCTGTGCTTGAAGGAAAATTGACCGCAGTCATCGGTGTATCCATACTCTCAACAGTGATTATTCTGGGTGTAACCGGGCTGACAGTAGAATTTGTCAAGAAGTTCCTCCAAAGAAAGGCGATGAAGGATGGTTTTACAGAGAAAGGGAATGTCACAGCCGGGAAAAATACTAAAAAAGCACAGGCGCACGAATGAATACAGACATGCGAAATAAAAATGAAAGAGATGAGTAGAAGTGCAGGTTAGTTTTTTGAATGAATTTATCAATACACCGGTTTTTGGAATTCTTATTTCTTTAGTTGCTTTTCAGATAGGTACTTTGCTCTATAAGAAAGTCCGTTCTTCGGTCTTCAATCCTCTTCTTGTGGGCTTTGTACTTGTGATTCTTTTCCTTCATTACTTCAGGATAGATTTTGAGACTTATAATATGGGAGGAGACTACATTTCCTTCTTCCTCGGGCCTGCAACCGTTGTCCTTGCCGTGCCTCTCTACAAAAAAATCCAGCTCCTGAAAAGCGATGCACTCCCCATAATTTCAGGAATTAGTGCAGGCTGCATTGCAGGGATCTCAAGTATCCTTATTTTCTCCAGCTTTTTCGGGCTTGACGAAGTCATAACCAATTCCCTGGTCCCGAAATCCGTAACCACACCCATAGGAATAGAAATTTCAAAACAGATAGGAGGCATGCCCGCAATAACAGTGGCTGCAATCATAGTGACAGGAATCCTTGGGGCTGTGATTGGGCCATTTATCTGCCGCTGCTTCCGCATAAAAGACAGGGTTGCAGTAGGGATTTCTATCGGCACAGCCGCCCATGCTCTTGGGACAACTAGGGCAATGGAACTCGGGGAAACCGAAGGTGCAATGAGCGGACTTGCAATTGGAATTGCCGGCCTTATTACGGTTATTCTGGCACCAGTGCTGATTTACATTCTTTGAACCGTGTTCTAAGTAAAAGAGCGTGAAAACGAATTTAAGAGAATGTGAAAACAAATTTAAGTGAAAATAAGTGGTAATAAGACAGAAATTAATTCTGTCTTTTTTGCTAATTATGTCTTTTTTGCTAATTATGTCTTTTTTGCTAATTATGTCTTTTTTGCTAATTATGTCTTTTTGCATCCATGAAAGTTTTTTCTGCTGCTTCGATAGCACGGATTACCTGAAATCCGTATACATCCTCATCTGGAAGTTGCCCTGCTGTATCTTCTTTCTTATGATTTCTTTTGCTATTTTCACGTAGATCTCTCGGGTTTGAGGAATAAGCATGGAAAAACCTATGGTGTCGGAAAGAAATCCTGGAGTGAGGAGGGCAAAACCTCCTATTAATACAAAGAGCCCGTGTAAGAGTTCATTTCCAGGCATATACCCCTGTCGGGTTGCGTCCTGGATCTGGCGGAGCACCCGAAAGCCCTGGCTTTTTGTCAGGTAAGCCCCAAGGCTCGCAGTAATCAAAATAATAAGTATGGTGTAAAAAGCTCCGATTATGCCCCCTATCTTGATCAGGAGATAAATCTCAATAAGGGGAATAATCAGGAATAGGGAAAAGAGTTTAAGAAACATGGTGGTCAGTTCCAGGAATAAATAAATGATTTGCAGGTATCTGTCGTTTTATCAGTACAAATAATTCATCTTGTAGTTCTCAGGCAATAAGAGAGTATAGTTCTGGTATATTGATTTTTTGAAACATTGTATAAAATTTACTATGATTGATGCGGGGACACCTCAATGACCTGAAAACCCTCTTCATTGACTCCAAAATAGTTTTTCAATCGCAGAGAAAATATAAGTTCCTCTGCCAGCTTGCCTGAAGGCCCGTCAACTAAGAGGAAAAAAGCGAGAAAAATGCGGCAATTGAAGAAGCTTATGAGAAGTGCAAAATGGAAGTAAATGCCGGAATAAAAGAACTTCATTCGGGAAGAGGGATGCCTCCCGGAATAGGGGTTGGTGCAGCACCTGGGACACTGTTTGGAAGCTTTAACCCTGGGCCTTCAAAGAGTTCCCAGTTTATACAGGATTTGTTCCTGAGATGCCAATTGGAGCCAGCGCAGGAAGATCATAGGATTGTCACCGGGCTACAGGAAAAGCTCGGAATCAATATCTGAAAAATAGGAAAAACAGCTAAATTCGGTGTTTTTCCATTTAATCTCCTTTAATTTTCATCGATTATTGTCTTATTCCCTGTCTTCTCAGATTCTCTTTTTAAATTGATTGTAATTTTTGAGATGAAAAATTGCTTTTTACCAGCTAATCTAAAATGACTATCAGCTTTCACTTAATACGGTTGGTTATTTTCCGATGTTCAGTTTATACCCTATTCGAAATTTTTTAATTCCTTTCCTTCTTGAGGATAATATCATTCGATATGCTTTTCTTTTCCATTCGTATTTTTATTTATTTGGTTTTCTCTTTTTCCTTCTAGCTTGTCGTGTCATTTTTTATGTTTTTATAACTAAATGTATATTTTTATTGGATCTCCTAAATTAACGTGATTGCTTTTTATCATACATAATTTATTTATTTAGGAAAACGGTTGCATACAATGCAATTTAGGATTTATTTTGCGTTACAAAGGGATAGAATGTTATATGATAATTATAATATTATACTGATTCTCTTATGCACTATTCAAACACTAATATTATGTCAAATAGTTATACTGACTATTCACTCACTAATATATTCAACTAAATGTAAAACTATACTCTGGATGTTACACTGACAACCCCCCTATTTAGAACACTACTCTTCTGAGGTGCCGGAAGTATGGACTTTGATGTTATCGACGACTTTGTGTACGAAGTAATTGGAATAATTGGATCTGACCAGAACAACCTATCCTGTGCAGCCGAGTTTGCTCTGGAAAAATCAAAAGAAAAATATTTTCCCCCAGAACTCTTGCTTAACATGTCTGGTGCATGCAGGAAGCAAAAAATGCATATGGAAGAATATGTTTTTGCGAAGGTATGTTTGATGCAGGCTTCCGGAAAGCTTCGTGAGGAGTCCTGCTATGCACTTGGTATTGCATCACACGTACTGGGCTTTTCCAATGAAGCAGAAGAAAGCTACCTTGAAGTCCTGAAAGAAAACCCCGAAAATTCAGACGCAAGATGTGCTTATGCTGAGCTTCTTTTAGAGTTTGGAAGGATCGAGGAAGCAGAAAGTGAGTATAAAACTGTACTTGAGACCTCACCCGAAAATGTGAAAGCAAATTCAGGGTATGCTTACCTACTTACTGAGTATGGGTACTTCAGGGAAGCAGAAGACCGTTATTTGATTGCTCTTACTGGTAACCCTGACTATGTCCCTGCCAGAGGTGGATATGCAAACATGCTTTTTGAACTTAAAAGATTCAGGGATGCTGAAAAAGAGTACAGGCTTGCAATGAAGCTTGACCCTGAAGACCCGAGCCTCCACCACAATTTCGGTGTCTTGCTCTCTTTCTTGGAGCGTTTTTCAGAAGCCGAAATTGAATTCCGGAAAGCTCTTTCCCTTAATCCCCGGCACAGGAGGACACTTTTCAACTACGGAAACCTTCTTGCAAGGGAAGGGAGAGTATCAGAAGCTGAAGAACAGTACCTTGAAGCCCTTGCAATTGACCCGAACGATGCAAAGATCCATACCAATTATGCCAACCTCCTTGCCCGTTTCGGAAGGAGATATGAGGCCGAAATTGAATACAAAAAAGCTCTCAGTCTAGACCCGGAAAGTGCTGAGGGACATTATAGCTATGGAAACCTTCTTTCGGAAATCGGGCGCTTCTCTGAAGCAGAAGAAGAATACAGGAAAGCCATTAATCTGAATCCTTACTATCCTCCACTTCATTACAACTACGGCCTGCTTATGAGAAAAATGAGGCGCTTTGACGAGGCTAAAATCCAATATGCGAAAGCCATGCAGCTAGACCCGGATATAGGGAGCAAAATGACAGAAACCTGGATTATTCTGGATTAATAACAGTTAATTGAGGTAATAACAGTTAATTGAGGTATTCAAAAACATCGACCTAAAATATCTCCTCGATGTCATTGAAGGATAATGTTCACGGCATAACTCTAGCACCCGTCTTTAAATTTTTCAACTTTCTATATTTCTTACCTCAGATTAAAACTAATAAAAAAACTGCAAAACATAAAAAACATAAAGATCCAGTCTGAAGTAGTGACTCAGGCTGGACTAATTTCTTCTATTTTTGTAATTTTTTATTTAACCACGTTGTTTTTACTCACACAGCCGAATTTCTGTTTTATTAGTTAGCTTTCAAAAGTAATAATCTTTACTTCTTCTCTTTTCATCAGGCCAAAAGCAGCAGTGTTTCCGAGTCCTACGTAATCAGGGCAGGAAAAAAGAGAAAGAAGTTTTCCATCAAACCACCATTCATATCCGGTTCTGATAGCTGTGTGCCCTCTTATGATCCTTTTTAAACCATTAGTTTCTAAAAAGCCGTCAACAATATCAGGCCCGAATTCCCTGACCGTAGAGCCTCTCGATGAAGTAATCATTCCTGAGTGTTCCGACGGGTCATTCCAGAGATAGGGAAAAGCCCCTTCCTTTGTGATGGTATCAATATTATCAGGTCCATTAATTCCTCCATGCACACAGAAAGTATGCCCTGAAATCACTGCTGCTATGGGCATCCGTTCATATGTCTTGCTGATATCGAGAAGAAAATCCCGATCAAAACCAATTTCCTCAAAAAAGCCGTGATAGATGTTCATATCAACGGTTTCGTGATTGCCCCTTAATAGGAAAACATTATCAGGTTCTTCGAGTTTCAGCTGGAAAAGTCTTGTAAGGACTTCTGTGCCCTGCATCCCCCGGTCCACATAGTCACCCAGAAAAAGGATGTTCTTATAGCCAAGTTTTACTCTCATTCGTGTAACAAACTCAAGGGCATCAAGGTTCCCATGGATATCCCCGATAATCATAATTGAATCAGGATGAATCCTGAGCACAGCAGATTCGGAGTCCAGAACCTCATTTATCTTTGGCAGAATTAGGCGCAATTCTTCTTTTGCTCTTGCTTTTCTGAAGCCGGTTAACGACATGAACTTACTCCAATAAACCCTTTAAAT
The DNA here is from genome assembly GCA_964434965.1 of uncultured Methanosarcinales archaeon. Lineage (GTDB taxonomy): Archaea > Halobacteriota > Methanosarcinia > Methanosarcinales > Methanosarcinaceae > Methanosarcina. Next base: position 33,526 of record CAYSWX010000005.1, read on the forward strand.
CAAATCCTTTTTACACTTCATTTTCACACTATAACCTGTCTGAGTACTTTCTTTTTAGCTCTCAAGGTATTGGTTTTAAGGTGCAGTTAAGATTATAGATCTGGTGTATGTCAGAAGATATAACCTCTGTATATGTATAGCTATACTTGAGGTGGAACTATAAACATGATTACATGCATATACTTAAAACAGGAATGACAACCTGATGACAATACAGGCATAAAGAATCAGAAATTCAAGAAAAGGCGGAAACGAATAAAGATAAAAAAGATATAAAGAAAACAAACATTCAAAGAAAACAAACATTCAAAATTTAAGAATATAAAAGGGGAGTGGAAGACAGTGGAATTTGACATAAGCGAACAGGATCCCGAAGAGATGGATCTTGCAGATGCTGCACTGGAATATGATGAGCTTGTTTCTGCAATATCTGCTCTTGAAAGAAGGCGAGAAGAGCTCAGAACTCACATCCTGAATACCTTCAGTGAGAAAGGCATTGATGTCCTGAGGGTAGGAAATGTAGAGCTGAGGGAGAAAAGAGTGGACTGGAAACTCTGGCGCATCAGCAAGCTGAAACCTTACCTTCAGGAGAGGGAACTCTGGGACATGGTCGAATCCGTTGACCGGAAAAACCTCAGCAGTTTAATTGACAGAGGTTTCCTGACAGAAGAAGAGCTTGAGGGCATGTATGACGTGGAGCCGCGGTACAGTCTGCATGTAAAAAGAGTTTAATAAAGTAATCAAGAATTCAAAAAATCTGTTTTTATTTACCTGGCTGGCAAGACGGAGCAGTTATTCGTGGAGTGAAAAAGAAAGTTTTCATCATCCATTTTTTCAAATGAGCTCATCCCGAAAGTAAATTTATAAATTAAATATAATATTACTTTTGAGATTAGTTCAATGTAAGCAAGAACTTCAAGGTTTAAAGCACAAAAAGCAAGAATCTCTTCACGTTTCACAAATGAAAAAACAGTCATTTTAGATCCAATTTTTCCTTGGAACAAGAATAATTGGGCAACATTCATAAGGCTATCTTAATAGTTACATTAGTCATTTTATTTATCGAACATGCAAAAAAGATTAAAAAAGAAAACCTGGAAAATACTGTTCTTTAGCTGTACTTTAAGTGGGAATTACTGTAAATTACGGCATTAACGAAAGAAAGGAATTACAAACATTCTCTGAGTAACGAAGTAAGAGGGAACTATATTTTTATTTAACTTCGGCAACGATAACAACGTAATTTTTCCCGTATTTTTCAGCGCACGCCGGACAGGTAGTGTACCACATGTACCATTTTTTAACCTCAAGACCTTTGCCTTTTGCATATTCTTCAAAGCCTCTGCACCATTCTCCGGTATTTTCGAAACTGCCCTCATAAACTTTGCTCAGAAACTTTCCGGTGAGGGTTATGTTTTCAGCCCCATCCACCTCTCTATCAACAGCCAGATAAATATCCATGTTACTTTCTGAGGTATGGTCCGACATGCAGAGCCAGTCAGGCATTTCCGCGCCAGCCCTTGCGACTTTTTCGTTCATCCTCATTATTACCTCCCCAAAGTTAAGGGGCATGTAAAATTGCGTGGTAACGGAATCCTTGATGAACTTTTTATTGTTCCATTCAAAGACCTTTCCATCCCAGGGGGAGGGGTCAAATCGAGGGCAACATTCTGGAGTTTCAAGTTCAATGGTCATAATTTTTCACCCTGTTAATTAATGACTTTTTGGATTATTTAGGTTTTGGTTTTTAATCTGATCCTTTTTATGATGGAAGCTGCTTCCTGATTATAATGAAAGAAAAGAAATAAAATGAGGTAAAAAAGCAATCAAAATAAAATGAGGTAAAAAAGCAATCATATACCTTTTATTGAATGCTCCGTCTCGAATCAATGATTTTTAACGAAAAAAAATGTTTTTATTGCTCTTTTGTAACAAAAGAAGGATACTGGTCTTTAGATAATGTTCTTGTAAGTTTATCAGGCTCGAAATCATAATACATCGGGATATACTCAAACCGCAGTTTCCCATTTTCCAGATAAAACCTTACTTTTGCATCAAAAGCAACCGGACGATAATTATCATTATCTGCTGGCATGTCCCGGTACAGCATTTGCTGTTCTTTCCATCTCAATTGATTGTTTTCCAGCTGCAAATCATGTACTCCGTAAGCAATCCCTTCCATCGTATGATCGCGGACAGTGGATGAAACCAATCTCATTATTCCGGTTATCCTGGAGGTACTTTCGCGCTCTGCCAGTTCATATCGAAATACACTTACGCCATTAAAATCTTTTTTAATAGCGCCTCTTCTCTTCTCTGAGTTCAGGATGTATATTTTTTCACGGGTGGCTGTGGTCATGTCAAACTGGAAACCGTGCTCGGAAAGCACTAAATTCGAAAAAAACATTTCATCAGAATAGATCCCCTCCAGTCTGCCTTCTTCAAGCTGATAAACTACTTCATCTGTGATAAGTTTTTTACCAATTACATAGCTTTTTAGAAAATCGATTATTTTTTCTCTATCAGTATCATAAATCTGGTAAGACGGTCCTTCCGGGGGTGCTATATTCATAAATCTTTTCACCTGGCTTCTTTGAGTAAAAAGAAACAATCTGCCTTATCTGCATATAATTTTAATAGCTCTTCAAATTAAATATCTTAAGCTTTTTTAGTAAAAACAATTTTGTAACAGGGTTATCCCAATAAACAGTTGAAAAATTTATCTCAAACAACGAAAGCAAAAATTGAGGCGAGCCTCTGCTAAAAGAGCCTTCTAAAAAATAGATAAGCCTCAAGACAGAAAATAAATAAAAATTCCTTCACCTATGACTTATATATAAATTCAGAAGTTTTTACAGCTTCAGAAAGAAACATCTTTTGGGTCAAAGTGTTCGGGATCAAAATCTTTCCCCAGCCATAAAACGGTATCTTCATATTCCTCATGCTCCGTGTCCTTCAGGATCTCCAGCATATCTTCATATCCCAATATCCCTCCGATGTCTTCAGGGACAGCTGCTCTTTTTCCTGCAGTACAGATAGGGTACTTTGTCCTTTCTTTTTTAGGTAAAATTTTTTCAAGCCGGACTTTTACCTGCCAGTTGTCTTCGAAGTTGTATGTGTATAGGGCATCCTTATTTTCCAGAGTGAAATAGTAAGAGATTTTGGCTTTCTCCTCCTGTACAGGAGGCTCTTTATCTAAATATGTATGTCCATCTCCTCCCGTGCTTATTATTTCAGGTTTCCCGGTTTCCGGATTAAAAACTTCAAATTCATGCAGGTAGTAGTTGTCCCATTTCATTGTAGCCTGAATAGCTTTATGAAGGTCAAGAAAAGTATAGTCTTCCGGCACCTGTATTCGTCGCCAGATCTGAGGAGTAATGCCTTTCATGGAAAGCTTTAGCTGGTAAACATTCTCGAAAATCTTTTTCATGAATAATTCACCCATATAATTTATTTGAATCTCTCTATATCAGGTTTTGGTGACTTTTGTACAGAAACTAATGGTAACATGCAGGTAACTCCTTAACTGATTATTCAATCCTGTTTCAATGGATCTTTCTCGCGAATTGGGCAAAATATTTCATAAATTCTCAGCACTTGTTGGTTGCTGCCAATTTAATACCTGCTAAAAGAATGAAATATCGTTTTTAGTATTACACAATTTTAAAAAATAAATCTCATAGTAACACCTTTTTTTAGGAAAGTATATATAGTTTCAATGGTTAAAACTCATTTGATTATAATAATTGTTTATAAAGTATTACATTAGTTGTTTTAAGTAAAAAATTATTCTTAAAAATAAACCCTTCTGGCCAATACAACACTGGTTCAGAAGCTACTGTCAAAAAAACCTAGGCTTTAATTATAATCGAGGAGGAGTTTAGATTAAGAAAAACCAGCAATATTTGCTCATAGGCTCAATAATCATAATAATAGCAGCTGCTGTTGTTATCAGCTCGATGTCCAGTCCTGCTGCAGATTCCAAGTCAGTTGACCAGGCTTCCAGGGTTGCCGGTGAAACCGTCTCCCAGGAGGCTGAAGAACTTAATTCCAAAGGGTCTGATGAACTGGTGGCAGCAGTAGGGACCCATGGCGGGGAGCCCGAAGCGGGCTTTGACCCTATTAAAGGATGGGGTAATAGCAGGGAACCTCTGGTCCAGAGCACTCTTTTCAAAAGAGACAGCCAGGCAAATCTGATTAATGATCTGGCTACGAATTATACAGTCAGCAGCGATGGACTTGAGTGGAATGTTACAATAAGAAACGACGTTAAATTCCATGACGGAGTGCCTTTAACAGCCAGGGATGTAGCATTCACATTTAACACGGCAGCAAATGCCAGTGGGAGTGTGGACTTATCCATGATGGAAAAGGCTGTAGCAATCGATAGTTATACCGTTAAATTTGAGCTGAATGACCCTCAGTCTACTTTTATAAATAAGCTCGTCGCGCTTGGCATCGTCCCTGAACATGCTTACAGTGATTCTTATGGCCAGAACCCGATAGGCTCGGGCCCATACAGATTCGTGCAGTGGGATAAAGGGCAGCAGGCAATCTTTGAAGCAAATCCGGATTATTATGGTCAGGAGCCTTACTTCAAAAAGTTAACTATGCTCTTTATGGGATCAGACGCTGCTTTTGCGGCAGCAAAGGCCGGACAGGTCGACCTTGCTGAAATTCCGGCTTCATATGCCAATCAAAAGATCGATGGCATGAAAACAGTATCACTTGACTCTATTGATGCCCGTGGAATAAGCTTCCCCATGCAGGCAAATACAGGAAAAAAAGATGAAAACGGCTACGCGGTCGGAAACAATGTAACTTCTGATGCTGCAATAAGAAAAGCTTTGAGCATCGGAATAGACAGGCAAAACTTAATTAATGGGGCATTAAACGGGCAGGGAAAAGAAGAATTCACGGGTGTGGACAAATTACCCTGGGGAAATAAAGAAGCTATTTTTGAAGATGGGGATATCGAAGCAGCAAAGAGAATTTTAACCGAAGGCGGCTGGACAGATACCGATGGTGACGGAATTCTTGAGAAAAATGGGGAAAAAGCCGAGTTTACCCTGTTATATCCATCCAGTGCACAGGAAAGGCAGGCATTAGCTGTATCTTTATCCGAAGAAGCCAGGAAATTGGGGATAAACATAAAATTAGAGGGTAAAAGCTGGGATCAAATTGACACGCTTGCCCATTCAACTCCTGTACTCTTTGGTTTCGGTGCTCTGGACCCAACTGACATCTATTTGAAGTACTACAGCAAGAGCTACAACCCTTCAAACTACAACAACGTAATAATGTACAACAATTCTGCTGTGGACAACTACCTGAGAACTGCCATAACCAGTTTTGACCAGGACACTGCCAATGAAAACTGGCAGCTGGCCGCCTGGGACGGAAAAACAGGATTTTCTGAAAAAGGAGATGCTACGTGGCTGTGGATGGCAACTATTAACTATGTCTATATTATGGACGACGACCTGGATATAGGGACTCCCAGAATACAGCCTCATGGTGCAAACATCTTTGGGAACATTTTAGAATGGAAGCGGGCAGAAAACTAAATTGGAAGCTAAATTTCGACTTCAGCTTCCATTTTTTTCTTTTTAATTTATTGAACTTTAAGCCTCCGTTTATAAATGGATACCGAACTCTTTTAGCAATGTGTAGTTGTTTGGAGCTTTCCTCGGGAATCATCAAGATTTAGACCGATATTCAGAATCCAATAACCGAAACTAATAAAAAATCAAAGAAGTGAATAAAAATTCATGTTTAGTAATACATTATTTCACAAAATAATAAATTCAGTAACATGTTTTTTTAGGAAGGTATATATAGTAAAATTGTTTTAATTCAAATCCTCTTAACAATTATGAAAAAAATAATACTTTATTAGTATTTTTCCTTAGAAATGTACCATTCAATAGTGCCCTGTCATTACATTACTGGTCAATGAAGTGTGACCAAATAATTTAGAGTGCGAGTAAAAAGAGGAGGAATTAATATCAAGAAAAACCAGAATAATCTATTAATGTGGCAAGCGGTCGCAATTATTGCGGCGTTCGTTCTTATTAGTTCTATGTCCGGTTGTTTGTCCAGTTCCACGCAGAGTTCGGAGCTCGGTTCTGCATCAGATTCAGAGTCAAGCTCTGCATCAGATTCAGATTCCGGCTCAGCATCAGCCAGCTCAACTTCCCAGGCTTCTGACGAACTGGTAGTAAACGTATATTCGCATACAAAAGAACCAGCAGCAGGATTTGATCCACTTCTGGGCTGGGGATGCGGTCATGTGAATTTTGAGCCAATGGTCCAGAGTACCCTTTTTAAATCGGCTGATGATGGGAGTATAATAAATGACCTTGCTACAGGTTACTCAATCAGTCCTGATGGGAGGAAATGGACCGTAAATATAAGAGATGACGTCAAATTTACAGATGGCGAGAAATTAACAGCAAGCGATGTTGCATTTACCTTCAATACTTCAATTGGAAGCAATTCGGAACTGGATATGAGCAATCTTGAAAGTGCTGCAGCAATAAATGAAACAGCAGTCGAATTTAAACTAAAAGAGCCTCAGTCCAGTTTCATATGGAGGCTCAGGTACGTCGGAATTGTGCCTGAACACGCATATGAAAAAGAGACCTATGGGCGCAATCCTGTAGGGTCAGGCCCATATAAACTGGTCCAGTGGGACAGAGGCCAGCAGGCAATATTTGAATACAATCCCGATTACTATGGACAGGAACCATACTTCAAAAAAATAACCATGTTATTCCTGGATAAAGATACTGCATTTGCAGCTGCAAAGTCCGGGAAAGTGGACATAGCTGAAATTGAGATCAACAATGTAAATCAAACGATAGACGGATACAACTTAATTTCTCTTCCCTCATCAAGGGCATTCGGAGTTTCTTTCCCTCTTCAGAACAATATTGGCAATAAAAGCCTCCAGGGAGACTCAGTAGGCAATAATGTAACAGCCGATATAGCAATTCGAAAAGCCTTAAACACGGGTATAGACAGAAAAGCCATACTTGAGGGAGTATTATATGGAAAAGGAGACGTAGAATATACCGGAGTGGACCAGAGGGAATTTGGAAACCCCGAAGCTAAAATCAATGACTCAAATCTCGAAGAAGCCAGAAAAATACTTGAAGACGCAGGCTGGAAAGACATTGATGGAGACGGAATTCGGGAAAAGAACGGAACAAAGGCAGAATTTAAACTATACTATTCTTCATCTGACCAGACAAGGCAGGCTCTTTCAATAGCTGTAAGTGAACAGGCCAAAGAATTAGGTATAAAAATAGACCTTGTCGGTACAAACTGGGATGAAATATATGCTAACCAGTACAGTTCAGCTGTTTTATACGCCTACAGCAGCATAGACACATTCAATTTGTATCAGCAGTACCACAGTAAGGAAGCAGACGATACCTACAAAAATCCGGGACTTTACAGTAATCCTGTTGTAGATGGGTACTTAGAATCGGCTTTAAGGTCTACAGACCAGGAAGAGGCTACAAAATACTGGCAGTTAGCTGCATACGATGGAAATACCGGGTATGGGCCTGCAGGAGATGCAACCTGGTTATGGCTGGTTACAATGGATTATCTGTATGTGGTGGATGAAACCTTAGACATGGGAACACCACAAAAGAATGCCGGATCAGATATTTTAGGAAATATCTATGAGTGGAAAAGAATAAACGAATCCAACTCGACTTCAAGTGAGTAATCTATTGCAATACGTTTATTGTAATAAACATGATACTTAAACGCACGAAACACGATACAGTAAGTGTACTAAAACATAATACCAGCAAACGTACTGAAATGTAATACAGTAAGCGTACTGCAAAAATTACTCATTTAATCTTTTTTACATGAATCAAGGACCCTGCAGGATACGGTTGAAGAATACATTACGGAAGCGTATTTCGATCTCATAGTATGAAAATTTAATTAATTAATCATAATATATATGTTTAATAAAAAATATAGTTATTACATAATAACTATATATGAGGGAATAACGTGTTAGATAATGAAAAAATACCGGGCTTTATAGGAAAAAAAATTCTTCGGCTAATAAGCCTATTACTCATAGTTTCTTTTGTAAGTTTCATGCTCGTTCAATACTCACCCATAGACCCTGTTAGAGCTTATCTTGGAGAAATGGCAGTGAGTGAGGAGCACAAAGCTAAACTTGAAGAATACTGGGGAGTTAACACGCCTCCGCAGGAGAAATTCCTGAACTGGGCTGGAAGCCTTCTCAAAGGAGATTTTGGGGTTTCACTTATTTACAGGATGCCTGTAACTGATGTGATTAAAGAAAGGTTTACAGCGTCTCTGATTCTGATGGCCTCTTCATGGCTGATTTCAGGGCTTTTAGGCTTTGTTTTAGGAATAGCGGCTGGGATGCATAAAGGGACATTGTTTGACCGGGCAATAAAAACCTACTGTTATATTTTAGCCGCCACTCCAACATTCTGGCTGGCTCTGGTCCTACTTATGGTATTCTCAGTACAGCTGGGCTGGTTCCCTATAGGTTTAAGCGTACCCATAGGAGTTACATCTGAGAACGTAACTTTTTTTGACCGGATAGAGCATTTAATCCTCCCTGCACTGACTTTGAGTTTATTAGGAGTTGCCCAGATTGCAATGTTTACCAGGGAAAAATTAACCGAAGTAATGTCCAGTGATTATGTGTTATTTGCAAAAGCAAGAGGCGAAAAAGGTCTGAACCTTGTCTTAAGGCATGGGGTTAGAAATGTTGCCCTTCCGGCCATTACCCTGCAGTTTTTAAGTTTCAGCGAGCTGTTTGGCGGGGCGGTCCTGGTTGAACAGATTTTTTCCTATCCCGGAATCGGGCAGGCTACAGTAGCAGCAGGTTTAAGGTCTGATGTACCGCTGCTTCTGGGAATAGTTCTCATAAGTGCAGTATTTGTCTTTGTTGGAAACCTGATTGCTGACATTATCTATGAATTCATAGATCCAAGGATAAAACAACAGGAGTCAACAATATGAGTACTGTTGTTGTAAACGTTAATAGAAGCTTATTCCGTGGGCTGAATTTAAGGCAAAAGACACTTTTAATAATAGGCTTTACGTCCCTTTTATTGCTTGCAATTGTGGTTTCAAGCCTCTTTGTAGACGGTGATTCTCTATCAACGGATTTTGGCTCCAAAAACCTTGCTCCGTCCCTTGAACATCCATTCGGGACCGACTGGATGGGTAGGGATATGCTGACAAGAACGCTGGAAGGACTGGGCCTAAGTATAGTGATTGGGGCTTTTGCTTCCCTGATCAGTTCTGTACTTACCGTAATTTTAGGCTTACTTTCAAGTGCAGGGAAGACCGTGGATTCTTTTGTATCCTGGCTTGTAGACCTGGCTCTTTCAATCCCGCACCTCCTGTTAATAATCCTTATTTCCATAGGCATGGGCGGAGGAGCAACAGGAGTTATTCTTGGGGTTGCATTAACTCACTGGACAAGCCTGACAAGGGTTGTAAGGGCAGAAATCAAGCAGATAAAAACCCAGGAATATATCCATATCTCCAGAAATCTAGGCAAATCAACGTGGTGGATAGCTACAAAACATATCCTTCCCCATTTAATCCCTCAGATATTGCTGGGTACGATTTTGATGTTCCCACATGCTATTTTGCACGAAGCTTCAGTTACATTCCTGGGTTTTGGACTTTCACCCCACGAACCGGCAATTGGTATAATTTTGTCAGAGTCTATGAGGTACCTCTCGGCTGGATACTGGTGGCTCGCTTTCTTCCCGGGGTTATCACTGTTGATTGTAGTCCTGGCATTTGATATGATAGGAGAAAATTTGGGAAAGTTGATGGATCCAAAAAATGCTCACGAGTAAATTTCACACAAGTAAATTTCACTGGTTATCGGTTAAGGTTTTTTGCCTGAAAGGATGTCGATTTCGCACCAGAAATTTGCTCTGGATGTAAAGGAAAATGATTAAACAACTGTGTAAAATATGGATTTAGAGGGTGTAATTATGGGAAACAAAACTGGAATAAATGCGAAAGGAAAGGAGGGAACTGAAGCTCTATTAAAAGTAGAGGATCTTTCCCTCTCTTTCATTCAATATGCTTCTGGACTCAGGCAGACTGAAATAAAAGTAATCTCTAATTTGAGCATAGAAGCCTATAAAGGCGAGATCTTAGCTGTTGTTGGATCGAGCGGGTCTGGTAAAAGTCTTCTGGCCCATGCGATTTTAGGGATTTTACCTTTAAACGCAAAAATGAAAGGGAAGATAGAATACAATGGTCAGGAGCTCACTCAAAAGAATAAAGAAGACTTGAGGGGTAAAGAAATAGCTCTCGTTCCGCAATCTGTAACCTATCTGGACCCTTTAATGAAAATTTCCAATCAGGTAATTGGAGCTGTTGAAGACGGAAAAGAAGGCTTAATGAAAAAGCTTCAGAGAGAAATATTTCAGAGATACGATTTAAAACCTGATGTTGAGAGGATGTTACCCCATGAGTTATCAGGAGGCATGGCAAGAAGAGTTCTGGTCTCTACGGCCGTAATGAGTTCTGCAAAGCTCATAATTGCAGATGAGCCGACTCCGGGTCTGGACGAAAAAACCCTGAATGAAACCCTGAGTTACTTAAAAGACATGGCAAATAAAGGCTGTGCAGTGATGCTCATAACTCATGATATAGAGGCAGCACTGAAGATCTCCGATAAAATAGCAGTATTCTATGCAGGTACGGTTTTAGAAGTAGCCAATGTAGAGGATTTCAAAAACAATGGAGAGAATTTAAGGCACCCATATACCCGGGCACTCTGGAACGCGCTTCCCCAGAACAAATTCCAGGCAATTCAAGGGCATCAACCAATGCAGGATGAAGTGGTTGATGGATGTATCTTCTATGAAAGATGTTCTAAAAAGAATGAACTCTGCTCTAAAGGTATTCCTCAATTTAAAAAGGTCAACGGAGGAGTGGTGAGGTGCAATAATGTGTCTTAAAGGTGAGAATATCAGCTTCGGGTATAAAAAAAATAATTTGATTTTAAATAATGTCAGTATATCCCTGGACCGCGGAAAGGTACTGGGCCTGATAGGGGATAGTGGAAGTGGAAAATCAACCCTGTGTAAAATACTGGCGGGTTATGAAAATAACTATCAGGGAAAGTTGAGCATTGACGGAAAAGAAGTCTCAACAAAGGGATATAACCCGGTACAGCTCGTCTTTCAGCATCCTGAAAAAGCTGTAAATCCAAAATGGAAAATGAAAGATATTTTGAATGAAGGGAATAATGTATCGCAGGATATTTTAGATTCCTTCGGGATAAAAAAAAGCTGGCTTAATCGGTGGCCCAATGAACTTTCAGGAGGGGAACTTCAAAGATTTGCTCTGGCGAGAGCCCTGGGTTCTGAAACCAGGTATTTGATAGCCGATGAAATAACCACTATGCTTGATGCTATTACTCAGGCTCAGATATGGAATACGGTTTTAGATATAGTTAAAGAGAAAAACATTGGAGTACTGGTTGTAAGTCATGAAAAAAATTTAATCAAAAAGTTATGTCACGATGTCGTTTATTTTAAGGATATAAATAGTACTTGATGCAATTGAAAAGTTGTTTTTTCAATCTATTTTAATTTTTTAAGAATATTTGAAGTGGTCTGCTGGGTTCCTATGAACCCAATCCTGACCCTTACTTTTCTGCTTTGAATTCTGTAAGATGACCGTCACTTTTGCCTGCTGTTTTATAAGCACAGTTTGTCAAACACAGGTTCAACTCCAACCCGAGGAACCGGAAAAGGGTTAGGAGGGCAGATTAATAACGTTGCCAAAAAAACTCAGGGCTGGTATTAAGGACTTGTATTATTATGAATTCGGGGAAACGTTCAGGGGGACATCTGAGCCTCTACGAAACCGACTCTTATGTTGATATCCTTGCTCGTAGCTTCTGTCAGTCGGGCATCAGCCTTGCTTGCTATATCTTGAGGGACTTCCTGGCCTGCTCTGCGGCCCACGAGGACAGATACCTTTACAGGGTCTTTTAACAAAAGGTCTGCAGGTTTGTAGTCAACTGTAACTCCTTCAAGTGTCAGGCCCATTTCTGCATATTCGGGCTCTTTGAACATGGCCGTCATTTCCCCATCTATTTCCTGTTCAACAAGAGTTGTCTGGAAAGAAGCATAGGTAACGATCCCAAGAGCCACGGAAAGTAAAGCAATTGCAAGGGCAAGGAAAATGGCATGTGTGATCACAGAAGAGCGGGCATGCCCAACTGCTTCTTTCTCTGCGGGACGAAAACCAGATAACCAGAACATAATGAGGGCTGAGGCGTTAATGGCAAGCAAATTAATAAGCACAAGTACAGCAGCTGCAATTGCAACTCCGGGCAACCCCCATGCAATTCCCAGCCCTGAAGTTGCAGCAGGGGGAACGAGGGAAATTGCAATTGCAACGCCCACAAGAGTAGATCCTGCACTCCGGATTATACTGATAGCGCCTGCAAGGCCTGATCCCAGAGCAAGGAAAAGGGAGAGGAAATTGGGGCTGGTCCTCTCGGCTACCTGGGGAATTTCACGAATATCAAGGCCAGGAGGCAAAAGTATCGATTCTTTAAGAAGTATTCCAATAACCGCACCTACTGCAATTGCGAGCAGGAGACCTCCCACCTGAAGCTTTATACCTCTGGAAGCGAGTCTCCTGTCATCAAGAACAGTCCCTACGCTCGTAGAAATAGCAGGTCCCATAAGAGGTGCCACGACCATTGCCCCGATAATTGTTGCAGCAGAATCAAGCAAGAGCCCTCCGGTTGCAATAACGGCGCTCAGAATAAGAAAAGCAAGATAGGTCGAAGTTTCAGGTGCAAGATCCTCTGCGCGTGCAATCAATTCTTCCCGTGAGATGCGGGTTCCTGAGTAGCGCTGCTTCAGAGCTTCAATGCGTGTTGAAACAACAGTTTCTGGTGTCAAAACAATTGTATATGTGTTCTCGCTCACCCCTGCTTTACGCAACCTCTCAAGCACTGGCTCTACGCCAATAGGTGGTACTGGAAACTGGACCAGAGCTTCAAAGTCCTTTCTCCCCGTTTCGTCCCATACGGCATAATCGATCTGCTCGTCATCAAGCACAGCCAGAACCGGCTCTCTCTTCCCCACCGGAATAAGCACCTGAACCAGACGCATAATAAATATACGCTGCCCGGATAATTATTATTAACCAGAATAAAATAAAATAGGCAGTAGCCGGAAGTTTAAATTATTAAGTAAAAGCTCAAATCTAGTAGAAATACCAAAATGAAAATACTGAATTACAATTCCAGCACTCTTTAAAATCTAAACTTATTTTGCAATATTTTTATTTATACCATTTTTGTCTATCTTTTTCCAAATATTGTGGAGAAGAAGCTGTTTTTGTAATTTCGGAATCAAACGAGTCCATTATTCAGGTTAACCTCATAGAAGTGTAGAATACAAATTTTTAGATTTAATCTTTCAGTTTTTCATCTTCCTCAAAAAATTTTCTTAAAATTCAAAATCGATATAGCTATATATAACGTCATCTACATCAAAAATATATTAATATCTCCCACAATACGGAAATGAAAAACATGCTTTTATTGGACATAACAACATTTGAACTTGAAAACATTTCTAAGATATATAATAGATGGAAACAGGTGGAAAGCGAGGGTTATCCAAAAGGGCTGAAAGTTGTTAACCAGTGGTTTGATGCAGGCGGTGGGCGTGTGATCACTGTATATGATGTAGAGTCCATAAAAGATTATAAGGCTTACAATTTATTATTTACCGATTTGTGCCGTGTTGAAGTGTTTCCTGTTATAGGGGTTGAAGAATTTAATAAATTCACCTCGAAATACATGAAATTTTTAACCCCAGGAAATTCTCCATAAGAGACGTAGCCCGATATTATTATTCATACTGCTGGGTTTCAGATAACAGAATTATTTATATTTTTTAATTTCAGTATCTCTCTTTTTCCGGCCGTCCACAATGTAACTTTTACCGTATTGTCCTCAGAGAGTCCAACTCCTCCCCAACCTTCACGGTAAATATAAACTGTTTTGTATGGGTTGCAGATGGAAGTTACCGTGTGCATGAATATGGCTTTTTGCTCCTTTATTGACCCTCCTTCGGAATAGGACCTTATCACATAATTAGAGTCCTTTCGGTCTAAAGGGCGAGTTCCAGAGCCGCCTTTTGAACCTGCGTCATAGGAGTATGAGAATTTTTCCGGGGATGAAATGCCTGAGAGGTTGCCTTTGTAAGTTATAATAAGACTGCTTTTGTCCTTCCCAAAAATAGTGGGTTTTGCGGTTTGCAGTTATGAAAACATGTTTTTCGTTTAACAGGTATTTTGCTTCCCAGTTCTCACTTTCACCTTCAAACGTGTCATTATATATGATTACTTTCTTCTCCGTAATCAGCTCATTTGCGGAGCAGATTGCAGGCAGTATCAACAGCAGGATCAAACTTGATAAAAAGAGGCTGAGCATTTTCTTTCTTACTGTTACTTTAATGCCCCCTATTGAACCAGAATACCGGAGTTTTGACTTACTATTTAATTTGTAGATACCCATAATGTAGATACCCATAATGTAGATACCCATAAAATAGATTGTTATGTAAATCCCATAATTTTATTTCCGTTTTTACTTTTAACGATTTAGTTTACCCTGCGGCGAGATTTGGTTGAATTATTATTTACCCCGTCATCTTTGCTCATTTATGGGACAAAGCAAGTTTTACCCCTATTACAATAATTATACTGACTTTTCCCGAAAAAATGCCCCTACAAGCCTCAAAATCAGTCAGGTTTTCCAACTACATCAGAGAGGATAGAGATGTATATACATTAATCGTTTTTTTCTCCATCCCCCGGGTGGCATCCTTCCTTAGAAGGTCTTTCTATTTTAAACAACCGTTCTAAAAAAGGTTTTTTCCCTTAACAATAACACTTTTCAAACATTTTAATATTATATTTGAGAGAACGGAGAAAAGGAGATTTTGATTTTTTCCATTCTTTAAGTTACTAGCTTTATAACATCCCAACAGCATACGAAAATTTAAATAAGATTAGTTTTTATTTTATCACTTGTGTAAAATTGCGAACACAGACCAACCCCTTCCCGCTTGAGCTGTGCAACTCAGGCGGGAAAAACCCAATAAAAAAGTTTTTTCTGGACTTTTCATCTTATCAAATTTATTAATCATAAAAAACAGGACTACATTAAACTACGTTAATTTACTGTACATGAAAATCAAATAAGAAAAAACAAAAAGGAGCATTCTAATACCTCCTTTGAACCGTATTCAGATGTGGGCCTTAATTGTGGATAAATATTTATTTTTAAGATTTTATTTTTGAATTTCGTCCTCCAGCAACTCATAAAACTGTTCCCTTGCCTCTCTTTCGATCCAGGGTTTATGCCCGCATTTTTCCAGCAAGATGAACCTGAAGTCCTTTAAAACCCCGGAAAGGGGTTCTCTAACTCCTTCGAAAGGGTGTGGGTCATAGTCGCCGTGGATGGCAACCACCGGACATATGATCTTCTTTCCCAGTTTTAGAAGCTTGCCGCTGCTCCTTAATTCGCTGGCTTCTTCCCATACGCCGTTGAAGATCTCATAGCTGCATTCAAGCAGTTCATCTTCATGGAGGAGAGGGGCGTAGGTATCAGCTTTCGATATCAACTTTCCAAGGCTGCAAAAAACTTCATCCCTGTTTTTAGCTGCAGGGTCGCTCAGGGCTTTATTTAAGGATAGAAAGCTATCCCAGTCTTCTTTTCCGAGCCTGCTTATCCGGGTACTCATTATGTTTGCAGCATACTTCTTTTCGTAGGGGCCACTCCCAATTAGAATCAATTTCTTTACATATTGGGGGAGGCGGGCGGTGAAGATGAAGCTGAGCATTGCACCCCAGGAAAAGCCGATTAATGTGACCTGCAGGTCGGCATTTTCTTCCAGAACAACTTTCAGTTCTCTGATCTGGCCTTCAAGGGTTGCTGCCGTTTGCAGGGGTTCGAGTACGCCTCTTCCGGCAGAGAGTTCGCGGGCTACAGGAGCCATTTCACCGGGGGCGCCGGGACCGCCGTGGATGACTGCTACACTGAAAGGGGCTTTTCCGTATTTCCTCAGGTTTTCCATCTGTATCAGGTTAAGCTTTTTTTCTTTAAAAGCAAATTGTTTTTCAAATTTGTTGCCTGATAGTTTGCTCCAGGCTGTGGGGCTCTGGGTCTGGGCACATGGGTAGTTTTGCAGAAGAAGTGGATTTGAAAGGCTTGAATACTGGATAAGACAAAAACCTATATTTCTGTGTATGCATACACATATACATGGGTACAAAGACAATCTCAATCCGGGACGGCACATACGACCTTTTAAAAAATGCGAAAAGGGAGGGGGAAAGTTTCAGCGACGTTATTGACCGCCTGCTGGTGAAAGAAAAGGGAGACCTGTCAGTTTATTTCGGGGCACTGAAAGATGAGGTACTTCTGGAGGGTCTGGAAGAGGATTCAAGGAAAATAAGGGAAC
Source organism: uncultured Methanosarcinales archaeon (assembly GCA_964434965.1). Lineage (GTDB taxonomy): Archaea > Halobacteriota > Methanosarcinia > Methanosarcinales > Methanosarcinaceae > Methanosarcina. The sequence goes on from CAYSWX010000005.1 coordinate 50,076, forward strand.
TTTCGAGGTTCAGGATATGATCGTACTTGACACCAGCACCCTTATCGACTTTTTCAGGGGCATAGAAAAAACCCGTGAATTTATGGACGAAGATGTGACAACTACTATTATAACTTATTACGAAATCCTTTCAGGTGTCAAACACAGAAAAACTAAGAAGGAAGAGCAGTTTTTCAGAAGGTTTTTTTCCGAAATCGAAGTACTGAACTTTGACCTAAAAGCTGCGGAGGAAGCGAGCGACATTATGGGCAGGTTGCTGAGTATTGGGACTCCTGTAAACAGTACGGATGTCCTCATTGCAGGCATAGCCATTGTAAACGGGGCTGAAAAGCTTATCTCAAAGGATAGGGATTTTATCCGCATAGGAAACGTTTCCGAGCTGGATGTGTTGGTCTACTGATTTGGATTTTTGTATGAACTACTTCACTATGCCCAGGAGAATTAGTCTACTATAATACTGAAAATCATTTAAAAGAACAAAACTGAGGACATTTCCAACCCGATAAACGTCATTCGCTATACCATGTCGTTCTTGTCCCGCTCGACGCAGGAGAGCGGCCTTTCTCAAAACGCAAAAAAAGAAGAAAATGAATAAACAATAATCTACTTTTTGCTTTTGTTCCACTTGCAAGCATCTTCCACCATGTTTCTTCAATTTCTTTCTTGTTTTGTGCAGGGACGCCAGACAAGCTGGCGGAGGTTTTCGATATTATAGTGGTTAAAAATCGGTTTCAGGTAGTAAAGTAACTTAAGTTTTATTGCTTTTATTCTGTGTTTCCAAAACTTTTTGCCGCTTTACGAACCTAGCTCCCATCTCAAAGGCTTTCTCACAGTCTATCGGGAACACTTCTTTTCGCCTTTTTGCCTTTTCCTCGGGGTCAACCCTGTCGGCAACATACTTTGAATAATCATCGAACTGGTAGGTATCGGTGCTGCACAGTGATTCGGAATAGCCGAAGATTCTTGCTGCAAGCATTTCGTTTAATTCAATAGTTTTTCTGAGCCCAAATATCTCAAAGTGTTCTTCCTTCGCTCCCATAGTGTAAATGTAGCCAACAGAGATATTTTTTGGATAGAGAGTGGGTATTTCATTTGAGTAGACGAGATATGGAAATATATAACGCTCCATAAACGACCTCATCTCGCCTGTAGAGTTCCCAAGATAGATGGGCGATCCAAGGATTACTGCATCCGCATCTTTCAACTTCTCCAGTACAGGTGTTAGCTCATCCTGAATAGCACATTTTCCATAGCTTTTTCCATCCTTTAATTTGCAGGCAAAACAACTTGTGCAGCCTTTGAAATTGAGGTCGTAGAGGTGGATTATTTCTGTTTCCGCACCCTCTGAAGCTGAACCTTCAAGAGCTTTTTCCAGCAGGGTTGCTGTATTCCATTTCTTTCTGGGGCTTCCGTTTATGGCTATTGCTTTCATGATTTTGCCTCATAGTTTCGATTTCTCAAGACTTTAATATTCTCAGGACCTTTAAAATAACTTGGTACTACAACTTTTTCCATTACTATTCTTTGCAGGAATGTTTAAACTTGATTAGCCGATCAATTTGTACAGGCTGATCAATAATGACAGTTTTTTAAAGTATATCGCCTGCAAAAACCGAATGAGGATTTGAAAAATGATTTATGAAATAAGAAAAAGAAGGAGCATAAAAGAAAAGTCCTGAAAAACCGGAATAAAGTTAGATCTAAATTTCTAAAACATTTAAGATAAATTATCAGGAAGGGTGTATAACGGATCTGGAAAACCGTAACTCCACCCTTTAATTCCAAATTCAAACATTCTGTGTAGCTGCAAATCCATTTCCTGCAAACGACGACAGCACATGTCCAGGAAGGTCAATTCCCAGTGCCTCTTTCAGGACTTCTTCAATGTTCTCTACAGGAACGAATTGAAGCTCGTTTCTGACATCTTCGGGCACGTCCTCAAGGTCTCTTTCATTCTCTTTTGGAAGGATGACCTTCTTTATGCCTGCCCTGTGGGCTGCCAGGACTTTCTCCTTTATGCCTCCAACGGGCAGTACTGCACCGCTCAACGTGATTTCCCCTGTCATGGCAAGTTTGGGGTCAACCGCTTTGCCGGTTATCAGAGATGTAAGGGCGGTAAAGAGGGTTACGCCTGCTGAGGGCCCATCCTTCGGGGTTGCACCTGAAGGCACATGGATATGGACATCGCTTGTGGTAAAGTTAAAGCTGTTTGCAGTGTTTGCAAGCCTGGACCTGATAAGGCTCAGGGAGATCTGGGCGGACTCTTTCATCACGTCCCCTAGCTGGCCTGTAAGGGTGAGCTTTCCGGTTCCGGGCATGAAGGTGCCTTCGATGAAAAGGATGTCACCTCCGACAGGAGTCCAGGCAAGGCCGGTTACCACTCCGGGTATATTCTCTTTCCTTGCTTCTTCCTGCCGTACCATCTCTTTTCCGAGTATTTCTTTTAGCATATCCGGCTTTACCACATAGGGGAGCTCGACGGTCCCTGAGACGATCTTTTCGGACACGAACCTTGCAGTCTTTGCAAGCTGCTTTTTAAGCTGCCTGACTCCGGCTTCGCGGGTGTATTTATCGATAATAAGTTTCAGGGCTTCATCTTCAACTTTGAGTTTATCCGCATCAAGGCCGTGCTCTTCCAGGGTATTGGGTAGCAGGTGGTCTTTTGCAATTGCAAACTTCTCGTTTTTGGTGTAGCCTGAGATCTCGATTGTTTCCATCCTGTCAAGGAGCGGCCAGGGGATGTTTGCCAAGGAGTTGGCAGTGGCTATGAACAATACATCGGACAGGTCATACGGGACTTCCAGATAGTGGTCCGAGAACGTATTGTTCTGTTCGGGGTCAAGGACTTCCAGAAGGGCGCTTGCGGGATCTCCTGAGTAGGAAGCTGAAAGCTTGTCAATTTCATCGAGTATAAAGACCGGGTTTTTTGTGCCTGCCTTTCTCATACCCTGGATAATTCTTCCGGGCAGGGCTCCAACATATGTCCTCCTGTGGCCTCTTATCTCTGCTTCGTCTTTAACGCCCCCAAGGCTGACCCTTACGTACTGCCTGCCAAGTGCATCTGCAATGCTCTTTCCAAGGCTGGTCTTGCCGGTTCCGGGAGGTCCTGTAAGGAGCAGAATTGAGCCCTGCTTCTCGTGTTTCAGTTTCATTACCGCAAGGTGCTGGATTATCCTTTCTTTGACCTTTTCAAGCCCGTTATGGTTGTTTTCAAGCACCCGGCGGGCTTCGGAAATGTCTATACTCTTCTTTTCTTCGGTTACCCAGGGAAGATCAAGCATGAGGTCCAGATAGTTTCTGATAACCGAGCTCTCAGGGTTATGGGGACCTCCGGTTTCGAGTTTCTTAAGCTCTGAGAGTGCCTTCTTTTTTACCTCTTCCGGCATCTTTGAGCTTTCAATTCTCTCCCGGTATTTTTCCTCTTCCGAAGCTGCATTGTCGCCTCCGTTAAGCTCTTCCTGAATCATCTTCAGCTGCTCACGCAGCATGGCTTCACGGTTCGACTTGCTTATCTTATCGGTAACTTTTTTTGCCATTTCCATCTGGAAATTGATATTTTCTTTCTGCCTCATCAGGATCTCAAAAAATGCAAAATACCTTTCACGGACAGAAACCATTTCCAGAAGGTCCTGTTTTTCTGCAAGTTTTATTGGCATGTATGGCATAACATATCCGATGAGCTGGTCAATGGAATCCATTTTCTCAACCGGCCGCATAAACTGCTCAGAACCCTGGAAGCGGCTGCTTATTTCCTGGATTGTCTTTTTTATGTTAGCCATCATTTCTGCCCCGGTATCTTCATCGAGGTCAGGAAGGTCCGGAACAGGCTCGTATGCGGCATAGAACAGCCCGTCCTTCCGGTTAAGAGATACAGCCTTTACCCTCTGGACAGACTTCGCAATTACCAGGTATCCGTCGTCAGCAGGCTGCACATATGCGATTTTAAGAAGGTTTCCTGTTTTGTACAGATCTTCTTCTGATAGGTCTGAAGGTTTCGTGCCGCTTTTTACTGTCAGCCCGATGGCATTCACAGATTCGGCACTTTTCATGTCATTTAGCAGTATTTCTCCGGTGACTTTGTCAGCCAGGAATTTTGCCCGGCCTTTCGGGTAGACCACTACCTCAAAGAGCGGCATTAAGATGCTCTCTCTGTTATCATCGGTTTGTTCTGAATGCATTTTCAATCGTCTCATTTTTCAAAAGTTGTTCTCTCGTTGTTCATTCAGTCTTTTCGGCAATTCAAATTATTTAGTTTGAATTTACCTAACTTTTTCGGCGGCCAAAAAAATTACCACATCTTTTCCAGGATGTTGATGAGAGTGTCTATTTCTTTTTCGTCCAGTGAATCTGCCATTTTTTCAATAACCTTCAGCAAAGCGTTTTCCTCGGCACGAGCGATCCTCTGCCCTTTTTCTGTCAGGCGGATATAATAGATTCTCCCGTCATCCGGGGACTTTTCTTTATACACGCAGTCCATTTTCACGAATTTGTTGACCATCTCTGTTATGGTTGGCTTTGAGTTTCTGGTGATCCTGGCAAGCCTGCTGAACGTTACTTCCCCATGTTCATCAATAACTTTCAGATATCCAATCTGCTTTACAGTAATATCCGATAACCCGCATTCAGAGAAGATCTCACAAGAGCATTCGCTTTTGATTTTGATCAGGTTTTCAAAGACTATGAACAAATGCTCTTTTTTCTCCGTCATAATCGATCAGTGTAGTTAGTTAGGCTTCCCCTAATTAAGTAGTTTATGGTGGAGCCTGAGTTTAGCCAAAATTCCAATTATCTATTAATGTGCATCCAAAAATACCCAAATATGTTAGTTTTCGGAAAAAATAACACAGAAGTAGATTAGTTGTAATTTCTTGAGTAGGATAATACTATTATGGAGTGGTTGATATTACTTAGGAAAATTAATGATGCAAATTTATATCTCCTGATTCTCATACTCTTAGCATGATGCCCTCTTTATTAAATCCGAGAGAGATGCCTTTAATAGAAGGTATCCGAATTCCACTGAATTTCTATGTCGTGCTTAAAGAGCCTGTTCTTCTTGCCGGCATGTCTCGTCCGGGGAAAGCTACCCCGTGGGAGAAAATTGGTGAAGCCGGTTTTTCAAACGTAGCCTGTCTAAGCAGTTCAGAAGTTTATTACGACCCCTATCCTCTCAAAGTGCTGTTCTCTGCAGAATTAGAAGATCTTTATCATGGGTATGACCCTGAGGACCCTGAAAGAGAGGAGCGGCTTATCAGACAGGCAACTGCCGTTATAAGAGCAAAAATGGATGAAGGAGAAGGTGTTGTTGTCCACTGCATGGGAGGCATAGGCAGGACAGGCACAGTTCTCGGATGTGTACTCAAGGATCTTGGTTTTTCGGTGGGGGAAGTACTGAACTATCTTGATGAAATTAATATGCAGAGAGGCTTTAGAGGGTGGCCGGAGACTGAATGGCAGGAAGAAATGGTAAGAAAATATTAACAACGTTTTAAGATTTTTTTCGATGACATTTTGATAGGAGTTCATTTTTGGATATATTTTGATGGTGAGCACTCCGAATTTAGAGGTGAAGAGTCTACGCTTACTAATTCAGCCTCTTAAATCATGTACAGCCTCTTAAATCATGTATTTTCTATCAATTTGAGGGATATTGATAGAATTTGATAGTAATTCTCAGGCATTGTAAGCATCATAAATCTGCCAGACCCATATAATCGTCCATATTAAAAACCCGGTCCCGATAATATGCATGGCTCCGGTAACCGCGAAAGCTATCCAGATTCCAAGTGCCTTGAAAAGATGTCCCTTTACAAGCTGGCCCAGACCTGGGATGAAAAAAGAAAATAGGGCGGGAATTCCGTGTGTTCTTTTACAATAGTTCATAGAACTTACCTTTTTAAGAAATCATCTTTTTGAAACACTAATGAGAGAGCGCATATAAATAATTTAACCTTGCTGGATCTTTCTACTTTAAGTTGATTTCTTAACCTGCACTCAACCTGGCTGGATTATGAATTTGAGGTTTTTGAGTACATTTTATGAATGTGCTCTGGACATCAGGTTAATATGAATCAGTCCGTATATATTCTCAGTCCTGCGTATTACGTTCAAATTTATAGATTCGTTCAAATTTATAGATTAATAGTTATCAGGGGTAGAATTTTATGGAGCTACATAAAGAACTTAACATTGATGAAATCACTACGGAATGGAACAATTCCTATCTTTTCAGCAGCAAGGAAGATGCCTTAGAAAAGCTTGGAGCATTAAAAAAGAAATCAGAAGAAATGAACCAGACTTTCCGTCCGGAATTTGAGAGACTGTCCGGGCCGGTTTTACTGGATTATATGGAAACTGAAAAAGAGTTTTCAAGGTCTATTGACGTTCTCTATATTTACGCTTATACTCAGCTCAGTAAAAACGTGAATGATAAGTTCTTTATTTCTCTTCTTGCGGAATCTCAGGACCTGATTACGGAACATAAAAAGGCCAGTGCATTTGCAACCGTAAAATTGACATCACTCGATAAAGGGGAATGGGAAAGGCTCTTTTCCGAAAAATCCGGACTTGAAGTATATCGGCCTTACCTTGAAGCAAACTATATGAGGTTTATAGAACACAGGCCGGTGGATGAATCTCAGGCTGTATATCTTGCAGAAATCGAAAACCAGCGCATGAAACTGGAAACTGAGGCTCTTTCAAAGATCACAAATAATGTCACTATGGCAGGGAATATAACTCTTGAGAACGGGGAAGAATTTCAGGTCAACTCTCAGTCCTACAATACTCTGCTTTCAACAGACCAGAGCCGGGAAAACCGAAAAAGGTGTTATGATAAGAGGTTTTACCACCTTATATCCGAATCCGGCTCGATGGCATCTCTCTATTCTGAAAAATCACGGCTTGACGACCTTATCGCAAGAGAACTGAAATACAGGGACTCATATGAATCCAGCCTGTACAATTTTTACCTCACAAAAGACCAGGTTGAGGATATGAATTCTGTTTTCAAGGAAAGAAAAGACGTATTTGAGGACTATAACGAGTTCATGAGGAGAAAGCTCGTGATTGAAACGCTCAGGCCTTATGACCTTATGCTACAGTTGACGGGTCAACCCGGTAAAAACTATACTTACACGGATGCTTTGCAGGAGATCCAGAAATCCTATTTAAGGATGGACCCCAGTTTCAATGAAATTTTTTTAAAAATGGCAACAGGAAATTTCATAGATGTGTACCCTGACCCCGAGCACGGAAAACAGCCCGGAGGCTATTGTTACGGGCTCTGTGCCCTGAAGTCCCCTGCCCTGATTTTTATGAATTATAACGGCATTATCAGTGACCAGAAAACGCTTACTCACGAACTCGGGCATGGAATAAACTTCTATCTGATGGGCAATTTCACAGATTATTTCTATTGCTCGGGCCAGATTTTCGAAATGGAAGTCCCTTCAACTTTCAATGAAGAACTCTTTGTTGATTATATAATTGAAAATTCTGATAAGGAAACAGCAGTTGCTGTGCTTGCCCAGCATATAGGAGAATACCAGAACTACTTTACCCGCCAGCCCATGATTACGGAATTCGAATATAAGGCACACAGCTTATGCGCTGAGAAAAGCTCTGAAAACGGAACTGTCAGCGGACCTGAACTTAATGCCCTCTGGACAGCCCTCTCTAAAGAATACAGGAGTGAATCCGTCGAATATTACACAGAGGACTCTGCGGAATGGACTTACATTAACCACATTTACCTGACAAATAACTACTATACTTTTAACTACGCGATTTCAAAGGCAATAACTCTCGCTCTCTTCAAACAATACAAAGAAAAACCGGAAACTTTCAATAAAAACTACATTGCGTACCTCTCTTCAGGTTCGACAATGCCTCCTGAAGAAAAACTCAAAAAATACTTCGGGATCAAAATTAACAGGCAGCTCTTTGAAGATGCTATGGACGTTGTGAAGTTAAGAATCCAGGAACTGAATAATCTGGAAAGGAATCTTTAGAGAATTCAGGAATAAGTGACTGCTTATTTCTTAAGATTTTTATTATATTTCTAAAGTATAAGCCAAAATTAATATATATGATATTATTAAACAATTGCTATAATCTTTGCTTCGGCTTTAAAAAAATGCACAATTAAGAATCTGCACAGCGTGAAGCGTCAGTTGTAGTCTTAAAAGAGGACACTGGACGTCTAATTTAAAAATAAATATGGGAAACCAGAGTTAAATATCAAGCTTTTAATAATGTTTACTTTAGAATAAAGCTCTAAAGCCGATTTTTCCCTTCACGATAATATGAATTTTTTTCGGTGATAGATGACCGCTTCACGCTTATTTGCAGGTTTTCCGGAGTCATTTTATGGATAAAAAGGACAATAAAAAGTCAGCCTTGGATCACGTCAGGACTTTATGGGGCTCATTGCCAGAAGCCATAAAATTGCTTGGTACCATCTTGAGTATAGCCATTGCTCTTAAAATCCTGTTCCCTGCATCAGCAGTGGGAATTAATTTTTTTGATGCCGACCCTGATATTATCGAACCAGGAGAACTTTCGGTTTTAAGCTGGGATGTCTCAGGGACAACGAATGTTACTATAGAACCTGACGTCGGAGCCGTAAACTCAACCGGATCTTTTTCTATACATCCTTCTGAAACAACGACATATAAACTGATAGCTTCAGACGATGGGGATAAAAAAATAGCCACTTGCACGGTTAAGGTTGAAGAAAAGGATCTGCTTATCAGTTCTTTTGATGCAAGTCCGAATTCTATCAAACCAGGAGAAAGTGCTGTCCTGAACTGGCACGTTTCAGGGGCCTCAAACGTTACTATAGAACCTGATATTGGAAATGTAGAGCCTACAGGTACATTGGAAGTATCTCCCTCAACTACCACTTCATATAAGCTTACGGCTTCAAATGCCAATAAAGAAGACGCAGCTTATTGCACGGTTACAGTTGAAGAAAATCCTCTGCCGCCTGAAGAGAACATGACATCTGAGGAAGAGAAGGTTTCACCCCCTACTGAGAATCTGCCAGCATCGGAAGAAGAATCATCTTCAGAGAAGCCATCTTCAGAGAAGCCATCTTCTGATGACTTGCCTTCAATCGTCTCTTTTAATGCGGACCCTGATGTCATTGCGAAAGGAGAGAGTTCCAATTTAATCTGGAGTGTTTCCAATGCTACGGAAGTTGTCATTGAACCAGGGATAGGGACTGCAAGTCTGACCGGCAGCCAGCGTATATTCCCCGAAGAAACCACAACTTACACTCTGACAGCTACAAACAGAGCAGGCAGTGTCAGCGCTACCAAAGTAGTAAATGTAGAAGAACCTTCCATACCGCCATCTTCTGTGCCTCTCTCAACTCCGGCACAGGTTTCCCCGGCCAGTGGAGAGGTATTTGATAATACTACAACACAGGCTGCACTAAAGTGGAAAGCTGTCTCGGGTGCTGCAAGCTACACTGTAGAAATCGACTCGTATGATTCAAACACGGGTAAGTGGCTTTCGGAATCTTCAGGGTCTGATGTAGCCTCCGGGATATCCGGGACCAGCTACTCGTTTAAGTTTCCGGAGGGTGTAGACCAGTACCGCTGGCGAGTCTGGGCTGTAAGTCCTGAAGGCACGGAAAGCAGTAAGAGTGGCTGGTGGACTTTTAGTTCTCAGCCTGACCTCAGCACAGAAACCGGGGGTATACCCACCCCATAATTTTTCCCGGATTTCTGCAAGGTTTCTTGAGTTAATAACCGGAAAATATCCGGTTAATTCCTTTTTGAGTACTTTTTGTGATTATTTTTAGTTCGTCTTTTTTTGCTTTACATGTAACATCTTAAAGAACTTGGAACTGGCATATAATAGTAATTAAAGCTTTGAAAAGTCTTATTTTCTCATGCCAGGGAATATCTCAAGATTATCTATATAAGGTAAGATATATTTTCATAGAGGCTGATTTGCATGATACAGATCTCAACAAAAATTAAATTTCAATAAAAATTAAATTTCAATAAAAATTAAATTTCGATAAAAATTAAATTTCAGTAAAACCAGATTCAACAAAATAAAATCTACATAACTATGATCCGCAAAAAGCAAACTGAAAAGTCCTATGAATGGGACCCTCCTGCTCCTTCAACAGTCTATATCAAAATAAAGAACATACCTTATGAAACCTTCAAAACAAGGCTGAACCAGGGACAGGTTACTACAGAGCTCGACCAGATCAGGTACCGACTCGAGAGGCATATCTACTGCTGTGGAGTATGCTCGAAGTATGTTGACGGATACTGTGTTATTACAAATAGGAAGACCGAACCGGGCTGGATCTGCAAGTCCTTTGTGCCAAAAGAGGAATTTATATATCTTGATGCCAGGCCTGACCAGAAAGATTCGGCAGAATTCAGGTACCTCTCTGAAACCGGGCTTGAAAAAGATAATCTCGAAAGTGAAGGGGTAGAAGAAAGGAGTCCGAAAAGTACGGGGACGAAGGCCCTCTACGAAGAAGGATTAACTCTCTACAGGCAGGGAAGGCTGAGACTAGCTCTTCAGGCTTTTGACCGTATTCTTGAAGAAAACCCTCTGGATTATGCGGTCCTGTTTCATAAAGGAAATTCCCTGCTGAAACTAAAGCGTTATGAAGAGGCCCTTGATACATTTAAGAGAGCTTCCGAAATTAACCCTAAAAATGCAGGGCTCTGGACCAACATCGGATTTGTTCTGACAAAACTTGAGCGCTTCAGGGATGCGCTTGATGCTTTCGAAAAGTCGATTTCGCTGAACCCTGTGCAGAAAAACGCCTGGGAAGGAAAGGATGCAGTGCTGGCCAGAATACGCTTTTGTGAAGAGAAGCAAAGAGAATCTGAAGAAGCCCTCGAAAGAAATCCTGACGATCCTGATACCCTGTTTGAAAAAGGCAAACTCCATCTCAGGCTTGGAGAGCAGGAAAAAGCTATACAGGCTTTTGAAAAAGCCCTTGAGATAAAACCTGAAAATGCTGAGGCCTGGCAGTTACGGGGAAAAGTCCTCTTTAAAGCTGGTTCGGAAAAGGAAGCTCTGCATGCTTTTGAAAAGGCAACCCGCCTTAAACCCGATTTTGCCGAAGCCTGGTATGAAAAAGGAAATGTACTCCTTATACTTGGAAATCTGAAAGGGGCCGAAAATGCCTTTAAGATTGCAGCCAGCCTCTGGGATAGTAAAGGAATCAAAGCAAAAGCGGAAAGTGCCCGTGAAAAGGTTAAAAGGCTGGAATCCGAAAGAGCATAAGCTTTTCTTGACTTTCCACTTAAACTCATTTTTTCCTTAAACTGATAGGAACAACCTGATTTTTAACTTTACAGATAAGCGTGCGTGACATAACGCCGCATCATCCTGTGGCTGTTGAAATAATAGGCGACCATGCCTATCGAGTTGTTCATCAGCTTTAACCATTCGTCTTTACGCTCGTAATACATTGGAACGATAATATAGTAAAGTTTGTTGTAGAGGTCGTCAAGCTCAGCAAGCCTTGCTTCTTCTCCGGTAAGGTGTTCCTCTGGCTGAGGGCCTATGGACCAGCCGGTCACTCCTTCAATCCATCCTTCAATCCACCAGCCGTCAAGAACGCTGAAATTTACGACTCCGTTATGGGCAGCTTTCATTCCGCTTGTGCCTGAGGCTTCAAAAGGACGAGTCGGAGTGTTTAGCCAGATATCAACGCCGGAGACCATTTTTGCAGCCAGGTCCATATCATAATTTCCAAGAAAGACTATCTTGATCTCGTTTCTGAGAGATTCTATGCTTTTGAAAATATCTCTTATAAGCTGTTTTCCCACTTCATCATGAGGATGGGCTTTTCCTGCAAAAATAAGCTGAATTTTGCCTCTCCGGTTTACTTTTCTGAGCCTTTCAATGTCAGAAAGGATTAAGGTTGCCCGTTTATACGCGGTCATGCGCCGTGCAAAACCTATAGTGAGGGTCTCATAGTCCATACCTGCCCCTGTTCTTTCATTTACTTCATCTATAAGGGCTTTTTTTGCATTTCGGCGTGCTTCCCAGATCTTGTCATCCGGGATTCCTCCCACCCTTACAAGGAGTTCGGGTTCATTTGCCCATCCGGGCAGATATTGGTCAAAAAGCTGTCTGAAATAAGGACAGGTCCAGGTATAAGAGTGGACTCCGTTTGTTATTGCCTGGATTGAATACCCTGGGAAGAGTTCACATGAGACCCGGCTGTGTCTTTTTGTGACGCCGTTCACATAGTTGGACAGGTTGAGGGCAAAAAGGCTCGTATTAAAACGGTCTGCTCCCCCTAAACTTCTGAGGGTGTTCACATCGTTTTCATCCCGGATAAGATCTTTGACAAGCCCGTAATCGAACTTATCATGCCCGGCTTCTACGGGAGTATGAGTGGTAAAAATGCAGAGTTCCTTTACCTTCGAACATTCTTGGTCATTTCTTTTTAAAAGTTCCAGGGCAAGCAGGCTTGAGTGACCTTCGTTCATATGGTATTTTCGGACCTTAAAGCCAAGTGCATCAAGAATGCGCACTCCCCCTATCCCGAGCACTATTTCCTGCTTGAGCCTGTAGGTATGGTCACCCCCATAAAGAAAATCTGTGATCCTGCGGTCTTCCCACGAGTTTCCTTCCACGTTGGTATCGAGAAATATAATAGGTATGCAGCCGCAGGTCAGGCTTTTGCAGTCATAGTGCCATGCCTGGATTTTGACCTCTCTGTCCTGAATTTTAACGCTCACTTTCTGCTCAAGCCGGTTCATGAAATTTGAAGGGTCCCACTCTTCAGTTAGTTCTGTCTGGGTCCCGAAGGCATCAAGGCTCTGCCTGAAATATCCTTTATTGCTAACCAGAGTTACTGCTACCAGCGGGATATTGAGGTCTGCAGCCGAGCGGATCGTATCGCCTGCCAGTACTCCAAGACCTCCTGAATATGTCGGGATTTCATTGCGAAGCCCGATTTCCATTGAAAAATAAGCTATTTTTTGTCCTTTCAGTACTCCTTGAAGACCATTTTCCATATCTGTAAATCCCTGCCTTCGTTATCATTTAGCAATGATTCCTAATAAATATTTTAAAACTTCTTCCAATAATATTTAGAAAGATGTCTGCAGTGATATATAATTCTACCTTTTAAGTTGAATTTCCAAATATAATGCTTTAAATGTAAAAATTCTATGAGAATTTTGTAACAATTACTACATTTCAGGAGCTTGTAAAAATCTTGCACGTCGATACTGAGACTATTTCCCTTATAAGGGAGATAAATATTTAAAAAAATTAATTTGTAAGGGACAAAATAGCCAGAAAAATAGTAAATAGTATATAGTAACAGGATGAAGCTGTAAAAAATAATCGACTGAAGAAACTTATTTGAGACTCTTTCTCTTATATTTCTTACTTTCAAAAAAAGGAATAAGTTTTTTTATATATTTTTCTCTCGGTTTCTATTTTTATCTGCCAATTTATGTGTTAAAGATTTCTTCTTTCAAACACTTCCAAGCTTTCCTATAACGAAATTTTGAATATAAAATTCACAATCTTTTTAATGTATTACGTGGTTTCATATAGTCGTAGCAAAAAGATTAAATATGCAAAACTTTCTCATAGCTTCCTGTAGAAGGTTTTGTACGGGGATGAAAATGGCTAGAGCGACTTCAAATTCGGCTAGAAACGGAAACAATGGCAGGCAAAAACCCTGCAAATATCTCAATGAGATGTCTTTACGCAGTGCGCTTGAGATGGCAAAAGAGCTGATCTCTGTAATAAATAAAGTCCCTGTTACTGTTTTCCTGTGGCGGCCAGAGAAGTACTGGCCTGCAGATTTTGTCTCTGAAAACATAAAAAAGTTCGGGTATACGGTAGAAGAGTTTACGTCGGGAAAGCTTCTGTATGGAAACATTGTGCACCCTGATGACCTTGAAAGGGTCGAAAGAGAGCTCTCAAGAAGAATCGAAGAAGATTACGTTGACTTTTCTCAGGAATACCGGATATTGACAAAATCAGGGGAGGCTCGCTGGGTTGAAGAAAGAACCTTTATCGAAGCCGATGAGAATGGAGTCGTAAGATACCTTAAAGGTATAATTCTGGATATTACTGAAAGAAAACGAAAAGAGAAACTTCTCTATATCCAGAGGGACCTCGGAATTGCATTAAGCACTTCGAATTACCTGGATGAAACCCTTAATAGGCTGCTTGACTCTTGCCTTCAGATAGATGAAATCAGTGCCGGTGGTATCTATCTGATTGATGATGAAACCGGAGATATGAATCTTGCTATCCATCGCGGTCTTTCTTCAGTCTTTATCGAGAACGCTTCTCATTATAATGCAAATTCTCCAAATACCAAGCTTGTTATGATAGGCCAGCCTGTCTACAAGCAGCACATAGATCTTCTTCTTACCTCAAAAGATGAGGTGCTCAGGCAGGAAAATCTTAGAGCTACGGCAATAATTCCTGTAAAGTACGGAAAAAAAGTTATTGCTGCTTTTTATCTTGCCTCAGAGATGGAATACGAGCTATCTGATAGCGTGCGTACTGTTATCGAAACCATTGCAACTCAATTTGGGGTATTCATCTCCCGGATCCGGCTTGAAGAAAAACTCAAAGAGTGTGTGAAGAAACGAAAGTCCTGACTGTTTCTTCCAATTCTATTTTTCCTATTCATTTTTTCAGCTTATCTTCTATATTTCAGTGTATCTTCTATAAATGGTGATGCTGGGGTTTTCAGGAACTTTTTGGGATGGAGCCATCTATCACCTGAAGCGCGGAAGGATAAGTGTCGCATCGTTACCTTCTATTGTTTTTATTCCTTCGTTTTCTTCAATTGTGGCTCTGACCTTTAAGGGTGCTTCCTTGCAGAAACACTTTGTAAGGCCCAGCTGGGTTATCAGTTCATGGCAGCTAAAGAACATAACGAGGTCTCCATACCCATCAGAATTGATGTCCATGTATTCCATGGTGTACGGTTTCACTTTCCCTGCCGTCTTTACCGAACTTACTGTTACTGAATCTTCCTGTATTTTTTTAACGTCAAGTTCGTCTGATCCCAGAACCGCAATCGTCATACCCCCCTTTTCCATCGTTTTCACACAGTTGACATCTCTGTCAGGATTAACTCTGACTTCCATATCCTGAACGTCTGTCTGCTGATATCCTGCCTGGTCGGAAACATACGGTTCAGAACTGGCTGTTGGAGACGCTGAGATGGCTATAAGTACAAGAATTAAACAGAAACAGGATATTTTCCCGAGTGTTAAAATTTTTTGCATATCCGAGTTCATTGATAGTCTCCCCCTACATTTTAGCAATGAACTTCTAAATACATATATTAATAGGAAATTATATTACGTGTCTTATGTTTTTCAAAAGAGTAGGCTTCGCCCACAGACTGGCTCGGGATAAGAGCTGAGAATTATAAGCAAAAGTTATAAGTTTTTGTCTCTATAAATCTCATAGGAAAAGGACTGCAAATTTCAGTGGCTTATCAGTAGATTCTTCATTTCATGACATAAATTGAAGAATGCCTGAAGTATGCTTAGAATATAATATCTGAAAAGGCTCTATGTAATAGATCTCCTTATGGGGTCTGATTGAAAGTTATAATCTGGGGGAAATATGACAGAAGAACTTAAAGCTAAGATTTGTGAATACCTTGCAAATCACTATTACCTGAACCTTGCAACCGTGAGCCCACAGGGCAGGCCAATGGCTCATACAATGGCTTATATTTCCGAAAATGAAATCGTATACCTGGCAACCAATAAGAACACACGAAAGGTCCAGAATATCATGCAAAACCCGCAGGTAGCATTTACTGTTGACGAGGATGAACCTGACTGGTTTGATATGCAGGCACTCCAGGTCGAAGGCAGGGCATCGATAGTTACTGATGAGAATGAACTGCGGGAAGTGGGGGAGATCCTGGCAGCTAAATTCCCTGTTATTGCAGATTTGCCGCCTGATCCAGATACAATCTTGATAAAAATAGAACCTGAGATAGTCTATTATCTGGATTATAGCATCGAGTTTGGATACCGGACAAGCATAACTTTCTGAAAAATGAATTTCTGCGAATGATCTAAAAACGATATTTTTTCATTTTTTTCGATTTTTCAGGCCGGTTTTTTGGCTACTGTTTGAACTCCCGAATCTACGGATTTCAGAGCAAGTACATCTGTAAGCCGGACATGAGGGTCGTCTGTGGACTCAGGACGAAAATTGTACAATTGCAGCCTGTATCTCCAGTTAATTAGTTTTTCGTTTCTAAAACCAGCTTTCGAACCAATTTCTCTTGATATTTCCTCTCCCAGAACCCTGATCTCACTTATCATAAATTTTACCCCTGATTATGTGGAAATAACATTTTTTAATACTTTTTTAGCTTTGAAAGGTTATTAAAGTACACAAAAAATCTGTCAGGTACAGAATTCTAACGCTTAAATATATAAATTTATACTGCAATCATCTGATGGTGAAATATTATGGTAAAGTTAAATGAAGATATGAAAACTGCTTTTTCAAAAGTAAAGATCTTCCCGGTCGCAACGGCTTCAAAAGAAGGAGTTCCTAACGTAGTGCCCATAGGCTTCTGCCAGCTTGTAGATGATGAGACCATCTGGATTGCAGACAATTTCATGGTTAAATCTCTTGCAAACCTGAAAGAAAATCCAAACGTTGCAATCTATGTGTGGGGTCCTGAAACAGGCGGATGTTTCCAGATAAAAGGAAAAGCTACAATTCTCACTTCAGGCGAGAAATTCGATAAGATGAAAGCAATTGTGAATGCTGCAAAACCCGGTCTTCCTGCAAAAACCCTCATAGAAGTAAGTATAAGCGATGTATTCCAGTGCGCTCCCGGCCCTGCAGCTGGAAAGAAACTTCTGTGAATAAGAAATTTTCTGAATAAATTAGATAGAAATAATTTTCATATAGGGCAGCAGGTCACAGAAGTGATTCTGCGAAAGAAGTAAATCTCGAAAAAGTGCAGATGCATATCTGAAGGCGTGAACAATCTGGAGTGAGGATATGGTTGAAAATAAAGGAAAACCCCCAATTTTTTGTGAAAAACTCTGCATTGTCTGCAAAGGTGCAAGGGCAGGGAATAGTATCTTCAAATCCATCCAGAACCTTGAGCTGAAGATCTTCGGGAAAAACGGCTGTATCTGGGGAGCGGCAAGAACAAAATATTACGGAGTCACTCCTGATAAAAAACTTCCTGAAAGACTCAAAAAATGAGTAAAACAGAAAATACTTGATTACAGAATGAATTGAGGAAAAGCTGTAAATTACTTATTAGCATAAGAGTACATGAGGAGATCTTCCTCACGTGCTCTCTCTTTCATCATTTATCTCAATCACAAATATTTTGCTCTCTATCCAGACCACTGGTAACTGTAAGAGCTTACACGATACCGGTATCATTTGTTTCTAACTGGTAAAAGTGGTATTCGTATGGTTCCCAGGTATCATTGATGGTTCCATCAGTAACAGTCACGGTCCTGTTCTCCCATAAGACATCATACGTTCCGTCCGGTATGCCTGAAATTGTTGCATTATTTGCCGTGCCGTTTGTTTCGGTAAAATCAAGCATACTTGATGATGCAACTAATTTTCTACCTTCTGCATCAGTAAATATGTAAGCTGTAACCGCATCGATTGTGCCTCCCGGATCTGAAGTTATATTTGTCCTGCCGCCAGTTACGTTTGTAGTCAGAAGTGTCCGGTCGCCTTCCATAATCCAGGGCCAGACCTGTTCATATTTCGGCTTAAAGCTGACCCAGCCATCATAGTTTGGAGTATCTTCTGCGTATTTGTAAGCATATGAGAAAACACCCTGTGCCCCGCCTAAAATTCCCATCACGATCTGACTTTCATGACGGGCAGCTACTTTCTGCTCAGTATCAAGGTCCGGGTCCAGATCGTTCACCTCAAGAGCCTGACCGAATGCTTCTGTTGTTAGATATACTGTTTTTCCTGCATTTTTCCAGCCAGGGGCATTTGCAATAAGGTTACCATATACCCAGGCGTGCGGGCGTTCAGGATGAAATTTAGTGTAGCTGGTGAAATAACAGACGTCCAGCCCCGGGATAAATTCCTCGTCGGCAGGCCCTGTCTGCATATCCCCTAAATAATCGCCAGCAACAGCATTGGGGAAGTATTTCTTCATACCTGTGTACATTGTGATAAGCGTTGAAGGACTTCCTTCTTCGTCAGGGAAATAGACCCCATAGAAATCATCATCAGTAATTCCCATATCCCTTACTTCTTTCCAGAAGCTTTCGGACTCCATCTGCGGGCCGCCGGTAGCTACTAAATAATTCGAAATCCCCAGCTCTTTGCCTCTATTTACGTTGTCGACAAACTGCTGCGGAGTTATGGAAGTGCTCCATCCGAGGTGGACAAGCGTGGCGTTATCTGTTAAAAATTGAGTGCCGATTTCCCATCCCATCATCCCGTATGCCGGAGCCGTACCGCGCGGATACGGAAATTCATTATTTGCCAATGAATCATTATCCGAAGCATTTTCTTCGTTAGCTGCCAGTGCAGCAGATGAGCCGATAATTAAAAAACAAACAAGGACTGCTGAAGTCAAGAATATTAAGCGTAAATTATCCTTATTTTTCATCCATTTCAATCCCCCATTTCCCATCTGGTCTTGTATGCCAGTGTCTAATTGTGTATGGTCATTGTTCGATGATATGTATAAAATTAGATCATATTTATAATTGCAGGTGTATGAAACAGCAACTAAAAGCCTCTCAAAAAACCTGACAATCGCATGTAGTAAAAATCGATAGGCACTAAAATCGGATTGATATTATTTCAGGAATGAGCTCAGTATTCTATAATTTATTCTCAAAAAGAAGGCAATAGATCTGTTTTTATAAGTCAATTTATATGTAAAGAAAAAGAGTACAGAGGCAATTAGAACTTACGGAACTTTCTGTACATTGCCCAGACTCCGAATTTATCGTTGAATACTATTTGAATAGAGACTTGTGGAAAAATAATAAAAGTTTATATCATACCTGAATACTGTTCACCTGAATATTATTCACCTGGATTTTGTTCAATTCAGGAATAGAAAAGTGACTCTGCATCATAAACCATTTATCTTCTCTCTTCTCAAATACTGCTGTTACATGACAGGGAATTATAATACTCTGCCATGCCGATTTCACTTTAAAATGTACCTCTGAAGCTATCCAGGCCACTGCCCCAGCTGCTGAAATATTGATCCAGTTAAATTCATGAGACGAAGCCTCGTATTGTGACCAACTGCCAATTAGGTTAGCCTTTATAGCACTTAACCCAACACTTCTTTGACCTGGTTCAGCGTCAAGTAAGCAGACATCTGAATCTGGCGCAACAAGAGACATTATTCCTTTAATGTCGCGTTTAGAATAAGTTTCGATAAACTCATCTACAACAGTCAAGATTTCTTTTTTAACTACATTATCTGCTTTCAATGTATCCACCCAAAAAGTAAATCCAGTAGAGAACCAGTTAGTTAATTAATATAAATTTTTTGGTCTTATAGGGCTTTTTAGACTTAAGGATGTCAGTAATTTTGATATTTATTAAAAACTTGTTGATAATTAATCATAATCTAAAGTTATATCATTACATAATATGATTAATAATTATTACTGGACTACAAATATAGAATTCAGGACAAATAATTTTAATTGTAGACAATTCTTGTGAGGAGTATAGTCCTCGAATAGCAGAGTGACTGCTCTCCTCATTAAATTTTCGTAATTTTCTCTTTTTGTCCAACTCCCTGACTATATAGGAAATTTCAAGGCAAAAAAAACATGCTCAGAATGACGATTTTCAGGGAAGGTATTGATTTTTCGAGAGGAAGTATTTCGTATTGTGCAAGGATTTGCCTTGTAGATCTTAAATCAAAAACGTTTAATATCTCTGAAAGTAATTTCCATTTGTAATCTACGTTTATTGGGATAAGCGGAGGTTTCATAACAACCACCGGAGGAGGATCAATCCACCTCAATAAATTTTAAGATTTTTTATGAGAGAAAATATAATTTTAGACAAAAATAGAATGTATTTTTCTAAGGAAAGCTAAATATAGGTCAATTTTAGAGAATAAACCCTTTATATCACCTATTTACTCATAAGAATTTTTAGGCTCCTCAATCGCATGTTGTAAAAATCGATAGGCACTAAAATTAGATTGATATTATTTCAAGAATGAGATCAGTATTCTATAATTATTTCTCAAAAAAAGCAACATACCTGTTTTTTATATGTAAAGAAAAAGAGTACAGAGGCAATTAGAACTTACGGAACTTTCTGTACATTGCCCAGACTCTGAGTTCACCGTTGATTACTATTTGAATAGAGATTTGTGGAAAAATAATAAAAGTCTATATCAGACATGAATATTGTTCTCCTGAATATTGTTCAATTCAGGAATGGAAAAGTGCCCCTGCATCATAAGCCATTTATCTTCTTTCTTCTCAAATACTGCTGTTACATAAGAGGGAATTATAATACTCTGCCCTCCCGACTTCACTATGAAATGTACCTCTGAAGCTATCCAGGCCACTGGCCCAGCCGCTGAAATATTGATCCAGTTAAATTCATAAGATGAAGCCTCGTATTGAGACCAGTCGTCATTCAGGTAAGCCTCTATGGCATTTAACCCAACACTTCTTTGACCTGGTTCAGAGTCAAGTAAGCAGACATCTGGATCTGGAGCAACAAGAGACATTATTCCTTCAATGTCGCGTTTAGAATAAGTTTCAATAAACTTATTTACTATAACCATAATTTCTTTTTCAGTTACATCATCTGCTTTCACTGTATCCACCCAAAAAAGAATTAATATATAAAAGTAGTTAATTAATAAAAATTTTTTGGTTGTATAAGGCTGTTTTGGCTGAAGGATAATACTAATTTTGAGAAGCATCTAAAGATTATTGATAAATATGCAGACTTTTCATTCCGATTACTTTAGAATAATATTAGTAATCTTGGCTGGATTACCAATGTAGGGTTCAAGAAATAATTTGAATTGTAGATAATTCTTGTGATGTGCACAGTCCTCAAAGACCAAACTAAATATGCCTTAAATTGTGAGGATAGCCCAAAAAGTTATCGAAACTGCGACAATTATTCTCAAATCCCCTGCAAACTCTGGGTTTCTTTAAAGGATCCTTCCTTTAGTGAAGAGGAACATCAAAAATCAATTAAAGACAGGGTTTCCGTCTTGAGAGGATTAAAGGTGAACTTCATAGCAAAATAAAAAAAACGGACTTGCTCCCCGTTTATTTACCAGCGGAAGGTTGTGATTTAGTTCTTGAAAACCTGATTATAATTTTCCGTATATACATTTTTGGGCACTGATTTTATTGCAAGATACAAAAAAGCGGGCAGGATTATTATGTCATCGAGATACCCAATTACGGGTATGAAATCAGGTATTAAATCAACTGGTGATAACGCATAAGCTGTGGCAATCCATAATATTATTTTCGCAGTTATGGGTGTCCGTGGGTCTGCGCATAGAAGCTTACACAGTTCTACATATTTTTTTGCATTATCTTTTATTTCTTTCAGTTTTATTCCTTTGAGTTTCATTTTTTTAGATTGATCTATTTCTACAAATTATTTTTTGTTTGCTTTTACGTTCTTTACTTTATTCATTAAAAAGCTCTGATAAATTCTTTAATATCTTTACATACGGATATTGTGAAAACTCGTTTTCGTTTGTTGCCCCTGTGGTCACTGCCGCAAAATCAACATTTGCCGCTAAAGCTGTTTTAGCATCTACCAGACTATCTCCAATATACAGTACATTATTCAGCTCTGCGTTAAGGCTGTCAATTGCAAGCAACAACCCTTCAGGAGATGGCTTTGGCACTTTAACATCTTCTCCCCCCACAATAACATCTACAAGGTCTGAAATGCCGAAAGTATTTAGTGTCTCATCTATCCTGTAGTGATATTTTGTAGTCACAATTCCAGTATTAACCCCATCGCATTTTAATCGCTGCAATGTGCTTACAGTATCCTCAAAGAGCACTGTGTTTTTTGACATGACCTCATCGGCTTTTTCCCGGAATAAACTTTTAAAACAATTTACCCGGGCTTCATCTTTATTACCTGTCAGATGCACAAAAGCTTCATCCAGTGATAGACCTACAGTCCTTTTTATTCTTTCACAGTCACATCCGGGAATTTCCAGCCTGCTAAAAGCGTGGTTGAAACTTAATACAATACCATATGTCGCATCTGCAAGTGTGTAATCAAAATCAAAAATAACGGTATTGTACTTCAACTTTCCACCTTTATTGCATCAACAGTTCCTTGCAGAATCTTAGTATATTTTATATTTAGGAGTTACGCACGTGGGAAGAAAACCAGGCGCATTTGGTGACTTAAAGGAGTTTTGAGCCATATCAATACTGCACAATACTGCACACTTAGGACGGAACTGAAAATTGCAAATGGTAGATTGATTTTACACCCACTACAGGTTATAGGACTGCATATAATATCCTCGGCTCATTTTGTCACACTCGACGAAGGAGAGCGGCTTTTTCCACAAATATGGATCTGAAAAATGGTCTTAGAGGCCATAATAAGCATTTCTCTGGTTTGCAGTCCGACTAAACCCCTGAGCGGCACGGGAGAGAAAAACCGAAAATAGAATTTTCCGGTTACTCAGAAAAAAAATAATCGAGTGATCATTGACTACTTGAATTTTTTCTGCCCCTAATAATCTCAACAAACTCGCGGGTTTCCCTTTTTACATCATCGCTGCATACGACTGCAGAAATTGCAACAAAGCTGTCAGCTCCATTTTCAACAACGCTCATGCAGTTTTCCTTGTTTATTCCGCCGATGGCAACCACGGGAACTGTTATCGCGTTCTTAACGTCTCTTATTCTGGCAGGCCCGATTCCCTCACCTGCATCTTTTTTAGTAGAAGTATCAAATATGGAGCCAAGTCCTACATAATCAGCGCCGCTGTTTTCTGCTTCGATTGCTTCATCAACGTTGTGGACGGTGAGGCCGATTATCTTATCTGCACCCAGAATTTTTCTTGCGGTTTCAATTGGCATGTCGTCCTGGCCTATGTGGACTCCATCCGCATCAACTGCTAAAGCAACATCGATTCTATCATTTACAAGAAAGATCGCCCTGCCGCTGCAAATTCTCTTGATTTCGGAAGCTTCATTGACCATCTCTTTTGTGCTCCTGTTTTTCTCACGGTACTGGATAATCTTGCAGCCGGCTTCAACTGATTCCTTTACATCGGACAGGGTTCCCTTCTTTGAGAGTCCGGAATCTGTCACAAGATAAAAATCGATCTCATTCAAAAGGGAATTTTTCCTGGGGAAGTCTTTTTGATTGGAAATCTTCTGATTGCAGTTTTTCTGGTCCATTACTCTTCAACTCATTTAACATTGTGTTTAAAAATAACTTATAGGAAGTCAAATACCAATTGATAAGGTTTCAATAATCAGCTTTTTAGTGCCAGATATTTTTAATGCCTGATATTCATGACTTCCATTTATTCAAAGACAGCAGGTAAGACCGCCAATTCAGTTTCACCGCTCTTCGACTTTCATCATATCCTTTACTTTTTCGTCGGACAGGTTGAACACTTCATCATACAGGTTAACCTTAAAGCTTCCAGGACCTGCCGACTTTTCAGCTGCAAGCTCTCCTGCGGCTCCAAAATAGCACAGAGCATCTCTGGCGGCATCGCAATAATCCGGATTGACCGAAGCAAAAGAACCGATTATTGACGCAGCCATACATCCGGTCCCGACAATTGACCCCATAAGCCCATGACCGTTCTTTACAATAAATGTTCTGTTTCCATCACTTATTATGTCTTCTTTTCCTGTCATTACTACAACGGAAGAGCTTGATTTTGCAAATTCTTTTGCAACTTTCTCGGGGTCGGCACTTATGGAGGTTGCTTCAACACCTTTCGTTTCAGCTTTTTCACCTGCGAGTTTTGCAATTTCAGAGTAATTGCCTTTGATAATATCAATACGGACAGAACCAAGGATTTTTGCAGCCATCTCATCCCGGAATTTGGTAGCTCCAACTCCAACCGCGTCAAGTACCACAGGGATTTTCTTTTCATTTGCAGCAGCGGCGGAAAGGAGCATGGAATCTATGATTTCGGATGTAACGGTCCCGATATTTAAAACAAGCGCAGATGAGATCCCTGTCATATCGGCACATTCTTCAGGGGCATGCGCCATTACGGGAAGTGCGCCAAAAGCTCTTGTTATGTTTGCACAGTCGTAAATAGTTACCCAGTTAGTGATATGATGCACCAGGGGTTTTGTTTCCCTTATTGTTTTTAGCGGGTTTTTCATTTAATACTCCTCAATAGGCGTTTTTAATTCTGCGTGGTTTAAAGTTATGAATGCTAATAAATGCGTGGTATCTGTTGATCAGTAATTATTCGCCTGGAAATTCATCTGGGAAATGGTAAAGGTTCTTAGTTGTTAAACATAAGGTGTTCAATCTTACACTAAGGACCATAAATAAGCGTAAAAACTCATTTAAAAGGGCTCGCAGTTAAATTTATTTTTGAATTTTGACCCTTTCACAGCCTGTAAATATTCATTTTCTGGCTTTGGAAAAAATCCTATAATAGTAAGGAGATCTGCATCTGCTTTCAAAATCAAATCAGCTGGATTAGTGGAATACCTGCCTGTTTACCCTATCCCAGTTCCAGGGCTCATCAAGGATATTGACGGTAACATTTTCTACCCCGTTAATGCCCAGGACCTTTCTCTTTACCTGATTTTTAAAGTATTCAATCACTGGACAGGAGCTTGTTGTCAATACCAGGTTTACGTCTACATTTGCCCCATCCACGATAACTTCCTTGACAAAACCAAGGTTGACGATGTCTACTCCAATTGAAGGATCTATCACGTCTTTTAGCAGGGAATAAATTTGCTCATCTTTCTTAAGTGCGGTTTTTTGTGAGGTTATAAGGGATACTGGCGAAGGCATGGATGAGGCTTTTTCCTGGGCCTGGAACCTTTCTTCTAGCCTGCCCAAACGGTCAAGCATCTGGCTTACCACGGCGAGCACAGGATCCGGCAATTTATTATGGTCCAGCTGCCCTGAAGGTTCGGATGGTTGTGGCTTCCCGGCAATCCTGGCAGGGACTCCAACTGCCGTAGCTTCGGGTGGGACTGACCTGACCACAACCGATCCTGCACCTACTTTTGCTCCTCTTCCTATCGTAATTGGCCCGAGCACGATTGAACCTGAGCCAAGGACCACGTCATTTTCAACAGTAGGGTGACGTTTTTTCTTCTCAAGGGCTGTGCCTCCAAGCACGACTCCCATGTATATGAGGACGTCATCGCCTACTTCAGCGGTTTCTCCGATTACAACCCCAGACCCGTGGTCAATGAATACCCCTTTCCCGAGCTTAGCTCCGGGATGAATCTCAATGCCTGTGAGAGCCCTTGATATATGAGACATCAGACGGGCAGGGAAAAATAATTGTTTATTCCAGAGAGAGTGCGCTACTCTGTGCATCCAGATGGCGTGCAGGCCAGGATAGCAGCAGAGCACCTCAAGTGTGGATCTTGCTGCGGGGTCTTTTTCAAAAACTGTCCTGATATCTTCCCTGATATTTTCCCTGATTCCCATTGAAATCTTCCGATATTAATTTCCAAGATTAGTCAAATAGATCAGTCAAATAGATCAGTGCTCAGATAACGCTCTCCTGTATCCGGAAGGATGACAACAATTGTCATTCCGCCCATCTTTTCCCTTGACGCTACCTGCAAAGCCGCATAAGCAGCTGCACCTGAGGATATTCCTGCAAGGATGCCTTCTTCCCTTGCAAGTCTTCTTGCTGTGGAAATGGCATCTTCTGCCTTTACTTTGATAATTTCATCAATAAGGTCGAGCTGAAACACATCTGGAACGAAGCCTGCCCCGATTCCCTGGATCTTGTGCGGGCCCGGTTTTCCACCGCTGAGTACCGGGGATTCGGCAGGCTCTACTGCAATTGTTTTAAATGTGGGCTTCCTTTTTTTGAGAGCGCCGGAAATGCCTGTAATTGTCCCTCCTGTCCCCACGCCTGCTACAATCACATCCGCCCTGCCGTCCGTATCCCTCCATATTTCTTCGGCAGTTGTCCTGCGGTGAATTTCCGGATTTGCAGGGTTCTGAAATTGCTGGGGTATATAGTAAAGAGCAGGATTTTCCGCAGCCAACTGTTCTGCTCTGTTGACTGCGCCTTTCATCCCTTCAGGACCCGGGGTAAGGATTATTTCTGCTCCCAGTGCTTTGAGCAGTTTCCTCCGTTCTACATTCATTGTTTCAGGCATGACTAAAATGAGTTTGTAGCCCCTGGCAGCGCATACGCCTGCAAGTGCAATGCCGGTATTGCCACTTGTGGGTTCAATAATAGTGGTGCCCTCTTTTATTCTCCCCTCACGTTCGGCTTCTTGGATCATAGCCAGTCCGATCCTGTCCTTTACACTACCCATCGGGTTAAAGGACTCCAGTTTAACCAGCACATCTGCATTCAGACCCTTTGTTACGTGGTTTAACCGGACAAGCGGCGTGTTGCCAACTGTCCAGGTTATATCAGAATATATTCTTCCCATACAATTCACCCTTTTTTTGCAGTTTACTTCCTTACCTATGACAGAGTCTCTCTGGTAATTTCTCTCAAGTATTTTGACCTGAAGAAGGTTTAAACCCTGTAATGCCAGCAATGCGCATCAGAGGATTCTCAGTTAAATTCACAATTGTGAACTATGCTTATCTTAGGTTATCCTGGATATATAGTTATCGAGAAGCTTCTTTACTTAAAAGGCTTAAAATGAGTCTGAAAACGATGCCGGAACCGTTAAAAAAAGATTTTTACAGGCATCTGGACCTCAGGTTTCTCTATTGATTTCTCTATTGATGTTACTCTTTTGATGCTTACTCTTTCGGACCGCAGGTGCTATTGCAGTTGCTCTCAATTCCTCTTGCACATACACAAATCTTGCAGATCCTCGGAACAAAGTCATCGACTTTATTGTCAATTAAGTCCTGAGCAAGTTTTTCGATCAACTCTTTCGTCTCGCCCTGGAATTCGATTCTGTATCCTCTTTTTCCCGAAATATACTGGGAAACTGCCGACGGAGCAATCCCCAGCAACTTTGCCGACGTTGCCTGTGACTGTCCTCTATTTACAAGTTCGATTGCAAGACTGGCCCTTATTGCGGGAACCAGATCCCACACAATCTTCTGACACGGAGTTTCCATAATTATCATCACTTTTTGAGATTTTACAATTGAGAACGAATATACCTTATATACATATATATTTTTTATCAGTGTCAAGAATAATAATAAGATTGCAACGCGAGGTAATATTCTCAAAAAACTGCCCGATTTTTGAGGTTTAGTTATTTATTAGGTCGTTTATTGACTGATAATCTATTCCAGAGTCCAGAAAGTGAATCTCTCGGTCTCTTCCTCGTGTCGCACGGGGTCAAGGCTGGCCTGCAACTAGGTAAGGAAACGACCTGAAAAACCAGTCGAAAGTAAAATGAAGAGCATACTGAAGACACACTCCCTGATCCAGAAGGATATTTTTATTGATATCAGAAACCGTTTTTCGATTTATAGCTCAAAACAAGCGTCTCCACCAGCCTGTCTGGCTGCCCTGCAAAGATTCAACTTTTTTGTCAGGTTCTTCTCTCAGGACATTTTTCAGAGATAAAACTTAAATAGTCACAATTGTGAATAACTATAACAATTGTGAAGGTGCAAGTGTGACAGTGGAAAACAGGACCATTTACATGGATAATTCTGCTACAACTCCTGTAAGAAAAGAAGTTGTCGAAGAGATGCTTCCCTACCTGACAGAAAACTTTGGAAACCCTTCTTCGATTTATGATCCGGGAAAAATCTCCAAACGTGCAGTAGAAGCAGCAAGGAAAAAGGTCGCAGATACCATCGGAGCTGAAGAGACTGAGATCTATTTCACATCCGGAGGTTCCGAGTCAGATAACTGGGCATTAAAGGGGATAGCCTTTGCAAACAGGAACAAAGGAAAACACATAATCACCTCCTCAATCGAACACCATGCCGTCCTGCACGCCTGTTCATGGCTCGAAGGGCAGGGGTTTGAGGTCACTTACCTTCCGGTTGACAGATATGGAATTGTATCAACAGAGGAGCTGAAAAACACTATCCGGAATGATACTGTACTCATTTCCATAATGCTTGCAAACAATGAGATCGGGACAATTCAGCCTGTTGAGGAAATAGGAAAAATCGCAAGGGAGAAACGGATATATTTCCACACGGATGCTGTGCAGGCAATAGGCCATGTTCCCATAGATGTCAAAAAAATGAATATTGACCTTCTATCCCTTTCAGGGCACAAGTTCGGTGGACCAAAGGGATGCGGGGCGCTCTACATAAGAAAAGGGACAAAAATAGACCCTCTTATCCACGGTGGGGCTCAGGAAAGAAAACGCAGGGCTGGAACAGAGAACGTCCCTGCCATCGTGGGCCTCGGAAAAGCCATAGAGTTTGCAGCAGGCGGAATTGAAGAAGAGAATAAAACCCTGCTGAAAATGAGAGATCGCTTGATTAAAGAACTTCTTAAGATTCCAAAAACCCACCTGAACGGGCATCCAACTGAAAGGCTTGCAAACAATGTAAATGTCACTTTTGAATACATAGAGGGGGAATCCCTCCTGCTGCTCCTGAATACAAAAGGAATCTTTGCGTCTACGGGAAGCGCGTGTAATTCTACTTCTCTTGAACCCTCGCACGTACTTACAGCCTGCGGAGTCCCGCACGAAATTGTTCATGGTTCCCTGAGGTTGAGCCTTGGGAGGATGAACACCATGGAGGATGTGGACAGGGTGCTTGAGGTCCTGCCCGAGATTGTTCAAAAGCTCAGGAATATGTCGCCATTGACCCCTCAGGAATACAGGACCTTTTGAGCAAAAATGAAGCAGGTTAAGTAAACAATGTTGGAAATTTGAAAATAGAAATACAGTACAGGAGGACAATTCATGGATTACAGCGAGAAAGTTATGGACCATTTTTCAAACCCGAGGAACATGGGAAGCATTGAGAACTGTGACGGAGTGGGAGAGGTTGGAAACGCAAAGTGCGGAGATATAATGAAGATCTTTCTCAAGATCGAGGATGACAGAATTGTGGATGTTAAATTCCAGACTTTCGGGTGCGGGGCTGCAATTGCATCAAGCAGTATGGCAACCGAGCTTATCAAAGGAAAGACTCTGAAAGAGGCCTGGGGACTTTCAAACAAAGCGGTTGCAGAGGCGCTTGACGGGCTCCCCCCAATAAAAATGCACTGTTCAATGCTTGCGGAAGAGGCAATCCATGAGGCAATTAACGACTATCTGCAGAAAAAAGGGCTTGAGCCCTGGGACTGAATTAACCTCAGCTAATTTGAAAAATAGAGTCGCTTTAGAAAATGAAGCTACTTTAAAAACAAAGTCACTTTGAAAATCAGATCACTTTGAAAAAATCACTTTGAGAATCAGGTTACTTTTAAAATGAAATCACTTTGAAAACGAGATCACCATGGAAAACGGAGTTGTTATGGAAGACAAGTTAATTGCAGAAGAAATAAAAAAGCTCAAAGAAGAAAAGAATGCAATAATCCTTGCCCATTTTTACACTCGCAGGGAAGTGCGGGAAGTTGCTGATTTTGTGGGCGATTCCCTTTCTCTCTGCAAGGAAGCAATTAATTCAAAAGCTGATGTTATAGTTTTTGCAGGTGTCCATTTTATGGCAGAGTCGGCATCGATTCTTTCTCCTGAAAAGCTAGTACTTTTGCCTGTTCCTGATGCAGGCTGTCCGATGGCGGATATGGTTACTGTGGAAGCTCTCAGGGCTGAAAAAGAAAAACATCCCGATGCAGCAGTTGTCTGCTATGTAAACAGTTTGGCTGCCGTAAAAGCGGAGTCGGATATCTGCTGCACATCTTCAAATGCAGTAAATGTAGTAAATTCGATTGAGAACCGGGAGGTTATTTTTGTCCCGGACAGGAACCTTGGTGCATTTGTGTCACTTCATGCCGACAAAAAAATACACCTCTGGCCCGGGTTTTGCCATGTCCACGATAACATCAGCGAGGATGACATAAAAGAATTAAAAAGCCTGCACCCAGGCGCAGACTTTCTTGCACATCCTGAATGCAGGCCTGAAGTCCTGAGTTTTGCAGATCATATTCTCAGCACCTCCGGAATTGTAAAGGAGGCGGGAAAATCAGGTTCCACAGAGTTTATAATCGGAACCGAAAATGAAATTGTTCAAAACCTTAAACGAAAATACCCGGATAAAAAATTCTATCCCGTGTCAAGAAAGGCTGTTTGTTATAATATGAAAAAAATTACTCTCGAGTCAATCCTGAACAGCCTCCAGAATATGGAATATGAAATCCATGTCCCGGAAAATATAAGAGTGAAAGCCAGAAAAACCCTTGACAGGATGCTTGAGATCAGAGGATATTGAAGTATAAAAGGACAAGAGGGAAAGGCGAGGGAGAAAAGTAAGGGGAAAGTGAGAAAGAAATATGATAAAAAAAGTAGGAGAGAAATGTGAGAGGAAAAGTAGGATAGAAAAGTGAGAGAGAAAATTAAAGGGGAAGGGCAGGGAGGGAAGGAAAGAGCTTCAGGTTCTTTTTCCTTAATTTTCCACGAAATATTTTTTCACAAAAATTTTCAAAAATCCTGAAATTTGGGTCTTTTGTATTATTAGAGATAATTATATATACTTCAATTTATTATCATTAGTAATTATCTGTATTGACTTTTAATCTTTCCACAGGTAATTATTTATATTAAGATCACAATTGTGAGGATGTCGTCACAATTGTGAACATATGTAAGAAGAGTATGAACATGTGAAAGAAGATTGGGAACAGTGTAAAAGAGAATACCCGTCAGAATGGCAGAGTGGCTATGCTTCCGGCTGCAACCCGGAATTACGTGAGTTCGATTCTCACTTCTGACTTGAAAAACGGCCTGGAGGTAAGATATAATGGAAAACCAAAACGAAAACCAAACTGGAGAAAAAGGCTTGAGAAAAAGAACTCTTGAAAACCCGGGCATTTCCACCCTTGCAGTACATGCAGGTGCAAATCCTGACCCTGCCACAGGAGCAAGGTCGGTCCCGATTTATCAGACTGCAGCTTATGTCTTTAATGATACGGAACATGCAGCCGACCTTTTCGGGCTCAGGAAAGAAGGCAATATTTACACGCGCCTGATGAACCCGACAACAGATGTCTTTGAAAAAAGAATCACTGCCCTTGAGGGAGGAATAGGCGCCCTTGCAACCTCTTCAGGAATGGCTGCAATTACAACAGCCCTGCTTACATTCACAGGGCCCGGAGACGAAATCGTTTCAGGAGACAAAATTTATGGGGGCACCTATGAGCTTTTCAATTATACATTTCCCAAACTTGGGAGGACAGTAAAATTCGTAGACTCAGGCAGCCCGGAAGAATTTAAAAATGCAATCTCCGGGAAAACAAAAGCCCTGTATGTGGAATCAATCGGAAATCCCAAACTTGATGTTCCTGATTTTGAAAAACTTGCAGAGATAGCCCATGAGACAGGAATTCCCCTTGTTGTGGACAATACGGTAGCCCCGATTATACTGAGGCCCATTGAGCACGGGGCAGATATTGTGGTGCACTCTGCAACGAAATACATAGGAGGGCACGGGACTTCAATAGGCGGGGTAATTATTGACTCCGGAAACTTTGACTGGAGCCCTGAGAAATTCCCTGAAATCTGCGATCCAGACCCCGGATACCACGGCCTGAAATATAACGAAGCCTTTGGAAAAGCTGCATTCATTGCAAAAGCAAGGGTCCAGTTCATGAGGGATACCGGAGCCTGCCTTTCTCCTTTCAACTCATTCCTGTTCACACTTGGGCTTGAGACTCTTCCCCTGAGAATGAAAAAACACTGCGACAACGCTTTTGCAGTCGCCAGGTTCCTGCAAGCCCACCCAAAAGTTTCCTGGGTTTCCTATCCCGGCCTTGAGTCCCACAGGAGCCATGAGATTGCAAAGAAATACCTGAAATCCGGCTACGGTGCAATAATCGGGTTTGGTATCAAAGGCGGAACAGAAGAGGCAAAGAGGTTTATTGAAAGCCTTGAGCTCTTTTCCCACCTTGCAAACATAGGTGATGCAAAAAGCCTTGTAATTCATCCAGCGTCAACAACCCATGAACAGCTTTCAGAGGAAGAAAGAAAAGCGTGCGGAGTGACCGAGGACTTCATCAGGCTTTCCATAGGGATCGAGGACGAAAAAGACCTGATTTTCGATATTGAACAGGCACTTTCAGAGGCCTGAGTTAGCATGGCGGTTTCTTCCATAAACTCTTCGGGGAACTCTTCCATAAACTCTTCCAAAAAACTGTTTTCGGAAAAAAAAGGTCAGAGCATAGGGATAGTCCGCTCGATGATCTATAAACTCCCGGGAACTTTCGTTCTGGAGAGCGGAAAAACCCTTTCCGGCGTCAGGATAGAGTACGAAATGTACGGGAAGATGAATGCCGAAAAAAGCAACGTTATCCTGATCTGCCATGCCCTTACAGGCGATGCCCATGCTGCCGGTTTTCATGAAGGTGACAGAAAACCCGGCTGGTGGGAGGTTGTAATCGGCCCTAATAAGGCGTTTGACACCGAAAAATACTGCATCATCTGCTCAAACATCTTGGGCGGCTGTAAAGGCTCAACAGGCCCTTCTTCCATAGACCCTGAAACCGGAAAACACTACGGGATCTCGTTTCCCGTAATAACGATAAAGGATATGGTAAACGCCCAGAAAAAACTGGTAGAGTACCTTGGAATAAAGCAGCTTTTTGCTGTTGCAGGCGGTTCCATGGGAGGAATGCAGGTGCTCCAGTGGACGGTCAGCTACCCTGAGATGGTAAATAAAGCAATTGCAATAGCGACCACAGCCTCTACAACCCCGCAGCAGATCGCTTTCGGAGCAATCGGAAGGAAAGCAATAACCGATGACCCTAAATGGAATGGAGGGGACTATTACGGAAAAAAAATACCTTCCCGGGGACTTGCCCTTGCCCGCATGATAGGTCACATTACATACCTGAGCGACGCTTCAATGCAGAAGAAGTTCGGAAGACTCCAGCAGGATGAGGAAACAGCAGGTACGACAAGACAGACTGGCATGGCAGTTACACAAAACACTACCGGAAAATCAGGTACTACAGGCACATCAGGCAAGGCAGGCACAGCGGATACGAATTTATCCGAACTCTCCCCTGAGTTCTCCCATGACTTTGCTCCAAACTTCCAGGTTGAGAGTTACCTGAACTACCAGGGAGATAATTTCACAAAGCGTTTTGATGCCAATTCATATCTGTACATCACAAAAGCCGTGGACTACTTTGACCTTGCAAAGAACGGCTCCCTTATAGAAGGCTTTTCCGGAGTTACTGCAAAATACCTTGTAATCTCCATCTCTTCGGACTGGCTTTACCCTCCTTACCAGTCACAGGAGATCGTATCGGCTCTTACTGCAAACGGAGTTGATGCAAGGTACGAAGAAATCAGGTCCCAGTACGGACACGATGCTTTCCTGCTTGAAGAGGGACAGCTGAACTACCTTATAAGGAGCTTCCTCTCGCAGATTCTTGTAAGCGACGTCATGAACCGGAAATTCTACTCTGTCTCAAGAGATGAAACCATCGAGCACGCATCAAGGCTCATGGTAAAAGAATGTGTAAGCCACCTGCCGGTGATATCAAAGGACGGAAAGCTTGAAGGCATCGTCACCTCCTGGGACATTACAAAAGCGGTTGCCTGCAAAATAAATGAGCTAAATGAAATAATCACACAGGATGTGAAGTACGTATACGAAGACGAAAGGGTTGAGAAAGCGTCCTCAATAATGGAAGACTACTCAATTTCCGCACTTCCTGTCATTGACTCAGAAAACCGTGTAATAGGCATAGTTACAAGCGAGAGCATAAGCGCCCTTATTGGCAGGTTCGGTTAACTATAAGGGGATTTTATTCCGGGACGCCGGAATGATATCTTCCGTTTTCCTTGCTATACAGGATGTGAATGAGGCTCGCCGGCTAGAATAATGGAATTTTAATACAGATAGCGCCTACTGTTTATTCTTAAATAAGATATTGCGGCTTGAAATCCTGGTGTTTAAATCTGCTCTTTATATGAAGAAGCGTAAAACCCCTGATTATTTAGGAATAAAAGGTAAATAGAAGTATGAAATTGGAAAAAAGAGTGAATAATTCCTGACCTCCTGCATGTTCCAGAGATTTGAATTCTGGACATTTAAATCCTATTCCTTATTTGGCTTCTGTCAGGTCTCTGGTCCGGATTGATCAAAATCAAGATCTTTCATCTCTTTTTCCCTTATCCTTTCCCTGAGCAGGTCAAGAACCTCTTCATCCGAGACATCATACCAGTTTTCATAAGCCTGAGCAACAGCCCTGAAATCGACAGGAATCTCAAGAACAAAGAATTCATCAGCTTCTTTTGCTATTGCATCTGCTACTTCTTTTCCTGCTACAGGTACAGCAACCACAACTTTTCCTGCTTTTTTGTTTCTGCAGAGCTCGATTGCTGCCCTCATAGTAGAGCCCATAGCAATCCCGTCATCAATAAGGATCACTGTTCTTCCTGCGATATCAGGCAGGGTTTTTCCTCCTCTCAGGACATTTACGCGTTGCTCTATCTCTGCAATCTGTTCCTGTTTGATCTGTTCAATGGTTTCCCTGGCAAGCCAGTAACCGGCATTTTCTAAAAGAAAGGTGCTTCCATCTTCGGCAATTGCCCCGAATCCGGCTTCAGGATTGTCAGGAAAAGGCAGTTTCCTTGCAATTACAAGGGAAAAGTCAGCTC
The DNA here is from genome assembly GCA_964434965.1 of uncultured Methanosarcinales archaeon. Taxonomy (GTDB): domain Archaea; phylum Halobacteriota; class Methanosarcinia; order Methanosarcinales; family Methanosarcinaceae; genus Methanosarcina. The sequence goes on from CAYSWX010000005.1 coordinate 84,995, forward strand.
CCAGCTTCTTTGAAATCTGCAGTCCTACTTCTACTCCCCCATGCGGAATGGCAAGGATAACAGGATTTTCTACCCTGTACTTTTCAAGAGACAGAGCCAGTTTCTCTCCTGCATCTTTACGGCTTTTGAACATGATTTCACCCCCAATTTAGAATCTTGTCCTTCATTTCATTTTTTAAGCAGAACAAAAACAGAATTTCAACAAAGTAAGATATGAGTTGAACAAATGTAAATTAATAGATGTAAATTAAATTTAATTAAACAACCCTCACCTAGAGCCTGTAAATTAAATTTAATTAAACAACCCTCGCCTCGGGCCTGTAACCTCAATTAAAGAGCTTGACAGGAGAGTCGTTTTCGGGAAACAGAGTTCAAGAAATTATATTGCAACAGATGTTTTTTTCAGGACAGATTCCATATTAGAATCTAATCCAGTAGCTTAAGCAGCTTAATCAATCCCGTATTTTTTAATTCGGATGTAAAAAAAACAGAGAGTAAAAGAGCGACTTAAAAACTCTCCTTACAACCCCTGAAAAGTACACGGGTATTCCAGATAAGATATTCAAAGTCCTGTAATTCAGAGTTCGGCAAATTAAGCCAAACATTAGATTTTGCCTTTAACTTTAAGTTTTCAGAGTTGAGGGATAGGCAGAGCACTTACTTCAATTATTTTCCCGGATGGGACTCTCGAATAAGGCGAAGCGAGTTCCAGAACCTTTTGCGCAACATGCTCAGGTTTGAGTTCAGGTTTGCTGGCATAGATTGACCTGTACATATCCGTATCCACAGCGCCGGGGCAGATTGAATAAACTTTTATTTGTCCTTCCAGTTCGGAAGCTACTGCTTCTGTTAGGCCGTTTACAGCAAATTTCGAGCTGCAATATACGGAGAACTCTGGAAACCCGTGCAACCCTCCTGCAGAAGAAATATTGATGATAATTCCATTCTTGCTTTTTTTCATATAGGGGATCGCATATTTTGTGCAGAGGAAGACACCTTTTAAGTTCGTATCCATTATTATATTGTATTCTTCCAGAGTGGTGTCCTCAATTCTTCTTTTACATGCAATTCCTGCATTGTTAATAAGAATGTCAAGATTGCCGCATTTATCAATGACTGTTGAGATAAGGCGCCTTACGTCCTCTTCATTACGCACGTCAACGTGGACTCCAATTGCTTTAGCTCCCATGCTTTTCAATTTATCCAGGGTTTCTCTGGTCTCACTCTCTTTCCTTGCAGCAATGACAATGTTTGCCCCTTCCTTCGCCAGAGCAAAACAGATAGCTCTTCCGATCCCTTTGTTCCCCCCTGTTACAAGGGCTGTCTGACCTGCTAAACTCATTTGTATCACTTATCCTGCCATTTTTATTCAACTGTATATTATTAAATTAAGGACAAAAAGAGGGATATATTTTTGGAAATTAAGTTTCTGAAAAAAGGTATTGTTCATAAGAATGCGGTTTTAAGAGTCCTTCAATTTTTTGTTCAGGTTCAGATTTATTCTCAGGTTCAGTATTAATCCAGGTACTCTCTATCTAGATAACAATACTTCCAGTCCTCGCCAGGCTGGTAAGATTGAATCACCGGATGCCCGGTTTCTTCAAAATGCTTTGTTGCATGTTTGTTTTTTGACTGATTACAGCAGCCTACGTGCCCGCAGGTCAGGCATATTCTCAGATGCACCCATCTATCCCCATTTTTGAGGCATTCTTCACAGCCCTTTGACCCGGGTTCGAAATTTTCTACTTTTATTGCGTCCCTGTGTGTACATACCATAGAATTCACCTTTCTCTGCCTGAAAATTGGATAATATGGCAGTTACGTAACCGTAACCTTGCTAAATCTCCACCTCGCAATCAAAAACATTATTCCTGCAAAAAGCAGAAGGGCAATGTAAGAAATAAGAATCTCTTCCTGTGTGTAAGTATAGCGAATTCCAATTGCAGAAAAGTCACTTCCTATTGCAAAATACCTGATCCCGCTGACAAGATGTGTTAGCGGGTTGATCATGGAGAGAGCACGGAGCACAGGCGGGAATGAATTTACAGGATAAAGGGCATTACTTGTGAAAAAGAAAGGCATGGTAAGAAGGGTAATTACTGCCTGCATTCCTTCCGGGCTCTCCATAGTTATTGCAATTGCAGCCGAAAGGAAAAGAAAGCCGAGGGAAAAAGTGCCCACAAAAATCATGATTCCTATAAGAGAATAAAGGATCTGTGCCAGAGTATAACCGCCAAAAAACTCGACTCCGAGCAAAAGCCCAAACACCATGATGACAGCTGCCTGGATAAATGATTTGGTCATGCCGGAAAGCCCTATTCCAATAATTATGTGGATCCTGGGAAGAGGGCTTGAAAGCGTTTCGCGCATAAGCCCCCAGTTTTTGTCAAAGAGCAGGACAGTCCCCCCAAACAGGCTCGTAAAAAGCGTGGTCATTGCAATAACTCCTGCGCCTATAAAAGTAAGGTAACCAACAGTCCTGACACTGGGATCGACTGGCAGGGTGGAGGTCAGCCTCTCAAAATTATTTGACATTGCAATCCCGAAAAAGGCAAGCCAGAGTGCAGGCTGGACAAGGGAGGCAAACAGAAGTGTCCTGAACCGGACGAACCTGAGCATGTCGCGCCAGTAGATGGTAAGAAATCCCTTATGCATCCCTTAACGCCTCCCTGCCCGCACGATCGCAACTGACCACTTTTCTGCCCCCTTATCCCTGAACTCCCTTCCAGTATAGTGGACAAAAACATCGTCCATTGAAGGCTTTTTCAGGTTTACTGCCTTAATTTTGATCCCCACACTTCGAAGCCTGTCCATGATCTCGGGCAGCAGGTATGTGCCATCCGTATTGACCATGACAACTATCCCTTTTGCTTTTTCCCTGATCCCTTTCACACTGTCGAGCTGCCTGAGAGACTCGATGGCTTCCAGGTTGTTGCTGGTTTCCAGGTAGATCAGGTCCTCTCCAAGCGCATTTTTTAACTCCCAGGACCTGCCTGTGACAATTATTTTCCCGTGGTCTATGATGCTTATCCTGTCGCTAAGCTGGTCAGCTTCGTCCATATAATGGGTTGTCAGGAAAATGGTCGTACCCTGCTGATTGATGTCCTTTACATATTCCCATATCCTGATCCTGGTCTGGGGGTCAAGCCCTATTGTCGGCTCGTCAAGGAAAAGCACTTTCGGCCTTGTCATGAGCCCCCGTGCAATCTCAAGCCTGCGTTTCATCCCACCGCTGAGGTGCCTTGTGAGAGTGTCACGCTTTTCTTCAAGCTCAACAAGTCTGATCAGCTCCTCAATTCTTTCCTGCCTTGCAGCTTTCGGCATGGAATATAGCCTTCCGTGGTACTCCAGAATCTCCCTCACAGTCATATCCCGATCAAGGGTAAGCTCCTGAAAAACAATCCCTATGGATTCCCTTACCTTTTCAGGATCTGTTTTCAAATCGAAGCCTGCAACTTTTGCGCTTCCTTTCTGAACCGGCAGAAGGGTGGTAAGGATATTGATTACGGTACTCTTTCCTGCCCCATTTGGCCCGAGAAATGAGAAAATATCCCCTTCTTTGACTGTAAAACTGATGTTATCGACTGCCTTTACCTCGCCGAAAAAATATTCAAGGCTATTTACCTCTATGACGTCGTCTTCCAGAACAGGTACCCCATTTCCCCTTTGCCTTAAAAAGATTGGACCTTCGGTGATAAATAGGTATTTTACCTTCAGATCGAAAAACAGAATGATAAAAGTTCAAAGTATATGAAAAAATAGATTATTCTTTATTTATAGTTGTTAAACCCTCATTACAACCGTTAAGTTCTATCAGTCAAATTTTCCATCACATCTTTTAAGTTTTATTTCAAGTTTGTTAAGTTCTCTTTTACATCTGTCAAATTCTCTTTTATATTTTCTGTTTTATTGGTCAAGTTTTCTTTTTTACTGGTAGCATTTTCCTTTATATCTGTTAAGTTCTCTTTTACACCAGTCAAATTCTCTCTCATTTCTTCAGTTTTATTAGTCAAGTTTTCTTTTTTACTTGTAGCATTCTCTTTTATGTCTGTTAAGTTCTCTTTTTTCTCTGTTAAATTTTCCTTTATATCTTCTACCTTCTCTTCTTCTTCAGATGTTTTTTGAGAACAACCGGAAGCCAGTAGCATTAGTGCGATAAGCATCACTGTAATAAACACAGCACCAAAAAGTTTTATTTTTCCTATAATCTTTCCCCCCTTTCAGTATAAGACATAAATAGAAAAAATATGTCCCCACGATATATTATAAACATAATTATATAATAATTTCCATTACAGATACAATTTCTTTTTAAGTCTTATTCCGGCTGCAATTTCATTTTTTAATTGCCCATGTAAGGATTTGTAAGCAATTACTGATTTCTGAAATTTAGGACCGCAATAACTTTTTGTTAAAATTATCCTGAAATAGTTGATAAATTTGCATAACACAATAAGAACTCCGAAAAAAAATAAGAGCGAATAAAATATTTAGATATGAGAATCGTTCAATCAATTAAAGCTAAGTTTAACTCGATATATAGAGACCTGAAATGAAAGTCCTTCAAACCCTCTCCCGCCTCTACGTAAACGAACTTAACTCCGTCCTCGAATTCTACGAAAACCTCCTCGGCACACAGGCAGCCATGCGTTTTGAAATTCCACAAATCGGCCTGGAACTGGCTCAAATAGGAAACATTCTGCTGATTGCAGGCTCTGAAGAAGCCCTTAAACCATTCAAGAGTACGCAGGCTACATTCCTTGTTGATTCCCTCGATGAGTTCAGGGCCTATCTGGAAGAAAAAGGAGCAGAAATTATCCGGGGACCAGCGAAGGTTCCAACCGGGAGAAATATGACGGTAAGACATCCTGATGGGTCGGTAATAGAATACGTTGAGCACACAAAAAATCCCTGAAAGCTAAACGCAAACGGCAAGCATCGTTCCAACCGGAAGAAATATGACAGTCAGGCATCCGGACGGGTCAGTGATAGAATACGTTGAGCACTTGAAGGCTGCCTGAAGGCAAGATAAGAAATATATTTTAAAGGCTTCAAAGATCATGTTTTAAAGTTAATATTCAAATTTATTTATTCTGGCGGGAAATGTTTTAAACTTAGAAATTATCTGAATTATATAAATATACCTGAATTATATGAAAAATAAAACATATAACGCAGGTTGACTTAAAGTAAACTTTACAGTCACCAATAGGGAGTTTTTGGGGTAATTACTTTAAATATCAGGTTCACATGGCAGAGCCATTTACATCGGATTACCAGCACGCTTCCTGCTACGAAGAATATGTGAAAAGGTGAAAGACAGGAAAAGTGAGGATTCGTTACGGGTAAATTTGAAATTTATTATTTTTCAGGAACCGGCAATTCATTATACATATCAAGGGAATTGCAAAAAAGAATTCCAGAGATAAATCTAATCCCAATTGTAAGTATTTTAAAGAAGGATAATATAGAGACAAATGCAAAAACAGTCGGATTTATTTTTCCTATCCACAGAATGACAATTCCTATTCCTGTAAAAAAAATTTTTAGGAAACTCGATTTAAAATCAGCCAGTTATATATTTGCTATAGCTACACGAACCAGTACCCAGCATATAGCATTTGTTGAAATAGAAAATATACTGAAAAAACGAAGTAAAAGCCTGAATTCCTGTTTCACTCTGAATATGGCCTGTAACGATCCAAGAGATAAAGATTGGTGTCCTGCAACGAATGAAGAAATTGCAAAATTAGAATCTGAAATCCAGAATAGACTTGATTCAATTCAAAAAATAATCATAAATAAAGAAAACAACCGAGAAAAAGGTTCAGATTTCACCCTCTCCAATTATGTGCTGGAACTTCTGGTTCGTTTAGGAATGGCTTATTCAGAATATGACGGTGCAAAAGATTATTTTTATTCAGATTCAAAATGTACAGGCTGCGGGATATGTGAAAAGGTTTGTTTGTCCGAAAAGATTAAACTGGTTGATAAAAAGCCTGTGTGGCAGAGAAATATCAAATGTTACCTCTGCTATGCCTGCCTGAATTATTGTCCTGTGCACTCCATTCAAATAAAATCAAAAATCTACATGAAATCGTATACCGAAAAAAATGAAAGATACTGTCATCCATATGCAACAGTAAATGATATTGCAGGGCAAAAGTATGATGCAAATTCAGAGGGCTAAAAGAGCAGGCAAAAATACCAGATCACAAACTAAAAAGATCAGAAACTAAAACAAACAAGAAATCAAAATGGACAGGAAGTTAAACCATAAGCACTAGCAGGATAAATTCTACTCTACAAATAAAATAAGTAAAAATAAGTAAAATGTAGATTATAATAACATCTTACTTATTTTAACAATTCAGGATTAAGTGTATATTTAACTCCTATACGTGTATATTTAACTCCTATCTTTGACTTTAAAAGTTGTTTATAACTTATAATTTACTTTTAACCAAGAAGAACCTTCATATCCTCTTCAACAGTTGTGTTTGGCCTGATATTGAAATTATCTACCAGCACCTTGAGGACATTCGGAGAGACAAAAGCCGGAAGTGTGGGTCCGAGCGTGATGTTCTTTACGCCAAGGCTCAAAAGTGCGAGCAGGACGAGCACGGCTTTCTGCTCGTACCATGCTATGTTGTAAGAGACAGGCAGGTCATTTATGTCCTCAAGTCCGAAGGCTTCTGCAAGCTTCTGGGCTATTACCACAAGCGAGTAAGAATCATTGCACTGCCCGGCATCGATGACTCTTGGGATTCCTCCTATGTCACCAAGGTCGAGTTTGTTGTAGCGGTATTTGGCACAGCCAGCAGTCAGGATTACTGTGTCTTTTGGAAGGGCTTTTGCAAACTCGGTATAGTATGCCCTTTCCTTATGCCTGCCGTCACAGCCTGCCATTACCATGAACCTGGTGATCTTTCCGGTTTTTACGGCATCTATGATCTTATCCGCTACCGAGAGGGCTGCTTCGTGCGCAAAGCCTCCGATGATTGTCCCGCTTTCAAGCTGCTCCGGGGGTTTGCTCGTTTTTGCCTGTTCTATAAGCGGGGTGAAGTCTTTGGTACCGTCTTCTTTTTCGTAGATGTGGGTAAGCCCTTCGAAACCAACAACCCCTGTCGTGTAGATCCTGTTTCTGTACGACTCTTTTGGCGGGATTATGCAGTTTGTGGTCATGAGGATGGGACCGTTAAATTTCTCGAACTCCTCATTCTGCCTCCACCAGGCATTCCCGTAGTTGCCTGCAAAGTTATCGTACTTTTTAAAAGCAGGATATGAATTTGCTGGCAGCATCTCTCCATGGGTATAGACATCGATTCCTGTTCCTCTTGTCTGCTCAAGGAGCTGCTCAAGGTCCCTCAGGTCGTGCCCGCTAATAAGGATTCCTGGATTTCCCTGCACTCCAAGATTTACTGCAGTCGGCTCGGGGTTACCATAGGTTTCAGTGTTTGCTTTATCGAGCAGGGCAAGAACAGATACACCTTTCTGTCCGCACTCCAGCACCATGCCAATAAGGGCTTCCACACCTACGCCGTCGTCTGTTGTAGACACAAGCCCTTTTTCTATGAATTCAAAAATAGTTTCATCTTTGTAGCCAAGGATATAAGCATGGTGTGCATATGCAGCCAGCCCTTTCATCCCAAAGGTCAGAAGTTCCCGAAGAGACCGGACATCTTCGTTTTGCGTGGAATGGACAACGACATCCATTTCATTTATATTTTCAGGGGTAACCCTTGCTACAGCAGGCAGAGCTTCTGCGGCAGTAAGGGTTCCAGCAGGCAGTTTTGCCTTAATGCCGTCGCGAAGTTCAAACCCTTTCTTAATGAGAGATTCGATTTCCTTTCCGTTAAAGTTGGTATTTGTAAGGGTGGAAAAGAAGCTGTCAAGCACAAACCTGTCGGTTGTTTCTTCATTAAGGTCTGCAGCCCTTGCTTTCCAGTTATAATATGCGATACTTTTGAGGACATAGAGTAACTTGTCCTGAAGGTCCGCAACTTCTCCTTTCTTTCCGCACACTCCGTTTTTAGTACAGCCTTTTCTATTAAGTGCTTCCTCACATTGATTACAGAACATATTTTTCCACCTCAATCTGTTTACGCAGTTAATTTCCAATTTTCCCTTGCGATTCAAGGTTTTATGTGGTTTTCCGAGATTCTTTGCCTCTCTCAATTAAGGTATCTTTCTAATACCACTATTATTATGATACTAGTTTCTATGTGATATCAAATCATATATATCAGACAGTTTCGAAGTGGGTATCAGTATCGAAGCTGATACCAGCGAAAACGCTTATCATGAGTAAAAAACGAAAATGCACTGAAAAATGAGGTAAAACCTGAAAAAAGGCATGAAGATAGAAAAGTATGTCAGCTGGCGACTATATATCCAATAAAAAAGACAGGAAACTCTGTTGGATTAATGTATGGGATTAATTTAGGGGATTGATCTCTTCTTTTAATGCTTTTCAACTTTATTCTTGAAAAAACCCATCATGCTTTTTAACCGGGCTGAAAAACTCACTCCATCTTTTTTTCCCTGACTTTGGGTTCTTGAGAGCTCATCTCTATGCTTTTTACAAGGTCCGTTTTTTGTACAGCCTTTTCCACTCAAAACTTCAGGGCACTGATTGCAGTACATTTTGTTACCTCAGAATTTTTGCGGCATAATTTATTCATCTGCTGGTTCCTTTTCTCCGGGATTAGTTTTTATACGGAGTATACTTTTGATATTGGTATATTTTAGGTACTGTATTTATGATGTCCTTAAATACATATATAGCAAACAGTTTCAAAGCCGATACCATATCAACTTATTGTCAATGTATAGAGATGGTCGCCCTTCAATAAGCTGTCAGGCACAGCGAAAAAGAAGAAACTGAAGCCCTTGTCCGTCTTGCAGGGGTAAGGATTCCGGAATCTCCTAACATCTTTTCCCTCGAAGAAAACTTGGGCTTCATTCAACCTTTCTTCGGAAGGCCCTTATCCTCAAACCTGATTGTGAATTCTGTATTTTCTCCTCTATCAAGTTCAATTGTTCCATCAAGCTGTTCAACCAGGGCATTTACAAGCTGCAAACCAAGGGTATCGGGATTATTAAAACCGATATTTTCAGGGAGGCGTCCTCCGTTATCCGAATAAACAAGTGTAAATAAGGAATGAGTACCCGGTTCTGTTGCATCAATAGCACAGTCATGCGCATTTGCATGTCCAGAGGCTTCTGGCTGTCTGCATAGAGATATTCTGATCTCTCCATCGTCACCTCTTGGAAACGCATATTTCAGGGAGTTTGAGAAGAGTTCGTTGATTATGATTCCGAGAGGGATTGCCGTGTCAATTCCCAGGAATGTGTGATCTACATCCAGGAAAAGCTGGACTTTCTCATTTCCGACTTTGTAAGAATAAAGGAGTTCAGAAGTCAGTTTTCTTAGATAGGCTGCAAAATCTATGCTTGTAGTATCCTCGGATTTATGAAGCTCTTCATGGATAATGGACATAGAAACAACGCGGTTTTCGCTTTCTCTGAATGCTTCAATAACATCCTTATCTTTGAACTTGTCAGCCTGAAGGCTTAGCAGGGACGAAACTATCTGAAGGTTGTTTTTGATCCTGTGGTGTATTTCCCTCATACCTATTGCTTCGGCTTTTGCAAGTGTTTCCTCGGCTTTTTTCTTCTGAGTAATATCATAAGCATATCCCTGGATAAACTCGGTTTCTCCTGAAGTGTTGCAGATATTGTGGATCAGCTCATGAACCCATTTCACAGTTCCATCTTTTCGCCTGAGCCTGTACTCGTGCTCCATAATGGAGTTATTATGTGAAGAAAGCATTTTTTCCTTGCCAATTTCGAGTAATGACATGTCTTCCGGATCGATGATCTCAGGCAAATTTATTCTTCCAGAGATAAAGTCTTCTTCTGTGTACCCGGTAATTTCCTCGACAGCTCCTTCCAGAAGGAGAGGAATAAAATCCCTGTCCAGCTTAAATGATATCCCTTTAAAGTTCTGTAAAAATGACCGGTAGAGCTCTTCGCTTTCCTTCAGTTTTTCCGAGGAAAGTTTGATTTCAGTAATATCTTTCATCACCCCAAGCGCTTTGCACACACAGCCTTCTTCATCCCTCAGAAAGACGCCTTTATTCTCCACGAAAAAATAGCTCCCATCTTTCCGCTGAAACCTGAATTCCTCATTAAATTTTACTCCTGTGTTCCAGCACATCTTAAATTTCTGCTGTACTCTTCTGCGGTCATCGGGGTGAATGTGCTCAAGCCAGTCGTAATAGCTAAAATTCTGCATCTCATTATAGCTGTAACCCGTAAGGTCCGTGGCCGCACCAGCCCATTCGCCATGACTGCTTCTTAGGTCAAATTCGTATATCAGCTGCCCTGTCTGCTCGGTAGCCAGCCGATATCTCTCTTTGCTCTTTAACAGGTTTTCTTCAGTACGTTTGAGTCCGGTTATATCAAGCATTACTCCTACAAGCCCGTCCACAGCTCCATTAAGGTTTTTGTATACGGTTTTATTAACAAGGAACTGCCTTATTATCCCATCAGAACACATCATTCTGGATTCATAAACCAGGCTTCCTCCTCTCTGGAGCAGTTGCCGGTCCGTTCTTTTGTAAATGTTTCCCACTTCCGGCGGAATCGCTTCAGGAAGCTCATCTACAGAATATCCGGTTACATTTTCCTTTGATCGCCCAATAATTATTTTTGCAAAGAGTTCATTGCATCCACGGTAGATCCCTTCTTTGTCTTTATAAAATACAGGCGCAGGAATCGTATCCAGCAGGGTTTCAAGAAAAAGTATCTTGTCCCGAAGGGTATCCTCTACCTTATTTCGCTCAATGGCTAATGAAAACAGAGTCGAAACACCGTTCAAAAAATGAGCATCTTCTTTTGTAAACTTCTCTTTCTTCGTGCTGTGAACTGCAAGCACTCCATATGGTTTTTCGAAGCTTCCAACAAGGACGCTCATCCCTCTCGTTATTTTTTGATATCCTTTAAGTCCCATTCCTTCAATAGAACCTCTTTTGTTTAAGTCCTCCATCTGAAGCAGGTTTTTTGAAAGAACGGCGTATCCGGCAGCCGAAGCTGCATCTCTTTTAATAACCTTACCTATGTCTTCCGGCTTCCATCCGGTCCCAGCCTCAAACAAAAAGTTTCCATCAGGTAAAAGTCTCAGAATTTTGCAATATTTCACATCAAGCGCAGCAGTAATTAAAGTAAAGGATTCCGACAGTAGGGTTTGAATATCCGGAGATATAAGAGCCATTTCGGCCATCCGGGAAATGGCTTCATGCTGCCTGTATATTAAAGCTATTTTTCTTTCTGCTTCTTTAGATAAAGTAATGTCAGATGCATGCAGGACAGTATATTTACCGCCAGCAGAAGGTATGAAAGCAGCTGAATATATTTTATCACCTGCTTCAAGTTCCACGTATTCTGTCTTTTCCCTGAAGACTGCTTTTCGCACAGCTTTCTGAATGTTTAAGGGAACTTTTTCTCCAATCCCGCCTTCCCATGCTTCAAGTAAGAGCTTTCCTGCCTCATTAGAATAGGTAATTACTCCTTCATTTTCTATCCTCAGGACGGGGCTGGGGCTGTTCAAAAGGAATTCTTCCATCCAACCGTCTCCTGCTTCACTTTTTCTGTCAGTAATATTTATATTGCCACCCCAGCCTTTAAGCGTCTACTTTTTTGTTTTCGGCCTGTTTTCCAGGTTTTGATTATTCTTGCCCAGAACCCCATTTTTATGGATATTTCATAAAATCCTATTCAGTAGTCAGATGTATGATAAGATTATTGACATATTAATATTTTGGATACAAATCTAAAAGAAATTATATAAGTACGGATGAGGACGATATCTTAAGTTTTTTGACTGAATATAAATATATATAAAAACCAGTCATTAGAAATATTATTAGGAGTACTATTGGAAATTGTATTAGATATAAATTGTATTAGATATAAATAATGGCAGGCAACTGAAACGGTCAGGAATTCCTTCGGAGTGTGCGGCCGATACATGAAATTATAAATGTAATTATAAATGTAATTTCACTTTTTATAAGTGAGGTATCTATTATGGAAGATTTTAATCAGCTCAAAAGAAAACTTGATGATATGAGTGTTCCAGAACTTTATGAGTATGTAAAAGAAAAATATCCTGAGAATGAGGAGCTTGCACTCGGGTCCAAAAAGATAGTTATCAGGAAAGTCCTGAATTTCGAAAGAAATAGGATGAACGAACTGGAAGAAGCTGACAAGTAAGGTTCACATCCTTCCAGTCATATTTTTACATATTTCTTCCCTGAAATCTCCACACCTGGAACATCTCGCAGAATGCTTTTATATCAGTTGTATCAGGATCGAGTAGATCCATTCTCAAGTGCCGTAATTTTCCACTCAACTCCGTATCTCAGTTTTTTCGTGTGTCTCACAAAACAAGAAAGAAATTAAAGGAAAACAGAATTAAAAGGAAGAAAGAAGAAGCTTGAAATAGTAGTAAAAAAATGAAAAAGTAAATTTTTATTTGTCTAAATTTTTATTTGTCTATTTCTTCGTTTTCTTCTTTTTTGCGGGAAAGGCCGCTCTCCTTCGTCGAGTGTGACAATAAAGGTTCAGTAAACGAGTACTATTGTACGAATCATAGTTATTAGAACTTAATTCTCTCAGGCGTAGCTCATTGTTAGACTCAATTCACCTCTAAATAAGTCCTCTTGAGCGCAGCGAAAAGGGCCGCGGGCTGTTGCGATTACATAGCAACTCGGAATGGACAGTTTGTGTGTCTGTACTCGCTGCCTTCCAATATTGATTGGCGGCTGATCCTTTAAATATCTTTACTAAAAATTAGTCCTCTTGAACGAGCGAAGCGAGTGAAAAGGACACCTTCCTCCCTAGACGGGACTCGGGCGAGACGGGACTCGGGTAGCTCAACCCGGGCAGACCAGGAATCTTGTAACAATTTAATGCTGATCTCTTTAAAAGAGCGTCTTTACAAATGTCCCAAAAGCTTTCATGAGCCTCAAAGAGTTTCCGGAAAACATCAGCTTCCTCATAAGGACAGAAGGGTGGTCCATATCTCCGTATTCCGTGATCATGTTCAGGATGGAAGGGGTATTTAATGAGCCAATGAGTTCGTTTAACTGATTGTCTTCCAGTTTTCCCATATAGTCGTGGATTCTCATGCCTATCTCGAGTTCTTTTGCCAGTCCCTTTCGCCAGAGCCGATCATATTCCGAAAGCCTGCGTGCAGAGGTATCTCCTTCAAGGGAGGCTTCAGCTGCAACTTTTCCTGCGATTTTCGCTGCAAAAGCCCCTGTGTAGATTCCTCCTCCTGATGTGGGTTTAGTCTGCCCTGCGGCATCGCCTGCGAGAAGGACGCCGTCAGAAAATGTTTTTTCCTGAGGGCCGATAGGAATTCCTCCAACCACAAAATCAAGCATGCCACCTGAGTACCTGGCTTTTACGTGAGGGTTTGAGTGCAGGAATTTTTCTAGATAAGAAAGCGGGGAATTCTCGCCAGAGCCGCTTTTCCAGGCGATTCCGGGTTCAAGAGCAAGCCCTATTCTTGAGACCTTCTCGTCAAGGGGCACGGTCCAGGCAAAGAAACCAGGGGCTGAAGAGCCTGGAAACAGTTCTACAAAGTCGCTGTCTTCTGATGCATAGGGAGCTTCGATCTGGATTCCCGGAAGCACACGCACAGGTCTTCCAATGCCTGCATAACTGGCTATGCGGCTTTTTACCCCGTCTGCCCCGATAACTACAGATGTGGATATGGTTTCGGGCTTTCCGTTTCTGAGTATCCTGAGCTTCACAGGTGAACTCTTTTTTTCATCACTTCTTTCGGTTCCGTTTCCGGATTCAGAGTTATCTTTTTCAAATCCTACAGCCCTTGTTTTCAGGGAGAGATCAACGCCTTCTTCCACAGCCATTACTGCAAGGGTACGGTCAAAGTTTTTCCTGGAAACGACATACGCTTTTGTCTGCTTTCCATCAATAGGCAGGCACTGCCCATCAGGAGCGTGCACAAAAGCCCCGCGCACGGAATTGAACACAAATTCGTCAGAGGGTTTGAGTTCACACTCTTCAACAGCTCTCGTGCTCAGAAGCCCTGTACAGCCCACAGGTGACCCTATTGAGGCATGCTCTTCGAGCAGAAGGACCTTTGCCCCATTCATTGCCGCATAGCGGGCAGCAGTGGAGCCCACAGGCCCGGCGCCTACCACAACAACATCATACTTCATACGATATCACATTTGAATAATAAATCAAATTTGAATAACAAATTAAGTTTGAATTACATGTCCGGATATACTGGAGGCTTTAATTCCTTTTCTTCAAGTAGACCTTAATGCCTCTCAGGAAGTTTAATATACTCATGATCCAATAACTAAATAATATAACAACTTAAATATATGATATGAGTGATATATATAGATATTTGCAGGTTATTTAAAGATAGTTGCATTTAATACCTTTTTAAAAGTATTATTGGGTTTTCTTTTACCGAATCTTCCTTTCTCTCAAAATATTGATATATCGATAAACTCATCCTTGCAGAAAACTTAACGATAAGATACTTAACCATTTCTTCGAAACACCGGTCAGGGCTTACTACATGCATCAGAAAAAAGAAAAATACCAGATTTCCAGCTCACAAAAACAAAAAGGAAACAGTCAGGATAGAAACAGGCAGAGCAGAAACAGCCAGGATATAAAAGATCCGCAAACTCGCGGAAAAAGGGCAGAAAATAGGTTCCGTGAAGTTAAGAAAAACTCTGCCAGAAAGAGCTCGGGCTCTGAAAAACGGCCAGACACAAAGGACTTTTCGAAGAAAAAAACTGTTCCTCGTTTCGAATATGAAGATGATTACATTTTCTGGTGCAGGAAATGCAACCTGCCTCTTATAGGTGAAGAGTGCGGGACCTGCGGCGGCAAAGGCGAAGTACTCCATCTTTCCCAGCCTGCCGATGTAAGGTTTTGTTCCTCTTATGAGCGTGAAGTCCTTGCAGGGCAACTGATTTCTTCATTTGGCTGTGATCCCCTGGGAGACAGGCTTGTTCTCCTGAACAAAATCCCCGGAGAAGACAAAACTGATGAAGTCATTGTAGACGGCTTCATTTTCGGGGTGCTCATTTTCGAACTTTCCGAAATGGACTACCGTTTTGAGCCCTCCCTTCAGGGAGCAAAAATTCTTCTCAAATATGCTGAAGGCAAAAAAGTCGAGCTTAAGAAAACAAACAGGCACCTTAATGGAAAAAATGTGCCAGCAGAACTTGTAAGTTCTTTTGCAGGCGACATAAAAGCAGGGGATTTTGTCCTTGTGACTGCGGGCAGCCTTAGCGGATACGGGATTTCTTACATTGACAGTGCGGATTTTTCAGACCTGGAGAGCCTTTCAAACCCCGACTCTCAGCCGAGGACCGGAGTTCAAGCTGTAACCAGAACCCAATCTGAAGTTAGAGCCCCATCTGAATCCGAATCTTCATCCGAAACCAGAGCAAAAGTTATCAGGGTCAGAAAGATTGACGGCAGCGAGGCTTTCCTGCATTCCGAAACTCCGGATTTAAGGGCATGCATAGAAGCTAATAAAAAACACCTCCAGACACTGGGGAAAAATGCCATCAACACAATCCGCGGAATTGTTTCAAGAAACGAGTACAGGGACCTGCCTGTGTATGTGTCTTTCAGCGGGGGAAAAGACAGCCTTGTAGTGCTTGACCTGACAAGGGCAGCCCTCAAGCAGAGGAAGTTCAAGGCTTTTTTCCTGAATACTGGGATAGAATTCCCTGAAACTGTGGAGTTTGCCCGGAATCTCTGCGGAGAGATGAAAATTCCGCTTGAGGAGATGAATTCGGGTTCTGCTTTCTGGGAGCAGGTGGAGAAGTTCGGGCCTCCTGCAAAGGATTTCCGCTGGTGCTGCAAGGTCTGCAAGCTGGCATCTGCAGGAGACCTGGAAACGGGAAAAGGAACATGTTCACTTCCGGAAAAAGAGGCTGCTAATGCAGTTTCTTACCTGACAGTAGACGGAAAGCGAAAACACGAATCATTTTCAAGGGCAAGAATTGCAGCCAGTGAGACAAACCCCTTCGTCCCTGCGCAGCTCAATATTTTTCCCATAAGGGACTGGCGCGCTCTTGAGGTCTGGCTCTATATTCACTGGAGAGGGCTTTCATACAACCCGCTCTATGACCTAGGCTTTGAAAGGGTTGGGTGCTGGCTCTGCCCGTCTGCCCTTGCTGCCGAGTATACCAGGGTAAAAGAGCTGCACCCCGAAATGCATGCCAGGTGGAACGCTTTTCTGCTTGAGTGGGCAAAAACACACGGGCTTTCGGAAGAATTCATAGAGCATGGGTTCTGGCGCTGGAAAGAGCTTCCCCCGAAAATGATCAGGCTGGCAGAAGAGCTCGGAATCTCTGTCCTTGCAAAAGAAAAAGATGAAGACTTTGAAATTGAGGTCGTTTCAGGAATTTCGCCCTGCAAAGCAGGAGGTTTTTCTGTCGAGGCAGGAGTTAAAGGCATAAGGGAAAAAGAAGCCGCAGATTTCATTAATGTGCTCGGGAAAACCGTTTATGCAGAAGAACTTGGCATGCTGCTGGTAAAAACCGGAACCGGGACTGTGAAGTTTTTCTCTAATGGAAACCTGCTTGTGAGTTCGGAAACAAAAGAAAAAGCTCTTAAGCTTTTTAAGGAAACGGCAAAACAGTTAGTGAGACTTTCCCGCTGTACAGGCTGCGGGGTATGTGTGAAAGCCTGTCCTGTCGGGGCTGTTTCGATAAAAGAAGGAAAACCGCATGTAAGTGAAGCCTGTATAAGGTGCGGAAAATGCATGGAATCCTGTGTGGTAACAAGGTATTTTGATAAAATCGTGCCCGATCTGGACGAAAAGCTAAAGGTTTGAATTGAAAATATGAATAAGGAGAGTGCTGGCTGTTCGGGGAAATGGAAGGTATTTTCTCGGGCGGTCTTGGTGAAATCTCTCAGTTTTCAATACAATTTCTATTTTTGACTTATTCTGGCAGGTTGCTAACGAAGATTTATTCGGATAATTCTTCTTTCATCCGCTTGATTGCTCTTCTTTTTGGCGTGTGACGAAATGCTTTACATTTCCCAGGTCGGTTGCCCTGTATGCGTAATAAATATATACAACACACTCACATATTTTAGTGAGTGATAGTATATGGGACTTGAAAAACCTAATGAACACCATAAGAAAAACAAGCATAGTACGTGTAAAATGTCCAAAGATGACGTTTTGCTCAAGCTCTTCAATGAAAATAAAATGCTGACTACAAAAATGATATATAAACTTGTAGAGGGTAGCGATGCTGAAATTGCAGCTGCGATCACAAGCCTCGAAAAACAGGGAATGATAAAAGATGTGGCTGGCGCTTGGGTTCGCACTGATAAGGACAGTAAACAACTGGCTGTGATATAATCCCGAAGCCCAATGGCTTCAATTTACTTTTTTAAAGTGAGTTTGGATTGGCTGTCGATGATATCTTTTTTAATATCATCCCTGCGGATATAAATCATCGAATCTAACATCAGATCCTCGTGTACTATATAATATTGGTCAAAATTACTTTTTATGCTCAAAGTCCATAAATATCTCGAAACGAATAAATATATTTATCGCATTTATTTTTAGTGGGTGATTATATGGTATGTGAAACAAATCTAAAATCCTATGAAAAGATAGATACCACAAGTTTAGCACGCACTGGTGGCGACGTGAAGTGCAGTGGTAACTATCCGAAGATGGATTCACGAGTAGACAAAGCAGGTAATCGCCAGTATAAACTTAACAGTCGCTATGTAGCAGACCTGATTGAAGCAGGCCAATTTTCATATGACTGGAATAAATTGCCTGCTGGCATACCAGTTTTTATGCCCGACAAAGCTAAGTTTCGGGTTGATGAGAATCTTTTCATTGAAAAGTGGCTCAGAACAGACAAAGAAGTCCTCGAGTTCGTGAGTAATACCATTTGTATACCGGCTTGTGCTGGTGATGCTGCAAAATTAGACCGGAGCAAGCTCAAAGAAGTCGCAAGGTATCAGATAGAACAGATCGAGAAGACAATCGGTAAAATCACGAGTGTGGCTATAGGTTTGCTTGATGGCAAAGAAGAGAAAACTATTTTCTTCTGCAAGCCGAATACCGAATACAATAGTCAACGCCTTCACGGGCTGAGTGCCGTTCAGGTCGCCGCGTTTTTTGGTGTTGACGTGACTGAAGACAACCAGGCCAGAGCCCTGTCTGAGCCTCATATGACAAGAAGAGGATGGAAAAAAAGAGGTTAAGCGATTGTAACGTGCCTTACAGTTTAGCAAATAAACCATTTGGGCACACGGGTTTGAATTTGGCTGCCAATTATAGTCGTCAATCATATAGATATAAGCAATACTATTCCATTAAGCAATACTATTCCATTTTTAAAGTCCTTACAAGCTGGCAGCCAAACTCGTAATTGAATGAGTAGATTTTTTATAATATAGTTCCTGTTTTTATGGCGGTGACAGAGTGGCGGGACGCATTTGCCATCCTGAATGCCATTAACAGCCGCGAAACTCGCACGTTGAGAACTTTTTTTCCGTGAGAAAACTCCCAGCATAAAGAGGGAGTAAAGACCCAGAGTATGTGTTAACGTTAGTGCGTCTGTGGGCTTAATATAACTATAATGTCATCTAACATAATTTCATAATTATAATGTCCTAAATATAATGTCATGATTGTTTATAATCCTTGGATAGCTTTAATAGTCTATAATATATTGTAAATTTATATCATGGACATTTTATTATCATATATTTTTAAATTCCGCCGTCACAGGATTATGTTTTTGAACTGATTGAATCTATAAATACGCAAATCATTTTATATATTAAGAAATTCTAACTGTTGTATAGCATGCCGAAAGATCCAAAACACGATA
Source organism: uncultured Methanosarcinales archaeon (assembly GCA_964434965.1). Classification (GTDB taxonomy): domain Archaea; phylum Halobacteriota; class Methanosarcinia; order Methanosarcinales; family Methanosarcinaceae; genus Methanosarcina. Next base: position 103,942 of record CAYSWX010000005.1, read on the forward strand.
GGCCAGTTTTTCAGACGGGATATCTGGACGGAGTCAGCCAGATTATTGCCAGCCGCTGGAAAATAGGAGCAGCTATTGCATTAGCTGTGCTTCTATTCTTTGGTTTCCTTATCCTGCTGCCCCTGGCAGATGGAATAGTGCTCGGAATAGTCTTTGCTTATATTGCCAGGCCTATCCAGGTAAGGTTTGGGAAGTACAGGAAAATCGGAGCTCTGGTAGCCAGCCTCTGCATTTTCGTCCCTATAGTGTTTATTGTAGGAGCCGGAATCATTGAGATCCTTAACCAGGTCTCCTGGTTTATTGAACACCAGACTTCAGTAATGAGTGGAATTCTGAATTTTATACATTCACTGGAAATTCCTGAAGCATATGTTGAAAGGATAAATAGTGCAATCTGGAACCTTTTTACCTCCTTGCTCCCTGCAGTTGGCAGCATAGGGCTGATCTCATATGCCCGGAGTATCGGACTTTTTGTCATTAATTTTATAATTTCGATTCTCTTCTGTTATTTTCTGCTCGCTGACGGAGACAAACTTTACAATGCTCTTCTTGGCGTAATTCCCGGAGATTACAAGCCCATCGTAAACCGCTACGCAGCTCACCTTGACCTCATCTTGAAAGGGGTTTTCATAGGCAATGCCTATTCTGCTCTCATAGTAAGCGTGACTTCAGTTTTTGTCTTTTATGCTTTTGGATTTACCCATGTGCTGGCCCTTGCGACCCTGATCTTCATAGCCTCGGTTATTCCCCTTTTTGCCGGATATATGGTGCTCTTGCCCCTGGCTGTTATACGCTATATTGAGCAGGGATTTGAAAGCGCTTCACTCTTCCTTGTAGTTTCTTCCCTTTTAATTTACGGCCCCCCCGAACTTATACTCAGGCCTTTCCTTACCAGCCTTACGTCAAAGATCCATCCGATGCTTCTTATGCTTTCATTCCTTGGAGGAGCATTCGTAGGAGGAATTGCAGGTTTTTTTGCAGCCCCCATTCTCCTTGGAGCGCTCGTTGCAGCTTACAGGGTTTATCAGGAGCAGATAAATCCAGAACTTGCAGCTAAGGCTGACCTCAACCTCAAAAATCTGGCAGAATCCTGCAAGACAGATTGAAAAAATACTATTTAATAAAGCGAAAGGGATTGTTTTATATCATTGCAGGATATTAGGACTGTCATATATTCTTCCTTAATTCCTTTAATCAAGACCTATTGACGGGTACAGACCTCAAACAGCTTTAAATTCATGTCATAGTATTAAGTCATTTAAGTCGTAGAAACCATAATACTAGTCATAATACTGTTTGATTCTCTGTTTAGCCAGGAACCGAAGATAATTCGGAATCCATATTCGGTTTAGAAAACACAGGTGATAGAATGCAGTTATTGCTCATTCACTCTGATTATATTGAATACGAAACCAAAAAACAAACTCCAGTTGCTGAAAAAATAGAAGAGTCCTTAAAGTCGGGAAGGCTTGAAGAAGCCCTCACGGCTTTTACGGCTGTTGAAAGTGTAGATGAAGCCAATCCAGAAGAAGCTATAGAAAAGGCTGTTTCTGAAATCGAAAAAGTTGCAGCTCAGGTAAAAACAAACCGTATAATGCTTTATCCTTACGCCCACCTGAGTTCTGACCTTTCCTCTCCGAAAGTTGCAGTCCAGGTTTTAAAAGGTATGGAAAAAGCCCTCTCAGCCAAATACGAGGTTAAAAGAGCTCCTTTCGGATGGTACAAAGCTTTTACCGTAAGCTGCAAAGGACATCCTCTCTCAGAACTTTCCCGGAGCATCCGCCCTGATGGTGCGGCAAAACCGGCAGTCAAAACCGAAGCAGGTGAAAAAGAAGAAGTAGTTTCAGAAGCCCTGAAAGCTGAGGGCACTGCAAGGTCCTACTGGCGCATCCTGACTCCGGACGGAGAACTTCAGGAAGTTGAAGGTTTTGACCTTACTCCTTATCCTAAACTTCAGAAGCTTGTGAATTATGAAATTTCCAAAAACAGGGCAGTTGAACGCGCTCCTCCTCATGTGGAACTGATGCGCAGGCTTGAGCTTGCAGACTACGAACCAGGGTCAGACTCAGGAAACATGCGCTATTATCCTAAAGGAAGGCTTGTCAAATCCCTCATTGAGAACTACGTGCTTGATGTCGCAACAGATTTCGGGGCAATGGAAGTCGAAACCCCCATTATGTATGACATGAACCACCCGACCCTCAAGAAGTACCTTGACAGGTTCCCTGCAAGGCAGTACTCTATTGAGTCGGACAAGCGGCAGATGTTCCTTCGATTTGCAGCCTGTTTCGGGCAGTTTCTTATGAACCACGACATGACGATCTCCTACAAGAACCTTCCACTCAGGATGATCGAAATGACCCGCTATAGTTTCAGGAAAGAACAGCGCGGGGAACTTGTGGGCTTAAGGAGGCTCAGGGCTTTTACAATGCCGGATATGCATACCCTTTGTGAGAACATGAACGGGGCTGTAAACCAGTTCAAGGAACAGTATGACCTCTGTATCAATGTGCTTGATAATGTGGGAATTAATGTTAACGATTATGAGGTTGCCATCCGCTTTACAAAGGATTTCTATGAGTCCAATAAAGACCTTGTAGTCAGCATGGCAAAAACCGTCAACAAGCCCGTGCTTGTGGAAATGTGGGACACCCGCTTCTTCTACTTCGTGCTCAAGTTCGAATTTAACTTCGTAGACGCCCTTGCCAAGGCAAGCGCACTTTCGACTGTCCAGATCGATGTGGAAAATGCCGAAAGGTATGATATTTCCTATGTGAATGCCGACGGCAAGCTGGAGAGGCCTACAGTGCTTCACTGCTCCCCAAGCGGTGCAATCGAACGCTGCATATATGCCCTCCTTGAAAAGGCTGCAATGGAGACTGAAGAAGGAAAGGTCCCGATGCTGCCTGTCTGGCTTTCCCCAACTCAGGTAAGGATTGTGCCTGTTTCAGAAAAGCACATTGCTTTTGCTGAAGAGGTTTCAAAGAAACTGGACTGCAGGGTCGATATCGACGACCGCGACATGTCTATAGGAAAGAAGGTAAGAGAAGCTGGCAGGGAATGGGTACCTTATGTTGTGGTCATAGGAGACAAGGAACTGGAGGAAGGCACGATTAACGTAACCATCCGTTCAGAATCCGAACAGGATAAACCGAAAAAAGTTCAGATAACTCCTGAAGAGCTCCATGTCCGCATAAAAGAAGAAACAGCCGGCAAACCATACAAGAAGTTGCCGCTTGCAAAATACCTCTCAGCAAGACCAAAGTTCTTATAAACAATTCTGGATATCGTTTAGATTCCCTTTTCGGAAGATTTCAAAGGATCTGCTCTAAAGTGAGTTTTCCTTTGATTTTTCCTTTAATCTTTGAATCCTATACTTTCAAAAAGGTTATATTTTTATAGTTACTATATTTTATAACTATATGTTCTACAAATTTGCATTGTAGTAATTCTTATTCCGCCGTAATTCTTATATTGCGGTAGTAATTATTAATGGAAAGGGATTCCTTTTAACTATTAAAAGTTTGGACACACTCTTTTCGGTTTCAGAATGAAAGGAGATAGTCTAGATTTAGTCCAGGTTTTCTTGACTGAAGATTTTTATTTGTTATTTTGCAGTGAGGGGAGTTAATTCTTAGAATATTTCCAGTTTCATGCACTGTTTCCTGTGCGTGGAGCATCCAGTTTTCCAGAAAACTCTTTTGAAGCCAGCTTTCTGGTTTTAGTATGTTAATAAAATATCATAAAGTTAAAAGCATAAGGACCGCGTACTGATGACAATTTCAAATGAAGCCGCAGCCGAAGTCACAGCCGGCATAGAAACAGTAGAACTTGAGCCCCTGAGGGAAGATAAGAAGAAAATCTTTAAGGATATACAGGAATATTTTGAAACCCATCAGCGAGGCTACATTAAGGTTCCTACAGGCTGGGGCAAGACTTTTCTTGCAAAACACATAATGAAAAAACACTACGAAGAAGGAAAACTCGTACTTTTCCTGGTCTCAAAAAACAACCCTCTTCTTAGCCAGACTTATTATGACAGAAAGAAAAATCAACCTCTTTTTCCCAATAGTGCTCTCCTCTCTTCTGAACATAAGGAAGATAGAAAGAAGCTTGCTGAAGCTTTGAAGGATTTCGGAAAGGGGAATGGTAAAGGTTTTGTGCTTTTTGTCTCTCTGCAGACGGTACTTGGAAAGCAGGCGTCTGATATCAAAGAATTACTTCTTGAATATACCGACCTTGCAATCGTGGACGAGATCCATAACTTCATCAACAACAGAGGAAATGATTTCCTCAATGAGTTCGGAGAACGGACTAAAATCCTGGGGATGACTGCAACTCCTTTCCAGGGTGTTGTTGGAAATGTCAAGTTCGTAGACGAAATTGCCGGGGACATGAGGGAGGTCTATGCAAAGACTCTTCCTGAGTGTATCCTTGACAAAGAACTTGCACCCCTCAAATATACGATTGCTGAAAGTTCGGAAGATATCTTTGAGATCTTTGACTTTGAAAAGGGGCTTGATGAACTCGACAAACAGGATCTTTTCCTTGATTGCAGCACTGCTGACAAATTAAAAAAAGTTGTCCGCAGGACCCAGCTCGCTAAAGATGTGTGCAATTCGATGATAAAGCAGAGGCATGCAAAGACCCTCGTCTTCTGCGCTCCTGTCCGGAAGCGTGTCTATGGAGCCGGGGCGGACGGAGAAGAGATCAATGCTTTTCATGCAAAACTTACTGCTTCGGTATTTAACGGGGAAATCTCGGTTCAGAAGCTCGAAAAGGATCCTGACCCTGTATTACCTCTTGATTTTGATAATTATACCCCTGAAGGGGAATTCAAAAATTCAGCTTTTATAACTTCAGAACTGCCAAAAGACGAACAGAGCTCACTTCTTGCAGCTTTCAGGGACGCAGATAAACCGCCCTACATCTTATGTACGGTTGGCATGCTGATTGAAGGTTTTGATTTTCCGGGTCTTGAAAACCTCATCCTGCTGCGCCCCACCCTGAGCATGCGGCTCTTTGAACAGCAGGTGGGAAGGGTTACAAGGCTCTCTCCTGTTTCCGGAAAGAATAAAGGAAACATATTTGAGGTATCGGACAGCATCGATTCCCTATACCAGCGCTTCGGAGAAGGGGTTTTTAACGGGGAAAAGGTTGACCAGGTCCAGATGCTCCAGCCTGAAATCCGCCTCGATGAACTTTTCTCTGAAGGAGATGCATCCCGGGCAATTGAGGAAGGAAAAATCGAGATCAATAAGGTAGACGTCAGAACTATCGGAAAAGGCAAAGGCAGAGGAAAAGTTACTCAAATAAGGGAAGTGCCTGTAAGGCTCCCCCCAACTGCTATAAGGTCAAAGTATTTCTCACGCCTGCTCGCTCTGACCGAAGAAAAAGATATAGGAGCTTTTGAGCGGGAAAAGCGTGAACTCATGAGGGCTACCCTGCGGTTCAAAGTAAGGGAACTCAGAGATGCCGAAGAGCTTTCCGAGCTTTCAGCCAGTATAAATAAGCTCAAGAGAGAAGCCTACGAAGACCGCAGGTTAGGAAATGTTTCAAGGCAGCACAAGCCAAAGGTTTTCGGGGAAGTCGAATGGCTCCTGAAACTTCAGGCCTTGAATTCCCTTAAGTACGATGGCGGGCGCATCTCCATGCCCGAGAAAAATAGAATTCTAAGGACCCTGGGATTTGAGCCTGATATGAGAAAGATCGACAGCAACAGGCTTAAATGCCTGAAACTCGGTTCTGCCCAGAAGACCATTCCTGACCTTGTCAAAGTTCTCGGTTTCGTAAGCCGCCTCTCGTCTTCTGAGACCTACCAGTTCCTCGATAAAAAGAAAAAAGAACAGTGGAAAAGGGAGTTTTTGCCCGCAGTTTACTGGGGCTTCTGCTTCATTGATGACTCTCAGGAACTGAAGGAACTTTTCGAGTGCACGGAATGGGACAGGCGGGTCAAAAATATTATCAGGCAAAAGTAATTTCGTAAAAAAAGAATTTTGGGAGAAAATCTTACTATTCTCCCATTTTATACTGATTTTTGATATTTTATAATTATAAGCAACTCGACACATTATTTTACTCTGAATACACCACCAGTTCCTCTTCCATCCGGCTTTCCACAGATGTTCTTTCAATTTTCACAATTTCTCCTATTATCGTTTTTCTGAAAAACTCCATGTTTGCCCAAACGTATGTTTTTGATATTTTCTTAAATTTGCGGCTTTTTGCCTTCATTGAAAACTTCCAGCAGCCATTTCCCTAAGCTTCAGTTGAGATAATAACTTCAAATTTTAGAATAATTCTCGAAAAACGATAGCAGGAAAAATGTTATTTTTTTGAAGACATCTGCGGAAAGACAGGTCGAGCGTTGACAATTTTGAAATTTCTCCTATTGTTGTCCAGCATCAACCCGCAGGAAGCGCGGGTAGATTTTCAGAATCAGTCATCTGATTTTTCCGTGCGTTTTTAAAATAACTTAATTTATATAACAGTTATCTTTTGTAAGATTAGAGCTGAAAAATACTAGGAGTGTGTTTAACAAAACTCATTTGAGTAAGGTCAAAGCTTGTGATAAGTATAAAACAGTTTTAGGCATATATCCTGTTTTTTATTTCAAGCTAGGATATTTGTTCGCCAATATGCAGTCTATTTTTAGAAGTTTACGTTTTATGTGAAAGCATAATATTATATATTTTCATTTTGAAATTCCATACATAATATAGGTGATAATATGGGATTCTTTAACGATATATGCAGAGCAAATGAAAGTGCACTTAGAGACCTTGCTATGATGCAAAATATGGCTGAAAACGATACAATGCTTGCCAAGTTATGCGAATTGGAAGATAAAATTGAAAACATAGAAAATTCACCCAGTAATGAGGATAAATTAGATGAGTTAGAAGCGAGGATTGAAGTCATAGAAGAGCAACTTGAATCAATAGTAGACTATCTTCAGTCTTTGCAGGGTTTAGTAGAAGCGGTAAAATATCATGATGATATATTATGCCAGATCCTTAAAAAGTGATATTTTCCAATAAGATGTTTATTGGTTTTATAAGGGTAGTATTCTTTTGGCATCGGTTAACGAATTTTGTGCACAACTTAGAATACCAAATATAGCGATTTTCCAACTGAATCTACTTGGATATTGCATAAAAGATAACATTTTTTGACGTTTTGTTCCTTAACCGAATCCAAATGAATTATAATCTCAAAAGTCTTATTCGCCTCAGGCACGTGCTAAGAAATACCCCTCATGGACTCTAAAAAAATACGGTCTTACTCTCGAAAACCGATTTTGATTTCCATTAAATAGGAAAACCCCGCCAGCTTGTCTGGCGGCCCTTCACTAAAAGCAGAAGGGAGCTGAAGGAAGAAGAAAGAAGTAAAAGAGAGTAAAACAGGACGAAAAAGCTTGAAAAGCAATAAAAAGTGATAGAAGCAGAAATGGATTATTGTTTGCTAATTTTCTTCTTTTTTCTTTTGTCTTTTAGAGACAGGCCGCTCTCCTCCGTCGAGCGTGACAAGAACGGTTTAGTATAGTGAATAAGGTTGAATTGGCGAAGAAAGCATACTTTATGGAGGATTTACACAGATATACAAGGAGTTTTATCCAAAAATACTGTTCTTTATCCTTTTTAGTGAAGCTAACTGTAAATTACGGCATTAACGAAAAAAAGAAACTACAAGCCTTTCAGGAATAATGAAACAAAGAAGTGGGCTATATAAGTATAGAAATTTGTATTGTAAAGCATGACTTCTTTCCTTAATAGTCCATCCGAAACAAAAAGTAAACAAGCGCATGAGTGCTTAATTCCCGGGTACATAATTGGAATAACTGCAATCATCTGTGCAGCAACTCTGGTATTAATCGCTTTTCTTGGACCCGTTGGTCAGGGAATAATACAGTATAGAACCTCTCAATCTGGCATATGGCAGATCACCGGGCAGGACCTTGCAAATTTGGTACTGATCGCACCGATACTGCTAATTGGCGGGATTCTATGTCTGACTGGAAGGACCGGCTCGAAATACCTGCTGGTACTTACACCGGTAACATTAATGTATACAGGGCTCTCCATCGGGATTGGACAGGAATGGAGCAATCCGGCTTACAGCGGCAATGTTGAGGACTACTGGTGGCTCTTCGGAATCCTTTTAGTAGGCGGTCTCATCCTTCTTTTAGGCAGCCTGTCCATGTTTACCGAAGCAGATGCTCCTTACTTCAAACCTGAAGGTCTGCGAATCTATGTGGTTCTGATGACCGTATTCTTCCTGCTCTTTGCAGCGATGTGGATATCTCAAATCCAGCAAGTTATAAGTACTGGAGACCTTCCCGATGGCTCATATAAAGCGACTCCAACTGCCTTCTGGACCATCAGGTATCTTGACCTTGGAATAAGTATTCCATTAGGTTTTCTAGCTCTATTCCTGATGCTTTCAAAACCAAAAAAGGCATATTCATTATTGCTCCTATTCTTTGGTTTTTTTATTACTCTCGGAACTGCTGTGGACATGATGGCCATAATTCAATTATTGAACGGGGATACGGAAGCAGCCAAAGGAGGACTCGTTATATTCCCGATACTTACAGCTTTCTCTTATGGAGGCCTCTTCTATCTTGTTAAAGATAAAATTCGTCGAGGTGTCAAGCTCAGATAAACGGAACTGGCTATTATCGAACTAGCCTCTATTGCGATTGTACAGAATAGCGAAAAAAGATTCAACCACGTAAGTCCTGTACTTTTGATGTCCATTTAATATTTTTTTATTATTTTCACCTGTTTTTTTACTGTTCTTTTTTTACTGTTCTTTATTTACTGTTCTTTTTTTTACTGATCTTTAACATATTCAAAAGTCCAGATAGGAATTCCTTTTACCTCTCCCTTTTTAAGATGTTCCAGTTCGTGAGCTGCGCTATATGCCGGCGTACCTTTCAGTTTTATGCGCTTTTTCTCCAGCTCTCTGATTCTTATCTCCCTGATCTCCGGGTGTACCTCTGCAAGTATCACCTTTTTTGCCTGCAGGATTATATGGTAGGGCCTTTCAACCAGTTCTCTTTCTTCTCGATCCCCGCATTTTTCCAGCCTGCGAATAACTCCTTCTTCCTTTATGATTTCGGGATCAATAAAAAAGTAGATCTTTTCCAGAGTATAGCCAGTTTTGCTTTCCTCGTCGTAATATGTGATGACATCCTTTACTGCGATGCTTTTTGTATCTTCAGAGGCATAACTCCATGAGCCTCCCGATTTAAGTGAAAGCAGAAAAGGAAGAAACAGATCTCCTTGAATTTCAAAACTGGAAATCAGATTTTTTTCCAGGGCTGAAAACTTAAAGATAGCCCTGATTTCTTCAGCGTCCATATTCGCGTCCCCTTCTTGAGAATTTGAATATCGAAGCCTATTTAATTTTTCATTTTCAAAAAAGTGAATTTCAAGTTTTGGATACCCTGACTTCTAAATCCACATTCGCCTATATGTAGCTGATGATTCTGTTCATGTAGTATTCATTTTTTGCATAATTTTTCATCATGCTGTTTTCTATAAAATGGTGTGTTTTTTCCTGCTTTACTGCACAGTATCCGCGAACTCTTTTAATAACGCTCAGTAGCTCATGATACTCCCCGAGTATCAATAACTGTGCATAGCCAGTTTCATTCACATAAAGCACAAACTAATCAACATAAAACGGAATCCTTATATTGATTTACATTCATTCTTATAATGACTGGTGGTCATATTATGGACACCAGTCATAATGGTGAAGATAATGGCAACCGCTGACAGAAAAGAACGAGAAAAAGAACAAAGGAAGAATGCTATTATCGATGCCGCTGAAAAGCTATTTTTTTCCAGGGGCTTCGACAACGTGTCCATGGAAGAGCTCGCAAAAGAAGTGGAACTTGGTAAAGGCACTCTTTATCTTTACTTTAAGAATAAGGACGCACTGTTCTTTGCCATCATTTTATGCAAAATGGATGAGTTGCATGAGATATTCCGGGAGTGTGCAGACCTGAAGGTATCTGGCAGGGAAAAATCAAAGTTGATGGGAAAAAGGTACTTTGAATTCGTCCATGAAAACAAGGAATACTACCAGATGGTTTGCACCAACGGGCCAAAACTTTTCAGGAAACTGGAGAATGAAGAACTGCATACTTTTACGGAGCACATGAAAGAAGACCTTCTCTTGCATCATGGAGTGTTCAGAGAAGGTATGGCTGATGGGACAGTAAGGAATGATATTGACCCATTGGAACTGGCTTTTTTCATGGCCCTTATGTCCAATAGCATTGTCTGCCTCGACCCCGGTTGGAAAACAATGCTCGAAGCAGAAGGAATCAGCTACCATCAGTTTGTAAAAGATTTCCTTCTTTTTATCGGCAACGCTATTGAAAAACGCCCTGATGCAGATTAAGCGGGTCTGAGTAACAGCGTCATCGAGAAACAATAATTCGATTAGTACCGGGAACACAAAAAAGAAAAGATGCCTCATTTATATCGGGATAGCGGATGCTATTGAAAGTGTAATCAAAATGTGATCGGGAATGAAAGAGTGATCAAGAACTAAAAAGTGATTGAGGTGGGAAGATATGCCAACTGTAAAAGTAAAAGATATCAACATGTACTACGAGATCCACGGTGAGGGTGAGCCGCTGGTATTGATCCAGGGACTTGGATTTGAAATATCCTCAATAACTCAGGGAAAGGGAAAGTCCGATTATCTGGATAAGTATGCTCAAAAATACAGGGTGATTGTCTTCGATGCCCGGGGTTCGGGAAGGACTGACAAACCGGATATCCCTTATTCTATTGAAATGATGGCAGAGGATACAATCTGTCTTTTAGACTTACTGGGGATAAAAAGGGCCCACTTCATTGCCTCTTCCATGGGTTCGTGCATAGCCCTGGCGCTTGCTGCCAGATACCCTGAGCGTGTCAGGAGCCTGGTGCTTCACGTGGCATTCCACAGAGTTCCTTTTCCGAGGAATGTGATATGGGGCATCATGTGGAGAATACCCGGAGGCAGAAAACAGATGATGAAGGGTGCAGACTTTCTTTTCAAACAGCAATATCCACCAACGCCCGAATCATTCACCCGGCAAGGCTTAGCGCCCCTTAATTTCGACGGCAGAAAATTGCTGGGCCAGATTAAAGCACCCACCCTTATTGTAAACGGCACAAAGGACCAGGCTGTTTCTATGAAGATCACTCGAGAGCTGGCTCGAGGGATTCCCGGTGCAAAGCTTGCCCTGGTTGAAGGAGACCATCTGTTCATATCACAGAATATAAATTTGCTTCTCAAGCCCGCTCTTGAATTTTTAGCTGACGTCGATGCTTTTTGATATTAACGAAAAACAAAAACTCTGAAAATAAGTGTACAGAACATTGGAATTAAAGTATTCTTTTTTTAATTTTTTATTGCTTGGAAGAGTACCAGACAATTATTGGATAATCCTTATATAGTTTATTCGACCATGAGTATAATATTGACTTAAAGTTGAAAATCGACTGAAAGTTGAAAATTGACTCACGGTAGAAATACGACGGAAAGATTATGATAGCTACAGACAGGCAACAACGCAAAAAAGAGAAGCGACGTAGCGAAATTATAGACGCGGCCGAGAGGCTGTTCTACTCAAAGGGATATGATAAAGTATCCATGGATGAGATAGCACAGGAAGTTGAACTGAGCAAAGGCGCACTTTATTTCTATTTCAAAAGTAAGGATTCACTTTTTTTTGCTATTATCTCCCGAAAATGGACTGAGTTTGTTGAAGCTATGATAGAAAAAATGAGCTACGGGAAAACCGGCTTTGAAAAAATTCAGATAATGATCCAGTGGTTTATCGAATATTCACAGGAGAATCCAGAATATAACGACATGGCTACTACTTTCGGCCCCCAACTCTTTCTGAGAATTGATCCGGAAAATGCGCGAACAATGATGGAACTCTCTATGAAATATATGCCTCTTGTGCACTATACTGTAAAGGAGGGAATTGAAGATGGATCTATTAGAAATGACCTGGACCCCATATTGCTTGGGATGTACATCCAGATGATTGCTTTTAATGTTGTCTCCCCTGATCCTTCCATTAAAAACAGTTTTACAGCACAGGGAATAAGCTACGATACATATGTCGAGATGCTACCAAAATTCCTCTGTCCAGCAATTTCTCGGTCGCCGGAAAAGTGTGATAATCAAGACCGAACTTTTCAGCAATAAACACTGAGTCATTGATTACGGGATCACAGAAAACTCCATAATGCGATTATTGAAACAGCAATCAGAATAGCGGATGCTATCAATAAAAACTAATCAAAGTTTTATTCAATAATAAACTGCTTTACAATGTCCATAGCTAACCGATGCCGAACAGTTCGGTTAGAAAGAAGAGCCGGAGTTGCCTTCACAAGACAAAAACATTAGCTCAGTTTTCTGGACATTGCATATTCCGCTAAAAAGTGTGTAATTCGACAGGTATTGAAAGTGAAGGTGATGTAATAATGCAAAATGAATGTGCAAAAAATAGTGCAGGAATTCCTGGATGTATACGCCAGGTGACCAATCTTGAACGTGTTTTTCTATTTACTCCAGGGTGTAATGTATCAATTGTTGCACGGATCGCCGGAAATGTATCAGAACATGAGCTACTCCGTGCTATGGATACGGTTCGCAGAATACATCCACTGGTAGGAGCTAAAATCGTATTCGACGAACGACACAATGCCTGGTTTTCTAATGATAATGTTCCTGCTCCTCCATTGAGAGTTACAAAAATGATTTCGGATATTCAATGGTTTGAAGAAATTCAATACGAACAAAGGGTCCCGTTTGAGCTGGAAAAAGGTCCGTTGATTCGGTTCATATTGTTGCATTCCCCTGAAAGATCAGATTTTATAGTCATGTGCAATCACAGTATCTGTGATGGGATGGCACTGACAAATCTGGTCCGTGACATTTTAATCAATTATGCTGACCCTGAACGCAGGATCACTGTACTCAATCCTCCCGACATAATGAAATTAATTCCAAAGAAAAGTGGTTTTTCCCTCTCTGCAATTCTTACTCAGCTTTTTGTGTACAATGCCAACAGGAAGTGGAAAAAAAATCCACACTACTTTTTCCAGGCAGATTATGCTGCTATCACCAGAGCTTACTGGGAAAAAATGAAGTGCGGCGCTGTGTTAATTGAGCTCGATACCCAGGAGTCACAGATTTTTTTAGAGAAATGCAGAAAAGAAGGAGTTACAGTAGGGTCGGCAGTGACTGCAGCATGTATTGCAGCACATAATGATATATTAGGCCCATTTACCAAAAACTTCAAGCTGGTTTCTGTCCCCTTCGACCTGAGAAGACATGCAACTACATCGGTTGGCGACGTATTTTGCCTTTGTGTCGGAGCTCCGCGCTTCCCCTACACCTATGATGTGAAAAAAACCTTCTGGGAAAACGCTGCTGTTTTGCATCAGGAGGTACACAAACGTGTGGAAAAACTGGACTCTGCGGGCCTGGAAGTCCCGGGATTTGAACCGTCTTTCATTGACGCTTTTGCCAGTTTTGGGCCAATGTTTAAAGCTATTCCTGAAGCGTATTCCCAGACAGACAACCTGTCACGTTTTGCTCAGGATAGAAAAAATGTGGCATTTTCGTTTACGCACAATAACAAGAACATGACTCCCGGGACAATTCCTTCAAACTTAGGAAAACTTAATCTACAAACTACATACGGAAATCTACAGCTAGATCGCATGGTCTTTTTGCCGGCAATCAGTGAAATTGTTCCGTTGATCCTCGGAGGGATCGGGGCTGGTGGAAGAATTGTGTTTTCGCTTACTTTTGCCGAACCAATACGAAGTAACAGTTCTTCCCGAGAGCAGGATATGATCCGGATACGGAATCGAGCGCTTGAGTACATTGGTTTCCCGGAAAAAGTGAGTGACAGAGCGATTGAGTAATATATATGCAAAAAAACGTTTCCATGGTCAAAGTGAGTAAAGGTTAGCTATTAGCTTGTTCCTGTTCGTCTGAAGGCGATCGGATGTTAAAAACAGCTTAATTACATGAAGTTGTGTGAAAAAATCATCCACATTTCACAAACAGGGAAATAAAGAAAAGTAATAAATGCCTGATGGTCGATATATCAGCCTTTAACAGGATTTGATGATTATGACTTACATTATTGTTGATCAGGATCGATGTACGCAGTGTGGCATTTGCACAACCGTATGCCCTTTAGGGTTTATGTCTGAGGATGAAGAGGCCAGGTTCCCCCAGGCACTGGAAAAAGCGGCAACCTTTTGTCTTAAATGCGGGCACTGTGAGGCGTTCTGCCCGACAGGGGCACTCACATTGAATTTTGCGCTTGATGAAAAAAGTGACGATGATGTGAGTCTGAATGATATATCCTCAGATCTTCTTGGCACTTATCTAAAGAGCAGGCGTTCCATCAGGTGTTTCACGCCCCAAAAAGTTGAAAAGGAAAAAATCGAGCAGATGCTGGAAATCACCAGGTATGCAGCATCGGGCTGTAATACCCAGCCCGTTGAGTGGATTGTTGTATATGACGAGCAGGAGACCCATAAGCTTGCAGGACTGACCATAGACTGGATACGCCACCTCTATGAAAATAAGGAGCCTCTGGGCACGGCTTTATACTCATTGGTCACAGCGTGGGACCGCGGAATTGATGCCGTATGCTGCAATGCACCTCATCTCCTGATCGCTCATATCCCTGAGAACCACGGAAGCGGTGCAACTGACAGCATCGTCGCTCTTACTCATTTCGATATTGCTGCACCTGCATTTGGAGTCGGGACATGCTGGGCGGGTTTTCTGACAGAAGCAGCAAAGTCATGGAAACCTCTTCAGAAGGAGCTTGCACTGCCGCAGGGACGTGTAATTTCTTATGCGATGATGTTTGGCTATCCACAGTTCAAAAGTTATCGTACCCCGCGCCGCAATCCTGTAAAGATCAAATGGATGTGAAAGGATAGGTGTGAAAGGTCAAAGCTTTTCTTTCATAACGGAGTTTTTCAGGGTTTGTATGTGACTGCTGAGATGTACAAAAAAATGTACTTCCATGTAGTAAATAACGTGTAAACTGGCAGTGTCGCGAATTTGCTGTAAATTTGAAGTCAAGTTTTTGTGTACCATGGGAAAAATTGATCTTCCGATATGGAATTTCTGCACAGTAACTTTTAGAGATTCGTGATTTTACAGAAAAATCGGTACACTGCCCTACAAATTTATGTAGTGATGTTACGCTGACTTTATCACCAGATTTTGGAACTGAGTCGAAAGGTTGCGGATTAAATTTATTTTTCTTCAAAGAGAAGTGAGAAAATGGAGAAAAGACATTTTTATATCTCAAATAATAAAATTCGTATTCCTTCCATCCTGTGGGGAAAGCGGAGTGAAAAGCTGTTGATTGAAGTTCATGGCAACCTTTCTAATAAAGAGGACACCGTAATTTCCATGATGGCACAAAAAGCCGTTGAAAAAGGTTACCAGGCGTTAAGCTTTGACCTGCCTATGCACGGTGAGCGTGTAAATGAGGAATATGCTTGTATTCCAGAAAATTGCGTGAGTGATCTGGGAGCTGTTTATGAACATGCAAAATCGCTTGCACCTGACATTCATTTGTTTGCGTGTAGCATGGGAGCCTATTTCAGTCTGCTTGCCTATCACGACCTTAACATAAAGCAAAGTTTGTTTCTCTCGCCCGTCGTCAATATGGAACGCATCATAAGCAATATGATGGAAGGTTTCCATGTAAGCGAAGAAAGACTGAAAACAGAGCATGAAATTAGGTTGCCGATTGGACAGACACTGGAATGGAATTATTATTGTTATGTGAGAGAAAAACCAATTTGTTTTGAATGGAAAGCACCTACTGCCATTTTGTATGGTTCTGACGATAATCTGTCTGAATGGAATGAGATCTCAGCATTTGCAGAGAGGTATCAATCAACAGTTAAAGTCCTGGAGCATGGGGAGCATTACTTCCATACGGAAGAGCAATTGAAGATATTTGATAGATGGGCAGATGAAAATCTGCTGTAAAACTTGACAGCATACTGCAAACTGAGAAATCAGGCATTTTATTCTTTGCCTGGGCAGTTATTGAATTAATAAAGATTCACAGACAGAGAAATAAAGAAAAGTAATAAATGCAGGCTAGTCAATATATCAGCCTTTAACAGGATTTGATATGATGGGTCACATTATTATTGATCAGGATCGCTGCACAGGATGCGGCCTTTGTGTAAAGATATGCTCTTCAGGTATTATCGGTCTGGATGATGAAACTAATCTCCCTCAGGTGCAGGAAGAAAACGTTTTTCACTGTTTCTACTGCGGGCATTGTGAAGCTTTCTGTCCATCTCAGGCACTCATCCTGAACCTCCGTCCTGAGGAGAAAGTTCTCCTTCCTGCCGATGCAGGCAACATCTCTCCAGAAGATATGACTTTCTACCTCAAAAAACGCAGGTCTATTCGGCATTTTACCAGGGAACCCGTGCCAAGGGAGAAAATCCTCGAAGTCCTTGATATTGCCCGCTACGCAGCTTCGGGTGCCAATTTTCAGCCAGTGCAGTGGATGGTTATCCATGACCCGAAGAAAGTCAGGAAAATTGCCGAGCTCACCATGGAATGGATGAAAACCCTTCTGAACACCGACCACCCCATGAGTGGCTACGTGCCGATTCTTATTTCTGCATGGGAGCAGGGAATCGATGTAATCTGTCAGGATGCTCCACACCTGCTTTTCGCCCATATTCCTGAAGAAAGTCCAATTGCACCTGTAGATGCCATCATCGCCCTCACCCATTTCGATATCGCTGCGCCGGCATTCGGGATCGGGACCTGCTGGGCGGGCTTTGTTGCGGCTGCTGCCATGTTCTATGAACCTCTCCAGAAGGAGCTAAACCTGCCCGAAGGAAGGAAAATTGCTCACGCAATGATGTTTGGCAATCCGCAGTACAAAGTGTATGGAATCCCTCGCAGGAAACCTCTTGAAGTTACGTGGCAGTAAGGCTAAAAGGGTTAGATGTTTTGAGATTTTGAGATGTTTTGAGACATTTTAAGGGACTTTTCAGTCCCTCTTACTCAATTTAGAAGTTACAATAGTGAACTGCACTAATGAGAGCCGAAAAATTAAGTTATAAAATCTCTGACCCGTGCAACGTCATTCACTTTACCGAACCGTTCTTGTCCCGCTCGACGCAGGAGAGCGGTAGTCACAAAAAGCAATAAAGAAAAAATTGGTACTTATCCTGTTTTTCAGATTGAATACTCAAGAATTCTATGTGCTAAAAATCTGTTTTCTTTTTTTGCTTTTTCGACTCAGCCCGAGCTGATGCTCGGTAACAAGACACGTTAAAGATAGCGACTGTGTTTCCTCGGGAAAGATATTTACAACTTATTTATTATATTTCAGCGGCAGTTCCTTCTAACAAACCCCTGACAACCGTTTCCATAAGCTAGATATTTAGAGGGACTTTACTGTCCCCCTTCAAGCAGTTCAAGCATTTTATCAATATCTTCACGGGCACCCTCTTCCGGTTTTTTGCTGGTTTGCAGAATCATTTACTCTCTTCCGGCATTTCATCATAGCAGACAATATATTTTCATATTGTAAACCCACTTGAAACTTAAAATCTTTACCAATTTGACCTGCAGCAGTGCTTAAAATAGCCATACCAGCAGAAATTTATGTAAAAAAAGATCCTTCCGCATCGTCTTTATGTTATTCATATAACATTATACCATTAACATAAAATTATTTGAGTATGTTAATGGTTATACGAATACATCGAAATTATTCTTTAAAAATAATATATACCCCGAGTGCATAGTATAACTTGCGTTCTCATCAACTGAACACCCACTAGCAAACAACACCTACTCCAAAATATCTACCCCACATTAAAAGAACTAAAACTCTCAACCCACAAGTCAAATAACTCAAACCTCTTCCCAAACTAAAAACTTAGAAAGTTAAAATTTTAAAAAGCCTTTCGGAACTTCCAGGTATTTTAGATGGGAACGCAAACTCTTTTAAAACGAAATTAAAACAAAAATGAAATAAATCAGATAATTTTCAGTCGATTTTTAATCTCGTCCTGTTAGATTAAATTTTCACTGTAATCTGCTTTAACTATTGAATTTTCTGGAGTTTGAAACTTTTGAAAGCAGAACCTTCTTTTCCGCAGGTATAAAATTATTATGTCGTTGTATATATTTTATGTATTATTAGAGGACAGATATAACCTTAAATATATAAACTAAAGTTATCTCGATGCATTACTGATTATAGCCATATACTAAAATTATTCTTTGAAAATAATATATACTCCGAGTGCATAGTATAACTTGCGTTCTCATCAATGAACACCCACTAGCAAACAACACCTACTCCAAAGATCTACCCAATAAATAACTAAAAAACGAAAAACTCTCAACCCACAAGTCAAATACCTCAAACCTCTTTATAAACACCAAATATCAGAAGTTAAATCTTTTAGATGCCTTTCGGAACTTCCAGGTATTTCTGATGGGAACGCAAACTCTTCTAAACAAATAAAAAAATAAGCCAAAATGATTTTTCAATTCTCTTAGCCTTCTGAGTTTGTTTTTTCGTGTTTTTTCAGCTTATTTATATCTATTCTGGCTTTTTCCATAATCCCTTCTGCAGCCATAATTCCCGTTGCAGCGGCATTTACTATATCTCTTGAGAGGCCTGCACCATCTCCTGCTGCAAAAAGGTTTTTCACGCTGGTTTCCATCTGGCGGTTTACATCAAGGTGCATGGCATAGAATTTGACTTCAGGAGCGTAAAGAAGAGTAGAATCCGAAGCAACGCCTGGAATGATCTCGTTTAAGGTCTCGAGACCTTCTATTATATCCATGACTATCCTGTGCGGAAGAGCCATTGAGATATCACCTGGTGTGACATCTTTTAATGTGTTTATGACCAGGTTTTTGGCAAGCCGCTCTTTTGTGGAACGGCGTCCCCGCCTCAGGTCGCCCATGCGCTGCAGGACAGGTTTTCCTCCGCCGATTGTTGTTGCAAGTTTTGCGATCGAGCGGGCATATTTGGTCGTGTTTTCCATAGGCTCAGTCAGTTCAATATGGACAAGGAATGCGAAATTGGTGTTTTCGGACTCAGTATTCGCCATCGAATGGCCATTTGTTGCAATAAAATCCTCGTACTCCTCTTTTACGACAAAGCCGCGCCTGTTGGTGCAGAAAGTCCTGACAAAGTCATCATATCGACGGCTCTGGATATGGAATTTAGGGTCCCGGTTGATTTTTGTTACAGGGTCCATGATAATTGCAGGAACTTCCACCCTGACCCCGATATCAATTCCGCCGTAACGGGCATTTATATTATGCTTTTCGATCATTTCCGAAACCCAGTTGCAGCCCCTTCTTCCGGGAGAAAGGAGTACATAACCTGCGTTGATCACCCTTCCTTCTGAGAGTATAACCCCTTTGCACTCACCGTCTTCAATCAGCAGGTCCTTGACTTCGGTTTCAATAAGGAAATCCACGCCTTTATCAACAAGGTCCTGTTTGAAGCGCCCTATAACTGCCGGTGCATTGTCCGAACCTATGTGCCTTTGCTTGATCTCTAAAAAGCGGGCTCCGACAGAAGCAGCCCTGCGTTTTAATTCATCTATTTCCGGGCCTTCTGTAAGAAGTGCACCCTGAGGCGCACCGAATTTCAGAAAAACTTTATCAACCCTGTCCACAAGTTCCCAGGCTTCTGTCTGATCTCCGGTAAGGGCTGCAAGGTCTCCTCCTATGTCAGGCCGAAGGTTCAGGGTCCCGTCCGAAAATGTCCCGCAGCCTCCAACGCCGCACATTATCTCGCAAGGGGTGCAGTGCATGCAGTAACTCTGGCTTTTCATAGGGCAGAAGCGTTTGTCAATGTCCCTGCCCATATCAATAACAAGAATTTGCAGCTTTTTTACTGCAAGCTCATAAGCTGCAAACATCCCCGCGGGCCCTGCCCCTATAATTACGGTGTCATATGCAGATCTTATCTTCTTTTTCTCAACATCCTGATCTTCGTTAACCACAGGCAGACCCCTGGAATTTTCACTTTAAGTACCTGAATAATTTATTAATTCCTTTGATATTCTCAATAAATATTTCTTGCTAAAAAATTTCTTGATAATATCTTACAAGTTTCTTGTCTTTTTTAGGAAGTAGTTGCCTCATACTCGTATACACTTCAGTCATCAGTTCAGGATCAATTACTGAATGATAGAAATTGCAAGCATAAAGCCCATAAATAGGCAGGCGAACAATATCATGAAAATCAACTTTTGCAAATAACCCTCCTCCTTTTCCCACTTTATTTATTGTCTTTCCCACTATCTAACATATATGAAGCACTCCCTATAAAAAACTTTCATCTGTTATTTTGGATATACTTATAAAGAGGCAAGATCTTTAAATCTAAAAAGAAGGAAAATCAAGGAAAAAAACTAAAAAGTAAATGCCGGACAAACTGGCAGTGCATTTATACATCACAATTTGAAATCCGGCTTCTGGACCATAGATTCTTCATTGGCCTGTAGACGGTTTGCAATCCTGTGCGCCGCGCGGAAGAGATCCGGAGATCTCATTTCGTAGCGTCCTGAATAACACCTGCCAGTTAATCAGGAGCAGCCTGAAACGCATATAAAGTCTGAAAATTACTCCTTTCCTCAGCTCATTTTTCTAATAAACAGTTTCCTCACAACTTTTTTCTTTTCCCTTTCCTCAGGAGTTCCGTTTTCTACGGCTTCGAAAAGCTCAGTCCAGGCCTTGAAACGGTAATCACTGCCTGCTCCAAGATCCCGGATACTGATCTCGAAGGGTTTTTCTCTAGTAGCATCCTTTTGCCCTGCAAGTTTCTGGTGGAATGCTTTTGCTGCGGCTTTTTCAGGAGACGGGGCTGAGACCACTCCAATCATCCCTCCATTTTCATCCGTGGCGATGAAGGTTTTTTCCTTTTTCTTCTGCTCCGCCTGAGGTTCCTGTTTTATGGTTTCCCGCCTGAGCTGCCTTCTTACCCTATCAAGGGCACCTACTGAATCCTTTTTTTGTTGCGTACCCGGCCTGAGAGCTCTGGCTTCAGAGAGATGCTTTTCTTTTTTGTCTGGAGGGACGTAAGGATCTTTTCCCAGGAGCTCATGCAGGAGCATAATTGCCGCATGTTTATCAAGAGGCTCGTTATTGTTCCCGCACTTAGGGGACTGGATACAACCTGGACAGCCGCTTTCACAGGGACAGCTTTCAATAGCCTTTAAGGTGCCTTCAAGGACCTCTTCTATCACGTCGTAGCCTTTTTCGGCATACCCGACCCCTCCCCTGTGCCCATCATATATGAAAATCCCGCTTTTGCTCCCAAGGTCGGTATGGGATGGAGTTGATACCCCTCCCACATCGCTCCTGTCAACAAGCAGGTGCAGAGGGTACATGGAAATAATTGCATGCTCAATAGCATGGATCCCGCCTGCAAAATCCAGCTTATGGTCGCCTGTTAGCTCCTGCAGCCTGTCCGGAAGCTTAAGCCAGAGCGCAACTGTCTGGAGGGTTATAGGAGGCATTTCAATATCATGAGCGCTCATCGTCTCGTCGCTGTGGGTCCGGATTTTCCTGTAGCCTACTATCCTGTCCGTTACCTCCACATCCCCAAGCCCTGCCTCTACCTCAGGAGCATGCAGGAGAGGCTTTACCGCATAAGTCTCCTGCACCAGGACTGACGAATCTATCATGGGTTTTGTGTAATAGCTGTCGTGCGTCTTTACGGCATGGATTTCTTTTTTCTCATGGTCAATCCTGTTTATGTAGAAAGGTTCTCCTCTGTGCATGTAGACCGCGCCCGGGTGACACTCTCGAAAAGCCAGAGTCTCTTCGATGTCTTTTTCAATAGGAAAACTCCTTTCCCCTTCAAAAGCAAGCAGAGAGTAAGTATTATTGTCTATTCCCCGAAGGGAGACTTCCTTATAGGGGAAAGGCTCAGTAGAATATTTCAGGTCGCTGCCTGCTAGCAGCCCTTCGGCTTCAAGGAGCTCAACAACTCTTGAATATCCTCTGCCAAAATACTTTTCATCCGATTCTCTGAGAGGGATTTCTTTTGCTGCGCAGAGCAGGTGTCCTGCGAGGATATAGGGATTTTTAGGGTTGAGCACTGCATTTTCGCTGCTCCTTGCAAAGAAATCTTCTGGGTTTCGCATATAATACTGGTCAAGAGCATTTGTCCCGGCTACCATAATGACAAGGCTTTCATTTCCGCTCCTGCCCGCCCTTCCTGCCTGCTGCCTTGCGCTCATAACAGTGCCCGGATAGCCGTCAAGGATGCAGGCGTCAAGCCCTCCTATGTCTATCCCGAGTTCGAGGGCATTTGTGGAAATAATACCCCTTAGCTCTCCTGAATTCATTTTATTTTCTATCTCTTCTCTTTCCCTGTCAAAATAGCCGCTCCTGTATGAACAGATCGAAGAAGAGAGTGCACGTTCCCTCAAAAGTTCCCTGCAGCTCTTATACATTCTCTCCACTCCCTGCCTTGACCTGGTAAAAACGAGGGTCTGGAGCCCGACCTGGACTGCCCGAACAAAAAGAGCAGAGGTTTCAGAAAAGCTGCTTTTCCTTACTGTGAACCCTCTTCCGTTGAGGTAAAGAGGAGGATTCCAGAATACAAATTTCTGGGGACCCTGTGATGACCCATTATTCTCAACCACCTCAACTTCCCTTCCCAGCAGAGTTTCAGTATGCTCTTTTGGGTTTCCTATGGTTGCAGAACAGCAGATGAACTGCGGGGAAGCTCCATAGTATTCAGCAACCCTGAGAAGCCTTCTGAGCACATTTGCCATATTGCTCCCTATAACTCCCCTGTAATAATGGCTCTCGTCAACAACAATGAATTTAAGGTTTGAAAAAAAACGCCTCCAGAGGTGGTGCCAGGCAAGAAAACTCATATGGACCATCTCAGGGTTTGTAAAAACAATATTTGTCTGCCCTTCCCTGATTTCTCTCTTCTGGGCTGCAGTCAGAGCGCCGGTATAACGGGCTATGCCTGCCCCGGAATTCAGCGCCCCTTCAAATTCGAGGAAAGCTTTTAACTGGTCATTTACAAGAGCATTGAGAGGAGAGATATAAAGGGCAGTAGCTTCCGGGTCTTTCATAATGGCTTCAAAAATAGGTACCATGTAAGTAAGGGACTTTCCGCTTGCCGTGCTTGTGCAGAGCACCAGGTCTTTTCCTTCCCTGACCTTTTCGATTGCTTCCGCCTGATGAGAATATAATGATTCAATTCCAATGCCTGCAAGAGCAGCCTTTACCTGTGCCTTCAGCTCAATAGGTGCATAAATGGCATCCCTCGCAGGAGTTTCTTCAACATGGACTATCTGGTTTTCATATCGGCTGGAAGCTTTAATTTCATTAAGCAGGCGGGAAATTTCCATTTTTAGGCTCCTTATTTTACCCATATCTCAGGTCCTTGTCGTTCCCTGAAGGGCTTAATGTTTTGATACATCTATTTTTCAGGTGCGGATGAAGATTACGCTTCAATTTGACAGAAGCCCAAAGTCTCAAGCGGAAGGCGAAGAAGACTTTCATAACTATATATTAAAAAATACGGTCATATATGGCTGTTTTTATTGCCTCTACGGAGGAAAGCAGTCTTTTAAGGAGAAAAGAAGAAAAAAATAAGGGAAAATAAAAGAAGAAGAAAGAAAGTAAAAATGATCGATGAGTCGCCTATGAGTAAGATAAGTGAACTGTCCCTATATGCTACATTGTAGCAGCCAGGGGACTTTTCACTTAATGGCTAAAATCAAAATTTTTTCGTATCAGAACTCTACCTTCGGGACTTCCCTTTCTGTCTGCAGAGTTTCAAATAACTCTTTTTTCCGGAAACCCGTCAGGGATGCGACAATATTTTTAGGGATTGTCTGAATGCTGATGTTGTATTTCATGACAGTATCATTATAAAACTGTCTTGAGTAGGCAATTTTGTTTTCGGCCTCCATGAGGTCTTTCTGGAGCTGCATAAAGTTCTGGTTGGCTTTCAGGTCGGGATAGTTTTCTGCAACTGCGAAAAGGGATTTCAGGGTAGAGGAGAGATAATTGGATGCTTCTGCCGTTTCATTAACGTTATTTGCAGACATTACCGCAGCCCTGGCTTTTGTAATATTTTCGAAAAGGGTTTTTTCGTGTTTCGCATACCCTTTCACGGTTTCTATCAGGTTGGGGATAAGGTCATAGCGCCTTTTCAGCTGGACTTCGATCTGGGCCCAGGAATTTTCTACCCGGTTTCTCTGTTTTATAAGGTCATTGTAAATTATAACGAAGATCAAACCCAGAACTATTACCAATATAATCATAATTTCGACTATCAAAATAGATCACCATCCATTATATCAAAAGTACTTAACCTGGCATTTAACCGGTATTTAACCGGAATTACCTGGCACCTCCGCCGCCTCCACCCGAGCCACCGCCCACGCCTCCTACACCGCCGCTCCCGCTTGATGATGGAGCAGATGATGAGTAGGCTCCCCCAAAACCGGAACCAAACTGGACGTAATTGTTGTGCACGTAGTAGAAGTGGCTGTATTTCAACTGGTCATCAGGAACGACTAAAGACATGTTCTCAAGGACTTCTTCCGCTACCCCCAGAGCGGTTGCATACACCAGATAAGAGTCCCAGAGCTTTATTGATTCCGGAGGGTGCTCTTTGAGCGCAGAGAAATCGGTTAAATATTTTTTAAAATTATTCCAGCGTTTATAATAAAGCCTTCCTTCAGGAGTCCAGCGGCCCATTACCTTTTCAAACATCCCGGAGAAAAAGATCATAGCTATCCCGAAGGCTAAAGCAAAAGACACCAGCATATTAACATCTGATGCCAGGGGAAATACACCGGAAGGAAAATATTTGGAAATTACTACAAGATAAACAACTGCTATGATTATGGTTGCCACACCGAAAATAACCAGATATGTATTTCCTGTGGACAGGAAGAGTTTTTCAACTGTAATATGCTTTTCAACTTTTTTATTCCAGGCAAGCACAAAATCATAGAAATCAGTTCCCTCTCCAAGTTCTTTTTTGAGTTTATCCCAGGAAACCTTATTATCTACAGCATGTTTTTTCAATAAATTGAACACATCTTTTTCGAAATCTTCCAGTTTAGGGAGCTTTACGTTAGCAGTTTCAATGGAATCAGAACTGACAAGTTCAATTAAAATGTCTTCGGACCCGGATTTGAACATGCCAAATGCCTTCCTTTCTTCTGATTTGATAGTGCGAAGAGAAATGTAACCAAGGTTAGCAAGGTTCATAACCGTAGCTGTAAACCCGTCCATAGTGGGAGTCCCGACATCCCCTTCCATTATAGCATTGACCACAGCAGGGCTGGACTCGGTAGGCGGTTCTCTCTCATAGATTGCCTCATAATCTATTTTTGGCTCTCTTCCGTACTTGAAATAAATGATGAAGGGAAATGCCAGGGCAAAGACCGCAAATACAATTGCCAGGGTATAAAGGCCCTTTAATATCCAGCCTTTCATCTCATATTCTTTTTCAATGGATTTTATCTTTTCAAGGCCCACTTCATTGTCTATCTGGACCAGGCTGGCATTTGGAGACTCGATTCTCGGGAAAACAACCCTGATTTCATACCATTGATTTGAGGGAATTTCGGATGTCTTTAATTTGAGCACATTATGTTCCACACCCGCAGCCTGTGTATAACCAGCCGGATGAATCCAGTACTGGACCTCACTTGCATCCTCCACAGGGAGCTTGATGCTTCCATTCAAGCTTCCGAGAGGTTTTTCCCATTCGTCTCCCCATAGCTTATAGTGGAACTCAGAAACATCGCTGTGGACCTTGACTGCGCCATAGTGGTCATAGGAAACAAAAAAAGTCACTTCTTTAGGGGTTCGGGTTGGAAGTCCACCTACAAGCTCATAACCTTCGGAAGTAGGTCTTACACTGAAGGTACATGCACCTTCTGAACAGTGCCCCTGGATATTCTGAATGGATTCCCCAGGCGACACTTTGAGAACTCTGAATACTTCACTGTAGTCTCCTTCAAATGTATATGAAATCGATTCTTCAACATGGACTACACCGCTGGGATCAATAGTTATATTCGTTGTTCCCTCTTCAAGAGTATAGTCTCTTGCACTGGCTGGAGGGACCAGGCAAAGAAGAACAAGCAGAATAACAGTTATTATGGCTGTTCTCAAGATCGCAGAATTAGTCCTTACTTCTCTGACATGTTCAACAGAACCATTTGAAAACCTCAACCAGATTCCTCCAACTCTATATTATGTTCAGTATATTAATATTTTATTGGAGTTTTCATAAGAATAGGAAAAGCGAAAAAATTGAGGAGTCTGCACCAGAGAATATAAAACTTTTAAAGATGGCCAGTTCTAGACCGTTGACACTCACCTTTTTTTTGCACTGTCAAGCACAGAAGTAATCATTCAGCACCGCCACCCCTACCCTCAAAATCATCCCTGATACTGCCATCTTTCCCATTTTCGTTCCCACCTTGAAAAGAGGAAGAGCAGTTATTTTCAGATCTGCAGCCAGACTGGGTATAATAATAGTGAGCAATGGGACGAAAGCGGCTCTTTTTAAGCTGTTCAAATGGAACGGACAGGGACATATTTTGAAGAGCCTTCTCTGTAATTCCAAGAGCAGCTGCATACACCAGATATGAATCCCAGGCATTTACTGATTCAGGAGGGCGTTCTTTGATAGCAGAAAGGTCTGTGAGATATTCTTTAAAATTATCCCAGCGTTCGTAATAGAGTCTCCCTTCAGGAGTCCATCGCCCAAATATCTTTACGAACATACCGGAGTTCTTTATCAGAATGAAACCCCAGATCCCTATCAAAGCAGCCAGTGAATTAATCTTTGACACCTGAGGGAAATCATCTGAGGGAAAGTATTCTGAAATTGCAATATAATAAACAATTGCCGCTACTAAAATAACTCGAGAAAACAGGTTCATATATGTACTTCCTGTTGATTGAAAAAATCTATCAATTTCAGTATGGGCCTGAACTTTTTTACTCCAGGCAATGATAAATTGATAAAAATCTTTTCCGCTATCAAGCTCCTTTTTAAGTACTCTCCAGGAGATTTTTCTTTCAGGAGCATGATCTTTTAACAGGTTAAGTACGTCTTTTTCAAAATCTTTCAGTCCAGGTATTTTTCCATTAGAATATATATCGTGGTTGAGTTCTATCATGAAGTCTTCGGGTTCTGACTCTTGAATATGTGATGAGCCTGCATCATGTGATGAACATGCATCATGTGATGAGCCTGCATCATGTGATGAGCCTGCATCATGTGATGAGCCTGCATCTTCTGGCCCTAAATTCCTCAAAGAAATATAACCACGGTTAGTAAGGTCCATGAACGTAGCAGTAAATCCATCCATTGTGGGAATACCCATTCTCCCCTTCATAATGGCATTAACCACAGCAGGTTTGAAATCTGCAGATAGTTCTCTATCAGACAGTTCTCTCTTATATTTTTCCTGGTAATTGATTTTCTCTTTATTTATCTGATAATTGATTTTATCTTTATTTTCCTGGTAATTGATTTTATCTTTATTTTCCTGGTAATTGATTTTATCTTTATAATTTATTTTGTTTTTGTGATATATTCTTTCTTCGCAGTCTGTTTTTAGTTCCCTTCCATATATATAGTATATAAAGATAGGTAATATCAGGACAAAGAGTAAAAAGTAACCAGTTATTCTATAAATGCTTTCTAAAATAGACTCTTCCTGTTGATACTCTTTCTCAGAAGCTAATATTTCTTCAAGCTTTTCTGCGTCATCCACCTGAACAAAGATGGAATTCGGGGATTTGAGTTCTGGAAAAATAGCTCTGATATCATACCAGTAAGAAGAAGGGATCTTTTTTGTCTTTAGACTGAGAACATTATGTTTCAGGTTCTCGTCCTGTATATAGCCAGCCGGGTGAGTCCAGTATTGGATTTCACTTTCGTTTTCTACTGGAAAGGTAATGTTTACTTTCAGGCTTCCAAGGGGTCTTTCCCATTCTTCACCCCAGCGCTTTTGAAATTCGGAAGTGTCATTGTGGACTTTGACTGCTCCGTAGTGGTCATAAGAAATATAAAAAGTCAGATTTTCCGGAGCAGGTTCTGGAAGTTCGCCTATTAACATGTATCCTTCAGGAATGGTTTCAACTCTGAATTCGCACGCATTGTCAGAGCAATATCCATCTATATTCTTAATTGATTCCTCTGTCGATGTGTTGAGCATTCTATAAACATAGCTGTAATTTCCGTCAAACGTGTATGAAATTGCCTCATCAACGTGAACTACACCGCTTGGATCAATAGTTATATTCGCTACAGCTTCTTCCAGTGTGTAGTATTTTGCACTGGCTAAAGGTACCAGTAAAACAACAAATAATAAAATGAGAGTTATTTTCAGTACCATAGAATAGATATTTGATCCTCTGGCAGGTTCAAAAGAACCACTTGAGAGCCTCAATCATATTTCCTCCAGCCCCTTACTCCTGAATACTGGTATTATCCAGAATCCTTTTAATACTTGGTTCCCGAACCCAATTTTTTTAATATATAATATTCTGACTTTGTCACATTCCCTTGCATTTTCAGCAAATTTATACTATTATAAAAGCTTTCAGATGCATTATAATAAAGCTTTCATATGCACTGGATAAGAGTGAAAGCATGGATTCCCTGCCCAGACCGGCTCTTTTAACATGATTCATAATCCTCGAACTTCTTTTAAGGATTGGGAATAGGAAAATTTTAATCCGCCAAAAATGGTGAATTATTTACCGACATTGACATGTCTGGGGACCCTTCAAAAAAGGCATGAGATAAAAAAGCCTGAAAAAGAGTACTTTGAGTATTTAGATTAAATCTGAATCTTTAGAGACGTTTGAGCCGGTAGCACCTCTTTTCACATGTATTACTTTTTGGTTTTTTCCATCTTCAAATCAATATTTATTTAAGGCTTCCTGCCAAAGGTTGAGGGCATGGAAACCCTGGAAACCCTAAATACTTTGAATAATACTTCCCTAAATACTATAGAAACTCCCACTTCTTTTGCAGAAAATATGTCTTACTTTGACAGAATATTAGAGAATACATTCACCTGGTTTTCGAATAACATCGGGACCCTAATATTCATAATTCTCATGGGCATTAGTACAATCCTTGTCGCAAGGACTGTAAACCATCTTATGGAAAGCTACTTTAAAAAAGCAAGCGGCAAGTTGCATATGGACATCACGGCTTTTCGGATGTTCAGGCACGTTACGGTTGCAGCAATCTATTTCCTGGGTCTGATCGTTATAATATTCAGTATTCCTGACCTGCGAAGTCTCTCTGTAGCCCTCTTTACAGGGGCAGGGCTTGCTGGCATCGTTATCGGTTTTGCAGCCCAGAGCACTCTCAGCAACATTATTGCAGGCATTTCTCTTGCTATTTTTCAACCTTTCAGGGTAGGAGACAGGCTGAATATCATGAACGAATACGGAAAAGTTACGGACCTCAACCTCAGGCATACGGTTATTATAACCTGGGATAACAGGCGCCTTATCATCCCAAACTCGAAAATCAGCAGTGAAGCAGTAATCAACTGGACAATAGAAGATCCTGCAGTTATCTGGCCAATAAATGTCGGAATCAGCTATGATGCTGATATTAACCTGGCAAAAAAAATCTTGATTGAAGAAGCCCGAAAGCATCCCAAGGTCATGTCTCCCCAGACCCTGGAGTACAGTGTTGTAAAGCCCAGTTTCCTGAAACCAGAGACACTTACAAACGGGATTATGGACCTGTCCGTACTTCACACTGTAGACCCGGATTTCAGGGAAAGAGGAGAGGTTAAAGTATACGTGACAGAGCTTGGAGATTTTGCCGTAAATCTCCGCCTGCTGGTATGGTTTAAGGACAGGAGTGATGCATACAGTGCAGGGTGCGAAATAAGAGAGGCAATCAAAACGCGCTTTGACAGTGAAGGTATAGAAATCCCGTATCCTTACAGGACTATCGTGTACAAAACAGATATTGATAAGGAAAAGGCTTCTGAAAAATCTGCCTCGACAGAAATTATAAAAGATATGCCCCTGGGACAGGCAAACTGATATCAACGACAAAACAGATATCAACGACAAAACAGATATCAACGACAAAACAGATGACGAAATCAGAGTTGCGGCGGCGCACCTGCTGCGAGTAACGGGGTATATTCGCGCCACCGCTCAAAATTTCGTTGTAGTAGAAAATAACCCTGAAAAATTTTGTTTGAGCAGAAATTAACAGCCCGAAAGTAGAATTGATACATCATATTTTCATTAATGGTTACAGGGAACGTTTTCCATCCCCGCAGCAAGATCGCGGGGCATTTGACTGATATAAAACTGAATGAGATTAACTATATAAGAACCGAAGTTTACGGGATAAATTGAACACTCTTTTATACAATTTTATTAATAAAAAGATACAAATATATCTCTTGTGATATAGGTTATACTAATTATATATTAAATAAAATAATTTTTTGCGAAGATTGAAACGAGACAGGATCAGGAAAAAAGGACTTTGTAGAAAATCTCCCTAAAACGGTTTAAGATGGTGAAATAAATGAGAAAAAAATCTCATGTTATTATCATGTTATTCATCAATTGATTGAAATTCTTTGTTTTAGAAGATTTCTGCAAAGCCTGTAGGGGTAACTGCCTGCGAAATGAATAAGGGGGGAATTCAAAATTAGATACAAACTAAACAAGCTAGTTTATCTTTTAATTGTATTTCTACTGTTAGGTGCATCTGTCTGTAATGCTTCGGTGTGTGGCGACGGCAAGGATTTAGCATATGATAGATGTAATGCTTCAGTATGTGATGACTGCACAGATTCAGTGTGTGGCGACGGCAAGGATTTAGCATATGACAGATGCAATGCTTCAGTATGTGATGACTGCACAGATTCAGTGTGTGGCGACGGCAAGGATT
>CAYSWX010000005.1:135086-153357 GCA_964434965.1 uncultured Methanosarcinales archaeon
TAGCATATGACAGATGCAATGCTTCAGTGACTGATGACTGTACAGATTCAGTGACTGATGACTGTACAGATTCAATGACTGATGACTGCACAGATTCAGTGACTGATGACTGTACAGATTCAGTATGTGACGAAAGAGAAAAGACAATACTAACTGTGATAGAAGAAGACGGGAACTTTACAACGCTCCTTATGGCTCTTGATGCTGCAAACCTTACCGACACACTGAATGGAGAAGGCCCATTCACAGTCTTTGCTCCAACAGACGAAGCTTTTGCAGCCCTGCCAGAATGTACTGTTGAGACCCTTCTCAATGATACCTGCACCCTGGAGAAGATTCTACTTTATCATGTGGTAGATGAAAAACTGACCGCAAAAGAAGTAGTTAATCTGACAAACATTACAACTCTTCAGGGAGAAGAAATACCTGTCAATGTTACGGATAAGGGAGTATTTGTTGGAAATGCAAAGATAATAGTGACAGACATCGAGGCCAGCAACGGGGTTATACACGTAATAGATGCAGTGTTGATCCCACCTGAAAAGCCACTTGAAAACCCGCCTGAAAAATGTCAGGAAGAATGTCAGGAAGAATGTAACCTTTGCTGAAAATGAAATGCAAAGTTGAAGCGTTGAAAAGTTTCTGAACAAGTATACGCTAAAATAAACAACCATGCAATAAAAAAACAACTATAATAAAAAATGAACAAATATATATTAAAATAAATGACTATATGATAAAATGACTAAATGTACGATAAAAAAGAGTTTAACTACTCAGAGGCAGTTAAACAAATATAGGGTGAAAAATTATGATAAGGGATTTAAAGCTCCCTTTCATCAATCACTCTTTTTGTCTTTTTCATGCTTCTGGGAAGTTCCCCGATTTTTAAGCCGACAATATCCACACTTACTCCGATAAAGTCCTTGAACGCTTTTCTCAGGGCTTTTTCAATATTTTCTTTCCTTACAGAGTCTTCTGCTCCTTCAATTTCAACCCTGAAGGTCATGCTGTCCCTACCGTCTTTGCGAGTAAGGAGGATCTGGTATTCACTGCTGACACCGGGGACTCTGTGGATTATATCCTCGATCTGGCCCGGATAGATATTTACTGCCTTGATCTTTATGCGGTCATCAGACCTCCCAAGGATCCTGTCAATTCTCGGGAAAGGACAGCCGCATTTGCAGCGGCCTGGGATTATGCGCGTCAGGTCTCTTGTCCTGTATCTAATTAGGGGAGCCCCTTCCTTTGTAAGGGTGGTAATTACAAGTTCCCCAAGCGTGCCTTCAGGAAGCTGCTCGCCGGTTATGGGGTCGATGATCTCAAAGAGCAGGTGGTCGGACCAGTAGTGCATCCCTTCGTGATAAGAGCAGTCAAGGGCAATTCCGGGCCCGTAGATCTCGGTAAGCCCGTAGATGTCATAGGTCTCGATTCCGAGTTCGGTCTCGATCCTACTTCGCATCTTCTCGCTCCAGCGTTCTGAGCCAATAATTCCTGTCCTGAGGTGGATCTGGTCTTTTAAGCCGCGCTTTTCAATCTCTTCGGCAAGTAATATCGCATAGGAAGAGGTGCTTGCAAGGGCTGTGGACTTGAGGTCAGTAAGCATCTCAAGCTGTTTTTCGGTGTTTCCGGGACCGGTGGGTATTGCCATTGCTCCAAGGCGCTCGGCTCCGAGTTGAAACCCGATCCCTGCTGTCCAGAGCCCGTACCCAGGTGTGATCTGAATCCTGTCCTCGTTGGTGAGGCCTGCAAGCATGTAGCAGCGCATTATAAGCTCTGCCCAGACATCAACATCTTTCCGGGTGTAAGGAATGATTACGGGCTTTCCAGTTGTTCCTGAGGAAGAATGGATCCTTACGACCATGGATTCGGGAACTGCCTGTAGCCCGAGGGGATATGCATCCCTCAGTTCTTCTTTGTTTGTGAAAGGCAGGAGTTTAATGTCTTCAAGGGACTTGACTTTTTCAATATCCACGTTTGCTTCCCTGAACTTCTTCTGGTAAAACGGGCTGCCTTCAGCTACACGTTTAAGCAGGCCCTGCAGTTTTGCAAGTGTATCTTCATCTGAGAGTTTGGGATGGTAGAGCTGGACATCTGGATCGAGTTCAGACTCCAGGGATGCTTCATACATTTGAGTTCACCTTCTGTTCTCCGTTAAGGTGCCCGGAGATCAGCTTAATTTTTTCGATCGCCCCTTCAAACGCAGCTCTGTTTACAGCCCTGTGTTTTTCAGGAATTTCGGTTTCAAGTACTGATTGAATAATTTCATTTGAGAAAGGCAGTATGCCTGTACCTGCAGCAGCTCCAAGCATTGCAACATTTGCAGCTCTGAATGTCCCTGCTTCTTCTGCAAGTTGTGTAAAATTAAGGCAAAGCAGATCAGGAGCGTGTGATTTCAGAAATGACAGCAAAGCTACAGGGTCATATTCAGGACTTCCCGGTGGTTTTGATGCCGGAGGGATTGAATAAGAATTAACTATGATTTTTCCGCCTTTTTTCAGGAAAGGCAGGTTTCTTACGGTTTCTGCGGGCTCAAGACCTATAAGCAGGTCTGCCTGCCCTGCAGGGATAAGAGAACCAGAGATTTCATCTCCGATCCTTATATGGCTGCTTACCGAACCTTCCCTCTGGGACATGCCTATGGTTTCGGCAGTGCTCACACGGAACCCGGCTTTCATTGCAGCAAGTGCAAGCATGCGGGAAGCAAGCACCACACCCTGCCCTCCAACGCCTGCGATAAGAATATCGTACTTCATTTCTTCACCCTTCGTTCCTTCGTCCTTCATTTATTCACCCCTTTCCTTGATGGCTTCCGAAGGACAGATCTGTGCACAGAGCCCGCAGCCGCTGCAGCTGTCCTGAATGAAAGGTTTGTCTTCTCCTGTAGGGAGGAAAATAGCAGGACAGCCAAGCTGCTTTACGCAGAAACCGCAGCCTGTACAGCTATCAGGATCAATTGCAAAGCTTGTCACGGATTTTGTAATCCCGACACATTTTCCTTTGAATACGACTGCTGAAGGGCCCTTAAATTCCATGGCTTCCTTTGCAGCCTCCACACAGCCTTCAAGGCTTCCTGTTTCCACGGTCTTTACAAACTCAACTCCACAGCTCCGGATCACGCTGGCAATATCAATGGCTTTTGAGGGACTTCCAAGTACAGTCACTCCGATTCCAGGATGCGGCTGGTGCCCTGTCATGGCAGTTGTGCGGTTGTCAAGGACTGCAAGGGTAACATCGGCCCCATTGTAAACAGCATTTATCACGGCAGGAATGCCTGAATGGAAAAAGGTCGAGTCCCCGATGAAAGCTACCTGCTTTGTCTCAGGGTTCGTGCGGAAAAGCCCTCCTGCAATGCTCATCCCCGCCCCCATGCAGAGGCAGGTGTCAACCATATTAAGAGGGTATGCGTTTCCAAGGGTATAGCAGCCTATATCCCCGGAAAAAATAGTCTCGACCTGAGACTCCTTTTTAAGCTGTTTTGCAGCCTGCTTAAAGGCGTAAAAAACGGTCCTGTGCATGCAGCCTGCACAGAGGGTCGGAGCCCGGACTGGCAGGGGAGGAAGCTCCCCTCTCAAGATTGCAGGGGAAGCATGGGAAAGGCGGGAAGTTTCTCCAAGGTCAGCAAGCACTTTGTTTATGCAATCGATAACAACATCAACGTTGTATTCCCCGCTCACAGGGAAAACCCCGTTCTTTTTTCCGTAAATGTCAACAGGCAGGTGAGCCTTTCCGATAAGCTGAAGAGCCTGTTCTTCAAGGTAGGGGTCAAGTTCTTCGACAACTATCAGTTTTTCAATCCCCTTTAAGAAGGAAAGGGCTGCCTTTTCAGGGAAAGGATGCACTGCCCCGACCCGGAAGAGTGTGAAAAGCTCTTCAAAGCCCTTTACAGCCTCTTTTACATAGAGGGCTGAAACCCCTGAGGCTATAATCCCTATTTTCCCGCTTCCCGATACGGAATTATACGGGAACCCTGAAAAGCGATCTGAAAGCTGAACCTGCACATTCTCAAGCCAGGGGTGCCTTTCTGCAGTAAGCCTTGGGAAAATCGTCCAGCGCCTGTCCTTTGTAAAGCCCTCGCAGGAAGCTTCAACAGCCTCAGGTTCCGGGGCTTTAACTTCAACATCCCCGCAACTGTGGGAAACCCGCGTGGTAGTTCTGAGGATAACAGGAACTTCGAATTCGTGCGACAGCTCAAAAGCCAGTTTTGTAAGTTCGTAAGCTTCCTGAGGGGTTGCAGGGTCAAGGACCGGGATATTTGCAAAATGCCCGAAAACCCTCGTATCCTGCTCAGTTTGAGAGGAATGAGGCCCCGGGTCGTCTGCAACAAGCAGGACAAGAGCCCCTTTTACACCAATATAGGTCAGGCTCATCAGGGGGTCGGATGCAACGTTTAGACCTACCTGTTTCATGGTCACAAGAGCTTTTGCCCCGGAATAAGCCGCTCCCACAGCCGTCTCAAGTGCAACCTTTTCGTTGCTAGACCACTCAGTATAGATCCCGCACCTGCCCGCGTACCGGGCAACCGTTTCCAGTGCTTCGGTTGAGGGGGTGCCTGGATATCCTGTTACTACTTGGACGCCTGCTTCTATTGCTCCAAGTGCAATGGCTTCATTACCCATTAACAGTTTTTTTTCAGTCAACTAAGCTCATCTCGGATATTGGGAAGTATTTAATGAAGTGGATAATTCAGAAAAGCCTCAACGGAAATAAAATGAGGCTGAAAACGAATCTGAACTCTCAAATAATCTGGTAAAATTGTTTTTGAGAATTCGAGAAAAATATTTAAAGGAATTTTATCACTACGTTCGCTGTGGAAATCTGATGTTCATCTATGTACAATGCTGTGGGAAGAAGTACGTAGAATTCTAATATAAATGTTTTGTTTTTTAAGTGAGGTATTGGTTTATACTTGAACAGATCAGATTTTTTGATGAATCTCAAGATTTGTTTCCATAAACAGATGTTGAAAAACAGTTTATCAAATAAGGTTGAAGTTTGAAACATATCCACTTTACAAATTAGACTGCTTAACAAAAAGTTTTACATAAATCAGAAACTTGTTTTCAAAAAATAGTTAGCAGTAGAAAACCCAAGGTAAATAGAGGCAATTACCAGCTCGCTGGTAAAAGAAATCGATGTACTGAAAAAGAAAGTAGAAGCGCTTAAAGAATCATCAAAAGAGGATGGACATATAGTAATATAAAAAAAGGTAAAAACAAAGAATAAAACTCATTATTCTTTCCTTAGAAGCGATATACAAAATCAGCTAGGCGCCGATTTATCTTCATTCACTCAAACCATTTGTTTACCTTTTCCTTTAAATCCTGTTCGAAGGTTGTTGTTCTTCATTATTTTGTGATTTTCTTCGCATTTAAGCCTTTTATCGGTTTTTGCGTTATATTCCCTGGATCTGCCCTTAAAGGCGCCATCATGTTTATCTTCACTGATGTTTTTTTCCATACTAATCCCCCAAGTATTTATTTAAATTATTAGATATATACTGTGGGCAAAATATTTAATAGTATCGAGTCCTGGAATTTATTCAGACTTTTGCACACTCAACTTTAACCGGAACAGAATTCTATTTTATTCAATCTGCGATCTGTTAAAACCGGATATTATTCTCTGACGTTGCCACAGAAATTATAAAATTAGCTTTACCAACTGTCAGCTTATCTCCCACAATTTATAAAATCACTATCTTTAGAACCTGTTTCGGTTATTTTTTCTTTCACTTTGTGCTTATGACTGCCGGATAAAACCAATTTTAACTATTAAATAATTATATATATGTTAGAATACTGTTTATCTAGTGAGATTTAAATTTGAGCCATATCAACCTTATAAACTAAACTGCTTAATCAAGTCTACAATTTTAAAAAAACTTTAGAGAGGTTATGAACTTGTTGTCAAAAAAACAGTCAGCAGTAGAAAAAGCAAAGGAAATAGAAGCAATTACAAACTCGCTGGTAAAAGAAATCGATGTCCTGAAAAAGAAAGTAGATGCTCTTAAGGAATCCTTAAAAGAAGATGAACATTTGATAAGATAAAATATGCACATGAAACCCTTCAAATTACAGGCACGACAGATTAACGACAGCATAATTGTCGTTGATATTAATGCTATTGAAGCCACTTACTCGAAGGTAGGCTGCTATTATTGAAAGCACCTGCAATAATTACGAAGTTATCTATATTTTCTAGATCTTCTATCAGGTTTATAGTCATTGATAGTCTTTGTTTTTCTCCTGTGCTGAAATGGTACAGGCAGCTACACTTATTAACAACAAAATTATTGGTGCTCCCTGATTATTTGGCTTATATTATTCCGAAATACCTGCAAATGGTATTCGTGATCTTTTTTTCACCCGCAGAGCAAGGCTTGAGCTCACCAGCGTACAAGGATTAACTAACTCAAAAACCGTGTTGGGAGGAAAGCTCTAATATTCGAAATATGGCAGAGCAATATAAAAACTCACCATATTAAGCCAGAAATATTGAAAACAAACACTTTGCGAAAAATATACAAAGTTTTATAAAAATATAAAGGAAGTAAATGCCAGTTAGAAAGCGGTAATTAATTAAAAAACTAACACTCAAAATGCAGCTATTACTCAGAAACGGTTGGTAGGGGCCGAGTCCCTATCTCGGGGTCCCTACCTGCGATCCAACCCTAAATTGAGAGGAAACCCTATTACTCTCAATCTACATCTGTTTTATAATCATGTAGACATATATATCATAACCGATTAAAAAAATCGGTGAGGATGTTTTTTTTTAATTTTATTGAAAATTTATCCATTATAGAAATTTTCAATAACAAAAAAATTGGTAAAAATCTCCGGTAGGGAGGTGCGATTAATTGAAAAAATATACCTAATATACTCTACTTTTTTGCGTTTTAGTAACAAATAATCATCCTCTCATTCAATGCATTTACTTTATCTTCTAGAAATTTTAGCAAAAATCATTGGTTAAATATTGTATCCTGGGGATAAGTTACTGAAAAACCAGGAGCCTCAAAATCTCTTTAAGTTATTTTCAAACAGGGAGTTTTTGCTCGTTTCTAACAACGCCGGGAGAAATTTCTGTGGAAATATGTGCAATTTGCAATTGACCTCGATTATCTAAATTCAATCAGCAAGCTTTATATTTGGAGACTCAATTTAAAGTTAGTTTATATGTGGCAGACACTACTTAGTAAATTTGAAAAATACCCGGCACAGGCAAAAGTGGTTAAATTACTTTTTGAACGCGGGTTTCAGGTGAATGAGGAAGGTAGGGTAACTTCTGGAAGTATTGAGATTGCACATACTCAGCTTGCAAAGGAAGCAGGGGTTGACAGGCGGGTGGTTGATGCGACCACTAAGACTATTGTCTCTGATGAACTCCTGAGCACCATATTCAAAAACGTCCATTCAATCCCTTTTCTCAGGGATGTAGCCCCTGCTCTCGGGCTTGGGGTAATCATTATTATTCCTCAAGATGCCGCCCATGTTGGCATCCTTGCTGAAGTTGCAGGTCTGATTTCCAGACACAATGTAAGCATTCGGCAGGCGGTCTCAGATGACCCATACCTTACGGACAATCCCAGGCTCACCATTATTACCGACCATAAAGTCCCAGGAAACCTTGTTGACGATATCCTTAACCTGCCTTCAGTAAAAGGAGTAAGCATTTACTGAAAATTTTTCATTTTTGTAACATAGAGGGTTAATGAGAAAAGACATACCTGTATTGAGTATTATTGCTTGCGGGATGCTCGAAGACGAACTTGCACACGTGCTTTCAGAAGACCGTGAAATAAAGCAGCTAATTGTTGTGGAAAACAGGAATAATTTTGGACTCCTCCGCAAGCTCAAATCTGGAAATTGTACTCCGCGTACGGTTCCTCTGGACAGAGTTCCGATGCTTCTTAAAGATGGATTTAGCCCTGATTTTAAAACTATCTTAAAGGTGCTTATGCCTTTCTCGTTCCTCGCAAAGATACATGAGAAAATCGAGTCAACAGCTGGAAACAGAATAAATGTGGTTGTAAACCTGCTAAGGCTTGGTCTGCATTCCGATCTTGAGCTGCTGAAGTCAGAAGTATATAAAAACGTCCGGGAAATGGCTACATTTTCTGACGGAATACTTATCTTTTATGGAACCTGCGGTCATGTACTTGGAGAACTTGAAAAAGATTTTACAGATCTTGGGTGCCCTCTTTTTTTTATGAAAGACAAAGACGGAGAAATCATTGAAGATTGTATCAGTGCAGCTCTTGGAGGAAATAATGCTTATGCCAGAGCCATGCTTGCGTGCAGAGGCAAAGGTACTATTTACCTGACTCCCATGTGGGCTTCGAGCTGGAAAAAGCTTGAAAAGGAAGCAGGAAGCAGGGAATTTAATTGCAGATATTTGAAGAATCCGCGGTATTGCCTGGCTGCTAAAATCGAAACGAGTCTTTCTTATGAGTCTGATTTTCATAAGAACGTTCAGGAATTTGCTCTGACATTTGGTATGAAAATCATAGCCCTGAAAGGAAGTGCTGAAATTGCCGAACAGTCATATCTTGCTGCAAAGAGAAAGATATACACAAATATTTAAAAACACCTCTAAAAATTGTTACGATACGAAGTTTAATATTTTTAGAGTTCATATTTAAGTTCACTTTCATTTTTTTCAGAAATATTTGAGTTTAATAGAGGGATCTAGTAATATACATATCTTAAATTTATTTAATGTGTTTACCAACTCTTAAATAGTATCTACTCTTTTAATATTAAATAATATATTAACCTTCAAGCTCCTCTTTATCTTTAAGCTGATGGGGGTATCGTTAATAGATATTAGCAAGAAAGTTCTTATAATCACCCTTCTAATTTTTACAGTTCTTACATCCTCATTCACATTTACACATAACATGCAGCTTTCCAATTTTTTGGAGCTTGAACGGGCTGATACATTAGAGAATGTAGAGCGAGTGCAGAATGCTGTTGCTACAGAGCAGGGTTATCTTGATTATATTGTTCAGGACTGGGCTTGCTGGGACGATACCTATCAGTTTATTGAGGACAAAAATCAGCAATACATAGATGTTGATCTGCAGAACCAGACACTTGCAGGGATTAATGTTAATGTTATGATTTTTGTTGATAATTCAGGGGAAGTTGTTTATGTAAAATCTGTAAATACCAGTACTGCAGAAGAAGAACCTGTCCCGGTGGAACTTTTTTCAATGATAGAGGACGGTAGTCTTCTTACAAAAGGAGACAACGACTCAATAAGTGGTTTTGTCTTGCTTGATGAAGATCCCATGTTTATTGCATGCCACCCTATTCTCACAACAAAATACGAAGGACCTTCAAGAGGCACTCTCATTTTTGGGAGATATTTTGACGAGGATTTACTCGATTCTTTTAGAAAAGTTACCCGTTCTTCTCTTATTATGTACAGGGCAGACGAAGAAATGCCTCAAGATTTTCTGATGAAAATTAGAAATATTTCGGAAAACCCGGAAGAAATAGTGGTTGAACCTCTAAATGATACTCAAATAGCAGGTTATTTTGGATTAAAGGACATAAAGGGCCAGCTTGCTTTGCTTATCAGGGCGGACTTTCCAAGGGAACTTTATATACACGGCGAAAAAACCCTTAACTACATGTATTTTTTCCTGCTTTTAACCGGACTTATGACAGGGGTCGGAGTCAAATTTGTGCTTGATAAATTATTCATATCAAGATTAATAGAAATTGACGATTTTGTTACAAAAGTCAGGGCGGAAAAAGATCTTTCCAAACGATTGTCACTTGAAGACAATGATGAACTCTATCGCCTCTCAAGAGAAATAAACGGAATGTTAAACGAAATTTATCTGGCAGAGCAAGAGTTAAAAACTCAAGCACGAGAAAAGAAAGTTCTTCTAGACTCACTCAACGAACTGGCAGTTTTTGTGGACCCGGAACTTAGAATCATCTGGGCAAACAAATCTGCACTCGAATATATGAAAATGGACCTTGAAAATGCAATGGGGATATACCTTAAAGATGCTCCAGGCATAAGCGGTCCTTTAGTTGAGTATCTGCATCTTGAACAGATATTTACTACAGGTAAGAAGATATCAGGAGAATATTTCGCAAAAGACAGGAAAGTCTGGTTTGTCCAGGCTATTCCTGTGCCTGATGAGAAAGGAAAAATCATAGGGGTTCTCCAGACCTGCAGGGACATTACTGAAAGAAAGGAAGCAGAGAAACTGCTCCATGAGAAGCAGATAGCAGAGGTTGCAAACCTTACCAAGAGCGAATTTCTGGCAAATATGAGCCACGAACTGAGGACCCCGCTTAACTCAATCATAGGGTTTTCCGACCTGCTGTACGAAAAGGTATATGGAGAACTTAATGAAAAGCAGACAAAAGCTGTAGGGAACATCTCACGGAGTGGAAAACACCTCCTGAACCTTATTAACGATATTCTTGATCTTTCAAAAGTAGAGGCAGGAAAGCTCGAGCTTGATTATAAAGAATTTGAGCTTGCCAGCAAGCTCAATTCAATCGTAAATTTGCTGGCTCCTATTGCAGACAGGAAAAACATTCAAATTGAAATCTACGTTGATAAAGACCTTACTGCTGTTCGTGCTGATGAAGCCAGATTTGTTCAGATAATGTATAATCTTGTGGATAATGCTATAAAATTCTCGCACGAAAATGGACTTGTGAATATAAGAGCAGAAAAGAAAGGGGATCTTGTAGAAATAAAGGTCAAGGATAATGGAATAGGGATCAAACTAGAGGACCAGCACAAGCTCTTCAAACCCTTTAGCCAGGTTGATTCATTCTCTTCAAAAAAATTCCAGGGTACGGGGCTTGGCCTTTCACTGGTTAAACAGATTGTTAACCTTCATGGGGGTTATGTCTGGTTTAACAGCAAGATAGGAGAAGGAAGTACCTTTGCCTTTACAATTCCGATAAATGGAGATGAAAAAAACGGTAGAAATAGCGAAACAAAGCTATTTAACGACACAGAAACTGCTGGAAACCCGAAGCTTTAAGAAAAAAGCGCATGAAATTCTTTGAATAACAGTGACAAAAAATAAAAAAATACTTGAAAGCGTTTTCAGGCCAGATTGAAATAGAAGCCAGCTCTGAGTTAGAGCTCTTTAAAACAATGATTGCCTTGCCTGAATTCTTCGGCTTTTAATTAAAAGGTAGTCTCCTCGATTTCCTGAGAGAAATCAATTCCAGAGGCTGCCGTTTTTAAATCATAAATCTCCAAGTTATTTGTTTCTACTCCATGCGCTTCTATCTTATAAGAAATCACTTCATCTTTCTGGAAGCTTAAAAGTTCTCTCATAGTAAAGACTGCATACTGATTTTTTCCTTTTCTGGATTCTCTTATCTGGTCATAATCAAAATAAAGATCATCATAACTTACTACATGCCTGAACCATTCAACAGGAATAGGAAGGCAGGACAAAAGCGGGATTGCAGATTCAAAATAGTTCCTGCAAACTTTTGTTCTTGATAACTGGCACCAGTTATCTATTGTAAAACTTACTTTCT
This sequence comes from uncultured Methanosarcinales archaeon, assembly GCA_964434965.1. Taxonomy (GTDB): domain Archaea; phylum Halobacteriota; class Methanosarcinia; order Methanosarcinales; family Methanosarcinaceae; genus Methanosarcina. The sequence continues at coordinate 146,627 of CAYSWX010000005.1, forward strand.
CAGCCTCAACATTAAAAACAACAGGATAAATCTTGCAGATTATAGGTTTGAACTCCCGGCACTCACATGCTTCAGTTTCCTCATTCAAAAAAGGGCATAATTCTCCAAGTTTTAATACATGGATAAGAGTACCATCATCCATCTTCAGAATGTCCAGGTACTTGAGTTTGAATTCAGAAACGTTCATACCCATTTTTTTTGCCATATATTCCATTTCTCCAGGTAGCAGGGTCCCGATCTTATTGTGCTCGCAAGCTCCTCCACATTTACTGCAGACATTAAAAGTATTTTGATTTCCACCACTGAAAGTCCTATGAAAATTATCATACATGTTCATGGGTATTTTTGGGAATATCAATCTAAAAACCTCGATTCTGTAGAACTGAGTATATGGTGATATTTTTTTTAAGTAATATTTACATCTATGCCCCAAGAGCTATTTTATAGCAATATTTTTTAAAAAGTAAACATATTTGATTTCAAAAAAAATATGTTAATGGATATATAGCCGTTGTATAAGATATTAGGCATAATGACGTTCTTCCGTAACACAAGTTTTTTGTAATTAGAATTAGAAAAACGAAAAATTATAGAGTAGGGTGCCCGTTAACCGAAGAGAATTCGACAATCATTATAAAAAATATAGCACATTTTTAATTACAACAAACATAAACTAAATATAGAAGTATACAGCTAAGGTCTCAGAATTATAAGCATAAGTAAAAAGGTTCGAAAAATTGTTCTTTAAAACTGCCCTACATTCAAAGTCTTCACAAAAATATCCTCTGTTTTATCCCTACCTCCTCAATTTACAGAAAACTCCATAGTCAGGGCAAGAGTTAGATATAATTTTAATACCATTAAAATTTACGAACGTCATCATCAGGACCCGAAATAGTTATAAAAGAGGGTGACTACTAAAATAAATTGTACTGTATTGGTTGTGGGCATATCTCTGAGACATACAAAAATTTATGTTAAATTAGCAAACTTTATATATTTTTTGATTTTAGTTTAAATACGTATATCTGCACTTCAACTTTTAGAGACCAGCTTATTATGGAATCAGGCTGCAGGTATGGGGTTTTGTTTCCGTTAATTTATTGGTGATGTGGATGGACATTAGCAAAAAACTATTAATAGTTATATTCTCGATGTTTGCTTTATTTACTGTACTTTTAATAGTCGTGTCCCATACCATAATGTTAGCAAGTTTCACCAACCTTGAAGCCCAGGATACCATAAAAAATACTGAAAAAATTGAACAGGCAATTGCCTGGGAAACTTTATCTATGGACAGAACAGCAAGGGACTGGGCTTTCTGGGATGATACTTACGAGTTCGTAAATACCGGAAATCCAGGATACAAAGAGTCTAACCTTGACGACAGCACTCTTTACAGTCTGGACCTCAATATTATGCTTTTTGTAAATAAGTCCGGTAGTATGATTTATCCGATGTCTGTTGATCTTGTAAATGAGAGAAACGTTCCGGTTCCGGCAGGGATTCTGGAAGGAATTAACAATGGAGTTCTTACAGTACACGAGAACACCGATTACATAAATGGAGTCATACTTCTTGATAATAGACCTATGCTTATCGTATGCCGTCCCATTCTGAACGGGTCCGATACTGGGCCATGTGCTGGAACTCTAGTCCTTGGAAGATATATTGACAGCTCTTACATAGATTCTCTTGAAAAGCGTACCAAATCTTTCCTAACTATCTATTCGTTAAACGAGGAAATGCCTCAGGACTTTCAGGAAGCATTTGATGAAGCTGCCAATGGAGAAGAAATTCCTATTAAAGTCCTTGGAGCTGAAAAAGTAGCCGGGTATTTCGCACTCAAAGATCCTGAAGGAAACCCTGTAGCCCTGATGAGAGCTGATTATCCCCGTGGGATTTATGCACAGGGTGAAAAGATTCTGTTTTACATATACTTTTTTTTACTGTTTAGCGGAATGACCATAGGAACTGCAACCAAGTTAAGCCTCGACCGCCTTCTTGTTTCAAGGTTGACATCAATTGACAACTTTCTTGGAAAAGTAAAGAGAGAAAAAGATACCTCAAAGAGACTGGAAATAGAAGGAGAAGATGAGATTTACAGGCTTGCAAAAGGTATCAACGAGATGCTTTTCAGCATCAGACTTGCCGAGCAGGAGCTTAAGGCCGAGGAATACGAAAAAAAGTTTATTTTAGATTCTCTTGAAGAAATAGTGGTTCTAAGGGGTCCGGATTTTAATGTTCGCTGGGCAAACAAGGCTGCTCTTAAAAATAAGGATCTTTTAATGGTTGAAGCTAAAGGACTGAAATCCGGAAATTCTCAGGAGAAGGGTCCCCTCCATAAATTCCAGCAACCTCGGAACCCCACCATATGGACAGATCAGGAGTTTACCTCTCCCGAGGGAAAGACCTGGCTTCTAAGGTCAAAACCAGTGTGTGATGAAACAGGAAATATCATTGCAGTTCTGGAAACCGGAGTGGAAATTACTGAGCGGAAGAAATATGAAATTGCACTCTTCCACGCAAAACAGGATGCAGAGGTTGCAAACCATACAAAGAGTGATTTCCTTGCAAATATGAGCCATGAACTGAGAACACCCCTTAATTCAATAATAGGATTCTCGGACCTGCTATCTGAAAAAGTTTACGGAGAACTCAATGCAAGGCAGAACAAGGCTGTTGGAAATATCTCAAGCAGTGGAAAACACCTGTTGAACCTTATTAATGAGATCCTGGATATTTCCAAAGTAGAAGCAGGGAGTTTTGAACTTCATTACAGCACGTTCAGGCTGGATGAAGCATTTAATGAAGTTAAGGATATGCTGTTTCCATTTGCTGCCAGCAAAGGAATAAAAATAGAGCTTGAGATTGAAAATAGCCTGTCAGGAATTAATGGGGATAGAGAAAGGATCACGCAGGTCCTGAGTAACCTGATGACAAATGCAGTTAAGTTTTCAAACGAAAACGGGTCTGTAAGGGTAAAAGCATCACAGAGCAACAATTTTATAAATATCACAGTATCCGACGAAGGAATAGGTATTGCTGCAGAAGATCGCAATAAGCTCTTCAGGCCTTTCAGCCAGATAGACACTTCTTCATCCAGAAAGTACCAGGGAACCGGACTTGGTCTTGCTCTTGTGAAGGAAATTGTGCAGCTTCACGGTGGCAAAGTCTGGTTTGAAAGTGAAGTCGGAAAAGGGAGCACTTTTGGTTTTTCGATCCCCCTCCCAGGCAGGAATGAATAACCTCAAACTCAAATTAAGGATAGTATAGGGTCGGAAATATCATAAACGACCCGATTTTGTATTTTTGATGTCTCTTCAGTATGTTTTTCCAGGATACAGGAACATTTTAAGCGGAATTCCTGAATCTATGAAATACAGGCATTAAATAATGCTTAAGATTAATTTAGAGATAGATCCTCTGTTGCATAACAGATTGCTATTTGGGTATACTTAATGCGAAACTCTGAATCCTGAATTTTCAAGGTTTTTTACTTTTTCCAGTGCAATTCCGGATTTCTCAATTTTTTCGAGAGCTTTTGATGCAGCTTTTCTTACTGAAGCATCAGTATTCTCAAGTGCCCGTACAAGACCTGAAACTGCCTCTGGAGTGCCTATTTTTTCAAGTGAAGAGATTAAAGCTTTATGTATCAAAGACTCAGGATCTTCAAGAATATTTAGCATTTCAGGAACGGCTTCTTTTGCCTTTAGATCTCCAAGTGATGCAGCTGCAGCTTCCTGCACAGTATTCTTAGAATCATGAAGAGCTTTCAAAAGCCCCGGAACAGCTTCTGTCTTTCCTGTCTTTCCAAGCCCCAGAGCTGCAGCTTCCCGGACCGAACTGTCAGGGTCGTCGAGGGCTTTAACCAGTCCTTCGATCGTTTCAAGAGTCCCTATTTTTCCAAGTGTGCTCACGATCACTTTCCTTATAGGAATGTCATGTGAATCGAGGGCTTTTACAAGGCCAAGAGCTGCTTCAGGGGAAGCGATATCTCCAAGTGCATCTGCAGCCCGGCTTCTCAAATACCAATCTTCATCATCAATCTCCCTCAAAAGCGCGGAAACAGCTTCAGGCGTACCCACTTTCCAGAGAGTCTCTATCGAAGCCTTTCTTACCTTTCTATCAGAAGCGTCCAGTGCTTTTATAAGAACAGGTACTGATTCTGATGCCCCTATAATCTTGCAGAGGGCTTCAGATGCTGCTTCCTGTACTGGCTGTACAGGGCTGCTGATCATTTTCATCAGCTCTGGAAGGATATCGGGAGTGCCTATTTTTCCAAGGGTTTCTACGGCTTGCTGCCTTACCCTGTTATCCGGGTCTTCAAGAGCTTTTATAATCCCGCAGACTGCTTCATAAGTGTTTATTTTTCCAAGCGCTATTATCGAGATTCTTTTCAGGGGGCTGTCCGAACAGCCAAGAGCTCTGGTAAGCCCTGAAACAGCTTCTTGGGACCCAATTCTCATCAGTGCTTTTACAGATTCTTTCTGTATTAGCTTATCAGGGTCCTTAAATCCTTTAACAATCCCGGAAACTGCTTCTGGCGTACCTATTTTTCCAAGAGCAATTATTGCTGCCTTTTTGACAGAGCTTTCAGGGTCATCCAGTATTTTTGTCAGCCCTGGCACTGCATCCAGGTCACTGATTTCCCCAAGAGCTTCTGAAGCAGCAGTTCTTACCTTCGAGCTGGAGTCTTCAAGAGCTTTAAGCAGAACAGGAACAGCATCAAAGTCCCCAATTTCCCCAAGCTCTTTTGCAGCAGCAGCCCTGTTCCCCGCAAAAACAGAGTGTTCTACTCTCTTTATGAGATTCTTTATATTCTCATCCATCTCTTTTCATCCCCAATCAAAGTAATTGTTCACTGGAAAAAGTATACGACTTAATATAAATTATTTAATAACTCACTATAAATCAGCTAATAACTTACATAAGATTTTTTTACCACATGTTATAAAATTTTAACTAGTTTTGAAATTCGTATAATACGAATTTAACACATACAAAGCTTAAAGAAAACGATTTTTACTAAATTTCAGTGAATAAATTCAGGCAGCAGTGGATTGAAATTAAAAGGTTGAACATTTGATATAAAGCACGAATATCTGCAAGGTTCCCTCTTTAATGCTGTATCTAAATTATCCCCAAACATATTCTATTTTTTAATATTATTACATTCGAAGATATATGAACTTTTAGATTATCAAGTATGGGTTCTTAAAAACACGCAAGCTTTTAGGTAGACTTCAAGACCTCTTAATTACTGAAAGATCAATAGAGAGAAAAGGTAAACGAATGAAAAAAATAGCAAGCTCCCATCTGTGCAACGATAAAAAAGAAATATTAGGTTTTATAATCAAGTGGGATTTCCACACCATTCATTTCTTTTTCAAGCACTCAACTTTTGTTGCTAATACTAGTTCTTGCAATTCATTAAGGGAGAGAACTGAACATTTATATACTATAATTTAATAAAGAATTTGCGAAAAATATCAAAAAAAATATCTATTGATAAATTGCTCTATTTTGAAAACAAAAGCAGAATAGGGCTTTTTGAAACCCTATTGCAAAACAGCGTCCAGCAAAACAAAGATTGAAACAATAAAAAACGAAGGAGGAAAATATATAAAAAGAAATGAAGACGATTGGGATAAGGAACTTAAGCCAGACATGAAATACTATCGAGGCTGGCATTTGATAGTTCTGGTCACTCTTATACTTGTCAACGCATATATAGAAATTAAATGGCTTTTCTTTAGCTAAAAATTGCAAAATAGCTCCCATCAAAACAAGGATTGAAACTAAAAACACCTTATTCATTTCCTTTTTTGGTCGAGAAGTAGATTATACAAAAACAAGGGTCAACAATTAGAACCTAAAATAACCCCCAAAGCCATTAACTAACAGTGCTAAAATTATAAGCAGTAAGATTTAAAGTAAGGAATTTAAGGAAAATTATTTTTTATTCTGGATTTTATGGTTATTCAACCTAATATTGCTAAAAATACATATATATACAGAGTCTATTGTGGCGGGTTTTAACGTCAACTGCGCAGGTCCTACCATATGTACACTTTAAAATATTTGAGTGCTTTTGTGACAATTCCACAAATATCCAGTATTATGATTAAAGGAGATCTGGAGAAAAAACACCCTTTTACATCTTTTATATTATTGTCAATGTTCTCATAGTAATTATCACCCCGTAGCAATTGTCACCCAAAAAAATAACATGATTTTGTTAGAAAAGATTCTTATTTCTCATTCTCATTCTTTGCTTTTTTCAAAAACATATGGTTTTCAAGTCTTCGTAAAAAATATTATCAATTCCCAGCTTAGCATAAGAACCATAAGGACAAACAGATTCCAGACTGCAAGCACTGAAAATACAGGCATGTCAGCATATATCGACTCAATGGGAACCTAAAGTGCAGCCTGTGTGACATTCCATACATATTTGAGATGTGGGGCTTTTTTGGGTTTGCCGCAATTCCTTATATATCTGGCTTACTGATCCATTACATAAAACGCATATGAAAATCTTCGAATAACAGGCACAAAGAAATGAAAGTAATTGAAAACACTTTCATGCCAAAGAAGCGCCCACTCCCGGTTTTTATACCTAAATAAATTTACTTTTATTTTTTTATCTTTTTTTAAATAAAAATAGAAATGCCTATATAATTTACAAACTTCTCACTGTCACTGGAGGACTTTTATGAAATTTAACA
>CAYSWX010000005.1:153457-155605 GCA_964434965.1 uncultured Methanosarcinales archaeon
CTATATAATTTACAAACTTCTCACTGTCACTGGAGGACTTTTATGAAATTTAACAGGGTTTTCATGACTCTTCTTCTATCCCTGGCACTTATCCTTGCGGGAAGCGGGTGTGTCTCGCAGGGTGAAGGGGCAGAAGAAGACAATAATGCAGATGCTGCGAATAATACAGATGCTGGGATTGAGAGCGAGGTATCGAATATCCAGGCGAATCCCGTAACTCCCTGGAATCCCGAACCAACCGAACCGGTAATTGATCCAACCGCCTACATACATCCCCAGGCATCAGTAATTGGGAACGTGACAATAGGTGCAAGCGTGATGGTATCACCGATGGCTTCGGTCAGAGGCGATGAAGGTATGCCGATCTTCGTAGGGGATGAAAGCAACGTCCAGGACGGTGTTGTACTTCACGCCCTTGAAACTATTGACGAGGAGGGCAAGCCTGTAGAGAAAAACCTGGTTGAGGTAGACGGCAAAAAATATGCAGTCTACATTGGAGAAAGGGTTTCTCTTGCCCACCAGTCCCAGGTCCATGGTCCGGCTTATGTTGGAAATGATACCTTCATTGGAATGCAAGCTTTTGTTTTCAAGTCCAGGGTAGGAAACAATTGCGTGCTTGAACCGACATCAGCAGTAATTGGTGTAACTATCCCCGACGGCAGGTATGTTCCTGCAGGCACTGTAGTAACCTCTCAGGCTGAAGCCGACAAGCTGCCCGAAATTAAGGATGACTACGCATACAAGCACACAAACGAGGCTGTGGTATACGTAAACGTCAACCTTGCTGAAGGGTACAACGCATAAACAGCACCACTGCAAAAGGTAGAAAGATAAATGAGGTACATAGAGTGGAAAGTGTACAGGAGATAATATTCCAAAAGATAAAACATCTTATAACCGAAAAAACCTTTAACAAATCCTTTTTTCTGCCCGAAACTGCCTTTTTATCTACTTTTGGGCAAATCCTCTATTTAACCTTACCCGAGTTTCGCATCCCGAATTGCGCCTCGAGAATACACGATCCTTTTCGTTCACTTTGCTCGCTCAAGAGGACTAATTTTGGGATTAACAGCAGTAAGCTGAGCTCAAGAGGACTAATTTATGGGTTGTAGCAGTGGTCCTCTCTCAAAATTAATTGCGGTATCCTTCAACCCACACAACCATACTCGCTGTACCTAACCTTTCTTATCACGCTCGACGCAGGAGAGCGACCTTTCCCATAATAAGACAAAAAACGCAATGAAAACACTCGAATAACAGGCATAAAGAAATGGAAGTAATTGAAAGCACTTTCATGCAGAGGAAAATGGAGATAAGAACCTAATTTCTTCTTATTAAGAAGGGGAGCAGGCAAGATTGGAGGATTGTATTTGCCTGAGAATTAAAAAGTGGTTTAGTGGATCGAGAAAGTATTTTTTTGAAACAGATGGTTTCTTTTATAGTATTTATCTGGCAGGTAGATTACAGTCTTGTTAAATAAAGAAAGAGTTCTGACGCTTACAATGCCGTTAACTATTGGTTGTACTTAATATTTTCGATGCCATTCTGCGTAATTCAGATAGTTTTATGCGGGTTAAAAAGTGACCACATCCCTGGGAAATACCACCAACATTGGAAAAATTATTTAAATAAGTTACTCTTTTAAAATCTGATTGTTGTTTGACTGCTATAAGTTTAGACAATTTTTCTGGATCACAGGCAGGTTAGCAATGCCTCCGGAATATGAGAAAAAAGCCGGAGAATTTCATTTCTGGTATTACGAAATAGTGTCAGTCGATTAGCCAGTGATTACCAGATCTTTCTGTTTATGATCACTTATTTCCTGAATTCAGGTAACGAGATATATTATGGACTAAAAATTCGATATAATATATAATTAATCGCTTATAATGATAGAGTTAATTTTTTCAAGTTAACGGTGAGGGCTCATGAGAGAAATGCTCAAAGATTTGTTTTTGTTAATATCAATTGTAATTCTTATTTTGCCCGTGGGGGCAGTACCCGGTGAACTTTCCGAGTTTGGGAACTTTACAGAGGGATTGGGACTGAACAAAACGGAAAACGCTTCAAGATTTTATTTTGATTCCGATCCCGGATTAGTATGTATTGCCGCAGGAAAAACTGTAGAACATGGGGAGATTATTTCTG
>CAYSWX010000006.1:0-149277 GCA_964434965.1 uncultured Methanosarcinales archaeon
TAAGGTTTTCAGGAATTGCGTGCAGGGCAAGCTCAAGCATGTAAACTATCAGGGTAAGGCCTTTATCTTTCCCTGCTGATTTTTTTGGGATCTCTTCGGGGGGAAGGACTTTGTATTTAAGTCCTGCTTCGGCTATCTTTTTCAGGATGCCGCCGCAGTCTTCGTTTTCTACTACAAGCACTTCTTCAATCTCAGGGTCGTTTTCAAGAAGGTGCATTATCTCATCTTCGAACATCCTGCACCCTATTATGGTTATTACCGGCATGTAGACTCCTCTGGCATGTTCAACTCGTTATTTTTCTCATTTTGAAACTAATAGGAGGTCCCTGAAGAACATCAAGTAATCCCCAGAATAATGTTCTTAGAATATTCTATTTTGTTTGACGGCATATCTCTTAATGGAAAATATATTGCACAGTTTATATATCTGAGCGTTAAAAAAATACACCAATTAATTTTCTGGTATATTTTAATAACCCAATGCAAGTCCTTTAGATTATTTTGGATTTCAAAAAAAGTTAATTGTTTTTTAAGCAAATATTGATTCGGTTCTCAATATTAAAGCTCTTAAAACTCTTTTAATGCTACTAAAACTTGTTTAAAACTACTAAAACTTGTTTAAAGCTACTAAAACTTGTTTAATGCGCTTAATGTCTTTTTAAAGACATAAAAATTCGTTTAAATCTCTTAAAATTCGTTTAAAACTAATATCAGGCTTTTAGTGGCCTGAACAGCATATTTTGCATTGTATTGTATGAGTTTTGCACTATTTCAGTGCTGCCTTCAAGTTCGATAACTTCAAGACCGAAGTCAAGTGCAAACTCTTCGATCTTCTTCTGAACGTCGGGTTCATAGGAAAGCCCTGTGTTGATCCGTGCGATTTTCCTATACCCGAGTTCTCTAAGGCTTTCAGGGGTGAACTCAAAACCAGGAAGCATTTTATCGTCCACTTTGAAAGCATTTTTCCAGTTTACTGCCCACATGGGAGTAAGGAAAAAGGCATCACTATGTCTCTTCAGAGTTTCACGGTATTGGGAGTTGCCTCCAAGGGCTGCTGCAATGCAGTCTTCAAGGGGCAGGCTAGATTCTACTGAGCTTTTGTCCTGCAGCAGCTGTAGAGACCGTCCTGTATATGGAAAATCTTTCTGCATCCTTGAAAATGCACGCCCGCAGAGCCCGTAAAATAGGAGGATCCCGTCTGTAAAACCGGACATCATATTCAGGTTTGTATATGTTTTACTTCTGAGCTTTGCCGGGTCTATGTGAAGTCCTATTTCCTGAAGCTGGACTATGACGCTGAATTCATCATTCCTTTGCTTCAGGCAGGCCCTTATATCGCAGACGGGCAGTACCACAGGCTTAAGTCCCTGAGTTTTGAGTTTATTCAGGAGGCCGATGTTTTCTTCGTTTTTTACGAGGTAAATCCTTTCCACTTCAGGGTCATTTGAAAGCACATGTACAATTTCATCTTCGAATACCCTGCAGCCGATTATGCCCATCACAGTCATGATATAGACTTTTCCCGGGACTATTAATAAATATCCTTGTCGGGAGAGCTAATAACTATTAGCGGAAAGCAAGGTTTTTTTAATTTTGAATCCTTTTTTTATCCACCATTTCTTTTCAGGAAAGCTCTGGAAAGGGCGGATTTTCAGAGCTGAATCCTGGAGATGCTTTTTTAGCTGCAGGCCTGATAATAGCCATTTCTCTCAATAACCTGTACGGGAAGAGAAAATAGCTCGGAGAGGTTTTTGTCTGTAAGGATTTCTTCCTTTCTTCCGTCCATGAAGACTTTTCCTTCCTTTATGAGGATTACACGGCTAATTTCCGGGACGACGTCCTGCAGGCTGTGGGTTACAAGAATCACGCTTTTGCCTGATTGTGCGATCTTCCGGACGCTTTGACGGAAACTGTATATGGCTTTTATGTCCAGGCTGTTTGCAGGTTCGTCAAGGATAAGGGCCAGAGGGTCATGCACAAGAGCCCGCCCTATGAGCACCCTTCTTGCTTCTCCTGTTGAAAGGTCGCACATAAACCTGTCTGCGAGGTGGGAAATCTCAAGGAATTCGAGAATTTCTTCTGCTCTTGCTTCCATCTCAGGGGTAACTTTGTGGTTGTAGTAAATGCCTATGCTGCTGAAAAACCCGGAGAGTATCACATCAAAGACCCTGATCTGGCGGCAGCAGGTCTGCTGGAGTTCTCCTGAGACTATCCCGAGAAGTTTCCTGAGCTCAAAAACGTGCCACGTCTCCTTTCCCATGATTTCCAGTTTGAGTCCTTCGGCTCCTGCTAGCGGGTAGTATTCTTTTGTAAGGGTTTTTATCAGGGAGGACTTGCCCGAGCCGTTGGGCCCTATGATTGCAACGTGTTCCCCAGGCTCGATTGAAATAGATATGGAGTCGAGGATCTTTTTCCCGCTCCTGACAACTGTAACGTTTTTCATTTCCAGCAGGAAAGGAGAATGTTCCATTCCCGGTTTTTCTGATTTTTCATCCATTAGTATCATCTTTTAATTTTGAAATCTGAATTTCAGCCAGTACTTTTTAGCTATTGTCAGCACTTTAGCTGTTGCCAATATTTTAGCTGTTGCCAGTACTTTAGCTGTTATTCATAGAAGGGCTCTTTCTTACATCCGGCTCCTGTTAATGGTGATTTCCAGATCTCTCAGGATTCCTAATCTTTTTTTGGACTCTTTTTCAGGACTCTCTTTTTGCCGGAACGTTCCTTTTAACTAAAGCCTCCTTCTTAAACTTTTCTATATCTGTAATACAACTTTTGACTTGTATGAAGGTTTGTATAACAAAAAACTTCTCCAATCTTTATTTTGGAATGTTTGGTAATTTAACCAAAAAACTGCCTAAAATTAGTACTAAACATGATTGCAAGCCTTTAATTATTTCTTTTTTATAATTTTTTATAAAAAATCTCAGTTAAATTAATATTTTTCAGTTTATTCGCTTATTCAAGCTCTTTTAATTCTTTGTTTCATATTCGGCAGCTTATAAACACTGTAAATATTATTAAATACCTTTATGCTTCCCTTATTAAAGTTTTTAAGCCACTATCTTAGTTTCTTATGTTTATATAACCCTATAAAATAAAGACACATTTATCGATACACAGAAAGGTATTACAGAGGGAGGTCTTTTGCTGGAAGTTAACTATACTAGGAGCTCATTCAGGACTTATCTATACGATATTCGTTTTATTATTCTATTCTATGTGATTGGAGACTGGGCGTCTACATTTTATGCTCTACCGTTCGGTACAGAGTATAACCCCGTTCCTGCAATGATCCTGGAAAATTACGGAATTTATCATCTTCTGCTGATAAAAATTGCATTTGTCCTTTTGCTCTTTTACGTAGCCCCAATAATACAAACATCACAGGGGCGGTGGGAGCTTACAAAACGTATAATTGAATCCGTAGGTGTTCTGGTCACTGTAAACAACCTCATGGTGGTCTGGTACGGGAGCAGTCTTATAGAGACTCTGGGGCTAGTCTAAGCCTTTGCAGCCGGTAATCAGACCTCTTTACCTCCCTTTATTTTTTTAAGTCCCTATTTACTCTAGTTTTATCACTAATCTTTTACAGATTGCTTTTTATTTCTGGATTTTATCACTCATCTTTTATAGCTTGTTTTTTATTGCTCGTTTCTACTTCTCAGCTGCTGTTACTCATCTGTTGCCATTTTGTTTACCTGATTTTCGCATATACGAAGCAGTCATAGTATTCTTTCTCTATCCTGTGGATCTTTTTTGCGATCCCTTCTTTTTCGTACCCGCACTTCCTTGCAACCTTCTCGCTTGCGAGGTTTCGGGTATCCATCAGGATAGCAATTCTTTGCAGTTTCAGTTCGTCAAAACCAATTTTTTCAAGCTGCTTTACAGCTTCGGTTGCAATACCCTGTCCCTGGTAAGCATTGTCCACAAAATAACCAATTTCCCCCACCCACGGCCTGTGCTGGTCGGTTCTGATCCCGCAGGCTCCAACGAGGTTTCCATCAAATAGGATTGAATAATTATGTTCAAAGTTGGTTTTCCTTCTCGCATCATTCGTCTTCAGGAACCGTTTTTCGTCCTCAAGGGTTTTTATTGGGACTTCTATAAACTCTTTATCCAGATATGTGAGTATTTCGAAAAGGCGGTCTGCATCGTAGATTTCCTGAGGGCGAATCTTTACTTGAGGCATGATGGAAAATTGAGCTTCCTTTATGAAAAACATTTTTAATGCCTTTCAGATTTTTCTATTCGGGTCCTGTTCAGGTCTTTTTTATCTGATTTGGATCTTGTTTTATCTGATTTGGATCTCTTTTTTGTTTTTTTCTGCCATCTAAATGCTTCGATCTGGGTCAATAGGTCTTTTAATTCAAGATTTCTTTTTCATATCTCCTTATTTTTCGCCTGACCATTTATCGGACCTAAAAAATAAGTTTTATGTAACACCTTTGATTAATTAAAGAACTGTGCAAGCCGATATTATAACCAGAATTAGAAAGGACCTGACAGAAAGCATTGACGAGAAAACAAAAAACAGCTCTTCCCGCTTTTTTAAAGAGGAAGTTAAGTTCTACGGAGCAAAGACTTCTACTGTTAGAAAAATAGCAAAAGACTACTTTAAGGAGATGGAGCAGGCAGGGAAAGCAGATAAAAATAATATATTTGCCCTTGCTGAAGAGCTCTTGCATTCGGACTACTGCGAGGAAGCTGGCATTGCCTTTGAATGGGCATACCAGGTAAGGGCTGAATACACAGAAGCCGACTTCCAGGTTTTTGAGCGCTGGGTCGAAAACTACGTTAACAACTGGGCGAAGTGTGACACTCTCTGCAACCACGCTGTTGGCTCTTTTATAGAAGAATTCCCAGACTTCGTTGAAAACCTCAAGACCTGGGCAAAATCTGACAACCGCTGGCTCAGGCGAGCTTCAGCCGTAACCCTTATCCTGCCCGCAAGAAAAGGCCTTTTCCTCCCCGAGGTCTTTGCAATTGCAAACATACTCCTTACAGACAAAGACGACCTGGTCCGGAAAGGCTACGGCTGGATGCTGAAAGAAGCCAGCAAACAACACCAGCAGGAAGTTTTCGAATATGTCATGACGAACAAAAAAGAAATGCCCAGGACATCCCTCAGGTACGCAATCGAAAAATTCCCTCCGGACCTCCGGGCTGAAGCTATGAAAAAATAAAAAAGGAAACAATAAAACCGTGACAAGATCCCCTATAAAGGTGAAACATTACAGCATATTAAGGAACATATATTGAATGTTTTTGGTGGACTGGATGTAAAATTTATCAAAGCTAAAGGGTTTGAAGGGAGCAGGAGTTTTTCTGATGCAGTACCCCCATACTGCATCTATGAGCCCCTTTCTCCCCCATATTTTTCCCTAGTTTTGTTCCCATATATTTTGCCGGCAGTCTGGTCTGCAGGCGGATCCATTTGTGAAAGCTTTGTCTGTCTGCCAATTAAATGAATCTCTTCTCAAGTATATTTCTTTATTTGCCCTGTCATGGTAAATGTTTGTCACTTTTTAAGTTTTAATAAGAACGTTTAGTCTAAATTTGTGTTTTCTATGCTTTCTCCGATAACGTGATGTGCCTGAGGATCTTTATTTCTATTTGTTGTGATTGGGTGTGAAAAATATGAGAAGTCAATAGAAAAAGAAAAAAGAAAAAGACTCTATTTATTCTTAAAGCCCTCAAAACGTTTTAATTAATAATTTATATTTTTCTCCAGCAATTATATCGATGCGATTTTCCCTGCGTCAGTTATCACATACCCGCTGTCCCCGTCTGCAATATAACCCATTGCTTTTAGTTCCCTGAGGTGGTTGTAAGTCATCCCTTTAGAAATCCCGGCAATTGCCGCAATCTGAGGGACAGCAGAAACCCCTTTCTGGATCTCTTCGAGTATCAGTTTCTTGGTCTCATAGAAAAAATAGTTAGTGCGACATAGTTTAATAAAAGAACGCATAATGTTAATATATAGGGAAGTTAGGACAGAAAAACTAAATCCATTATAACAAGGATTGAAACATGTAAGAAATTTGTGTAACGAGCACCAATAACACGTTAATGCTCAGAATCCATTAAAACAAGGATAGTTTCTTAATCATTTATAAACCATTTCTAAAGTTAGTTTTTACTGAATAAAAAATCATATATCTTAATTAATATATTTCTTTACATAGTTATTTATACAGGTATTCCTAATTTTATTTCATATGATTATTTCTGTTTAATGTAGAAATATGTGTTAAGAAGGTGAACTCCATCATAGAAACTATGAAATTAATTGAAGAATATGCGCTTGGGCAAGAGAATATAGATCGAAATTATTTTTTATCATTTCTACTTAAAAATCTTGCATGCAATGAAACTCGTAAGCATATATTCTGTATTAAAGTGACTTCTACCTGTGAAAGTTTCGAATTCACAGGGGCTGAGCACCAAGGGTACTCAAAGAATATAATTGCAAGATCTTTTTACAGGACTGAATCATCTAATGGTCCAGAAATTACCACAATAGGGAAAGTAACAGACATCAAGAAAACTGTAACATCTATAGATTTAATAGTAAATAGACAATTATATATCTTCCTTTGCACACTTCTTTATATGGCTGTTTACAGAATTGCCAATAGTTTTATGTGAAATTATGTGTCAAATAGGTGATTTATTTAATAATCGATGAAATAAACTGGTATAATAAATTAAATCCTTTTTGAGGTATAGTATTGGAGCGACAGATGCTGCTATTAACTTGAAAAAATTACTGGCTATCTTACTAAAGTTGTTACTTGTCGCATAAGAACTTATCCCAAAATTCGGAATTGCATCAATGAATTCAGAGTTCTTAACGACCTATCGAATGCTCTCATATGAAGGTGATTTTAAAAATCTTATTTACATAAAATAAGGTCGGCTTTGGGATGAGCTCTAAAATAATTGTGCATTTAAAAATTACCTATGAAAGTAAAATTTAACTTGAAGGTAATGCCCATGTCAAATCAAAATAATAAAGATCGCTCGTTAGAAATTATTTTTCCTAAGCTTAGTCACTTCTGGATGGATTCAGGATTACTTGGTTTATACAAAATAGCAATTAAAGAGGATCCATCACAAATGGGAGTAGAAATACATCTCACTGATGAAGGCCTTACCTTCAAAGGAACCGAGGATAATCTAACTGCATTATTTAATAAATCCTATAAGTCACTTTTAGATCAATATTATAATAAATCCACTGAAAAGCAAAAGCAGAATAATGAAGGGTTTTACTACGATTCAAAAGAGGACAAATTTGTTCGCTTTCCAAAAGTAAAATCTATGGGAGTTGCTGGATTAATTTTCAGCAAAGCGCCAAGAATGACTGCAAAACAGGTCAAATATGATGTTATTGAAGTGAATGAAGCAGGAAAAAAGATTAAGAAAAAAGTACTTCCTCCTGAATATTCACATTTACAAGATCGATTTGACAGTTTTCTTTCTGAAACGGGGCTAAAAATCTCTGCAAATAATTTGTTGATTGATGGACCAAATGCAATTCAGCCTCAAGTTGAAATCAAAGTAAAGAAGGGAAAAGAAAAAGGAAAATGCTTCATTTGTGGGGCAGCTTCTCATTCATTGACCGAGATTGGGGGTACAGTATACCCTATGATTACCGGATCTTCCGGTGTATTATCCTTTAACTCTAATGGTGGAAATCCTGAGAAAGTTTGTTGGAAATGTGACTTCTTAGGGAAATTTGTACCAGTAAATGGTTTTTATGTGTACAATAATGAAAGTTACAACATTTATTTCCCATATTCTTCAAGCTTGGTAAAAATGAGTGAAGTCTACGATGATTTTCAGGCAGTAAATGGGATTATAGTGGAGGATCCCAATTTGTTAAAAAATTTTGAAAATCGACTTGGAGGTTTCTTCCAGCGCCCGTTCGAACAACTATTCACTTTTCTCTATTCTTTGTATTGGACGGTTTTATCCAAAAAGATAACAGATGGGATTGACCAAACAGATGAGATTGATCATGAACTAGATTATGAGAAACTCTTTGACGTAATTATTTCAAAAGCTCCTCTTGAGTTCTATACAATAAATACTACGGCTTTAGGGGACACTCAAATGGGAAAAATGATTTGGCCATTTAATGATTCTGTTTATCTATTCAGATTATTTGATAAAATCGAGAAAAATAGGATCAGTATAAAAGAAGTAATGGCGAGTCTTATTGACTATGATCAAACTAAAAATGAGAATAAAACTATGATGAGAAACACAGTTTGTGAGCGTATTCTTAAGAAAAGTAGCATAGTTGAACTCATTGAACAGCATGCATTTCATATTAACAAGTCAAAAAAACAATACATAAAGCCTATGCATGATTTTGTTATTGAATATGAAAAAATTCTGAAGGAGGGGAATAATAAAATGGATCAAGCAATTATTGATACGGCAGTTAGTTTGGGAAAAACAATTGGATTTAGTGTTGCTTCTGCTGGTCGCAAAGGTAAAGGTGATCTTTTCAGATTGAGAAAAACAAGAAAACCAGAGGATTTCTTGAATGAAATTAATCGAATTCAGATCAAATATGGAGCGCTGGTTACCTCTGATTTGTATGGAAAAGGGCAAGAATTTGAGACTAATTTTCTAGAGTTCAAACAATTCTGCATGATTGCTGCGCTTAATACCTTTAATGCAAAAAGTCAAAATTAATTTCACAAATAAAATGGAGGAATAAGATAAATGAAATCTGCAAAAGCATTGACTTTGACATATTTAACGCCAGTATCATTTGCTTCGTTGAATGGGTCGGATAAAGAAGCAGATAATATGTCTAACATCAAAAAAATATCTGTAGGCGTTGAGCAATATCCTTACGTGTCATCTCAGGCCATTCGAAGGGCATTGAGAAATCAACTTGAGGTATTGGGGAGAGAACTATCGGAAGGACTTGCTGCATCTCAAGCAAAGGGAGCTGCTACTACCCGACAAGAACCTGACAAATATATTGATGACGATCTTTTCGGATACATGGGAACTGAGAGTGGAGATGGGACTACTAAAGGAGGATCTACTAAGAGAACTTCTGTAGTAAGAGTTTCACCTTTGATAGCATTGAATCCGTATCAGGGAGATCTAGATTTTGGTACAAACTACATGGGTGTAAAAGCCGGTGGTGATCCTAATATCTTTGAAACAGAGGTTCACTCTGGCCTTTATAGGGGAACTATACTAATAGAGCTCGATAGAGTTGGAAAAGGTGATGGATTTAAGAGTGACATTTCTAACATTGAAAAAGCGGCAAGAGTTAAAGATCTACTTATAGCAATTAAAAATCTATGGGCTTCCGGTAGACAAACTAGATTCCTTGCGGACATCGCTCCAAAGTTCGTAGTTGCAGCAATGCTCAGTACAAAAAATCCGATTTTTCTTGAAAGTGTAAAACTTGAAGGAAATGAAATTAATGTTCCGATCATAGAAGAAACTCTGAAAGATTATGAGCCTGAAATAATCTCTTCAGTGATTGGTATGAGAAAAGGATTTTTCATTAATGATATTACAAATGCAAAACCTCTAGGAGAAGCATTTGAAGAAATGGCAAAATGGATAGATGAATATTATCAGTAGTGATAACCATGTTTATCTTTTCGATGGAAGGGGTATCACTAACTGCTTCTTTCCGATCTCCAGAAACTCATACATTCCACAAAACACTTCCATTGCCCCCAAAGACAACAGTAATTGGGATGATGGGGGCAGCTCTGGGATTGAGTCTAGAAGAGATACATAAATTAGTGGAAGACCAAGGTTTTTTAGTTGGAGTTTACGGTTTCAATAAAGGCTTAATGCGTGACCTCTGGAATTATAGGAAGCTTACAGGTAAGGAAAAGAACTACACTGAGGACGACATTAAGAATCGTAGGCACTACAGTGTCCTGATCCGAGAGTATCTATTTGAGAATCGGTTTATATTTTATTTCGGGTGTAATGAGCTTGGAAAATTAGAACATTTAAGGTCTGCATTTCTATCACCTGTATATCCTTTAACTGTCGGAAATAGCGATGATTTATTCAAAATATGTGAGATTGGAGATATTATTAAAGAGAAGGAATGTAAACTAAATCAATTTGAGTATACAGTTCTGCCCGGAGATATGTCTCTGCTTTATAAAAACGACATTGATTTTACCCAAATTCCTATAGTGAAAACAGTAAGCACACCTCAAGTATTTCTTTTGCCAACGAAATTCGTCTTTGAAGGAGATGAACGAAGAGTAAGTGAACGTCAAAAGTTTACTTTTGTAAGTACTCCTGTTAAATTGAAAACAGAGATTGCTGGATATACTGTGAATGGAAGAAACGTTGTGTTGCTATGAATAATGTTATTTGGGCCAAACCTGATCAATTATATGAGGAACACATTAATGCTTCTTATATAGCTTGGAAACAGACAGTTGAAGCAAAAAGGAATCAGATTAAAAGATTCAGTCAGGAATTCGGATTTGACGAAAGCCGCTTTTTGAAGAGTTCTCTTCTAAGTGTAGTTTTACATGATATTGGAAAATGCACGGATATCTTTCAGCAAATGATGGTCGCAAAGCAAAAAGGTGATCATTTTGACTATCGTGAAAATTACAGGCATGAACTTGTATCTTTCATATATGCTGTCTATGGTAGTGCTGCTTTAACGCAACAGGAAGGGTTATTGGTTGGAAAACTTCCAATTGAAGCTCTCGCTGTATTAGGTCACCATAAAGCAATCAATCCAAACATGTCTTTTTTTGAAAAAGAAAGAACAAATGAAAAACCATCTATAATTGAAGACGGAGTAAACCAAGCATTGCTTCTGGCAAAACAAATTTTTGAAAAAGAAGGCTATGATTTTCCAGATTCTCTTTTTAAATTAAACACGAAGAATATAGATCCATACAAAAACGCAAGTAAATTTTTGAATAATTTTGTTGCCAAAATCTTCCAAGAAGAAAGTAATTGTGAGGCAATTAGGCCAACTTACCTGCTTTTAAAATCGATATTGCACTATTCAGACTGGCATGGTTCTTCAGGTTCGGATATTAACTATTGTTTGCAAACTAAATCTACAGAATTGGTTTCAGAAATTAGAAAGAGGTGTGAACTGAAGAATATTGATTTCACAGGTTTGACAGACTTTCAAAAAGAATGTGCCAGCACATTAGGTCATGTAATCGCAATTGCGCCCACAGGCAGTGGGAAAACCGAAGCATCACTCTTGTGGGCTCTAAACAATCTGCAGAATATGGGTGGAGGTAAATTAGTATATTTGTTGCCAACGATGGTTACAGCAAATAGTATATTTTCGCGTCTGGAGGATTATTTTGGAGAGGGAAATGTAGGATTAACGCATTCTACAGCTTCTTTTATGTTCCAGGAAGAAGAGGATAATCCAAAAGAAAGACGAAATGTGCTCTTTGACAAGTCCTTTATAAAACCTGCAACCGTCGCTACAATAGATCAATTGCTGGTAACAGGGTTCAATCATGGAAAATGGACGCTTGTTGAAGCAAATGCGGCTAACTCCGTCATAATAATTGATGAAATACATTCATATGACTCATGGACATTGGGACTAATTATAAAATCGATTGAACACTTTTCTAAGATGGGAACCAGATTCATGCTTATGAGTGCAACTATGCCTACTTATCTAATTAATCTTTTATCAAAGGCTTTTTCTTCCGTAGAATTGATAAAGGACAATTTTTTGCTAAATTCATGCAGAAACAGGTATACTACATGTGACAAATATATTGATGATGCAATTTCAGACATCGAAAAATCAGTGTATAATGGGAAAAAAACACTCGTCGTTGTTAACAATGTTGCAAAATGTCAGGAGTTGTATGGAAAGTTAAGTTTCTTGAATCCTGTTTGTTATCACTCCAAGTTTACATTGGAAGATAGAACAAAAAAAGAAAGTTTCATTGAAGACACTAAGCTTCTAATTGCTACACAGGTTGTTGAAGTATCGTTAGATATAGATTTTGATGTCATGTTCTGTGAATGTGCTCCTCCGGATGCAATTGTTCAGAGAGCCGGAAGAGTGAATAGAAGAAGATACAAAGCAGATAGCCATATATTTATTTTTAAAGCGTCAGACGTTTCAAAAAGAATCTATGATCCAGATTCAACTGGTCTATTGACAAGTTCTTTCCAATCTTTTGAAAGCTCTCCAGATAATTTAACGGAAGCTGATCTCATACAAATAGTAGAAAACGTCTACTCTAAAATTAATATTGAAGATTCAAAGAACTTTATTGATTCCAATAAACAATATGCAAAAACACAAGAGAGGCTATCTGGAGTTTTCGATAATCCAAACAGAGAAGATAATAATGAAGTCACACGAAAAATGGATTACCTGCAAATTCCTGTAATTCCACTTATTTTTAAAGATGAAGCATTGAAACTCCCCCCATCAAAAAGGCGTTTGTTTGAAATTAAGATGCCTTACTGGTATGTGTTAAAAAACAAACAGGAAATTAGAGGAATTACTTTTTGCAAAATGGATTATAATTTCGAAATAGGTGCACAATTTAAAAATGACCCTGAAATTTCGAGTTTGATAATATGAATCTTCTCGTTTTCACTTTAACTCTCACCTCCACCCGCCCCATAAAGGAGTCCGGCGCCCAGCTTAGAGGATTCTTCGCTACTAAGTTTAACGAATATAACCTTCTGCACCAGCACAATGCCGATAAATTCATTTACCGCTATCCGATGGTCCAGTACAAGATGATAGACAGGATACCTACTGTCATTGGAATTAATGAGGGTGCGGAGGTATTGAAGGAAATATACGATGAATATGAAAAGATCACCCTCAATGGCAATGAGTATAAGATCGTTGAACGAGGGATCACTTACAAAGAGGAAGATTTCGGCATCTCGGAGAAACTCGTCAAATATGAATTTATAACACCCTGGTTTGCACTTAACCAGGAAAACTTCAGGAAATATCTTTCCTTTGACAAAGGGCAGCAAGCAGAATTGCTCAATAAAAATTTGATTGGAAATCTCCTTTCCATGTCCAAATCCCTGGGTTACCAGGTGCCTGAAAAGATTAAGTGCCATACTGAACTCAAATCTCGCAGTTCAAGCCTGAAAGGAAACGAAATTATTGCATTCAGAGGTTCCTTTATCACAAATTTCCTCATCCCTGACTATCTCGGCCTTGGAAAATCCGTATCTCGTGGCTTTGGCACGGTGAAAAGATGCAGCTTGTAATCAACACCCGCGGCTCATTTTTAAAAAAGCAAAACAACTGTTTTCTTGTAAAAGTTGACGACAAAACTTTCGAAGTCTCTGAAAAGAAAGTTGAAAGCATTTTAATTACAACATCTGCAACCATAACAACCGATGCCATCAAATTTGCAGTAGAAAACAATATCGATATCGTTTTTCTGGACAACTTTGGAGACCCTTACGGGAGAGTATGGCACTCAAAACTCGGGAGCACGACATACATAAGGAGAAGGCAGCTTGAGATTTCGGAAGAGCCCGAGGGATTCAGGCTTGCAAAAGGCTGGATCGAGCAGAAGATTGACAGCCAGATCCTTTTTTTGAAAGACCTCAAAAAGAACAGGCCTGACCAGAAGGATGAACTTGACAGTTATATTTCCGGAATGGAAGACATGAAAGCCCAGCTTGAAGCTCTTGACGGAAAACTTGACGAGCTACGAGGGAAAATTATGGGCCTTGAGGGGATGGCTTCCAGGTACTATTTTGAAGCTTTGAGTTTTCTTTTGCCTGACAGGTGGAAATTCAACGGCAGAAGCAGGAACCCTGCAAAGGACGAATTCAACTGCCTCTTGAATTACGGGTATGGTGTTTTGTATTCAAGGGTTGAAAAGGCTTGCATTATAGCTGGGCTTGACCCTTATGTCGGTTTTAACCACACAGACGACTATAACAAAAAGTCCTTTGTGTTTGACCTGATTGAGATGTACCGCATCCACATTGACAGGACAGTTTTCAACCTTTTCTCGAAAAAACAGGTTTCTGACAGCTTTTTTGATGAAATTCCTAATGGAATGACTCTTAATAAGGAAGGTAAAGCCGTCCTTATCCAGGCTGTCAATGAAACTTTTGATAAAGAAATAAGCTACAGGGGCAGGAACATAAAAATTGGAAATACTATCCAGTTCGACTGTCACAGGATTGCAAACAGCCTGATTGGGAAATGAAAGCAGGGGGATTTAATTTGCTTGTCTGGGTAATATATGATATTACGGAAAACAGAATTCGCCAGAAAGTCAGCGACTGCTGCAAGAGTTATGGGCTTTATAGGGTTCAGAAGAGCGTTTTTCTGGGAGACCTTAATTCAAATGATAGAGACTCTCTTGCACTTGAATGTGAAGAGTGGATTGATACAGAGAGAGATTCTGTGTATGTTTTCCCTATGGATGAGCAGTCTTTTAAACAGGTTAAGCTAATCGGGCAGGCTTTTGATAAAGAACTTGTCAGCGACGAGATAATTACAAAATTCTTTTGAATTCTTCGGAGAGAAATATGGGAGATTCTGAATTTGTTCCAGGCGAAGAAGCTGAAACTGATGCTGAAATTAATAATGAAATACTGGAAGATTTAACTGAGGAAACCGATTCAGAAACAATAATCAGAATTTCAGATGTTCTTGAATACCTGTTTTGTCCCCGCTTTATTTACTATATGTATTGTCTTGATATCCCTCAACATGAAGAGAAAAGGTTCAAGGTTATAAAAGGACGTGAAGTCCATGAAACAAGAAAGCTCACAAATAGGGAGTATGTACGAAAAAAATTAAACTGCATAAGGAAAGAGAGTGATGTTTTTATTGCCTCAAAAAAGAACCATATAAAAGGAATCGTTGACGAAGTTTTATTTCTGGAAGATGGAACAGCAGCTCCTCTTGAATACAAATTTGCCGAATATAAAGATAAAGTATTTAAGACCTATAAGTTCCAGCTTGTTTTGCAGGCGCTTCTTATAAAAGAAAACTACAATATTGAAGTAAACCGCGCATACCTCTGTTTTACCCGCAGCAACAGCCTTGTCAAAGAGATGGAAATTACCAGTACTGATTTTAAAAAAGCCGAGAAAATAATTGAGGAAATACTCGATATTGTTCAAAAAGGATTATATCCCAAGACCTCCAGATCTTCTAGAAAATGCGTAGATTGCTGTTACCGGAATATCTGCGTATGAGAAGTTTTCTTGTATTTATAAAGGATTTGATAATTTTCCAGCAAGAATTTTAGCCCCAAAAAAGGGCTCATTTCAGGCCTTTTCTGGCCAAATAACGGAAATTTTTGCCCTATTCGTGAGCAAGATCCATTAAAACAAGGATTGAAACTCCATCGTGGGTAGATCTATTCTTAAATTTATCCAATTCGTGAGCAAGATCCATTAAAACAAGGATTGAAACATAAAAGTTGTCAAAGTCCCATAAACCTGTATATTATTCGTGAGCAAGATCCATTAAAACAAGGATTGAAACTTTTTATACTGCCCAACGTGCAGCGGGAAGAATTCAATTCGTGAGCAAGATCCATTAAAACAAGGATTGAAACGTGATATTGCTAAAGCTGTAAAAAGTAAGAGAGAATTCGTGAGCAAGATCCATTAAAACAAGGATTGAAACCGCCCTCAACCCATTCTTCAATAGTTCCCTTTTTATCATTCGTGAGCAAGATCCATTAAAACAAGGATTGAAACTTGAAAGAAATAAACTACGAGAGAGAGATAAAAACAGATTCGTGAGCAAGATCCATTAAAACAAGGATTGAAACAATGATTAATAAGTTTATCTACTTCTTTGCTGAATTCGTGAGCAAGATCCATTAAAACAAGGATTGAAACTAGATGGATGCAAGAAGGAGAGAAAGCTACAAAAGATTCGTGAGCAAGATCCATTAAAACAAGGATTGAAACTTTCTTATTATTATAAAACTGCTTCTTGGTTTGTAGCTATTCGTGAGCAAGATCCATTAAAACAAGGATTGAAACTATAGATATATTTGAGGGCCGGGTGCAGGCTATATCAAGTATTCGTGAGCAAGATCCATTAAAACAAGGATTGAAACCACATTCGGTACGTTCTTCTCGTATTGTTAGTTGAATTCGTGAGCAAGATCCATTAAAACAAGGATTGAAACCACATTCGGTACGTTCTTCTCGTATTGTTAGTTGAATTCGTGAGCAAGATCCATTAAAACAAGGATTGAAACATGTTCTCTGTCTTGATTGGAGGATGCCGGAGATATTCGTGAGCAAGATCCATTAAAACAAGGATTGAAACATGATGCTTTCGTAACTAATAAATCTGATACCGGAATTCGTGAGCAAGATCCATTAAAACAAGGATTGAAACTACTCTTGAGTGCAATGTCAAGAAGCCTGCAACATTCGTGAGCAAGATCCATTAAAACAAGGATTGAAACTCATTAAGTAGGTGTGTAGCAAACGGCATCATTCAATTCGTGAGCAAGATCCATTAAAACAAGGATTGAAACTGAATCGCATAATAATGCAATACGTAACGTATTGTCAATTCGTGAGCAAGATCCATTAAAACAAGGATTGAAACTGTTGAAGTTCGGATGGACCAAACGTCTAATTCTAAATTCGTGAGCAAGATCCATTAAAACAAGGATTGAAACAAAATAACGGGTGCTGCTGTCGAAAAAAGTTAGATTATTCGTGAGCAAGATCCATTAAAACAAGGATTGAAACTCCACGTGGATATACAGATCCAGAATATGAAGTATTCGTGAGCAAGATCCATTAAAACAAGGATTGAAACTTCCCGTAGAAATTTTCAAGATATTCTGTTTTACAATTCGTGAGCAAGATCCATTAAAACAAGGATTGAAACTAAAAAAGATACAACAGACGCAAAAATAGAGATCCATTCGTGAGCAAGATCCATTAAAACAAGGATTGAAACTTGTAAATCCATCAGCCACGCTTACCAATCCTCTTATTCGTGAGCAAGATCCATTAAAACAAGGATTGAAACAAAATAACGGGTGCTGCTGTCGAAAAAAGTTAGATTATTCGTGAGCAAGATCCATTAAAACAAGGATTGAAACATGAGTTCTTGACCCTCCTGAGACTTGACAAAATCGAATTCGTGAGCAAGATCCATTAAAACAAGGATTGAAACTTATCATGTAAAATAAAATATACATGGTGATCACAATTCGTGAGCAAGATCCATTAAAACAAGGATTGAAACCATGGATGTCGTTTAAACTCTGAAATGTTTTTGTGAGAAGATTCGTGAGCAAGATCCATTAAAACAAGGATTGAAACCGCCCGGTGAATCGATTTCGGGCGGCATACAGAATTCGTGAGCAAGATCCATTAAAACAAGGATTGAAACTGTCATCTAATGCCTGTTTGATGCTATCCGCTTCCGTTATTCGTGAGCAAGATCCATTAAAACAAGGATTGAAACTCAAGTTCAGCGAGTTTATCTTCAAGCGATTCGTATTCGTGAGCAAGATCCATTAAAACAAGGATTGAAACAAACATATCTTTCTACCGTATTATCCGGAATCATATTCGTGAGCAAGATCCATTAAAACAAGGATTGAAACTGGGCTTGAACAGAAAACGCAAATCTTCTCAAAAAATTCGTGAGCAAGATCCATTAAAACAAGGATTGAAACTAGTCTGTGTATTTACTGGTGTTTGATTTTGGGGAATTCGTGAGCAAGATCCATTAAAACAAGGATTGAAACTTGAGAATGTTGGGGCTGTGACTACAAGTGTGTCCAGCATTCGTGAGCAAGATCCATTAAAACAAGGATTGAAACATTGCTCATTCCCCGGCTCGGTTGGATACTGTAATATTCGTGAGCAAGATCCATTAAAACAAGGATTGAAACTATATTGATGTGTTACTGTGAGAGGATTCTGCTCGAAATTCGTGAGCAAGATCCATTAAAACAAGGATTGAAACTTTTTAGGGTCTAGGTTGACTGCCATGTCCTGCAGCATTCGTGAGCAAGATCCATTAAAACAAGGATTGAAACTAGCCTGAGTATTCAGCCCGTCCAGAATCCATGATGATTCGTGAGCAAGATCCATTAAAACAAGGATTGAAACCGGATTCTGAATCTGCGTACGCCACGAAAAAAGACCAGATTCGTGAGCAAGATCCATTAAAACAAGGATTGAAACTAAGAGATGATATAATTATGGATGCACAACCATTTATATTCGTGAGCAAGATCCATTAAAACAAGGATTGAAACCTGATGTTGCTCCCTTCGCTGCATTTGCGGCGAGTGTTGATTCGTGAGCAAGATCCATTAAAACAAGGATTGAAACAGCCGGTCTTTATTTTGATAGCCATCAACCGGGGTCTGACCGGTTATTCGTGAGCAAGATCCATTAAAACAAGGATTGAAACCAAATACTATAACATCTTCAAGAGTCAACTCTCCTGAATTCGTGAGCAAGATCCATTAAAACAAGGATTGAAACTAATCTAGGATGGGAAACAAAGCAAACCGAGGCTAAGATTCGTGAGCAAGATCCATTAAAACAAGGATTGAAACAAGAAACTTAAGGACGTGGACTAAACAATGAAATTATTCGTGAGCAAGATCCATTAAAACAAGGATTGAAACCTGATATTTCAAAATTGCCTTATTGGTTGAAAATTCGTGAGCAAGATCCATTAAAACAAGGATTGAAACGCCCGCCATTGTTGCCCTGCGGAATATTGTTTCTGAAAATTCGTGAGCAAGATCCATTAAAACAAGGATTGAAACCAAAAGCCATCTAAACCTCTGCTAGACTTGTGTACTATTCGTGAGCAAGATCCATTAAAACAAGGATTGAAACAGAGTACTTCGCTGGATTTGTGAAATATATGAAGAAAATTCGTGAGCAAGATCCATTAAAACAAGGATTGAAACAGAGGAACTGTATGAAACCCCTCCCTCTCTTCCTTATTCGTGAGCAAGATCCATTAAAACAAGGATTGAAACGTAACCCAGTGTGGTAGTTTATCATCACCGTAATGATTCGTGAGCAAGATCCATTAAAACAAGGATTGAAACTCTCATTATTTCAAACAGTTCGCTGGATGTCAAGCGCATTCGTGAGCAAGATCCATTAAAACAAGGATTGAAACTAAAAAAGGAGTAGGGAAATGCCAGACAGCAGCTCATTCGTGAGCAAGATCCATTAAAACAAGGATTGAAACATTATGGCCGTCCGGGATTGGGGCTACAAACATCATTCGTGAGCAAGATCCATTAAAACAAGGATTGAAACAATATTTTACCTGTGTATCACTTTCTTGGGATTTTATTCGTGAGCAAGATCCATTAAAACAAGGATTGAAACTTGGAAGAAATGATTGCTGATGAGGTTACCAGGCGAATTCGTGAGCAAGATCCATTAAAACAAGGATTGAAACTCAGATCCTCTTTTGCGGTAACGTACCCGACGTATTTCATTCGTGAGCAAGATCCATTAAAACAAGGATTGAAACTAAAAACGGGGTCTAATACCCCTGTTCTATTTTTTATTCGTGAGCAAGATCCATTAAAACAAGGATTGAAACCTAATTGTGATACAATGGGTTGTCCTTCGTGCTCTAAAATTCGTGAGCAAGATCCATTAAAACAAGGATTGAAACAAGATGGAAACTGTGTAAACGAAAAATGTGCATGGTATTCGTGAGCAAGATCCATTAAAACAAGGATTGAAACCACAGTTGCCAAGTAACGCAACTTGTAAAAGTATAGATTCGTGAGCAAGATCCATTAAAACAAGGATTGAAACAGGCCTGGACTCTGCCCTAAGGGGGAAGGATCTGGATTCGTGAGCAAGATCCATTAAAACAAGGATTGAAACTTGTATTCCCAGCAATGTTAACGGTGCTGTTCTGATTCGTGAGCAAGATCCATTAAAACAAGGATTGAAACATGATTCCACGGTTTGCTGCATGGATTATATTATATTCGTGAGCAAGATCCATTAAAACAAGGATTGAAACCTCCGTAAAATATAAAAATCATCCACCATTGTATTATTCGTGAGCAAGATCCATTAAAACAAGGATTGAAACCAGACTTCTCTACCATCAACAAGTAACACTCCATCATATTCGTGAGCAAGATCCATTAAAACAAGGATTGAAACCAAATATCTGTCATGGTTCGCAGCTCCTTTTAAGGAATTCGTGAGCAAGATCCATTAAAACAAGGATTGAAACGATTTTATTATGGATTTGATTGGTTTTGCTTGGCATTATTCGTGAGCAAGATCCATTAAAACAAGGATTGAAACCCAACCTGAGCATTAACATACTTTTCCTGAGATAATTCGTGAGCAAGATCCATTAAAACAAGGATTGAAACTAGTTTCCTTCGTACCCCCCGCAACCTCCACAATTATTCGTGAGCAAGATCCATTAAAACAAGGATTGAAACACGTTCAGGACAAGGAAGTGGCCCTGAACACCATAGATTCGTGAGCAAGATCCATTAAAACAAGGATTGAAACGTTTACAGAAGCCTGGGAAGTTTACCAGGAAATAAATTCGTGAGCAAGATCCATTAAAACAAGGATTGAAACTATAATATATTATAGCATTAACCCGGTGTAAAATACCCGATTCGTGAGCAAGATCCATTAAAACAAGGATTGAAACTATTGGCTCCGATCACACTGCCTCTCCTGCTTGGGGAGATCCGTGAGCAAGATCCATTAAAACAAGGATTGAAACATAGCCATACATTCAGAGTGGAAACAGGGATGCCATCCGTGAGCAAGATCCATTAAAACAAGGATTGAAACTATTCTTACGGCACGTTGGACAGGTAATATATACCAATTCGTGAGCAAGATCCATTAAAACAAGGATTGAAACTAAAAGGAAGTGCTCTAAATGAACTACAAACTTATCCATTCGTGAGCAAGATCCATTAAAACAAGGATTGAAACATACATTTTTCACAGAGTAATTCAGTTTTGAATAATCCGTGAGCAAGATCCATTAAAACAAGGATTGAAACTCATTGGAGGGGCTTTTCTGAGAGCCCGCTCTGCTTCATCCGTGAGCAAGATCCATTAAAACAAGGATTGAAACAATCTGTTGGGGGTTGCGTGTCAGCCTGCCCAGCTTTATCCGTGAGCAAGATCCATTAAAACAAGGATTGAAACATTGCTATTTTTCTTACTGCCGTTGTTCCTACTTTTGATCCGTGAGCAAGATCCATTAAAACAAGGATTGAAACAGTGGCTTCCAGGGTGTTCATACTCTATCCACAGATCCGTGAGCAAGATCCATTAAAACAAGGATTGAAACACAGCATCCCGATAGCGCGGGGGAAGTCTCCGAATCCGTGAGCAAGATCCATTAAAACAAGGATTGAAACTGGAGATAATTTCGCGCTTCCCTGTCGGTGTTTGGAGTATTCGTGAGCAAGATCCATTAAAACAAGGATTGAAACAATATCATAATTGACAATGCGATACCTGATAATTGTATAATGATAAGTCTGAAAACTTTTAAGTCTGAAAACTTTTTATAATTATATTGAAAGAAAACTCTTTTTTGATATAATGAAGCTGTGAGTAATACAGGGGTGGTTTAATTAATGAAACTTACATAAAAATGGTTCTTGCTCTCCTGAATCATTCTTAGGTGGATGGGAATGGTAAGCGTGGAAATGTAAAATGTATAATCGAGAGTAATATAACAATCATTATATAATACAATTGAATACATCTTTATGGTGGTTATTTGAAGCACATAACAACAGTAAATACTTTACAATACAAACTTGGCCTAAGCGATGTGGGGAACGGGTATATCACATATCAGGAGGATGGAGCATACCACATCGATATTTATAAAAAAGGGCGACAAGTAAATGGATGTGTTTTTAATTCATTAAAAGAGTTTGAGAAATTTCAGAGTATATTAAATAACAGTTAATTCTTTTTTATACACGTTTTATATATCATTCGCTAGCAAGATCCATTAAAACAAGAATTGAACCTGGAAACAGGTTTTTATTTTATATTTACGATGATACTTGCGGGAATTCATACACACCCAAACGGAGTAACTCATGTCGTTATACGTGACAGGTGATACGCACGGGAAGTTGGAGCTTAAGCGGTTAAGTTTTGAGAACTGGCCCGTTGGAAAGAGTCTTTCCAGGGAAGATGTTCTTGTTATTCTGGGAGATTTCTGGCTGGGTCCGGGTGGGAGTAAATCCGATGATTACTGGCTGGATTGGCTTGAGGAAAAACCATGGACAACATTAGTTGTTGACGGCAACCACGAACAATTCCCTATACTGACATCGTTGCCCGAAGGTCATGCATTTGGCAATACAGTGGGAATATTCAGGCCGCATATTTTTCACCTGAAACGTGGGCTCATCTATGATATATGTGGCTACAAATGCCTAACAATGGGAGGAGCAAATAGTATTGATGTCGCATACCGAATCCCGGGCATCAACTGGTGGAAAGATGAGTCCATAACTCCTGAAGACATCTCACAGGCTGAACAGTCTCTCAAAGAACATGGGTATTGTGTTGACTTCGTATTTTCACATACCGGCCCCACGTCTATTGTCAAGAGAACTCTGCACGCAGCTTTCAATATGGACCCAAATGAACCGCTCGCTTTCGACGCATCTTCCAGGCAATTAGATGTTCTTGTCAAAAAAGTGAAATTCAAAAGATGGTTTATGGGGCATCTGCATACAGATAACATGTTTTTTGATGCCAATTTTTACGTATTATGGGAAAGTATCCTGAAAGCGGATTTTGTTCTTTGAGGCTATTAAGAACTATGAGTTGCAGAATGAAAAACATTTGAGTGACATTCTCAATCAACCTTTTTTATGAGCATCTAACATGTTAATCTCCATTATCAGTGCTGGTATAATTCACTATCATGATCTATAAAGTAATTATTGAAAGTAAACCACAAATTGATATATTAAGAATAATCGATAGCGATTCGCAATCAAGATCAACTAAAACAAGGCTTGAAACTAAAAGAACCACTGATCTTCTCATTACAAACTCTAACTCATATTAACTCCCTGACACTAAAGTGTATATCATTGCTCTGGCCGCTAATCGTTTTGCTCTTTGCTTTTTTCCTGCCTGCGCGGTGCTGGTTGAGGAACCAAGGGCGCAGGTACAGGTGAAAATAAGCTTTGATGTTGGCCCTTCCGCCTCAAACGAATAAACTGGAAAGTGAAGTTTCTTTGCCTGGCAATACTCCTGTAGGGCAATAATCGGGTCTTTTGACGTGTTAATCGTCACTTCTTCATTACTTGCCTGGGGGTCTGCTATTGTGATCTTCATATCCGGAGCGGGCAAGTCCAGAATAGTCGCCAGCAGGCCAACAGATGCCCTCTGCATGGCGCCTTTCTTTGTCATGCCCTCGTATGTGGAGGATCGGTACTCTCTATCACCTACTCTGGTGGTGCTCAGGGCAGTGAATAATGGCAGGTTGCCGCGGGCAGTTCCGGTCACATCGTATACGGGCATCTGCCAGCCCTGTATATGGTGTGCGATGTCGAAGATCGATACTGCTTTTTGAGGTGCAGTTGCCATTTCTTCCAGTAATGCCCTTTTAAGCTCAGTCCATCTTTTGCCATCAGGGGCTTGCAGGAGCACCAGCCATGCGCAGATGGCCGGCAGCCTGCCAATGCGTTTCCGGAAGGCATCGCAGTATGCATCGGGGCAGTCCTCCCCTTTGCGGATCAGAAATTTGGTGATACGCTCAAATTCTGTATCGCTCGCATCCTCTATCCTATTCCCCATAATGGCGGATTCAGCTTTTTTATACGCCTTTTCCTTCATATACTCGCTTTTAGCCCTGTCGTTTTCGAGGTGCTTCAGGTTGATGTGGGATGCAATTGCCTGAATTTCCTCTTTAGAATGTGGTAATGGCTCATTCTGGATGTATGCCCGGATCTGCTGGTGGTTCAAGAGATCAGCATACCTTCGGATTGGTGAGGTGAAGTGGGTATACGCTCCAACGTTCAATGCGAAATGTCCCAGGATGACGGGACCGTATTCCGCCCTGTTGAACATCATGTAAGTGGCATTCCTGACAGTAACTATATTTTCCTCAGGGATCACAGCTATGCTTTCGAGCAGTTGTAGCAAGTCTCTCCGCTCAGGGGCGGCGCTTCGGGCGATATGGTTACGGAAAAGGATAGGAATGTCATTTTTGACCGCGTACTCTGCTACGGCTATATTAGCGAGAATCATCAGCTCCTGGATTATAACATAGCCGATGGTATCCTCTCTGTGTTTCAGTTGCTTCAGAGATCCTTCTTCATTAGTCACCAGCCCCCTACTCACATCATAGAACGCCAGCGCTCCACGGTTGCGGCGCTTCGTTAGTAGGTCGTTTGCGAGCTGGCTTGCAAGCTTGATAAAAACGTGCTGAGTATGCTTCTTATCTGAAAGAATGCTGGGGATGTCTGAAAAGGAGAGCCTGGCTTCGCTGATCATTGC
Source organism: uncultured Methanosarcinales archaeon (assembly GCA_964434965.1). GTDB lineage: Archaea > Halobacteriota > Methanosarcinia > Methanosarcinales > Methanosarcinaceae > Methanosarcina. The sequence goes on from CAYSWX010000006.1 coordinate 24,541, forward strand.
AGTCCACAAAATACTTGTTTCGAGGATTGACAGGTCCATCCCAAGGATGATGTCCACGGCCAGGACATATTTTTGCTCTCCTGGCCACAGGGAAAGCTTCTCGTCTGCGAGCCGCCGGGGCAGCATCGGGCTGTTACCGCTTGCATAATATATTGTTTCGACTCTGGACATCGCAAGTCTATCAAGCTCTGAACGCGTTGAAACTACCTTTGCAACATCTGCGATCATGACCACGACGTGCCAGCAACCGTTTTCCGTGATTTCTACCCAGATTGCATCATCCATATCCCGGGTTGTCAAGTCATCGATTGTAATGCCTCTTAGCATCTCTGGCATAAATATCACTTATGTGCAAAATTTCGTATGCTTTTATTCTATGTATATTGATCAGTAATAACATCGTAAGAAATGCCCTTTTTTCTAAGTCATTATTTCTGTAATGCCGTCGTGTTGAAAGAAGAAATGTTGTGCCATCATCGTACATTATTTCAGATCGAGGAGCAAGATCCATTAAAACAAGGATTGAAACATCTAAAAAATTAACTAATGGATTAAACCAGTGCTTGAACCCACAAGATCTTTAAACGAAAAGTTAGAATCAGATTTTAGAGTGGTTGAAGTAAAACTCCAGATTACGGATTAAAAAGAATAATCTCGTCTGGTTGGAAGAATAGAGAGGGATACTGAATGCCAACAAAAGAACATATTATCGAGAAATACGGACAGAATACATGGGATGCGATGTTCAAGACCGGCTTTCTTACTGGAGTCACCTGCGTTATAACTCCCGATGGAAAGCTCGACATCCCTCAGAGAGATATTGATATTGCATATCGGGCAGTTAAAGGAGAACGTATCAGTTGGAGGGAATGGGATTGAGGTAGGATTGAATAAATCCCTTACCATAGTGTGTTTTTCTCTGCTCCCTGCGTAACAACTATTTTTCCCAGCTACCTGTCCTTAATGTCAAATACCCTTTTCATAATGGACGGAATTCATATTCATCAAGATTTTTTTCACTTTTACTTGTTTTATTCATTTCATTTTTTAATTACGCATTCTTTAATATGCGAAATATTTATGTATATTGATGTATTTCTAGTAATGGGTAAATCAAGTTTACTTGATTTATTCCAAAAAACGGAATTTTCCTCCGAAATCTGCAGAGCTGATTCCAAAACCCAAAAATTACTTATCTGAACCTCGATTTGAAATAATCAATCGAGATTCTTTTCAGTAAAGTATTTCTGAAACCTAGGATACGGAAATAAATTGGTTTCTGGATGTGCTCACAATCTTTAGAAAATAGTTTGCCATTTTAAACCTCCCTAAATCTGCAGTTTCCAGGAGTAGTTTGCCATTTACACTCTGGATATCTGCAGTTTTTCGGGACTGATTTGTTAGAGAGCAAAGTCTAACATACTTGGGAGTAAAACAGTTACTGTGGGACATGCTGGTGCTGTAATCCTCAATACATTATAACCTGAGAGCTTGCGCTCTCGAACAAACCCATGCTTTTCATTTTTATAACAGTTTTTAAAAAAAGCATAAACAAATATGTATAACCAAACGGCTAAATAAATAATAAAGCCGTTTGATGAAAAAAATAACTGTTTTTCTTTTGTGTCCTCAATGCTTGATAAATTCCGCTTCTTATAATCTTATTCCGTTGTCACGCCATCGAATTCGGCTTCATGGGCTTCGGCTTCTTCCTTTGTGGAGCGCACGATCCCGTCCTTGTGGTGCGCTGGGGAATAGATTGTATAGAGTTTCAGATATTCCGTTTTTGAAGTGTTGATAACATTGTGCTGAGCGCCGGCAGGCACAACAACTGCGACACCGTCACTGAGTTCATATTCGTTGCCGTCAATTATGCATTTCCCTTTACCTGACTCAAAACGGAAAAACTGGTCGTTTTCCTCGTGAACTTCCATTCCTATTTCTTCACCTGGTCTGAGGCTCATAAGTACCAGCTGGCTGTGCTTTGAGGTATACAGTACCTTGCGGAAATTTTCATTTCCCAGAGTCGCCTGTTCGATATTTATTGAAAGTCCTTTCATATTTTTCAATTAATAGTTAATTGTATATAGAACTATTCGGGATAAGATTCATTAAAATATTAATTGAAACTCAAGATTTCCATATCATGGGCATATTGGTAATTTATTCGGGATCAGATCCTATTAGAACTAAAACTTGAATCTTCAAACTCAAACAATATGAATAAATTTAAATTGTTGTCTCACTTTATGTCTTTAAAGGAGTACTTACTATGTTAAGAAAACTAATTTTAGCAACCTTAATAACTATCCTGCTAATAGGGACAGCCTCAGCAGCTACCCTTTACGTAGGCAGTACAGCCAAATACAAGACTATCCAGAGCGCGGTAAACGCGGCAAATGACGGCGATACTATCAGGGTAGACTATGGAACATATAACGAATATGTCTCCATATCGGGGAAATTCGTCAGCATATACAAAAATGGAGCCAGCTATCCAAAAGTGGACGGGTTCAAGGTAACTCAGGGTGGAGCAGTCATCAACGGATTTTCAATACAGAAGAACGGAGTCGATTTTCAGGGGGCGGGCTATAATAATACCGTCCGTAATAATTATTTCTATAATTGTGGTATTGATATCACAGGTTTAACCTGCAGCGGAAATACCATTATGAATAATCAGATCACTAACGGGACGGTTACCCTGTGTGAGACCTGGGATAACGTTGTTCAGGGAAATAAAATCACAAAATCCAGTATTGGTCTCTACATGTACGAAGGGGCAACCTGCACAAGCATTACAAAAAACACATTCTCTTACTGTGATATTGGTGTGAAGCTGCCGGCTGTTCCTTCGGGAATGATAGGGAATACGTACATAAAAAATAAAGTAAACATACAAATAGCTGATTATTAAATAAAGAGTGTGGGGGGGGGTTTAAATTCAATTGAATATCATAGTTGCTTCTCTGTTTATTCTTTTACTATAAGTATTAACAGAATGAAAATTAATAAACTTACTACCGGCTGCATGATCAGTCCTTAAACAATATCCTTCAGATCAGGATTGAAATGCCATTCTAATTTTTCTTTTCGCGGGACGGGTAAAAAGCAGGTATGGGCGGGTCGAAATTCAAACTTATTATTATCTTTTGGTTTGTTGCGGTTTTAAATTCTATGAGGATTATAAAAACAGAGTGTTCTATTTCCCTAAGTAGAACCTCCAAAAAAACCCTATGCACGAAGCTGAATATGTATGTTGAATATGTATTCTGAATATGTATGCTGAAAAGTGAGCTAAAAAGTAACTCGTGCAACAATCCAATAATTAGAACATGTGATCCAATATGCCCAGAAAATACAGCAATAAAACAACCCACTTCATCCTCCATGATAACGGTACGTTCGACGTCTATATGGATAAAAAATTCAAAGTATGTGGACGGTATGAAGAAACCCTGGATACTGTAAAATTGGACTATTATAAGCATACTTCAATATTCATGAAAGAAGAAGGATGTTTAATTTCTGAGAACTACAGAATCTGGATAGAAGACCGAATAATGAGTGTTCCTGGTGGTATTCTAAATAACGGGGTCTTTATACCAAATAACGATAGTGGGAGCATTGTCTAAAAGGTGCTGAAAGAAATGACGAAAGAAAACTGAAAGTTAAAATCAGGTTTTAGAGGGATTGAAACTTATCCCAAATTTATTTCATCAGCCTGAATTTCTTTTATTATCTTAAGTCTCTTTTCTCGTCCTGGACTTCTTTCATTCGTTTTTTCAAAGATTCTCTCTAATTCGAGAATAATATATCTTAAAACAGGCTGAAACAGGATTGAAACAAATGGAAAGACTTATTTCATCTGTGGCTCTCGTTATTCTGAGCCATATCTATTTTAATAAAGATTTAAACATACCAGGATTTCAAGTCCCTGCTACTGAGATGATCCCGCACAAGGTACAGGCATACCTGTTGTAAAGGTTTTCTGGTACTTCCAGAGGGGCGGCTGCGTGGTGGCAATGGAACTATGATTCTTGGGCTGCATACCTCTTTACTAATAGAAATTGCATAGAAGACGATTAAAATAATCTTCATTCTCTGAGCGATAAACATGACCGGGAAGATCAGCTATCTTGATGGGCTGCGTGGTATAGCTGCAGTTAACGTTATGATAATGCATTTCTTTGTCGCATTAGCCCCGGCCATGGTTTATGGCAGCAAGTATCCCTCGCATTTCGGAAGCCTCGATCAAATTTTTTCTACCACGCCACTGGGGCTAATTGGCGCAGGTAACTTTTCGGTGTGCATTTTCTTTGTCCTGAGCGGCTATGTATTAACCCAAAAATTTTTTAAAACGAAGGAAAACAGCATAATTATAAGTAGCGCAGTACGCCGCTATCCAAGATTATTTATTCCGGTATTTGCAGCAGTAATGTTATCTTACTTATTAGCATCAACCGAATCATACCATTATTATATTGAAACTATGACTATTTCGGCAGGCAGTAACTACAGAAACTACTGGGCTTTTACGCCGGATATTTTGGGTGCGATTAAGCAGGCAGTGTGGAGTTCTTTTTTTGTTGGTGGGGCCATTCACTATAACCCTGTTTTATGGACAATGTCAATAGAATTTTACGGGTCCATGCTAGTCTTTACGATGGCACTACTATTCGGGTCGCTGCGCAACCGCTGGACATTCTACCTTGCTGCAGCTTTGATTTGTATCAATTTTTACTACCTGGCTTTTATAATAGGAATGGCCTTCGCAGATGCATTCAACAGTAAGAAACCGATGTTTAAAACGGATAACAAAGTAATATTGTTTATCATACTGATTTTTGGTCTCTTTCTTGGATCATACCCTATAAGCCCTGTGACAAGTGATTCCTTATACGGGTTTCTGAATAACGGGCTCTTTGAAGCTCCAAAAGTGACCTACCACGTTATAGGCGCAGGGTTGATAATGTATGTCTTATTGAACAGCAGGGAACTGCAAAAAGTTTTTTCTTCCCCTGTTCCTGTATTCCTCGGAAAAATATCTTACTCTTTATACCTGGTACATTTCCTGGTGATAAGCAGTTTCACATGTGCATTATTCCTTTTCCTGTATCCGGTATTTTCTTATGGATTGGCTTTTTTAATTTCGACCGCCCTGTCTTTATTGCTAATTCTACCTTTGAGCTATTTATTTTATAAGTATGTAGACATGGCAGGCGTAAAATTATCGAAGAGTCTTTACAGTCGGCTTTCTCATCCTGCAAGCCCGTCGGTACTGGATACATAAAAAACGTTTGCTTTGAAAGACTCAATTGCCTTTAATTTTTTCTACCTTTAATTTTTTCTCAGGCTAATCATCAATTTTTATAATACTCATTTTTAAATAATTAAATCTAATATATTATAAATATCACTAAATATATCTCGTATTTGGAAGTGGGTACGTTAAAACCATGGTCAATAAGGGTCTGGATTTATCCGGACTATGATTCATCAGAACCTGAATTCAGCCAGCGTCTTTACATCTGCAGAAATGTTCAGACCTTATTTTATTAGGCTGGAAGACCTCTTCTTCGAACGCAAGGGGGAAATTCACGTTAATCATAATCCTAAATAATATTAGTAGCTGATATACATTCAAATCTGGATTCTTTAGCACGGATTTGAATTTTTTTATTGGGTATTCATTTTTATGTTTTTGGCAGGAGGGGGCATATTTGGATCAACAAAAAATTAAAAAGACAATCAGAAAGTTCAGTGATTTAATCGAGAGAAATAAGGATACGCAAGCTTACTCGGATTATAAAGAAGGTATAAATGAAGGTCTGGAGATGGCTAAAGACACTTTTGAAGACAACGTAGAAAAATTTCTGTCTCCAGTCTCAGAAGAAGACCCGGCTGCAAAGGCACAGAGTCTTCAGGATAGATTTAACCTGATTATAGATTCGATTGTTGTTAAAGAAAAACCAAATTATTCTCTGGATCATTTAGATGGAATATATGAAGGTTTTAAAAAATCCAAAAAACTATTTGGAGATTGTATAACAGAGTATTATCACCCTGATAAAGAATCACTCTAATTAAGAGCCATAAGGACTCTATATATGATTTTTTTACGGGTTCGCTAGCAGGGCACACTAAAAAATATTTTTGCGGAAAATTCCGCTTAATATCAACAATCGGTATTGAGGAACAGCCTGTACTTGATAGTAAATTTACACCCATTTCCTCAAAAAAACCCTGAAATCCTGATCCTTCAGCCTGCAAATCTCCGCATCTTCAAGAACCTCAAAGCCTTTACTCACGCTCTGATGCACATGTTTCCCGAGGGAGCAGTTTACAAGCTGTTCTTCAAGGAGACCTTTTGCAGTTGGGTATTTTCTCTGGACTTCAAAGACATACTTCCCGCCTTCGATACAGCCTCCGAAAACATTTTCAGCCCCTTCGTACTTGGCTTTGAACTTCTCGGCGTGATCCTTTACCCATACCGGAGGGCCAATTCTTTTTTTGACATTGGGGAGGGTGCCTGAGATAAGTTCAAGCATGATCACGGTTTCTGGTTTCCCTGACCAGACGCCGGTTTTGATCACTGAAAAATCGTACTCGTTCGCAAGAGCTGCTGAGGCCTGTTCCATTTTGTAGAGCTGCGGATATAACACATCGTCCACAACATCAGGGGTCTCAAAGACGATAGCAAGCTGGGAACTTTTCCGGCTTTCCATTTTTTCAAGAAATTCTTTATCCTCAATTGGAAGGGGGGAGGCAGGGAAAAAGAATTTGATTTCCGGACTTTTTAAAAATTCCCGGCAGTGGTCTATAAACATGCAGAATTTGTCAAGGGAAAGGGCTGCTGCAACGTTCCTTCTGGGGTCGGTCGGGTCTACCATGACGAGAGGCTCATCGTGTTTCAGTTCCGAGTGCTGCATAATATCTATTTTCTTCACTGGTTTCCAGGAAGAGGCTGCTTTCACGGCTTTTTCGAAGGAGCCATAGTGGATGATAAGGAGTTCGGTCAGGTAGCCTGAAAAGCCCTGTGTTTTTAATTCCGAGCCGTAGACTCTGCCTCCGCGCATGAACTGCTTCATGAGCAGGACCTCATCTTCCCGCCCTTTTATACGGGATTTTACAAATTCGTTATGGAAAGGCGTCCTGTCAACCGCAGATTTGAGCTGGCATGCCGAAGCGACCCGGAAGCAAGGAACAAGGTCCACGTCAAAGCCTTTGTAGACAATATTCAGGTAAGGGTGTTCGGCATGGCGGTCTTCGGCATATTCTGCGTGTTTTGCAACTTCCCTGGCAATCTCCATACCCCTTATTTCCAGGTCCTTTCTGGACGTTTCCTCGGGAAAGCTTATAAATACATCAATATCGTGGGTGCCTGAGAGCCAGGTGCCTCTTGCAGCAGAACCCACCATTTTTACAAAAATATCCGGTATACAAAGTTTTTCTGCTGCCACTTTTACCTCTGCGGCAAGCTCTTCCTGAACAGCCATAAGTTCATTCCTTTCGGCTTCCGTAGGTTTAATCTTTTTAAGAACGGCAAGCTTCAGGTCTTCTGGAATGCTGATATCTGTTTCCATGCCAGGGACGGCTCCATATGTTATTTCTAAGTTATTACAGTAAGTTGTTGAACCTGCAAATTGATTCCTGGTTCTCGGATTATTAATTATTCAGATTGATTTCTGGTTATCGGATTATTAATTATTTAGATTGATTATTGGTTTTGAGATGAGGTGGTTTCAAAATTCCGACTACTCATGTTTTTGACTAAAGGCAGGCATTCTGTTTAGTTCTACTGCTCTTAATTTACCTACTCTAAGATATTAACTCAGATGGATTAGAGGGAGTTTTGAAACAGGCTCGATTAGTAATTGTTCTGAGGTTGACCATTGATACAGTTAATTCGTGATTTTACTGAATTTATGGTTTTACAGGTCAGAAACCTTCTCTTTTAACTTATATTTTGTGGATCTCCAGGCAGAATTTAATGTTATTTTTTTCCGGATTGGAGGACTGGAAACCTCTCCACTGTACTGATTAGTTCTTACGCCCCCGAGTATTCTCTGGAGGCTCCTGTGGTATGAATAACATATACCCTTTAAATAAAATGAATCGCATTTCTACCTCCCGAACCTGGCAGTTTTGCTGATTTACTTTCTCTTTAATCTTCAGCTAATTTCGAATAATCTCACCTGGAATTAGCTCATCTCAGATCTTATCGGTTAACTTTAGATCGCATAAGTATCCACTTCAAGCTCTATTAACCCGGTTGTGAAAAAAATGTTTGTCTGGTTGTACTGGATTATCACTCTAACAATTGCTACCTATGCATCCGTATATATTGTTAAAAAAATGCCCGAGAACGGTTTTGCGGTACTCACTGCATTTTATGTTGTTTACCTCGCAGCTTCCCAGGTCCTTGCCACACGTATTATTGTTTTTGACCTTGGTTTTTACTCTTTTTTTGCTCCGGCAGCAGTTTTCATCTATCCTTTTATTGCCCAGGTCGTTGATATGATCAACGAAGTCTACGGGGAAAGAAGGACGCATATATCCATCCTCATCGCTTTTGCAACCCAGGTACTGTTCGTGCTCTTCATAGGTATGGTCGCAAGCCTCAGTCCGGCTCCCTTCTTTGAACTGGAAGATGCCTGGAAAAGCCTCTTTGGGCTGAGCATCAGGATTACTATTGCAAGCTGGGTCTCTTTTCTGGTCTGCTCTAACCTTGATGCCTGGATCTTTGCATCCCTTAAAAAGCGTTTTTCAGAAAAAGAAGAGAATTTCAAGCATGATACCCTGATAAACCCTTACATCTGGCTGCGTTCTGGAGCAAGCGACCTTGTTAGCCTTACTCTGGACTCACTCATCTTTGTCTTTATTGCCTTTTACGGAGTTATGCCTGTTCTCCCTCTGGTTATAGGGCAGCTTATCAGCAAGAATGTAATAGGGTTTCTGGATAACCCCTGGTTTGTGTTTTACAAAAAGCTGCTTAAAAAGTAAGGTATTATGTTTAACAGGTGAAAATATCTTGTGTAATTATATTCAATCCTGTTTTATTTTTAAGCGGCTATAATCCTTCATTTCTATTTTTGGCCTCTCTTTCTCCTCTATAATTCTCAGCTTTTCATTTTGTACATCTCTAACTGCCCAAAAACTTTTATCTAATCACTTCAATATCTAGAAATGTATTTAGTTTAATATTCCGATATATTCAAAGTAAATGGGGGTATCCAGACACAGGAATACATCCAGGAGTGTTCAGGAACTTTTTTTGTTTCTATTTTTCTCTCGGACTTCCGGAATGCTGAACCCCTGCTCCAATCCATCAAAAGGAGGTCTAATTTGGGGATAAAAACTTATCTAAAATTGTTATGTCTATTTCTAATGCTCGGGTTACTATGTAATACCGCATCTGCACAATTCTCAGGTTCATCAGGCAGTCGCATCTGGGATGAAAATACAGACCAGAACCTTACCTATACCTGGACGCCCCAGACATATTCGGGTTTTTATTATGACCTGGATACCGGGGAAGGATCAGAGAGTATGACGATTAAGCTTACAGCTGGCAGTAGGAATGTCCCGGAAAACGGACTGCAGTATGAGACAAAACCCATAGAAACGGAATTCGAATATGGGGATTGGGGTTCGTATCAGGTTATCGGGTTTATGGCAGAACGTTATTTTGCGGGATACACGCAAAACTCCAGCTTTGTAAAGGACGATATCAGTGCAATTTCGGAAGGACAGCTTTCGAAGGTATTGATTGACAGTGATGACAAGAAATCCCTGTACACGGGCTCTTCCCTGATACTTGAAGAAGGTTATTCCTTAAACATTGTAGAAGTCGATGTTAAGGGAGACAAAGTATGGGTACAGCTCGAAAAGGACGGGGATGTAATAGATGAAGGTTTCCTCTCTTCCGGCACTAACTATGTTTATGAAGCCGACCTCGGGAAAGTTGAGAGTGTACCTCTTATCGCTGTCCACCTGGATCAGGTCTTCAGCGGTACAGAGACAAATGCGGTTATTATACGAGGAATCTTCCAGGTCTCGGATGAATATGTTCAGGTTGAGAATGGGGAAAGCTTCGGTCAAATGGAAGTAAGCTCAACCTCAAGTTCCGGGATCACAATGAAAAATGATGACTCTATTACCCTTAGCAGGGGAGATACAGTCGAAATCATGGGAAAACTCAGCTTTGTTGTGGCTGATTCCGATGATATCCGTTTTGCTCCAATAGTCGAGACTTCAGAACCCGGAAGTTATGAATTGAGGGGAACCGTCCACGATGAAACATTTGATACCACTGTCTGGACACCTTTCAACTTTGAAGGTTTCTATTATAATATCGATGAAAATGTTTCCACCGAAAGTCTGACCCTTACAAAAGGAATCAGCGGAAGGTCAATTGAAGATGAGGGCCTTGTTTACTCCACCAGCCCGGCTCGTGTGAATTTCGAGCACGAAAACTGGGGAAGCTACGAGGTTATAGGGTTCATGGCAGAGAAGTATTTTGCAGGCTATCCTGAGAATACATTTGGAAATTCTGGGCGCGTAAGTGTCCTTTCGGATAATATCCTCTCAAAAGTCCTTATCGACGATGATAATAAGAAGTCGATGTTTACCGGCTCTTCCATAGCTCTTGAAGACGGGTACTCGCTCAAAGCTTCAGAAGTCGATGTTAACGGAAAAAGTGTGCTCTTTGAGCTGTATAAAGACGGGAAGTTACTGGATTCGGACGTAGTTCCCAGCAACGGGGACTATATCTATGAAGCAAACATCGGAGGGGCTGAAGATGTCCCGATGATCGCAGTCCACGTAAGCACCGTCTTCAGGTCTAGAGAAACTGATGCCGTGTTTATAGAAGGGATTTTCCAGATATCAGAAGATTACCTTGAACTTTCTCAGGGCGACTCTTTCGGCGAGATGGAAATAAGCACGATTTCCAGCTCAGGGATCACAATGAAAAATGAGGACTCGATTTCCCTCACAAGCGGTAATACAATAAACCTTATGGGCGATGTCAGTTTCAAGGTAGCTGATTCGTCTGTCCTGCGTTTCTACCCCTTTGTTGAAATTGAGACCGCTCCACAGGATCAGCTTGAGATCAAAGTGCCGGATGTCTTTGTGGTCGGGCAGGCAGCAGAAATTTCGGTCACGGCTAGAAACGTTTCAGTCAGTGATGTTGAACTCCTGCTTGGAAATAAGAGCATCGGAACTACAGGTGATGATGGAATTCTTACATATACCCCAGACCAGGAAGGCAGCTTCACACTATCTGCAAACAAGGCAGGCTATATATCCGGAAGTACGGATGTGGATATTGTCGGAGCCGGAGTCCTGAAACTGATGCTCTCGGTCTCTCCGGAAAAAGTCAAACAAGGAGACCAGATAAAAATCAGGGTTACCGACTCTGTAGAAAACAAGCCTGTCTCCGGGGCAGATGTCTTTGTCGGCGGGCAGAAAGTTGAAGGACAGACGGGTACAGACGGTACTGTGTCTTACTGGGTAACTGCTCCTGGCACATTCAAAGTAACTGCTACAAAAGCAGGTTATGAGGGTGGAGAAACTGTTTTTGAGGTCACTGAAGACAAAGCCATTTTTGAGTTTTCTAACCTCTTAATCGAGCCTGCTTCTGTTAAGGAAGGAGACGCTGTTTCAATCCAGGTGAACGTTACAAATACCGGCAACATTGCAGGAGAAACCAAAGTGGAACTTCTGGTCAACAATGAATCCGTGGATTCAGAAAACGTAACCCTGGAAGCTGGCGAGGATAAAGCAGTCGCATTCTCTCATACTGAGGAAGAACCAGGAAATTATACTGTTGAGATAGGAGATCTGAGCGGAAGTTATGAAGTAACTAAGTCAGCTCCTTTCTTCAGCGGCGTTTTAACTCTTGGAATACTCGCCACAGCGTTTATACTGCTAAGGAAAAGAAGGAACTAAAAAAGGTTTACTACTTCATCGTAGCAGGGACCGGAAATTAATTTTTCCGGTCTTTTTTACTTCTTTTTACTTCATTCTTCTTTTTTCTGAGAACTTTCAGATTTGAACAGCCTTCTGTGCCCCTTATTTAATAGTCCTTTAACTTTTGGCTTCGTTCACCAGCTGTTTTCAATCATTTTAATTTTTGACTTCTCAGTCAACGTCCTTTTTGCCCTTTATATATGGTTGCATGGACTGGAAATCTCGCAATTCGGGCATCTATGAAATAATATATATAAATATAGAGTGTAAGGTAAGAGAAGGAGTACCATGCTTGAATCCCTGAGTTCCTTTATTGCCGATTACGGTTACCTGAATCTTTTTATCCTTAGTTTTCTGGCTTCTACAGTTCTGCCTTTCGGGTCAGAAGCTCTGGTAGTTGCTCTTGTTTACCAGGGGTTTAATCCTTTTACTGTCGTTATGGTAGCCACCACTGGCAACTTTCTTGGATCATGCACCACTTACTACCTGGGTTTAAAAGGGCGGCATGTGCTTGAGAAGTATCTTTCTCCTTCCCCGGAAAAGCTCGAAAAAAGTGAGAGGCTTTTTAATAAATATGGACTCTACACTCTCCTTTTTACCTGGGTGCCAGGTATAGGAGACGTAATCACCATGGTTGCAGGGCTTATGCAGCTTTCTTTCAAGTCCTTTTCAGTCCTGGTTTTTCTTGGAAAATTCGGGCGTTATTTTGCAATCGCTTATTCGGTAGTATTTTTGAGTAATGGACTTTGAGTTCTAACTTCAGTTTTCGAATATTGAAATCCAGCTTATATTAATCCGCCCTTAAATACGATTTTGTTTTTGTTGCGGGCATATTTGATTTTCTTAAACCTGGCTTTTTCGGTTTTTGCATTTCCTTTTTTACTGTTATTTTTTCTCTCTGGATTTCAAGCGAATTTTCCTTCTTCAAAAGATCTTACTTTTAAATCTTCTTATTTTTATTCTACAGTATATCATCTCTGGCGATCTTATTTCAAGATTTCTTTTCTAAACGAACCAAATGGATATATTTATATATTTCCGGATACAATACTTTTTTGCTAAAGCAATTTTAGTTGATTCAGATTTGCTTTGCTTGCCATACTATCCTATATTCCAGGATTAAAAACGGAATCTATCTACTGATATAACCTCCATTTTTATTTTTTCTATTTTTTTTCTTTTTAGTTTTCATTTTTCTGGTATTTACACAAATTTACTTTCTTTACATTACTTTTTTTATTTCTTAATTATGAAATGGGTTATTTCTTTTCATATTATCTTGACTATGGCTGAAGATGCTGATTCATTCCTTAATTATTATTTAATAGATATAATCTTTTTACTTATTTATTCATATAACTACTCAAGTTTGCTTGTTCTGTTCTATTCCCTTACATTTTTGAGATATATATTTACCTTCAAACTAATTTTAAGGGCTCTCACGTGCCTGTTTATCTTTAACCGTAACCTTTATGTATTGATTAACTCAATTTAACTTTACTTAATATCAATAATCTTTACTTGATATTCTTACGGTGATCTCATGCATATAATGGAAGGTTTTTTACCGACTCCCTGGTGGCAGGTCTGGTTTGCAGTATCAATCCCTGTGATTCTATACGGCATCTATAAAATGAATAAGCTGATCAACGAAAAACGCGAAATTTTGCCTCTCCTTGCTGTCGCAGGTGCGTTTATTTTCGTGTTATCCTCCCTTAAATTGCCTTCAGTAACTGGAAGCTGTTCCCATCCCACAGGAACTGGGGTTGCAGCAATTATATTCGGTCCGGCAATATCCGCAGTGCTCGGGACTATCGTGCTTCTCTACCAGGCACTTTTCCTTGCACATGGAGGGCTTACAACCCTTGGAGCAAATGTCTTTTCCATGGGCATCGTGGGCCCGGTGGTGGCTTACCTTGTCTATAAGGCAGGAATGAAAGCAAATCTCAACTTCTTTGTCGTGGTTTTCCTTGCTACGGCCTTTGGGGACTGGGCAACTTATGTGACTACTTCTGTGGAACTTGCTCTTGCATTTCCTCCTGGAAATGTGCTTACCTTTGCAGGCTTCATGAGTTCATTTGCCAAATTTGCTACAGTCTTTGCATTTACCCAGGTGCCTCTTGCGATTATGGAAGGAGCTGTCAGTGCTCTGCTCTTCAAGTATGTGATCAATGTCAAGAGTGATATCCTGGTTGAAATGAAAGTCATTGAAGATAAAGTCGTGAAAAAGCTGAGAGGGACTTCCGCATGAGCAGAAAACTGGAACTCATTGTACTTGCGATAATCCTCATCTTTGCAGCGCAGTTCATTCATATGTCGTCCACAACGGATGCCGAATATGGAGGAGCTGACGGGGAAGCTGAAAATGTTATTAACGAAATCACTGGTGGGACCTACGAACCAAATGCAGAACCTTTCTGGGAGCCTCCAAGCGGTGAAATCGAAAGCCTTCTCTTTGGCCTTCAGGCAGCTATAGGTGCAGGGATCATCGGTTACTTCCTTGGGTATTACAACGCTAAAAAAAACTATGAAAACGAGCTTGGATACAAAGGAAAAAGCAAGTCTGAAAAAGACAGGTACTCTCAATAATCTCTTCTTCTGCCATGTTTGCTTTCCTTCCCACTGGGGAGGAAAGTTTTTATCTTTTGCCTTTTATTTTAAACCCTGATTTTTGATATATCCACCATCTGCGGGTTCTATATATGACCAATATCCTTGATGATTATGCGCTTATGAGCCCTCTCAGGCACATAAATAACTGGTTGAAGCTGGCAATAGTCTTTTTTGGGCTTCTTGCAGGAGTCTCATCCACATCCCCTATAACTCCTCTTTTTATAGCCCTTTGCATGAGCTTTGCAACAGTTGCTTTCGGCAGGGCTCCCCTTAAATTCTACCTGAAGCTCCTGCTTGCTCCAGCAGGTTTTGCGCTTACAGGCGTGATTATTATCGCCTTCTTCTCAGGGTCCGGGCAGGAGCTTATGTCCTTTGAACTTGCAGGTTATCCTCTAGTCATAAGGGCAGACGGGCTTGAGCTTGCTCTGCTTGTCCTTTCAAGGTCCATAAGCGGGATGTGCTGCCTTTACTTCCTTGCGCTTACAACCCCTATGATAGAACTCTTTGCCGTGCTCAAGGCTTCCAGGCTTCCGGAATCATTTATAGAGCTCTCAATGCTGATTTACCGGTACATCTTTGTTTTTCTGGACATGGCGCTTTCCATAAAGTATGCCCAGACTGTAAGGCTCGGATACTCAAATTTCAAGCGTTCTATGAATTCTCTCGGAATGCTTACAAGTACACTTTTCATTCGTTCCTGGGAACAGGGGGATAAGCTCTTTCTCTCCATGAATTCCAGGTGTTATGATGGAAAAATGACTCTCTTTGAGGTTCAAAGGCCTGTAAAGGCAGCAGAACTGCTTCTGACTTCTGTCTATTTTCTTTTGACTCTTGCACTATTTTATTTTACAAAAAACATATCCATTGTTTGAGGTAACAGATAATGATTATTCTTGAGACCAGGAGCCTTAAATACATGTATCCAGACGGGACGGCAGCTGTCCAGGGCCTGAATATCGAAATCAAAAAAGGAAAAAAGGTAGCCTTTGTAGGGCAAAACGGCTCCGGAAAGTCCACGCTTTTTCTTCTCCTTAACGGTACCTTGAAACCAGCAGAAGGTGAAGTCCTTTTCCATGGAGTTCCTTTTAAATACGATTCAAAGTCCCTCCGGGAAATCCGGAAATCAATAGGAATCGTTTTTCAGAATTCCGACGACCAGATCTTTGCCCCCACAGTATACCAGGATGTAGCTTTCGGGCCTGCAAATCTGGGTTATTCAAAAGAACGGGTTGATGCCTGCGTACACCAGGCCCTTGAGCAGGTAGGGCTCTCCCGTTTGAAAGACAAGCCCCCCCACCACCTCAGCGGAGGGCAGAAAAAAAGGGTTGCAATTGCAGGGATTATGGCAATGGAACCCGAAGTAATAATTCTGGACGAACCGCTCTCAAACCTTGACCCTGTAGGTGCGGATGAAATCATTGACCTGCTCAACGAATTTAACCAATTTGGGAGCACCATCATCATATCCACGCATGATGTGGACCTGGCATACCGCTGGTCTGACTATGTGTACATCATGTCAAACAGCAAACTTATAGGGCAGGGAACACCTGCTGAGGTTTTCAAAGAGCAGGAGCTCCTTAAAAAAGCAGGCCTGCGCCAGCCCACTACCCTTGAAATTTATCACGAAATTGAAAGAAGAGGGCTTGCGCGCGGTAAAAGTTCCCCAAAAACCGTACCTGAGCTTGTCAGTACTTTAAAGCCACTGGACCTTATGTGGGTTGATGTCCCTCCCGGAGTCCGGGAAGGTGACAACCTTAACCTCGGGGTCATGTATGGAGAATATGCAACTCAATCCCCTTACGAAGCTATTAACGCCACAGTTCTGCATATCCACCCCGGCGGCAGGGCTATTGTCGAGCTGAAACGTAAAGGGATCAAGGCAGGAGGCGTGCTGCTTTACGATACGGACAAATATTCCCTGGATGAAGTCAGGCAGATCCTTAAAGAAGGAGAAATCGTTTTCGTTGGGGCAATGGGTAAGAAAAGCAAGACTCTTGCCGAACAGGACGGAATCCGCCTTGATGTGACTTCAGGTGTCATAGACAAGTCGATCCTGATGGCCCTCTGTGGTAAACGCTGCCTTATCCTTACAGCAGGCGGGATGATAGACCATGCCCTGAAAAGGACACGGGAGTACGTGGATAAAAGCGGGATAGAATTTACCGTCGGCGTTGTTAACAGGGAAGGCGGATGCAAATGGCTTGAAGAGACCGGTGAAAACCCTGAAGCGTTTAAAATATAATTTTTTTCTTTTTGCAGCTATTTCCTGTTTATTTCTTTTTTTTAGATTCTTTTGAATGCTCGTTGACTTTTTTTGAGTGCCGTCAAGTCCTTTTGAGTATACTTCTCCGGAGAATTATTCCTTGAATATTGTTTGAATAATATGTGCTTGCAACGCCGGGTACATATTAATCTTTTTTACCTGGGACAATGTGAATGTTGATAGGTTTACCCGGACTACCACACGTTTTAGTCTGGATTATGAGTGCTCGGTAAGACTTGCCGGGTAAGACTTAATCAAATATAAGATTACAATTCCATGTAAACCTTCTTTAGCAGAAGAGCGTCCTGTTCCATGATTGGGCTTTCGCAGATAACAAGCCCCTTAACTTCGAATTCTTTAAGGGCTTTTAAAAGTTCAGGATAATTAAAGTCTGATTCATTAAGGGTCAGATGCTTTTTTTCTCCATTCCTGTCATATTCTATTCCCGATATGTGCATATGCATGTTTGCAATCCCTTCCTTTCCAAGGGAGTCCTCTACTTTCGAGAGGATTGCAATAAACTCGGGATAGGAGTTTTCCTTTCCTTCCCTTGCATGCATATGTGAAAAGTCCAGGCAGGGCATGACCCCTTCGATTTCTTCGCTTAAGGCGAGGACTTCCTCAAGCGTCCCGAATTGGGTACGTTTGCCCATTGTCTCAGGACGGAGGACTGCAGGGACACCCTCATCCTGAAACCGTCCAGCAAGCTCTCTGAGGGCTTTTGAGACATTCTCATAGGCATCCTGTTTGCTGCTCCTCTGGTAAAAGGCTGCATGCAGCACGATTGACTCTGCTCCGCAGAGGTTGCCTATCCTTGCAGATTGATAGATCCTTTCCATGCTGGCTTTTAACTTCTCTTCTTCCGGAGAGTTCAGGTTGATGTAATAAGGTGCATGTACGCTCAGGGCTATGTTTTCTTTTCTAGCAGTTTCCAGAACATTTCCTGCACCTTTTTCACTCATGCGCACTCCCTGCACGAACTCAAGTTCCATGCAGTCAAGTTCCAGTTCCCTGACCCGCTCGATCCCTGCAATACTATTGCTGGTTTTTGTGCTTCTGGGAACTCCTGCAGTCCCAAAAATAAGTTTTTCCGATGACATGTTTTTAAATTTTCAGAGTGCTTTTTTTAGAAATCTCTTCTTAAACTATTTCCCGTTTTAGAAAATCCCAACAAAGTCCTTTAACTGTTTTGCCCTTTCCTGAGATACTTTTTCTGCGACCACGGCAACCAGTTCTTCAAGGTCCTCGTCAAGAGATTGGACATCTTCTTTTCCTTCAAGGGCAAGCCCTACAAGATAGTCAAGCTCATCAGCATTCAGCCTCTCAAGCCTTTCCCTGAAGTCTTCCGGAGATTCGGCAAATTTGTGTGAGACCGGGCGCAGGATGAAAGGAAAATGATGGCCTGCTTCTCTTGAAATCGTATTTCCTCCTGCTTCCGGAACGAGCTTGTTAAAGATTTCGATGTCTTTTTGTGTAAATTCTCTGGGCATGTTATCACTTATTATTCTATCACGATTTATACCTGCTGTCGAGGAGAATTTCCCGAAAAGCACGGGAACTCAGGGGTTTAAGCCTTTTTCAAGCTTCTTTTTTTAGCCTGCCGTGCCTGTCAATTTCCCCTTTTGCAATCCTTGTAGAAGAAATCGGGACTCCGTCATCGGCCATAACGTACTCAACATATACAATTTCTAGAGGTTTCTTTTCATTCTTCTCCCTGATGGTGTTAATTTTTAGGGCAACCGGATAGGTCTCAGGTGAGACAATTATGTAGTCGAAGTCCTCTTCCAGAGTTGCGCCGCAGGGGTCGTTCAGCCTGGTAACTTCGTATTTCTCTTCTGGAATTTTCATTCCTTTTATATACTCAAGCAGCCGGGCTTTCCTTTTTTCATAACTGTCGACGTCGTGGCTTTTTTGCAGCATCTCGTCTGAAGTCAGCCCTATGTGGACTTTTCCACTGCCTGCTATCTCAAATGCTTTTTCAATCAATCTGGCGTGTCCGTCATGAAGATACTGAAACGTACCGCCTACGGCGACCTTTGGCATGATGGGTGATAATCTGCTAAGTAAAAAGAAGTTTTGGTTTTTCTCGGCTTTTAGAGAGCTTTCTCTTTTTTTTTCTAAACTTCCATCCTTTATTTTGTAAGTTTGAGTGCCTGTAAAAAGCTTTTGTTGTTCTCTTTCCTGTCAGGGATTTCCTTATAAATTGACGCATTTTCATGCGGTTTAGAATACTTTCACCCCGCCTCCTCTAGCTATATATACGTTCAAAACTATAGTTGAGCCACCGTTATGCACCTTATACAAACATGTGCATCCAGGAGAATATGTAATGAGCGAAGTAGCACTAGAAGATCTGCCAGGAGTTGGCCCTGCAACTGCAGAAAAACTCAAAGAAGCTGGATTTAACACTGTTGAAGCAGTTGCCGTAGCGTCTCCTTCTGAACTTGCAAACACAGCTGAAATTGGGGAATCAACCGCCGCAAAAATCATCAATGCCGCAAGACAGGCTGCTGATATAGGGGGATTTGAGACCGGAGATCTCGTCCTTGAAAGAAGGAAATTGGTAGGCAAACTCACAACCGGTTGTACTGAATTTGATGAAATGATGGGTGGGGGCATAGAAACCCAGGCTATTACCGAATTGTACGGAGAATTCGGTTCCGGAAAGACCCAGGTGGCTCACCAGCTCGCAGTAAATGTCCAGATGGACAGAGAACACGGAGGTCTCGGCGGGTCTGTCATTATAATCGATACCGAAAACACCTTCCGGCCGGAAAGGATCACTCAGATGGTAAAGGGGCTTTCCGAGAAGTACGGAATGGAACTTAATCCTGAAGAATTCCTGCAGAACATCCATGTTGCCAGGGCATACAATTCCAATCACCAGATACTTCTTGTGGACTCTGCAACAGACCTGGCAAACGAGCTCAAGGAAATGGGTAAACCCGTTCGCCTCCTGATCGTTGACTCTCTTATGGCTCACTTCAGGGCTGAATATGTTGGAAGAGGAACCCTTGCAGACAGGCAGCAGAAGCTCAACAAACATATGCATGGTCTGCTCCGCTTCGGAGACCTGTTCAACGCCTGCGTTGTTGTTACAAACCAGGTTATGGCAAAACCTGACGCCTTCTTTGGCGATCCCACAAGGCCAGTCGGAGGGCATATAGTCGGGCACACGGCAACCTTCAGGCTTTACCTGCGGAAATCCAAAGGAGAAAAAAGAATTATCCGCCTTGTAGACTCACCCAGTCTGCCCGAAGGAGAAGCAGTAATCGCAGTCACTACAGCCGGACTTACGGATCAGTGAGAATTGGATCAGTGAGAATTATCACTGGACGAGAAACATACTCGTCCAGCTCTAAAATCTGAATTTTTAGTTTCTGAGTCAGGGTCGATATAATGTCCTGACTCTGGATACTATCCGGAGATACTTCCGATCAATGTTATGCTGGCATACCTTTTCGAGAATAAGGTATATTCATCAGCGTTCTCTGTATTATGAATTCATCAAAGTCAAGCATTTTCTTTTAATGGCATGCTTTTTTCTTTCTAATTTTCCTGTTTTTCAGTATATCTGGATCTTATTTCTTATATTCTAAAGAATAATATTATAATTTAAAGATTGAAGCTATCATGACTTCTCGCTTATTCG
This sequence comes from uncultured Methanosarcinales archaeon, assembly GCA_964434965.1. Lineage (GTDB taxonomy): Archaea > Halobacteriota > Methanosarcinia > Methanosarcinales > Methanosarcinaceae > Methanosarcina. The sequence goes on from CAYSWX010000006.1 coordinate 45,048, forward strand.
GAGACTCGTGGCATTCTTCTTAATTTCCTCCAGATTCAAATTCCATAGGCTTTATATGTAATGATCCGCAAAAAGAAAATGTTTTTATGTTTTACTTGTGTGATTTACTAATTTTATATGTATGAGTCTAAATTTTAAAGCAAGAAGATTAGTAGAGATGTTTTAGCAGGTATAAAAAATGGAAAATGCATTCGATCCAGAAAACATAACTGGACTTTCAGACGAAGAAGTCTCTGAATTACTTAAAAATGAAGGCTACAATGAGTTGCCTTCTCAAAAGAAACAGAGCCTTTTTTCCATCTTACTGAATGTTCTCAAAGAACCTATGCTGCTTCTTCTTTTAGTTGCAGGTACGATTTATCTGTTCCTTGGAGAAGTAAAAGACGCTCTAATACTGCTTGTGTTCGTTTTTGTAGTCGTCGGTATAACATTTAACCAGGAGAGAAAGACCGAGAGAGCATTAGAGGCTTTAAAAAACCTCTCCAGCCCAAGGGCTCTTGTGATAAGAGGCGGGCAACAGAAGAGAATTGCAGGGAGGGAAGTCGTTAGAGGCGACATTTTGATTTTAAGAGAAGGAGACCGTATCCCTGCAGATGGAGTTGTACTTTTTTGTACAAATCTTCTGGTAGACGAATCTTTACTCACAGGTGAATCACTGGCAGTTAGAAAATGTGAATCTTCCGGCTTAACCGAATCCTTACAGCCCGGACAACCTGGAGGAGATGATCTGCCATTCGTATATTCCGGGACACTGGTGATTCAGGGCCAGGGACTGGCTCAGGTAACCTCAACGGGGATACACACTGAGATGGGGAAGATCGGAAAAGCTCTGGGGACGATTGCAGAAGAAGACTCTCTGCTAAAGAAAGAGACAACCTTAATTATAAAAAATTTAGCTGTTTTTGGGGGAATACTCTGTCTCCTTGTAGTGGTAATTTACGGATTAACCAGAGGAGATTGGCTTCACGGCTTGCTTGCAGGACTCAGTTTGAGTATGGCTCTCCTTCCTGAAGAGTTCTCAGTGGTTTTGCTCGTGTTCCTGAGTATGGGTGCCTGGCGCCTGTCTAAAAGGAATGTCCTGGTACGGCGTATGCCTGCTATTGAGACCCTTGGCTCTTCGACAGTGCTCTGCGTTGATAAAACAGGGACCTTGACGCAGAACAGGATGAACTTGAGCTCTCTTTATGCAGGAGATGGGTACTGTGAAATTGATCATGACAGGTGCCTGCTTGACAGGAAGTTTCAAGAACTGCTTGAATTCGGCTATCTGGCAAGCCAGAAGGACCCATTTGATCCGCTAGAGAAAGAGATCAAAAAAAGCACTGAAAAATTCCTTCCAGACCATGAGGCCATACACCGTGAATGGAAACTTATCCGGGAGTATCCTCTTTCTAAAAACTTACTTGCACTCTCAAACGTGTGGGAATCTCATGACTCCCGCAAGTATGTTATCGCGGCAAAAGGCGCCCCGGAGGCAATTTTTGATCTATGCCATCTTGATGAGGCAGAGAAAGATAAATTGATGTCTCATGTCCAGGAGATGGCAAACAGGGGCTTGAGGCTTCTCGGTGTTGCTAAGGCCAGTTTTCATGAAGATGCTTTACCCGAAATACAGCACGATTTCGAATTTGAATTCATAGGATTGCTTGGTTTTGTTGACCCTGTCAGGCCATCGGTTGCTCAGTCGGTGAAAGAATGTTATACTGCGGGCATAAGAGTAATTATGATTACAGGGGATTATCCAGGTACTGCTCAGCATATCGCAAGACAGATAGGTTTAAAAAATTCGGATCAGTACATTACCGGCCCTGAGCTTGCCAGCATGTCAAAGGGGGAGCTTGCAGAGAAAATCAAGACAACAAATATTTTTGCCCGGGTTGTGCCTGAACAAAAACTGGCAATTGTAAATGCCCTGAAATTAAACGGGGAAGTTGTTGCAATGACAGGGGATGGGGTTAATGATGCACCTGCCCTGAAGTCCGCTCATATCGGGATTGCAATGGGTGAAAGAGGTACGGACGTTGCTCGTGAGTCTGCATCGATTGTCCTCCTGAACGACGATTTCCTTTCCATAGTTGCAGCTGTAAGGCTTGGGAGGCGGATTTTCGATAACCTCAAGAAAGCGATCAGTTACATATTTTCAGTTCACATACCAATTGCAGGGCTTGCAGTCTTTCCCATATTATTTAAACTGCCTCTTATCCTTTTGCCTGCCCATATAGCTTTCCTTGAACTGATAATCGACCCTGCTTGCTCGACAGTTTTCGAAGCTGAACCTGAGGAGAAAAACATTATGAACAGGTCACCTCGGAACTTGCAGGAAAGAATGTTCGGAAGAAAAAGCCTTGCTTTGAGCCTGGTGCAGGGCACAAGCATGCTTATAGGAGTTATTGCCGTTTTCCTGTACGCATTATATACGGGCAAGGGTGAAGTAGATGCGCGTACACTTACATTCGCAACCCTGGTAATTTCCAATCTTACTTTAATTGTGGCAAATCTTTCCTGGTCACAGAGCATAATAAAAACGTTATTTTCGGAAAACAAAGCCCTGAGGTATGTGCTTGTAGGAGCGCTTTCTGGCTTACTTCTAGTTCTGTATGTGCCGGCCTTAAGAAGCCTGTTCCGTTTCTCACTGCTGCACAGTAGTGACTTGCTGATTGTGTTTGTTGTGGGAACTCTGAGTATTGTATGGCTCAGGTTACTCAAGAGCAAAATAAGGAATAATGTGTGACAAAATGTGTAACAACAAATGTGTGACAACAAATGTGTGACAAAAGCCAGGTTAAATATAAGAACACCAGATCCAGCAGTTATCCACTAAATCTTTGAAAATCAAACCAGACTGAATATAAAAGAGAGTAATATTTTATGTGTCAGTCAATGGGGGAAGTATTTTATTCCCCTGTTCCTATTATTTTTTTAATGAAATTCAAAGCTCTTGTCGTTGATATTGACGGGACAATTACCTGCGAGAAGAGAGAACTCCATCTGGAAGCCGTCAAAAAAATGCGCTCCCTTAAAATTCCGGTAGTCCTTGCTACAGGAAATATTCTGTGTTATGCAAGGACAGCCTCAAGGCTTATTGGCCTGGAAGGGGCGGTAATTGCTGAAAATGGGGGAGCTGTTACTGTCCGCTTCGATTTGCAGGGCACGTTTGAAGAAAGCCTGGAAGAATGTGAAAAAGCCTTTTCTTTCCTCTCCGAGCATTTCAATCTCACAAAACTTGACCCTTTCTACCGAAGAACCGAGATCGCTCTCCGACGGGACTTTGACCTCGAAAAAGCCAGAGCCCTCCTGAAAACCCAGCCCTTCGATATCGAACTCGTCGATACCAAGTACGCAATCCATATCAAAAGCGTCAGTATCAACAAAGGAATTGGGCTCCAGAAGCTTGCAGGAATGATGGGCCTTGAAGCTGAAGATTTTGTGGCAATAGGAGACTCAGCAAACGACGTAGAAATGTTTGAGGCGGCAGGCTTTGGGATTGCCGTTGCAAACGGGGACGAAATTATAAAGGAAGTTGCCAATTACGTGACAGACGCATCGTTTGGGGACGGGGCTGTAGAAGCTATCGAGTTTCTTGAATCCAACGGCTGGATTTAAAAACCGCAAGATACGGGTTCCCTGGTCTAAACTGGATATTTTACTGTTAGAGATTTTACTCACAGGTGCTGAATAAATCTCTCAGCCCGAGGTCCCACTGCGCCCACATTTCTTTTCTGGTATTGCTTTTCTTTAATATCCCAACAACAGTCGGATTTGGCTCTTTGAACATTACCGGATGATCTTCTTCCCCACGCTCTTTTTTCGCTTGCCAGGCAATTTTTTCTTCGTAGATGGAAAACTGAGCGTCCACACCTGGCTTATTGCCTCTTGCATCCAGCCTTATCCATCGGTTCAAGTCTTTTAAATATACGGCGTTTAAGCCGTGCAGGAATTTTTTGTTAACGTCATGACCTGAACAAAGTTTCTGATAACAGAATCCTGTCGGTATCCCGAAATACCTCAGCATGGCTGCAAGCAGGTGAGATTTTGCACAGCAGATCCCGTGCCCGAGTTCCAGAACCTCTGATGCTTTACAGGTGATCTCCTGTGCACCTATGTCCCCTGAGTGATAAATATCATCCCGGACAAATTCATATATTTTCTTTATCAGGCCGATTTCGTCTTCTTCTTCCGTGCCTTCCGTCTTTTCCATATCTTCCATTTCTTTCTTTAATTCAAGGCACTTATTAACGATCAGCTCATGATCATAGTTTATGACTTCACTCTTTTTGAGGTAATCCTGAAGATTATTGCTTTCAGCGTGCATCTTGCTCACCTGCCGATAAATTCACAAATCCTGTATAAAATTTAAGCTAATAGGGGACTACGTTTTTATTGTCCATTGTCTATAAATATTCCTAAATACTGCGATTTTTCTGAATTTAAGGTAGATATTGATGTGGGGACAAGGGTATGGAAGAGAATGAAGTCCTAACTATACAAAAAAATGTTGAAAAAGACCTATTCGATGAACAAAACAAAATTATGGATCGATTTTATTCGCTGATGATCCTTACATTTACTGTATTCGGTTTTTCTGTTACCGTTCTTACTTTTATTTTCGGGAGAGGAATCCCTAACATCATTGAAGCTCTTGGTTCCTATCATATTTCTTTTTCTTTTCTTTGTATGCTCATGACTTTTTTAATCTCTATTTTTAATTTACTGGCATTATTTCGCCTCAGAAGGTTAGTAAATAGAGACGGCATGATAGGATATAGAGAAGGCGATGAACTGATAAATAATAATTTGAAATTATATCTCTCTATTGCAAAGCAAAAAAATTACTATGTAATCGCAATCACTTTTGTCGGACTCGCACTCACATCTTTCTTTAATAGTTTTGCACAGCATCATATTTTGACCGCGATAATTATTATCGGATTTATTGCGGTAGTGGTGTTCTTAGTATTCAATTACCGCTGATATATTTAAATTGCTGGAGTGAGTAAGAAGTTGCTTTTTTTGAAAGTCGAGACAATCGAAGTCTTAAAGGGGCTAAATATTATAATGGAGATTTTGGTAAGATATGCAGAAAACGGCAAATATATCTATACCTATGTTATGATACTTTTAGATCTTGGTGAATTTTCATAAAGGGGTACTGAAATAATGGATTTCATAGATCAAATAAAAGTACTAGCTGCAAAAATTCCAAAATTATCTGAAAGCATCAAAACTGAAGAAGGCACAAAAAATGCCCTTGTAATGCCTCTTTTAAACATACTGGGATACAATGTTTTTGATCCTACTGAAGTTGTTCCTGAATTTACAACCGATTATGGCACAAAAAAAGGCGAAAAAGTTGATTACGCTATTATTCAGGATGATAAGCCAATAATACTAATAGAGTGCAAAAATATTGATGCTGATCTGGATAAAGAATATGCTTCTCAATTGTTCAGGTATTTTAGTGTAAGTGATGCAAAAATTGGAATCCTAACAAATGGAATTGTATATCGTTTTTATACAGATATTGATACTCCAAATAAAATGGATGATAAAGCATTTTTGGAAATAAACTTACTGGATATCAAAGAGCCTTTGATAAACGAATTAAAGCGATTTAAAAAAGAATCCTTCAACATTGATGATTTGGCAAATGTGGCATGTGAATTAAAATATACAAAGGAAATAAAACTAATTCTTGCTAATGAAATTAATTCTCCTTCTGAGGAATTCGTTAAATACTTTACTAAGAAAGTAACTAATTCTCCTTTTACCCAAAGCGTTCGTGAAAGGTTTACAATCCTTACAAAAAATGCTCTTAACCAATTCATTAATGACAGGATAAATGAAAGGTTAAAACTTGCTATGTCTGAGGATTCACTTCCTTCTATTAATTCAACAGAATATGAACAAGCCTCAAATTCGAATGAAGGTAAAGAGTCACTTCACTCTGACGTTTCAAATAATCATTTTGAAGGAATTGTAACAACTGGCGAAGAGCTAGAAGGTTACTATATTGTAAAGGCAATTCTTCGTGAAAGCCTGGATCTAAAAAGGGTTGCTATTAGAGATAAGAAATCTTACTGCGGTGTACTATTAGATGACAATAACAGAAAACCAATTTGCCGTATGTATTTCAATGGTAAGCAAAAATATCTAGGCTTATTCACTGAAGACAAAGATGAAGAAAAAGTTCCTATAGACGATTTGAACTGTATATATGAATATACAGATAAACTGAAAAATACCGTTAACAGTTATAATAATGGAAAACAAAATGAAGAAGGTAGAAATTAAATTCTCAAAATACTTTCTCATATTTTCTTTTTAGTGAGTGTTTCCTTGATACACAGTCAATAATGATTCTGGTATTTTTTGCTCTTACAAATTCATCATCTTTCACCCTCTCCTAATCCTTTTTCCCCCAAACGCATGAATGGTTCTCGTTCCGGCAATGCATTTTCCCCACTGCTCTGTCCCCTTCGGAATGAATAATTCGTCCCCCGGATTAAGAACGAATTTCTCATCATTCAAAAACGCTGTATATTGCCCGCTAACGCAAACCATCCACTCGTCAAACTCATGAGTATGCTTCTTAGAAACCCTGTCAGAATAACAGGTCCAGAAAGCCATCTGGCTGCCGTCTGCTCCTTCGTAAAAATAGCCGTCAATATCTTCGGTATTCTGCTCATTGCTGCTGATGTGATTGCTTTTACTTTTCATAAAATTCGGAAAATCTTTCATGCCTGAAACCTCCCAGCATTTAAGTAATCTACATAATATCAAATCAATGCATGAATTGTAACGTCAAATCAAAAAAACAACCCCTAGATAACTTGTATTCCTTGTTCGCAAGTTGAGACAACATAAAGCAGTAATTGCAAGAATCACGTAATATTTTATGCTATTGATTTCTTATTTAACATAAACACAGGTTTATATTAAAACAATTCAGTATCAGTAAGCATTTCAGTATATTTATTACTTTAGCAGACATCAAACTATTGAGGTGAACAAATGCCAGCAAGAAAAGTAAAGAATGATAATAAAGAAAAAGAACTAATGGAAAAACTAGAATCAATAGAAGAAAAAAGAGAAGATACAGCAGAACAAATAAACATAGAAGAGGAACCCGATGAAAGTAAAAGGCCTAAATAAACAGTATGTTACAAATTAACGTCAAAAAATACATGAACTTTATTTTACCAATAAGCATATTTTTATTCAGGTACTATTAATTTTTTTAAGAACATTTTGTACAAATTCACGTTTAGCGTTTACATAAGCCATATTATCATTTCTGAACTGTTCAGCTAATCTCATTTTGAGTTCTCCATAAGCTTTCACAGCTTCCGGATGATCCCTTAAATAATTGCGAAAAGCAATATGCTCAAGATAACCTTTGCCATCCTTCGGACATACGTAAAGGTGGTACGGCATAAAATCATCTATAAAGGTTCTTTTAAAGGCCTCTCTGCCTTCAACACCCAGATTTCCTTCGTGTTCAAACCCGATTTTTGAAAGCCTTTCTTTTACAGCCGGAAAAATGTCATAAGAATCAATAACTACGTCGATGTCAATAATAGGTTTTGAAGCAAGACCTTCAACCGCCGTGCTACCAACGTGAACGACATCAATTATCAGGTCCCCAGCGCAGTCAACAATCATAGTTTTTATTTTCAAAAATTCATTTTTCCACTCAGGATCGTATGGCACAACTCTTACAATGCCTTTCATTTTCACATCCATGCTTACTGTTCCCTAGTCCTAAATTTTTACTGAAAGGGACCAAATAATTTTTAAATTTACAATCTGGTAGCTATGATAGAAACCAGATTGAAGTAATTTCCACCATCGGCTTCCATCATTCCAATATCCCTGCGGGCATATTCATTATCGCACGAAAGCCAGTCTTTCCATGCCTCTTCCAGACACTTCAATTCCTTACATTCCTCTATGCTGACCGAATCAGATTTTTTCCATAAATTATACCACCAGTCGCCAGAGTGGAGAGTTAAAGTCATGTCTTCAAACCAGTATGGCTGCAGTTCTGCCGGGATTCCTTTTTCAAATTCCATTTTCAATCCAGGGACTGCAATTGCTATTTTCCCTCCTTTTTTTACAAGTGGAGCAAGGTGTTTTGTTAAATAATCCTCTTCAATTCCAAAATAGTGATAGGCATCCACACTTATAGCGACATCAAAATATTCCTGTGCAAATGGCAAATCGTGTGCTTCCGCATGTATAGGTATTATTTTATCTTCCAGTCCCATTGATTTGATTCTTTCATAATTTTCTGTTGCACTGATCCAGAGGTCGGTAGCAAAAACAGTAACTCCAAATTCTTTTGCCAGGAAGATCGAAGTTAGTCCTTTCCCGCAGCCGAGGTCGAGTACTCTCATGCCTTCTTCAAGCTTCAGGGATTCCAACAATTCTTCGATGATCCTCATTGCATTAGGTCCCATCATATTCTCTTTAACAAAAGAAGTATCATACTTGCCTGGATTTCATAGGAATCATCTCGATAACAATACATTTCTACAGCGTAATATGCCTGTAGCAATATAAAAATAGGATGACTCTACTTTATTTTTTAGAGCTTTCCCCTCATTTATATATAAATAACTTAATAACGGCACAGACTGGTATGAGCTGCCTGCTCCAGCCCGATTGAATCCATTTCAGTTACCGTGCTCTGTGGCAAGGCAATATTAATGAATCTGGCTTATTTTTTTCTCCTTCCAGTTCCACCATTTAAGTAATTCCGGGTCATGTGTCTCATTTGAAGCATAATAAACAGCGCAGCGGAATGTATATAATACGCATCTATCAACTGGCATGCCTTTTATCATCGAATGTCTTTCATACAAATCTTCCGGGTCCTGTCCGGATAAGTCTTTGACTGAACGAATTCCCAGATTCCATAAATCTTCCGAAATACTTTTTCCGACGCCGGGAATTTGCTTCAATTCTTTCAATACGTTTGACTTCTCTTTGTCTTGCATTCCCATTTAACTTCTGCAAATCCAGTTAATTATAAGCTTTCTCTGAATTAGATTAATAAAAAGGAAACTGACACTCCCAAAATAACAAAATTAGCCTCCGGAAATCAGTCACTTTTTAACTTTAAAGGAACATAATAATCGACTTCTGAATTTTCATCTTCCAATCCATGGTAGCGGTTTTTATGATAAGCTAATATTAAATAGGGATAAGCCTCTTTGTATTCAGAGTTAGGCAGCCATTCTTGCCAGATGAATTCTCCTCCTCTGAACATTTCTTTTCCCTTGAAGGTGAATACTGCGTATTTAGTAGATGGAAAAGTCTTGCAAAACATCTCAAGGGGCATTTCACCAATTTTTTTAACTTCGAGGCCTACATATACGTAGAATTTTCCAGTTTCTTCGTAATCATCTGGCTGGATATGTGCCTCATATGTAACTTCGTTTACTGCATTTTCTTCAAACTTTTCACCGTGTTTTTCATACAGGTTATAAAAACGCTTCCAGAGCAATCCTATTTCATTTTCTATATTCCATTCTCCTTTTGAATGAAACGGATCGCCGTAAAAAACACATCCCGTTAACATCAAGGGTTTTTCATCAATGACTTCTATTTTTAAGGGTTTTATGGAGTTATTGATGGCCATATTTATTCTCCCAAAAAAAGGAAAAGAAAAATGTATTTTTCAACTGTATGCTTCAAACTAGTCCTTTTATACTTTAAATTAACCCTTATATCTGCCTGTGCTTTTTATCCTTATTGGCCATAAGCCCACTCTGGCCAGAGAAAAGAAAGCCACTCAGGAATTTCTGGTTCTTTTACTCTGTCAAATGAGGGGAAATAAGCTTTTAAATCTATAATCGGAGTTCCATCGTAAGCATCGAGATTGGATACATGTATAATCCCCTCTCTTTCGTTAATATCTTCTATTTTGCAGGTTGTTATTGCTATGGGGTTTGGACGGTATTCAGAACGGGTGGCAAATACTCCTGTCAGTCTATCCAGCGAATATGGAGGATAGACCTGGAGCAAATTCCCATTTCCGTTATTTTCTATTCTATTTACCCACCAGAGTACGATTACATGGCTGAAATTATTCAATTCCTTTAAACAGGGGATGTATTTATCAATAATTTCCAGAGACGTTTTCATGCCATTTTTCCTTACATATCCGATTGGCGAAACTGTATAGGAATTTCCCTGTTCTGTGAGTTCTTGTCCTTTTACATTCGGACCATTGCTTGAATCTTCTAAATTTTCTAAACCCATAACAGGAAACACAACTTCTGTCAGAAGTTCATTATCAGGCACTTCCCCCAGAGTGTTAATATAAGTCTCTCTTGGAGCTCCTATCATCTCATAACCGCTTTCAATGATGTACTGCATCATTTCAGCGTAAACTGAGCCTATTTCTGCATAAGAGCCTTTGTGGACAGTTGCTAGAATTTTGTGTTTTGGCATAATTTTTATTTTTACTCTCTCATCGCCATTTGTACCTCTCTGAATAGGTATACCAACTTCGTACTGCATTTTTTCGGGCGGTACTTCCATTGGGCTGGTGTAATATGCTGTAAAAGGGGGTTGAGTAATTTGTAGTCCTTTTCGCGCGATCCATCCTGCTAATTCTCCTATTATTTCTCCCATCTCTTCTACCGGGCCGTTATGGGAAATGCTGGCTACCTGAGTTTCTTCTACGGTTTTTAGTTTGATTTCCATATCTGACTCTCCTTTTATTCTGGACTCACGCAATTGAACTGAAAAATCAATAAGATAAACCTGAAACGGTCTAAAATCTGTATCAAACCATAGTGTTTATTGTGCTTGATTTGTGCCTCAAATGCATAAGTCTTATAATTGCTTGCAGGTATAGGTTGGATTTCCTTCTATTAAATGTTTACTTTTTAGTGGAATAATATTCCATAATTTTGTGAACTATTGATGTGGGGATAAAATAGTCATGAGAATAAAATATTCGTGGATACCAATTGTAGAAAAGATATTTATTCAATCAGAAAAACAACTTAATTATGGATAAAAAAAGTGATTTAGACCCATCACAAGAGTTTTTAATGAATTCATCAGACAACATTGTCTCTATTTTAAAAATAATAGCCCATATTAACCGATTCAGGATTCTAGTCTTTCTTTTAAACGGACCGTTGACATTTCAAACGCTGCTTGAAAAGATGGATATCAAAAAATCGGCCCTGGCAAATCATTTGACTGAATTAAAAGATAGCAACCTTGTTGACAAAATACATCATGGTACCTATGAAATAAGTGAAAATGGGAAAAATTATATCAAATCAATTGAAAAAACCTATAGAGAAAATAAAGTTATTGAAATGAAAGTCTGGGAATCAAAACAGAGAGAACAGCTTTCGAAATCCTTTTTGGAACGTAAACAGTGATGTATATGCAGTGAAATTAGTTAAACTTGTTAATAAATATGTTTTTGAGTATATTTTTTGCCATTTTTCCCTTACTGAAGTAGGGCAATGTTGCGAATTTGTTGTAAATTCAAAGTTAAATTTCCTTACACTGCTTAAGGAATAGATCTTCAGATATTGAATTTACAACCTGTAAACTTATTGAGATTTATGATTTTACAGAAAAAATCGGTATACTGCCATTTTTGTTTTATATATTCCACACTGTTCTATACAGCTTAGTCTTTATATTTGCTTTTTTTCGTCTTTTTTACGGGAAAGAATGCTCTTCTTCGAACAATCCTTCATAACATAAGACTCCCGCAGTTCCAGAAAAATATGTTTTCTTATCGTGAAAATGGCTTTAAATTTCACATGATATCGGAGCCCCCACCAGCTTTCCTGGCGGCCCTGCCCAAAAAAGCGTGAGGTATTTGGAGGAATAGAATGACGAAAAAAATAGAAGCAATTTGAAAATGTGATGAAAGGCCGCTCTCCTTCGTTGAGCGTGACAAGAACGGCTTAGTATAGTGAATGAGATTTCATAGCTAGAGATATTCATAACTGTATCTCTTCGAGTCCTCTTGAGTCAGATCACTATTCTCTCACCCAAAAATTAGTCCTCTTGAGGGAGCGACGCGACCGAAAAGGACCGCGTGCTCCCGAAGCGCAACTCGGGAAGCGCAACTCGGGTGAGCAAAAAAGAGTGAAAAAAAGGGTTTAAAATGGAAAGTAAACGAATTCTTTCCTTTCCCTATTTTTCAATTCATGCTCTTGCTTTCATTTTGTCTATTATAATATAGTCTTTGATGGCGCTTACGGAGTCGAAAGGAATCAGGATATAGTTGTCCTCTTTTTTGTATCTTGATGCATCAAAGTTGGGGTTTGGGCTGACCACAAGGTCAATAATACGTCCTCCTTTGATTTCAACTACAATATTGCTCAGCGTTCCTATCTCCGTTCCGTCGGTAGCCATCACCTGCTTGTTGAAGAGGAGGTTTCTTGCAAATACTTTAGACATTCTTATCTTGTCTCCATGCTCAGTGTTATGCGGGATTTGGGTAAAGCCGGCTTTCCAGTTTAAATACCTTTACTTTTTACATTTATTCAGTTTGAACCGGTATACTTTATAAACTCTTCCTTTTTAAGAGTTACTCATTTAAATTTTTACCTGTATCCCACCAATCCAGCTGTCTCTACCGGCCTCTGGCCTCCTTTAAACTGCTCCTCTATCTTCTCATAGAACTGAGCAATGTTCTCGTTAATTGTGGGTTTTACTTTCTTAAGGGCTTCTTTGAAGTGCCTCATCTCAATCGCTTCTATATCGAAGTTCTCTCTGAGGGCAAACATTACAGCCTCTCTGCATATCGCTTCGATATCAGCACCCACATATCCTTCTGTTGTATCTGCAAGGTTCTCAAGGTCCACATCCTCTGCAAGAGGTGTATTCTGTGTGTGAATCTTAAAGATCCTCAGCCTGCCCTTACGTTCAGGCGCTCCAACATAGACCAGCCTGTCAAAGCGGCCAGGGCGCAGGATCGCAGGGTCAAGCAGGTTAGGGCGGTTAGTTGCGGCAATTATGACCACATCTTTGAGAGTTTCAAGCCCGTCCATTTCGGTCAGCAGCTGGTTGAGCACCCTCTCAGAAGTCCGGCCGTCCGTGGATTCCATACTCTGCATGGAGGCAATAGAGTCGATCTCATCAAAGAAAACAACACAGGGAGATACCTGCCTTGCTTTCTTGAAGGTTTCCCTAATTGCTTTTTCCGACTCTCCAAGCCATTTCGAGAACATCTCCGGCCCTTTGACGCTTATAAAATTGGCATTTGACTCTCTGGCAACAGCCTGGGCTATCAGGGTCTTTCCAGTTCCTGGAGGGCCGTAAAGCAGTATTCCCTTTGGAGCCTTTATTCCCATCTTGACAAACTTTTCCGGGTTTTTAATAGGCCACTCAACGGCTTCGATGATCGCATGCTTTGCTTCATCAAGGCCTCCCACATCGTCCCAGCCAACTGAAGGCATCTCAACAAAAATCTCTCTCAGGGCTGAAGGTTCGGCTTCCATCAGGGCATCTTCAAAGTTCTTTTTGGTTACAAAGATCTTCTCCAGCCTCTCAGGAGGAATTGTTTCTTTTTCCAGGTCAAGGTCAGGCAGGTTTTCCCTGAGGCACCGCATTGCTGCTTCCTGCACGAGAGCCAGAAGGTCTGCACCCACAAAGCCCTGCGTCCTCTCAGCCAGGTACATGAGGTACCGGTTTGTCTCCTCTTTCTTTTCCCTCTCTATGGCAGTTTCATCGCCTTCAATCTCGGTTCCGGCTTCTACTTCAGCTGCGGCCTCAATTTCGACTTCCACTTCAGGCTTGCTTGCCACGGCATCTTCGTCTTTTTCAATTGGCATGCCTCTTGTGTGGATCTGCAGGATCTCGTACCTGTCTTTGGTGTCCGGTACTCCAATATGGATTTCCCTGTCGAAGCGGCCTGGTCTCCTGAGTGCGGGGTCGATTGCGTCCACACGGTTGGTTGCCCCTATAACCACGACCTGCCCTCTTTCCTCCATCCCGTCGAGCAGAGTCAGGAGCTGGGCAACCACTCGCCTTTCCACTTCCCCTGTTACGTTTTCCCTTTTAGGGGCGATGGAGTCGATTTCATCAATGAAGATAACCGAAGGTGCTTCCTGGGTTGCCTCTTCGAAGATCTTTCTTAACCTTTCTTCACTTTCCCCGTAGAACTTTCCTACAATTTCGGGACCGGCAATGTAATGGAAGCTTGCCCCGGATTCATTTGCCACGGCTTTTGCAATCAGGGTCTTTCCTGTTCCGGGTGGGCCGTAGAGGATAACTCCCTTCGGAGGCTCTATGTTAAGGTGGGCAAAGAGTTCCGGGTGCTTCATAGGCATCTCTATCATTTCCCGGACGCGCATGATCTCCTGCCCAAGCCCTCCAATATCTTCGTATGTTGTGACGCCTCTTGTCGCTTTTTCGTAGCCCTGTACCGGCTTTTTCCTGAGCTCAATAATTGTGGCTTCCGTGATCAGGACAATGGTGTTTGCAGGGTCTGTTTCAACAGCAACCAGTGGGATTACCTGGCTTGTTGTCAGGGACTCGGTCATTGGCTGAGCCATCGAATTAATAATCGGAATTATGTCTCCCCTGAAAACAGGCCTTTTCAGGATATGCCGCTTTATAATCTCATTTGCATGTTCTCCAAACTGAAGTTCGGGTCCTCCCTGCGTCATGCTTTCCGGAAGTGCCAGGATCAGCTTCTTTGCTTCCGGGGCTTCGACCTTTTTAATGGTCACCTTTTCCCCTATGGAAACCCCGGCGTTCTGTCGGATGAAATTGTCAATTCTCACTATTCCCTGTTCCCAGTCCTGCCTGTCTGCTCTCCATACCTTCGCTGTGGTCTTTTTCTTTCCCCTTATCTCCACAATGTCACCGGGAGATAGCTGAAGTTTCAATAGCGCTGTAGGGTCAAGCCGGATAATTCCTCTTCCAAGGTCAATAGGATATGCCTTTTCAACCTTCAACTGTATTTCTTCCATGGATCATCCCGAAAATAGTTGTCTTTTTGATTGTAATTTATCTGGTAATGAACATAAAATGAAAGGATATTGACTTTTCTTGAGTTATTCGGATTGAATACTTCTTAACTGCCGTTTTCTATGGATCAATTCTTACTATCTGTTTTCTATATTAGATGCTCTTTTTATTTTAATTCCTGTCATCCGGAAAATTTGTCCTGTAACATATACTCTGGAGCATATCGTGAGTCTAATATTTTTTCCGGAAGCTTCCTGCTGGTAATGTGCCCGCATGTTCCCGTTTTGTCCTTCCGGAAAACATACTTTAGCCAGTTTCATGTACTTTAAGTACAGGGTCCTGGGCGCTCAAGAACCGGGCAATGGCGTAGTATATTTTAACACTCAGGTATTTATATTATAATGTCCGGAAGATAAGTCTCCTATATTCCCCATTTATTAAATAAGTTTACCTTACACTCTGTTTTCTCTGGAAGGTTAATATATTTACAGCTTCTGTGTATAAAACTGTTTAACAATGTCTGAATTAAACTTTCCAATGTTAGTATTCAGACACTCCACCAAAGCAGACTTTAATTTAATCAAGTTCGAGATTATTGAACTCATATGATTCACAAATCCCAGGAACTTAAGAGTATGGACCTTGAAAAAGCACAGAACAGGATTATTGATTTTATCCGGGATATGACTGACAAAGCAGGTGTAAGCGGGGTAGTTGTAGGCATTAGCGGCGGAATTGATTCCGCCCTTGCCGCAACTCTTGTCGTAAAAGCTCTAGGAAAAGACAGGGTTCTTGGTATTCATATGCCCGAAAGCAGCTTTACCCCTGCTGTTGACAGCGAAGATGCTAAAACTCTGGCAGACTGGCTCGGGATAGAATACCGGATAATTGATATCTCAGGCATCATCTCAACTTTCATGGCTGCTGTCCCGGAAAGCGGATCTGCAGACCGGCTTACCAGAGGCAACCTGAAAGCAAGGATCAGGATGTCCCTTCTCTATTTCCATGCAAACCAGCTGAACCGTATGGTTCTTGGGACAGGAAACAGGACTGAGATCCTTCTTGGCTACTACACAAAATACGGGGACGGTGGTGTTGACCTCGAACCTATAGGCGGGCTTTACAAAACAGAAGTATGGGAGCTTTCCCGCAGGCTCGGAATTCCGGAGCCTCTCATCACCAAAAAACCGTCTGCTGGATTATGGGCAGGCCAGACTGATGAAGCAGACCTTGGTATTTCGTATGTAAAGGTTGATGAAGTGCTCAGGATGCTTGAAGAGGGTGCAGAGCCGGGAAATATTCTTAATAAGACCGGGGTTTCTGCTGAACAGCTGAACTCTGTTACCCTACGCATTGAAAGAAATGAACATAAAAGAAAAGCTCCTCCTGTACCGGAAATGTATTGAACCTGCAGGACTGATGGAAAACCGGCATACAACCGGATTACTGGAAATGTAAACATAAGCTGCAGGACTGAGCGATTAAACTAGAGCTATTAAACTAGAGCGATTTAATAATCAGTTCAAGTATGTAGAATTGAGCAGCTTATGTTGCATTTTTTTCCTTACCGGGAAGGATTAAGCCTCACATCCTGGCGTTTTTCTCTTGCTAGCGGCTTTGAGAGGTGTCTCCTTGCGCAGGGTGGTACTTCATATATTCCTTGCTCAAGTCCCCTATCTGTCTCATATCTGACTTTTGAAAGGAAATGAGTCTCGCACTTTTTACAGCGGAACCCCTGTCCCTGCCCTGCAGATTTCATATGTTTTCCACACTCTGGGCACTTTGGGTTTTCTTCCCTGTAGATTGGGGCAAGAGCTTTAATTTCTATTTTTTCGATGTTCAGGGTTCCGGAAGTGACACTTCCTGAAAGAAGGACCAGGTCTCCTGGTACAAGTTTTCTTATAAGCGACCTGAAATTTTTTGTCGGTTCAAAGGCTGCACAGTCGATTTCAGCTCCTTTACTGTCCCTGACAGCAAAAATGACGTGCCCTCCTTCAAGGGTTTTCGTGGCTTCTGAAACCATACCCTCAAGCCTGTAAGAATGCATGTCCCTGATCTCAGCTATACTCTGTGCTGGTATCAGATGCATGTCCGTTCCCTGGTTAGTCCTGTACACGGCAAAGCGCTCTACAGGCTCTGCCCGGATAAGAGCTGCAGCTTTGTTTACTATTTCCGGGCTTTCTCCTCTTATCCCAAATAAGACCGGGTCTGCCGAATGAGGCACACAGACTACAAGCCTGTTTGTAATGTCCACAGTGTCCCAGGTCTCAGGATAGGTTTCCCTATCAGCTTCAAAGAAACTTTCCTTATCCACGTCTCGTGGAGTTCCCCATCTATCCTTTTGCCTGTATGCCAGATGCTCGAAAGTGTGGTCCCACTTTTCAGGGTTGAGCATTGCCCCGCAGGCTGCAAGGGAACCTATCAGTCCTCTCCCGTTTTTGAAACCCTTTGAGGCGATCCCGAGTTCAGAGATAAGGTCCTTTGCTTTCTTTATTTCGATTACTTCTTTTACAGCCTCTTCCAGAAAGCTCATGAGGACAGGCTTGAGCCTTTCGTAATCTTTCTCCTGAATAAATACCACACCAGGGTTGGTCTTTTCGCACTCCATACGTGCAAGTTCTTCTATTCTGGATGTTACATGAGCGATTACCTTCTCAGGGCAGTCTGTTTTGATTTTCAGGGCTACTGCTGCGTTTCCTCTTGTCTTATAAGGAATCGTAGGGTTAAGGCGCACAAGGAGTGGTAGTGTTTCTATATTCCCGTATTTCTGCAGTTCTTCCAGTAGCAGAGCTCCCAGATATGTGGTGCACATGCCTTCGTTTGAGTCCGTATCGTCAATTCCGATGATCATTTTTCTTTATCCAGTTTTCTCCTTTTAAATTCCTACAATTGTAGTCTGTGAGAACATTAATTTCGGGATTCTCCGGCTTGTTTTCCCTCTATCATCCCTGTCAATGTGGGAGAAATATATATATAGATGTTCAAACAGAAATTAATAGCAGAATGACAAAAGAGGTTCTCATACATCAAATTATTGATGTATTGTCACGTGCGGGTTTTGCACTCTCTGACCGCTGTAATATACGCCCGAGGAGCTTTGACGTTGCCGCACGGAAGGATAAAACGCTATTACTTTGTAAGGTTTTATTTAATATTGACGGCCTGAATGAAGAAACAGCAAGGGAGATGAAATATCTTGCCGAGTATCTGGGAGGTTCCGCTATCGTTGTCGGAGCCAAGACAAGGGACCAGATGCTTGAAGACAGTGTCGTTTACATGCGTTATGATATTCTTGCCCTGAACGTCCAGACCCTCTATGATTACTTTGTTGAAAATATCAGGCCACTTGTCTCGGCAGCACCTGGGGGGCTTTATGTCTCAATAGAAGGAGATCTTCTTAAGAAGGCAAGAACGAACCAGTCCATGTCCCTTGGGACTCTGGCTTCCATGGTAGGGGTTTCAAGAAGAACTATCAGCAAGTATGAAGAAGAAGGCATGGATGCATCAATTGATGTCGTGATCCAGCTTGAAGATATTTTCGGGGTAGAACTGGCAAAACCCATAGATATCCTGAAATCATGCGGAAGCAGAAAGCCGAGGAAGAAAACAGAACCCGAAATGGAAGAACCAAAGGCAAAATTTAGCATGCCATTGCCTGAAGACCTGATCCTCAATACAATTTCAATGCTTGGGTATGATGTGCTCCCCACAGCTCAGGCACCTTTCAAAGCCATCTCAAGGGATAAGTCTTCGGTTATCCTTACTGGTGTAAGCGAATTCAATACAACCGTAATCAAGAGGGCTCACCTGATGAGCAGTATTTCCTGCATTACGGAAACACAGTCCGTGTTCATAATTAACGGGCGTTCCAAACTGAAATCCGTTGAAAATACGGTGCTGATCGAAAAGAAAGAACTGGATACGATAAGTGATTCTCAGGAACTTCTTGATTTCATAGAGGAGCGCAAGGATACTCACAGTGGAGAATAAACTGCTTTTTTCCTTCTGGATTCTGAGGAAAGCCTGAGACAAACTTCTTTTCTCTTTCTTTACTTCAATTTCTCTCTCCGGTTCCTATTTTTTTCATATTCAGTCTTTCTTATTCATGAGGTTGTTTCTTTTTTACTCATGAGGTTGTTTCTTGATCCCTGATTTGCTCAACCCTTATGTACTACAATTTACTTCAGGTTTTTACGTCGCTATAAAACTCCAAAAACCTAATATATCACTGTTTCAATCTAAAAGCCTCGATGACGGTAAAGATTGCAGTGCTGGTCTCCGGACGGGGTTCAAATCTCCAGGCGATCATAGATAACATTGAAAAGGGCTACATAGAAAATGCAGCAGTTAACGTGGTTATTTCGAATAAAGCCGATGCTTATGCGCTCGAACGTGCACGAAATCACGGTATAAGCGCGATTTTTCTCGATCCGAAAGAGTATGACAGGGCAGGATATGATAGAGCAATCTTAAAAGTCCTGAGAGAATATGATACGGACCTTCTTTTGCTTGCAGGCTATTTCCGGATTCTGGGAAGTGAGATAATTGAAGCATACAGGCACAGGGTTCTTAACATCCACCCCTCTCTTCTTCCGGCTTTCAAAGGGCTCCATGCCCAGAGACAGGCGTTCGAATACGGAGTAAAGGTTGCTGGCTGCACAGTACACTTTGTAGATGAGGGGCTTGATTCTGGTCCTATTATCCTTCAGAAGTGCGTGCCTGTGCTTCCGGGAGATACCGAAGAGACTCTTACTGACAGGATTCTTGAACAGGAGCATATTATCTATCCCGAAGCTGTCAGGCTCTTTGCCGAGGGTAAACTTAAAGTTGAGGGCAGGAACGTAATAGCCCTTGATTAAGACTATTAAATAGGCAAGCACACAGCCAGAGACCCGGATTGCACCAGTTTTATCGGGAAAGGTGAGTAAAGAAAATCTAAGTCCAGGCCGGAAGGTAGAGTAAGTCCAGGCCAGAAGGTAGAGTATTTGATATCCGGTAATTTCCAGTCAGATATATCTTGAAAACTTCTTTAAGAAATGGGACGGCATACCAAAACGGAATAGCTTTTACCCATTAGTATCTTCATTAATACTCTGATGGTTATAAGTATATGAAATTATATTACTCACGCGAAATTACGCCCCAACCGAAAACTTTCAATATTACATAATTTTCTGAGTCTAAGGATACTCAGGAGAATTTTCATGAGACCTCTAAATGAGATCTCCAAATCTCAGTATGGAATTTCCTTCAATTTGAGTTCTCTTTAATTAATCAATTTATGCTTAGCAAGAAACCCTTGATTTCGAATAAGTCTTATATGCATGGATTACAAGGTGACAGTAATGTCTTATATTGAAAAAATCGACCCGGAATTGTTCGAGGCTATCAAAAAAGAAGCCGATCGTCAGGAACACAAACTGAATCTGATCGCGTCAGAAAACTATGCGAGCAGGGCTGTTATGGAAGCCCAGGGCTCAATAATGACCAACAAGTATGCCGAAGGATATTCCGGCAAACGCTATTATGGCGGCTGCGATTTCGTTGATGTTGCCGAAGATCTCGCTATTGCCAGGGCAAAGAAAATTTTCGGAGCAAAGTATGTGAATGTCCAGCCCCACTCAGGCTCAGGCGCCAACATGGCTGTTTATTTCTCTGTACTGCAGCCCGGAGACACTATCATGTCCATGGACCTCTCTCATGGCGGACATCTTTCTCACGGCAGCCCTGTAAGTTTCTCAGGAAAACTCTATAACATCGTGCCCTATGGGGTCAACAAAGAGACTGAAACCCTGGATTATGATGAACTCCTTAAAATGGCAAAAGAATGCAAGCCCAGAATGATCGTGTGCGGAGCTTCAGCTTATCCACGTGTGATTGATTTCAAAAAGTTCAGGGAAATTGCCGATGAAGTCGGAGCCTACCTTCTTGCAGATATTGCTCACATCGCAGGACTTGTAGTCGCAGGCGTACACCCAAGCCCTGTGCCTTATGCTGATTTTGTTACTACAACCACTCACAAGACCCTTCGCGGCCCAAGGGGCGGAATGATTATCTCAAAGACTGAAGAGCTTGCAATGGGCGTAAACAAAGCGGTTTTCCCGGGCATTCAGGGCGGCCCCCTCATGCATATCATAGCCGCAAAAGCAGTCGCCTTCAAAGAAGCTATGAGCGAAGAGTTCAGGCAGGACCAGGCTCAGACAGTAAAGAACGCAAAGGCTCTCTGTTCCTGTCTGAAGCAGAAAGGTTTTGATATTGTTTCAGGCGGCACTGACAACCACCTTATGCTTGTAAACCTTAATAATATGAATATTACAGGCAAGGATGCGGAAGCTGCACTGAGCAAAGCTGGGATCATTGCCAACAAAAACACTGTTCCTTTCGAGACCCGCAGTCCTTTTGTAACCAGCGGAGTAAGGCTCGGAACCCCCGCCTGTACCACAAGGGGTATGAAAGAAACAGAAATGGAACTGGTTGCCGACTACATCGAGACTGCAATAAAGAATGCAGGAAACGATGCTCTGCTGTCGGAAATCAACGCTAAGGTAAGAGATCTCTGTTCCAAGTTTCCTGTTTACGACTAATTGAGGAGACAGGGGGTTTACCAGTTGTCAGATGAAAGCTATGAGTCACGTATCATAGATGGAAAAGTCCTTGCACAGCAGGTTGAAGAAGAGGTGAGATCAGGCGTAGAAGATCTCGAAAGCAACCGGGGAGTCACTCCCGGGCTTTCTACTATCCTTGTAGGGGACGACCCTGCATCAAAGATGTATGTGCGCCTGAAACACAGAGCCTGCGAACGCGTGGGTATCAGAGCGGAAGACCATCTTCTTCCGGCAGAAGCTACTCAGGAAGAACTTCTCGCTTTGATTGATTCCCTTAATAAAAATAAGGACGTTCACGCGATTCTTCTTCAGCTCCCGCTGCCGAAACATTTCTCTCCGCAGGAAGCAATGGAAGCCATATCTCCTGAAAAGGATGCAGATGGTTTTCATCCCTATAATATGGGAAAACTCATGATAGGGGATGAAGGGCTTGTCCCATGTACCCCTCACGGAGTGATCAGGGCACTTGAAGAGTACAATGTGCCTGTTCAGGGGAAGAATGCGGTTATTGTCGGACATAGCAATGTTGTGGGAAAACCAATGGCAGCAATGCTTCTTAACAGGAATGCAACCGTTTCAGTCTGTCACATCTTCACCGATGACCTGAAAAAATACACCCTTGGTGCCGATATCATAGTGGTTGCGGCAGGGGTTAAGCACCTTATTAAATCTGATATGGTTAAGGAAGGAGCCGTAATCTTTGATGTGGGAATTACCAAAGAAGAAGACGGCGTATACGGGGATGTTGATTTTGAAAACGTAATCAAAAAAGCTTCCCTTGTAACTCCTGTGCCAGGTGGAGTAGGTCCCATGACAATTGCCATGCTCATGAAGCATGTGCTCATGTGTGCAGAGAAAAGCCTTTAATTCTTATTTTAAGGCTTTTTCTTTTTCCGTTTTTATTTTCTGTATTTAAATGGCATTATTTTATTTTTTTAATAATCAGCTAACTAAATAAATCTTTTTAACTCTTTCATACAAAAACAAGTAAATTTGTTTTTTTATTGCATTATATCCGGGATTTGACTTAATTTGTATTGCATGTCATTTCAGGTTATTTTCTTTAACAAATTATATATTCTTTTTATTGTTTTGCAATACATATTTCCTTTTTGTGATAACTTCCTTTTACACATCAATATTCTTATGTATCATTGAAGCTTATTTTATTATAGTGCTGTTTGCCATCAATAAATAACCAGAATAAATTACAACATCCTTTATTGATAATGCGGCTCTTATAAAATATTTGGGCGCTAATGTGGATTATTTGTAAGCTCTAAACAAATCTACCTGATGTTGATGGTATACTGATTCCATTGGCAGTCTGCACTGTTTCCATATAATTTGCATCTAACCCCGGAGAATGTCAATAACTCTAAATCTCTCCGTTTCCATATCTAATGTTTCAAGGATTCCGAACTCCTTAAATTCTAAACTTAACCAAATGCGATCCCCCTGTCCCCTTTCAATTCCTTCCGTATCCAGTTTCGCAGCCTGAAATATTTGCTTTTTCTTGTCTGCAGGAATTCTTTGTGGTGGTGGAGTTGAAGGTTTTTCAGGAATATTCGCTGATGACTGAATATGCTGTGTTTGCAGTTTCAATTTTAAGAACTGCAACTGCTTACGTATGTTATTGTATATGTTGTCACATTTATCAATCTCTGTCACTCTAACTGATTTAATATATAGCCTGGTTGTCAAAAATGGTAGTTAATACTGATATATGCGGTATAAAAGTAGGAGATCAATATCCTGCACATGTAATGGGCATTATTAACGTAAGCCCTGAGTCTTTTTACAAAGGTTCGATTTCGAGCTCTGAATCTGTACTTGAAACTGCCCGGAAAATGGTTGAGGATGGAGCAACTTTTCTGGACCTGGGCGCGCGGTCAACATGGCTCTTTGCAGAGCATATAAGCAAAAAAGAAGAACTTGATCGTTTAATTCCTGCACTTGAAGCACTGGAAGGTAACGTGGATGCGGTAATTTCCGTTGATACGATGTTTTCTGATATCGCAGAAGAAGCCCTCAAAAGAGGGGCAGATGTCATAAATGATGTTTCCGGTTTTAAGGCAGACCCCCACATGATAGAAGTGGTGGCTGACCATGGCTGTCCTGCTGTGGTTATGGCTTCTAATAAAACCCCCGGAGACCCTGTAGGGATGGATTCCATTATTGAAGCACTTGATTCAATTATACAGGCTGCTGAGTCTGGAGGTATAGCACCTGATAAACTTATCCTGGATCCTGCATCAGGTAGGTGGATAGAAGATAAGCTCCCTATGTATGATTTTGAAACCCTTGACGATTTCGAGCGCCTGAAAATTTTCGAAAAACCTCTGCTTGCAGCTCTTTCAAGGAAGTCTTTTATAGGAGACGTGCTCGGAAAGCCTGCAAATGAAAGGCTCTACGGCAGCTTGGCTGCGGCGGCAATTGCTGTTTACAAAGGCGCACACATTATCCGTACACATGATGTACCCGAGACTTCTGATGTTGTTAAGTTTTCAGGAGCCCTAAGAAGCCGTACAAGTGTTGTAAAGGAGGGCAGGTATGAGGTTTCAGTTCTTGATGTGAAAACCCCCCAGGATGCAGGCATTGCAATGAGGAATATTGGAACCACAAAAGCTGGTTCGCAGGTAATGCAGGAAAAAAGCGTCCATCTCGTTTTGAAGATTAAGAATATTACAACCACAGAAGCTCTGATAATAAAACAGGAGATGCTTGCAAGGGGAGGAGATGCAGCCCTTGCCAGGGATGCAGTTTCCCATGAAACGGAGTCCACCGATGTGCTTGTTATGGGCACCCTGTTGCAATTTGGGCGTCTTGCACGGAAACTGGATGGTCAGGCCCGCTCCTTGCCGCTTATTGCAGAGATGATCCGTGAATGTATTTCAAATCGGACTAACCTGGAATACCGATATTTGAGGTAATTATGATTATAACTTCAGCGAAACCCTTTGAAGAAATTCTGGACCTGTTAAAAGATGAAGACGATATTTTTATTGTCGGATGCAATGTATGCGCTGCAAAACTGAAGACCGGAGGAGAACCTGAAGTCCTTAAGATGTGCAGTAAACTTGAAGAAAGCGGGAAACATGTAGTAGGCTGGTGTCTCCCTACAGCAGCCTGCAGTATCCGGTCCTTTGAGTCTCTTGTTGAGAAAAATGAGAAAATAAACGAAGCAAGTTGTATTCTTGTTATGGGCTGCGGCAGTGGGGTTTCTGCTGTTGCAAGTGTTGCAGACCTTCCTGTATATGGTTCAAACAACACACTTTCACTTGGCGGTTCCAGTGGAGGCGAGCTTCTTACTCACCAGTGTGTTATGTGTGGGGATTGCACTATTAGCAAGTATGGAGGGCTCTGCCCAAAATCCCGGTGCCCTAAAGCCCTTCTCAACGGGCCCTGTGGTGGGGCTGTGGACGGTATGTGCGAAGTATACAGGGATAAAAATTGTGTATGGGCTCTTATTTATGACCGCCTTAAAAAAATAAACAGGCTTGACCTTCTTTACATTACCCATGCCCCTCAGGAGCATGGCTTTAAATAATTTCATTCCTAATATTCTTATTTAATGCTTTTTAATTTTCGTGAAAAACTGAATTCCAGAAAATTTCTGGTTACTGCTGAAGTTTCTCCACCCAAGGGAACAAGATTTTCGGCTTCTCTCGAAGATGTACGCCAGCTAAAAGGTATTGTAGATGCTCTGAATGTTACGGATAATCAGTGCTCAATTATGCACATGAGTTCTCTGGCTTTCAGCAAGCTTCTACTCGATGAAGGTCATGAGCCTATCATGCAGCTTACCTGCCGGGACAGGAACAGAATAGGGCTTCAGTCCGATCTTCTGGGAGCGTATGCACTTGGAATCCGGAACATCTGCCTGATGACCGGTGACTATCCTACCTGTGGAGATCACCCTGGCTCAAAACCTGTTTATGACCTTGACTCCGTACAGTTGCTGCAACTTGTCCGGAAGCTCGATTCAGGCATTGATTTTGCAGGAAATAAGCTTGATGGAGGCACTTCTTTCTGTACAGGCGCTGTTTCTGGCATGGATCCTGAAAAAACTCTGCAACTCATAAAGCTTGAAAAGAAAGTAAAGTGTGGAGCTGATTTTATCCAGACTCAGGCTGTATATGATATAGGCATGTTCGAAGAGTTTATGGAAGCAGTAAACTATCTCGAGGTACCTGTAATCGCAGGCTTGATCCCTCTAAAATCCCTGGGTATGGCTGAATTTATGAATAAAAACATTTCGGGAATTCATGTGCCTGAAGAAATCATTCTTCGAATGAAAGACGCATCTTCCCCGCTGGACGAGGGCCTTTTGATAGCATCCAAGACTATAAAAGAACTTACAAAACTCTCACGAGGGGTTCATATTATGCCTATCGGATCTCATAGAAACACTCCGAAATTACTTTCTATGGCAGGAATCTCTGAAAAATAAAAGAACACTGAATTTCCCTTTAAAAGGGTTTTCTTCTCTTTTTCTTCCAGTGCCAAAGGGTTTCATCCTGCGCACTTTGTGTCATTGTTTTCTTTTTTAAAAAGAATTTTCTTTGTGCACTTCTTCCCTTTTTCTTATTACCTACTTTTAAATACTCACAGGAAATACATTATAATTGACACTGACTGTAATTTACCGTATCCATTCCGGGTTTTTGTGGGTTTTTAAGGTGGTGTTTTTTCCGTTTCTGGGCCTGGATCTGCTGGTGAAGGAATCTTATTTGTTTCCAGGTTTAGAGTTTTTTTCTCCAGAGCCAGGGAACCTGAAAAGGAGGTAACAATGAGGATCATGAGTATCATATCATGCAAAATCTTTGAGGACGAACTTGTTCATCTTGTAGAGCATGATGAAGATGTGGATGAAGTTCTGATACTAAATAATGGGAGTTCGGAAGGCATTGTACGGAAGTTTGGTGAAATTGGATGTTCCTGCCGGGAATTGACACTCGAAAATGTCGAGGCATGTCGGTGCTTTAAGAATGTAAAGCATATGGGTGGGGAGGGCCTCATGCTTGTGCTCAACATCCTCGAAGTTGTTGGCATGAGAAATCGGACAACAATGTTGAAAATGAATGTATATGATGCCATTCTGAGGATGTCGCTTTTTTCAGATGGTCTGCTCCTGTTCTATGGGCTTTGCGGAAACTTACTCAAAGACGTTGAAAAAGATTTCAAGCACCTTGAATGTCCTCTCGTCTTGCTCAGGGACTCTGAAGGAAACATTGTCGATGACTGCATCTGTGCGGCCCTTGGGGGCAAAAGGGTTTTTGTAGAAAAAATAAAGAGTTTCAGGGGTGAAAGAGTTTTCATGCTCACACCCATGTGGGCTGCCAACTGGGAAAATATGGTTGTAGCTAATGGATTTGCCCGAAGCCTGGAAACCCTTGAAGAGTCAAAGCTGGTATTTCGGGCTGCCAGATATACTAAAGTAGCAAAGATCAATACCAGTTCAAACTACCAGGAGAATTTTGATTCCAGGGTAAGGGAATTTGCAGACTTCTATAATTTTGGAATTACAGAAATCGAAACTGATCCTGTTATCTTCGAAAGGTGTTACAGTGAACTGAAGAATTCTCTTACCGCTTCTGTCTGAATGTGAACTTTCTGGAAAAAGTATTTAAGTTTCCCAGGTTCATTTTCCGGGAGTATTTCCTCATTTTTAATCCATTTTATCCTTAAGAGGGAGTTTTCCTGAGCCTTCGGATACATTTATCAATACCTTCCGGTATTTTACGGTTGATTCTGTCTATATTTATTTTATTTTTCTAAAATCGAGATTAACACAGTTTTCTAAAAGCATCAAGTTTTTTAAAGGCATTAAAATGAGTCCAGAAATTACTTCCATCCAGATGTTCGGGATTAAAACTCCTATCATTAAAGCAGGGGACGACCTCGTTCATATCCTTGAAGCTTCGCTACAGGCCGCAGGTCTTGTTCCAGTTAATGGGGATATTTTTGTTCTGGCTGAATCTGCTGTTGGTACAGCGGAAAACAGAATTGTCGACCTTGCCGGAGTCCAGCCTGGAGAAAGGGCTTTGTCCCTCGGGGAAAAATACGGAATAGACCCCAGGGAAATGGAGCTTGTGCTTCAGGAATGTGACGAGCTCTTTGGTGGCGTTACTGGAGCCGCACTTACGATCACAAAAGGTGTTCTCTCTCCCAATGCTGGAATAGATGCTTCGAATGCTCCTGAAGGTCATGTAGTCATGCTTCCTAAAGACCCAAGAAAAAGTTCCGAGAGCATCCGGAAAAGGCTTGAGCAGCGTTACTCCTGTAGACTGGGAGTGATCATAGGAGACAGCAGGACCCAGCCTCTGCGGCTCGGGTGCACAGGAATTGCTCTTGGGGTTTCTGGTTTTGTACCTGTGGAGGATGCCCGGGGAACTAGCGATATCTATGGAAAACCTCTTCGTATTACATATAAAGCTGTAGCAGACAATCTTGTCTCGGCTGCCGAACTAATTATGGGAGAAGCCGGAGAATGTGTACCCTGCGTACTTATCCGCGGCGCTCCAGTAAAAATGGTTGACGAATCTCCGGAGATGCCAACGATCTCTATGGAAGGGTGTATGTATTTCGGCAATATTATTAAATGTCGAAAAGAAGACCGCGAGAAAGGGAATCAATAAAAAGCTTTCTGTGTCTCCCTTTTCGGAATAACTTTAAATACAGGCTCGCAGAACTGAGATAAGCGTTATATATACTCGAAGCTAATATATACAAATCGAGTCCCGACCCTGTATCTGGTAATTCTATCTTTGAGACCTATACATTCAGGATTGGGTTTCGGTAGCTGTGCCGTACGGATGCATATATACGATCCCTTTGTGCGCTGCCGGAGTAGATAAGCTAAGAACTGAAAAAGTCTCAGACGTTTCAAGTATTGCAGGTGATTTTATGAAACCGATGTTATTGGACTTTTCCGCGACATGGTGTGGACCTTGCAGGATGCAAAAACCTATTCTTGAAGAGCTCGAGAAAAAGTACGGGGATAAGGTTGAGTTTAAAGTTATCGATGTGGATGAAAACCAGGAGCTTGCCTCAAAGTACGGCATACACGCTGTCCCGACCCTGATCATTCAGAAGGATGGGACTGAAGTGAAGCGCTTTATGGGTGTAACTCAGGGCAGTGTTCTGGCTTCTGAACTCGATAAGCTTCTCTGACCTCTCTTTATCTTTCTGAAAAAAGCCGCCCGGGGTTCAGGGAACCTGAGGGCGCCAAACTTTTTCCCGGTTCCTTTTTAGTAGACTTCTTTCAAAGTCCCAGAGATGGGAGTTTTACTTTCTGTATTTCTGTATATTTCTCATGCATTTTCCCTCTCCTGAGATTTCTCATGAAGTCATTTCAATTTAATACGAAACTCAATAACTTTTTTATTGATCCTTATTGGAGTTCAATTACCTCTTCTTTCAGTAAAATCTCAGTTAAACTTCAAGCTAAAAACAAGAATCTGGAATTTAATAACCTGAATAATTCTAATTGTGCGATAAAATTTTTTTAGTATGAAACTCGGTAAAAATCTGTCAGGGAAGTAAAAAATCTACCTTTTAAAAAAGGTTTTAATCTTTTTTGTGGCGTTTTAAGGTTCTTTCTCAAGGTTGTAATATGAATGAATTTATCAATAGACTATCTAAATAATATTAGTGCAATGAGATAACTATTTATAACAAGTATAAGTACTTTCTAATAAAGTAAAAACACAAAATAACCTGACGTACAAAATAACTTAAAACACAAAACTGCTTTACAGTGGGGGCAAAAACATGAGAATAAGAGTAGTTAGTTCAAGGGAAGAAATCTTTACACTTAATCCGAATGAGCGTATTGTTCATCTGGCCTTCAGGCCTTCTAACAAAGACATCTTTGGACTGGTTGAAACATGCCCGAAGATTGAGGTAATCCAGTTACCAAAATCTTACATTCGCACGGTTTCAAAGTCCATAGAGATGTTCCTTCAGATGCAGAGAGTCCAGCTCCTTGAAGGAGATGTCTGGGGGCACAGGAAAGATATAAACGAATACTACAGTATTCCGTCCTCAGTAATCGAGAAAATTAAGGAAATGAAGAGTGAAGGTAAAACTTCTGAGGAAATTGAGAAAAAGGTTTCAAGGGAAAGCAAGCTTAACCCCGAAATGGTCTCTTATATCCTGGAAAAGGAAGCTTCTTCCTGATCCCAGGGGCATGCCTTTAAGGACGGCTGGAGATTGGACCGAACCTCTCATTGATCCCGCAGCACTTTTATCTAATCTCCAGTTTTAATTTTTTCAGGTTACTACTGGAATTTAGATGTATTGATCCAGGTTGCTTTTGATTCTTTTTTCCTTTTTTCTCTTATGAATGTAATATATCAGGCTACACCGTCACTTTCCCTAAGCTTAAATATCTTAAGTGTAATCTCCTCAGAGATTGGCGTGATTTCTAAAAAATTAATTGACCTTGGAGTGCTCGCTCTCAGGCAGCGCAACTCGCGAGGTACTTTTAAACCCCATATCTCAATTCGTTTCAGGGACGATGCAGGAGATTTACGTACCTTTTCCATTGATACTACCCGGACTCTGGGAAAACACCCCCAGCCCGATGCTTATCTTATTACCCATGCTCATTCCGATCATCATGGAAAATCGGCTATGCTCTCTCCAAGGGCGGTCTGCACGGAAAAAACAGCAACAGCTCTTGAAATCAGGCACGATAAAAAGTACCTGGGCAGCATGTGCAGGCTCGGGGATGAAATTGACATCGAAGGGACAAGGGTAAAGACTTGCCCTACAGAACACACCGCCGGAGCGGCTGCTTTTTACTGGAAAAATGATGTTGGGACACGAATCCTTGTCACAGGGGACGTTAAAGATGCCAGCAAACTTCCTCCCTGTGACGTCCTTATCACCGAGGCTAACTACGGCGACCCTGGGGATCCTTCCTGTCATTTTGCGGACGATCTTGACAGTATGAAATGCGCCCTTTTTGAGAGCGGTCCCGTAGCCTTTGGGGCTTATGAGTTTGGAAAAGCCCAGCGTGCGGTTGAATTAATGAGAGGTTTTGGGTACAATGGCGCAATCCGGATGGAAGCAAGGACAAGGGCACTTACACGGAGCATGCTTGAGGACGCGGGAGAACTTGCAGGGCTTGACTCTGGAGGGGAAGATGATGTTTTCGTTGTGGCTCCCTGGAACCTTGACAAGCTCCCCTGGAATGTGAAAAAATATGTGCTTAGCTGCCGGGCAGATTATTCCTATCCAATTATCAAAATAAGCGACCACCTTGACGCTTGCGGGCTTGAAGCCATGGTCAGAAAACTTGACCCTGAAGTTACGCTTGTTTACCATCCTGGAGGGCACCGCCCTTCAAAATTTTCAAAACATTTAAATTCAATAGGGATTGATTCGATATCTATAGATCAGATCGGCAATGTTTTAAGTAATGAGTTTATTTAAATGCCTGAAATTCAGCCCTAATATTTTGCTTATAAAAATTTAAATATGATGATTTAAATCTGATATCCCAGTTTTACCTTTTTAGCTTCAGTTAACATTATATCCCCGGGAAAGATAATTGTCATTCAGGAGAGAATGCAGGTTGAGTAAACAAACCCCAAAGTCCAGAAAAGAATCCGCAAAAATTACAGAGGCTTCCGTAGAAAGTACTGCAGCAAATGTTGAGGTTCCTGAAAAAAAGAGCTTTATCAAGCAAATGACCCCTGAAGAGAAGCAGAAAGCTCACAGGGAAGGCATTATAAAAACAATTGTTTCTGCAATACTCGGAATAATTGCCGGGTTCATAATGTTCAACCTGTACGGGACAGGCGAAGACAGGATCTGGTACGTTATACTCATGATAGTTATAGGAGTCACATATTACGCCCAGAAGCTTATTTACATCCCTCTTAAAATAGACACCAAGGAATTCAAGTTTAAAGACTGGTTTTATGTCGAGTTTATAGTTATCGACTTCTTCCTTGTGACATGGACTCTGCTCCTGAATTAAAAAATATTTTCCCGGGCTTTAAAAAGGCTTTTTTCTAAAAAAGATAGCCTTTTTATCCGGGCTCTTTTGCCGTTGGTTTTTACCTTTATTTTTAATTATTCTCCTTTCCACTATGATATTTTATGCCTGTAGCATTCCAACGGTTCATATACCAGAGCGGGCATTTCATGCTAATAACTGAAACATACAAAATAATTGAACTTATAATTATAAGCTCACACGACTGAGCTTTCATATAAACTCACACCACTGGATTCATTTATATCTTAATCAATCAAAAAACGTAATTTCGGGGACTAATATGAGAATAGCTATACTTAACAAAGACAGATGCCAGCCCAGAAGGTGCAGTAAGGAGTGCGAAAAGTACTGTCCCAGAGTCAGGACAGGAGATGAGACCATTGTTTTTGAGGCAGACGGAAAGCCGGTCATCTCCGAGGAACTCTGTGTGGGCTGCGGTATATGCGTTAACAAATGTCCATTCAATGCCATCATGATCATAGGGCTTCCTGAAGCCCTGACGGAGCCCACGCACAGGTACGGGCCAAATGGTTTTGCTCTTTTTGGGCTTCCAGTACCGAGAGCAGGAAAAGTAACCGGTATTCTGGGTCCGAACGGGATAGGAAAGAGTACATCTGTCCAGATACTTTCAGGGGCCCTGGTCCCCAATTTTGGGCAGGGGAAAGGAGACTGGGATACGGTACTCGAACACTATGCCGGCACAGCACTTCATGACTATTTCAAAGACGTTGTGGATGGAAAGGTAAAGGTTTCCCAGAAGCCCCAGTATGTTGACCTGATCCCCAAAGCTTTCAAGGGCAAGACTATTGAGCTGCTTGAGAAGACCGATGAAAGAGGCGTTCTGGACGAACTTATAGACAACCTTGACCTGAGAAACGTTATCAATCGAAATATTACGGAATTGAGCGGTGGGGAACTGCAGAGGGTTGCAATTGCTGCCTGTGCGGCAAAGGATGCCCAGTTCTATTTCTTTGACGAAATAAGCCCTTACCTCGATATCTACCAGAGGATCAACGCAGCCCGCCTTATCCAGGAAATCTCAAAGGACAGGGCAGTGCTTGTGGTCGAGCACGACCTTGCAATCCTTGACATGCTCACAGATGTAATTCATATCGCCTATGGTGAGCCGGCAGGTTTCGGTGTGGTCACTCTTCCGAAAAGCGTACGTGTTGGAATCAATCAGTACCTTAAAGGTTACCTCCCAGAAGAAAACATCAGGATCCGGCCTGAAGCCATCAAATTCGAGGTCCATCCCCCGAGAGAGGACAGTCAGTTTACTTCTGTGGTCTCCTTTAACAGCTTTTCAAAGAAGTACGGCGACGGTTTCTCTCTCAAGGCAACAGGCGGAAACCTGCGCGAAGGTGAAGTTCTCGGGATAGTTGGTCCTAACGGGATAGGAAAATCAACATTCGTAAAAGTTCTGGCAGGAGAGGTAAAACCAGATGAGGGAGACCCAGAAATTGAGGTCAAAATCTCCTATAAACCCCAGTATATTAAAGCCGATACTCCTGTACGCGTCCAGGACTTCTTGATGGGCATTTCAAAGAAGTTTGGGACAAGCTACTATGAGGTTGAGATCTCAAACCCTCTCCAGCTTGAGAAGATTTACGACAGCCTGCTTACCGACCTGAGTGGCGGAGAACTGCAGAGGGTAGCAATTGCTGCCTGCCTTTCCCAGGAAGCTGACCTCTATATCCTTGACGAGCCGAGTGCCCACCTCGATGTGGAGCAGCGTTCCATGGTCACCAAAGTCATCAACCGCTTTGCCGAAAACAACAAGAAGACCGCTATGGTGGTTGACCACGATATTTACATGATAGATATGCTCAGCCAGCGCCTACTTGTTTTTGAAGGCAAACCTTCGGTATCTGGTGAAGCCCAGGGGCCTTTCAGTATGGAAGGCGGCATGAACAGGTTCCTGAAAAACCTCGGCATCACCTTCCGCAGGGATGAAGAAACAAGGCGCCCCCGCGTAAACAACCTCGGTTCAAGGCTCGATAGGGAGCAGAAGGAAAGCGGAAACTACTATTATTCAGCCAAGGATTGATCTGTTAAGGATTGATTTACAACTGATTTTTTAAGGATTGGAGTTCCCTTAAAAGGGAGCCTTAACCTTTTCAAGGAATGCAGTCCTTGTACTGGCATTGCGTTTTCAAAATAATTTTTATCTTATGTGTGAGGTTCTGGTTTTCAATGAAGATAGAAAGTCTCGACCTGCCTGATGAAGTAAAGAGCTTTTACGAAAACTCCGGGATCCTTGAACTTTATCCCCCTCAGGCAGAAGCTGTTGAAAAGGGCCTGCTTGAAGGGAAAAACCTGCTTGCTGCAATCCCTACGGCTTCGGGAAAGACTCTGCTTGCAGAGCTTGCGATGTTGAAGTCCGTACTTGCAGGAGGAAAAGCACTCTATATAGTGCCCCTGAGAGCTCTGGCTTCCGAAAAGTTCAGGCGGTTTCAGGAGTTTTCCGAACTGGGCATCAGGGTCGGGATCTCAACAGGGGATTACGACCAGCGGGACGAAGGGCTCGGCATAAACGATATTATTGTCGCCACCTCGGAAAAAACCGATTCTCTGCTCAGGAACGAGACTGCCTGGATGCAGGAAATCTCGGTTGTTGTGGCAGATGAAGTCCACCTTGTCGATTCTCCAGACAGGGGCCCAACTCTTGAGGTCACCCTTGCAAAGCTCAGGAGAATGAATCCTTACTGTCAGGTTCTTGCACTTTCGGCAACGGTGGGAAATGCTGATGAGCTTGCAGCCTGGCTTGATGCCGGACTTGTGGTAAGCGAATGGAGGCCCACCGACCTTATGGAAGGGGTATTTTTTAACGGGACTTTTTTCTGCAAGGACAAAGAGAAGCCTGTTGAGCAGCCCACAAAAGACGAAGCCATAAACCTTGTTCTTGATACTATAAAGGAAGGCGGACAGTGCCTTGTTTTCGAAAGCAGCAGGAAAAACTGCATGGGTTTTGCAAAAAAAGCCGTATCTGCAGTAAAAAAGACTCTTTCTAAAAAAGACAGAGAAGCTCTTGCAGGCATCGCAGACGAAATCCTGGAAAACAGTGAAACCGATGTCTCATCAGTTCTTGCGACCTGCGTCCGTTCAGGGGCGGCATTTCACCACGCAGGCCTTACAACACCTCTCCGGGAACTTGTAGAAACCGGTTTCAGGGAAGGACGGATAAAACTCATCTCAAGCACCCCTACCCTTGCAGCAGGGCTGAACCTGCCTGCCAGGCGTGTGATTATAAGGAGCTACAGGCGTTATTCTTCTGAATCAGGCATGCAGCCGATCCCTGTGCTCGAATACAAGCAGATGGCAGGAAGAGCAGGTCGGCCAAGGCTTGACCCATACGGAGAAGCTGTCCTGCTTGCAAAGTCCTACGATGAGCTCGTTTTCCTTTTTGAGAAGTACATTGAAGCCGGAGCCGAAGATATCTGGTCCAAGCTGGGGACGGAAAATGCCCTCCGGACACATGTGCTTTCAACTATCTCAAACGGGTTTGCCCGGACAAGAGAAGAGCTCATGGATTTTCTTGAGGCAACCTTTTTTGCGTTTCAGTATTCAAACTTCGGGTTATCTGTGGTTGTGGACGAATGCCTTAACTTTTTGCGGCAGGAAGGAATGCTTGAAAAAGACCCGGATTCCCTTATTTCCACGGTTTTCGGAAAACTTGTCTCGCGGCTCTATATTGACCCTCTCTCTGCGGCCCTGATCGCAAAGGGCTTAAGGGAAGCAGGGATCCTTACTGATCTCACTCTGCTGCACCTGATTTGCAGTACTCCGGATATGCGCCTTATGTATATGCGGAGCCAGGACTATCAGGAAGTCAACGATTACGTTATGGCTCATGCAGGTGAGTTTTCAAAGGTCCCAAGCCCCTTCAATATCGCCGAATACGAGTGGTTCCTGAGTGAGGTAAAGACCTCTCTTTTGCTGATGGACTGGATCCACGAAAAGCCTGAAAATGAGATCTGCTTAAAATTCGGTATAGGGGAAGGAGACATCCATGCAACTGCAGATATTGCCGAGTGGATAATGCATGTGACCACCCAGCTTGCAAGGCTCCTTGACCTGCGTGGGACAAAAGAAGCCTCAGAACTTGAAAAGCGGATCAAATACGGTGCAGGTCCTGAGCTGATGGATCTTCTTGATATCAGAAGCATAGGGCGTGTAAGGGCAAGGAAACTTTATGAGGCAGGCTTTAAATCCCCAGCAGACCTTGCAGGAGCTTCTCCCGAAAAGGTAGCTGCGCTTGTAGGGCCTAAGATCGCTGAAAGGATCTTCAAGCAGATTGGAAGAAGAAATGCCGTGTCTGAAGTATCTTATATTGAGCTTCAGGAAAAAGGTTCTTCTGAAGGGCAGAGGAGAATCAGTGATTTCTGACTTATTCTTATGATCGTTGACAGTTTTGTCTCTCATTTTTATTTGGCATGAAAATGCTTCCAAGTACTTTCATTTTTTGTGCCTGCTATTTGGAAAATTTCATGTGAGTTTTTTAATTCTTTGCGGTTCTGGATTAATTGCTTTGTCTATTCCTGAACCCAGATAGATAATTTCTCGTTTTTTCTCCTGTCGTCGTGCTGGGCAGGGCCGGCCAGTAAATAAGATCACAAAATAAGCCTGAGCCAGTTGCGCCGTTAAGATAGAGAAAACACTGGAGAAATGTGCTCTGGCTTGAGGTAACACTCATCTTTAACCCCGAAAAGGGTTTTAAATTCATAGTTAAATACAAAAGCCTCTGCCAGCTTGTCTGGCGGCCCTCTCCTTAAAAAAAGAGGAAACAGCTGAAGATAAAATACTGGAAAAAGCAATAAGTGTAGGTGTATTGATATTTGCATGTCTCTTCTTTTTTGTTTTTTATGACAAGCCGCTCTCCTTCGTCGAGCGTGACATGAATGACTTAGTATAGCGAATACTGGTGTACGGGTTGTGAAGCTTATCATTAGACTTATTGGACTTTGTAAGTCCTCTCAAACTCTACCTTTTTCCGAATAGCTATTGTTTTCTTACTTTTCTGCCCTGCGCTAGGGTAAAATATTAAATGAGATCAGGGATTTAATGAGAGCAGATTATATCAGATTATGTCAGATTATATCAGATTCTAAGTTTATACCAGACTTATTCCGAACTTATCGGGATCAGTTTGTATCCAGTTTTACCAGGTAATCTCAGAGATGGTTATAATGTTATTCAAAAAGTTGTCTGATGTTTCGGAAGCTGAAATGCAGAGGTTGATTTACCGGGGATCCGGGTTTGCAGATGTGGGGGAAATTGTTTCCTCCGTACTTTCAGATGTACGCGTGAAAGGAGATGCTGCTCTCAGAGAGTATACAAAGAAGTTTGATAAAGTCGAGCTTGCCGATTTTGAAGTGAGCGAGGAAGAGTTTGAAGAAGCTCTTTCTGAGATAGGTCCTAAACTGCTTGAACACCTTAAAATTGCGGCTGAAAATATCCGGGCTTTCCACAGGGCACAGATGCCTGAGACTACCTGGTTTATGGAACTTCGGCCCGGAGTTGTCCTCGGGCAGAAAGCAACACCTCTTGAAAGTGTAGGGGCTTATGCTCCCGGAGGAAGGGCTTCTTATCCATCGACTGTGCTGATGACGGTAATTCCAGCAAGGGTTGCTGGAGTTGAGCAGGTTATTGTATGCACTCCTCCAAGAGCTGACGGTTCTGTTCACCCGCTTACACTTGCTGCTGCGAAGGTTGCAGGGGCTGATAAAGTCTTCAAGCTCGGAGGCATTCAGGCAATAGGAGCAATGGCTTACGGAACCGAAACTGTCCCGAAGATAGACAAAATCGTTGGTCCTGGTAATGTTTTTGTGACCTCTGCAAAAATGCAGGTAAGGGATGTTGCTGAGATTGACTTTCCGGCAGGTCCCAGTGAAGTCCTTATCATAGCAGACGATTCTGCAGATGCTGTCATGGCTGCTTCAGATATCATAGCCCAGGCAGAACACGACCCGAATTCGGTTTCTGTCCTTGTAACAACTTCGGAAACTCTCGCAGAGGCTGTGAAACACGAGGTACTTATTCAGGCTGAAAATACTGCAAGAAGTGAGATTGTGAAAACTTCCCTTGAAAATGCGGCAGTCCTGACGGCAGATTCTCTTGATCAGTGCATTGACTTTAGCAATAAATTTGCTCCTGAGCACCTTGAGATTATGGTAGAAGATTCAGATTTCGTTCTTGACAGGATTAAAAATGCCGGATCGATATTTGTAGGAAACTATGCTCCTGTTCCGGTCGGAGACTATGCTTCCGGTACCAATCACGTGCTTCCCACAGCAGGATATCCGAAGCTTTATTCCGGGCTGAATATAAATCACTTCCTTAAATATTCCAGTATCCAGAAAATCAGTAAGAGTGGGCTTGAAAGTCTGAAAGAAACTGTAATCGCATTAGCCGAGGAAGAAGGTCTACAGGCACATGCTGACGCTATCAGGACTCGTTTTGGGTACAGACCCTCTAAATAATATTTCTGCTAGTCGATATGTATATAAAATGTAGATGCATAAATAAAATTTGATTTTTAATTAAATATAGATTTAATCTTAAATAAAGAGTGGGGACTAAATATGAAAATCAGAGTGGTTAGTTCACGGGAGGAAATTCCTACCCTGAATCCGAATGAGAAGGTTATCCACCTTGCTTTCAGGCCGTCTAACAAGGATGTATTCATGCTTGCTGAAACATGTCCTAAAATCGAAGCAATACAGCTTCCTAAATCATACAGGAGGACTGTTTCAAAGTCAATAGAGATGTTCCTGGAAATGCAGAAGATAAATCTCCTGGAAGGGGATGTATGGGGCCACAGAAAGGACATAAACGAATACTACAATGTCTCTCAGAATGTTCTGGAGAAAATTCAGGAATTAAAAGCCGATCGGTTCTCAAATGAAATGATCGCTGAAAAGCTGTCAAGAGAGAGCAAGCTGAATTCGGATATGATTCTCTACATCCTTAGTAGAAAAGGCGCCGAACTGTCCTGAAGCATTAATTTATGCCCTTTCATTACTTCTCGGGACAAACCTGGTTTTCTGATCCGTGAAAGATAATTTGCTGAATGGGCAGTCAACTTTTTAAGACCTGGTCTTAAAAAGTTTTTTATCTATTTTGATAGTTTTTTTCAGGACAAGATTCCAGGGCTGGAATTTCTGTCTCTGATCAGTTTTCTCTAATTTCTTTCTTTGTTTTTTTCAATGGTAACCCCCACGGATGTCTCCTGCATAAACTGAGCTACTTTTAGGACTTTAATTTTATATTTTAATCATTAATTTAAAAAGTGATGTCAGGTTTCAATCTCTAAATATGTTTATTCTTCTACTAATTTTTAACTTTGCCTCTATTCCTATCTTTTTTTAAATATTCTTCTGCTGGTTGAATTTAATTTCATGATAACATCGAAAAATATTTAAATATTGCAGTAGAATTAACTTTATTCAGTATTTAATTAGGGTCTGGGGAATAGTATGAAAATTAGAGTTGTAAGTTCAAGAGATGAAATTCTCTCTTTAAACCCGAATGAAAAGATAATTCATCTTGCGTTCAGGCCTTCGAATAAAGATATTTTTCTGCTTGTTGAAACATGTCCCAAGCTTGAAATAGTTCAGCTTCCTAACTCATATCAACGGACAATTTCAAAGTCTATGCAGATGTTTTTAGAAATGCAGAAAATTCAGCTGTTTGAAGGGGATGTATGGGGCCACAGAAAAGACATAAATGAATATTACACCGTCCCTCCTTCAGTAATGAATAAAATAAGAAATATGAAAGTAGAAGGAATCCAAAACGACAAAATTGCAGAGAAAATGAGTAAAGAAAGCAAACTCAACCAGAAGATGATACTTTACATCCTTAACAAAAAACCTCTTGAGTTATAATCTAAACTTTTCTGATTTCTTAAATATAGAGATGCCTGAAATCTCAGCTGTTATTCTGGCTTGTGTATCTCAGGCTTTACTTTTTCGCGTTTTTGAGTTTTAAGAACTGCTCTTTATTCTTACTCAGATTGGTCAAGTTCTCCACTGAAATATTTGTCATAGGAGGCCATGTCAAAGTGCCCGTGCCCGCTAAGGTTGAAGAGAATAACTTTTTCTTCCCCTGTCTGTTTGGTTGCAAGGGCTTCATCAATTGCACAGCGGATAGCATGGGAAGATTCAGGTGCAGGCACTATTCCTTCAGTTCTGGCAAACTGGACAGCTGCATCAAAAACCTCTTTCTGATCATATGAAACAGCTTCCATAAGCCCTTCGGCGCAGAGTTTGCTTATGATCGGGGAGTCGCCGTGATAGCGGAGCCCTCCGGCATGGATGGAAGGGGGTATATGCTTGTGGCCCAGTGTGTACATCTTAAGCAGAGGTGTCATCTCGGCAGTGTCTCCATAGTCGTACCTGTATTCTCCTTTTGTCAGGGTAGGGCAGGCTGAGGGTTCGACTGCGACTACTCTTGCACTGTGCTTTCCTTCTAGCCTGTCTTTTATGAACTCAAGCCCGATTCCTCCGAGGTTGCTTCCTCCTCCACAGCACCCGATAACCACATCAGGATACTCTTCAACCTGCTCGAGCTGCTTTTTACATTCAGCCCCTATTACGGTCTGATGGAGCACAACGTGGTTTAGCACGCTTCCAAGGGAGTATTTTGTGTTTTCGTGGGTTACTGCATCCTCTACAGCCTCACTTATCGCAATCCCAAGGCTGCCCGGGGTGTCAGGCTGTTCCTGCAGGATCTTTCTTCCGAACTCTGTATCCGGGCTTGGGGATGGCACAACATTTCCTCCCCAGATGTTCATAAGGGATTTTCTGTAAGGTTTCTGATAATAACTGGAGCGGACCATATAGACCTTGCATTCAAGGTTAAAGTAGTTGCAGGCCAGAGAAAGTGCACTTCCCCACTGCCCTGCTCCGGTTTCGGTTGTGAGCCTTTCTGTGCCTTCTTTCATATTGTAGTAAGCCTGGGCAATGGAGGTATTTGTTTTGTGGCTGCCTGCAGGGCTGACTCCTTCGTACTTGTAGTATATCTTTGCAGGGGTCTTGAGGACCTTTTCCAGCTGGTGAGCTCTGAAGAGAGGGCTTGGTCTCCAAAGCCTGTATACCTCGAGCACTTCTTCGGGAATATCAATATACCTGTCACTGCTCATTTCCTGCCTTATCAGTTCTTTTGGGAAAATAGGCTCGAGAGCATCAGGGCTTATGGGCTGCTGTGTTCTGGGGTCCAGAGGAGGTTCTATTGGAGATGGAAGGTCTGAAAGTACATTATACCATTTCTTCGGCATCTCATTTTCGTCAAGGATAATTTTTGTTTGCTCCATGAAAATCTCCGGTACATCGTTTCTGTACAAAAATGTACTTTGATGTATATAAGCGTTATCTGCATATCACTTCGATGCTACAAACACCACTGTTATACTTTATTGAAAATCAGATGAGTTGTTGACGCTGGGAATCATGGGTATAAAATGAAAGCAAGAATATGAAACTAGAAAAAGGAAACTGAATGAAAAAGGAAAAGGGATGAAAAAGGAAAAGGGAATGAAAAATTGCCAAAATTCTTGCTTAATGTTATTTCACCTTTCTGGCAAGTTCCACTGCAATTCTTGCGATTTCTGAAGCCTCTGTACCGAGAAGTCTGACCATGGGTTCTTTTCCTGTTCCTCCTTTATCATAAATCACTTCAGGCACTCCTCCGTACTCTTTGATTGCCTCCGAAGTCCCCCAGTCCATGGTGCTGACATCTTCAGGCTCTTTTTCCCTATCAAAAAAAGAGATGCTAAGCCCAATTTCTTTACAGGCTTCAAGGATTTCTTCTGAATATTTTACATTAATAGCGGCTTTAATGTTGGGCTTCTCACGGAGAGCTGCAAAAACAACCCTTGCTACGTGTCTGCTGGCTCCAAAATTAACACATCCTACGGGATTGGCTTTTCCCCTGTACCTGACTATTCTGCCTTCCACAGCCGCTATGTCTTCATAAGTTCTGGCGCCCGGGATCGCCATTCCTATGTTACAGCCAACCTCGGGAATGAGTTTTGCAAATTCAGGGCTGTCTTCAAGTATTGAAACTGCTTCTTTTACGTCCTGCAGAGCCAGGTATCTCTCTTTTTCTTCAAGGGTCTTTCCCAGAGGATTTACAGGGCCGACTCCTTTTCCTACAGGTACGCTCCTCACGATTGCCTGCTCCACAAATTCTTTTGCCTTCCTTGCAGCAGTTTCCAGGCTGTCACCCCAGGCGAGACAGGCAGCAATTGATGCAGAATAAGTGCAGCCTGAACCATGCGTCCCCCCTTTAACAAAAGTGCCTGGAACGCGGGTAAAGGTGCCGGAACCTGATTCGTAGAGGAGGTCAGTTGCGTCTATATGCCCTCCTGTAACAATAACGGCTTCAACTCCAAGGTCTGCAATTTTTCTTGCCGCAAGTTTTGCGTCTTCATGAGTTTTGACCGGAATTCCTGCAATTGCGGCGGCTTCTGAGGCGTTTGGAGTTGTAACCTTACAGAGAGGCAATAGTTCTTCGATAAGGGCTGAAAGGGCTTCTTTTCGAAGGAGGTCACCTCCGGCTTCAGCAGCCATTACAGGGTCAAGCACAGGGGAAAGCCTGTGTTTTTTTACCTGCTTTGCAACCTCTTTTACTATTTCTGAAGAAGCAA
Organism: uncultured Methanosarcinales archaeon; assembly: GCA_964434965.1. Taxonomy (GTDB): domain Archaea; phylum Halobacteriota; class Methanosarcinia; order Methanosarcinales; family Methanosarcinaceae; genus Methanosarcina. The sequence goes on from CAYSWX010000006.1 coordinate 87,280, forward strand.
GCATTCCGGTCTTTGCCCATTTTATATCCATATCCGTACAGACAGCTTCGATCTGGCTTGCAACAGCTTCGGGGGCAAGGTCAAATGCCTTAAGAACTCCTTTAGTATTCTGGGCAGTTACGGAAGTAATGGCGCAGGTCCCGTGAACTCCAAATGCCGCAAAGGTCTTGAGGTCAGCAGCAATTCCTGCTCCTCCTCCTGAATCAGAACCTGCAATAGTCATCACAATAGGGGTTTTAAGCATTGGGGGCTTTCCTGTCATTATATTCCTCTTATTGATTTTCATCTCTTTATGGCTTGATATACTAACTTATATACTGACTTTTCAGTACTTTCTTTTTTCAGAGCTGCTCTTCTGCCTTTCGAGCATGATTTTTTTTCTATTTTGTCCTTTGGATAGGCTATAATTCGTAAAGGCTGCCAGGAGTTCTCTTTGAAGAAGCTGGTTTCTGAAAGCCTAATTGTATACTGAAATACAATCAAAGGATATTTCTTGAATAACTATTTTCAAGGATTGCCTACTAAGTATTTTTTCAAATGCTTCTGAAATTCCTGATGACAATATTTAAGTAGTATTTACTTTCTCCAAAAGGCATTTTTTTATATCTTGCATTCATTTATATATTGAATACTTAAACGGAGACATTTCTTCGATACATTTATATATTGTATTTGCGAGTTTGATGCAAATAATCATATACTTAAGCGCGGCGATCAGTTTAAGTCTGGATTAACTATTTATATTGATATAGATAATGACTTGATTTATAATGTTTTAAGGGGATTGTAAGGATGGCAAACCGACCTCTGGATATTTTGAACAACGCACTGGACACACCCGTTATCGTTAGATTGAAAGGCGCACGTGAGTTTAGGGGCGAGCTGAAAGGATACGATATTCACATGAACCTCGTGCTTGACAATGCTGAAGAATTAAGAGAAGGAGAAGTCGTAAGTAAATTCAGCAGTGTCGTAATTCGCGGTGACAACGTCGTATACGTATCTCCGTAATCTATATCAAGCACTTCGTCTATTATCGTTAGTCTCGGTGAGCAGAGAACCTGTATAGCTGAGATGAATTCAGAAAAACGAAATCGCTTTGAATTATCGAATATTACATGCTAAATTGATTATTATCAGGAGAATTAGGAATGAGTAAAGGTACGGCATCAATGGGAAAACGGCAGAAGCGCACCCACGCCAAATGCAGGCGTTGCGGCAGTGTTTCATTCAACGTGCATACAAAACAGTGTACTTCATGCGGCTTTGGAAAAACATCCCGCATGAGAACTTACAAATGGCAGGCAAAGTGCAAGTATTAAACCTGCCTGCTCAATTTTCTCTATTTTTTACCTGCATCGGAGGTCAAGATTGAAAGAAGAATGCGGGGTTGCAGGCATAATCCTCCCTGACGACAGACCCAAGTCAAATGCTGTCGCATTCAAGCTTTACTATGCCCTTTATGCCCTCCAGCACAGAGGACAGGAATCAACAGGTATAATGGTGCACAATGGCACACGGCCACTCTCTATCAAGGGAATGGGGCTTGTACCTGATGTATACAACAAGGATTCTCTTGGGCGTCTTGTTGGTAATGCAGGAGTAGGGCATGTCCGCTATTCCACGACTGGTGGGTCAAAGATTGAAAACTGTCAACCTTTTATTCTGAACTTCAAGGGTGGAACAGTTGCCATTGCCCACAATGGGAATCTGGTAAATGCCAGAGAACTTAAAGATGAGCTTGAAAACGAAGGCAGGATTTTTATCAGCGATTCCGATACCGAGGTTATAGGTCACCTGCTTGTAAAAGAACTGATAAAACACGATCCCATCGAGTCTATCAGGAATGTAATGCGCAAGCTTGTTGGTTCTTACTCTCTTGTTATCTTCATTAATGGTACTATCTACGCTGTCAGGGACCCTCTTGGCTTCAAGCCACTCTGTTTTGGAGAAGTTGACGGCGGATATGGAGTCTTTTCCGAGAGCGTAGCTATCGACACCCTGAACGGTACCCTTATCCGGGATGTCAAACCCGGTGAGGTTATGGTCTTTACAGGCTCAGGTTTTGAAAGCTACCAGATTACGAACGAGCTCCATCCGGCACACTGTGTTTTCGAGTTCATTTACTTTGCAAGGCCTGACTCCGTCATAGACGGCAAGCTGGTCTATGCAGTTCGGGAACGAATCGGAAGGGAGCTTGCCCGCGAACACCCGGTAGACGCAGATATCGTTTCTCCTGTCCCTGACTCGGGAATCACGTCTGCAATAGGTTATGCAAGGGAATCCGGTACCATGTACCTGGAAGGGCTTATGAAGAACCGTTATATTGGGCGTACCTTCATTCTTCCGGGACAGGACCTGCGTGAAACTGCAGTCCGGCTTAAAATGAACGCCATTCAGGAAAACATAAAAGGCAAACGTGTAGTCCTGGTAGACGACAGCATTGTCCGCGGTACAACCTCCAGGCGTATCATAGATATGGTCAGGAAGGTAGGCGCTTCTGAAGTCCATGCAAGAGTCGGAAGCCCGGCAATTATCGCTCCCTGCTATCTCGGAATTGATATGGCAACCAGGCAAGAACTTATCGCCTCATACAAAACTGTAAAAGAGGTTAAAGATCTCATAAGCGCTGATTCTCTCGGGTATCTCAGCATTGACGGTCTTATGAGGGCTCTTGGGTGTGATAAGAACGACATGTGCGTTGGCTGCCTTACAGGTGAGTATCCTGTAGAAATCCCGGGTGAGAAATGCAGAAAGAAACAGACCCGTCTGGATGATTTCGGTAAGACTGGAAAATCCTCTCAGGCAGTCTCTTCAGACAGCCTTTAAGGGCTTTCTTTTTTACTTTTTTCTTTACTTTTCTTTACTCTTTACTTTTCTTACTCTTTACTTTTCTTTACTCTTTACTTTTTACCCCGTTATTCTCTTTTGCTTTCTCTTCTGCTGTTGTGTATTGTCCTTCTATTCTTCCATATTCCGCAGTTTCCAGCTTTCTGCTCTTACTTTAGTTCTCTGCCCTTATTCTATTTTCAAAATCGTCAAATTTACTGTCCTGTGCCTTGGGCCGTCCATCTCAGCAAAAAAGAGGCTCTGCTAGGTCCCTAGTTCCAGTTCCCCCTGTACAATTGGCAGGGCTTCGCTTGATCCGAGCAATACGGCTTTGAGGTGGGCATCAGCATTGTTGTCTATTCGGTCATGCCTGTACCCGGCTCCAGGAGGAACAAGCCTGTCCAGCAGGTTCAGAATATCTTCTCTGAGCCCGCTTTCATTCTCATTAATTATAATCCCCGCAGTCGTATGTCTGGTACTGATTATGCATATGCCTTCCTGTACTCCGCTTATTCTGACTTCTTCCTGCACTTCCGGGGTAATATCTATCAGCTCTATGCGCCTTGAGGTCTCAATTTCAAGTTTCAAGTCTTTCCCCTCTGAACTTTATATAGCCGGTTGTATTTTTTCCGATTTTTGCCGCTTTTCAGGTTTATTATAAAAAAAATGCTCTTCGGGCTGAGAAACATTTCCCATTGCCCGGAAATCTCTTTTTAGAACTATTATCTCTAAATAATTTTTAAATTCCCTGCTCAAGAGGTTTGCTCAGGGGTTCTGTTTTCAGAATAGTGCTGAGGTAAAGCCTTGCCCAGACAAAGGTCACTCCGGCTCCAATCGCATTGCCTGCGACAATTCCCAACCAGGCACCTACCTGGCCCATATCCAGAGTGAATGCGAAAAAAGCCGCAAAGAGAGGTATGAATACTATGGTTCTCAGAAGATTTGCGGTAAGCGCGCTCACACCTTTTCCAGCTCCCTGGAAGAATGATGAAGAGAGCATTCCGAAAGATACTGACGGGTAGAAGATGCAGATAACACGCAGGAAGTGTATAAGGTCCGGAGCTATGTGAGCTGCTTCTTCCGTCTGCGTGAATACGGCTGCAATCTGAGGAGCAAAGATAAAAGTAAATGCAGCAACCACACTTTCTATCAGGAGTCCCAGTTTAATTGCATATGTGTGGGCCGTTTCTGCTTTTTTAAAGTCTCTCGCCCCAAAAGCAGCTCCAGATGCCGAAACTACAGCCGTTGCAATCCCTATGAGTGGAGCAATTGCAATTGTTGCAACCCGCCAGCCGGTAGAGTAGACAGCAACTCCGTCGGTATTGCTTACGTTCACAATAATAAGGTTGAGGACAAGCATGGATAATGACATGGAAAGCTGCTGGGCGGAGGCGGGGATGCTTATACTGAATATGTCATTTACAATATCTCTTTTAAAGCTGAAGTCTTTAAAATCAAAGGAAACGAAAGTATCCTTTCTGAAAAAGAGCCAGTTCAGCATCATAACCGAAGAGATCGCAAGAGACAGCAGGGTTGCCCAGGCTGCACCCGCAATTCCCATTTTAAAGGTGTATATGAAGATCGGGTCAAGGACGATATTCAGGACTGCGCCAAGGATCATTGCCTGCATCGCGCGCTTTGAATCTCCTTCGGCTCTGAGGATGGAGTTAGCTACGTTAGTAAAAAAAACTACTATGCTCCCGAGGAATATCACTCTTGAGTAAGCTACTGCAAGATCGGCTGTCTCTCCTGCTCCTGCCAGAGAGAAGATCTGGGGAGCAAAAACATAGAAAGGTATGGTGAATATCAGCGCGAGCAGCAGCATCATTATAATCGTATGTACGGCTACGTTGTCTGCTCCTGCTTTATCCTTTGCTCCTATCTTTCGGGAGATAGCTGCTCCTCCTCCTATTCCAAGCCCGTTGGATAAAGCCATGCTTATAAAAAAGAACGGAAATGAAAAGCCCATTGCTGCAAGTGCGTCCGCTCCGAGCCCTGAGACCCAGAAAGTATCTACCAGCTGGTAAATAGTCTGAACTGACATCGCAACAATCATCGGGACTGCAAGTTTGATAATAGCTTTTTTAGGGTCTCCTTCAAGGATCCTTACGCCTTTTGTTCCCGGATTTTTTTCAGGACTGCAGGAATTCGAATTTACGGCGTTTCTGGTTTTCATTTAATTCTCTTCCTTTTTATACGTCCTTTACCCTTTTCTCTTTTTCAGGACTGGAATCCTTTTCTGGAGCTCAGTGGGATCAGGACCTGAATTAAATGCACCTGTTTTTTACTCGTAACCTGCAGAATTAAGTTCCTTCAATGTTTCATTAAGGGAGAAAAGGAATTCATCTCTAAGCCTTTCTGTCAGCTGTTCCGGGCCAATGCATCTGAAATATGCCGGAGTTCCTCCAATGACTTCTACATATTTCTTTTTTGACATTCTTTCCAGCGCAGCATAAATTTTTGGCCTCGGAACGTGCGTAAACTCATGGATTTCCCTTGCTGTAGCCTCACCCATGTTAAGGAGCCCCAAATAGATCTTTGCCTCGTTTTCTGTGAATCCGAGTTTCTTTAGTTTGCCTATGAGCTCTGTGTACATTGCAGACTCCAGTATTGATTTTCGGGAATCCGGCTTTTACTTTTTTACTTTTCAGGCATGCTCTCCAGTTTCTTCAGAGTGCCAATCATTGTTTTCAGGCTTTCCTGGTAAGCTTCAATATCTTCTTCAGCGAGGCGGTTCAAAACATGTGATGTATTTTTTTCAAGTTCCTCTGTGAACCAGTCACTGTAAGCCTTTCCTTTCTCCGTAAGTGAAACCAGTATCTTCCTCCTATCTCCGGGGTCTCCTCTCCTGCAGACAAGCCCCTCTCTTTCCAGGGCATCGATCATGCTTGTCAGGCTTCCTTTCTGGAGATCAAGGCATTTTCCAAGAGTTGTAGGCATTATTTCCCCGACTGCTCCTATTATCAGAATAGCTTTATTCTGATTTTTATTAAGACTGCATGGGCTGTTACCTGTCTGATGGAACACTCTTGCAAAATTCTTATGGAAAAGGTGGATCATCTCAAACTGAAGGTTGACCGTCTCTTTTACTCTTTCTTCTTTCATTGGTTATCACAGTGAGGTACTTTTTCCAGCCTGATCCGGACGATAAAGCCAGGGATAGTAGCCAGAGGTCTGTTTGCGAGGTGTGTTTGATTTAATTTTCTGACTGGTTTCTGGCGGAGTTTACTTATTTGTTGGGTTTACTTTTTTGTTGGGTTTAACCGAAGATTATCGGTTTTGACTGGTTTTTAATTCATATACTATCATCCGGACCATGACTGTCTTAATTCTTGCTATGCACTTTTCGTACTGTTCGATTTCAAACTAAATCATAGGTCAGGTTTTATTTATATTTTATGATTTTATGATTTTATGTCTGAGGTGCATGGGAGTATCAGGTATTCTGGAATAATCAATGTTTTTCCCAGGTTTCGCATTCTCCAGCTGTCAATCCTATCTTGCGAATGATCAAAAAAAGAGTAAAATATGTAAATAGAAATTGGGAAGCCTGTATTTGATTTTATTTGCCTGTGTTCCTCCTCATATTTTTTACCTGCTCACCCCATGATCTCTTCATTTTCAGCTTTCCAGGCTGGCTGATCTATCACAAGTAGAAGAAGGGATGAATTTCCCGGGTTTTCTATATACTGAACTTCGTTTTCAGGCACAAGTACAAGTTTTCCTTTATGAAGGGTGACTGGCACATCGTTGATGTAAAGTGTCCCGTTGCCTTCAAGAGTGTAATAGGTTTCGGGGTTTGAAAGCCTGTGTTGAAGGCTCTTTTCTCCAGGGTCAACGACCACATATGCAATGCTATAGTTGACTCCCGGATCCTTTTCCATCCTTCCAGGGTGCATCAACTCACATAGGGATATGCCTGTTGCATTGATGAATTCGCAATTTTTCGTGTTCCCAGTGAAGAGATAATCATCAACATAAAATCCCGAACCCACAAGATACGTTTCCCCTCCAAAAGCAGCTCTTTTTATGAAACCGTATTTAGTGGAAGGTTCTGTTTCATTGAGTTTTGGCCATTCGTAGGATACCCAGCCTTCTCCGCTTTCACTCAGTGCTGTCTCGATGAAAAGCTTTCCTATGTTCTTGCCATTGAAATCCGTAAGATTGCTTACGTCCTGCCCTTCCCCTCCCGGATCCGGAGGATAGACAACCCTGACAGCTCTGGTTCCATTAAGCTTCCAGACAAAGATGTAGAAATTATCATAAAACCATTTGCTGCCATTTTCCCTGAATTCAGGAAATGATTCTTCTCCTTTTTCTTCCACAAGGTTTGCAGCTTCACGGACGTTTAAAGCTACAGCATCCTTTTGAGCCGAAAGCCCTGAATGCAGCTGAAGTTGTGTGTAATTTCTGTCCCTATCCTGTTCTCTGATCTGGTCCCTGTCCTGTTCCCTGACCTGATCTCCCTGCTGAGAGTAAACTGAAGCGCTCAGGAGCAGAATGCACAGAGAAATTATCAGGGCAAGCTGAATACAAATTTTAGAGGCTCTCATATTCCACCAACCTTGAATATCGTAAATTCTGATCTTTTTTAGCAAAGGCCCTGATAACATTTTGAGCAAAGTCTGTTTTAGGATTCTACTCTTAAACCTGCCAGAAAAAGAGGATTCAGATTTAAGAATCAACGGCTCTGTGTTTCAGGGCTGTATTATAAAAATAAGCTCATGAAAGTATATGATTTTGGAAACTGGGATTCTGAATAATGATGCTGAATAAATTGGTACAGGCAATATATACAGTTATAATACTCATACAAGAGAAAGCTCCTATTAAGCACTGGACATTATACTCACACGAAATACCAGATTTTTTCTCTCTCAGCACTTCTCTCCTGTTTCCCCCAACTTTATCATACGCCTCAAATAGACCTGCGCCCACACAAAAGTAATTAGAGACCCGACAACAGTCCCCATGACAAGTCCCCACCAGACTCCCGGCAGCCCCCAGCCGAATGTGTGGGCAAAGAGCATGGCAAATACAGGGGTCAAAATCAAACTTCTCAGAAGGGTGGCAATAAGTGCACTTGTGCCCTTTCCTGCACCCTGAAAAAGAGAAGCAGAGAGCATTCCAAAAGCAACTGCCGGATAGAATACTGTCATAATTTTAAGTAGTCTTGTTAGTTCGGGAGCTATCCGGGCAGTATTTTCTGCCTGCGTGAAAGCGTCAGCAATGTCCGGAGCAAAGATGTATACTGCAACTGCGGTTGCGGCTTCTGCCAGAAAACCTGTTCTAGTCGCATAAAGAAGGGCGCTCCTTGCTTTTTTATAGTTCCTCTCCCCAAAAGCGGAACCTGAAACCGAGACCACGGAGATTGCGATTCCTATTAGAGGTGCAACTGCAATGCTTGTGATCCTCCAGGCTGTTGCATAAACCGCAACACCATCGGTATTGCTTACAGTCACGATAATATAGTTCATTGTCAGGGCAGTTAGTGCAAGAGCAACCTGTTCTATTGAGGAAGGTATAGCTACCCTGAAGATGTCTCTGGCAATAGCCATGTTGAATTTAAAGGAATGGAAATCAAAAGAAACATAGGTGTCTTTTTTGATGAAAAACCAGTAAAACATAAGCAGTCCGGAACTGGCGAAAGAGAGCACTGTCGCAAGAGCTGCTCCCGCTATTCCAAGGCCTAACACATATATAAATATCGGATCAAGAACCACGTTCAGGAGAGATCCAATAACCATTGACTTCATAGCCCTTTTTGAATCTCCCTCACTTCTCAGTATGGAGTTTGCGACATTTGCAAAGAAGAATACAAAACTGCCTGCAAAGATAACCCTGGCATATGAAACCCCCAGTATGGTAGTTTCTCCTGCCCCGCTGTATACGAATAAGTCCCTTACAAGAGCAAGCCCTATCCCTGTAAGGACAACTGTAAGTACGAACATGATTACAAAAGTGTGCACTGCAACATTATCCGCGCCGGCTTTATCTCTGGCTCCTATCCTGCGGGAAATTGCAGCCCCTCCTCCAACCCCAAGCCCGCTTGTAAGCGCCATCTGGATTACAAAAAAAGGAAAAGCAAACCCTACAGCAGCCAGGGCATCTGCCCCCAGACCTGCAACCCAGAAGGTATCGGTCAAGCTGTAGATGGTCTGTACAGCCATTGCAACTATGATAGGAATTGAAAGCTTGATTACAGCTTTTTCAGGGTCTCCTAGGAGGATGTCCACACCTTCTGTCACTTTTTGAGGAGTATGGACTTCATTTTTTCTTTTTTGATCCCTGCTTTCCTTTGATTTTTCTTCAACTGTGTGCTGCTTTTCTTCTGCCGTTTCTCTGCTCATTTTCCCTGCAGTTTTTGGACTCGTACATTTCTCATTCTAGCACATTTTTTATCCCATTCTTCTTTATTCACTCTCTTTTTACATTTTCTTATTTGTAATGAAAAGCTTTTTATTACTTTTCATATCAGTGATAAAAAGTCTAAACCTGAGGAACAGTTTTGTGGGTCAGAATATCTAAAATATGTTAATCAGAAATTCAATGAATTTGCTTGATTATTGGAAAATCGGGATTTTTTCTGGAAATGCATCAAGATCTTTATATATGAAAAAGTAATTTTCAGCGCAATGAATTTTTATAACTAATATTTATTTTAAAATTACGCAAATATAAAAGCTGAAACTCAAAAAATAGGGATGAAGTTTATATGGAAGTGGGAAATTAGCGAGTTATAACTTCAGAACGCCCATTCTTTTTCAGTCATATTGGGCAGTAAATCATGATCAGTTGTCATTAATTTTGATGCAAGAGATTTTTATCTCAAATCATGTTTTTGCTCAAAAATTCCTGCAACAAATAAGGTGATATATCATATGTTTTTCAAATCTGATCTAAGGGGAATAGTAAACTCTATGGGTCTTGTCTTTGGAGATATTGGGACAAGTCCTATCTATACCCTTACAGTTATATTCCTTCTCACAAAACCCACGGAAGCTCATGTAATAGGAGTTTTATCTTTAATCATCTGGACACTTATTATACTGGTGACTATGGAATATGCCTGGCTTGCTATGAGCCTGGGGAAAAAAGGAGAAGGAGGTACTATCGTTTTAAAAGAGATCCTCGTTCCCCTGCTGAAATCAAGTAGAAACGTTTCTTTTATTACGATATTGGCTTATGTAGGGACTTCGTTCCTTCTTGGAGATGGAGTAATTACGCCTGCAATAAGCATACTTAGTGCTGTTGAAGGAATACGTATTATTTCCGGATTTGAAAATACGGGACAGGGCGTTCTAATGTTAATTGCCTGTCTAATTGCAATATTCCTGTTTTCGTTCCAGAAAAAAGGGTCTGACAAAATTGCATGGGCATTTGGCCCGATAATGCTTGTCTGGTTTTTTGCTCTTGCAATTTCAGGCATTGCTTCAATAATTTATACTCCTGGCGTATTAAAGGCTATAAATCCGTATTACGCTATTGATTTTCTTTCAACGAACGGAATTATAGGCTTCTTTGTATTATCTGAAGTTACTCTTTGTTGTACTGGTGGGGAGGCATTATATGCCGATATGGGCCATCTGGGTAGAGAGCCTATATTGAATGCATGGAAATTGATCTTTTTTGCATTAGTCTTTAATTATCTTGGGCAGGGAGCGTTCCTTATTAGAAACCCGGCTTCAAAAAATATTTTGTTTGAGATGGTAAATCACCAGGCACAGATCATTTTTATTCCATTCCTTATCCTGAGCATCGTAGCGACAGTTATTGCCTCTCAGTCTATGATTAGCGGCGTATTTTCAATAGTATATCAGGGAATAACAACCCGGATAATGCCGATGTTAAAAATTGATTATACCTCTGGAGAATTAAAATCCCAGATATATATAAGTACGATAAATTGGTTCCTCATGATTTCTGTATTATATATGATATTTATATTCCAGGAATCAAGCAGACTCGCAGCTGCATATGGACTGGCAGTTAGTGGGACCATGACAATTACTGGTATGCTGATGACTTCTATATTCTATCATAAAAAACAAACGTCGAAGGCTGTAATTTCATTATTTATAACATTCATCGACATGGTATTCTTCATGTCAAATACCTATAAAATACCGCATGGAGGTTACTGGTCTGTAATTATAGCAGCTGTTGTCTTTTCTCTTATAGTCATATACACTGCCGGACAAAAAAGGCTTTATGAATTGATGAAACCTACTAAATTTGAAAATTTCATTGAAAAATATACTAAGGTGTATTCCAGTGAAAATAAAATCAGTGGAACTGCCCTTTTCTTTTCACGGGACATAAATAGAATTCCTCAATATATTTCCCACGTAATGTTCAGGAATAACATTATTTACGAAAATAACATTTTTGTTTCAATTATCAAGTCTGACAGCCCATTTGGACTGGAAAGCTCTTTCACAAAAGAACTGGCAAAAGGATTGAAAATCTTTGAGATAAGAGCGGGATACATGGAAATTGTTGATGTCGAACAACTCCTGAAAGACAATGGGGTTACTGAAAAAACAATCTTTTACGGAGTCGAAGACATATTCACCAATAATTTAATATGGAGAGTTTTTTCCGTAATAAAGAAATTATCCCCTTCTTTCGTCCAGTTCTACAGGCTCCCCACGGATGAGCTCCATGGAGTTATGACAAGGTTTGAAATGTGAACATAAGGAGGTGGTCCCTGCCACTTCCTTATTTATTGATTCAGAGGCGAGCAGGATATTCTGGCTAAAAAGCAGGATATAGTCTGAACCTATTTTGTGAGCCGCCAGAAAAACTGACGGAAGCGATATAGATTTACTTGAATCAAAAAACGGTCAAGGGACAGAAAAAGTATTTATTTGGCTGATATGTTATCCAGTCTCAGTGCGGTTCAGGTAGAAAAATCCAAAAAACTTCCTTATAGATTCCGGTACATATGAACTTATTATCAGAGTATGAACTTATTATCAGAGGCCGCCTGAATTCTGTTTTTAGTTTATATTGGTCTGGCGGTTTTGCCTGAAATAGCAGTTTTCATTTGCTTGTTTCGAAGTATCTAATTTTTTGTGCTCTCGTTAGTTGTAATACTAAAATTTCTTTTCATAAGAAAAAGTATTCATCTCTTTAATTACAATATCATTTATTAACATCAAAATTGAATTATGTGTTACCGATTTAGCTAGTGACATGGGGAAAACGGGGTCAATTGTGAGGAGTGTCTAATGAAGCAGGAAACTCAGGTAACAGGAGCAAAAAAAGCTTCGCAAAAGGAAAAAGTCGATTTGCACGCACATAGTATACGGGGGGAATTTTCCTCTGCAGCTTCGCCGTTCCCGTATCTTGTTCCGGCATTTGCTCCTGTTTCGTTTTCTGCTCCTGAACGCATGTTTTTTTCTCCCGAAATTCTTCATCTTGACCTTAACATTTACCGGGAACCCGTGATAAAAGCCCTTATTAAAGAACATAGTGAGGATCTCTACAGGTTAATAAAAAAGGTGCGCTTTGACGGAAAATATTATCGGATAAAAAGTGTGCGTTCAGGAGAATGGGAACACTGCTGGGATCTGGCAGTCCGGGTGCAGTTTTTCGGAAAGCTTCAGGGTTTAGCTTTTGAGCCGGAAAGGGTTGTTTCCAGAAAAAACCGGAAAATAATCTACAGGTCCCTCATCCTGGTAAATCCTCATGAACTGTGGGATGAGGAACTGGTTGAAAGGTTATGGAACATTCAGGAAAGAATTGAGTTTCTGATTGCAAAAATCCTCTTTCATGAATGCATTCACGTTCTTATCTTCCTTGGAAAAACTCTGCCTGCGGGTTTCGGGAAGACAGATCTTTTCCTTGAATTCAGGAAGATGCTTGAGTTTGCAAACTCTAAAAAACTCTGCCCAGAAAGCTGCGGGGTTAAAGCCCACCTCCGTAATCTTGCTGCCCTCTCCCCGGACTTTCCCGAAAGCTCCGGAGAAAATCTGAATATGATTTCTGAACTTTATGAGTTCTTGATCCACGAAAAATACAGCATCAAAAAAACCGATCAGGCTTTCGGCCTCTCCTGGAGCAACCGAAAAATTTCCCATAACTATGCCAGGATGGCATCTTTGAAGATGGGTCCCTGTTTGGAGTCCAGTAAAAAGGACTGGGAAAAAGAAGTATTCAGGCTGAACAGGGATTTGAAAGATCTGTATAACAGGATTGATGACAGTTATGGTTCTTTTTTATGAGTTCGATTATGATTCCTTTTTATGAGTTCAATTCTGGTTCTTTTTTATGAATTACTCCCTTTAATGACATTTTTTTCTCCTCTTTTTCTTCTTCTTCTTCTTCTTCTTCTTCTTCTTCTTTTTCCAGTAATTCCTTCAGATTTTCCCCTTCTTCTTTCATATGCAGCCTGATAGCCTCAGCTCTCTTTTTAGCAACTCTTGAAACTAACCAGCCAAACCGGAATGAAAGTGCGGCAGTAAAAACAGCCCCTCCATTATAAGGCTTGATGGAAAATGAGCCCCCCAAACAGATGATGGATTCTGGAAATAACACTTTATACTCAATCAATTCATTCCGTACACAGTTGGTAATCTCAAAGCTCAATTTTTCCAGTTTGCCCCCAAGGTATTCTTCTGCATAAAGCACGGAGCCTTTTTCAAAATTTTTCCCTTTGATCTACTTAGCAAGCACGTGGTTTTTGTGCCAGGACCTGTAGTTTTCCGCAAAATCGGTAAACCATTTAAAAACAGCTTCAGGTGGCCGGTTTATTATTATGGAATCTTTCAGCGTTGTCATGTTTTACGTCCCAGTTCTCCCTTTGCTTATATTGGCGGCTGAAATACTTGTTTTTATCCCGAAATGACCAGATTGAGTTGGCTTTATGGGCCGCGATCTGTGAGAAATTCTGTGCCTGGAAAGTAAACCCGAAAAGGCTTGATGAAAACAGGAATATAAATTAAAATCAAAATTATAATTACTAAATCAAAAAAGATCTCAATTGGGGTATTGTGCCAACCATTAAATAAATTTAAAATACAAGTGAAAAAAAAGCATGCTAATTTTATATGTTTGCGCATGCTACCTCACAACCAAAAAATAAGGGAAATTAGTTTCCCTTAAGATATGCGAGAATCATTTCAAGTATATGTATTATTTCACTTTTTGTTAGACCATCTGTTCCTACCGTAGTATTATTCGAAGATGTTGAAGTCGAAGATGTTGATTTAAGAGTTTTATCTACAACTACTGTTTTACTTGTAATTGCAAATGTTGAATATTCAGATACTTCAGCTGTAAAGTACACATACGTTGAATCCTGCCCTGTTATTGTAATTGGTACTTCTACCCATTTACCGTTATCATACATATTCAGGATAATGGATGATTTATCAAGACCATTTGCTTTAAGCCAGGACTTTTCAACCTTGAAATTTACAGCTGCATTTTCAATACTTTTTACATTATCACTGTCAATCCATATGTTAAATGACTTGTAAACATCGCCTTCTGGTTTCTTAACTAAGCTTTTATCATCTTTCAGGTCTTCGATAACAACTTTTGCCTTGCCTGAATCTTTTGTTGATTGGAAATATATATTGTTGACAACTGAATTGTCATTCTTTACATCAACAGTTACCGTCTGGCTATTATCAATATTTACCTGTGTTGTTTCTACATGCTGGATTGCAGAATTGTTCAATATGATACTATCATCGTCTGTGTTTACAGATGTAATAATATCATCATCAGAAGATACATTATTATAATCATCGTCTGAATTGTAATTATCGTTATCTGTTGATATTACTGTAGTATCAGTTACAACAGAATCTTCTGCAACAATAGTATCTTCTTTTTCAACAGAATCTTCATTAGTATCGTCGGAAACATCAACAACAGTAGTTTCATCTTCAATAGTCGAATTGTCTCCTGATGAATTTGCCTTTGCCCCTGCAGTAGCGCACGGGAGTACAGCCCCAAAAATAAGGACTGAAACTAATAGTATTGACAGATATTTTTTCATCCTCTATACCTCTTTCAGGGGATTACCTGTAGAATTATTTTGCCAAATATATTTTTCAATTTTTTGACTGTTGGTCTCACCAGGAACTATTTTTCTCCAATAAGTACGTCCTGGGTTTATTGAGCCTATGGTTTAATTCCCTTTCGGCTGACGTGCTGTTGAAAAAATATTTGAATTTTGTCATCCAATTGCGATATTGTTGAAAACAGAATAAAACAGGGTAATAGCTTCTTTTTTCTTCCGGGTTTTCTTATGTCATTTGTGAAAACTCACTACAAAAATAGATTTCAGGGCTGGAAGTATACTGGCAGTTATTAAATTTAGAGAAATACCACATTTCTTAACTCTTTCTCAGGTCTGTTGCTTACCTTAAAAGTATTTTTTTCTCTAAAATCATATGAAACATCGCAAGAAATTTAACTTAAAGTTAAAATCTCAATTCTGCATAACTTACATTTGGTTGGAAATTAGTGTTTTGAGGGTATAAGGAGCACAGGAGTATCATTAGTTAGATAACTTACTTTCCGGTGAACAGCTTTTCCGCAAGAACAGCCTTTCCGCAAGCTGTGTTCAATGTCATTTTCATTCAAAGTGTTTTTATTGAATTATAATGTATTCTGAACATTTGTTATATATGTGCTACTTTTTGTCCATAGTTATTGCCGATGCTTAATCCTTAAAATTGCCTATTTCAGCAATTAAAGTTGCTGTATCAATTTCTTCTATTTCTGGAATCAAATTAAAATTTCTAGTTCCCGTTAATTCTATCTTTTTTTCGACTAACTCATTGAAGTTTCTACTGACTCATTGAGGTCAATGGTTTTACCAAAAATTTTATTCAGAATAATAAAATAAAGCTGGTGGCTAGGGCAAAGGTTGAAAAATGAGATGTGTGCCTTCAAACCATAAGAGATAAAGGAACAACGGCGAAAGACACTTTATGACGCTGTTCAATGCAAGAAATGGGGTGTAAGTTTCTATAAGTAGTATGTGTGATGGAGTTCTCAATAAATTTGAGATGCTACTTCTGGCTCAATTAATCAGAAAAAAGCTTGTTGAATTGAAAACCAGAGCCTTCAACTTACTTTGAAGAGGATACGTATTTTCCAGATGTCAATGTTTTTTTCTATGCTAATTAGTCACTTCAAAAAAATTTAAGCCAATTTTTACACTCAACTTGCCATTTTCGTAAGCATTTCCTTTCTATTTTACTCCAAATCAACAATTTGTTATTCAAGTTATTTTATTACAGGCCATAATCTCCCAGTTTTAAATTTCTGCTTCACCTGGAAAGATATCCACGAAGAGTTTGGCCGGAAGATGCACATGACCCAGAGCCACCAGATACGTAAGCTTGCGTAGCACCTTTATTACTTCAAACATTTAACCGACTTTTGTCATTTATTAGTGGATGACCAATATCTTCTGGGATCGCCAAAATTTATAATTATTTTTTCCCCATTAAGTATTGCAATTAATCAAAAACCCAGAAATAAAAGTCTTCGCCTTCAAAAGAAGCGGGATTGAACCAGGAAGTTCTTGCCTGGGAGGCTATCAAACCCGCGTGGAGAGTAATATTCCCCCCCATCTTTTATTTCTGTTTCAAATGAATTATTGTGTGTACTTTATCATTTGGTGTAGATATAATTTTTAAGAAAGCACGCTGTTCCTGGTAGATATCTCCATCTGACTCTTCTGATTGTTTCTGGCCAAAGGTGATAGTCTCACTGTCGTCTGTCGTAATCGTCTCAACTAAATTTGACTTTGAGGTCGCTTTTGACTTTTTATTATTAGTATCCATGGAAGCACTAATGTCATCTGTGGAAAAAGCATCAACATTTTGACTCTGGCTCATTTTTACAGTTACGATTTCTACATTTCCATTATCATTAACCTTTTCACTACTATGCTGGGCTTGAGTTATTTCTCCATTTCCATCTATCACAGCAAATTCTTGCTGATCCATATTATAGCTAACTTCACCACTAGTAATGCTTACTTTGCCTGATTGTATCTGAGTAGCTGAAGACGAAGCTGCAGCACTACCAATACAGATCGCCATTAATGTTGCACATATAAGCAGAAAAATACTTTTTTTAAAGGCTGATTCACTTAATATTTTCACTTTATCCCCCCTAAAACGAACCACATACTCCTAAAGAACACGGCTGCTCATCCCCTGGAGCAATTTCCATAAGTCCATAGGCTTTACCTTCTTTCCCATAGGTGTGAAAGTTAATTTGTTATTTTTTGCGTTAAGCTACACAATGAATCAGGATCTCTGGAAATCACAAAAACGCTCCAATTTACAATAAAGCGTTGGCAGATATAATAAGGTTAGCAGCTAACGGGAAATTTAATTGTGAGAAATTTGATGGTTTTCATCTCTTAATGTCAGTCTGATGGTTGCCGGGAAGGGGAAGTCTCATTTCCTTGTTAAAAGTATACAGGACTATACGTACTTGATGTTTTAAATCAAGTGCAATAAACACTGTGGTTTTAATTTACATTATTGATCTTTTAGTTCAACGAATAGTCCTAATCCATTTAGATATGAGCTTATCCCAAAACTAATTTTTATTTCCCAATTCGTAAGAGTTTCAGAACTATTTCCATATCGGTAGCCCGGCTAATTATTTCAAAACCAAGATCTAAAAAAGTAATTTTTGAGTTTTGGGACTAGCTATATTGGTGATCTATATTACCTTTACTATTATATTTCTTATATAATAAGGGTTATATTTATATAATACATTGCCATCATACGTATTGTGTAAATTATCGCGAATACGGTTGCGGAGAAACGGGGTTTGCAGTTCAGTATCTAAGTTCAGCATTTAAAAAGATACTTCTTGCATATATCCTGTTGGCAAGTAGTTGTATGCGGGATCTTTTACAAATAAAATGGGGTATTACCTAATAACATAAATGGGGAATAGGTAAATATTGTAAATTATCACGAGCATAATTGCGGGGAAAAAGGAAGAGCAGTTCAGTATCTATAAAGATACATTTTGCATAGCTTCCACTAAATTAGTAGTTGCTTAGATTCTACTATCTCTACAGCTTCTACTAATTTAGTGGTTGCCTAAATTCCACTATCTCTAAAGTTCCCACTAAATTAGTGGTTGCTTAGATTCTACTATCTCTACAGCCTCCACTAAATTAGTGGTACTAATATAATATATAATCGTGATATTATATATATTTATCTATTTTTTTAATGAGGTGTAACAAATGAGAAAGCAGATATTGACTGTGATGATGGCCACCCTTATGGTGTGTGCCTTCGTCGGTACAGCATCGGCAACTTCTTACTTCAACTCGAAATCTTACTCTTCAGCAGATGCTGAGGGATTCTACGCGAACGCTAACAGTGGAGCCAGCTCGGACGGAAAATGTGCAAGTGCTTACGGCCACGGAGACGCAGTTGGTTTCAATGCTAAAGCCCAAACCTGTGCTACAGCTTACAACGATGTTCCCTTAGGTGCAGGTGCCAGCACCGGTGCTTATGCGGAAGGAGACTGTGTTGAATCTGATTCAGGAGCTTATACAGACGGATGCAGCGCAGTAGCAGGATCCTCTGCCAAAGCCTCCTCCTACTGTGGCGGCGTAACTGCAGAGAGCGGAGCCAGTGCGTGGGGAATAACCGGTGCCGGAGCAAGCTCTACATCTTCAGCTGAAAAAGGCTGTGCTGAAACAGAATCCTGCGCAGGAACCGGAGCCCTCTGAGTTTCCTGAATATCTGAAAGAAAAAAACTAACTATTTGAAAGAAAAAAACTAACTATTCGAAAAATGGGAGACGATGAGTCTCCTGTCTCAATTTTTTGCCACTGCGAAATTCTGCCTTATTTCCAGATGGCACGGTCCGGTTTCCAGGTTTATCCTGCATAAGCCGGCCATAAAAACATAAACAAAAAACCCTGAGGAGAAAATAAGATACGAGAATAGTTTTTTTGAATCGGAGCGAAGATGATGGACAAGAAATTAACATCAGTGGCAATAGCGCTCTTTATCTGCTGTGTTCTGGTCGGACCAGCTTCGGCCCACGCTCAATATGGTTCCGGCGCCAATTCATATGCAATCGGCCAGCATGCAAGTGCGAAAACCATGGCATCCTCTAGTGATTCCATGACCAGGGCATACGGGAGTTCCAGCGCGTCTGGTACCTATGCCGCGTCAGGAGCCACTGCTTATGCCAATATGGAAGACCGCAGCGCCTATTCAGAGTCGGCTGCAGAAGGAGAGAAGACGGATACTTTCTCTTATGCATATGCGGATGACATCTGCTCAGCCGCAGTATCTAGCGCTTTCAGTTCCGGAAGCACAGGCGCTTCGGCTGCTTCTTCGGCCAGCGTTACCGGCGGCAACTCACATGCTGGTTCAGCTTCCACCGCTGATGGATATCAGGCAGGATCGGTATCCATAGCTTCCAGCCACGTCTAAAAAACAGAAATTTTCACCAATAAAAAATGCAGCGGGGGAAGGACATAAAGAACTTCCCCTGGCCCAACTTTCTGAAGCTGAAGTCACTCGTTCAGTAAAAGAGATGGTAAGAATGACCTGGAAAATAAAAAGTTTAATATTTGTACTGGTTTTGCTGTGTGTTCCAGCTGCTGCAATTACACTTTATAGTGAAGCCACAATACACGATAGGGAAGTTTCTGTGACCTCAAGATCTACAGGTCAAGCTCCAATACACGATTCAGTGACCTCAAAATCTGCAAGTCAAGCCACAATACACAATGGAAACGTTTCTATGACCTCAAAATCCAGAACTGAGGCCACAGTAGCCAAGGGAGACATTTATACTATCTCTCTAAAAGAGAGCCCATCTACAGACTATAAATGGACAGTGACTCATTCAAGTGGGCTTGAATTAATTTCTGACACGTTGGGTTCTGACGGAAAGAGAGAACTTAAGTTTCGTGCAGTTCAGAAAGGAAGGCAGACAATACAAGCAGATTGCAGCAAATCCAGAGAAGAAAACCTAAAACTTACTTCAGAATTTGTATTAAATGTGGTTTAATTTCAGTTTATGTTATCATATTCTATTGTATATTATATTATTTCAATAATAATAGTGGTTACTTCTAGAAATAAATTGAAAATATTTTTGGCAAACAGGCATTAACAAGGTAAATCTACTTACAAAAAACAGATGAAAAACCACCACACTTAAAATTGAATCTATTGAATAATATGGGGGTTGGACTGGAATATGGGTATGCGAATAAAGAAGATGCTTGCTATTTAGCTGTTATTCTTTTCAGTATTATCATTGACTGCTGTAGTAGTTAGTATGAATCCCAATGGAAACTGGAACGAAAATTGGAAAGACGGTTTCTATAATGGAAGCAGAAATCGAAACATAGATACCTGGGATGGAAACTGGAATGATGGTTTCTATGACGGAAACGGGAACAGAAACACAGGAAACTGGAATGATGGTTTCTATAACGGAAATGGGAAAAGAAACTTAGAAAATTGGGACGGAAACTGGAATGGAAACTGGAACGACGGTTTATATTACGGAAATGGAAACAGAAATTGGGGTTACTGAAAAGGAATCGAAACATGTACAGGGACGAAGGTACTTTAAGCTGAATACTGAACAGGATCGGAAACCGTGATACATATGATGGCAGACACTGGAGAAGGCGTGGATGTCTTGTGTGGAAACTTTCACCTGTCTTTTTCTTCAACTCTATATTCCCACATAAATACAAGAACCCTTCAGTTAGCTGATTTTTGAGAGTATGGCATGGTACCTGTACTCATAATACATCGAATTCACATACTCCATCTGAAAACCATTTTTGTGGGCAATTTTTTTTATCAGGTGGGGGCTGTGTGAATATCCTATTATGTCACCCGGCTGTTTTTTCAATAAAGCCAGTATTCTTCTTATGCAGCCGACGTATGCTCTGACAAATATCTTCCAGGATATGAAATTCTGTGAAAACCATCCTATTTTCCATAAGCAGTAAAGCTTTGGATCAATTATGTCAAAAAACACGATTTTTCCTCCTTTATTCAGATATCCGGAGGAATTATGGATAAAATCTTCTAATTGTTCAGGTGTAAAGTACTGGACAACTTCAGTTGCTGTTATTCTGTCAAACTTCAGGTTTAATTTGTCCCATATTGTTCTGTCGTCAGCAAGGATTAAATCCACATTTCCGTATTTCTGCTCAAGGACTTTTTTTTCCGCTTCAAATAGCATAGATCTGGAAAAGTCAGCTCCTACAACTTTTTCGTAGTTTGGTATATAATATATAAGAAGTTCTCCTGCTCCACATCCAAAATCAAGGAGGGTTTTTCCTCCACTCAGGTGGAATAGTTTCTCTTTTGCCTCTTTAGCAAGAAATTCTTCCGTTGAAAACCTGTGTCCACCTTTCTTTTTGTCTGAAAAGTATTCTTCCCAGGAGAACTCTGATCTTTTAAGTACTGACCCCATGCTACCATCCTGTTCTTTACCCCGTCTTCCTATTCCCTGGTTATTTCATGGAAATTTTCGGAAAGTAAGGCTAAAACTGGAAGTAATTACAAAATATTACTTTTTTTGAAGTTTGTTCAGAAAAACATATTTCATACTATTAATCGCATGGAATACTATATGCTTTTTGAAATAATTGTCCTTATAACAATTCCTGTTAACTCCGTCTTGAACTGTATCCTTCATCCTGTTATCTTATCTCTAGCTCAAGAATCCTGTAAAGCTTGTCTGGAAAAATCTTGAATGGGAAAGGTCTGGCAGATTTCTTCAATCAAAAAATATCTTCGAAATGGAAACATCTTATGACTGAAAACATCTCAGGAATATAATCAGAGACGAGTTTACGGGAAGAGAGAAGATGTATCATTTGCAAAGAAATGATGGAAACATTCTATTTACAAAAAATGCAATTAACTTGGCAGAAACTATAATAGAGTCCTGCAGTAATATATTCCTTAAATAACATAGTCCAGAAATAATCTGAGATTCATGTGCACATGAACCTTGGAAGATAAGATCAGAGGGGGATATCGTTAATGGAGGACATGTTCAGATTTGCAGATGAACTCGGGCCGTTCAAGATTATTCATGTTTATGAACCGTCGGTTGGCCTGAAAGCGGTACTTGTTGTGGACAACGTTGCACGGGGACCTGCCATTGGCGGGGTGAGGATGGCACCTGATGTTAGCACCGAGGAATGTTTCAGGCTGGCAAGGGCCATGACTCTTAAAAATGCGGCTGCAGATCTGCCTTACGGGGGCGGGAAAATTGTCATGTACGGGGACCCGAAAATGCCTTTTGAAAAGAAAAGCCAGATGCTTCGGGCTCTTGCCAGTGCCCTCCGGTATACTGAGGAGTACATCTTCGCTCCGGATATGGGGACGGATGAGGTGTGCATGGCCTGCATAAAAGACGAGATAGGAAGGGTTGTAGGCCTGCCATGCGAAGTAGGAGGCATTCCTCTTGACGAAATCGGGGCTACGGGCTGGGGGCTTTTCCATGCGACTGAAGTTGCTCTGCAATATTGTGATTTCGAGCTTAAAGGGGCTCGTGTGGCTGTTCAGGGCTTCGGGGCAGTTGGGAAAAATGCTGCTCGTTTCCTTGCCCAGAAAGGAGCTGTCCTTGTGGGAGTTGCCGATTCCAGGGGGACGGTCCATGACCAGAAAGGGCTTGACGTGGATGTACTTATCAGTCTTAAAAAAGAGGGAAAAAGTGTGCTTGACTACCCCGGAGGAGAAAAACTTGGCAGTGATGCAATTCTTTCTGTTCCCTGCGATATCTGGATTCCGGCAGCCCGCCCTGATGTGATAAACGAGAAGAACGTCCATCTTCTGAACACGAAACTGGTGGTTGAGGGGGCAAATATCCCTGTCACCGAGGGAGCGGAGAAAATTCTCTATGAAAAGGGAATTCTTTACGTGCCTGACTTTATCGCAAACGCAGGTGGAGTGATCTGTGCGGCTTCAGAGTACCAGGGAACTACCAGATGCACGGCTTTCGGTTCAATCGAAGAAAAAGTTAGAAGCAACACCGAACAGGTCCTGGAAGCTGCAAAAACAAAAGGAATCCTGCCAAGGGAAGCTGCCGTTGAACTTGCCGTAAATCGAGTAAAGAGAGCTATGAGGTACAGGCGCTGGTCAATCTTTTCATCCGCACCGGGATTTGTGTAATATTTGTATACTCTTTCCAGGATTTGTGTAATCTTTGTGTTATTTCCCTATCTAATCCTTTATTTTCACACATATCTGGCAATTTCAACTTTTTTGAGGCTATAATTTATTCCAGCTTTCCTTTTCCTCCGCAAAGCACTGCTGCCGCCCTTACCGCACTTTCGGGAGTAAAAAATACTGGCATCCCGGTTTTTGTAAATGCTGAAGCCATTTCCCGGCTGAACTTTCCTCCAGAAAAACTGATTAATACAGGTTTTCCAAAGCTGTCGGCGAAATCCCTGATTTTCTCCGCGACCCCTTCGGTAAGAAGAGGTGGGCCCCAGATCAGACTGACAATTGCAAGGTCATATTCTTCGGCAGGAGTTTCCTGCAGGACAGCAACGTAGTGCTCATCCCGTACACTGCCTGTTAGGTCTATTGGGTTTCTTACGGAGGCAAAATCCGGAAGTTTTTCCTTTAATTTCCTTACTGCGGATCTGGAAATCTCAGGAACCCTGAGACCTGCTTCTTCACAGGAATCAGCAATGGAAATGCCTATCCCTCCTCCGTCGGTTATTATCAGGACTCTTTTTCCTTTTACAGGGGAATACCTGTTCAGGACTTTGCAGGCGTCCTTTAACTCTTCGTAACTATCAACCTCTATTATGCCCGTTTTCCGAAAAGCGGCTTCATATGCTTCATACCTTCCGCTGATAGCGCCGGTGTGCGAGCTTGCTGCCCTTGCCCCTGGCTCCCTTTTTCCAACCTTTAGAGCTACAACAGGTTTCTTTTTTACACATTCAGAGGCAGCTTCAAGGAACTTCCTCCCGTTTGTTACGGATTCTATGTAAAGTGCAACTGCCTTTGTGGCTTCGTCACGTGAAAGGAATTCAAGGCAGTCACTTTCGTCCACATCAACCTTGTTTCCATAGCTTACGACCCTTGCAACTCCCGCCCCTTCGTTTGCCAGTTCGTCCATAATCATAGCGGCAAAAGACCCGCTCTGTGTAAGTATGGAAACTCTACCTCTGACGGGCCTTTCTATCTTTCCCCGCTCTATAAAAAATGTATCCACGTTTGATACCGTGTCGTATATCCCGAGGCAGTTGGGTCCCATAGCCCTGATGCCTTTCTCTATTAATAGAGTTTTCAGCTCTTCTTCCATTTCCTTTCCGCCATGTCCGGTTTCCCGAAAGCCTGAGCTGACAATTACGGCTCCTTTTATATTACTAACAGGCCCTTTCAGAATCTCAAGGACGGCTTTTGCCGGGACTGCAAAAATAGCAACATCAATCCTATCTTCAATCTCTCCTGGAGATGAATAACATTTGAGCCCCTCAATTTCTCCGTATCCAGGGTTTACAGGATAGATTTTTCCTTTAAAATTCATTTCCCTGAGGCTTTTCAGGATAGTATAGGAGAGTTTCTCAGGGTTCGGTGATGCTCCTATAAGGGCTATGCTCTCAGGCTTAAAGAAAAAGTCAATGCATTCTTCTGGATTCATCGATGCCTCCATGATGGTACAAATACAGGCAGATCAATTGAGGCTGTTTTTGATGCTTTTTTATCAGCAGGCTGAAGGCTTTATTTTCGTACATGCCTTGAAATATTACTTTGTCACCTGGAGCCCATCCCCTTGCTTTATAGAAGTTAGGGCTCGTTAGTATAAAAGAATTTCAATATAGGGCAGGAGGTTTCATCGGGATATGAGAAGTTTTTACTTCATACTTTCTTCCAGCCCTCAGTGGTCACAGTACATACAGATGGCTTTTTCGCACTCTTCATTCTGGAATTTCCACTTTAGCCCCCAGCGTTTTATTGCCTGTATTATCTTTACAAAATCTGTTCCGCTCTCGGTGAGGTAATATTCGGACTTTGGGGGGTTTGTAGAGTTATCAACTTTTTTTGCGATCAGCCCTTCATTTTCAAGCTCCGTAAGCCTTTCCGAAAGGATTTTCGGGGTTATTTCTCCAAGTTTTCTTTTCAGCTCATTGAAGCGTTTTTCTTTCTTTTCCCCTTTGTGCAGTTCAAGGAGTATATGAATGGTCCACCTTTTTCCGATGATATTCATGGTCTTGTAGACTGTGCAGTCTTTCATAGTATAAACATAGAAACTGTCTGATATATAACTTAGTATCTCTAATATACTGGTATCAAAAGGAAACTATTATATAATTTAGTTTTATAATAAACTTCTTTTAAATGATATATGTGAAATCTGTAAAATTTCAATAACTAAAGGAGAAAGGATCAACCGTGAAAGACAATTTACCGGAAAAAGGCGCAATCGTTCAGAGAGACCGTGAAACATACGCAATCGCTCCCCACCTCCCCGGAGGAGTCGTTGACCCGGACACTCTCATAAGAATCGGTGAAGTTGCGAAGAAATACGGGGCAGCTGCCCTGAAAGTGACCTCTGCTCAGAGAATTGCTATCGTAGGTCTAAAAGAAGAGGACCTTGATAATGTCTGGGCTGACCTCGGCATAAAGCCAGGAGCTGCAATAGGGCTCTGTGTAAGAAGCATTAAGATCTGCCCCGGGACAACTTTCTGTAAGCAGGCTAAGCAGGACTCACTGGGGTTGGGCCTCAAATTGGATGAGAAATATCACGGGATGCCGATGCCTTCCAAACTGAAAATAGGGGTTAGTGGCTGTCCGAATTCATGTGCTGAGCCTGCTATCAAGGATATAGGAATAATGGGTACAGCAAAAGGATACAACCTGATGGTTGGGGGTTCTGCTGCTGCAATGCCCAGGCTTGCTCAGGTTGTGGCAAAGGACCTTTCCGAGGCTGATGTCCTTGAGGTTGTGGACAGAATCCTTAATTTCTACAAAAACTCCGGCACAAAAAAGAGGCTGGGAAAGTTTATTGAAGATATGGGCCTGGACGAGTTTAAAAAGCAGGTAGGTCTCTAAGCTCCTGATGCCGTAAAGTTTCGGAGCTGTCCTCATGAAGGGACTGATTGAGTAGATTGGTACTGATCAGGCATATATGGTTGGATGCCAGTATGGAACACAGGGATAAAAGCAGAACAAAAACCAGATGATTATCGCAATCTTCCGAAATAAAAACATATTGAGGTTATATTTCGGGAATCAAAAGCACAGAAAAATTGGTCAAAAGGGGAGAATGATATGAAAATAATTGAAATGAAAAAATCACCTGAAAAGCCTAACCCTCACAATGTGAGTGTCCGAATGCTCTATGATACCGAACATGCCCAGGCAGTACACATCGAACTCAAGCCCGGAGAAGCCTTAAAAAAGCACGTTACCCCCACGGATGTATTTTTCTATATTCTCGAAGGAAAAGGCGTCGTTGAAATCGGAGATGAACAGGAAGAAGTCAGCAGAGACATGTTAATTGAAAGTCCTGCGAAAATCCCCCATCGCCTCCTGAACCCCGGAGACTGCATCTTCAGGGTGCTTGTCGTAAAAGCCCCAAGGCAGACCGAGCAAACTCGCCTGCTGTAAAGCGCATAGTGAAGTGGAAAAACGGTTATTAAAACGTCTGAAATAAGGGTGTAAAACAGGGGTCTTACATGGGAGAAGAAACGAACCCCATAAAAATAGCGGTAGTCCGCTGTGACATCGTCTCTGAAGCCTGTCCGGGAGTGGGCTGCTTCAAAGCCTTCAACGAGAGGAAGTCACACTTTGAGGCTTACGGCAAAGATGCACAGATGATAGCGTTTTTCACATGCGGGGGCTGTTCGGGCAGGAGAGTGTACCGTCTGGTAAACGCCTTAAAAAAGCATGACCTGGATGTCGTACATCTCAGTTCCTGCATGCTCATGGAGGACAGCTATCCGAAATGCCCTCATATAGATACTATCCGCAAGACGATTCAGGACGCCGGAATAAAAGTGGTGGAAGGAACACACCACTGAAAAATTTCTTATTTAATAAAAAAAGTCAAATAGTTAACTTCCTATTGGTGAAAACCACCTTCTGATAAGATGAAAACTCAGGTTCAAAATTTATTATTTCAAAAATTCAGATTGCAAATAACAGACTGAGAATATCAGTTTCAGACTGAGAATACAAGTCGCGTTACGCCAGGTTGATAAAATGGATCATAATACATCACAGGACAGGGACAAAAATGCGGAAGAAGATGAAACCTATGAAGGTGCAGACCCTGAACTCCAGGATCTTCCTCTTCCTAAAACGGATAGCATGCTGTATTTGATTCTGAACTCTTTAAATCAGAATATAGCGAACTTTAATGCATATCTGAAATATAAAAACTATATTTCTGAAGACATTTTAAATTCCGAGCTCTTAAAAAGAAGTATGGGTATCCACAGAGATTTTTCTGCTCTTTTTTTGCACACTAAAGAAGAGCTTGTATTCATTTATCCGGAGCTTCTGGAGAAAGCAGAAAGAATACTATTCAAAGGGGACACGGGTACGGATTTCATAAAATATACCTGCAAAATGAGTAAAATAATAGATGACTATAAATCCGTGCTGTACAGGGAAGGCTATTTGCCAGATTTCAAATTGCAGCTACTGTTAACAGATACTTGATTTTTTTTCGTACATTCCTATAAATTTTTTCATAAAACTAATAAATTCGAAGGGGGTCAACCTTAATGGTAAAACGATTAATTATAAAAATTGATGAGGAAAAATGCACAGGCTGCGGAAAATGCGTTGCTCCATGTGCTGAAGGCGCTATTCAAATAATCAACGGAAAAGCAAGGGTCGTATCCGAAGAGCTCTGTGATGGCATGGGCTTCTGTATAGGAATCTGTCCCGAGGGCGCCCTCTCTATTGAAGAAAGACACACAGTTGAATTCAACAGGGAAAAAGCCGAGTCCCAGCCGAAAAAGAAAGACATTTCAATCCACTGCTTCCAGTGCGGAGCCGGAGAAGACACCCACTACCTCATGCCCCTCAGGCACAAAATGGAAAGTTTGTGGGTCTGTACTCGCTGCCTTCCCCGGTTGATTCACGGCTGATCCTTTAAATCTCTTTGCCAAAACTTAGTCCTCTTGAGCGTAGCGAACAGGATTGCGTACTCTCGAGGCGCAATTCGGGTTTGACAGCCCTGTGTTCTTCTCTCAGATCATCCGTTGGTCTCATTATTCTCCCCAATCCTTTTGGAAATTTGAAACTTGATTTCGTTCTTATCTCTGGCTATATATTTTCTACTCGCCTGCTCTATTTGCAGGTCTATATTTCAGAGCTTCAGAATAAATATATAATATGCACATAGATTTTAATGTAACTTCAAATGGGGGTTAACAATATGGAAGAGCATAAAGACCTTGAACATGAAGAATTACTGGAAAGTATGAGTGAGAAACTGGGATTTACTCCGCATATTCTTGAGATACTTGGATGCCTTGACAGCGAGTCACTTAAAAAATATAATAGATGTAACAAAAGACTGCTCTCAGACGGTGCCCTGCCTGCAAAGGTTAAGATTCTGATAGCGCTTGCAGTCGTTGCATCCAAACAATGTGAAAGGTGTACTGTTGTACAGATGCAGAGTGCCCTAAAGAACGGCGCTACCAAAGAGGAAATAATGGAAGTTATGGACGTCATATTCATAACCTCGGGGGCGCCGGCCGTAGCAGCCTGCAGAGATGCGCTGAAATTGCTCAAATAAAACTGAAATTAAATTGAAATATAATTTGAAACCACTTTCAGGTTGAATATTTTTCTGGAGATCTTCAAAAACAGAAACGTTTTTGCATAAGATTTCGGTATTTTTCTCTTATGCATACTTTTTTCGAAACTGCTTTAAGATATTAAATCCCAGATTTCCACATGCAGAATGAACTGCTCCTTCAGGAAATTGGCCTTAATGCTTATGAAGCAGCTGCCTACCTTTCTTTGTTGAAACTCGGTGTTTCCGAAGCGAGCGCCATATACAGGGATTCTGACGTGCCCTACGGGAAAATCTACTCTGTCCTTGAGTCCCTCACAGGGAAGGGATTTGTGGAAGTCCAGGCTTCAAGGCCGAAAAAGTTCAGGGCTGTAGATCCTGAGCTAGCCATGGACACTATTTTTGAGAGGAAAAAAGCCGAAGACGAAAGAGAAATGGCGGTTTTAAAAGGCTCTATCGAAGAGGCAAAGCAGGCCCTGAAAGCTGTCCCCACTCAGAAGCGGAAGGACGAGATCTTCTGGACAACCGCCATTACAGAATCCGAAATAAAAAAATTTGCTGTTTCTATTTACGGAGAAGTTAAAAAATCGGTATGTCTCATTCCTCCAGTTTTTGGAATTCCTATTGTTTTCTACCTGCTTCCTGAAATTACAAAGGCTATTGACAGAGGAGTTCGTATCCGGCTTATGGTCTCCCCTCGTTTCGGGGCTCTTACCGCCATGCTTTCCAATCAGGAGGGAGAAACCCTCGAAAAACTGCAAAGAGGGCTTGATATAAGGCTGGTCCAAAATTTCAACTCCTGTTTTGGAATTGCTGATGACAGTGTGGTTGTCCTTTTCCAGCCCCATCCGGCGGACAGGGACAGGGTGCTTTCAGTGGTGAAAATCCGGGATACCGGGTTTGCAAAGAACCTGAAAGAAGAGTTCGAACTTCTCTGGAATACAGGAGAGAAATTTGACCTCCAGAAAAAACTGGAAGATAGACAGAGCCAGGGGAAGAGGAATCTGAAAAACTGAAAACTCCTCTTCTAAATTAGTCTGCTTGAGCGAGCGCAGCGAGTGAAACGGACCGCGTACTGTTGCGATTTCATCGCAACTACAAGAAAAATCATGGATTTTTCTGTCCCGAGGCGCAATTCGGGTGCCATCAAAAATTATTATTACCATCCCCCCAATTAACCATCAGATGATTATAGGCGTAATGGGGCCTGAAGGCTCGTATTCTGAAAGGGCTGCAAAATTATGGGTTCTGAAAAATGGCCTTAAGGATGCAGAGTTTCGTTATTTCGCAGATATCGAAGATGCGTTCCTGGCTGCAGTTAAAGGAACAGCCGACATCTCAGTAATCCCTGTAGAAAACTCCATTGAAGGTTCGGTAGGCGTTACCCTTGATCTCCTGCTTGAAAACGAGGCTGTCATTATTGGAGAAATAGTCGTCAAAATCGAGCACTGCCTTCTCTCAAAAGGCGGATCGGAGACGATCAGGGTCATTCTTTCCCACCCTCAGGGGCTTGCCCAGTGCAGGCATTTCCTGAAGAAGCATTTTCCTGAAGCTGAACTCCGGAGTACAGGCAGCACTTCGCATGCAGCCCGGCTGGCAGGGGAATTTGAGGAAATGGCAGCAATCGCATCCCCTGAAGCTGCAGAGCGATACGGGCTCAAGATCCTGCTCTCAAATGTCCAGGACAGGAAAGAAAACTATACCCGTTTCCTTGTTATTCAGGGTGAAGAGAAGAGTTTACCTGAGCAGACTGCGGAAGGCGGGGAATTTGATCGGAAATCATACTCTGAGTTCTGCACGAGTACAGGAAATGAGTTTTATTCTGGACCGGAAGCCGGGGTCGAGAGAGTCAGCCTTTCGGCTTTCAAAACGTCTCTTATCGTATATCTGGAAAAAGACAGGCCGGGGGCATTATACGAACTTCTGGGAGCTTTTGCAAAAAGAGGGATTAATCTTACAAAAATAGAATCAAGACCTTCTAAAAAAGAGCTTGGAGATTACTACTTCTATATCGACTTTGAAGGTCATACGAGCGATGAACTTATAAAAGATGCCTTAGAAGATATAAAATCAAAAGCTGGTACAAAATCAAAAACCAATACTTTAAAAGTACTGGGTTCCTATCCGGCTTTCAAGAACTCAGGCTCAACAGGCCTGAATACAGGGATACAATAATGCAGGGACATAAATGGAAGGGAACTTGCATCCAGAAAATGTACCTTACCTTTATATACTATATTTATATAGTATCTCTCTGTAATATCTTCCTATAATATCTTAACATGTCTTTATTCCCCATTATATATCACTCTTAAATATAATAACGCCGAAATATCCGGTTGCAGAAGGGAGCAAAATGGCTCTGGAGATTGAAAAAATTGTAAACCAACATGAATCGGCTCTGAAACAATATAGAGGACTCTATATTCTCGCAGACCTTCTTGCAACGTTTCTGATTCTCTACGCCTTTTTTGTGCTCTTTAACATGAGGGATATTTTCATAATGTTTCCCGCCTTCGAACCTTACACAGGTGCAAAATACAGCATTCTTGGTTTTGAGGTTGTTTTTGAGACCATGGGGCTGGTCATTCTTGACTTTGTCCTCTCTCTCATAATCACAGCAGTCAGGTATTACAGGGCTGAAAAGAAAGATGCCATTTCCCTGATAGAAGAAAAATACCCTGTACTGAAAGAGAGGATGAGGACAGCCTATGACAACAGGGATGCCGATAATATCATTGTCCGTGACCTTGTAGGCGGCGTCATAATTGACTCCAAGCCTGTGAAATCCTCTGTCTTCCTTAACAGAAAAAAACTTGTAAAGGATGTTCTGGTAACCGTGTTTGCTGTTGCGGTTCTGGCATATGTTGCCCATACCGGATATCAATCAACTTACAGCCCCACCGTCCTGAATGGTGTAATAGAGGATCTTCCCTTCTCGGGTTCGGATTCGGACCTTGTTTCTGTAGAGGAGAATGGAGGGACTTCCACAGACCAGCAGGACAATAACGAGCTTTTTGGAGAACCTGCCGTTATTGTAACTGAGGGAAAGGAAGTGGACCTGAAGATACCGCCGGGGGCGGGGCAGGGTTTTACGAGCCAGGAAGAAGGAGAGCAGAATAACGAATCATTTGTTCAGTCGGATATGTACAACCCGGAAGCCATTGCTTCTCAGTCTTATTATGAGAACCTTCCTGAAGGGTACAGAAGTGTTATCCAGAGTTATTTTGAACAACTTGCAGAAGAATAATATGAAAACCATCTTAAGTTCAATTAAGTTAGACTTACCTGCAGTTAGACTTACCTGTATTCATTTAATCGAAAGTTATCGGAAAGCAGTTTTTGAATAACAAACTGTATAAATTACCAGATGTATCTGAAGTAACAGTTAGACTGTTTTTGAAAGTCATTCTGTTGAAGGAATGGAAAAGGTTCAGCAGAGCGGGTATCGCCGCAAAAACAGAGATTCAAAAGGTGAAGCAGAAATGAATGAGACTAATACCGATTCAGGGCAGGCCTTATCGACCTACCAGAACGCAGGCAGGATTTTTAAAAGTTTCTTTGAAGAGATCGGAAATGTAATAGTGGGTCAGAACAAAGTTGTAGAAGAGATCATAATCTCAATCCTCTGTGAAGGGCATGCCCTTGTGGAAAGCAATCCCGGGCTTGGAAAAACCCTGATGATCTCCACGATCTCAAAGGCGATGAACCTGAAGTTCAGCAGAATTCAGTGTACTCCTGACCTTATGCCTTCTGACATTACAGGAACCAATGTGATTCAGGAGAAAGATAACAAAAAAGAGTTCAAATTTGAACCCGGACCTGTCTTTGCAAACATCGTGCTTGCAGATGAAATCAACCGTGCTTCACCTAAAACCCAGTCCGCCCTGCTTGAAGCCATGCAGGAAAAACAGGTGACGGTCGGAAACGATACCTTCCTGCTTGACCGTCCTTTCTTTATTCTTGCTACCCAGAACCCCATAGAAATGGAAGGGACTTATCCACTTCCCGAAGCTCAGTTAGACCGCTTCCTCTTGAAGGTCCTTGTAGATTATCCTACCTATGAAGAAGAAATGGAGATTATAAATCGGTATACGAAGTCCGAAACCCCTAAGATCACCAAGGGGCTGGACAAATCCACACTTCTTGATTTACAGAAACTTACCCGGCAGGTCCCTATTTCGGAAGAACTCAAGCAGCGCGTCCTTTCTATTGTGGCAATGACCCGCAAAGATAAAGAGCACATTGAGTACGGTGCATCTCCCCGTGCATCCATTGGCCTAATCCTTGCAGCAAAGGCAAGAGCCCTTATACAGGGCAGGAACTTCGTGAGCAAGGAGGATATTGATTACATGGCTTACCCTGTCCTCCGCCACAGGCTGATCCTTACCTTCGAAGCCGAAAGAAACGGGATGACCCCCGACCAGGCAATTGAAGATATCATCAAGAAGGTAAAATGAAGCAGGTGAGACAATCCGATAAATGAGAGTTTGTAGACCTGCTGGAGTCTTAAAGACCTGTAATCGAGCAGGCTCTAAGAAATAACCTTTCAGGACAATAAGAGTAAAATTAAAACCCCCAGGTTTTTCCAGGTCCGGCAGAACCGGGTTTTTCGGTTGACGATCCAGAATGACTCGCACAAAACAAAAAATCGAAACGGACTTTTTCAAGCAGCTTGACCGCTTTACCTTTTCGGTGCGGAAGAGGGTATCTACTGTCTATGCCGGAAACCGTCCGTCAACCCGAAGTGGACACGGTATTGATACTATCGGGTTCAGGGAATACGACTCAAGCGACGCTTTAAAAGATATAGACTGGAAGGCTTATGCGAGGACTGAAAAGCTCTATGTAAGGCAGTTTGAGGAAGAAAAGACCCTTACGACCCATATCCTTCTGGACGCCAGTAAAAGTATGGACTACCCTGAAAAAGGGACCTCAAAATTTGAGTATTCTGCCATGCTTGCTGCAGGGTTTGCTTATATGGTGACCAAATATAATGACAGGTTTGCCATATCCACTTTTACGGATGAAATTGATATTAATAAACCCAGCAGGGGCAGAAAGAACCTTATGCGGGCAATCGACCGGCTCAGCGAGCTTGAATTATCCGGAAGGACTTCCATTGGGGAGGCCGTTATAAAGTACAGCCGGGAGATCAAGTCCAGGTCCCTTGTAATCCTTATATCTGACTTCATGCAGGAACCTGAGTCAATAGAAACAGCTCTGCACAGGCTTTCCGACCATGACCTTATCGTTATACAGGTGCTCGACCCCACGGAAAAAGTGCTCCCCCTTCAGGGCAACAGCAAGCTTGTAGACCTTGAAACAGAAGAAGAAATAAGGACTTATATAAGTGATAAGTTCAAGGAACGCTACATCAAGAAGCTTGACGACCACAGTGCAAGAATTAAAAAAACCTGTATGAAAGTCGGAGCCGAGTTCTACACTTTTACAACCGATACTCCTGTCTTTAATGCTTTCTACCATACAATCAGGAGAAGGAGACGCTAAAAATGCCTTTTCAAAACCCCCTTGCTCTTATCGCTCTCCTGAGTGTTATCCCGCTTATAATTATTTACATGCTCCGCCCAAAGCCGGCTGTGCTTTCTATTCCCTCATTGATGTTTGTTCTCAAACTTGAAAGGGAACGGAAAAGAGTTTATGCTTCTCTCACAAAAATCGTGCGTGACCCTCTGTTCCTGATCCAGCTCCTTATGCTGATCCTTCTTTCCATTGGTGCGGCAGGTTACTATTATACTTCAGAAGAGCCACTTAGCGGAGAGCATACGGTTCTCATCCTGGATACTTCGGCAAGTATGCAGGTAGATTCCCGTTTTGAAGATGCGGTTAAAATTGCTGATGGTTATGTGAGCAAGAAAAACAGCATAATCCTTGCTTCCAACGCTCCCCAGCTTGCCCTTGAAGGCGGAAAAGCTTCGGCTGCCGGAGAAATCCTTGATAAGGTAAAACCCGGAGCTGGCACTGCAGATCTGTCTGCAGCCATTTCTACTGGCATGCGTCTTCTCTCTAAGGAAGGGGGCAGGATAATTGTCATTTCAGACTTTACGAACTGGGCAGGAGATGACCCTGTATCTTCCAAAAACCTGGCTGAGTCCTACGGGCTTGAGGTTAATTTCGTAAAGGTCGGAAAGCCTGCAGAAAACATAGGAATCATTAATGGCTGGATTGAAGCTACGGATGGGAAATACGGCTATACAGGTGTGGTCAAAAACTACAGGAGCGAAAGTAAAACTGTTGAAATTAGTACCGGAAGAGGGACTTCGGGAAATACTTCCAAGTCTTTTTCTATTGATGTCCCTGCAGGCGGCACAAACCAGTTCAAACTTGCAAACCTGGGGCCCGGTGTTACTACAGTCAGTCTAAATGTTGATGATGACCTGGATGTTGATAACAGGGCTTATATTTCCATCCCGGATACTTCCGGACAGCGCATCCTCTACGTTACGGATAATGGTAAGCTGCCTTCAAAAACAGCACTCTCATTGCTCCCGAACATTGACCTCGAAATCCAGAAATCTGTGCCTTCTTCCCTTGACAATTATACCCTTGTTGTGCTTGCCCAGAAACAAACTCCGATTGCTAACAGCTCTGTGAAAAGCATAGAATCTTATGTGCGGAATGGAGGCAATGCGGTCTTTATTGCAAGTGAAGCCCTTGCGCCTGATAAAACCGAGGTTGACCTTGTTAAACTCCTGCCTGTAAAACCTATAGGAATTGAAGAGGCGAAAAATGGGCTTGAGGTTGAAGAAACTCTCAAGAGCAGTCTCACACAGGATATGAAATTTGAAGAAATCTCGGTCCACAAATACATGAATGCAACTGAAAGGACAGGTTCCACAACCCTGGTAGCCACGGAAACCGGTATTCCTATGCTGAGTTACTGGCAGGCAGGTAAAGGAACCATCTTCTATATGGGGCTTAATGACGAGCTTGGCGATGGAGCCTGGAACAATTTCCATAACCTGCCTGAGTATCCGGTTTTCTGGATAAAACTCGTTGAATGGCTCGGAGGCATCGGTGATATTTCAGAGTACAACCTTGAAACAGGTACCCTTACGTCCCTTTCAAAAACCCAGGAAATCCGTACTCCTACAAAGACCATGACAGCAAATAGTTTGCTTTACGACGAGGTAGGAATATACGAAGTTTCCGGCAAGAGGATTGCAGTCAATATGTATGATGACAGGGAATCAAATACTACAGTAGACGCTTCGGAACTTATAAGCCGTGCAGTTGCAGAAGATGAGCCCAGGCTTGTCAGGTCCGATACCTATACTGCAAAAAATGATATTACCAATTATCTTATAGGGGTCCTGTTCCTGCTTATGCTGCTTGAAATCCTTATTGTCCGCGGGAGGGGTGAGCTGTGAATATCTCCCTTGAAAGCCCTGAGATGCTCCTGCTCATTATTCCAGTGATCGCCGCTGGTTTTTATCTCCTCAGGAAGACTAAAACGAAAACTGTGGAATGGAGAATGCTTGTAGCCCTTCTCCTTGTCCTTGCCCTGGCTTCACCCTATACGACAGTTACCCAGACCATCAGTGAAGAAGATCCTTCACTCGTGCTTGTTCAGGACCAGACTGCAAGTATGGGGCTTTTCCCTGAAGGAGCAGGCACTGACCTGTATGAGTCTCTTACCGCAAATACTCCCACCACTCTCGTGCAGCTAACCGGGGAAAAGACCACTTTAGGGGATGCTGTGACGCAGTATTCCGGGCTTGGGAACCAGATAGTGCTTGTTACTGATGGAAACAGCAACTCTGGAAAGGATTTGCAAGAATCTCTGGAATTTGCAAAAGACACAAATACTACGGTCTATCTTGTCCAGCCCGAGCTTGAAACAAATGACCTCAGCGTTGAGATTACAGGGGACAAGACAGTGGTCGTGGACAACCAGAATGAGTTTGATATAGTTGTCCGCCAGGCGTCAGAAAAGAGCGTCAGTTATTTCCTTGAAGTATTTGTGGATGGACAGATTTCCCAGAGCAGGCAGTTTACTCAGGATACCCGAAATAATACCGTTCCTATTAACCAGGCTTTCACCACTCTCGGTGCTCATAATATCAGTGTAAAGATCAGCGATATATCCGGAGGAGATTTAAAAGAAATTAATAATGAATTCTCAAAATCCATTTATGTGATTCCTAAACCTAAAGTTACACTTATCACAAATGAGAAAGATTCTCCTCTGGCTAAAGTCCTGAGCAACCTTTACGAAGTGTCTGTTGCAAACGGCTATCCCGGAGCTGCGAATATCACGGATAGTAAGGTTCTGGTGATTGACAACCAGTTTATAGACTCGCTTTCTGAGGCTCAGATAAAAGAAATTAAAAATTATGTCAGCAACGGAGGCGGGCTTATTGTAGTCGGAGGAGATAGAGCTTACAACTACGGAAACTATCTTAATTCTTCCCTTGAAGAAGTCCTGCCTGTGGTTTCAAAGCCTTCCGAGTTTAAGGGGGGAAGAAACCTTGTACTTATCATTGACGTCTCTCCAAGTACAATTGCTCACAAGACTCAGGCAGATATCCTTTCAAATGCCGTTAAGATCCTTGAGAACGACAACCTGAAAGATGCAAATGTTGCTGTTATAGCATTCGGAAACGCGGCTTACGATGTTTCTGGTGGGTTTGTATATATGGGGCTTCCTCAAAACCTCGCCATACTGAAAGAGAAAGTCTCGACTCTGACCCCCACTAACGAGACTGAAACATCCCTGGACCAGGGGCTTGGCATCGCAAAACAGGCGCTTGAAGGTAAAGACGGCGAGCTTGATGCTATTGTAATCTCTGACGGAGGGATTGAGGAGTCTTATGACAATAGTGTTCAGGCTGCACAGGAGCTTAAGGATATGGGTGTAAACCTGTACTTTATCCATATACGCTCTTCTGCTCCTTCCCAGGCTGATAAGACCCGAAACTACTATGCTGAAAAGCTAATGAAGGAGATCGGGCTTGAAGGCAACTACCAGCATATCGAGATGGGTGAGAGGGCAAATATCGTATTTGAAAAGCCTGCTGAGACTCCTGAGGAAACCGGGGAAGAGGAAACCGAAGCTCTCGGGTCATATTTACTTCTTGAATACTCCCCTGA
Source organism: uncultured Methanosarcinales archaeon (assembly GCA_964434965.1). GTDB lineage: Archaea > Halobacteriota > Methanosarcinia > Methanosarcinales > Methanosarcinaceae > Methanosarcina. The sequence continues at coordinate 125,002 of CAYSWX010000006.1, forward strand.
CCATTTCATTACTAAGGGTGTAAACCTTACTAACGCGAGTATCACAGGATATAACCAGGTTACTCCAAAAGCCGGGGCTGAACGCCTGGTTATTACGGTTACAGGGCAGCCTGTGCTCACCACGTGGCGGTTCGGGCTCGGGCGCGTTGCAGCCTTTACCACGGATAATGGTGGAGGAGAAGCTACTCGCTGGGCTTCGGCTCTTTATAGCGGGTCAAACAGCAAACTGATTTCAGGTACGGCTAACTGGGCAATCGGAAACCCCCAGGCAGAAGAGGGAGCTGTTGTCGATGCTCCTGATACGTGGCTTGGCACCCCTTCCGACCTTACGCTGATTATGTACGATGAGGGAATCCCGCAGCTTAAACTGGACGGAGCTCAGCTTGACCTTGCCCTTACAGGCAGGAACACTTATGAAACAAGTGTAAATCCGGTGAATATCGGGATTCACGATATTTCCGGCTACCCGCTTTCAGTAAATTATGCTCTTGAGTACCGTGATGTAGGGTACAATAAGGATATTGAACCTCTCATCGCTGCTACCGGAGGCAAGATTTATACTGAAAAAGAGGCTAGAGCCTCTCTTCTGAAAGATGCGAGGCAGAACTCGGCAAGAGTTTCAAACGAGCCGGTTAGCCTGAAAATGTATGTGCTTCTTACAGCCCTTGCCCTTTACCTTGGAGAAGTAATAGTCAGGCGCATAAGGGAAATGAGGAGGCTTACGCAATCACAGGGTGAAACTGAAAAGGAAGAGACTTCAGCCTGAGTTTCTTCCTTTCTCACTTTTGTTTTTTATTGCTTTGTTTAGTCAGGCTGTGGGCTACATGCCTGTGCGGTGCAGAAGATAAAATTCAAAGATTCACTTTTGATATCCTGAAATAGATAAATCGATTCAGATGTTGTCCATTCCATCTGAGTTACATATACATCAGCAAAAGCAGGGTAATCTGCCCGAAGAAGCCGGAAAAAATAGGCACTATAAGGTTATCATCTATCTTGTTTACTGCGGTTTCTGTGAGGGTTGCAATAAAAGCCATAACCAGGGAAACAATCGGGTCTCCGATTATAGCGAGTCCGACAAGCAGGTCGGTTATGAACTCGGAAGCTGAGCCTTCAAGAGATTTATCATTTTTAAAGACTTCTCTGAAAATTCTTCTTTTTCCGTAGAACTTTCCTATCAGGGCTGCAGCCAAGTCTCCGAAGGTGGTCATAAGGACTGCAGCATAAGCGATTTCCCTGTTGAAGAGGGAGATTGCTGCAATTGCACCGAGAGCGAAATAGATGTGCCCTCCGAGGCTTTTTGCTTCATGTTCCCGATACATCATATAAAAAAAAGGAATTTTCATGCCTTTTTCGAGCCGGAAGTATTCCAGGAAAAGGACAGTTACCAGGAAAAGCATTAACACCCAGAGAACTACATCTTTTCCGAAAAATTCGTAAATGAGCACTATGAAGATTGAGACCAGATGCACGCTTTTTCTCATGACCTCAAAGATGACTTCTCTGGAAAGCATAGCTAAAGGTTTTGTGAGAATGAAATATAAATTTATACTGGTCTGCTGGCTGAAATTCTCCCTGCTTTACGGAGGATTCTGTAAACCCATTTAAAACAATTTTTCATGCGCTGTGCTGGGATTCTACAGAATCTCCTATTAGTTTTTTAACCATGTTCGTGTCTTTAATCATTTTTAGACTAATTAGCCCTCCTACTAGAAGGTTCATATGGTATGTCAGGGCTCTCCAGGCGAGTACGGTAATCCCCAGAATGGACGAATCTACGAAAATAGAAAAGATTGACGCTGCTCCTAATTCAGCAACCCCGCTTGCTCCGGGAGTCGCAGGTATTACCATTATGACAGATAGGAGTACCTGGGCTGCAAAGGCGGTGGTAATGGAAGGAGTCCGTGAAAGGCCCATCAGGATCAGTATGAGCAGTGAATAGTCTACGATCCAGAAAATAAAAGTATAGAGAATTCCCCATAGCAGCCCTTTTTTTCCTTCCGAAAAAAAGACCCTTACACTGTCATGAAAATGGTCTATTTCCCTGTCGATCTGTTCCATGAGATGCGAAATTGCAGCATCGGTCTTTTTTCCAAAAAAGGGAGCAAGCCTGCCTGTCAGCCTGCGGGTTATATGTTTTACTTTTTCTGGTTTCCAGACTCCGTAAATAAAGAAAACGAGGAGCACAAAAACAAGGACGTTTGCTATTAAGAAAGCTGCATCGAACTTATAATCCGAAAGAACGTCTCTGAGAACATAGAACGCAAAAGGCAAACAGGAAAAGATGAAAATCGCATCAATAAGACGTTCCCCTACAACAATTGCAGTAGCCCTTCCAAGAGGAATTCTGTTCTTGCTCAGGCTGTGGATTCTCAAAAACTCTCCGCCTGCGGAAGAAGGGGTAATTCCAGCCACAAAGGTACTTGAGATAACTATCTCCGTTACTTTCAGGACACCTATCCTGTATCCCAGGGCTTTACATAGAGCCCGAGTCCGCAGTCCCCAGATCAGGTATGAGAGTATGTGAAGGAGTACGGCTGCCAGAATATACTCCAGTTTAATCTTTCTTAGAGCTTCAACAGTCTCTGAATTAAAAGTCAGGCATGTAACCAGGGCAATTGATACTGCGCTTATAACCAGCGACCCAATAAGCCATTTTTTGTATCTGGTCATTGAAATCTCTTACGTTATTTTTTTGTAGATAGGTTTTTAAAAAAGCCTTTTTTCCAATATACAATAAACAGCACAGAAGAGATGAGGTTTACCGGATTAGATCTTTCTTTCAACTACTTAATTAATATTTATAAGTATTCGCTGCTATTATAGCAGCTGATATTATAAGAGCTTTACTAGATCTTAAAAAATTTATACTTCTTAAGCGGCTTTTTAGCGGCTTTTTAGAGTTATTATTCTATCGAAAGTACATGCTTCTCAAGAAGTTTGTACTGAAAAATAAGGAAATATGTATAGTCCTACCTGAAAAATGAATTACAACGGGACGAAAGCCTGTAAAAATCGCGTAAAAGATTACAAAAGCAAAAATAAGGAGTCTTAAAAATTCAAACTGAATTTTCAAGAAACCTGTATTCTAAAAAACCTGTACAATGAGATCCGTATTCCAGATCACGAATAATTACCTGGTCATAATTACTTGAGTCTGGAATAGATCCAAAAGTACATTTTACAAGAAAAATGCATCTGATCTGGAACACTGGTTTTTAACCATGTATTTAGGATCCCTCTTGAGCGGTATCATAATTTGTATTAATAACGGTTTCCTTTATACTGGAATTTTTATCAATTACCACTTCAGGCCAGACTTTTACTCCCGAATGTATGGTGGAGTTGTCTCCTATGACCACTTTATGTCCTATTACTGTTCCATTTTCAAGGCTGCACTTTTCTCCTGTGACTGTTTCGTCAGCAACAACAGCCCCCGAGATATTGGAGCCTTTTCCTATGGAGACATTATCAAAAAGATAGGACGAAAGAATTCTTGCGTTGTCATCAATAGTGCAGTTTGCACCTATCACACTGTAAGGCCCTATAAGGACATTGGAACCAATTACAGTATTTTCCCCTATAACAATCGGTCCGACAAGAGAGGAATTCGAGCCTATGGATACATTGTTTCCTATGGATAACGGACCGCGTATCCTTGCATTTCTTGTTGTAAAGTTTCCTTCTATGGTGGTTCCTGGAAGGGCATCAAGCATCCAGCGCTGGGCCTGCCTGTAAGCCGCCGAACTTCCTACATCAGTCCATTTTCCCCTGACAAGCATGCCATTAATTTTTTCATCTGCTGCAAGCAGGGCAGGGAAAAGGTCTTTTGCAAAATCATATTTTTTATTTTCAGGGATCCAGTCAAAGATTTCAGGGTCGCAGACGTAAATGCCCGTACTTGCGAGGTTGCTGAAAATCTGTCCGGATTTGGGTTTTTCAAGGAAGCGGTGGATCCTGTTGTTTATATCCATATCTGCAATCCCGAATTCCCTGGGGTCATCAATGGAAAGGAGCCCTATTGTAACTATAGAGTCATTACTTTCGTGAAAACGATACATCTCCCTCAGGTCAAGGTTAAGTACGTGGTCTCCCCCAAGCACGATAAAAGGCTCATTTTTCAGATATTTTTCTGCATTTTTAACCCCACCTGCGGTCCCCATCTTTTCTTTTTCATACACATAATCGATGTGTACCCCGAATATGTGCCCGTCTCCGAGCTGTTCTTCTATTTGTTCTCCCATATATCCAAGGGTCATAACTATTTCATTGAACCCTTCCCTTGAAAGGTGCTCTATCAGGTGCCGAACTGACGGTTTATTGAGAATCGGTATGCTCGGTTTCGGGTGTTTGAAGGTCAGTGGCCTGAGCCTTGTCCCCGTGCCTCCGCACATGATACATGCTTTCATATTTTTCCCAATGTTGTTTTATGGATATATTGTTAACGATCTCTTCTTCTTTTTTTGAAGTTTATTAATAATGATTTTTCTGATTAAGACCTTCTATCTGTTATTCCGTAATAATATCTTACTTTAGAGTAATATCTTCTTTTCTTTCCACCGTTATCTCCTTTTTTCCCTTGTATTCAGATATAATGCCGGTTATGCTTATAATATCCCCTTCATTAATTGAGCCATTCAGTGCTTCAGCTCCGGCTGTCTTCGGGACAAATACGCTAAGGACTTCTGAGTCAAAGTCCACCTCTAAAAGCAGGTGTTCTCCCTTGTATGTGAATCGTTTGCTTAAAACCTCGGCATCAAGAGTAACCTTTTCCCCAACTTTGGATTCGTGGGTGTACTGCATGGCTGCTCCCCCTGATTTTTGTCCGGCTCCTGCAAGTTCGGACCCAAAAAATACGTATGCTGTCGAAAGGGAAAATAATGTCATAACAAGTAGCACTACCACGACTTTCTCTTCCTTTTCCATCTTCCAACACTGCCCAGTCTGTGGATCTTGAAATTAACTTGTTTTTCTTGAAATTAACTTATATTGAATTGTTATGAAGATAAATCTATTTCAAGAATTTGGTTATGTCTCCAGATGAACTATATTTCATCACGGTTATATTTCAAGATCAGCTAATTTCAAGATCAGCTAATTTCAAGATCAGCTAATTTCAAAATCAGCTAATTTCAAGTCAGCCGCATTCCGGATCAGGCTACATTTAAAGGTCTGTTCACAATGGAGATAATTTTTATTTCAAGGATCAGAGTTTTGCCTGCAAGCTCATGGTTGAAGTCAAGGGTAGCATAAGTTTCGGTGGAATCAAGCACTTTAACTATTCTTCCTCCCGGGGTTATGATAATTTTTCCTGGTTCTGGAGGTTCCTTCAGTTCAAGCCGGAGAAGAGGAATTTTCTGGACGAGGTAATCCTTATATTCTCCGTAGGCTTCTTCAGGAGGGATTTTAAGAGTTTTTTCTTCTCCTTCCTTCATTCCAAGTACCCCTGTATCAATTCCTTTTATCACCTGCCGGGTATCTGTCCTGAAAAAGAAAGGCCTATATTCCTTTTCTTCATCGTATATTCCAGCTTCGAGAGCTTTTTCTTTTATAGTGGTGTCAAATACTGTGCCATCCTCAAATTTTCCAGTATAGTCAATAATGAGATAATCTCCCTTTTTGACACTACGAGAGTTCTCCATTATCCTTTCTCCTATTCATTTTTTATAGGCTTCCCGGCAATCCAGAAGCTTTCTCTGGATACCAGAAGGATGAATCTATTTAGAAGGATGCATCTTTTTTAAAGAAACATGGCCGGTTTTTAAGCCGGTTAAATTTGTTTAAATTTTATTCGATTGACACAAGTTTTATATCGAAAATAAGAGTCTTGCCTGCAAGTTCAAGGTTTGGGTCAAAAGTAACATGAGTCTCATTTACAGCAATGACTTTAAACCGGTAACCGTATGTGTTGCTGTATACCTGTCCTACTTCAGGTTTCTCTGACATGTTTAGATCCTTAAGAGGGACTGCCTGGACCCAGCTTTCGTTGTATTCTCCATAGGCTTTCTCAGGAGGAATGGTCAGGTTTTTCTCTTCTCCTTCTTTCATTCCGATCAGTCCTTCGTCAAAGCCCTCGATTATCTGGCCAGAACCAACCGTAACGTTCAGGGGGACATATTTTCTCTGTGCGTTGTATATGCCTGCTTCCTTTGCTACCTCTTCTATCGAAGTATCAAAAACGGTGCCGTTTTCGAACTTTACCACATAGTCTACCTGGACTGTATCTCCTGACTTTACAGCCCTCCCTTCTCCTATCCCGTTATCCGTGCACCCGCTTCCCAAAACCGTGCTCATCAGAAGCAGTATGGTCAGGAAATAAATTGTGTTCCTCCCGACCTTCATTTTTTCATGCCTCCAATGAAACAACTTTTACTTTGAATATCAGGGTCTTGCCAGCAAGTGCATGGTTGAAATCCACAACAAAATTTTCCTCGCTTACTTCTGTTATAGTGCCCCTGAGCCCTGTCTCCGTTGCCAGCTGCATTCCTACTTCCGGAACAAAATTGACTGCATTTCGTGGCAGTTCCCTTGCATATTCTTCATTGTATTCACCGTATGCTTCCTCGGGAGGGATTTTAAGGTCTTTTTCTTCCCCCACTTTCATTCCGACAACACCTTCATCAAAGCCTTTAATCATCTGTCCGGCTCCCACGGTAAACGTCAGGGGGTTGTAGTCTCTCATTTCGTTGTATATCCCTGCCTCTAAGGCCGCTTCCTTTTCTGAAGTGTCGAAAACCGTACCATCTTCCAGTTTTCCCACATAATTAACGGAAATAGTATCTCCATTTTCGACAGGTTTGTTTAAGTCTTTATTTATGTCTTCAGCCATACTGATCAATATGACAAAATGAGAACATGTTAGATAAACGTACTGATAAAAAAGGCACTGGTAATCGGTTAAAAAAAGGTTCTCGAAAATAAGAATTGCAGGAATCTTTAAATCTTACTTTTTAAGTTCTGGTTCAGAATTTTGATTTCTGTTAGTTCTCTCTTTCTGTTAGTTCTCTCTATTTCTATCAGTCTTCTCTTTCAGTCCTGATTGTTTTCTTTAATCTCTTTTTGATATTCAATATATGAGTAAACAACAGTAAGCCCGACTAAAACTATTATTGGCACAAGAATGAAGTAAATTGCATATTCAGGGAAAAAAGCCCCAATCATTGCAGCTATTCCTGCAAACTTGAGTAATTTCCCTCCAAGGTGGTTAGTCTTTTTCCATACTCTATCGCTGCTAAGAGTCCAGGGTGTCCTGATGCCTATGAACCAGTTTCTCTCTGCATTCTCTGTAAGGATCCCTATGTAATAAAACAGAAGTCCTATCCCTGGCGGAAGCACAGAATTGGGGCTGATTTTAATTCCTGCGTTCCAGAGAAGTATCTGGAGATGGACAGCGATCATAAATAGAATCAGTATCAATATAAATCTGTCATAATATTTCTTGAATTTCGCTATGTTTTCTTTCTTCGGGTCAATTTTCGGAATTATCAGGAAAATAATTACAGTGCCTGTTATCACTAGTGGTATGAAAAAGAGCCCCCAGAGTTTCGACATATAGCCGTCTACTTCTCCCTGAGAGTTCCAGTGAGTTGCCATCTGTTCAGGTACCTGCGGGTAAAAATAAACTGAAAGGATGAAGGAGAGGAGAACCAATCCTGTTATCGCTGCTGTAATTTTCCGCATGTAAGTTCTTTACATTCTCACAAATATTTAAAATTTCCCAATTTTTTCTAAATGTCTGCCCAAACCGTCTATGGGTCCTGATTATTCTGTGCTGCAAAGGTAGGGAGTGCTTATCGACCTTAAAGTTTTTGGAAACCTTACCCTGCATATGAGACTTTTTTTCCGGACTTCATCTTAATTCCGCTAAGCAATGCTGCAATTCCGCCTATCACAAGGAAAATGCCATATATCCACGGCAGGATGACGGCACCTGCCAGAGGATTAACCAGCAGGAGTATTCCAATAATGATAGTCAGGAGCCCCAGAACTGCCATTCCCAATCCTCCTCCTTTGAGCGCCCATACAAATCTTATTGCGCCATATATTATACTCCCGATCCCGAGTATAATAACAAAAAGAGCCAGAACTGCAAAAGGAATGAAAGGGTACACGAATACCAGAAGTCCAATAAGAATGCCCATGATGCCAGAGAGCAGTTTCCATCCAAGGTTCTCTCTGTCTACCAGCAGTGATAGGATTGAAAGAGCTCCTCCGAGAAGCCAGAATATTCCAAGTATCTGAACCAGTGTTATTGTGGTTTCTACAGGTGAAAATAGCAGAAACAAGCCTATGATAATTGTAAAAATTCCTTCCAGTACGACCAGCCACCAGGGAACCTGAAATACCTCATATTCTACAGCACTATATTCTATAGCTGTATTTCCCATATGCCTACCTCCATCGCTTTAAATAACAAATTTAATGCTATCGGCAGCTACCCTGAAAAAAATCACAGGTGTCAAAAATACCTCTTTTATCTGAAAAACTAAGTTTCATGTTTTCTGTACAATACGACCCGAATAAAAGAACAATTTCTTGTATCTATTATATATACGATTATATAAATCAACGAGTATCTATTTCTTTTTGAATGTTTTGTGTGCATTATGAAAAAATTCTGGCTTATTCTTATTAAATGCATACAATAATTACAATTTTCAGTCGAATGCAGAACAATTTAGTTAATTTTATATCGTATTGCTGATCTCGTAAAATAAGTTATTCTTAATATCGAAAATTATGGTTCAAGATACTTTAATCCTTTATATCAAGTATCGTAACCATGCTATGCATCTTATGCAGTTAAAATGGAATTTGTGGTAACCATTGGTGTTTAGGTACTAAAAAGTTTGTAGGGGTTTTTTCATGTGGAAAGTGAAAAGAGAGTTATCTATTTTATTTGCGCTGGTTCTTTTATTTCAGGTTTTTGCTGGCAGTGCGGCAGCTGCAACGATTTATGTTGATGATGACGGGCCTGGGAATTATACAACTATCCAGGCTGCTTTAAGTGACGCGGTTGATGGGGATACGATAATAGTAAATTCTGGGACTTATCCCGATGAACGGGTCCAGCTTGATAAATCCGTGACAATAAAAGGGGCTTCTGGGTATCCTTCTGTGGGTGGATTCGATATTCTCCGTCAAGCAAAAATCGAAGGGCTGACAATCACTCAGGGAGTAAACTTTGACGAGGCCGGCGTATTATGCACAATCAGGAATAACAGGTTCAACGGCTGTGGCGTAAGTATAGGTAACAACTATATGTATGGAAATCAGGTGATTATAAATAACTTCTTTACAGGAAGCCCGACCGGAGTATCAACATTTGACAGCATGGATAATGAAATTACTGGAAATACGTTCCAAAACTGCGGAGAAGGAATCTCACTTACTTACGGGGGCGGTGGGCACGTCGTTACCGGAAATACTTTCAAAGATTGTGGCGTGGGTATCTACATAATCGAGGAGTCTGCCTCAATTTATAACAATTATTTCAGTAACGATGTTAATCTGAAAGTGGAAGAGGGAGGAAACGTTTTTCTCAGTACTAAAAAAACAGCAGGTAAAAACATTATAGAAGGTCCGTACATAGGGGGCAACTTCTGGGGATCGCCTGCAGGAAACGGCTTCTCACAGATTCATCTTGATACAAACGGTGACGGCATTGCAGAAGAAGCATATCAGATCTATGAAGGTGTAATTGATTACCTGCCTCTGGTAACTCTTACGAAAAAACCTGAACCGGTTTTTCCTGAAGCAAATTTCAAGGTAAACATGACTCGTGGGGATGCACCTCTATCGGTTCTCTTTACTGGCCTATCACGAAATGCAGATTCGTGGAGCTGGGACTTTGATAACAATGGGCAACCTGATTCTACTGTCCAGAATCCGGTTTATGTCTATGAAGTTCCAGGAGCATATACTGTCAATCTGACTGTAAGCAATGCAAACGGAACTTCCTTTAAAACTGCTACAATAACTGTGCTGGAAAAGCAAATTGCTATCCTTCCTGAAGCAGATTTCAGCACTAATCCTGCCAGTGGCTATCCCCCTCTTTCAGTGACCTTTACCGATCTTTCGAAAAATGCAACATCGAGAAGCTGGGATGTTAACAATGACGGAATTGTGGATTCAACAGACCCAAGTTTTGTTTATGCGTATACTGCCGCGGGGACTTACACCGCCAAACTGACTGCTATCAATGCTAACGGTACGGCTATAAAATCCGCTACAATAAACGTGCTGGAAGAGGAAAGTTCAGGAGGGAGCAGCAGTGGGGGAAGTTCTGGAGGAAGCAGCAGTGGGGGAGGCGGAGGCGGTGGATCTCCTGAGCCTGCTAAGAATGTTGAAGTAAAGGAACTTGCCCAGGTATTTATTACCAGTGGTAAGGCTGTAAAGTTTGATTTTACAAATAATGCTACCTGTGTTGTGTATGTGAGCTTTGATGCTATCAAAAACGCAGGCAAGATAACAACCATTGTTGAGCAATTAAAAAATAAGTCCTCACTTGTTTCCAAACTGCCTTATGGGGAGGTTTACAAGTCTTTTAATGTCTGGGTTGGAAATAGCGGGTATGCGACCTCAAAGAACATTGCAAATCCAGTCATCTGTTTCAAGGTTGAAAAAGCCTGGCTTGAGGATAAAAGTATAGATCAGGATTCAATCATTCTGAACAGGTACAGCGATAATAAGTGGGAACAAATTTCAGTCAATCTGGCAGGAGGAGACGATAAATTCCTGTATTTCACAGCCGGTGTTCCAGGTTTCTCCTCTTTTGCTATAACAGGTAAGGCAAAAGGTATCTCCGGAAATATTTCCGAAGAGGAAAGTGGTCTGGAAACGCGGGCTCTTCAAGGAGAAGGTAATGAAACTACAGGGTTGAATACGGGCCTGGATAAAGAACAGAACGAAAAAATAAAACTTCCTGAGATTTCTCCTGTTTATGGTGCAATAGGTATGCTTTTATTATGCTTGATCTGTGCCCTTGTTTATAGAAAGCTTCCAAAATGATCAGGTGAAAACTAAAATGAAACGTTTAGCTGCGTTTCATTTTACATCCTTTTTTAAAATAACGCAGGGTAACATACGTAATGGTAAGAGTTGTACAACCTGCTACATATATAAAGAATAAAGAATCTGACAAAAATGACTATGTACAGAAACCCTTCATGATTGGTCATAACGTCCTCGCATTAAGGAGTCAAACTCTAACTCCTCAATAGGGGTCTCGTGATTAAAAACTATAAACGTTTCTACTTAATTACCTATTAACAAGAAAATAATAAGAAAAGAGAATGGACCGGTCGGGAATTGAACCCGAGGCCTCTACCATGCCAAGGTAGCGATCTTCCCCTGATCTACCGGCCCATGTTGCATTTTACTTGTAAGCACTCCCTCATACACTCAATGTCATATATATAACTGTCGCTATGCAGGGGGCGCTTCCTGTAAACAAAATTTAGGGTATGGAAAATCCCGAATATTCGAGCAAAAGTTATAAGTAGTAATTCGCGTATTAGAAGTGTTGTCGGATTGGGATGCTTTCCCTAAAAAGCCTTTCAACTCTGATAATTCAAAATAATCTTACATCTGGGCCCGTAGCTTAGCCTGGTGGAGCGCACGGCTGATAACCGTGAGGTCCTGCGTTCGAATCGCAGCGGGCCCACCATAATTCAATAATCTCTTTTCAGAGATGTTTTCTAAATAAGATTGTATTCATTTCGGGCCCGTAGCTTAGCCTGGTGGAGCGCACGGCTGATAACCGTGAGGTCCTGCGTTCGAATCGCAGCGGGCCCATAGCTTTTTTAATTTCCTTTTTAGTTTTCTGTAAATATTTTACCTTATATTCTGCTGTTTGTATCATTACTGATTTTTTAGAAGTCTTGCCTGCTGGGGTTTTGACATTCTTCTTATTTGCTTTCCATATTATTCTTACTTATGAATTTCTTACAGGCAACTCAGCCGTTTTTATTATCAGGATGTTTATTTCCTCTTTTTCAGTCGAATACCGCTAGCCTGTCGCGGGGTGCGCCAGCGTAACTTTGATTTTTTGTTTCTTATTGGTTTTACTTCCAGCTTTCTCGGCAGCTTCCAGGTTACGGCAATACTCTATTACGCTTTAAAGCCGTTTTTGATTCCCATAATACAGGAAACCTCCTCCAGCTTGTCTGGCGGCCCTGCAAAAAATAAATTAGAGGAGTCGTAATTCGGGTGGTGAAACCAGGGCGCGTGAACTCAGGAAATTCAGGACAGTCTGGAGAAAATAATAAGTTATAACAGAAAGGTTGCTGGTATATAAGTTGCTTGTAATGAAAAAAAATGAGGGTAGGGGTAATCCCCTTAAGACAGAATGGCTTTCAGGAAAAAGTCAACGCAATTTGCTGTGTGGGAGCTTGCATCTTACTCGGACCATTCCATTCCCTATCATGAATTTCAGGCAATGTGCTTAAGGCGTTCTATGTTGCTCAGCACAATTTTGCTTTCGGCTATGATTTCTTCTTCGATCTTGCTTACAATGTGGTCCATGGGGACTGTCAGTCTGTACAGTTTGATCGGTCTGCCCTTACCTTTTGATTTCTTTTCTTCCCGGATGTCAATCCAGTTGTTTTCGCGGAGGTACCGCATTGCAACACTGACTTCCGGCTGTCTCAGGCCAGATACCATTTCAATGCTCTGGGAAGAGATTTCCCTTCCTTTTGCAAGACATGCGAGGGTAAGAGCAATTGGCCTGCTTACATTAATCTTTCTAAACAATTCGATCATTTCATATTCGCTTGACCCCATTGCAATGGGAGTCTCACTTATCATGTCAGTAGTTTCTATAGCTAAACCACTTTCATCTACCATTTTAATCACCCGAAGAACCATTATAGAGTGAATTAATATAAATATTTACTTATGTTTTATTTTTAATAATTTCTAATTTATAATTTTAATTTACACAGTTTATGAGGTTAACATTGTTTTTAATCTGGCTATTGCCCATGTTTTACTTATTTTGTTTTAGGTTAACCTCCCTTGAGCACTCTCTCAAATAAAATGTCGTAAGTGCCCTAACTTATCTCTATTTAAAATAATTTTATCTAATATAATAATTTCTGTGCGTATAATTATCCCCTTTATGCTTTTAAGTGGCTCATTATGCCTAAAAAAAGGTTTAAAAACGCTTTATTTCCTCTATTATGTTCATTTTTGCTTTTATTTTTCCTAAATAAATGCTTTTCAGCATATTTCAAAGAACAAAAACTAAGGCTTCAGATTTTCACATACTAATTAATTACTGAATGAAGTTTATGTGGTACGACTTTGAAGGTGGAGATAATAAGAATTTTTAGATTAAAGATTTGTGAGGCTAAAATAACTAGCTGATTAGTGAGGATAACAGAGTTAATCGGAACCTCTAAATTACTGGATATAAATCTCTTCAGTAAATGGCCAATTTAGATAAAATTAGATCTAAACTCTTCTAATGAAAACAGTCCATTTTATGCATAATAATTATACAATTGGTGTATATGGGGCAACTTGAATGTTTTATGGAATCCTATTAAATTTAAAACCGATATTGTTATAAAAAGTGAAGATAAAAATAGAACAAGAAAGCTTTAATTTAATTTTCTGGCTGTAGGGGTATTCTCAGGTTATATAATTCTATCTTTAATTTGAGAACAGGCTTCTTATATGTATGAAATTGTAAAGGAAAAACTGCTTTAATATTAACTTTTTTCGACTTTTCTTCAGGAAAGGTTCTTGAGACGTTCTATGTTCTGGAGAATAGTCTTGCTTTCAGCAATGACGTTTTCTTCTATACTATTAATAATCGTTTCCATCTGGACTGTCAGTTTGTAGAGCTTTACAGGTCTGCCTTTACCGTGGTTCTTTTTTTCTTCCCTCATGTCTACCCAGTCATTTTCGCGAAGATAACGCATTGCTATGCTGACTTCCGGCTGTCTTAAGCCTGATACCATTTCTATACACTGAGAAGATATCTCTTCCCCTCTTGAGAGACATGCGAGGGTTAAGGCAACAGGTCTGTTTATATTAAGCCTCCTTAAAAGCTCGACCATCTCATATTCTACTTCTCCCATTTTAAAATCACTTTCTTCTGATATTAATCCATTATCTGCCATAACTATCATCTGCCGTTTATGTCGGTCGGTGCCTCGAGTTTGGTTCCGGTATCATATCTTATTCAGTATCATCAGATAATCGAAATATATTATTTTAAACAAACATCTTTAATAATTTTTTAATGGTAATAACAGTCAATTGAGCTTAAAATGACGAATTCAATGACTATTTTTGATTTTTTTTTCATCCATTTACTTAATATATTTCAATTTTTCTTTAAATTCAAAATCTAATGAAGTTTCTGATAAATCTGGTATCTCAGCTGGTTTAAATAATAATACTCTCTCTCTATATATAATTATATGTATATAAAAACTTTCTGACAATATTAGGCACCAAATTTATTCAAAAACTTCATGAATAGACAGGTTAAGGAAATAGTTAGGCTATGTGGTATTTTGCAGTTCTTCATTTAGATATATATAGGATTAAAACAATAGATAATTACTTATCAATTCTTATTCCTATTCTATGGCGCTAACCAGTGTATAAATGTAATAGGCTGGCGTTATATGTCTACTTTTTCTTCAAATATTGTCCTACTTTTGCCATAATGGTGCTCAAAATATCCTTCCTGGGTTATTTTTCATATCCTTTCTGGCAAGTCTTAAATACAAATCCCTGAAAGATTTAGTATAATGACTGATGGGACGATTGAAGGATTGAACAAAGCTGCCGTATTTATCTGCCATTGCAGCGGGAACATTTCCGAACACGTTGATATAGATACTGTGAAAAAGACCCTTAAGGCAGAAGGGATCTTGGTTTATGATTATGAGTATCTGTGCTCAAGCCAGGGACAGGCTCTGATTAAAAACAAAATTATTGACGGGCATCTGGACAGGGTAGTAATAGGTTCATGCACCCCTTCCAAGCACGGCACTCTTTTCAAAAAGTGCGTACAGGAAGCCGGATTGAACAGGGCCGGGCTTGAGATTGCAAACCTGAGGGAACAGTGTGCCTGGGTACACCCTGACAGAGAAGGAGCTACTGAAAAAGCTCTCTCACTCCTTAGAGCCAAGCTAAAACGCCTGGAAAACGTCGAGCCTCTGGAAGATATAAAAGTGGACATTACTCAGCAGGCGCTTGTAATAGGTGGGGGTATCGCAGGGATCACAGCTGCGCTGAACCTTGCAGATAATGGAGTTTCCACCTTCCTTGTAGAGAAGGATTCAAGCATAGGCGGGCAGATGGCTAAAATAGGGAAGATCTTTTCCCCTGATAAACTTGCGGAAGAGTGTGCAATGTGCTCGCTCAGTCCTCTGATGAACGAGGTTGCAGCTCACCCGAAGATCACGCTTTTGACCTGGACTGAAGTAGAAAAACTTAGCGGGAGCGCGGGAAACTTTACGGTCAGGTTAAAAAAGAAACCCAGGTATGTAAAAGATAACTGTACAGCATGTGGGAGGTGCAGCCGTGTATGTCCTGTCCTTGTTGAAGACGAGTTCAACTGCGGCTATATGGACAAAAAGGCAATATCTCTGCGTTTCTCTCAATCAGTTCCTAAAGTTTTCTGTATAGATCACAATCATTGCCTGCAGTTAAATGGGGAAACCTGCGGAAAATGTGCAGCTGCTTGCAAAAACGGAGCGATCGATTTCTCCCAGAAGGAAGAAATCATTGAGCTTAATGTAGGCGCAGTTATTGTCGCCACGGGCTTTGAGGAGTATGACGCATCCCAGAAACCCCAGTATGGATATGGGATTTTCGAAAACGTGTTGACTCAGATGGAACTTGCAAGAGTCCTAGGCATCAATGGTCCTACAAAAGGAGAACTTCTCAGGGTCTCTGATTTCAGCAAGGCTTCCAGTGATCCTGCCCCTGCAACCTGTGATTCAAGGTGCGAAAATTCATCTAATGACTCCTGTGCTGAAACACCAAAAAGGATAGTCATGATCCAGTGTGTTGGTTCAAGGGATGAAAAGGAAGGAGGAAATCGCTACTGTTCCAGGTACTGCTGTATGGCAGCCCTGAAGCATGCAAGCCTGATTAAGAAAAGGTATCCTGAAACAGATATTACAATCTGTTATATTGATGTGAGGGCTTTTGGCTTTTACGAAAATTATTATCGTGCAGTTCAGGAAGCCGGAGTCAACTTTGTGAGGGGAAGGCCTGCAGAAGTCATTGAAAAGCCAGATAAGAGCCTTGTTGTAAGGGTCGAAGATACCCTTAACCAGAAAATAAGGGAACTTCCTGCTGACATGGTCGTACTTTCCGCAGCCATGATACCCTCTCCAGGGACAAAGAATATTGCCAGTGTGCTGAACCTGAGCCAGGATGAAAGCGGGTTCATTAAGGAGAAGCATTCAAAGCTAAAACCCGTAGATAGTTCCCTTGACGGGATCTTTGTCTGCGGCACTGCCCAGAGTCCTAAAGATGTTACTGATACTATTGCCCAGTCAGGGCTTGCAGCTGTAAGAGCAAGGGCTTTCATTACGGACAGTCCGAAAATGCTGGACAATGAAATTGCAACCATAAATCAGCTGCTCTGTACACGGTGTGGGGAATGCCTTAAGTGCCCATTCGATGCTCTTTCCATAAATGAAAGTGGAAGAGTTGTCATTGATCCTCTTATCTGCACGGGTTGCGGATATTGTACCGAGCTCTGTAAGGAAGGGGCTGTCAAGGTTGCAGGTTTTACCAGACCTCAGTTAAAGTCCGAGATAGAGGGCGTGCTTGAAGAAGGTGACATGCTTGGCTTTGTAAACAGCGGAATAGCTTCTCTTACCTGTGACAATATCGGTAACAGTGTGCTTACATATCCTTCAAATGTTAAACTAATAAGGGTTCCTACCAGTCTGGTAGTTGACATAGACCTGGTGCTGCACGCATTCAAGCATGGGGCGTCTTCCATCCTTTTTGTGGAAGATCCGCCTGACAGCCCAAGAGCTGAAGCGATATATCCTCTTACTGTCAAGCATTTCGAAAAACTCAAAGAAGAACTTGGAGATTCAGGAAACAGAATCCATTTCAAAAAAGCGTATGTTCCGAATATCAAAGGGCTTGCAGGAACTTTTACCAGCCTTGCCCTGGAAGGAGAGATGATAAAATGATTTCATATGTAAACGAATACGATACTCCAAATTGTAAAACTCTTGCAGAGACAGCAAAAAAGAGTATCCGAACCCCTGAATCTCTGGGACTGGACCGCTGTATCCAGTGCGGGGCATGCACAGCTTCCTGCCCTGCAGCCCGGTTTACTGATTATAGTCCAAGGCAAATCGTAAAAAAAGTGCTGGAAAACGACCACAGTGTGCTTGAATCTAATATGATCTGGTCCTGCTTCTACTGCTATTCCTGCAATGTACGCTGTCCCAGGAACAACAGCCCTGTAACAATCGTACAGGTACTGCGGCAGATGGCTATTAACGAAGGAATTGGAATTGAAAGGCTCTCTTATTTCCTTGAGATTGGAGAATACCTTGCAGAAAACGGAGCAAGCAAGGTCCCGGAACCCGGCATCAGGAACATGGAAAAAGACCTTGGAGCACGCTGGATTGGAATTAAAAGAAATCTGGAGTCCATCCGTTCAGAAATGGGGCTCAGTTCCAGGGACGTCAGGAATACTCATGGAGAAGTCCAGGCTATTCTTGAGAGCACAGGCTACTTTGACAGGGAAAAATGGATTAAAGCAAAAATACAGGAAAAAAGGATTAACGGCTCTGTGAAGACAAATTACAGTGATAAAGAAAAAAAGAACGGAGACTTCGACTTTGAAAGCGATAGAGAGTATACCGGACAGGAAGCTCTTACTGTTTAAGAGCTGCATGGTCGGGCAGGAATACCCTGGAGTGGAAACTGCTACCCGGTATGTTTTTGACAGGCTCGGGGTAGATTATTGCGTAAACGATGAGCAGTCCTGCTGCACAGGGATAGGGCACTACACCGATATCTTTGAAGGCCTCACAACAACTGCAATTGCAGCCCGGAACTTTGCTGTCGCCAGGAAGTGCGGGTATCCGAACATCACCTGCCTCTGTTCAACCTGCTATGCCGTAAACAAGGAAGCCTGCGAACTCCTTAATACAAATGCTGAGGTCCGGGATAAAGTCAATTCCATCTTTAAAGAAAAGGGCTTTGATGACCTTGTTTACGAAAAGGGAGATATGGACCCGCGGACTAACTTCTATCATGCAGTCGAGATCCTCCTGAGTAAAGTCGGACAGATAAAAGAAGCCAAAAAATTCGATTTCTCAGGTGTTAAAGCTGCAGCTCATCACGCCTGCCACTATTATAAAGTCAAGTACCTGGATGTCGTAGGAAGCCCAGAAAACCCCCAGCTTATAGATACAATAGCTGAAGCCTGCGGGGCATCCCCTATCCGATGGTACGAAGACCGCACTCTTACCTGCGGAATGGGCTTTTCCCAGCTCCACCTTAACAAAAATACCTCTCTCCAGGTTACCAAAACAAAACTTGACAGCCTTCAGAGGGCAGGAGTGGAGTTAATGATCCATATGTGCCCTAACTGCCATATCCAGTACGACCGATACCAGCCTGTAATTGAAAGAGAGTTTGGGGTAAAATACGACATGGTGCACATGAATATTGCCCAGTTCGTGGCTCTTTCAATTGGCGCAGACCCCTACAAGGTATGTGGTTTCCAGACTCACTCAGTGCCTCTGGAAGGATTTTTAGAGAAGACCGGTATAATATAAAATCCTGTTTTAAAGTTGAACCGGTCATCTTTTTTATTTTTATATCTCTCTTCGGGATTTTTCTCAGGTTTCGGGGTTTTTCCCAGGTCTTTTCCGATACGGAAACCCGGTAAAATTCAAGTCAACCAGTTAAAATTAGATCGATTCCTCCCAGCCCTGTCCCATATCCACGAGAGGCCTCAGCTCAATGATCTCGAAGGTAACCGTCGCATTCATTATCTTCGCAGCCTCTTCACCAGCTGTTTTTGCGATCTGGCTTTTGATCATTTCAAGCATTTCCCCGGAAGTCGCAGATTCCTTCATCTTCATATAAACCCTGATTCCTTTCCATCCCATATTGGGTTCCATTATCATGTACGTCGCGTAGGGGTTTTCCTGAAGGTTTGAAAATGTGCGGTTCTTACCTGTTGCAATTACAACGGTCTTTTCATCTATCATGTTGGGCGAGCCGAAAATAGCCGAGTCTACCTTTCCGTCTTTACTAGCTGTGCTGAGAACCCCAATCTTCGGCTGCTTATTAAAGTAGTCCATCAATTTTGATGTCATGTTTAATCCCCTTTCACAAACTAATTTTCTCGCTCTTCTCCTGAAAACTGAATTGACAGGCTGCTTGCTCTGAAATTACTGCCCGGAAAAGAACTTTATTACATTTGCAAGCTGAGATAGATATGGGTCGTAAGTATGCTTAAAACTTCGCCTGATGTGAGTAAGAAGTTTTTTCATTGTCGCTTCATCTGAAATCCTGGGTAAAAGAATGAGAGAAGAGAAAGGTGATAATGGTCGGAAAGTTTTGATAACTTCTTCTTGACCTACTTGACGTTAAAAATATCTGTTTTCAATCTCAGGTACATTTTAAAAAAAAGCAACGGAAGTGGTTGAATTGGCTGCCTGTTTCAAAAAAAATAAAAAAAGTAATTTGCGCTTTTTATGCGGGGATTCCCATGTAAACAGTATGAAGTTCCTCGGCGACATCCTCCGCGCTATTGTATTCCTTTTCCGGAAGCATGCCAAGTTCCCGCAGTATGTCTGGGATTGCTCCACTCTTCCTTGCTTGTCCAATAATTTCATTCCTTTTTACAGGATATGCTATATTGTTTAATATCTCCTGAGTTTCTATAGGAAGTTCTGCAATAAATCTGCTTTTACTCTCAGTTTCCATGATATTTCCCCTTTACTTTTGTTCAGTTTCCTCTAAGTTCTCTGGCGACATCTGCAGTGTTTGTATACTCCTTTTCTGGAGATTTTTTATATTTCGCAGAATGTTGTACATGGTTTTATTATCCTTCTCGCTTAACAACATCTTCCTTCTTTGCAGAAAAATCGATGCCTGTTAAAGCTTTCTGAAGGTGACCTGACTTTTTTGTTAGTGTATATATCAATGATGACCTACTATTTAAATGTTCATATGTTACTATAAAATTATGTTATAAATTAATACATTTTTGTAATTATGTGTCACTATATATTGTTTATTAGTAATGTTATATGATATAATTAACAAAAATTAATTTAATCGTAGTTTATTTTTTCCCATTACTCCGTAAAGACTTCCAGAATAGAGTCCTTGAGTGTTTACAATTATTGATCTATTGAGGCTGCCTCGTTATGTCTAAGGCTTTAAATCCTTATACTCAGGGGTTCGGGGAAAGAAATTAATAAAAAAATGAGGATGAATACCAGGGTTTTTATTCCCCTCTGGGAGTTTAGCTCTGTTTAATCGGGATTTTTGACACTGTTTCTTAATATCTGACTGTGGTATTGTCAAGCTCGGCTGTCATAATTTTATCCAGGTTGACTGTTTTCTCCTTTTCAAGAAAAATATATTTCAAATCTCTTCTTCTAATATCAACCTTTAACTCCAGAGTCCATTAAGTATATATATCCCATTTATAGTGAGTTCTGAAACCTTAATTCTTCAGTGTACGTTTAATTAAGTATCAACTTTATTCTCGGAAAGGAGGCTTACTTTTGGGAACAATAAGCGAAAAAATCTTTTCCCGGACAACCGGAAAAGAGGCAAAAGCTAACGATTTTGTGCTGGCAGATGTAGACTATGCAATGGCGCACGACGGTACATCAGTGCTTACAGTAAACGCTTTTAAGGAAATGGAGGTGGAAAAGGTCTGGGACCCTTCAAAGATTGTGATTCCTTTTGACCATATCGCTCCTGCGAACACCGAGACTTCAGCTACCCTGCAAAAAGAAATCAGGGAATGGATACAGGAACAGGGTATACCCAACTTCTATGAGGTAGGGGAAGGGATCTGCCACCAGGTGCTTCCGGAAAACGGTTTCGCACTTCCCGGAAAACTGGTCGTGGGGGCTGACTCGCATTCCTGCACATACGGGGCTTTTGGGGCTTTTGCAACAGGAGTTGGGGCAACAGACATGGCTGAGATCTTTGCTACGGGAAAGCTCTGGTTTAAGGTGCCCGAAAGCCTCAGGATGACGGTTGAAGGCAGCCTTGAGAAAGACGTCTACGCAAAAGACCTTACCCTTTACCTTATAGGAAAAACAGGGATTGCCGGTGCAACTTATAAAGCAGTTGAGTTTTATGGGCAGGCCATCAGCGAACTTTCGGTTGCCGGCAGGATGACGCTCTGCAACATGGCAATCGAGATGGGTGCAAAAAGCGGGATTGTCCCTCCCGACGAAAAGACCTTTGATTTCCTGATAAACAGGGCAGCTGCCCCTTACGAACCCGTATATGCAGACCCTGACGCAGCTTATCTGAAAGAGTTCACCTACGATGCTGGAGACATAGAACCTCAGGTCGCCTGCCCTCACCAGGTTGATAACGTGAAGCCTGTAGGAGAGGTTGAAGGCACTCACGTAGACCAGGTCTTTATAGGGACATGCACCAACGGAAGGCTCGAAGACCTCGAAGTAGCAGCATCAGTCCTGAAAGGAAAAAAGGTTGCAGTCAGGACAATTGTAATCCCTGCATCCCGCACAACCCTGCTTGCAGCAATCGAGAATGGAACAATGCAAACCCTGCTGAAAGCAGGTGTGACCCTTGCAACCCCTGGATGTGGTCCCTGCCTTGGAGCTCATCAGGGCGTACTCGGAGAAGGGGAAGTCTGCGTTTCAACCGCAAACAGGAATTTCAAAGGCAGGATGGGAAAAGACGGTTTTATTTATCTCGCATCGCCTGCAACCGCAGCAGCTTCAGCCCTTAAAGGCGAAATAACTGATCCAAGGACAGTTTGAACTGGCAGTCTTTATGGCTGCCTTTCTTTTTTTCTCTTCATTTATATTTTCCCTTTTCCTTTTCTGTATTAACAGTATGAAAATTCATCTTAAATCCAGCTAAAATTTATACTATGAATTCTATATTCTTAAGCAGGAGGGAATAGCTATAACTGAAGAACTTAGTCACGATAACCTTTCCCATTTAATTGAGCACTGGATCGAGCATAACGAAAGCCACATAAAGAGTTTCAGAGAATGGGCTCAGAAAGCCAAAAAAGATGGTTTTCTCGAAGCATCCGAAGATATCCTTGAGGCTGCCAGTAAAGTTGAGGAAGCAAATGAGCTCCTTAGCAAAGCAAGGGAAGGGCTTTTCCATCTCCATGAACACAAATAAATCTAATGTGAAACTTCCATAACAAGCTCTTAATTGGCGTGTCGGGCTTTTTCCCGTCACTTTTTCTCTTTGCCAATTTTGTTTCTTTCTCATTAGCCTTCTGCTTTTTCCGTCAGCTATCTGTTTGAATTTAAAAAATGGGATTCGAGGCTAGGAATAGCATTTATCTGGTTGACATGCCTCCCACTCACATGCAGCGCGGGAAAAGATATTCTTTCCTTCTTCCAGCACTCTTGAGGTTGAGAGTAAGAATTTATGAAAAATATAAAGAAAGAGAATTTCAATTAACCTACATTTCCAGCAAGTTTCCACTGGAATTTACATTATGTTGTTTGATTTTCCAGGTATTTTGAAATTATCATAACATATTTTTAATTTGTTTCTGTTTTTTTACCTCTTACCAGCATCAAAGAGAAAGAGAAGATTAGAAGCGCTGCATAAAACACTACGCTGGGATCAAATCTGTTATACAATGACAGCCACGTGTATACAAGCATTGATCCTGAAAACACTGCTAAAAATATAAGTCCTACATATTTTGCATCTACCACTTTTCATCACCAACTTTATTTGTTATCGTACAATTTGTTTTGATCTTTAAATTCAGATATTAATTAGGTTACTGAAAATTTAGAATCAGTCCCATCGTAAACCATTGATCAGTTATGATTTGTAAAATGCTTGTATTTATTCAGGTCCTTAAGAACAGCTTCGAGGTCGGATTTCATAACTTTCAAATCCAGATCATTCCCCTGCATATTATCCATGAAATTGATTTTTTTCTCGGTCTTAACTACGATATCCTTCTTTAACGAAGCTAATAAATTGTCACTTTTGTCACTTTCTTCATCAAACTTTATCTCTGGAGAATTCTCGTTAAATGAGAAGTTATTTTCATCAGGTTTATTATCCAGTCCATCAACTTTAATCGCAAATTCATTTTCATCTATTTTTAAATCATTATCATAAGACCTATCCAAATCTGAAGACATCTCAAGAGCCGACGGTTCTGCAGTTTTAAGCTCAGTACTGGTGCCTGTTAAAGTGCCTGAAGTAGGCATATTAGTTAAAAGGTCATCATCAAAATCTAACTCGCTTTTTTTAGATTCAACTACTTTCTCAAGGTTGTTTACTTTATCAGTTACACCGAGTTTCGAATTTGTGTTTTTGTTATCAGATACGGAAATAAAATTTTCATCATCATGATTATTCTTGCGAATTGAAGCGAATGACATCGATGAAATCTTATTGCGGAAATTAACAAAGAGCTTCTGAAGAGTATCTTTTGCTTTCAGAAGTATTGTTTCCACTTTTTCAAGGTTAATTTTGCGAGAATTACTCCGGTTTAAACTAAATTTTTTGCTCCTCAAACTGGATTTATTCTGGCCTGGGCCGGAATCTTTCCGGAACAAGCTGCCAAGTTTTTTGCTGTATTCAGAAAACTGTCTCAAGCCCTCAGATCCAATGGCTGTGATTTTCTGTTTAAGGTCCAATAAATGTTTAAACTCTTCACGGTCGAATGATGCTCCGCCTTTACTTTTATATCTGTCATATAGAGTTGTTGTTCCCATTACAGCCAGAGTTACAAAAATACCTATGAAGATCGTAAAATTTGTTTTGAGTATGGTTATAAATTCCATATTCATGCGCCTCCTGCGAGACTATCAAGTACTCCATCAAATGAAAAGGCCATTTTCACCAATGGAGGAACTATAATCATCAGTATGCCTGAAAGTGTAAACATAAATGTACCATAATAGAATCCTAAATACATTGGCCCCCCTTTTACGGCAACAATTGCAAGTATATTTGCAAGTGTCAGAATAATCGTTATTATCACAACGAATTGCCCCAGTAATTCAAGAGGCACACCGCCAAATATGCCCATATTCATACCGCCTA